>NZ_SCVD01000023.1 GCF_004297125.1 Phenylobacterium sp. | reverse complement strand
GCAGCACGCCGATGATCTGCGCTTCGTTGAACCTGCTCTTCTTCACGTCCGTCTCCTCAGGGTGACGGACTCTCACTCAAACCGAGGGATCGGAAAGGGGGCAGGTCACGATCATTTCCGAGGAAGGTCGTTGCGGTGGTGACTCGGGCCTGATTCACTCCTGCTGAGGCGGGAGGGCGCGGCCATGATGGGCGAGCGGCGGGTCGATCAAGCCAAGCTGTTCTACGAGTTCTCGCTGGTGGAGGCCGCCACCTTTGTGACTCTTGATCGGCGAGCGCGCTCACCGTGCTCCGCCACCGGAGGTGACTCGTACGGCGGGAAGATCACTCACGCGGCGGCGCGCTGGCTCGGCCGGCAACGCGGTCAGCGACTCGGCAAGGTCATCACTCAAGATGCGGAAAATTGGGGTCGGGCGGCTTGATCGCCCGACCCCACTTAGGCGTCGCGGCCCAAGACCTGTCGGAGAGACTCGCCGCGGAGATCTAGCTTGTGGGCCCGATGCACAACGCGATCGACGATTGCGTCAGCCAAGTGAGGCGCACCGAGATAGCTGTGCCACTCTTCCCAATGAAGCTGGCCGGCGATGATGGTAGAAGCCCGCTCACCGCGAGCTTCCACGATATCGAACAGGTCCTGCTTGTTGCGATCGTTCAGCGTACTCGCGCCGAAGTCATCCAGGATCAGCAGTGGTGGCTTCGAAAGAGAGTTGCGCATTTTGACGATGGACCCGTCAATGTGTGCTAGCTGCATGTCTTCGAGCAGGGTCCCGACCCGGTGATATGAGACCGGAAAGCCATTCCTGATGGCCTGTACTCCGATGGCGCAGGCCAGCCAGGTCTTCCCGGTGCCCGTTGAGCCGGAAATCACTAGGTTCAGATGGCGGTCGATCCAACTCGAACTGAGCAGTTCGCCCATCAACGAGCGATCCAACTCGCGGCTTGGGAGGAACTACGTGAGGCGCGAGATCGCTCAGTGCGGCACATGCGGTGAGCACCGAAATTCAGTAATTCTTTTCCGGCAGCCTCGCGTCCACAGATGGGAAGCGGAACTTCGCTACCCTCATGAAGCAGCCTTCCGCAACGGATTGGCCCTGCCCATGATCGATGCGACAGCGGCTAGGCGCTCCAGGCCAAGAACTTCAGGGCCGGGCCGAACATGATCGCGCTGAAGCCCGAATGTGCGACAACGAGACCAGTTCGGAAGAGCGCGAAAGGCCGCGCAGAGACTAAGCTTCACGGAGTGTGAAGCGACTGCTTCGGTCCGCAAACATGCGCCCAAGGATGACACCGCCCAATGCGCTTCATCGCCGATGGCCCTGCGTTGCCGGATGAGCTCCTCGTGGCGCGCGACGCCGGCCAAGTGATCTTCTTTTGCGGCGCCGGCGTCTCCCGGGCCCGCGTCGACCTTCCGGACTTCACCACCCTCGCCGATCGCGTGATCGGCGGATTGGGGTCAACGACGCGGAGCGCCGCCCGAAGCGTGCTCGCCGCCGCGCGGGCGCAAAAGCCGATCGAGGGTGTGGGCGGCCTAGTGGCCGCGGACCGGATCTTCGCCTTGCTGGAACGGGAGTTCGAAGTCGTGGACGTCCGCGCCGCAGTGGCGCGCGCCCTGAGGCCGGAGCCCAAGCCCGATCTGTCTGCACATCGCACGCTCCTGGACCTGGCGCGAGGGCCGGATGGGCGCGTTCGCCTAGTGACGACCAACTTCGACCGGCTGTTCTCCGCCGCCGACCCCGGGGCGCCTGTGCATACAGCCCCAAGTCTGCCGGACCCGAGACGGCCGAAGGACCTCGCAGGCGTGATCCACCTCCACGGACGCGTCGACGAGACGTACAGCCGGGCGGAGGACGACGAGTTCGTGCTTTCCAGCGCGGATTTCGGCCGCGCCTACCTGGCTGACGGCTGGGCCACCCGATTCATCCAAGGCCTGATGGAAGGTTTCCAGCTGATCTTCGTCGGCTATTCGGCGGACGATCCGCCGGTGCAGTATTTGCTAGAAGCGCTGAGCGAGCGGACGATCGCGCGCGGCGGTCTGTACGCCTTCCACGGCGGCGCCCCCGATCAGGCCCAGGCCTTGTGGCGAAGCAAGGGTGTGCGCGCGATACCCTTCAGCGAGGACAACAACTTCGCAGCGCTCTGGCGCACGCTTGAGGCCTGGGCGGAACGGGCGCGGAACCCTGCCGGCTGGGAACGTCGCGTCCTGCGCCGGGCTAAGCGCGGCCCGGTTCCTTTGGCACCCCACGAGCGCGGATGGGTCCGCCACCTCGCCATGTTTCCGAGCAGCGCGGCGCGCCTGCGCGAAGCGGAATTGCCGTCCGATTGGGTGTGTGTGTTCGATCCGGCGATCCGCTACGGAACGCCGGAGAACACCTACGGCGCGGGACCTGGCTTCGACCCGTTCGACGCCTACGGTCTCGACGACGACCCTACGCCGCCCGCGGCCGAGACCGAGGTGTTCGGAGCGCGTCGCCAAGTGCCCTCCGAGGTGTGGGACGCCTTCGCGGCCAGTCCCTGGGACGGTGATGACCGCCCGGCAACGAAAGACGGGCATCTTCGCGGCCCGGCGGCTGGCGAGGCGTCGGACCTGTCACCCCGGCATCAGGCGCTCTGCAACTGGCTGGTCTCCGTGGCGGATCGCCCGGCCACACTCTGGTGGGCCGCCGGGCAGAAGGATCTTCACCCGACCCTCGTCCGAGGCGTGTTGCACCGCCTTGGGCGGGATCCGGTTCCCGACCGCGCCCTCTCGACGGCTTGGCGGCAGCTCTTCACCAGCCTGAGGGATCGGCCCGACCGGGCTCGGGCTGGGGGCTTCAATCTCGTCGGGAACGTCCGCCGCGACGGCTGGACCGTGGCAAACCTCGACGCGCTTGAGGACTACCTGCGGCCGCGCCTGAACGTCGACCGACCCTACACCGCAGCCAGGCGTCCGCCGTCGGGAAGGCGGCTCAGCCGCCACGCACTCATCCACCTCGACGTGGAGCATCCGACGATGCCCCGCCAGCTCGACTTGCCGGATGTTCACTTGCCCCGGTTCGTCGAGATCGCGCGCCGAACCCTCGAGCGCGGCCGCGATGTGCTGATCCAGGAGCGGGGCTTCGACGCCGAGAGCCTCCCCCCGATCGCCAACGACCCCGACCTCAAGGGCGCCGGCCATGACAGGACCCATGGGATCGCCGCGCCGTTCTTCGAGTACCTGAGGCTGTTTCGCCGCTTGTTTGCGCTCGACCCGATCGCGGCCCAACAGGCGCGGGCGCGCTGGAGGACGGGCGACCCAAACTTCGATCGTCTGCGCATCTGGGCGGCCGGCGTCCCTGAGCTCACCGATGCGGCTGAGGCAGGGCGCATCCTCCTCGAGTTGGATGAGGACGCCTTCTGGCATTCGCGGCATCAGCGCGACTTGCTGCTCACGCTGCGTACGCGCTGGGGCGCCTTGTCGGCCGCAGACCGCCGCGCCGTCGAACGACGCCTGGCGACCGGGCGCCCACGCTACCATAGGGAAGCCCAAGACCATTTCGCCCGGGGCCGAGCGATTTCGAGTCTGGCGCGGCTCTACTGGCTGAGAGCCGAGAACTGCGAACTTTCGGAGTGGGCGGGCCGGGCGTGCGAACGACTGATGCTTCGAGCGCCCGGCTATGCGGTGGACGACGCCGGCAACGCCGCGGCGTCGCTCGAGAGCTTCGCAGGCTGGGTCCATACCGAAACCGACGCGACGCCGCTGAGTGATGTGCCGCCGAAATCCCTTCTGGCCACGGCGCGCGAGATCGCAACGCAACGCTCGGGGCGGGGCCTGACGGAGCACAGGCCGCTCGTGGGACTCGCGGCGGTCCGCTCCGCCCGCGTACTGGCCGCGCTTCGTATGGCCGAAGCGGAGGGTGAATTCCCCGAATGGGCTTGGCGGACGATGCTCGCCAGCGATGCCGCGGCGCTTAAGCGTCCCCGTGGGCGCATGCTTCTGGCCGAGCGGCTCGCCCGGCTGAAGACAGAAGGGATCGCGCGCCTGATCCATGACCTGACCCGTTGGCTCGAGACCGAGGCCGAACCGCTCGCGCGCGACGCGCCGGCGGCGTTCGATCGGCTTTGGGCAACGGTGATGGCGACGTTGAGGGAGTATCCGCAGAGTGCGCAGAGCGCCATCCGTTCCACCCAACCGGACTGGGTGATGTCGGCGATAAACGCCCCAACGGGCCATCTGGCCGGGGCGCTGATGCGTCATCCCGATGCGCAGCCAGCCGAGGGGCAGGGCTTCGGCCCGACGTGGCTCGGCAAGGTCTCCGGGCTCGTCGAACTCCCCGACGAAGGCGGGCGCTTCGCAGCTCTGATCTTCCTGTCGCACCTCGACTGGTTCCAGCATTTCGCTCCTGACTGGACGAACAGCCACCTGCTCTCAAGGCGGCACGGCGGTGCTCAGGACGAGGCGGCGTTTTGGTCTGGCTTCCTCCGGCGCGAGGCAATGCCGCCCCGCACGATCTACACCGTCTTGAAAGACGACATGCTGCGGTTCGTCGGCGGCGATCACGAAGGTGGCGATCGAACGCGTCAACTGGCCGCCCTCATCCTCATGGGGTGGGTGGGCCCGTCGGACCGCCCTGGCGATCAATGGGTGACGGACGCCGAGCAGCGCGACGCGCTGGTCGAGGGCTCCGACACCTTCAGGCACCACACCATATGGCTGCTCGAGCGGTGGATGAACCAGGACGAGGTCGGCGACGTGCAGGCCAAAGTCCTTCGGTTCCTGCGAGAGATCTGGCCCCGCCAACGCATCGTTCGGACTTGGGAGGTAAGCGAGAAGCTCGCCGCGCTGGCGCTGCAAGCCGGGGACGCCTTTCCCGAGTTCGTCGAAGCGGTGGCGCCGCACCTCGTCCCGGTCGAGGACCCGTTCAACACGTTCCTGGCGTTCGACGCGATCTCGCAGGAGCTGATCAGCGCACACGCGGAGGAGGTGCTCACGCTGATCTACCCCTTGTTGTCGACGCGGCTGTCGGCGTGGCCCTATGAGGCCAGGTCCGTCGTCGAGCAACTCGCCCTTCGCCCCGAGATCGCGAAGGACCCGCGGCTGGCGGAGCTCCGCCGCAGGATGTCCGCCGGATAGCGGGGGCCGTCTTCGGCGGCCGCGAGCACTGCTGAGTGCCGACCTTCGCAAAGCCGCCTAGGATCGTCAGCGTCGCGCCCACAGCGGACCGGAAGCTGGCCGGCGAGCAAGCATTACCGCCCTGGGTGTTGTGATAGCCGTCGCGAGAGGGCGTCAGCCGCACCTCAGCGAAAAGCCGGGGGTGTAGCCATCGCGACGGACTGCCTCTAGGTTCAAGCCTGCATTCCAGAGGTGTGCTGCAAACTCTCTATTCATATTGAGCGAGGTCGCAGACCGAGATGCCTGTGAGGGTCTCCACCGAAAGCTTCGTACTTCAGCGGTGAGCCCGCCTGCATCTCCAAACGTCGGTCGCACGGGCGGCCCGGCCGCCGCGGGCGGCATGAGCTTTCAGGCCGCGGTGACGGCGATCGCCATCGTCGCGCTCGCCTGCGGTCACAGGGTGCGGTGGCTTCCCGACGCCGACGACACGCCGAGCGAGGTGTGGAGCGAGACGCACGGCCCGGGCGACGACGTGCGCCTGCGTCTTCGCGACGGGAAGGTGGCGGAGGTCCAATGCAAGAAGGGGCTGTCCCGCTCCGAGCAACTCTGGGACGCTCTTCTCGCCCTCGCCGAAGGGGTGAGGTCCGGCACGATCGACTGGGGCGTGCTGGCCGTCTGCCCGCAAACCAGCGGGTCTATACGTACCGATCTCGCTATGGATTTGAGGCGTCTCGCCGATGGGCGCGTGGATGGCCTCACCTCCATCGGCCAGGAATTTCTGGACCGGATCAAGGCGCGCGGCCTCGACGTCCCTCGGGTGTGCGGCAAACTCGTCATTCAGGTCATCGCCGCGATCGACAGCGACGGGGCCGATATCCGCGCCGCCAACGTGGCGCTGGCGACCCTGCTGGAACGCCCCACGGATGCGGATCCGGCGTGGCGGGCGCTTGAACTTGACGCGCTGATGTTGATCCGGCGCCGCGGGGGGCGCAACGCGGCGGCCGTGGCGGAGGTGTTGCGCGGCGCCGGCCTCGCGCTCGCGGACAGTGGCGGCCCGGCGGTCTTGGCCTCGCGCCTGGCGGCCTGGACCACGTCGGTCAACGCCACCTTCAAGATCATCGGCGTCGGCAAGGCGCTGTCGACCGCCGATTCGTTGCTGGACGTTTCGTGCCGTCTTTTGGAGGGGGACGAAAAGCCGGGCGGAGACTTGAAGGCGGCCTTGGACCGCTATCACAACCCGCCATCCCGGGTGGGCGGCATTGAGAGCGTCGACCCCACGACGCTGGGCCGCTTCTACAGGCACGCGGTGCTGCTTGCCGGTCCTGGCATGGGCAAGAGCACGCTGATGAAGCGCCTCGCCCTCGAATACGCGCAAGATGGCTATCCGGTCCTGCGGGTCTCGCTCCGAGAAGTGGCGCAGCGGCTGCGGGCGGGAGAGCCCTTCCTGGACGCCGCCTTCAATTGCGGCTTGGCCGATTCCGGGTTGCCGCCGCTCGAGCTTCGCCGGGCTTTCCAGGACTGGGTGCTGCTGGGCGACGGCTTGGATGAGTGCGCCGAAATGCAGGAGAAGGTCGCCGAGGGTCTGAACGCCTTCGCCTTGGCGTTTCCACGCGGGCGCGTGGTGGCCACGTCGCGGCCTATCGGCTACCAGCCGGCCCTGCTTGCGGCGTGGCGCCACTATGAGTTGGCCCCCTTCGAGACCAGCTCGGCGTCGACGCAGGTCGCCTACCTGCTCGCGGATATCCTTGCGGATGACGATATCCGCCAGTCCGAGGTCTTCGAGATCGCGGGGCGGGAGCTGTCCGACGCCCAGGCCAAGAAGCTCGGCACCCGCTCACCGTTCCTGCTCAGCCTGGCGGCCTCTTTGGTCGCCAGGGGCGATGCGCTGAGCGGCAGCAAGGCCGACCTCTACGAGCGACTCCTCACCCTGATCGAAAGCGAGCCGCCGGCCCGCGCCGGACAGGCCGTGGAGAGCCGGCCCGTCCGGCGAAGCGTTCTCGGGCTCCTGGGTTGGGCGTCTTCGCTAGACCCGCTGCAGGGGCGCGACGCGGCGATCCGCGTCGTGGCCGATATCCTTGGGCCCCAGCTTGACGCTCCGCCGCTCAAGGCGCGTGACATCGCCGATCGGTGTCTGGAGCATTGGGAACGCCTGGGGGTGGTCGAGACCTTGAGGCATGGCGGCGCGGAGCTGGTGGCCTTCGTGCACAAGACGTTCGGCGAACATCTGGCGGCCCGCCACTTGGCGGCGCTGCCGGCTGTGGACCGCGATCGCGAGATCGGCGCGAGGCTGGACGACCCCAGTTGGAACGAGGTGTTGGCGTTCTCGGCTGCGTTCGGGCTGACGGACGCCTTGGTCATGCAGGCGCTGGAATGTGAGTCCGCCGATCCTGTGGCGCGGGTTCGATGGGCGCTGTCGCTCGCCGCCGCCAATCCGCCGCTTCGGGGCGACCTCGCCGACCGCCTTGTCGCGCAGGGGCTTCGTCTCCTCGACGACCCAAGTCGAGACGTCGGCATCAAGGTGGCCAACCCCCTCGTCCGGTTCTGGGGGAGCCGGCCGGGGTCCGGGGCGCCGCCGGCGGCGTTGCGCGAAAGTCCGAAGGTATGGGTTCAGCTTGCGGCCTGGTGTTGCGCGGTCTCGGCGGGGCCTGGCGCCTACGCGTTGGCCGAGCTTGAAGCCTTCCTTCGCGGACTGCCGGAGCTCGACCTCAGCGGCTGGAGGAACAAGCGGGGCTACTTCCTCTCCGACCTGGGCGATGACCGGGAGGCGAAGCTCGCGGAGCGCCTCGTGGTGCTCGCTGCCCGCGAACTCCTCCAGCGCAGCGCGCGTGCGACAGCCGACGAGATCCTCGCGCCGATCTTCGCGATGAAGTCGTTCGGCAGCATTGACTATCTGCGCGAGGTCGAGGGGTTGTTTGCGGAACTCCAGCACAGCTATCCCCTGGAGGCCGCTAAGGTCGGACGCACCTTCGACGACATGTTTCCGCCCGACGAACGGGAGGCCGGCCGCGCCGCCTTCGCGAAGCTGGCGTCGGCCTTTGCCGTCCCGGACGAGGATGTGCCGGCTGAAGAGCGGACGCACGTCCGGCCGCCGCTCGAGCTCGATGCATTTCTGAAGCTGGCTGAACTGGACTCGCCGGGCCGAGAGGTTTGGAGCTGGGCGAAGGTGGAGGCCGGCGAGGCGTTGCGACATCTGCTGTCCAACGTCCTCATCTTGACCCGCCTGCCGGAACAGGCAGTGCGTCGCCAGGCGCGCGTCCAGATGCGCAAGACCGAGGACGAGACGAGCCGCTATGCGGGGTTTCCGTACCTGCCGAACATCGACTTCCCACCGATGGAATGGGCGGGGGCGCGAGGCCTGGATCTGGACGCCGCCCTCTTGGGTGAGGCCCTGCACCATCCCGTCAATGGCGTCGCGCTCCTCGCCGCACGCCTGATCGAGAGCGGATTGCCCGACGAGAACCGCATCGCCCTAGGACGCGACGCTCTGGAGCGAGGGCGTGGCCTCGTCGCCGCCTATGGCGCGCTCCTCCTGGACGACTTCGACCGACCCTTGACCGCGAGGCTGGTGCTCCGCCGCTTGGAGGCCTTCGCGGGCGGCGGCCTGCGCTACCTCTATCAACTGCTGCCCAACCTTCCCATTTCCGACGACGCCTCGCTCGACCTCGCGCTACGGAACGGGCTTCTCGAGGATCACTGGACCGCGAGCGAGGCGGCGAAGGCGGCGCTGCACTTCGCCGGCGAAGGCCGACCGATCCTGCCAGCCCTGCTGGCGGCTTGGGACCATTGGCGGAAGATCGAAACGGAATGGACGAAGGGGAGTCGCCCGAGCCCAAGCCCACGCGAGGCGCTCCTGAAGGCGATCCAACTGCTGGACGGCGCGGAGACGTCGTGGCTCGTGGAGACGGTCATGGAGCGACGCACGCATATCGGCGGCGCCGTCGAGCTGCTGATCGCCCGCCTGCGGGAGCGCCCGGACGACCTTCGCCAGACGATGGCTCGGATTCGCGCGGGCGAGGTTCGGACGTCGTTGCTGCGCACGATCCTGGACGCGCGCCTCGGGCTGACGAGTTCCGAGATCGATTGGATCGAAAAGTTCGCCGACAACCCAGACACTGATCGGCGTGAAATCGCCGGCGTCCTCGCCAGGCAGGGCTATCTTGCGGACGCGCGCGCCGACGCACTGGCCGACAAGCTGATCGGGGACCCGGAGGAGCATGTGCGCGAGCTCGGTCGCGAGGTTCGCGGCAAGCTGCACAACGCGTAGGCCGGAGCCAGGCGATCGTAACGACGGCATACGCGCGACAGATTGTGTCGGGACGCGGCCCGTCCGCACAGCCGATCGCCACGTTAAAGTGCTGGTGCGAGGAGCGAACTTATCGGCGTTAAATCACCCCTCGACGCACTGCGCGCGCAGCCGGTGGACTGCGGGCGTGCCTAGGTGGTGAGCGCAGTTGTGCGGTAGGAGCCTTTGGTCACCTTCGCCAGTCGGCCTGCTTAAACGGAGACACCGGTTGCCTCATCCATCAACTGCCAAGGCGTTCGAATTCTCGCCGGAAGGTATCGCGTCGGTTCTCAAGCTCAACAAGCTTGCGGTTCCACCCTACCAGCGCGAATACGCCTGGAGCGTCGAGGAGGTGAAGCAGCTCTTCACTGACCTAGCGAACGCGAAATTCGGCAACCACGACTACTTCCTCGGCACGATCGTGACGATACCGGCGAGCGAGGGGGACGCGCTCGAAATCGTCGACGGCCAGCAGCGTCTGACGAGCACAGCACTCTTCCTCGCCGCGATGCGAAACTACCTCAAGACGCTGCCTTCAACTGCCATGATAGTTGAATCTATCGAGAACGAATTCCTCACGACGATCGACCGGCGAGCGGGTTCGCGGGTGCCACGCCTCAGACTGAATGTCGACGACAACGAGTTCTTCCTTCGTCTGACGGCTGCAGATCCGGCGGCGCCAGCTATCGCGACACGAGAATCCCATCGGCGGCTGGAGGAGGCGTTTAGAGAGGCGCACGCTGCGGTTAAACGGTTGGTGGCGCCTGTGAGCGAAGCCGAGCACGCGGCTCAGTTGAACGATTGGCTGGAATTCCTGGAACACAGCGCGACCGTCATTCTGCTGAAGGCACCGGACGGCGCCCAAGCGTTTCGAATGTTTGAGACGCTGAATGACCGCGGGCTAAAGACCTCCCAGGTTGATTTGGTCAAGAGCTACCTGTTCGGTCAAGCTAACCGGCGCATCGCCGAGGCGCAGGCCAAGTGGTCCTCGATGCGGAACATGCTTGAGGAGATAGACGATAGCGACCGGGGCATTAACTTCCTGCGCCACCTTCTGATAGCCTCGCGCGAATTCACGAGGGCCGACGACGTTTATTCCACGGTGCAAAAGTCCGTGCGGGGCGAAGCAGTCTCCATCACATTCCTATCGGATCTGGAGCAGTACTCACGGCTCTATGTGGCAACATTCAGAGCAGACTCCGAACAGTGGGGGGCGTATCCGGCCGAGGCTATTGCGGCCCTGCAGGTACTGAATCAATTCGATATCAAGCCTTTGCGGCCATTGATCCTAGCAGTGACCAAAGCCTTTGCGCCGGCGGAGGCCGCCAAAGCGTTGTCGTTCCTGGTGTCGTTCGCGGTCCGACTGCTAATCGCATCCACAACCCGCAGCGGGTCAATCGAGGAGTCCATCGCTGCGACGGCATTGTCGGTTTGGGAGGGCACCACTTCATCTACGGCGCTGCTCAAGGCCTCAATGGCTAAAATCGTACCGGACGACCGCGTGTTCCAGGAGGCGTTCGCCACAACCAGCTCAAGCAAGGCGGACTTTGCTCGCTACTATCTTCGCAGCTTGGAAAAGGCGTTCAACCAAGATCCAGAGCCCTGGACCGTTGTGAACGATGACCCCGCGCAGATCACGCTTGAACACATCATACCGAAGACTCCGCGGCTCGAAGAGTGGACGGAGTTCGATGCGGAGACCCATCCGCGATACGTGCGTCGGCTTGGGAACATGTGCCTTCTCCAGCGGGGAACCAACTCCAACGCCCGCAGCGACCGATTTGACGACAAGCGCGCGGTATATCTCGCTTCGCCACTGCACTGGACATCGACCGTCGGAGGCTTGGCCGGATGGTCGCCTGCTGTGATCGACAGCCGGCAGGCGGAGATGGCCAAACTCGCCGTCAAGGCTTGGCCCATTTAGCGCGACCTGGAAGCAGGCCCCGCCCCGGCGAGCGCGCCTCGCCAGACGCCGCTGCCCTAGTGCGGACCTTCCCAAAGTCTCTGATGTCAGCCTTAGACATGGAGCGCCGGCCCTGGGGGTCATCGCAGGCGGTACCGGAAGTGGAAGCTGAACCCACGCATGGCTCGGAACTCCAAACGCTCAGTGCCGAGCAAGCTGCCGCTTGCTCGGTCGAAGTCGATCAAACCAACGATCCTGCGGCGACGACGGCCGACCCGCTGCGAAGTTCGAAACTCCGCGGCTCGGCCGTCTTACGCCAATGCTGTTGAGTCATGCGGGTGCCGACTCGCCGACCTGCCAGCTTCGAGTCAGTGCTTACGCCGAGGGGGAGTCATTTGGCTGGCGAACAGCATCGCTGGAGCGGCATGTGCCGTCGGAGCACCTGCTCCGCGCCGTGGATCGCTTCGTGGACCTGGAGGGCGTGCGGGCGCACCTGGCGTCGTTCTACAGCCCGATAGGCCGACCCTCGACCGATCCGGAACTGATGATCCGGATGCTGCTGGTGGGCTACTGCCTGGGTATCCGCTCGGAGCGGCGGCTGTGCGAGGAGGTCCATCTCAACCTGGCCTACCGCTGGTTCTGCCGCCTGGGCCTGGACGGCGACGTGCCGGACCACTCCACCTTCTCCAAGAACCGGCACGGCCGCTTCCGCGACAGCGATCTGCTGCGTGAGCTCTTCGAGAGCGTGGTGCGGCGCTGCATGGCCGAGGGGCTGGTCGGCGGCGAGGGCTTCGCGGTCGACGCCAGCATCATCCGCGCGGACGCCAGCCGGCATAGGACCGCTGTCGAGGGCGCGGCCGGCCTGCCGCCCGAGGCGGCGAGCCGGGCGGTGCAGGAGTACCTGGCGGTGCTGGACGAGGAGGCCTTCGGCGCGGCCACGCCGGTGACGCCCAAGTACCTGTCGCTGTCCGATCCCGCCTCGCGCTGGACGGCGGCCCAGGCGGGACCGGCGAGCTTCGCCTACTGCACCAACTACCTGATCGACCTCGAACACGCGGTGATCGTGGACGTCGAGCCCTCCACCGCGGTGCGCCAGGGCGAGCTTGCGGCCTGCCGCACCATGATCGAGCGCACCGAGGAGCGGCTTGGGCTGCACCCGGAGCGGCTGACCGCCGACACCGCCTACGGCTCAGCCGAGATACTCGAATGGCTGGTCCATGACCAGGAGATCGCCCCGCACATCCGCGTCTTCGATAGATCCAAGCGCGAGGACGGGACCTTCTCCCGGGAGGACTTCGCCTACGATCCCGCCGCCGATCTCTACCGCTGCCCGGGCGGGCATGAGCTGAAGCGCTATCGCCGCGCCTTCTCGTCTCCGCGGACCGGACCGCCGGCCGACGACACCCACCGCTACCGCGCCAGCAAGACCGACTGCGACGCCTGCCCGCTCAAGAGCCAGTGCTGCCCCAAGGCGCCCGCGCGCAAAGTGACCCGCTCCATCCACGAAGCCGCGCGCGACGTGGCCCGCGAGATCGCCAAGACCGACGCTTACTGGACCTCCATGCGCCAGCGAAAGAAGGTCGAGATGCTCTTCGCCCACCTCAAGCGCATCCTGAAGCTCGACCGCCTGCGCCTACGCGGTCCCTGCGGCGCCCGCGACGAGTTTCTCCTCGCCGCCACCGCCCAGAACCTCCGCAAACTCGCCAAGCTGATCCCGGGCCCAGCTCTCCCGGCGTCCGCCTGAGCGGCAACGGCGCCGCTCGCGCTTCAGCAGACCAACCCCGCCACCGCCCCGAACCCCGCCTTCTTCAACACAATCAGTCATGAGCTCGCATTCACCGGAGCCCACAAACGACCCTCAAAGGAGAGAGTGAGGACGGGTTGGATCGGAATTGATCCAGAAGGACTCCCGAATGCCCACTGCTCCGCCCCCCTCACCCCGGCAATTCATCCTGGCCGAGATCGCCCGCCTATCTCATGCCTCCGGCGGTCAGGCGCCCGGCGAGATAAAGTTCAGTTCGGAGACCGGCATCACCCCGGCGAAATGGCGGAGGTACTGGCCGCGCTGGAGTGCGGCGGTGGAGGAGGCCGGATGCGAAGCCAACGCCGCGACGCCGCCTCTATCCAACGACGAAATCATGGTGGCGCTTGCGAGGATCGTTCGCCACCATGGGCGAATTCCGACCGAGACTGAGATCGCAATCTTCCGGGACGCCGACCCATCGATCCCGGGGCGGACCACGCTACGCCGCCGCTTTCGCCGGAAGATGGATCTTATCCAGGCGCTGGCCCAATGGGCGTCGCAGCAACCTGATCGTGCCGACATCGCCGCCTTGCTGCCGGAGCTTTCCGAAGACGACGATAGCCAAGGCAGGTCGGTTCGGGACGGCTTCGTCTATCTCTTCAGGTGCGGTCCCGACTACAAGATCGGGCGCACCGGCGACCTGGAGCGACGGTTCAAGGCCATCGGAGTCGCCATGCCCGAGCGCCTGGATCTCGTGCACTCCATTCGGACTGACGATCCTCCCGGGATCGAGGCCTATTGGCACCGTCGATTTGCTGACAAGCGTCGCAACGGCGAGTGGTTCAAGCTGCGGGCGCAGGACGTGGCGGCGTTCAGACGACGGCGTTACCAGTAGCCGAATGCGCGCAGACTTCGGCGCTTACACCACCACCAGGGCGGCTCGGCCACGCTTGACCGACGCAATTTTCTCCAAATGGGCGGACCACCAGTTCATCATCTCGCGCCGGCCCGAGAGCCATTCGGCGGCGTTGTAGATCGAGCGCACGTCACCTTCGCAGTGGGCTAGCTGCATCTCGATCCAGTCACGATTGAACTCGCGCTCGTTGAGCAACGTCGACGCCGTGGAGCGGAAGCCATGCACCGTGGCCCGACCGTGATAGCCCATCCGGTAGAGCGCATAGATCATGGTGTTCTCAGAGAGAACCTTGCTGCGGGTGGGCGCCGGGAACAGGAACGCCGACCTGCCCGAGGTCTCCTTGATGTCGCGCAGGATCCGGACGACCTGCGGCGAAAGCGGCACGAGATGGTCACGACGCATCTTCATGCGCTCGGCCGGAATCCGCCACAGCGGCCGATCGCCATCCAGGTCCTCGAACTCGCTCCAGACCGCGAACCGAACCTCGGAGGTGCGGACGAAGGTGTGGATGACCAGTTGGAGTGCAAGGGTCGTCTGCGCGGCGCCGTCGTACGCCGCCAGGCGCTGCATGAACTCCGGCAGTTCGTTGGGACGCAGCGACGCGCGCCGCTTCGGCGCGCCTGGACTCTTCAGGGCGCCTCGCAGGTCCGCCGCAGGATCGCGTGGGCAACGGCCTGTCGCCACGCCGAAGCGGAAGATGCCGCTCGCCATCTGGAGGACGCGGCGCGCCATCTCCGGCGCGTCGCGAGCCTCGATCCGTCGAACCGCTTCCAGCAGTTCCACCGGTTCGACCTCGGCGATCGGCCGCTTGCCCAGTACGGGCATCAGGTCAGCGTCGAGCCGCGCTCTCAGCCGCTCGGAATAGCTGTCGACCCAGCCCTCGCGACGCGCGTCGAACCAGTCATTCGCGACCGCTTCGAACGTGTGACCCGCCGCGATCTTCGCCTTCACCTTGGTAACCTTGCGGTCGTGCGATGGATCGATCCCTTCGGCCAGCAGGTCTCGGGCGGCTTCCGTGGCCTTGCGCGCGTCTCGCAGAGAGACGGTCGGGTACGAGCCCAGAGCCAGCAATTTCTGCTTCCCGCCGAACCGGTAGGCGAGGCGCCAGAGCCTGGAGCCATTCGGATTCACCAGCACGAAGAGGCCGTCGCGGTCGGCGACTTTTCGCGGTTTCGATTCGGACTTCAGGGTCCGGAGCTTGGCGTCTGAGAGGGACATGGCTGTTGGTATCGCGGCGAGAAGTGTTGGTATCAAGCGTTTTTCGTACCAACAATGTTCACGGGCACGGGTGAAACAGCACGAAACGGCAGCCGCCCTCAAATTACCTATTTTGCATGTATAACAATGTGTTAACGGGATTTAACCGGATTTTCCGGGATCCGCTGAAACCGGCGGCTGGTGGGCCCGGCAGGACTCGAACCTGCAACCAGACCGTTATGAGCGGCCGGCTCTAACCATTGAGCTACAGGCCCCTGCAGCGCGAGGCGTCGCGTTACCATGGGCTGCACGGCGCTTAAAGGTTGCGTTCAGGTAGGAATTGCGACGGATGGGTTCGTTCCCCCCGGACTGGAGACTACCGATGAAGACCTTGATGCGCGCGGCGGCCCTCGGCCTCGTGCTGACCGCCGGAGCGGCGGCCCCCGCGGCCCTGGCCCAGGCCGCGCCGCCGGCCGCCGACACCATGTTCCGCGCCACGACGCTGAACCTGTCGGCCTATGGCGAGACCCGTATCGCCCCCGACATGGCCACGATCACCCTGGGCGTGATGACCGAAGGCAAGGCCGCGGCCGAGGCGATGCAGGCCAACGCCACGCGGATGGCCGCGGTGATGGGCAGCCTGCGCAAGGCCGGGATCGCCGACAAGGACATCCAGACGTCGAACCTGAACCTGAACCCGCAGTACAGGTACCAGGAGAACCAGCCGCCGCTGCTGGTCGGCTACCAGGCCTCGAACAACGTCACGATCACGGTTCACGACCTGAAGAAGCTGGGCGCGGCGGTCGACGCCTCGGTGAGCGCCGGCGCCAACCAGGTGCAGGGGATCAGCTTCGGCCTGGACGATCCGACCGCCGCCGAAAACGCCGCGCGCGAGGCCGCGGTGAAGGCCCTGGCCGCCAAGGCCGACCTCTACGCCAAGGCCACGGGGCACAAGGTCTCGCGCCTCGTGTCGCTGAGCGAGGGCGGCGGCTATACGCCGGCGCCGCCGATGCCGATGGTCGCCTACGCCGCCAAGCGCGAGATGGCCGACGCCGGCACCTCGGTGTCCGGCGGCGAGCTCAAGGTGCGCGTCGACATCAGCGGACTGTACGAGCTGGCGCGCTAGAGCGGGTCTTTCGAGACCTTCGCCCGGCGGAAGGCGCCTTCCAGGCGGTCGGCCATCATCCGACCGGGGAAGGCGCGCTCGCCCTCCATCATCGCCGCATAGACGAGGTCGGTCCCGGCGATGGGGCCAGCCGCCCAGCCGACGCCGCGCGAGGCGTCGGCCTGGGTGTTGCAGCTGAGCTGGCGGACCTGCCGGTCCTTGGCCGTCGTTTCCAGCAGGCTGGAGAGCTTGCGCGTCCCCGGCCTGTCGCAGGCCGGGAACTCCCGCGCGCAGGCGGTGGCGGAATTATAACGATAGAGCGTCCTGCCCGACCCGGCCTTGGCGATCAGCACGCAACTGTTGGGATCGCCCACAGCCTTGGAGACGGCCGCGTCCAGCTGGTCGCGGTCCACACCGGGCGGGGCGGTGGGAGAGCAGGCGGCCAGCGTCAGGGCCGCGAGCCCGGCGGCCCAGAATGGCCTGTTCCATCTCGTGGGCTTCGTGCGGCGGGACCACGTTGAGCGCATGGTTTCGGGCTTCCTCGGCAGTCACAACGCCATAGGTCACGGCGAGGGTCTTGTCGCGCTTCTCAACGGGCAAGACCACGGCGCCGTTCATCCGGCGGTGCGGACGTCAGTCGGCGTGATCGCGCAGGAAGTCGGTCATTTCGTCCAGCACGGGGACCTCGCCCCGGAGCGGGCGCGACAGCGCCAGCAGGATCCTGACGTGCCCGACGCCGGGGTAGTGGCGCTCCTCCACCGGCACGCCAGCTTCACGGAGCTTCTTCGCCAGCGCCGTGGTGTTGCGCGGATAGACCACGGTGTCGGCGTCGCCGGTGGCGAGGAAGGCGGCGGGCGAATCCTTCGTCACATAGGCCATCGGCTGGGTGGCGGGCGGGTCGTCGGTCTTGCCGAAGATGCGTTTGGCGATCGGGTCGTCGAAGGGCACGAAGTCGTACGGGCCCGCCACGCCCGCCACCGCCTTGACCGTGCGTGGGTCGACGCCGGCGGCCTTCAGGTAGCGGCCGTCCAGGCCCAGCATCACCGCGTTGTAGGCCCCGGCGGAATGGCCCGCGAGCACGATGCGGCTGGGATCTCCGCCATACTGGCCGGCGTGGTCTCTGGCCCATTTCACCGCCTGGGCCCCATCCTCCAGGAACCCAGGGTAACGGATCTCGGGGTAGATTCGGTAGTCGGCCACCACGGTGACGAATCCGCGGGAGGCCAGGGCCCGGCCGACCCAACCGTAGTCCTGCCGCCGGCCGGAATCCCACGAACCGCCGTAGAAGAACACCGCGACCGGCGCCGCGCCCTGGGCCCCGCGCGGCGCGTAGACGTCCAGACGCTGGCGGGGACCGGCGCCGTAGGGCTGGCCGCGCGCCACCATGGAGGACGGATCCTTGGGCGAGAGCGTGGCGAACATGCTGAGCGGCGAGCAGGCGGCGGTCAGCGCCGCCGCGGCGGCGGCCAGGGTCAGACGCTTGGTGACGGCGAACGGCAGCATGGGCTCCAGCTATGGAAGGGAAGGCCGGGACGCAACTCTCGCCGGCCCCCTGGGTTCTAGGTCGCCGAACAGTAGCTCAGCGGATGGCGCCCCTGACACGCGTCCATCGGGGGGCCTGGAAGAGCTCGCCGCCGACTGCGAAGGCGCGACGGGCGTCCGCTGCGCCCTGCAGCCGCCAGGCCAGCCAGGCGGTCGGATAGCCGAGATAGGCGCGGACGCCCTGCTTGCAGGCCCCCATGCCGGGCGGGCAACCGGGGCGGCCCGTCACGTCATTGTGGTTCGCCCCGCGGATCAACGCCTTGGCCTTGGCCAGGCGCTCGGGCGTGTGGTCGTAGTAGGCGTTCAGGGAGTTGAGCTTCGAGCCCCCGAGCTGGTCGTCGGGCGAGATGATGAAGTCCGACGTCCCGCTGACGTAGAAAACCGATCCGCCGGCCGCCGCCTCCAGATCCTGCGTCGTCAGGCAATTGTCCGCCGGCTTGCAGAACGCCTGTTGCGGCAGGTGGAACAGCACCGCCGTGCGGATCGCCCCCTTCGAATGCAGCATGGCGTTGGCCGCGCCGGACGCGCCCTGCGAGTGGCCCACCGCGCCGAGGCGGGCGGGATCGAGGCGGCGGTAGAACGGGCTGGCGGGGTCCCGTCCCTGGGCCAGCAGGAAGTTGGCGGCGTCCAGCACCGTCCCGCCGACGCCGGTCACGCCATCTCGCGTGGCGACGACCACGAAGCCCCACGACGCGAGGTGACCGAGGAAGAAATCGTACTTCCCGGCCGGGCTGGGCGTCTTGTCCGAGCCGTTCGCCCAGGTGATCACCGGGTGGAGCGTCCCCTCGGGGCCCAGGTCGGCGGGATAGAAGATCTCGCAGGCGTCGCCCTTGCGGTCGCAAGGTCCGCGCAAGGTCAGTTTCGCCACCCGCATCGGCCCGGGCTTCTCGTACTTCGCCTCCACCGGTCCGCCCGCCGGCGCGGGCGCGGCCTGGACCGGGGCGGCGGCGAGCAGCAGCAGCGCGCCCAGCGCCGCCACGGCCAGCCACGATTTATGCGACCACCTCCAGGGCGCGGCTTGACGGCGCGCCCGTCCCTCGGCCGTATGTGAGTGAACAACGATAAGGGAGGCGACCATGGATGGTGCTCAGGCTCCGGCGGGCTTCAATCGCGACATGCTGGCGGGAATCGCTCCGGCGCTGAAGGGCCTGGTGGATCAACAGGCCCTCGCGGGCGTCGTGACGCTGATCTGGCGGCGCGGCGAGGTGGTGCAGGTCGACACCATCGGCCAGCGCGATATCGCCGCCGGCCTGCCGATGGAACGGGACACCCTCTTCCGCATCGCCTCCATGACCAAGCCGGTGACCACGCTCGCCGCCCTGATGCTGGTCGAGGAAGGCAAGCTGAAGCTGGACGATCCGGTCACCAGATGGCTGCCGGAACTGAAGGACATGCAGGTGTTGAAGGCGGCCGACGGCCCGCTGGACGCCACGGTCCCCGCCGTGCGGGACATCACGGTCGAGGACCTGATGACCCATCGCTCGGGCCTGGCCTATGGCTTCACCTCGATGGGGCCGATCGCGCACGCCCACGAAGAGAAGCTGGGCTCGGCGCTGGCCAACCCCCATGCGCCCGACGAGTGGATGACCCGGCTGGGGGCGCTGCCGCTGAGCTACCAGCCCGGCGAGCGCTTCCACTACAGCCACGCCACCGACGTGCTGGGCTTCCTGGTGGCGCGCATCGAGGGCAAGCCGATCGGCCAGGTGCTGAAGGAACGCATCTTCGATCCGCTCGGCATGAACGACACCGGCTTCTGGACGCCGCACGAGAAGCGCGGCCGGCTCGCCAAGCTCTACCAGGCCTTGCCCGAGGGCGGCCTGAAGGACGTCTCGTGGTCCGATCCCGAGACGCCGGCGGCCTTCGAAGGCGGCGGCGGCGGCCTGGTCTCTACGGCCGACGACTACCTGAAGTTCGCCCGGCTCATGCTGGGCCGCGGCGAGGTCGACGGCGTGCGGCTGGTCAAGCCCGAGACCATCGACCTGATGGTCTCCAACCGGCTGACCGACGAACAGCGGGGCCACACCTTCCTGGGCATGCCCTTCTGGCTATCCCAGGGCTTCGGCCTGGGCGCGTCGGTGGTGATGGACGCCGAGAAGCACCAATGGATGGGCGCCGGCGGCGAGGGCTCGTTCGGCTGGCCGGGCGCCTTCGGCACCTGGTGGCAGGCCGACCCGGTGAACGACGTCATCCTGATCTACCTGATCCAGGATTCCATGCCGCTGGGGCCGGAGGCGGTCACCGCCATGCAGGGCCAGCGCCCCACCGGCCGCATCGGCTGCCCCATGTTCCAGAAGATGGTCTACGCCGCGCTGGGATAGAGACTACGGCGTCCGCGGCGCCACGCAGATCGGCCGGCCGGCCACAGTGTCGCCCAACAGGCTGCCGTCGTGCAACGCCTGGCGGCGGGCGATGTTCAGCGCCTTGCCTTCCGGCGGCGGCGTCTGGCCCTTGGCGCAGACGGCCACCTCCACCCGCTGCCCGCCCGCGGGGCAGGTGCAGATATCCTCACGCGGGTCCAGGCGGCTGGCCGGGACCCGGCAGAGGGGCGGGATCGACTGGCCGCCGACATCGATGCACTGGATCGTCCGGGTCGGCGGGTTCTCGCCGATCGGCTGGGCGCTGGCGCCGCCGGCCAGCGCCAGCGCCAGCGGAGCCAGGATGAAGAGCATGCGCATCGGGGCCTCCTTCGATCGCATCAGCATAGCGCGCCCGGGCCGGCTTGCGTCGCGCGGCTTTCGGTCTTGTTCACTACGTTCCTGAGGGCGGGATTAACGAGCTTGAGCGCAGGCTCTCCCGCATGGACCCGATCTCCACCGCCCGCTACGGCCTGATGGCGGCCTCGCGCCGCTTCGAGGCCTCGGCCGTCAACGTCGCCACCATGGGGGTCGAAGGCGAGCCGGATGTCGACCTGGCGAAGGAGACCGTCGACATGGTCCAGGCCAAGACCGCCTTCTCCGCGAACATCCAGGTGATCAAGTTCGCTCAGGACATGTGGGACTCGCTGCTCCAGCTGCAGACGCGCTGAGCGGATCAGGCCCGGAACGAAAAAGGGGAGCCTCGCGGCTCCCCTTTCCGTATCCGGCTCGCGCTGGAACTACTTCTTTTCGCCCGGATCCGCGCCGTCGGCCGGCGCGCCGGTGCCGGACGAGCCCATGAACAGCTTCTTGCCGTCCGGGAAGGTCACGTCACGGCCGTTGGCCTTGCAGGCCGGGCGGCAGAGCTTGTCCTTGGACTGGTAGCCGCGGACGATGATTTCGGTCCCGGCCTTCAGCGAATTGCGGTCGATGCCCGAGCGCAGCAGGGTGTTGGGCGTGCCGCCCTCCACCATCCAGGCCGTGGTCGTGCCGTCCTTGTTGACGTTGTTGATGTGGACCCAGGCGTGCGGGTTGATCCACTCCACGCGGGTCACCTTGCCCCGCAGCAGGACGGGCGCCTTGCCGTCGAATTCCGCGGCGAACGCGTGGTGCGCCCAGGCCGCGCCGCCGGCGGCGGCGACGCTGAGCGCCGCACCGATGACCCCCGCAATGATCAGCTTCTTCTTGTTCATCTCGCGCCTCCAACGCCGGATGCAGACCTTATCCCTCGAAGATCGGGTTTGCCGACCCCAAATCTAGCTCAAGGCTTCTTACTTCAGCGGTTCCTTGCGCAGGTCGCCGTACATCAGTTCCTCGACGAACTCGACGCACTTGAACTGGTTCAGCCGCGCGTCCTCGCCCTGCCGCTTGTAGAGATTGAAGCTCATCTTCCAGGGCTTGGTGAAGGTGTTCGGATCGGTGATCGTCGCCTCGTAGCGGATCGTCGTCGGACCCGTCGGGGTCCAGCGTTCCACCACCGTCATCTGGTCGGAGTGGAAGTTGCCGGCCCGGTCGAACCAGGTGCGGTCGTTCATGCCGGAGACCGTGACCACCAGGCTGTCGCCCTCCCACTTCGCCACCGACTGGCCCATCCAGCTGTCGACGGGAGCCGGACCGGGATCGGTGAACAGGATGTTCCGGACCGCGCCCGCGTATTCGTAGGCGATGATCATCGACTTCTCGGATTGGAAGATCTGGAACGGCAGGTGCATGTAGTTGGCGCGCGGGACGCCCGGCAGGTAGCACTTCACCTCGGGGTCGCCGCTGTTCAGGTCGGTGTAGTTGGCCCGGTTCGCGTCGCGCTGCTTCTTGGCGTCGGCCGTGTAGGGGATCTCGCCGCCTTCCACGATGCCGAGGCCAGCGGGGACCGCGCCCACCGCGCCCAGCGCCAAGACCGACTTCGCCGGCACCGGCACGAACGGGCCTGGGCGCAGCTGCAGGGCCGCGCGCGCGGCATGGGGCTCGATGTCCCAGCCCGCGGAGTTCATCACCTGCCAGACGCCGTTCAGGTCGGGGTGCTTGCCGTCCGGGCCACGCGGGGCCTTGTAGGCGGCCGCCGCCTTGGACTTCGCCTGGGCCTGCGCCATCGCCGGCGCGGTCACCGCGAGACCGACAACCGCCAGCGCCGCCACGAACTTGATCATGGTCTCGTTCCCCCAATGTCTGGCCCGGACTCAAGGACCGGGTCTCAGTTGCCGTCAAACCTAAACAACGTTCACACGCTGCGCCAGCCGACGCTGCGTTTTGAAAAACCGGTGGCCTGCGCTAAGCCGCCTACCATGACGCTGCGCCCACTATTCGTCACCCCGATCTATGAAGCGACCCTTACAACAAACCGCAGCTTCGAAAATTTCAACCACGAGATTTTGGAAGCCTGCCAGATGCTGGCCGCGGAGGACCAGGCCGGCCGCGCCTGGTGCCGGGAGCACGGCTACGGCGGCTACACCTCTTACGCCTCGCTGGATGACTTGCCCCAGCGGATGAGCGTCTTCGGCGAGCTGAAGACCCTGCTGGACCGCCACGCCAAGACCTTCGCCGCGGATCTGTCCCTGGACCTGCGCGGCGGCAAGCTGCGCCTGGACAGCCTTTGGGTGAACATCCTGAAGCCGGGCGCGGCGCACTCCGGCCACATCCATCCGCACAGCGTGATCTCCGGCACCGTCTACGTCGCGACGCCGCCCGGGGCGAGCGCGCTCAAGCTGGAGGACCCCCGCCTGCCGCTGATGATGGCCGCGCCGCCGCGCGTGTCGGACGCACCGGAGACGGCCCAGGCTTTCGTCTACCTGCAGCCCGCGCCCGGCACGGTCTACATGTGGGAGAGTTGGCTCCGCCACGAGGTCCCGGCCAACAAGGCGAAGACCCCGCGCGTCAGCGTCAGCTTCAACTACGGCTGGCGCTGACACCGCGCGACGTGTTCCCTTAGGCTCGATGGCCGACACACAGCCGCAATCCGAGAGTTCGTTCGCGCCCCTGACCGCCCGCGCCGTGATGCTGGGCGAGCGGATCGACACGGTCGGCCTGGAGCGCCGCGACGCGCTCTCGACGGTTCCCCTGGCCTTCCGGGTCGGCGAGCAGGGCGTTGCCGTCGTCTTCCGCTATGGCGTGGTCGTGCTGATCGGGCTGGACACCCTGGCGGAGGACGAGGTCCTTCGGCTGATCGCGCCCAGGGTGAGTTCCGCTTTCGAGAAGCGAGAGGAAGAGACCGCGGTCCTGGCCCCCGCCGACGGCGACGAGCGGGTCGATCCCAACGGCCTGGTGAGGATCGCCGACCGCTCGCCGTCGCGGCTGATCATAGTGGCGCACGCCATCGCGGCCAGCGCCGTCCTGGCGCACCATGAGCGCCAGGTGGCGGACGTGCTGGAGACCATCGAGCCGTGGGCCATCGACCTGGCGCGCACCGGCCGCCGCCACGGCGCGCGTCGCAACGTCATCCGGTTGATCGGCCAGGCCCTCCTGGTCGAGCACCGCGTCAGCGGCCGCGTGGCGGCGGGCGACAAGCCCGACCTGTTGTGGGACCGGCCCGACCTCGAACGGCTCTATGCCCGCCTCGAGAACGAGTTCGAGCTGGACGAGCGCGCCAAGGTGCTGAACCACAAGCTGGGCGTGATCGGGCAGACGGCACGGCTGATGACCGACCTCATCGACACCGAGCGATCGCTGCGCCTCGAGGCCGCGATCGTCGTCCTGATCGTCTTCGAGATCGTGCTGACCCTGTACCAGATGGCCCGGGGCCTGCACTGAGGTCTCAGTGGTCGGCGATCACCTGGGGAGCCGCGAACTTCGTCGCGAAGAAGTCGCCCTTGTTCCAGAGCGGCCGGGCGTCGGCGTCGGCGATCTCGCGGGCGATCTCGTAGTTGATGCGGGCGAACTTGGCGCCGGCCGCATAGTCGATGCCCTGGGAGAGGTCGTCGCACGGCCTGTGGTAGCAGCCCGCGAGGAAGCCGCGGAACTTGGCCTCGCCGCCGTTCTGGAAGCCCGTCATCAGGAAGGTCGACGGCACGCCCACTTCCACGAACCGGAAGTGGTCCGAACGGGTGAACAGCCCCTCCTCCGGCATCGGGTCGGCGGACAAGGCCACACCCTCGCGCGCCGCAGCCTTCCGCACCGCGGCGGCCAGGCTGGAGCGCTCGGCGCCGAACGCCACGACATCCAGGAAGTCGTAGGTGAGGATCGGCATGTCCAGGTTCACATTGGCCACCAGCGACGACAGCGACATGGTCGGGTTACGGGCGAAGTACTCCGCACCCAGCAGACCCTTCTCCTCGCCGGTCACCGCCAGGAACAGCACCGAACGGCGCGGCGCCTTGCCGGACACCTGGAACGCACGCGCCACCTCCAGGGTGGTGGCGATGCCGCCGGCGTTGTCCAGCGCGCCGTTGTTGATGCCGTCTTCCTTGACCGGCGGGGTGACGCCGATGTGGTCCAGGTGGGCGGACAGCACCACCACCTCGCCCTTCAGCTTCGGGTCGGAGCCCTCGATCAGCGCGGCGACGTTGGCGCTCTCCAAGGTCTTGGACTCGGTGTGCAGCGTCGCGTCCAGCCTCGTGGCCAGGGGGAAGCGCGGCGGGTCGCCCTTCGGCTTCTCGGCGGCCTCGGCCACCTCGGCGTAGGTCTTCTTCGCGCCCGCGAAAAGCTTGGCCGCGCCGGCGATGCTGACGGTGGCCAGCTGCGGCGTGTCGAGCGCCACGTCGTTGGGCGAGCCGTCCGGCTTGCGCCAGGTCATCGCCCAGCTCTGCCAGGTGCGCTTGCCGTTGGCGAACGGCCGGCGCTTCTCGTCCCCCGGCAGGTAAAGCGAGACCACCCCGACGGCGCCATGCGCCGCAGCCTGGGCGCGCTTGGTGCGGCCGTTGGCGTAGTAGGCCCGCTCCTCGGTCTGGAAGCTTGCCGGCGCCCCCTGCAGGACCACGACGATCTTCCCCTTCACGTCCAGGCCCTTGTAGTCGTCACGCCTATGCTCGGGGGCCACAACGCCGAAGCCCACGAACACCAGCGGGGCGGCGACCTTACGCTCGGCCGGACCGTGGGGCTGGCCCGGCATGACGTCCTCGCCGAACACCAGCGGGACCTCCGCGCCGTCCTTGCCGCGCAGCATGAAGCGGCCCTCGTCGGCCGGCCGGACCGCCAGCAGCGGCACCGGCTGGAAATAGCCGCCGTTCGCGCCGGCGGGCTTCAGGCCCAGCTGGGCGAACTGCGAGGCGACGTAGTTGGCGGCGATGTCATAGCCGGGCGAGCCGGCCTCGCGGCCCTGCAGCAGATCCGAGGCGAGGAAGGCGACGTGCGCGCGCACGCGCTCGGCCGACGCCTGCGATTCGGCGGCCGACTGGGCTTGGGCCGAACCCACGAGCAGCATGGCGGCCGAAACGCCGGCCGCGACTTTTGACAGGTTCATGAAGATTCCCCGGTTCGCCTTCTCTCTAGCGCAAGCGCGCACCGAGGGGCCAGCCGCCACATCCATGCCCTGTCGCCCGCGAGGCAAACAAGCTTCACTATCGTATTTAGTGTGACGACACCCTTGACGGTTGCAATTTACCATTACCAGTCTGAGGCAAGTCTTCACCGGGGTTGTTGTCGGGGGCCGGCGGCGAAGACTCAGCAGTGGGGTAACGAATGTCGGCTTCCGGACTAAAGTATTTACTGTTGGGAACGCTTGCCGTGGGGGCCGTGACCTCCGCGACACCCGCGGCGGCCCTCACGATCGCCCTGAACGACATCGGTGGCGTCACGGGCTCGCAGGCGGAGAAGGGCTTCCGCATCGCGGCCAAGTATTGGGAATCGGTTCTGACGAACTCCGGCACCGTCGACCTGAACGTCGGCTTCAGCAGCCTGGGCTCGGGGATCCTGGGCGGAACCAGCAGCGCCCTCGCCACCTACGTGCCGATCGACCTCTACTACGACCTCCTGGGCGCCAGCGGTAACAGCGCCCTGGACGCGATCGCCGTCTCCAACCTGTCGCCTACCAACGCGGCGGGAAGCGTGCAGGTGACCGTGCCGGGCGAGACGGTCCCCGGCGGCGGCGTGGACCCGTTCTCGACGCGCCTGGCGCCCACCGACGGCTCCGAGATCAGCAGCACGATCGCGCTGTCGACAGCCAATGTCCTGGCCCTCGGCTTCGACATCAATCCCGGCGCCGACGCGGAGATCCAGTTCTCCAGCGACTTCGCCTTCGACTTCGATCCGACCGACGGCATCGCCACCGGCAAGTACGACTTCATCGGCGTCGCGGTGCATGAGATCGGCCACGCCCTGGGCTTTATCAGCGGCGTCGACGACTTCGACTTCGTCGCGGGCACGGACGATCCGGTCGATCCGTACTGGTGGGGCTATGGCGCGGACATGTTCCGCTACAGCGACGCCGACAAGCTGGACTGGAGCATTGGGACGTCGTCGTATTTCTCCATCGACGGCGGCCAGACCGCGCTGTTCGACGGCTACTTCTCGACGGGGACCGACTACGGCAACGGATGGCAGGCGTCGCACTGGCTCCCGCCGAACGACGCCAGTCAGCCTTGCGTCGATTTCCGCGGCATCATGAACCCGTACATCTGCAGCCGGTTGGTGGACTCCGTGACGGGCCTCGACCTGGCGCTGTTCGACGCCATCGGCTGGAACATCAACTTCGACGTCCTGGCCGACAACAACGCCTACGACTTCACGACGGCCCAGATGTACGACAAGTTCCTAGCCGAGGTGCCCGAGCCTGGGACTTGGGCGCTGATGATCCTGGGCTTCGGCCTGACGGGCCAGATGGTCCGCCGCCGCCGGCTCGCGCCGACCCCCGGCTGAGAAAAAGGAAGCGCCACCGGCTTCGAACCGGCGGCGCTTCTTTCGTCCTGGGCTTTGGCGCCTAGCTGTCGAGGAAGCTGCGCAGCTTCCGCGACCGCGAGGGGTGCTTCAGCTTGCGGAGCGCCTTGGCCTCGATCTGGCGGATCCGTTCGCGGGTGACCGAGAACTGCTGACCGACCTCTTCGAGGGTGTGGTCGGTGTTCATGCCGATGCCGAAGCGCATGCGCAGCACGCGTTCTTCCCGCGGCGTCAGCGAGGCCAGCACGCGGGTGGTGGTTTCCCGCAGGTTCGACTGGATGGCCGCGTCGATCGGCAGGATCGCGTTCTTGTCCTCGATGAAGTCGCCCAGGTGGCTGTCTTCCTCGTCGCCGATCGGCGTCTCGAGGCTGATCGGCTCCTTGGCGATCTTCAGGACCTTGCGCACCTTCTCCAGCGGCATGGCCAGCTTCTCGGCCAACTCCTCGGGGGTCGGTTCGCGGCCGATCTCGTGCAGCATCTGGCGGCTGGTGCGGACGATCTTGTTGATCGTCTCGATCATATGCACCGGGATGCGGATGGTCCGCGCCTGGTCGGCGATCGAGCGGGTGATCGCCTGGCGGATCCACCAGGTCGCGTAGGTCGAGAACTTGTAG
Source organism: Phenylobacterium sp. (assembly GCF_004297125.1). GTDB lineage: Bacteria > Pseudomonadota > Alphaproteobacteria > Caulobacterales > Caulobacteraceae > Phenylobacterium. The sequence goes on along the minus strand of NZ_SCVD01000023.1, from coordinate 106,779 downwards.
CCGCGGCGGTACTCGAACTTGTCCACCGCCTTCATCAGGCCGATGTTGCCCTCCTGGATCAGGTCCAGGAACTGCAGGCCGCGGTTGGTGTACTTCTTGGCGATGGAGATCACGAGGCGCAGGTTGGCCTCGACCATTTCCTTCTTCGCCTGACGGGCCTCGCGCTCGCCCTTCTGCACGGTCTGGACGATGCGGCGATAGTCGTCGATCGGCACGCCCGTTTCCTGGGCCAGGGCCGCGATCTCGTTGCGGATGTCCCCGATCTGGCCGGCGTCGTTCTCGGCGAACTTGGTCCAGCGGACGCCCAGGGCCTTCACCTGGTCGCCCCAGTCCGGGCGCATCTCCTGGCCGAAGTAGGCCTTGAGGAATTCCACCCGGCTGATGCCGTAGCTGTCGGCCAGCCGAAGCAGGCGGCCTTCCAGGACCATCAGGCGCTTGTTGATCGCATAGAGCTGCTCGACCAGCGCCTCGATGCGGTTGTTGTTCAGCTTCAGGGTCTTGAGGTGCTGGACGATGGCGCCGGCGGCCGTCTGGTAGGCGGCGCGGTCCTTGTCGGCCAGGTCCTCGCCTTTCAGGCGCTGGGCGACCAACTTCTCCTGCAGGAGGCGGAAGGCTTCGAACTCGCCGGCGATGGCGTCCAGGGTCGCCATGACCCCTTCGCGCAGTTCGGCCTCCATCGCGCTGATGGTCGGGCCGGCGCCGTCGTCGAATTCGTCGTCGTCGTCGCTTTCGCCCTTGGCGACGGCCTCGCCGTCCTCGTTGACCTCGGGCGCCTCTTCCTCGACCTCGGCCGGCGGCGGCGCGTTGGCGGCCAGTTCCTCGGCTGCGGCGGCGTTCATGCCGCCGTAGGTCTGTTCGAGGTCGATCACCTCGCGCAGCAGGATGCGGCCGCCTTCCAGCTCCTCGCGCCACACCATGATGGCTTCGAAGGTCAGCGCGCTCTCGCACAGGCCGCGGATCATCGTGTCGCGGCCGGCCTCGATGCGCTTGGCGATGGCGATTTCGCCCTCGCGGGACAGCAGCTCGACCGAGCCCATCTCGCGCAGGTACATCCGCACCGGGTCGTCCGTACGGTCGTAGGCCGGCTCCTTCGTCGTCTCGACGACGGCGGACTCCTCGCGGACCGCGACCTCGCCGCCCTCGGCGTCGTCCTCGGATTCCACGACGTTGACGCCCATCTCGCTCAGCATGGCGAGGGTGTCTTCGATCTGTTCCGAGGTGACTTCCTCGGAGGGCAGGACCTTGTTCAGCTCGTCCATCGTGACGTAGCCGCGGGTCTTAGCCTGCTTGATGAACTTCTTGACCGCCGCATCCGTCAGGTCGAGCAGCGGACCGTCGCCGGCTGTGGTCTCTGGCGTATCGGCTTCGGCCGTGTTTGCGCTCATCTAAATCTCCGACATCGGCTGCCGTCCCATGCAAGGGACGGGCCGAAAATGGTGGGCGGCGGCCCAGGATCGAGAGGTCGCGTCAATACGACCCGCAGTCCGCCGAAATCGTTCCCGTCTTTCTCGAATGCGCCAGTGGATACGCCGGCCCGGCCAAGTCAGACGCCGCCATAGGACAACCACCACGAAAGTTTCCCTTCGCAGCGCCCTGTGGCGTCGACCGCGGAACGGCGCGACCACTGCGATTTCCGCGCAACCGAGGGAGACATCATCATCCGCGTGGGGGGCGCGTCCGTGTTCGCAACGGCCCATCGATGTCTATCGTCACGCGCTAAATGCGCAGGACGGCAGATGGCGCGTGACACGCGCAGTGTCAAGACACCGCCATCCACAGGGGAATGCGCACCGGACGTTTCGCCGCAGGGTGGCGACCGCTTGCGTCGATAGTCCGACCGTCAATGCGGCAGGACCACCGCACCGCCCTCTTCGCCGTTGGCCCAATCGCTCTTCAGCAGCTTGCGCAGTTGGTCGCGCTCAGCCTTCAGGCTGTTCAGCGCGGTGACGTCCTGGTCGCGGGAGAGGTCCTGGGCCGCGGCGCTCACGGCGCGCTCCAGCGACTCCAGCTGCATCAGGAGATCGAAGGCCTGGCGCCAGAGCTGGCGCGCCCGCTCGCCGGTTTCCTTCAGGAACGGCGCGCTGACGCCCGCCCGCTCGGCCTCCTTCTGCAGCCGCACGAAGTCGGCGGGCGTGAAGCCCTTGGCCTGCAACCGGCGCAGCGAGGCGTCCATCTCCAGGTGCTCGGCCTCGTAGCGCAGGCTGACCAGCTCCTGGGCCAGGCCGTCCAGCTTCTCGTCGCCGAAGCCGTGCGACCCGACGCGCTCGATGGCGTCGTCGATCACCCCCGGATCGCGCACCGCCGCCACGGCCAACGCCGCCGACAGGGCCCGCGGCGCGCCGCGCAGGCGCTCCATGGCGTCCTTGGTCTCCACATGGGCGCCGGCCAGCGGCGCCTTGCGCTTGTCCCAGCGGGCCCGCGACAGCTCCCGGCCCGCCGCGCCCACCGTGTAGACCGGTTGGCGGGTCGGCCACAGGCCCTCGAAGCGGGCGAGCAGGTCCTCCTTGTAGGCCTGGGCCAGATCCGGGTCGGCGATGGTGGCGGCCAGCTTGCGCAGCCGCACCTTCAGCGCGGTCTTGCGTTCGGGGGTGTCGAGGTCTTCCAGGTCCTTCTCGCGCAGGAACAGGGCCTCGGCGAACGGCGTGGTCTTTGAGAGCTGGGCCTTCAACACCGCCGGCCCCTGTTCCCGCAGGACGTCGTCCGGGTCCTTGCCGCCCTCGACGAGCGCAAAGCGGAAGCTCTTACCCGGCTTCAGCAGCGGCAGCGCCCGGTCGATGGCCCGCCCCGCCGCCTGCCGTCCGGCCCGGTCGCCGTCGAAGCACAGGGTGGGCTCCGGGTGGTGGCGCCACAGCACCTCCATCTGGTCCTCGCCCAGCGCCGTGCCCATGGCCGCCACCGCCGGCACGCCCGCGCGCTGACAGGCGATCACGTCCATATAGCCTTCCACCACCACCAGCGGCGGCTCCTCGCCGGCCGGCGCGGCGGCGATGATCTTGCGCGCCTCGGACAGGCCGTAGAGCTGGTGGCCCTTGTGGAAGACCACCGTCTCGGGGCCGTTCAGGTACTTGGCGCGGGCCTGCGGGTCCATCGCCCGGCCGCCGAACGAGACCACCCGGCCTCGCACGTCCAGGATCGGGAAGATGATCCGGTCGCGGAACCGGTCGTAGGCCGCCCCGCCGTCCTCGGGCGCGATCAGCAGGCCGGCCTCGATCAGCTCGGGCGGCCGCGCGCCCTTGGTGACCAGGTAGTCCTTCAGCGCCGTGCGCCCGCCCGGCGAGAAGCCCAGCCGAAACCGCGACCACTCGCTCTCGGGCAGGCCGCGCTTCTCCAGATAGGCCCGCGCGTCGCGGCCGGACGGCCGGCGCAGTTCGCCCTCGAACCACTGGGCGGCCATCTCCAGCCACTCGCCCAGGCCGTGGCGCTTCTTGTCCTGCTCCTGCCCCCGCGGATCCAGCGCCGGCAGCGGAACCCCCGCCTCGGCCGCCAGCCGCTCCACGGCCTCCGCGAAGGTGAGCCGCTCGGTCTCCTGCAGGAAGGTGATCAGGTCGCCGGTCTTGCCCGACGAGAAGTCGAAGAACTGGCCCTTGTCGTCGTTCACGTAGAACGAGGGCGTCTTTTCCTTGTTGAACGGCGACAGGCCTACGTACTCGCGGCCCTGCTTGCGCAGCTTCACGGTCCGGCCGATGACGTCCGACGGCCGCAGCCGGGACTTCACCTCCTCCAGAAACCGCTCGTCAAATCGCCCGACCATTGCACCTGCACCTGCGGTCCGGGCGGCTCAAGACGCACCCCCCGCCGCCTGTGAATCGCGGGAACAACCGAGGAGCATTGTGGATAGATTCGGCGTCAGAAACGGACGCCTCCTCTCCCCCGACACGAAGTGCGAGGGGAGAGGGTAGGGTGAGGGGCGGCTCGTGAGACCGGTTCGCGCCAATGGTCCAGCGATGACCCAGTGTCGGCGCCACTGATCCTCGCGGGACCCACGGGGGAGCTTCGAGGCCCAGCCGCCCCTCACCCTACCCTCTCCCCTCTCGCTTCGCGGGGGGCGAGGACAACTAGATGTGCGTGAGCTTGTCCGGATTGCGCACCGCATAAACCGCGGCGATCTTCCCGTCCTCGCCGGGCTCGAAGGCGAAGGTGGCCGGGCCATCCTCCAGCTGGATCAGGAACCCCGGATAGCCGTTCACCCGCACCGCCACGATGTCGCCCACCCATTGCGGGCCATGGCGCCAGCGCAGGCGCTCCAGCAGCCGGATGATGTCTTCGCGTCCGACCATGACCCGGAGGGCCGCCGTGCGCTTGCCGCCGCCGTCCGACACCATGATGGCGTCCTCGGCCAGCAGCTCGGTCAGCGACTTGGTGTCGGCGGTCCGCGACGCGGTCATGAACGCAGCGGCGAGTTGCATCATCCGGTCGTGGTCCACCGAGAACCGCGGACGGGCGTCCTGGACGTGCTGGCGGGCGCGGGCGGCGAGCTGGCGGATCGCCGGTTCCGTGCGCTCCAGCGTGCCGGCGACCTCGGCGTAGTCCTGGTCGAACACGTCGTGCAGCAGGAATACGGCACGCTCCAGTGGCGACAGGCGCTCCAGAGCCAGCAGGAAGGCCACCGAGACCTCCTCCGCCTTCTCCACGGGATCGTCGGTCAAGGGCTCGATCAGCGGCTCCGGGAGCCACGGGCCCCTGTACGCCGCGCGCTCGGCCTTGGCGGCGCGCAGGCGGTCGATGCAGAGGCGGGTGGTGGCGCGGACGAGCCAGGCGGCGGGGTCGGTGACGCCCTCTCCCGCCCGCTGCCAGCGGATCCAGGCGTCCTGGACCGCGTCCTCGGCCTCCGAGACCGAGCCCAGCATGCGGTAGGCCAGCCGCTTCAGCCGCTGGCGATTGACCTCGAAGGCGTCGGTGAGGCTCGCATCCATCACCGCGATCCTACGCCGCCAGCCGGAGCGGGGCGACGGTCTCGCCGCCCACCTTCACCCGCGAGCACGCCTTGCCGTAGCCCAGGGCGTACTTCAGCGTGGGGTACATCCGCGCCTGGGTGAGCATCAGGCCGATGGCGACCAGCCCCTTGTCGCCCCAGCGGCGGACGATCTCATCGCGCAGCGGGTCGCAGGCTTCCATGTCGCGAGCCAGGCTGGCCTGGGCGAAGCGGTAGGCGAGGCTCGCGGTCTCGCCCATGGCGTCCAGATCGCCGGCGATGACGGCCCGGATGATGGCTGGGTCCATGCCGTTCGCTGTGGCGATGTCCACGCCCACCTGCACGCAGGGGCCACAGTCCTCCGACAGCGTGCCGACCAGGCCGGCGGCGAACAGCGCCTCCATCGGCGCGGCCTTGCGGTCCGCCGCCTGGCTGCCGAGGCTGAATTTCAGCAGGCTGGCGGGGCTCGCCCGCAGCACGTGGCGCATGTAGCTGGCGTCGTAGTCGAAGGTCTTCTCGAACTTGTCGAGCCAGCGGGAGAGGAGGATCTTCAGCATCGGTCAGGCTCCTTTCGGCTTGCGGGTGAGGGCCAGCGCCAGCGGGATCGCGGCGAACACGTAGATGGCCAGGAAGTCGCGCTTGAAGTCAGCCAGCGGCGTCGATCCGCAGGTGGCGTCGTACACATGGATCGCCGCATGGATCGTCAGCCAGGCGGCCGTGGCGGCCATCGCCGCCCACCCCTGCGCCGGCCGCCAGGCGAACCAGGCCATGCCCAGCGCGCCCATCAGGTAGACGGCGCCGATGTCGCGGACAAAGTGCGGGTTGAACGGCCCGGTCTGCGGCACGCCCGGAACCGCGTCGTACCAGGGCAGCGGCGCGAACAGCATCGCTGCGCTGTTCGCCGCGAAGAGCAGGGCCATCAGCCCGGCCAGATATCGATCCCAGTTCCGCATGCGCCCAATCCCTCGGTTTCAGGCCAAGGACGGAGCGGTGGGCGCGGCTGTGACATGGGCGCCGCGGAATCTCTCGTCAGGTCAGCGAACCCACCCACGCCGGCAACTCGGAGATGCTCTTCAACTCGGCGAACCGCGGATGCTCGCCGGGGGGTTCGGCGACCTCGTGGGCCCAGGTGATGTGGTAGGGGATGTAGGCCCCCCAGCAACCCGCCTCGAGCGCCGGCAGGATGTCGGAGCGCATGGAGTTGCCGCACATCACGGCCTCCGCCGCCCCGCTGCCGTAGCGGTCGAACACCCGCGAATAGGTCGAGGCGTCCTTCTCGCTGACGATCTCCACGGCGGCGAACAGGTCGCCCAGGCCCGAGGCGGCCAGCTTCTGCTCCTGGTGCAGGAGGTCGCCCTTGGTGATCAGCACCAGCCGGTACCCCGCCTCCGACAGTTCGGCCAGCGCGTGGTCGACCCCCGGCAGCGGCTCCACCGGCTCGGACAGCATCTCGCGGCCCGCGGCCAGGATGTCGGCGATCAGGCGCCCCGGCGGCTCGCCCTGCGTCAGCTCCATCGCCGTCTCGATCATCGAGAGCGTGAAGCCCTTCACGCCGTAGCCGTAGAGCCGCAGGTTGCGCTTCTCCACCTCGGCCAGCTTGGCGTTGGTGGTGTCGCGGTCGGCGAAGTCCGCCAGCATCTCGCGCAACCGGTCCTGGGTCAGGCGGAAGATCGTCTCGTTGTGCCAGAGCGTGTCGTCGGCATCGAGGCCGACCGTGGTGATGCGCATGGAGGTTCCCTTAAGGCGCGGCCCCCGCCTTGCGCAATCGCCGGGCGCCTCATGCGTTCGACTTGGGCGCCGGGCGTCAATCCCCCGCGCGCCCGGCGATTGCGAACCTCCGGTAACCCGCGCGACGCATGCTTTCGGCGGGTGAGTCGGGGATCGTGCGTATGGCGTCAGGGGGGCTCAAGGGTTGGTTCGCGCGGCTGACCGGCGCGGCGGCGCTCGCCGATGCGAGGGCCCAGGCCGAGCTCGCCGAGGCGCGGCTGCGCGACGCCATCGACGCGATTCCCGAGGGCGTCGTCTTCCTGGACGCCGAGGGCCGCTACATCCTCTGGAACCGGCGTTACGCCGAGATCTACCACCGATCGGCCGACCTGTTCCGGCCGGGCGCCCGGCTGATCGACACCCTGCGCGAAGGTGTGCGGCGCGGCGACTATCCCGACGCCATCGGGCGCGAGGAAGCCTGGCTGGCCGAGCGGGAGGCCAAGCTCGCCACCGCCACCGGCCAGCGCCATGAGCAGCAGGTAGCCGACGGCCGCTGGCTGATGATCGAAGAGCGGCGCACGTCGGACGGCGGCGTCATCGGCCTGCGCGTCGACATCACCGAGATGAAGCGCCAGGCCGAGGCGCTGGAACAGGCCCTGGCCCACGCCGAGGCCGCCCATCGGGCCAAGGCCGAGTTCCTGGCCGACATGAGCCACGAACTGCGCACCCCGCTGAACGGCGTCGAGGGGCTGGCCCGGGCGCTCGACGCCTCCAAGCTCGACCCGACGCAGCGCGGGCTGGTCGCCGACATCCGCGCCGCCGCCCGCCAGCTCGACCGGCTGGTCAGCGGCCTGCTGGACTATGGCGACGCGGACCTCGCGCCTGAGGAAGGCGCCCACGTGGCGCCGGACCGGCCGCTGCGGGTCCTGGCGGCGGACGACAACCCCACCAACCGCAAGGTCATCGAACTGATGCTGGAGGCCGCGGGCGTCCAGGTGGTGACGGTGGAGAACGGCTTCGAGGCGGTCGAGGCCTGGCGGGCTGGCGGCTTCGATGCTGTGCTGATGGATCTGCGGATGCCGGTGACCGACGGCCTGAGCGCGATCCGGGCGATCCGGGCGGAGGAGGAGGCGCTGGGCCGCGCCCGCATTCCGGCCATCGTGCTGTCGGCCAATACCTCCCCCGACGATCGCGCCGCCAGCGCCGCCGCCGGCGCGGACGGGCACATCGGCAAGCCGATCCGCGTGGACGTCCTGTTCGCCGCCATGGAATCGGCGCTCGCGGCCGCCGCGGCCTAGCTGCCGGTGACGGGAACCGGCTCGGGCTCGGGGCCGCCCACCCAGCGATAGACCACGCCCGCCAGCGCCGCTCCGGCGATCGGGGCCAGCCAGAACAGCCACAGCTGGCCGATCGCCCAGTCGCCGACGAAGACCGCCACGCCCGTGCTGCGCGCCGGGTTCACCGAGGTGTTGGTCACCGGGATGCTGATCAGGTGGATCAGGGTCAGGCACAGGCCGATGGCGATCGGCGCGAAGCCCTTCGGCGCGCTGCCATGCGTCGAGCCCAGGATCACGAACAGGAAGCCGAAGGTCATCACCACCTCGCAGACCAGCGCCGCCAGCAGGCCATAGTGGCCGGGCGAGTGCTCGCCGTAGCCGTTGGACGCGAAGCCGGCCGCTACGTCGAAGCCCGGGGCGCCGCTGGCGATCACATAGAGGATGCCGCCGCCGGCGATCCCGCCCAGCACCTGGGCGGCCACATAGGGCAGGAGGTCCTTGGCGGGGAACCGGCCGCCCACCAGCAGCCCGACCGACACCGCGGGATTGAGATGACATCCGGAGACGTGGCCGATCGCATAGGCCATGGTCAGGACCGTCAGCCCGAAGGCCAGGGAGACGCCCAGCAACCCGATGCCGACGTCGGGAAATGCGGCGGCCAGCACGGCCGAGCCGCAGCCGCCCAGCACCAGCCACAAGGTTCCGAGGAATTCCGCCGACAACCGCTTGACCAGGCTCATCGCGCCCTCCGCGTCCGCGGTGGAAACAGAGACCGCACTCAACCGGAGGTCAAGTGAAGTTCACCCTCGGTCAGGCGGCGCAGGCCTTGTGCGCCTTGGTGACCCGTTCGGTCGAGGCGGGGAAGCGGGCCAGCGCGTCGGCCGGCCGGATCGGCCGCTCCACGAGGTTGCCGCCGCAGTTGGGGCAGACGCCGCCCAGGCGGTTGTCCACGCAGTCGGCGCAGAAGGTACACTCGAAGGTGCAGATGCGGGCGTCGCGGCTGTCGGGCGCGAGGTCACGGTCGCAGCATTCGCAGTTGGGTCGGAGGGCGAGCATGCCGTGACTCTAGCTCACGTCGCGAACGGCTGGAATGCCAGACTTCCCTCGTTTCCAGCCAGCTATTCGCCGAAGCCGTCGCCGGGCTCGCGCACCGGCTCCAGGCGCAACAGGCGCGAGTCCGCCACGCCGGCCGTCCTGTGCGCCACGAGCTGGCGGTACTCGGGATCGCGGACCATGGCGATGAACGCCTCGGAGCTCGGATATTCGGCGATGAAGGCGATGTCCCACGCCTCGGCGCCCGGCCCGGTCACCATCACCTGCGGCTTGCCCACCCAGACCTGCCTGCCGCCGACGCGGGTGAAGATGTGGGCGGTGGTGCGGCCATAGGCGCGGTAGGCGTCCAGGCCGGTAAGGTCGCGGCCATGGTCAGGGTGACCTTCGGGATATTCCGCCCGCGGCTTGAGCTTCACCAGGTTCAGCATCTGGATCGGCTGGTCGCGCGGCAGGGCTTTGAAGACCTCCCAGGCCTCGCGGTCCGGATCGATATAGGCCATAGGTCCCTCGCGTCGCATTGACCCCGCGTCCGGGACTCACTACCTACGCCGCCGTTTGCCCACAAGGAGCCCCAACTATGTCGCGTGATCTGCTGCCTGGCGTCACCGGCGTTCTGGTGCTGGCCGACGGGACCGTCCTGCAGGGCGTCGGCGTCGGCGCGGTGGGTGAGGCCGTGGGGGAGGTGTGCTTCAACACCGCCATGACCGGCTACCAGGAGATCCTGACGGACCCCTCCTACATGGCCCAGATCGTGGCCTTCACCTTCCCCCACATCGGCAATGTCGGCACGAACATCGAGGACATCGAGCAGATGTCCGGCTCGGCCGAGACGGCGGCCCGGGGCGCGATCTTCCGCGACCTGCCGACCAAGCCGGCCAACTGGCGCGCCGACAGCGACCTGGAGACCTGGATGACCCGGCGCGGCGTCATTGGCCTGGCCGGCGTCGACACCCGGGCGCTCACCCGCGTCATCCGCGAGAAGGGCATGCCGCACGCCATGATCGCCCACAGCCCGGATGGCGTGTTCGACCTGGACGACCTGGTCGCCAAGGCCAAGGCGTGGTCGGGCCTGGAGGGCCTGGACCTGGCCAAGGACGCCTCGTGCCTGCAGCCCTTCACCTATGACGAGGGTCTGTGGGACTGGAACGGCGGCTACGCCAAGCCGGGCCAGCCCAAGTACGAGGTGGTGGTCGTCGACTACGGGGTGAAGCGCAACATCCTGCGCGCGCTCACCTCGGTGGGCGCCCACGTCACGGTCGTGCCGGCGAAGACCACCGCGGAAGAGATCCTGGCGCGCAATCCCGACGGCGTGCTGCTGTCCAACGGCCCCGGCGACCCCGCGGCCACCGGCGAATACGCGGTGCCCGAGATCAAGAAGCTGGTCGACAGCGGCAAGCCGGTGTTCGGCATCTGCCTGGGCCACCAGATGCTGTCGCTGGCGCTGGGCGCCAAGACCGTGAAGATGGACCAGGGCCACCACGGGGCGAACCACCCGGTGAAGGACCTGACCACCGGCAAGGTCGAGATCGTCTCGATGAACCACGGCTTCACGGTCGATCGCGACAGCCTGCCGGAGCCGGTGGTGGAAACCCACGTGTCGCTGTTCGACGGCACCAACGCGGGCCTGGCCCTCAGGGACCGCCCCGTCTTCTCAATCCAGCACCATCCCGAAGCCTCCCCCGGCCCCACGGACAGCCTCTACCTGTTCGAACGCTTCGCCGGCCTTATGGACAAGGCGAAGTAGGCCGGAGCTACCAGCCGATGTGCTCGAGGATTTCGGGGAAGAACTGGACGAAGACGTCCAGGTCGTCCTCCAGCGCCTCGTAGCTGCCGCCCGGCGCCAAGTTGGCGTCGTAGGCGAAGATCGGATCGCCGCTGCCGTCCAGATAGGCCCGGACATAACGCTTCTTGAGGTTCCACTCGTTGGCCTTGGCGGCCGGCAGCGGGTCCTTCAGGTCGAAGCTGGCGACGAACTGCACGGCGCGGCAGCGGCGGTCCGCGCAGTCGTAGAGGTCGATATTGAAATTGACGCCGTCCTTCTGGGTGGCGACGTAGGGCTCGCCGGCGTCGGTCTTGGCGATCTTCGCGTCGAAGCCGGCGCTCTTCATGAAGGCCAGCACCTCTTCGACCGTGAGGCCCGCGTCGGGGATCGGGCGCGCCTGGGCTGCGCCCACGCCCAGGACCAGCGCGGAGACGGCCGCCAGCAACATGCGCTTCATCACGACTCCCAGGACATAGGCCCGCGGAGAACGGCGCCGCGCCCCGCGTCTTCGCGGAGGGCGGCGCCCGTTCCTACAGCTTCGACAGCTTGCCGACGCCGATCACCGGGCCGCTCGGGCCGTCGGGGTTCTTGGAACCGCCGGGCGGTTCGACCGACACGGCCAGGGCCGCGCCTTCGGCCATCTTAGCCATGACTTCCGTCGGCAGCGCGATGACCTTGGCCTTGCCGGACTCCACCAGGCCCAGGGACTTGGGATTGTCCTGGCCGGCGATCAGCCACAGCTCGTGCACCTTGTCGCGGTCGGAGCCTTCCGGCAGCAGCGAGGTGACGATCAGGGCCTTGCGGTCGGGGTCGTAGGAGGCCGTGAACAGCGGCTGGACGCGGCTGCCTTCCTGGCTGACGACGCTGGCGCTGAGCAGTTGCCCCTGCGGCTGCACCGGGATCTGGCGCTCCACCACCACCGGCGGCTGGTTCACCTGCACCAGGACGCCCGCAAGGCTGGCCGCGGCCAGGGCGAAGCCGCCCACGGCCGAGTTCCGCCAGAAGCGCAGCCTGTTCATGATCGCGCCGTTGTCGTTGGCCGGCGCGCGGGATTCGTTGGCCGGCAGCAGGCGCTCGATCCGCGGCCACAGGCCGGCCGGGGCCGGGACAGCCTCCACGCTCTCAAGCATGGGCGCCAGGCGCGCGCGCCAGGCCTCTACATCGGCGGCGAAGGTCGGCTCGCGGGCCATGCGGGTCTCGGCCTCGGCCCGTTCGCGGGCATTCAGAACGCCAAGCGCATGTTCGGCGGCCAGGGCTTCGTCTTCGGACAGGTCAGGGGCTTCGCTCATGACTGGAGGCACCCCTTCAGCTTCGCCAGTCCCCGACGGATCCAACTCTTAACGGTGCCAAGCGGAGCATCCATGCGCTTGGCTAAGGCTTCGTAAGTGACGCCCTCGAAAAACGCCGTCCGGATGACCGACTGGGTGCGGTCGTCCAGTTCCGACATGCATCCGTGCAGCCGGTTCCGGTCGTCCGCCGCGGACAGCAGCGTCTCGGCGCTGTCCTGCCCGTCGGCGATTTCCAGGTCGTCCACCTGCTCGGCGTAGGCCATCGGCCCGCGCGCCCGCAGCCGGTCGATCGCCCGGTTCCGCGCGATCGTCGATACCCAGGTCATCACGCTCGCGCGGGCGCCGTCGAAGCGGTCAGCCCGTCGCCATATGGTGACGTACACGTCCTGCAAAACGTCCTCACTCTCCTCGCGGTCGGAGAGGATACGGAGGCAGACGCCAAATAGCTTCGCGGAGGTGGCCTGGTACAATTGTCGCAGGGCCTCGCGCTCGCCCGCGGCGATGCGTTCCATCAGCGGCGTCAGGATGTCGGTTGTCGTCGCGGCGGCGGCCAAGGCAGTCCCTATGGTTGTGTCGCTTTGATCAGCGAACGAATTAAGGCGAAGCTGCCTCGCTGCGCCGCAAGACGCAAGCATTCCCGTATCAAGGGAAGCGGGGAATCGTGACGGTTGCGCCGGGAGGCGCCTGGTCGACGGTCATCAGGCGCGCGGGTTCGTCGCCGATCACCTGGGCCTCGTGCCACTGGTCGACGGCGTCGACCATCCAATCGCCGGCGACGGCTTCACGCGCCTCGCCCGTGTCGAGGTTGGTGATCTTCAGCCGCCCGGCCAGCAGGTTCACGACCCGCGGGTAAGGATGTTTATGGACCGGCAGGCGGCCGCCCGCGGGGATCACCGTCTGGGTGATGACGACCCGCAAGGCGCCTTCCGGGGCGCGGATGGGCTGGCCCGAGAGCGTGGCGTCGATCGTCACCGGCTTGCCGGGCGGCGGCGGAACCTGGGCCGCAGCGGGCGGGGCGAGCGCGGCGGAAGCGAGCAGGACGAGGGCTGGGATCGGCAGGGTGCATCGCATGGGCCCCACCCTGCCTTGGCCGTGAGCCAAGCGCTAGGCGGCGGCGGCCTTCGTGGTGGCCTTGCGCGTGGCGGCGCGCTTTTCCTTGGCGCGCTCCAGTCGCGCCTCCTTGCGCTGGTCGGCCTCGGCCTGCAGCGGCTCCAGAAGCTCGGCGGCGGCCGCCTTCTGCTTCTCGTCACCCTGTTCGCTGAGGCGCCGCGCGTTGGCCAGCAGGTTCACGACCTCGTCGTCGCTGAGGGTCGGGATTCTGTCGAGCAGGCTCATGGCGACTCCGCATGTCATGGAGCGCCGAACATCGACGCCCACAAATATAGAGCCCCAGGCCGGGGTTAGTTGCGTGATTCGCTTGAGAAATTTCCGGGAACCAAAGATCGGGTGGCGACTTGCCGACGCTGGCGTCGGAAGCGTGCTTGCGCGAGCCGCCCTACCCCTCTAAATCGCCCGCTTAACCTGCAGTTCTGACCTTAGAGGCGGCGGTGCGAAAGCACGCGCGGCCCTTGCGCGCGAGACCCATGCCCAAACGCACCGACATTTCCTCGATCCTGATCATCGGCGCGGGGCCGATCGTCATCGGCCAGGCCTGCGAGTTCGACTATTCCGGCGTCCAGGCCTGTAAGGCGCTGCGCGCTGAGGGCTACCGGATCGTGCTGGTGAACTCGAACCCGGCGACGATCATGACCGACCCGGACGTGGCCGACGCCACCTACATCGAGCCGATCACGCCCGAGATGGTCGAGAAGATCATCGCCAAGGAGCGCCCCGACGCCCTGCTGCCCACCATGGGCGGCCAGACGGCGCTGAACACCGCCCTGGCTCTGGAAGCCTCCGGCGCGCTGGCCAAGTACGGCGTGGAGATGATCGGCGCGCGGGCCGACGTCATCGACAAGGCCGAGGACCGCCAGAAATTCCGCGACGCCATGGACAAGATCGGGCTGGAAAGCCCCAAGTCCAAGGCCGCCCACACCCTGGACGAGGCCATGGAGGGCCTGGAGTTCGTGGGCCTGCCCGCGATCATCCGCCCGTCCTTCACGCTCGCCGGCACCGGCGGCGGCATCGCCTACAACGTCGAGGAATTCCGCGAGATCGTCGAGCGCGGCCTGGATCTGTCCCCCACCACCGAGGTGCTCATCGAGGAGAGCGTGCTCGGCTGGAAGGAGTACGAGATGGAGGTCGTCCGCGACAAGGCGGACAACTGCATCATCGTCTGCTCGATCGAGAACATCGATCCGATGGGCGTACACACCGGCGACTCGATCACCGTCGCCCCGGCCCTGACGCTGACCGACAAGGAATACCAGTGGATGCGCCGCGCCTCGATCGCGGTGCTGCGCGAGATCGGCGTCGAGACCGGCGGCTCCAACGTCCAGTTCGCGGTGAACCCCGCCGACGGCCGGATGGTGGTCATCGAGATGAACCCGCGGGTGTCGCGCTCCTCGGCCCTGGCGTCGAAGGCCACCGGCTTCCCGATCGCCAAGGTCGCCGCCCGCCTGGCCGTGGGCTACACCCTGGACGAGCTGATGAACGACATCACGGGCGCCACGCCCGCCTCGTTCGAGCCCAGCATCGACTACGTCGTCACCAAGATCCCGCGCTTCGCCTTCGAGAAATACCCGGGCGCGGAGCCCTACCTGACCACCTCCATGAAGTCGGTGGGCGAGGTCATGGCCATCGGCCGCACCTTCGCCGAGAGCCTGCAGAAGGCGCTGCGCGGCCTGGAGACCGGACTGACGGGCCTGGACGAGATCGTCATCGAGGGCGGCGACGATCCGGAGATGCGCCACGCCGCGGTGCTGCGCGCGCTGGCCCAGCCCACGCCGGACCGGCTGCGGGTCATCGCCCAGGCGTTCCGCCACGGCCTGACCTGCGACGAGATCCACGGCGCCTGTTCCTACGAGCCCTGGTTCCTGCGCCAGATCGAGACCCTGGTCCGCACCGAGGACGCCGTCCGCGCGGGCGGCCTGCCCACCGACGCGGCCAGCTTCCGCAAACTGAAGGCCCAGGGCTTCTCCGACGCCCGCCTGGCCAAGCTGACCCACACCACCGAGAAGGAAGCCCGCGAGCAGCGGCGCGCCCTGGGGGTGCGGCCGGTGTTCAAGCGCATCGACACCTGCGCCGGCGAGTTCCGCGCCGAAACGCCGTACATGTACTCGACCTACGAGAGCGGCGCCCTGGGCCAGCTTCCCGACTGCGAGTCCGAGCCCTCGGACCGCAGGAAGGCGATCATCCTGGGCGGGGGTCCGAACCGGATCGGCCAGGGCATCGAGTTCGACTACTGCTGCTGCCACGCGGCCTTCGCCCTGGACGAGATCGGCATCGAGTCGATCATGGTGAACTGCAATCCCGAGACGGTCTCCACCGACTACGACACCTCCGACCGCCTCTACTTCGAGCCGCTCACGGCCGAGGACGTGCTGGAGCTGATCGCGGTCGAGCAGACCCGTGGCGAGCTGGCCGGGGTCATCGTCCAGTTCGGCGGCCAGACCCCGCTGAAACTGGCGGCCGCCCTGGAAGACGCCGGGATCCCGATCCTGGGGACCTCGCCCGACGCCATCGACCTGGCCGAGGACCGCGAGCGCTTCCAGCAGCTGCTGCACAAGCTGAACATCGCCCAGCCGGTCAACGCCATCGCCCGCAGCCGCGACGAGGCCTTCGCGGGCGCGCACAAGGTCGGCTACCCCGTCGTGATCCGCCCCTCCTACGTGCTGGGCGGCCGGGCGATGGAGATCGTCCGCGATGACGAGCAGCTCGAGCGCTACATCACCCACGCGGTCCAGGTGTCCGGCGACAGCCCGGTCCTGATCGACCAGTACCTGTCCCGCGCCACTGAGGTGGACGTGGACGCCCTGTGCGACGACACCGGCGCCGTCTTCGTGGCCGGCGTCATGGAACACATCGAGGAGGCCGGGGTGCATTCCGGCGACAGCGCCTGCTCGATGCCGCCCTTCTCGCTCAGGCCCGACACCATCGCCGAGCTGAAGCGCCAGACCGAAGAGATGGCCCGGGCGCTGAAGGTCCGCGGCCTGATGAACGTGCAGTTCGCCATCGAGGAGCCGGCCAGCGCCAGTCCGCGGATCTATGTCCTGGAGGTCAACCCCCGCGCCAGCCGCACGGTGCCCTTCGTAGCCAAGACCATCGGCCAGCCCGTCGCCGCGATCGCCGCCAAGCTGATGGCCGGCAAGCCGCTCAGCGACTTCAACCTGACGGACAAGCCCTACGACCACATCGCGGTGAAGGAGGCGGTCTTCCCGTTCGCCCGCTTTGCCGGCGTCGACACCATCCTGGGTCCCGAGATGCGCTCGACGGGCGAGGTCATGGGCCTGGACTGGATCCGCCCGGGCGAAGGCCCCGGCCCCGCCTTTGCGCGCGCCTTCGCCAAGAGCCAGCTCGGCGGCGGAACCGTGCTGCCGGCCACGGGCTGCGCCTTCATCTCGGTGAAGGACAGCGACAAGGAATGGATCCTGGAGGCCGCCCGGATCATCTCGGCCCAGGGCTTCCGCATCCTGGCCACCTCCGGCACCGCCGCCTATCTCGCCGGGCAGGGGGTGAAGGTCGAACTGGTGAAGAAGGTGCTGGAGGGCCGCCCGCACATCGTCGACGCCATGAAGAATGGCGAGGTGCAGCTGGTCTTCAACACCACCGAGGGCAAGCAGTCGCTGCTGGACAGCTTCGAGATCCGACGCAGCGCCCTGATGATGAAGATCCCCTACTTCACCACCTCGCCGGCGGCGCTGGCCGCGGCGAGGGCTATCGCGGCGGTGGCCGAAGGGCCGCTCGAGGTGCGCCCGCTGCAGAGTTACGCCTGACGCAGATCAAGGCGACGCCTTGCCCCGAGCGCCAGATGCAGCTTGGCTGAAATCCGCCAGCGCCGCCTCCTGCGCCGGTGATCGGGGGACACCATGGCGCCGCGCCATCTCGAACGACACATGGTCCAGCGCATCGGCTGGCTGCGCGCCGCCGTGCTCGGGGCCAACGATGGGATCGTCTCCACGGCCAGCCTGCTGGTGGGCGTCGCCGCCGCCGCGCAGGGGCGCAGCGAGATCCTCCTCGCAGGTGTCGCGGGCCTTGTGGCGGGCGCCTTCTCGATGGCCGCCGGCGAATATGTGTCGGTGAGTTCGCAGTCCGATACCGAGCGGGCCGACCTGGCGCGGGAGCGCGCCGAACTCGCCAGCCAGCCGGCGTTCGAGCGCGAGGAACTGGCCAACCTCTACGTCGCCCGCGGACTGGAACTCGGCCTCGCCCGCCAGGTGGCCGACCAGCTGATGGCCAAGGACGCTCTGGGCGCCCATGCCCGGGACGAACTCGGAATCTCAGACATCACCACGGCGCGGCCAATCCAGGCGGCGGTCGCCTCCGCCCTCACCTTCTCGGCCGGCGCGGCCCTGCCGCTCCTGGCCGCCCTGCTCGCGCCCACAAACCTGATCGTCGCCGTCGTCTCGGCCGCCGCTATCGCGTTCCTCGCGCTGCTGGGCGCGATCGGCGCCCGGGCCGGAGGCGCCGGCATCGGCAAGGCGGTCGTGCGGGTCACGTTCTGGGGCGCCCTCGCGCTGGCCGCCACCGCGGGCGTCGGCGCCCTGTTCGGCGTCGCCGCCTAGCCTTCGTCGTCCGGCTCTTCCAACGGCGCCTCTTCGTCCCCGCTCGTGAGGACGCCGAACGCCTCGTGGAAGCGCTTGAGGGCGCCGATGGAAGCCTGAACCCGCTGGGTCGCCGCCTGGACGTCGCCCTGGGCGCCGTTGATCACCGCCAGGTTCGTGCTGGCGATGGCGTCGGCCAGGGCCTGCAGGCAGCCTTTCAGCGCGGCGAAGTCGGCCGCGACGTCCGGGCCCTCGTCATCGCCTTCGCCGTCGTCGATGTAGTCGTCCAGGCTGACCATGGCGTCCTCCGAAGGGTTCGGCGCCGGTGTGCCGCCATGCGGCCTAGAAGTCCATGGTCAGGAACAGGCTGAAGGTGCGCGGCTGGTTCACCTCGTAGGCGCCGCTGCTGACCACCTTCCAGTCGAAGGCGTTGGTCAGGTTGGTCACCTGGAACCGTAGCAGGGCCGGCGTGCCCGCGGCCTCGAACCTATAGCGCAGGCCGGCGTCCAGGAGGGTCCGGGCCGGGACCTTCACCCGATTGGCCTGGTCGCCCGTACGCGCGCCGTGGTGGTTGGCCGCGAAGGTCAGCGACAGGCCGGGCGGCGGCAGGGCGTAGGTTCCGCTGAGCGTCACCACGCGGCGCGCCTGACCCACCGGCCGGCGGCCGATGCGCCCTTCGTCCACGGGATCGCCCGTGACCCGCGGCTGCATCAGCACCACGCCCCCCACCACCGTCAGTCCCTTCGCCGGCTGGCCCGTCAGGCTGAGCTCGACGCCCCGATGGCGCACCTGCCCGAGTTCGCGGAACACATTGGCGTCGTCGGGCGAGAAGTAGGGCTTTTCCACCTGGAAGACGCCGGCCACCAGCCGCAGGTCCCTGGCCACGACCCAACGGACGCCCGCGTCCCACTGATCGGTGAGGATCGCCGGCAACGCTTCCCCCCGGTTGGCCGCGCTGTCGGGCGCCGCGCCGCTCTCCTCCAGGCCGCGGGTCACGCTGCCGTAGGCCGCCAGGTCGGGCCGCAGCTCGACCGCCAGGGCGCCGTTGTAGAGCCAGGTGGGGTCATGGGTCTCGGACCTCGCCACGCCCGGCCGCGCCACACGCTTGCGGTAGTCGGTGCGCTGCAGGCCCAGGTTCAGCGACCCCCGGCCCCGCCAGCGGCCTTCGTAGGCGACGCCGCCGGTCCACTGGTCCACGCGGTCCGTCGATCCCGGCCGGGGCGTGAACGCCGGCTGGGCCACGGTGATCGGCGCCAGGAGCGACACGCGCCCGAACTCGGTCGCCACGCCGCCGCCGTACGCGGCTTCCCGCCGGCGTCCGCGCAGGGACGCGTAGACTGTGTGCCGGAGGTCGCCATCAGTGAAGGTGCGGCTGGCGCGCAGTTCACCGCTTGTCGCGTCCGTCCCCTGCGAGGGGTCGCGGTTGATGCGCAGGCGCGCCGTGCCATCCGGCCCGAATTCCGAGAACACCTCGGCGTAGTTGGCGCGCACCTGGTTCTCGGAGCGGAACAGGATCGCCGCCACTTGGACGCCAAGGAACGACGGCCCCCGGGCCAGGAGGCCGTAGTTGTTCGAGACGTTGCGCTGATCCGGCCAGACCGGTCCGGGATAGCGCCGCCGCGAGACCCTGGGCGGCAGTCCGGTCGATCCGGTCACGTAGAGCGGCGCGGCCTCGCGGTCGTAGTCGTCGATCCGGCTCCAGAATGGGATCACCTCCGCTCCGGGCGCGGGCTTCCAGCGGGCGACCAGGCCGTACGAGACCGCCAGCGGATCGACGCCGTTCGCGTACTCGTGCTCGAAGATGGCCGCGCCAGCCGCCAGGCTGAGGTTCGGCGCCAGGGGGATCTGGGCATCGACCTCCAGCCGCCCGCCGCCCATCGGGCCATAGCCCGCCAGAACGCTGACGATCCGGTCCGGGCCGGCCCGGCGCAGCCGGTACTCGACGATGCCGGTCGGGGCCGGGAACAGGTAGTTCTGCGCGGCCAGCCCCACGCGCACCGTGTTGCTCTCCACCAGCCGGTCGGTGAACGTGGCCGGGCGGTCGACGTAGAGCCCTTCGAGCCGGATGTTGCCGGCGGTCACGGGCGAGAATCCCCGCACGTCGCTGGCGCTGTAGAGGCCGACCTTCTCGGTGCCGATGCTGGCGCCGAAGGCGTCCTCGGCTGTGGCCACCGTATTATCGTTCACCCGCTGGGCCGAGGCAGGCGCCGCCCACGCCGCCAGCGCCGCCGCCAGGGCCGCGCCACGCCAACTCCACCCCATCACCCACACGCTCCCACGCACTGGAGTGTGCCGGACCCTGAACGGCGCCCGACGGCAAGCCGGCGCGTGCGTCTATACAGTCCTGCCCGTCCCTCTGCCGCCCAGGCCCCCGCCTGACCGCGGGCGTGACCGCAAAAGCGGCAGACCCTTGGCATAGACCCCGGCTATGCCCGCGCCGCCGCGCGCCGGTGATAGCCTCGCGCAAAGGCCAGGGAGGCGGGCGTGCTGAGAGTGTTGCTGGGCGCGGTGATGGCGCTGTTCATGGCCGGGCTGGCCCACGCGCAGGCGCGGGTCGAGACCATCGAGCTGACCTCGAAGCTGGTCCCCTCGCCGGTGAAGGTCTCGGTGCTGCTGCCGGCCGGCTATCAGGCGTCGCAGAAGCTGCCGCTGCTGCTGATGCTGCACGGCGGCGGGGGCGACAACGGCTTCCTGGAGCGGATGCGGCCCGTCGTGGCAGCCGCCTGGGCCACGGGCGATTTCCCGCCCGCCGTGGTGGTGACGCCGGACGTCGGCCGGTCACTCTACATGGACTTCAAGGATGGGTCGCAGAGGTGGGAGACCTTCCTGGTCAGCGAGATGATCCCGGAGCTTCGCCGCCGCTACGGCCTGTCCGACCAGCGCAGCAAGACCGTGGTCACCGGCATCTCCATGGGTGGCCTTGGCTCCCTGCGCCTGGGCTTCGATCATCCCGAGGTCTTCGGGGGGCTCGCGGCCATGGAGCCGGGAATCGAGCCGGCCCTGGCGTTCGACGACGTCAGGATGCGCAACCGCTTCCAGCGCGACGACAGGTTCTTCAAGACCATCTTCGGCGATCCGGTCGACCGCGAGTTCTGGAAGCGGGCGAACCCGGCGAACATGGTCCTGACCAACAAGGCGGCCATCCTGAAGTCGGGCCTGGCCATCTACATCGAGGTCGGCGACCAGGACATGTTCCACCTCGACGAGGGGACCGAGTACCTGCACCGCGTCATGTGGGACCACGGGATCCCGCACGAGTACCGGCTGGTGCGCAACGCCGACCACACCGGCAAGACGGTGCCGGCGCGGATGCGCGACGCCCTGCGGTTCCTGGATCGCGAGGTGCTGAACCCACCGCCGCCCGACGAGACCCTGGCCGCCAGCCGGCCGCGTATCGACCGCCTGCGTCGGGCCATGGGCGTGCCCGACGACGAGCCGCGTCCGCCCCTTCCCCCGACGAGCCCCGCCCGATGATCGACCGCCGCTCGCTCATCGCGGCCACGCCGGCCCTGCTGGCGACCCCGGCCCTGGCGGCGCCCTCGGGGGACCTCGCCGTGCGCGGATCCAAAGCCTATTCCGAATCCGCCATGGTCATGTCGGTGACGCCCGACGGCGGCAGCGCGCTCACCCTGCGGTTCTGCCGCTTTCCGGTGGAAGGCCAGACGTGGCTCTGGTGCCACATCTTCCATGAGGGACGGTTCTACGCCTTCACCAGCCACGACCTGCCCTGCGCCAGCGAGCGGTTGGCCGGCGTCCAGGTCGCCGAATACCGCGCGGCGCCGGCGCAGGCCGAGCTGGTCCGCGTTCGCCGAGGCGACAAGTTGCCGGCCGTGCGCCTGGCGGCCGACCTGAACTTCCACGAAAGCCGCACCGCGCCCCACGGCCCGGGCGAGATCCCGGGCAAGTTCACCGCGCAGTTTCTCGCCGTCAGCCCGCTGGGGAGCCAGGTGCTGGAGGGGCGTGAGGAGATCTATGGCTGGTGCGTCGCCGAGGTGGAGATCGACGGCCGCAAGTTCGTCCACGAGGGACTGGCCAAGTACCACGAGCAGCGCCAGGAGGCGGCCCGGTTCGCGGCCCCGTTCTGTTATTCGTTCCTGGCGGGCGACTCGATGAACTGCACCGCATTGCTGCACGCCAAAGGCGCCAGCGGCGGCTGGCGGATCGACGGGGTCGAGACCGCCCTGGCCGACATGACCGTCGATCCGCCGAGTCCGATGCGCGCCGTTTCCTGGAAGCTGAAGGACAAGCCTGCCCTGCCAGGCCGCCTCACCGACCTCGTCCGCTACGAGATCCCGATCTACGGCCGGCCCTGGCAGGGCAGCTTCGTTCAGGGTTCGTGCGACGGACGGCCCATCGTCGGAACCATGAACGACTGGATCGTCCCGCCCGACATCTACGCCGCCGCCATTGCGCGTGCGTCGCAATCTTAGGGTGCAACAGGTTACCACCCAAGCTTGTGGATTGACCGGCCCCAAATCCGGGCGCAGACTCGCAAAATCGCCTGACTGAGACAGGTGGCAAGGGCGCGCCCCGGCGGCCCGCATCCTTCCCTCTCTTCCTGAAAGAAAGGGGGCGGCGAACTTCCGGGGGACGCCACTGGCGTCTGCCGCAGCCTGGCGTGGAGCTCAAGAACTCCACCAAACAGGATTGCGAGGAAGTCTCATGCATACCGAGCCGCATAGTGGCGACGTACGTCATCACAAGCCGAAACATCTGGCCGAGAAGTTCGAAGGCGTCGTGGGGATCGTCATGGTCGCCGCCATCGTCCTGCTCGCCATCGGTCTGATCTACGGGATCATGACCACCGGCAGCACCGAACCCAAGTGGATGCAGTAGGCCCCAAGCTCCGGCTAAAGGACCTTCGCCAGCACCAGATCGTCATAGGTGTTGGCGCCCACCTGGAACTTCCGGACGCCCGCCTCGGTGAACCCCTGGCGGGCGTAGAAGGCGAGTGCGTTCGCGTTCTCGCCATAGACGCCCAGCAGCACCCGCGGGGCGCCGAGGGCTTTTGCGGTCTCCAGGGCCATCGCCATCAGGCGGGCGCCCACGCCGCCGCCATGGAAGCGTGAAAGGAGGTAGATCCGCTTCACCTCCAGATCGCCCGGACCGGTCGCAACCGGCAGGTCGGGCGAGCTCAGCATCACATAGCCGACCAGGACGCCGGATTCCGTGATCTCCGCGCCCCAGAGCCGGTGGTCGGCAGGCTTCGCCAGCCATTCCGCATAGCGCGCCGGGCCGTGCTCATGCGCACAGTGCGCCAGCAGGTCCGCCGCCGGCAGGTTCGTCGCGTAGGTCTCCAGGAACGTCGCCTGCCCCACCAGCGCCAGCGCGCCCGCGTCGGCCGCCGTGCAGGGCCGTATGTTCAGGTTCATGGCTTCGTCTCGCCCCTCGTTTCGCGCTGCCTATCCCATTCTTCCGCGCCATCCCACGGTCAGCCGGAGGCTGAGCCGAGGCCAAGCCGAATCCGCCCTGCGCGCGACCGTGGGATGACGTGGCGCGAGGGAGGCTGGCGCGCCAGTCGCCGCCGCGCTACCACTCAACTGATCAACGATAAGGGAGGGACGGAAATGGCAGGTCGCGTCAGTGGCAAGGTGGCGCTCGTGACGGGCGGAGCCAGCGGGATCGGGCGCGGATGCGCCGAGAAGCTGGCCGCGGAAGGCGCATTCGTCGTCGTCACCGACATCCAGGACGCCCTGGGCGAAGAGGTCGTCGCCGGGATCAGGAAGGCCGGCGGCCAGGCCGAGTACCGTCGCCAGGACGTCACCGACGAGGACGTCTGGATCGAGGTCGTCGAGGGGATCAAGGCGCGCCATGGCCGCCTCGACTTCCTCGTCAACAACGCCGGCATCGGCATCGGCGGGTCGGTCCTGGACATGACGCTCGCCAACTGGCGGCGCCAGACCGCCATCAACCTGGACGGGGTGTTCCTGGGGACCAAGCATTCCATCCCGCTGATGCGCGCCTCGGGCGACGGCGGCAGCATCGTCAACATCTCGTCGGTGGCCGGCCTGAAGGGCTCGGCGAACCTGGCCGGCTATTGCGCGACCAAGGGCGGCGTGCGGCTCTTCACCAAGGCGGTGGCCATGGAGTGCGCCAACGCCAAGGACGGCATCCGGGTGAACTCGGTGCACCCGGGCCTGATCGAGACGCCCATCTGGCTGACCGTGGGCGAGGCGGTGAATCCCGGCGCCAACGCGCCGCCGGACCTCGACGCCATGTCGGCCATGGCGGTGCCGTTGGGCGTGAAGGGCTATCCCGAGGACATCGCCAACGGGGTCCTCTGGCTGTGCTCGGACGAAAGCCGCTATGTCACCGGCCAGGAACTGGTGATCGACGGCGGCCTCACGGTGCGCTGAGCCGGGCCTTGGCGCGCTCGGAGGCGGGGCGCGCCATCATGGTG
This sequence comes from Phenylobacterium sp., assembly GCF_004297125.1. Taxonomy (GTDB): domain Bacteria; phylum Pseudomonadota; class Alphaproteobacteria; order Caulobacterales; family Caulobacteraceae; genus Phenylobacterium. The sequence continues at coordinate 82,737 of NZ_SCVD01000023.1, read as the reverse complement.
ATCACGCCTTGCCTCCTGCCAGGCGGCCGCCCAGCCAGGCGCAGGGCAGCGTGCTTGCCGCGAGGCCCCAGGAGTACCAGGCGGGCCCCAGGTCCATGTCTCGCGTCACAATGGCTCCAAGCGCGCTGAGCGCCAGGCCGATGCCGCCAACGATGAGCGCGTGGCGCATGGGGTGGTGCGGCGCGACCCGGGCCGCCACCCAGCTCCCGGCGACGCCGAACACGGCCCGGTAGGCCAATGCCAGCGCGAAGAGGCGGGGGTCGTGCATCGGCTCGCTGCGCGGCGGGAAGACGTGCGTGGCGTACATCACCTCGTCGGCGCCCATGGACAGCGCTACGACCGTCGTCATGCCGGCCAGGATGGCCAGCGCGCTTCTCACCAGGCGCCGCGGCGGCCGAGTCGTCATAGAGGACGTCATATCAGGGTTCCCTTGTCCGCCTTGGCGAAGGCGCGGAGCGCGTCCCTGCCGGTCCAGCGCGCCCTCCGGCCGCTGGACGCCGCAATCTCTCCGCCATCGCCCGCGCCTCGGCGCGTAGCCGCAGCAGCTTGGCCACCGCCTGCATACGGTTCATCGACAGGCCTACGGCCCTGTCGACCACCAGGTCATAGCGCGGGGCCATCTCGTCGCGGATCTTCGGCGAGGCGTGGCTCTGCAACGCAGCCAGCACCGCTTCGACGCGCTCGGCGATGCCCCCCGCCGCGGATCAGGCCGCCGCCAATTCGGCCAGGATGTCGTCCATCCGGTCGTAGCCCATGGCCATGCCGTCCGACATGCCCGACTGAAGGGCGCCGTCGCGGGCTTCCTTGGAGGCGAACAGCATGGTGATGGTCGCGGTGGTGCGGCCGTCCGCCTCCTCGAACACCAAGGTGTTCACCGCCTCGCCGTCGAAGCCTTCCATCCGTTCGGTCGTGACGATCCTCTCGAACGGCGCGATCTCGGTGTGAATCCCGCTGGAGCCGAACTCGGTCCCGTCCGCGTCGCTGCGCCAGCGGTAGCGGTAGGCGCCGCCCACCCTCAGGTCGACCTCGCAGACCGGCATCGACCAGCCCGGCGGGCCCAGCATCCAGCGGCGGATCAGTTCCGGCTTGGTGTGGCAGTCCCAGACCAGCTTCGCAGGCGCATCGAACAGGCGCGCCACGCGGATTTCTCGGTCGGACGGGGTGGAGACGTCGACAGGCTTCGGCATCGGCTCAGTCCTCCTTGGCTTTCAGTTCTTCCAGCAGGTTGTCGAGGCGGGCGTAGTTCGCCTCCCAGAGCTCGCGGTAGCGCTCGATCCACATGTTGGCCTCGCGCAGCGGCTTGGCCTCGATCCGCGCCGGCCGGCGTTGGGCGTCGCGGCCGCGGCGGATCAGCCCGGCGCGCTCCAGCACCTTCAGGTGCTTGGAGATCGCCGGCTGGCTCATCGAGAAGGGTTCGGCCAGTTCATGGACCGAGGCCTCGCCCGACGCCAACCGGGCGAGGATCGCCCTTCGCGTCGGGTCGGCCAGCGCCGCGAAGGTGGCGTCGAGCTGTTGTTCATAACTCATGAGTTCTAGAACTAATCGGTTATATTAAGGCCGTCAAGTCGACGTTTCCCGCGCCGTCCGCTAGACGCCGGCCATGGCTGCGACCCTGCATGTGATCTTCGGCCCTTCCGGCGCCGGCAAGACGACCTACGCCCACGCCTTCGCACGGCGGGAGAAGGCCGTGGCCTTCATCCTGGACGACTGGATGGCCAAGCTGTTCGCCCCCGACATGCCCGAGCCCATCGAGTACGAGTGGATGATCGAGCGGGTGCAGCGCTGCGAGGCGCAGATCTGGGCGACAGCCGCCGGTGTGCTGGCGACCGGGACCTCGGTGATCCTGGACATCGGCCTGATGCGGAAGGCCGACCGCGAGCGGGTCCGGGAGATCGCCGCGGCGACCGACCTGCCGCTGCAGTTCCATTTCGTCACCGCCAGCGCCGAGGCCCGGCGGGGCCGGGTGTCCGAGCGCAACGTGGTCAGGGGTGAGAACTTCGCCATCGAGGTCACGCCCGAGCTCTTCGACTTCATCGAGGGCGTCTACGAGGCGCCCGATCCCGAGGAACTGGTCGGCGCGGTGATCAGCGAGAGCGCCTGATCGTCCTCAGTGCTGGAACGTCGGGTAGAGGTGCGCCGGCCAGGTGGCGTCGGCCGCCCGATGGTAGGCCTCGCGCTGGGTCAGGCGGGCGTTGTACTCCACCAGCACCGGGTGCTCGGGCAGGACCTTGCGGTAGAACAGCCGTGAGATCGTGCCGCCCAGCACCACGTCGGCGGCGGTGAACCGGTCCCCCAGCAACCACTTGCGACCGTCCAGGGTGCTGGTCAGCGCCCCCACCATGTCGTCGAAGCCGCCGAAGCCCATGTCGGAGCCGGGCAGGTCGATCTTCTGCGCGTGCAGGGACGCCACGGGATCGACCACGGCGGTCGCATAGACCATCCACTTCAGATAGGCGCCGCGGTCCTTGTCCTCGATCCGGGGGGCCAGCGCGCCGTAGCTGTAGCGGTCGGCCAGGTAGATCGCGATGGCCGGGTTCTCGCTGACCACCACCTCGCCGTCCGTGAGCGTCGGCACCTTCCCGGCGGGATTGAGCTTCAGGTAGGCCGGGTTCTTCTGCTCGCCCTTGCGGATGTCGACGGTCTTCACGTCGAAGGCGACGCCGATCTCCTCCAGCATCCAATAGGCGGTGAACGCCCGGCTGCCCGGCGAATGGTAGAGGGTGATCCCGCGCTTGGCGGCCATGGCACTCTCCTGGCTGGGCGCATAGCTAGTGCGAACCTTACAAATTTGCGAGGCGGCGGTCAGGCGGCCGCGAGCCGGACCGGGTCAGATGTCCCTCGCCGCCGCAAGGGCGGTTCCACCAGGAGACGACCCAACCCATGCGCAACATCCTTCTCTCTTCGGCTCTCGTCCTCTCGCTCGTCGGCGGCGCGTCCGCGATGGCGGCGACCAAGGCCGCGCCGGCCGCCAAGCCCGCCGCGACCGCCACCGCTTCCAAGAGCGCCGACTGCGCCAAGCAGTGGAAGGCCGAGAAGACCCACACCCAGACGCGCAAGGCCTTCATGGCCGCCTGCACGAAGGCCTGATCGCGGCCGTCTGACTCCAGTCGAAGCTTCACTCTTGGCCCCGCCGTTTGCGTTTGGGCGGCGAGACCAAGGGGGGCGGCGGCGGGCGCTACGCGTCCCCCATCCGGGCGCCCGCCGCTTTTTCGACCCTTTCGGGGCGCTAACAGACTGCACTGTTGCGAGCAGGAGGCGCCGATGGGCGCGAAGATCCTCGTCGTCGAGGACGACGGCGGGACGGCCGAAACCCTCCTGAACGGTCTTCGCCAGGAAGGCTATACCGTCGAGCACGTGGCCGATGGCCGCGACGGCCTCTACCTGGCCACCTCCGCCGACTTCGACGCCGTCATCCTCGACCGCATGCTGCCGGGCATGGATGGGCTCAGCGTCGTCAAGGCGCTGCGGGCGGCGGACGTCCACACGCCGCTGCTGATCCTCTCGGCGCTCGGCCAGCTGGACGAGCGGGTGCGGGGCCTGAGGGCCGGTGGCGACGACTACCTGGCCAAACCCTTCGCCTTCTCCGAGCTCTCCGCCCGCCTGGCCGCCATGCTGCGCCGGCCCGTCGCCCGCCAGGAAACGACCTCGATGTCCTGCGGCGACCTCGACATGGACCTGCTGCAGCGACGGGTCACCCGCGCCGGCCGGCGGCTGGACCTCCTGCCCCGCGAGTTCAAGCTGCTGGAGCACCTGCTCCGCCACAAGGACCGCGTCGTCACCCGCACCATGATGCTGGAGGAGTTGTGGGACTACCGCTTCGACCCGCACACCAGCCTGATCGACACGCACATCAGCCGGCTGCGCAAGAAGATCGACGACGGCTTCGACACGCCGCTGCTGCACACCGTGCGGGGCTCGGGCTACCGTCTCTCCGAGCGGCCGTGAGCGCCTTCGGGGATGGGCCGCGCGTCCGATGCGGCTGAAGCCCTGGATCTGGCCGGCGGCGGCGGCGCTGGTGGCCCTGGCGGCCCTCGTGGTGGGCCTGCTGATCGTCGATCGCCTGGGTGAGCGCGCCATCGCCCAGCAGCAGACCGCCATGGCCGGGGCGGCGCGCGACTACTTCGTGGCCTTCGCCCGGGACGAGGGGGTAAGGGCGCTGGCGGACACGCTGAACCGCCATGCCCAGGTGGGCGCCGCCGACGGCTTCCGCTACGCCCTGGAGGACCAGAGCGGTCGCATGCTGGCCGGCGCCGACGTGGTGAGTTCGCTGGACGCACCCGACGCGGGATGGCGCACGGTGACCGAGCCGGACTCCTCGCCGCGCCGGCTGTGGCGGGTGCTGGCCCAGCCGCTGGGCGGCGGCTACACCCTGATCGTCGCAGAGGACCTGGCGGCCCGGGACGCCCTGCGCGCCGCCGTGTTCCGAGGCTCGGCCCTGGCGATCCTCATCGCAGCCCTGGGCGCCGCCGCGGCGGGCTTTGGCCTCAACGCCGTGCTGCTGCGCCGGACGCGGGCCATCGCCCACACGGCCGAGCGTATCGCCGGCGGCGACCTCTCCGCCCGCGCGCCGGTGCGTCCCAAGGGCGACGTCTTCGACGACCTGGGCGCGTCGATGAACGTGATGCTGGGCCGCATCGAGGAACTGATGACCGGCATGCGCACGGTGGCCGACTCCATCGCCCACGACCTCCGCTCGCCCCTGACCCGGATGAAGGGCGCCCTGGTTCGCGCCGCCGATCCCCACGCACCGGAGGCCGTGCGGCTGCAGGCGCTGGACGACGCCCACGCCGAGGCCGACACCGTGCTGGCGACGCTGAACGCGCTCCTCGACATCGCCCACGCCGAGTCCGGCCTCAGCCGCGAGAACATGCAGCGGATCGACGTGGCGGCGCTGGTGCTGAACATCGCCGAGCTGTTCGGCCCCGTCATCGAGGACGCGGGCCAGGCGCTGGTCACCCAAGCGCCGAACATTCCGGTGCTGGCCCGCGCGCACCCCGACCTGCTGCGCCAGGCGGTGGGCAACCTGCTGCACAATGCGGTCATCCATGCCGGGCCCGGCGCGACGGTGGTCGTGCGGGTCGAGGACGCAGGCGCCGGCCGGGCCCGGATCTGCGTCGCCGACGACGGCCCGGGCGTGCCGCCCGAGCACCTGGGCCGGGTCCAGGAGCGATTCGTGCGCCTGGAGGCCTCGAGGACGACGCCCGGTTCCGGCCTCGGGCTTGCGCTCGTCGCGGCTTGCGCCAAGCTGCACGGTGGCCGGCTGGTGCTGGGGGACAACCGGCCCGGCCTGGTCGCCGCGCTGGAGCTCAGCGACCAGCGCTCTTGATTTTTGCGCCGCACAATCCTAGCTTCTTTGCCCCCGGGTCGCATTCGCCCGCGGCCGGGTTGGGGATCACCAAGGCGCACCTCGAGTCACAATGGAAAAAGTTCCGATGACCGTCGAGGGCTACAGAGCCCTCGACGAAGAACTGAAGCGTTTGAAGACGCTGGAGCGTCCGGCGGTGATCGCGGCGATCGCGGAAGCGCGCGCGCACGGTGACCTGTCCGAAAACGCTGAGTACCATGCCGCTAAGGAGCGGCAGGGCTGGATCGAAGGCCAGATCGCCGACATCGAGGACCGCATGGCGCGGGCCCAGGTGATCGACGTGTCGAAGCTCAGCGGCAGCCAGATCAAGTTCGGCGCTACGGTGTCGGTCGTTGACGAGGACACCGAGGAGGAGGCCCGCTACCAGATCGTCGGCGAGCACGAGGCCGACGTGAAGAGCGGCCGTGTCTCGATCACCTCGCCCATCGCACGTGCGATCATCGGCAAGGAAACCGGCGACGTCGTCGAGGTCCTCACGCCCAGCGGCGCCAAGGCCTACGAGATCACCAAGGTGGAGTGGGTCTGAGCCCACTCCAATGGCCGGCGCGCGTCCCTTAAGGATCTGGGCCGTCTCGGACGGCCGCGCCGGCATCGAAGCCCAGGCCTTGGGACTCGCCGAGGCGGTCGCACGCCTGAAGCCGGCGCACATCGGCGTCAAGCGGATCGGCTGGAAGGCTGGCCTGGGCCGCTTGCCGTGGCGGTTGATCCCGCCCGGCGCGCGGACCGGAGACGCCGTCGCCGCGCCCTATCCCGACATCTGGATCGCCGCGGGCCGCGCGACCCTGCCGCTCTCGAGCCGCATGCTGAAGTGGAGCGAAGGCCGGACCTTCGTGGTCCAGACCCAGGATCCCCGCGCCCCGCTCGACCGCTTCGACCTGGTCGTCCCGCCCGAGCATGATGGGCTGACCGGGCCGAACGTCTTCCCGATCCTGGGCGCCCCCAACCGGATCACGCCCGAGAAGCTCGCGCTCGACCTGGCGCGTTTCCAGGACCGCCTGGCGCCCCTGCCCCACCCACGCGTCGCCGTCGTCATCGGCGGCAAGTCCAGGGCCCATGATCTGCCCCTCGCCGGCGCCCGGGCGCTGGCGGCGGAGATCGCCCACGCCATCCAGGCGGCGGGCGGGACCATCCTCCTCAGCTTCACCCGCCGCACGCCCGCGCCTGCGCGCGAGGCCATGGCCGCCGCGCTGGCCCATCTGCCCGGCGTGATCTGGGACGGATCCGGCGAAAATCCCTACTTCGCCTTCCTCGCCGCGGCCGACGCGATCCTCGTCACGGAGGATTCCACCAACCTCGCCACCGACGCCGGGGCGACCGGGAAGCCGCTGTTCATCCTTCCGATGGCCGGCCGGAGCGCAAAGCTGGAGCGGTTCCATGCCGAGCTGCGGCGGCGTGGGATCGCACGCCCCTTCGCGGGCGAGTTGACAGCGCCACCATATCCGCCACTGCTGGAAACCGACCGGGCCGCCCGCGAACTGTTGCGCCGATACGACGGCTCGACCTGATCGCGGACGTTCGCTCAACCCTAGGCGTTGTTTTCTTGCCGCGTTCGCCCGCTGCGGTAACCTTGCCTAAGGATTTGGCGTTAGCCTTCCCGCTAGGGACACCAACTGATTCGTAATCGGGGGCCGCACAGTGGCGACTTTTTTCTTCGACGACATGACCGCTGTGCAGGCGGCCTCCTACAACTCGGCGAACGACCGCATCATCGTCTCCGACTCGACGCTGACGGCGGCGAAGTTCTCGGTGTCTTTCATCCCGTTCACGATCGACTCGCCGGACCGGATCATCGTGGCCTCGCCGACCAAGTCGCTCACCTTCGCGGATCCGGGCGGCTTCCGCGCCCCGACGAACGGGGCGACCAGCATGGTCTTCGCCGATAGCTCGCTGCTCTACGCGGGCCTGACGACGGGCGACACGGTCCAGGGCGGGGCGGGCGCCGACGGCCTCTTCGGCGGCACCGGCAACGACACTTTGGCCGGCGGCGCGGGTAACGACGTGCTTCAGGGCAACCAGGACAACGACGTCCTGTCGGGCGAAGGCGGCGACGACGTGATCTACGGCGGTCGCGACAATGACCTCATCGACGTCGGTGGCTTCACCAACGCCACGCTCCTGCAGTTCGCGCAAGGCAACCTCGGCAACGACACCATCTCGGGCGGCGCCGGCGCCGACCTGCTGCTGGGCGGCCAGGGTGACGACAGCATCAACGCCAGCCAGGGCGGCAGCGACTATGTGCTGGGCAACCTCGGCAACGACAGCCTCACCGGCTCGTCGGCGGCCGACACGCTCGGCGGCCAGGACGGCGACGACAGGGTCACCGGGGGCGGCGGCAAGGACTCACTGGATGGCGGCACGGGCGCCGACACCATCGTCGCCACGGGCTCCGGGGCTGACACGATCGACGCGGGTGATGGCAATGACACCGTCGACGCCGCCGACGGCGCCAACGTCGTCGCGCTTGGCGCCGGCAACGACACCCTCGTCAGCACCGACGGCGCCGACTCGGTCGACGGCGGAGCCGGCGACGATGTGATCACCGCCGGCGACGGCGCCAACACCGTCAACTCCGGCGCCGGCGCCGACAACGTGACGACCACGGGCGGCGCCGACGTGATCACCACCGGCGACGACAACGACACGGTGAACGCCGGAGCCGGGTCCAACAACGTCTCCACGGGAGCCGGCACGGACAACGTGACGACGCTCGGCGGTAACGACACCATCGCCACGGGCGACGGCAACGACACGATCAACGCCGGCGGCGGGACGGACGCGATCGACGCCGGGGCCGGCGCCAACGTCGTCGTCCTGTCGGGCGGCGGATCGGTGACCGGCGGCGAAGGCAACGATAATGTCTCCGGCGCGACTGAAGACGTATCTATCAACGTCGCCGCCGGCGACGACACGGTCACCACGACCAGCGGCAACGGCTCGTTCCTCCTGGGCGAGGGCGTCAACAGCCTCAGCTCCGGGAGCGGCAACGACACGGTCACGGCCGGCACGGGCGCCGACATCCTGTCGACGGCCGGCGGCAACGACTCCATCGACGCCGGCGCGGGCGCCAACGACATCGACGCCGGGAGCGGCAATAACGTCGTGGTTTCCGGCGCGGGTAACGACACGATCGACACCGGGTCGGGCAACGACAACGTCAGTTCCGGCGATGGTGGCGACGTGATCAACGTCGACACCACCACCGCGGGGGGCGTGGACATCGTCAATTCCGGCGCGGGTGACGACGCGGTCACCTTCAGCGGCCGCGCCGCGATCCAGACCGGCGAAGGCGCGGACACGATCAACGGCAGCGGATCGTCCGACAGCATTCTCAACGGCGGAGAGGGCGGCAACGCCATCACCGCGGGGACCGGCGCCGACAGCATCACCACGGGTTCCGGCAACGACACCATCAGCGGAGGCGCCACGGGCCTCAACAGCATCGACGCGGGTGGCGGCGCGGACAGCATTTCGGGGGCGGGCACGCTCCTGGGCGGCGCTGGCAACGACACGATCACTGGAACCGCCGGCGTTGAAACCATCACCGGGGGCGCCGGCGCCGACAGCCTCACCGGCGGCGGCGGAGCCGACGTCTTCAACTTCAGTGCGGCAGACTCGCCGGCGACGGCTGCCGGCGCCGACCGGATCGCCGCCTTCGATTCGGCCAGCCTGCTGGAGTTCGGCGGCGCGGCCGGCAGCGGAGCGAACTACCTCGAAGTGGGGTCGGCCGCCGACTTCGCCGCCGCGCTCACCGCCGCCGACACTGCGCTGAATAGCACGGTTCTCTACTACGCCACGGCAGTCGGCTCCGATGTCTACGTCTTTGCCGACATCAACGGCGATGGCAGTGCGGACTCCGCAGTGCTTCTCGTCGGGCGAACGCTGGCGGATATCTCCACGGCCAATATCGTCTGATTCCGTCCTCACCGGACTTGAGCGAGGGCCGCCCTTCGGGGCGGCCCTTTGCTTTTGGGCCGCATCGGCTCATCAGGGGGCCATGATCGGCCTCGCGCCCTCCCGCCCCGACCTTGCCCCATTCGCGGGCGATCGACGGTCATGACCGGGCCGCGGATCCTCTTCGTCGTCGACGCCGGCCCGTCCGTGGGCGGCGGCCATGCGATGCGCTCGCTGACCCTCGCGCGCGCGCTCGAGGCCCACGGCGCGACCTGCGTCTTCGTCGGCCCGCCGGCGGTATCGGAACTGCTGGACGCCTTCGCCCCCGAGACGCCGCGCATACCGGCCGAGGACCTGGCCGCCGCTGCGGTTCGGGAGGCGTTCGACGCCATCGTCTTCGACCACTACGGCCTTTCCGAGCCGGACCACCGGGCCATGGCCCAGGGCCGTCCGGTGCTGGTGATCGACGACCTGGCCAACCGACCGCTGGGGGCCGACATCGTCCTGGATTCGGGGCCCGAGCGGCGCGCCGGCGACTACCTCGGCCTGACCCCCGAGACGACCCGGCTGCTGCTGGGACCGGCCTACGCCCCCATCCGGCCGGAATTCGCCGTCCTGCGCGAACCGGCCCTGGCCTGGCGCGGGGAGCCGGTGCAACGGGTCCTGGTCTCCATGGGCCTGACCGACGTCGGCGGCGTCACCGCCCGCGTCGTCGAGCGGCTGCGCCATAGGGTGCAGGAGATCGGGATCGACGTCGTGCTGGGCGGCCAGTCCCCCAGCCTGCCAGGCCTGGCCAAGGTCGCCCGGCGCGACCCGCGGCTGATGCTGCATGTCGACACGCCGCACATGGCCCGCCTCACCGCCGAGGCCGACATCGGCGTCGGCGCCGCCGGCTCGGCGACCTGGGAGCGGTGCGTCCTGGGCCTGCCGTCCCTGATGGTCGTGCTGGCCGACAACCAGCGCGGCGCGGCCCGCGCGATGGCCGAGCGCGAGGCCGCTCTGGTCGTCGATATCGCCGCCGCGGATTTCGACGCGGCATTCGACCGCGCCCTGATGCGCCTGCTGCGCGACGCCGACCTGCGCCGCAAGCTGGCCGCGGCAAGCGCCGAGGTCTGCGACGGACTGGGAGCGGGCCGCACGGCCGAGGCCTTCCTGAACCTCATCGCCGCCCCCTGACGGCCCCTAATCGTGCGTTAACCGCAACGTGGTGCCTTCTATCTGAATTCGGAGGCATCGGCCGTGGCCGCCAATCACCCGCAACCGGAGGGGGCGCACTCGTCCTCCTCCGGCTCTTCGACGGTCGAACCGCTCGTCCGGCTGGCGGATCTGCAGACTATTCCGATGCCCAACGGCATCCTGGGCGTCGCCGAGGTCTCCAAGCACATCGGCTTCCCGGTCCACAGGGTCTATTACATCCGCGACGTGCCGACCGGCGCGGGCCGCGGCAGCCACGGCCATAGGGCGCTGCGGCAGTGCTTCCTGTGCCTGCGCGGCAGCGTGCGGCTGAAGATCACCCGGGATGGCCGCACCGAGACCGTCGAACTGAGCCGGCCATCGCAGGCGGCGGTGGTGCCGGCCGGCTGCTGGCGCGACCTGAGCGACTTCTCCCATGACTCCGTCGTCATCGTCCTGGCGTCGGAGGAGTACGACGAGGCCGACTACATCCGCTCGTACGAGGACTTCGTGCGCTGGGACGCCGGTGACGAACCGGTCACGGCCGTACCCTACCTGGACCTGAAGCGGACCTCGCAGGCCGTCGGCCCCGAAATGGAACTGGCCATGCGCCGGGTCGTGAAGTCCGGCGCTCTGATCGGCGGCCCCGAGGTCGCGGCGTTCGAAAGCCGCTTCGCGGACTATTGCGGCGCCGAGCACATGGTGGGCGTCGGCAACGGCCTGGACGCCCTGGCCATAGCGCTGCGCGCCTGGGGCGTCGGCCCGGGCGACGAGGTGATCGTGCCCGCTCACACCTTCATCGCCACCGCCCTGGCGGTCGACGAGGTCGGGGCGACGCCGGTCCTGGTGGACGTGGAACCCGACACCGGTCTGATGGACATGGCGTGCCTGGAGGCCGCGATCACCGGCCGGACACGCGTGATCATCCCGGTCCATCTCTACGGTCATCCGGTGGATATGGACGGCCTGCGCGCCGCCATCGACGGGCGCGAGATCAAGGTGCTCGAAGACGCCTGCCAGGCGCACGGCGCGCGCTATAAGGGCCGCCGGGTCGGCGCCCTGGGCGACGCAGCCGCCTTCAGCTTCTATCCGACCAAGAACCTGGGCGCGCTTGGCGACGGCGGCGCCCTGGTCACCGACGATCCCGACATCGCCAGCGCGGTCCGGATGATCGCCAACTACGGCTCTCTGGAGAAGTATCGCCACGAGATCGCCGGTCGCAACTCGCGGCTGGATCCGCTTCAGGCCGCCGTGCTGGGCGTGAAACTGGATCATCTCGACGCCGGCAACGCCCGGCGCAGCCAGCTGGCGCTACGCTACTTCCTGGGCCTCACCGACGTGCGCGGCCTGGAGCTGCCCACGGTCCGAGGCTGGGCGCAGCCGGTATGGCACGTCTTCCCGGTCCGGGCCCCAGGCGTGCGTGACGAGTTGCAGGCCTTCCTCGCGGAGGGCGGCGTGGGGACGAACATCCATTACCCGACGCCGGTTTGCTCGCAGCCTTGCTACGCCGGCCGCTGGCGCGCGGGCCAGTTCCCTGTCGCCGAGGCCCTGGGCGGATCGCTCCTCAGCCTCCCCTTGGACCCGACCCACTCCGACCGCGAGATCGACTTCGTGATCGCCCGCGTGCGGGCGTTCTTCGGCGCCTGACCCCGACGCCCAGAGCGCTATTCGCTCCGATTGAATCGGAGCGGCGCTCCAGGTCTTTGCTTTGTCGCGCTTTCTGGCGGCGAACCGGTATCCACTTCGCCGGAAAGCACTCTAGGAGGCGGCGCGGACCGGCTGGCCGTCCAGCCCAGCTTCACGGCGCCATCGGGTGAACATCTCGCCGAAGGCCTGCTCCATCCGGCGGGTGAACCCGACCTCGTCGCAGCATCCGCCCGCCTCGAACGACGGGCGCACCCGCGCCCGCAGGGCGTCGAGCCGCTGGAGATCCTCCGTCAGTTCCAAGGCGCGCTCGACGAAGGCGTCCGGCGTATCCGTGAGCAGGTCCGGCAACCCGGACGCCTTGAGCATGGCCTGCGCGTAGGCGCCCCCCTGGAAATCGCAGTCGGCCATGGTCAGCACGGGCACGCCGTTCGAAAGGGCGTCGAGAGTCGTGGTCGACCCGGCGAACGGCCAGGCGTCCAGCATGAGGTCCACCTGGCGGTAGGCGGCGAAATAGGCCTCGCCCGTCGTATGGCCCTCGAACACGATCCGCTCCGGCGCGACGCCCCGGGCGGCGAACCTGGCCTGGGTCGCCCGCTGCAGGACGGGATCGCTGAAGTAGGAGTACTTCAGCAGCAGCCGCGACGATGGCGTCGACCGCAGGATGGCGGCCCAGGCGTCGAGCACCCAGTCGTTCAGTTTGGCGGGGTGATTGAACGAGCCGAACGTCAGAAGCCCGGACGCCAGCGCCGGCGTCGGAACGGGCGGCAGGCGGCCCTCGGCCGGACGGAAGGCCGTATAGACCGGGCCGATCTGCCAGATCTCCTCCGTATAGCGGCCCTCCGGATAGCTGCGGTCCGAGGTCGCATGCGGGATGTAGTCGACCTGCTCGAGGCCGGTCGTGTGGCTGGAATTGATCCACGCCACTTGGACGGGCGCCGGCCTCCGCGCGAGGACGGAGATGCGCGAGCCGGCCGTATGGCCCCAGCAGTCGGCGAGGACGTCGACGCCGTCGCGGCGGATCAGGGCCGCGGCGTCGGCATCCGACAGATGGCCGATCGGATGCACGGCGATCCAGTCCGGCCAATTCGACTCCGTGTCCGCGCTCGCCGGGTAAAGCGTGACCTCCACGGCCGCCGGATCGTGGTTCTCCAGCAACGGCGTCATGTACTGGCGAAGCTGTGAGCCGGCGAAGTTCGGGGCGACATAGCCGATACGCAGCCGCCGCCCTCCCAAGGGCGGGTTCGAGAAAGGGGCCGCGGGGTGCGCAGGCGCATGACGGCGGGCCCAGGCCTTGGCCTCCTCGGCGAACCGGGCTTCGCCATCCTCGCAGAACAGGGTCGCCCAAAGGCGGAACTGGGAGGCCCGTGGGGTGGGGCGGGCTTCGGCGACCATCCCGAACACCTCGGACGCCTCTTCGACGCGTCCCTGATGCTGCAGGCTGAGGCCGTAGGCCAGCAGGTCCTCGGCGCCCATTCGCCCGGCCGACAGGCACAGCGCCCTCACCACGGCGGACATGGCGACCATGTGCTGGCCGTAGAGCTGATCGGCGATGAGGGCGGCATGCGCGGCGTCGGTGCGACACCGGCCCGCATCCCCGCCCCTGGCGGTCACCAGCGGCAGGGTGTGCAGGATCCGGGCGTCCTCCATCGCCAAGGCCGCGCCGTTCGGATCGCCCGAGGTCAGCTTCGCGCTCGCCAGCCAGTAGCGGACCTCCGCGTTGGCCGGCTCGCGGGCGGCGAGGTCCTCGAAGATCTCGACGGCGGTCCAGGGATCGCCGGCCAGTTGCGCCTCGCGCCCGGCCCGCATCATCGTTTGGGTCGTGCTCACCATCAGGCCTTCAGCACGGTGTTCTTGCGGATCACCGCGGCGCCGGCGGCGTCCAGGTCCTCGCGCGTCGCGGTGAGACTGAGCGGGCCGTCCAGCGTGGCGTTCACCGCATCCATGCCGGACGCTCGGCCCTTCCCGCGCGCCACGAGATAGCGGAGCGAGATGCGCTCGTGGTCGGCGGCGTCCGGCTGGGTGCCGTGCAGGGTGCAGGCGTGCCACATGGCCGCGAAGCCCGTGCCCCCGGTCAGGATGCGCTGCTGGGTCACCGTCTCGCCGTGCTCGCCGTTGCGGTAGAGCCAGGTTCCGTCCGGGGCGCGGGTCAGGTCGTGCGGGAACACCGACCCGCCGAGCCGGTGGCTGCCCTCGAGCAGGTACAGCGGCGCGTCCGCCTTCGTGACCGGGTGCAGGTAGATGTAGAGGGTCAGGAAATCGGCTTCCCGGTCCTTGTAGTCGATCAGGTCCTGGTGGAAGTCGATGCCGTAGAAATAGGTGATGTCCCGGTGCTGCGGCTTCACATAGGCGCCCAGGTTGTTCACCGGGTTGCCGTGGATGCGGGTCTTCAGCCAGTCGGGGATCGAGCGGGCCGGCACGCCGCAGACAACCTTCTTGTTCAGGATCTCGTAGTCGGCGCCCAGCAAGGCGGTGATCGCCTCCACGATATGCGGGGCCTGTTCGACGAAGCCCAGCTTGGCCTCGAAGCGCTCCAGCAGGTTGCGGCCCGGCTTCGGATTGACGCCGGTGTACTGCGGGTCGGCGTCGAAGTCCGCCTCGCTCTGGAACAGGGTCTCGTCGAAGGCCCGCGTGGCGCGGATGTCGGCCAGCAGCTCGGTCGCGGCGTCGGCGTCCACCGGGGCGTGGAACAGGTGCGCGCCGGTCTCGATGAAGTCCGAGATCGCGTCGGCGGCCAGCCCGGGGCCGGCCATCGGCTTCGCCATCATGTTCACGGGGACTCTCCGCATCGTCGTCGTGGTTAAGCGGCCAGAAGAGCCGCTTCGCGTTAACCCACGCTTACGATGCGGCGCTTCTCCGCTTCTAGGCGGCCTTCGAACCCATCGCCTGCCCCTCGTAGACGAACGCGGGGTCGTCCAGATCGATCAGGGGCAGCGCGTCCTTCTCGCGCCAGTAGTCCTGGCTGTGCTGCCACTCGGGCTTGTCGCCGCTCTTGGGCAGCAGATGCATGCCCCGCATCAGATAGCCCGGATTGAAGTTTTCGGGATCCATCCACGGCAGCAGCGGCATGTCGCGGTCCTCGGGCCTAAGCGCCACCTCGACCTTCGCGGCGCCCTTGTCGCGCATGTGGTTCAGCAGCCGGCAGACGAAGTCCGCGATCAGGTCGGCGCGCAGGGTCCAGCTCGCCCGGAAGTAACCGAACACCCAGACCATGTTCGGCACGCCGGTGAACATCATGCCGCGGTAGGTGACGGTCTTGGAGAAATCGAGAGGTTCGCCGTCGATGGAGAAATCGATGTCGCCCAGGACGTTGAGGTTGAAGCCGGTCGCCGTGACGATGATGTCGGCCTCGAGGGTTTCGCCCGACTTCAGCAGGATCCCGGCCTCGGTGAACCGGTCGATCTCGTCGGTCACGACCGAGGCCTTGCCCGCCTTCACCGCCTGGAAGATGTCGCCCTCCGGCACGAAAGCGATCCGCTGGCGCCAGGGCCGGTAGCTGGGCGTGAAATGCTTGGCCGTCACCTCAGGCCCCACGAAGGCGCTGACGCCGGCCAGCAGCTCCTGCTTGACGGACTCCGGCTCCTCGAAGGCGCGGCGGGTGAAGGCGTCCTGGTCGAACAGGATCTTCCGCCGCACGATCTCGTGGATCCAGTTCTCGTCGACCTTCAGCTCGCGAAGCGTGTCGGCGAGCTCGTTGGCGTTGCGGCCGGGGATGAAATAGGTGGGCGAGCGCTGCAGCAGAGTCACGTGCCCACAGTCGTCCGCGATGTTGGGCAGCAGGGTCGCGGCGGTCGCGCCCGAGCCGATGATGACGACCTTCTTGTCCTTCAGGTCCAGGTCGTCCGGCCAGGTCTGCGGATGGACGATACGGCCCTTGAAGCTGTCCATGCCGGCCCACTCAGGCGTGTAGCCTTCCGACTGGCGGTAGTAGCCCTGGCACATCCACAGGAAGTTCGCGGTGAATCGGAGCTTCTCCCCGGTGTCGAGACGCACCGCCTCGATGGTCCAGAGGTTCTCGGTGTTCGACCAGCTCGCCCGCTCGATCCGGTGGCCGTAACGGATGTGCTGCGCCAGGTCGTTCTCTTCGATCACCTCGCCCATGTACGAGAGAATTTCCTCCGCCGTGGCGATCGGCGGGCCCACCCAGGGCTTGAACCGGTAGCCGAAGGTGTAGAGGTCGCTGTCCGACCGGATGCCCGGATATTTGTGGGTGAGCCAGGTGCCGCCGAAGCTCTCGAGAGTCTCCAGCACGACGAAGGAGCGGTCCGGGGATTGCTGGCGCAGGTGGTAGGCGGCGCCGACCCCCGAGATCCCCGCCCCCACGATCAGGACGTCGAAATGACCGGCGTCCGTGACAGTCGCACTGATGGCGTTCATGGCTCTGGGCCTCCCAATTGCTTCGTTGGGGCCGACCATGGGGCATCCGCCAGGGCCTGGCCCTTGATGCAGATCAATCTAAGTGATCGTTGATAACTAATCTAGCCGGAAGGTGGCCGGCGATGACGCCCGCTCAGGCCAGCATGTCCCAGGCCAGCGGCTCGCCCCGCCGCAGGTCGCGTCTCGCCGTCCGGCCCAGCACCTCCTCGAAGTGCGCCGGCGGCAGGCCATGGCCCGGCCGGATGGAACGCACGTTGGCCCGGCTCAGCCGCTCGCCCGCCTTCACGTCGGCGGAAACGTACAGCGAGCGCCGGAACTGCAGATTGCCCCGTTCCGACCCCAGCACGTCGTAGTGGGCGCGGCCCAGCGCCTCCCAGGCCGCCTTGGTGTCGTGGACCAGCGCCGTGAATTCGGCCGGCTCCAGGCTGAAGTCGGCGTCCGGCCCGCCGTCGGCGCGGGCCAGGGTGAAGTGCTTCTCGATGATCGAGGCGCCCATGGCCACCGCCGCCACCGAGGCCGCCGTCCCCATGGTGTGGTCCGAGAGCCCGATCGGGCAGCCGAAACGGTCGGCCATGTCGGCCACCGTGCGCACATTGGCGTCGGCGAAAGTCGCGGGATAGCTCGACACGCAGTGCAGCAGGGCCACGCCCGGCGCGCCGGCGTCCAGCGCCGCGTTCCGCGCGGCCTCCATCTCGGCCAGGTTGGCCATGCCGGTGGAGATGATCAGCGGCTTGCCCTTGGCCGCCGCATAGCGGATCAGCGGCAGGTCCACGGCCTCGAACGAGGCGATCTTGAAGGCCGGCGCGTCCAGGTCGGCCAGCAGGTCGACCGCCGTCTCGTCGAACGGGCTGGAGAAGATCGTCACGCCCCGCTTGCGGGCCCGCTCGAAGATCGCTGGATGCCATTCGTAGGGGGTGTAGGCCTCCTGGTAGAGCTCATAGAGGCTGCGCCCGTCCCACAGGCCGCCGTGGATCCGGAATTCGGGCCGGTCCACGTCCATGGTGATGGTGTCGGCGGTGTAGGTCTGGATCTTGATCGCGTCACAGCCGGTGTCGGCCGCGGCGTCCACCATGGTCAGCGCCCGCTCCAGGCTGCCGTTGTGGTTGCCCGACAGCTCGCAGATCACGAACGGGGGATGCTCGGCGCCGATCTTCCGGCCGGCGATCTCGATCTCGGGGCTCCTGGCCATGCGGGTCTTCTAACGCCCGCTCGCTGAAAGCGGTGTTAACCAACGCGGCATCGGGCGTCGCACCGCATCGGAATCGACACTACATTAGCGCCATGTCCGCACCTCGCCCCGAACCACGCAATGTCCGCTGCCTGATCGTGGGCTCCGGCCCCGCTGGCTACACCGCCGCCGTCTATGCCGCGCGCGCCCTGCTGAATCCCGTACTGATCCAGGGCATCCAGCCCGGCGGTCAGCTCACCATCACCACCGACGTCGAGAATTATCCGGGCTTCGCCGACGTCATCCAGGGTCCCTGGCTGATGGAGCAGATGCAGGCCCAGGCCGCGCACGTCGGCACGGAGATCGTCACCGACATCGTCACCAGGGCCGACCTGTCCCAGCGCCCGTTCCGGCTGGAGACCGACAGCGGCCAGGTCTGGCTGGCCGAGACCCTGATCATCGCCACCGGCGCCCAGGCCAAGTGGCTGGGAATCGAGACAGAGCAGAAGTTCCAGGGCTTCGGCGTCTCGGCCTGCGCCACCTGCGACGGCTTCTTCTACCGGGGCAAGAACGTGGTCGTGGTCGGCGGCGGCAACACGGCGGTGGAGGAGGCCCTGTTCCTCACCAACTTCGCCGCCAAGGTCACCGTCGTCCACCGCAAGGACGAGTTCCGCGCCGAGCGCATCCTGCAGGAGCGCCTGTTCAACCACCCGAAGATCGAGGTGGTCTGGGAGCATGTGCTGGACGAGGTCACCGGCGACACCGATCCTCTCGGCGTCACAGGCGTGAAGCTCAAGAATGTGAAGACCGGCGCCACCCGGACGCTCGACGCCGACGGGGTCTTCATCGCCATCGGCCACGCCCCGGCCTCCGAATTGTTCAAGGGCCAGCTCGAGATGGACGCCAGCGGCTATCTGAAGGTGAAGGCCGGCACGGCCTCGACCGCGATCGACGGCGTCTACGCGGCGGGCGACGTCACCGACGACGTCTACCGCCAGGCGGTGACCGCGGCCGGCATGGGCTGCATGGCCGCGCTGGAGGCCGTGCGCTTCCTCGCCGAGGAAGACCACCGCAAGGCTCACCACCCGATCAGCCACCATGAGGCGCAGAAGATCGGCGCCTGGTGAGAATAATCCGCAACGGCCAAGCTATGTCTGAAACCCGACGCATGTCTGGACCGTTACCCCAGCGTGCAGGCCCAAAACCAGAGTGCGAGTGATCGGTACAGACAGCAGGCGGAGGTCGTCATGCGGCTGGCCGCCAGGGCCGACAATCCGGCCGAGAAGGATGTCTACCTTTCGATCGCCGAGGGCTGGCGCAAGCTGGCCGCGGAGGCCCTGCGCAACGAGCGCCAGGACCTGCCGCAGGCCGCCAAGGAGCGCCGCAGCTTCCGCCGCGACGACTGACGCCGCCGCCGCGAAGCGCTAGCCTGGGCGGATGATCCGCTATGCCCGCGCCGCCGACCACCCCGCCATCGCCGAAGTGGTCGAGGCCGCCTTCGGCCAGCCCGACGAAGCCCGGCTGGTGGAACGGTTGCGCGCCGCCGGCGACGTGCTGTTCGAACTGGTCGCGCTGGACGACGGCGTGGTCGCCGGGCACGTCCTGTTCAGCCGCCTGTGGGCCGACAGCCAGCAGCTCTACGCCGCCTTGGCCCCGCTCGCCGTCCGTCCGGGCCTGCAGCGGACCGGCGTCGGCTCGGCCCTGACCCGCGCCAGTCTGGAACAGGCCCGAGAGTTCGGCGCCCACGGCGTCATCGTCCTGGGCCACCCGGCCTACTATCCCCGCTTCGGCTTCTCGGCGGCCGCCGCGGCGAAGGTGCGGTCGGTCTACGCCGGCGGTCCCGGCTTCATGGCGCTCGCGCTGGAGCCCGGCGCCTTCGACGCGCCCCTCAGCATCATCTATCCCGACGCCTTCGCGGGCTGAGGGTGGTCCCGGCGTCGCTCCGGGGCGTACATTGAGGATCGTCAGGCAAGGACCCCACGCATGAAGGCCGCGCTCATCGCCCTGATCGCCCTCTCCGCCGGCTCGACCCAGGCCCAGACGGCCGAGGCGCTGATGAAGGCCCCGCTGCGCGCCACCGCCAACGGCGTCGCCTTGGACCTGGCCCGACCCGCCCTGTCGTACGCACCGCGCTACGCCAACGTGCCCGAGCCGCGCATCCCCGGGGTCGCCAAGACCTCCGTCGACCACCGCTACGATGCGGGTGTCGTCGGTTCGCTGGGGTTCCTCTGCGGACTTGAGCCCGGCCAGGAGCGCAAGGGCGCCGTGCAGGGCTACGACCCGACCGGACGGTTCGTAGGCGCGAAGCTGCGCGTGGCGTTCCGTTAGGCGGACGGCGCGGGCGCCGTTGCGGCTGCGGGCGCGGCCACCGTTGCGGCCGAGGGCGCGGTGGCGGCCGGCTTCTGGTCCATCGCGCGCTCCATCGCCTCCAGGCTCTGGTTGATGCGCTTGACCTCGTCCGCCGTCGGCGCGCGGCGGGTGGACATCAGGACGCCCATGACACGCTTGCGCTCGCCGCTGGGCATGGTGGGATCCACGACGCTGTAGGTGCGCACCTCGCCGGCCACGGCCAGGGTGATCTTGCGCTCGGTGGGGACGCCCTGCGCGTCCAGCGTCATCAGGCCGCCCTGCGTGCGCGCATCGATGCTGCCCAGGACGGCGGGGCTCAGGTAGGCCTCGCCGCCGGCGTAGCGGCCGGTGAAGGCCGGGGGTTCGCCCCACGGCCCGGTCCAGCGGTAGAAGATGTGCTGCCCCACCTGGGTCATCTTCACCAGGGTCGGGGCCCAATACGGGGCGACGTACTGGGCGTGATAATGGGTGGCCGAGCCCACGGTCTTGTCGACGTAGCCATTGAGCGCCCGCTCCGCCACGGCCCGGGCCCGCTTCCACAGCGCCGGCTGCGGCGCCCAGCGCAGCGACCCGTCGCAGGTGAAGGTGAACTGGCAGCCGGTGACCCGGGCCGACCCCTGGTAGACCACGCCGCATACGGACTTCGGATAGGCTGGGTGGCGCATGCGGTTCAGCACCACCTGGGCGACCGCCTCCTGGCCCACTTCGGGCTCGCGGGCGGCTTCATAGTAGACGGCCTCCGCAAGACACTGCACCGCCCGGGCGCGATCGGCGCCCGAGGCCGGCAGCACGAAGGGCTTCATCGGCCGGATCGGCAGTCTGGCGAAGGGACGTAACGCGTTCACATCCTCGGCCGTGGCCGCGTCGGTCTCGGTGGCCAGTCCCAGATCGGGAACG
This sequence comes from Phenylobacterium sp., assembly GCF_004297125.1. Taxonomy (GTDB): domain Bacteria; phylum Pseudomonadota; class Alphaproteobacteria; order Caulobacterales; family Caulobacteraceae; genus Phenylobacterium. Next base: position 61,873 of record NZ_SCVD01000023.1, on the reverse strand, counting down.
TCGTCCATGTCCAGGCTGCCCCAGCCCTCTGGCCGAGCCCAGAGGTCGGGAGCGCGCGAGGCAGGGTCGTGTCGCAGAGCCAGGGCCCGCATCGCCGGATCCATGGAGGAGGCCAGCTTCAGGAGGCCGTCGTTCGAGAGATCGCGCGACGCGAAGCGCGCCGCTTCCACCTTGGGCTGGGGCGCGCAGGCGGGTCCGGCCGCGGCGGCCGTCAGGACCAGCGCGGCCCCCATCTTCGCCCGGAACGGGCGAAGCCTATGCCTGCGGAACTCCAGGATCACATCCCCTCGTACGGCTTGAGGCGTCGCATATAGGCGCACACCGGCGATATTTGGACTCATACCCGGCAAAAATCGTGCAAGTGAGGCGGGTTCGACATGTCGTCGCACGTCCCGCCAGGGCGGTTGCAAGGCCCTTCCGCTCATCCCATGCTGGCGGCGGCCCGCTCGGGCCGGGGGTTCGATGCCACGTCCATGATGCCGGCCCTCTGGCCCCTTCGGCTCATTCCGCGACGTTCGCCGCCGTTCTTGACGGCGCTGGCGATCAGCGCCGCGTCGCTGGCGGCCGCGGTGGGGCTGCGCGCCATCCTGCTCGGGCCGCAGAACGCCACCGGCCTCTCGGCTACGACCTTCCCCGCCCTGATCATCGCCACGCTCTACGCAGGTCCCCGCTGGGGCTGGGCGACGCTCGCGGCGGCGCTGGTCGCCGGCTTCTGGGCGCCGCTGACCACCGCTGTAGGGGTCTCGAACGGCGCGGTGATCGCGATGTTCACGGTGTCCGCCGTCCTGACCATCGTCGTCTCGTCCAGCCTGCGCGAGGCCCTGCTGCGCCTCGACGAGGCCAACGCCGCCCAGGGAAAGGCGCAGAAGGCGCTGGAGGCCACCGAGGCGCGATTCCGCGCCCTGGCCGACAGCGCCCCGATCCTGATGTGGGTCACCCGCACCGACGGCAAGCGCGAGTTCGCCAACCAAGCCTATGTCGATTTTCTGGGCGACAGCTTCCAGACCGCGCTGGACTTCGACTGGCGCAAGGTCCTGCACCCCGACGACCTGCCGCGCATCCTGCAGGAGCAGGTGGCCGGAGAGGCCTCGCGCAGGCAGTTCACGCTGGAGGCCCGCTTCCTGCGCCACGACGGCGAATACCGCTGGGTGCGGTCCGTGTCCCAGCCGCGCTGGGGCCCGGACGGCGCGTTCGCCGGCTTCGTGGGCGTCGGCTACGACTTCACCGACGCCAGGCGGGCGGAGGAGGACCTGAAGCGGATCAACGACCTGCTGGCCGAGCGGGTCGAGGAGGCCCTGGCCGAGCGCGACGAGGCCGAGGCGGCGCTCCAGCGCGCCCAGAAGCTGGAGGCCGTGGGCCAGCTCACCGGCGGCGTGGCGCACGACTTCAACAACCTGCTGACCGTGGTGATCGGCGCGCTGGACCTGATGCAACGCCACCCCAGCGACGAGGCCCGCCGCGAACGGATGATCGAGGCCGCGCTGGGCGCCGCCCGGCGGGGCGAGCGCCTGACCCAGCAACTCCTGGCCTTCTCGCGCCGCCAGGCGCTGAAGCCCGAGCCGGTCCAGGTGGACGCGCTGCTCAAGGACTCCGAAGCCCTCCTGCGCCGGGCGGTCGGCGAGGCCGTCCGCCTGGTGATCGCCCCCAGCGCGCCCGAGGCCGTGGTGAGCCTCGACCCCAGCCAGTTCGAGGCGGCGATCATGAACCTGGTGGTCAACGCTCGCGACGCCACGCCCGCCGGCGGCATGATCCGCATCGAGACCCTGCCCGTCCGGCTGGAAGCCCGCCAGGTCGAGGCCCTGGAAGCCGGCGACTACCTTTGCGTGGCCGTCCACGACACCGGCTCGGGGATGGACGCCGCCACCATCGGGCGCGCGTTCGAACCCTTCTTCACCACAAAGCCGCCGGGCCGGGGGACGGGCCTAGGCCTCAGCCAGGTCTACGGCTTCACCCACCAGAGCGGCGGGGCGGCCACCGTGGACAGCGCCCCGGGCAAGGGCGCCAGCGTCTGCCTGTACCTGCCCCGCATCGCCGGCGACGCCGCCGCGATCGTCGACGCCCTGCCGGCCCGCGCCGACCGCGGGCCCATGCAGCGCGTGCTGCTGGTCGAGGACGACGCCCAGGTGGCGGAACTGGTCGAGGCCATGCTGCGGGACCTGGGCCACGAGGTGCGCCGCGCCGAGCACGCCGACGCGGCCCTGGCGATCCTGCGGGCCGGCGAGACCTTCGACCTGATGCTCACTGACCTGATCATGCCCGGCGACAAGTCCGGCGTGGATCTGGCGCGCGAGGCCGTCGCCCTGCGGGCGGGGCTGCCCGTGATCCTGTCGTCGGGCTATACGGGCGAGGTGCTGCTGGCCGCCGAGGACGCCCCCTGGCCTCTGCTCCGCAAGCCTTACGGCTCCCAGCAGCTCGCTAACACCATCGCTCAAGTTATCCGGCCCGCCCCCGAGAAGTGAACGGCTGAATCCACAAGCCCCTTGCGCGCCGCTGCGTGAGCCCTATATGCTCGCTTATGCTCCAAGTGAGCAAAAGGGAGTAGCGCCGAGCCTCGACGCCCGGCGCATTTTATAGGCCTGAGAAATGCTCACTTTGAGCATAAGGAGGGATCCATGGCCGCTGACGGTTTCCAGTTCCCGTTTACCCCCGCTGTCCAGGCGCAGACCGCTCCCGCGTGGGAGAAGGTGAAGCGCCACGTCACGCCCATGGAATGGCGGCTCCAGGCGCCGCTGATCGCCGAGATCAACCGGCTGAAGCGCGAGAAGAACGCGGTCATCCTGGCCCACAACTATATGACGCCCGAGATCTTCCACGGGGTCGGCGACTACGTGGGCGACAGCCTGGGCCTGGCCAAGGCGGCCGCGCGCTCGGACGCCGCGGTGATCGTCCAGGCCGGCGTTCACTTCATGGCCGAGACGTCCAAGATCCTGTCGCCGGAGAAGCGCGTCCTGATCCCGGACCTGCGCGCCGGCTGCAGCCTCGCCAGCTCGATCACCGGCGCCGACGTGCGGCTGATCAAGCAGCGCTACCCCGGCCTGCCGGTGGTCACCTACGTGAACACCACCGCCGACGTGAAGGCCGAGACCGACATCTGCTGCACCAGCGCCAACGCCGTGCAGGTCGTCGAGGAAGCCGCGCGCCTCTGGGGCGTCGACCGGGTGATCATGATCCCGGACGAGTTCCTGGCCCGCAACGTGGCCCGCCAGACCGACATCAAGATCATCGCCTGGAAGGGCCGCTGCGAGGTGCATGAGCGCTTCACCGCCGCCGACATCCTGGAGATCAAGGAGGCCTATCCCGACGCCGAGGTCCTGGCGCACCCCGAGTGCCCGGCCGAGGTGCTGGAGGTCTCCGACTTCGCCGGCTCCACCGCGGCCATGAACGACTACGTGATCCAGCGGAAGCCGAAGCGCGTGGTGCTGATCACCGAGTGCTCGATGGCCGACAACGTCGCCGCCGACGCGCCCGACACCGAGTTCGTGCGCCCCTGCAACCTGTGCCCGCACATGAAGATGATCAGCCTGGAGAACATCTACGAGGCGCTGCTCCACGACCGCCACGAGGTGACCGTCGACCCGGCGATCGCCGACCGCGCCCGCCTGGCCGTTCAGCGGATGATCGACCTGCCGCCGCCGGCGGTCCCGGCGCGCTATGACCTCGTGAAGGCCCGCCACCACGTCGATGTGGAGCTGATCTGATGGCCGAGCGCCTCCGTCATGACGGGGTGCTGGTGGTCGGCGCGGGCCTTGCGGGGCTCTCCGCCGCCCTGGCCGCCGCGCCCGCCAAGGTGCTGCTGCTGACCGAGGCCGCGCTGAACCACGGCTGTTCCTCGGCCTGGGCCCAGGGCGGTGTCGCCGCGGCGCTCTCGGCTGACGACGCGCCCGCGCTGCACGCCGCGGACACCGTCATGGCCGGCGCGGGTCTGGTGGTTCCCGAGGCCGCTCGCCTGCTGGCCGAGGAAGGGCCCGATGCGGTGCGCCGGCTGGCCGCCCTGGGCGCGCCCTTCGACCGCAGGGCCGACGGCGGCTTCGCCCAAAGCCTGGAGGCCGCCCACTCCAGGGCGCGGGTCGCCCGCGTGAAGGGCGACCAGGCCGGCCGCGCGATCATGGAGGCGGTGACGGTCGCCGCCCTGGCCGCCCCGCACATTCAAGTGAAGACCGGCGCCAAGCTGACCGGCCTGCTGCAGGACGCCACCGGCCGCATCCGTGGCGTGCTGGCCCGCATCGACGGCCAGCCCGTCGAGATCACCGCCCACGCCGTGATCCTGGCCACCGGTGGCGTCGGCGGCCTGTACGCCGTCACCACCACCCCGGCCGAGCTGAAGGGCGAGGGCCTCGGCCTGGCCGCCCTGGCCGGCGCGACGGTCGCCGATCCCGAGTTCGTGCAGTTCCACCCCACGGCCATCGACATCGGCCGCGACCCCGCGCCGCTCGCCACCGAGGCCCTGCGCGGCGAGGGCGCCAAACTGATCGACGCCGCCGGCCGCGCCTTCATGGCCAACTACCACCCTGCCGCCGAGCTCGCCCCACGCGACGTGGTGGCCCGCGCCATCCACGCCGAGCGCGCGGTCCGCGGCGGCGCCTTCCTGGACGCCCGCGAGGCCGTGGGCGCCCACTTCCCCGAGGAATTCCCGGCCGTCTTCGCGGCCTGCATGGCGGGCGGCATCGACCCGCGGGTGCAGCCGATCCCGGTGGCCCCCGCCTGCCACTACCACATGGGCGGGATCGCCACGGACACCGACGGCGCGACCTCGCTCCCCGGCCTCTACGCCGCCGGAGAGTGCGCCTCGACCGGCGTCCACGGGGCCAACCGCCTGGCCTCGAACTCGCTGTTGGAAGCCGCGGTCTTTGGTCAGCGGGCTGGACGGGCCGCCGCCGCGCTCCCGCCTCCGCCCCCCGCGCCGCACACGGCGGTCACCGCGACCGAACTGCCCGACGAGGCGCTGCAGACGCTGCGCGAGGCGATGAGCCGCGACGCCGGCGTGGTCCGCGACGCCGCGGGCCTCGTCCGCCTGCTCAATCTGATCGGCGCCCTGGAGACCCGGCACGGCCGCAGCGCCCCGCTGGTCGCCGCCCGCCTGGTCGCGGCCTGCGCCCTGGCCCGCCGGGAGAGCCGCGGCGGCCACTTCCGGTCCGATTTCCCGGAACCGCTCGAGCCCGAGCGGACCTTTGTCACCCTGGACCGGATCGACCGGGCCGGCCTTAAGTACGCGGCGGAATGATCCACCCCCTTCCCGACCTCCTGATCCAGCCCATCGTCCGCGCCGCCCTCGCCGAAGACCTCGGCCGGGCCGGCGACATCACGGCCCAGGCCTGCGTGCCGGCCGACGCCAAGCTCACCGCCGACTTCTCCGCCCGCCGCGGCGGGGTGGTGGCGGGCCTGTCCTGCATCCGCCTCGCCCTGGCCGAGCTGGATCCCTCGGTCACCGTCGAACCCCTGACCGCGGACGGCCAGGCCGTGCCCGCCAGCACCACCCTGGCTCGGGTCAGCGGCAATGCGCGGGCGATCCTCACCGCCGAGCGCACCGCGCTGAACCTGGTGGGCCGCCTCTGCGGTATCGCCACCCTCACCCAGGACTTCGTCGACGCGGTCGCCGGCACGAGCGCGAAGATCACAGACACGCGCAAGACCACGCCTGGCCTGCGCGCCCTGGAGAAGTACGCCGTACGCTGCGGAGGCGGGGTCAACCACCGCTTCGGCCTGGATGACGCCATCCTGATCAAGGACAACCACGTGGCCGCCTGTGGCTCGGTCGGCGAGGCCATCCGCCGCGCCAAGGCCTTCGCCGGCCATCTGGTGAAGGTCGAGGTCGAGGTGGACAGCCTGGTCCAGCTCCAGGAAGCCCTGGCGCACGACCCGGACGTGATCATGCTGGACAACTTCACGCTGCAGGACATGCGCGAGGCGGTGAAGCTGGCCGATCGGCGCGTGACTCTCGAGGCCTCGGGCGGCGTGACCCTCGACACGGTGCGCGCCATCGCCGAGACGGGGGTGGACGTGATCAGCGTCGGCGCCCTCACCCACTCCGCCAAGGTGCTCGACATCGGCCTCGACGCCGTCGGAAACTAACCGCGGTCCCGTGGGTTGAGACCTTTCACCGGTCTGCAGTCCGAGCAGCCCGTCGACGCCGTCCAGCACGGCATCAGGCCCGCTAGGCCAGCCGGAAGCGCCCATCCCTGAGGCCGGCGAAGATCGCCTCGGCCGTCTGGTCGGGCGACTGTCCCGTGGTGTCGATGCGATGGCGTGCTTCGCCCGCCTCACTCTGCAGCGCCTGCCACATCTGCCGCACCACGCCGACGTCCCGCATGGCGTCCGGGACGGTCCGGCCAGTCGCCCGACTGACGGTCGTGGGCTCGTCCGGCAACAGCACGACGTAGTGCAGCTCGACCTCGTGGGTCCGCGCGGCCTCGATCCACGGGGCGAAGAACCAGGGCCCAACGATCCCGTCGATGAAGACCTCGTAGCCGCCCCTGGCGCAGATCCCGGCCGACGCCGCCACGGCGTTCATCAGCGTGACGTTCTGGTCCCGCGACTCCGGCATCCACGGCGGCACGAAGCCCTTCTTCACGTAGGCGTACATATCGTCGGTGTGCATGTGCATGGCCAACGCCGCGGTGGTCCGCTGCGACAGCCGCCGCGAGACGGTGGATTTCCCCGCGCCCGGCGGCCCTGAAACGATGACGAGTCTTCCCATGCGACAGGTGTAGCGCCTCGTCGGACCTCTATCTTCAACCAAATGGTTGACAATTGAAGTCCGAACCAACACATTCAACCACATGGTTGAACTAAAGACCGCGTCCGCCGCCCGGCTCGACGCCGTGTTCCACGCCCTCGGCGACGCCACGCGCCGCCAGATGCTCCGCGACCTGGCCGGCGGTCAGCGCAGCGTCGGCGAGTTGGCCTCACCGCATCACATGTCGCTCGCTGCGGCTTCCAAGCACATCAAGGCGTTGGAGAAGGCCGGCCTGGTCAACCGAACCATACGCGGACGCACCCACATCTGCCGGCTGGAAGCCCGTCCGCTGGAAGACGCCCGTGAGTGGATCAATTTCTACGAGCGCTTCTGGAACAGCCGCCTCGACGTCCTCGAAGGTCTCCTGCGCGGCGAGCCCACCCCCGAGCCCCAAGGAGACGACCGATGACCGAGACCGCCCTCAGCGCCTATGGCGAACTGATCGACCCCGTCAGCGTGAGGATCGAACGCATGCTGCCCGGCCCCGTCGAGCGGGTCTGGGCCTATCTCACCGAGAGCGACATGCGCGCCCAGTGGCTGGCCAGCGGCGACATGAAGCTGGAGCCCGGCGCCCCGGTCGAGTTCGTCTGGCGCAACGACGAACTGGGCGGCGGCGCTGAGCACCGGCCGGAGGGCGTCCCGGAGGAACGGCGGATGCAGTGCGCCGTCGTCCGGGCCGAGGCCCCTCGCATGCTGGTGATCCGCTGGGGCGAGTCCGGCAGCGAAGTGACTTTCGAACTGGAGCCGAGAGGGTCCGAGGTGAATCTCGTCCTCACCCACCGCCGCCTGCCCGACCGCGCGAACCTGCTCGGCGTCTCGGCCGGCTGGCACGCCCACCTGGAGCTTCTGATGGCCCGCTTGAATGGAACGGCGGCGCCCTCGTTCTGGAAGACCTGGACAGATCTCAGGACCGCCTACGACCAGCGCCTGCCCGCCTGACGCCGCCCCCACCGCAAGCCCGAGGAGTTCCCATGAACACGCCCCCCGTCGTTTCGCCCGAGGCCTGGGAAGCCGCCCGCGAGCAGCTGCTCGTGAAGGAGAAGGCCCACACGCACGCGCGCGACGCTCTGGCCGCTGAGCGCCGGCGGATGCCTTGGATGGCCGTGGACAAGACTTACGCGTTCGAGACCCCCGACGGCCGCAAGAGCCTGCTCGGGCTGTTCGACGGGCGTCGCCAGCTCATCGTCTACCGCGCGTTCTACGAACCGGGGGTGTTCGGATGGCCCGACCATGCCTGCCGCGGCTGCTCCATGGTGGCGGACCAGGTCGCCCACCCCGCCCACCTGAACGCGCGGGACACCACCCTCGTCTTCGCCTCCCGCGCGCCGCAGGCCGATGTCGCGCGGCTCAAGGCGCGGATGGGTTGGGAGGCGATCCCCTGGGTCACCCTGACGGACGGGTTCGACGCCGATTTCGGGGTCGATGAGTGGCACGGCACCAACGTGTTCTACCGCGATGACGACGGCCGCGTGTTCCGGACCTACTTCGTCAACAACCGCGGCGACGAGCAGATGGGGAGCACCTGGAACTACCTCGACATCACCCCGCTCGGCCGCCAGGAGGTCTGGGAGGACTCGCCGCAGGGCTATCCGCAGACCCCGACCTACAAGTGGTGGAACTGGCACGACAACTACGCGGCCGAAGCCGCGCCCGACCCCAAGTGGGTCGAGGTGTCCGACGCCGGCGAGGCGACGTTCCGGAAGCTCGACGAAGGCGCGCGGTCATGAGCCTGACCCCGCGCAGGGCCGCCGACGGCCTGGCCCTCGCGGCGGCTCCGACCTTCGCGGCGATGGCGTTCCTGAGCGCCCTGGATGCCGGCCCCGGGGTGATCCTGTGTTCGCCCGCGCATGCCTCGCCGCTCAGCGGAATGGTCCCGATGTACCTGCTGATGAGCGTGTTCCACGCCTCGCCGTGGCTGAAGCGGGTCCGCTCGGACGCGCCTCGTCGGACCTGAGGCGGCCTTCGTCGCATTAACGAGGTGTCATTAGCGCGGGTCGGCCCGATGCGCTTAGGGTCCGGGCCATGCTTAAGCCAGCCCTCATCGCCGCCGCCCTGCTCGCCATGGCCTCCGTCGCCCAGGCCCAGCCCGCCGCGGGCGGCTATCCGAAGCTGATTCCCGCCCCCGGCGGCGAGGTGGTCATCCCCGGCCCGGGCAGCCAGCAGGCGTATGACGAACTCAAATATGCGCCGGCCCGCCGAGCGGGCGACTACCTCTACATCTCCGGCGTTATCGCGGGCCCGCGGGGCGCGGCGGAGCGCGACGGCCCCGCCTTCACCGAACAGACAAGGCGCGCCTTCCGGTCAATCGAGGCGATCCTGAAGGCCGAGGGCGTGGGCTTCGCCGACGTCGTGATGATCAACACGTTCCACGTCTGGGACGGCCCGGGCTTCAAGGGCACGCGCGACGAGCAATTCGCGGCCTTCGCCAAGGCCAAGGACGAGTTCATGGCCGCCCCGCACCCCGCCTGGACGGCGGTGGGCACGACGGGCCTGCTGGCCGACGACGGGGTGGTGGAGATCCAGATGATCGCCTACGCACCCCGCAAACGCTAAGCCGTCAGCTCGCCTTCCTGAGCACCGCCACGCCGATGTCCGGGGCGCGGCTGCCCGCGCCCGGATGCACCTTGAAGGCGCTGATCAGCTGGCTGAGGTCGCGCGCCTGGCGCGACAGCGTGTGGCTGGCCGCCGTGCTCTGCTCGACCATGGCCGCGTTCTGCTGGGTCGAGTGATCCATCTGGTTGATCGACGTGTTGACCTGGCCCAGGGCCGACGACTGTTCCCGCGCCGAAGCCGCGATCTGGGTGACCACGACCGCGATCTCGTTGAACTGGCCGAAGATCTGGTTCAGCGCCTCGCCGGTCTGGGCGACCAGGTCGACGCCGGCGCCCACCTGGCGGCTGGAGGCCGAGATCAGGGTCTTGATCTCCTTGGCCGCATCGGCGGACCGCTGGGCCAGCTGGCGCACCTCGGAGGCCACGACCGCGAAGCCCTTGCCCGCCTCGCCGGCGCGAGCCGCCTCGACGCCGGCGTTCAAGGCCAGCAGGTTGGTCTGGAAAGCGATCTCGTCGATCACGCCGATGATCTGGCCGATCTGGTTTGACGAGGCCGAGATCTCGTCCATGGCGGCGACCGCGCGGCCCACGATCTCGCTGCTCGCGTCAGCGCTGGCGCGGGCGGAGGTGACGACGGTGTCGGCCTGCTGGGCGCCCTCGGCGGTCCGGCGGACCGTCGCGGTGATCTCGTCCAGGGCGGCGGCGGTCTGTTCGAGCGTCGCGGCCTGGGACTCGGTCCGGCGGGCCATGTTGTCGGCCGCCTGGCTGATCTCGGCCGAGCCGGCCGACATGGAGTTCGAGTTGTCCTGGATCTTGCCCAGGGTGCGCTCGAGGTTCGACAGCGCGCCGTTGAAGTCGTTGCGGAGCTGCTCGTAGGAGCCGTTGAACGCGGTGTCGATGCGATAGGTCAGGTCCCCGGCCGACAGGCGCGACAGCCCCTGGGCCAGGGCCTGGACGACGGCGGCCTGTTCGGCCTGCACCTGGGCGCGCTCGGCCTCGGTGGCGGCGCGCTGGCGGGTGACATCCTGGGCCGAGACCTCGGCCTCGTGCTCCAGGCGCAGCCGCGCCAGGGCGCCTTCCTTGAAGCTCAGCACGGCCTGGGCCATCTCGCCGACCTCGTCCTTGCGGTCGGCGGCGGGGATGGTGACTTCGTTGTCGCCGGACGCCAGCTTGCGCATGATCTGGGTCATCGCGCGCACCGGCGCGGCGATCGAGCGGGCGAGGATGGCGCAGCAGGCCACCGCCAGGACACCGAGCAGGACGATTCCACCGATCAGGCCCAGCGTCACGCGCTGCATGGCGGCGGCCTGAGCGGCCTTCTCCCGTTCCTGGGTCTTTACGGCCAGGTCGTTGATGGCATCAAGGGCGTCTTCCACCGGTCCGATCGCCTTGTCGGCGACGCCGTCGTTGCTCACCAGGGCGAAGGCCTGCTCGCGAGTCGTCGGGTCCGAGCCCAGGGCGATGCCGACGTTCAGCGCCACCTTCTCGTAGTTGGCGAAGGCGGTCTCGACCGCCTGCACGCGGGCCAGGTCGGCCGGGTCGCCGGTGGCCAGTTCGCGGAGCGCCTTCAGGGACTGGAAGAACTTGGGCTTATGCGCCTCGTTGATCCGTTTGATGTAGTAGTTGTCGCTCGAAATCAGGAACCCGCGCAGGGAGTTCTCCTGGCGCGCCAGCCGGAAGGTCGCGTCCTGCGCGGCCGATAGAACCTGGCGCGCGTGCTCGGTGCGACCCACCGAAGCGCTCAGCGACGCGTTGTTGAGGTAGAGCGCCAGACCACCGGCTGCGATGGTGGCGAGCATCGCCGAGAAGACCAAGATGAGCTTCGCTGAAATCGAGAAATTGCTGAACTTCACGGACATCCTGCCGGCAAGAGGAGATTTCCACTTCGACATACGCGGATATTGCTACTCGCCGATTAAGGTGAACGCGTTCGCAATGGGACAACATGTCGCAGATTCCCATTCTTCCCATGAAAATAAGCTTCTAGCGCTATGGTTGTAGTTCGCGTTGACCAGAGGTTCACTCTCTAACCTTAATGATGTGACTGACTTTCCAGCAGGCCACAGGTCAACACTCGAATGAACAAGCTACTTCGGACGTCGGCCCTCGCCGTCCTTCTCGCGAGCACGTCCGCCCACGCCATGGCGCAGACGACCGATGAGCGCATCGCGGCGCTGGAGGCCAGGATCGCGGCCCTGACCGGCGAACTGTCGGACCTCAAGGCTGAGACCAAGAAGGCCAACCAGGACATCAACAAGAAGCTGGCCGCCACCGCCACGCTCTCCAACGCGCGACCAACGATCACCAGCGCCGACGGCGCCAACAGGTTCGCCATCCGCGCCGTCGCCCAGTTCGACGCCGCTGCCTACGACCGGCGCAACGACGTGCCCAATGGCGCCGACTTCAACTCCGGCTCCAACTTCCGCCGCGCCCGCCTGGGCATCGAAGGCACGGTGGCCAAGGACTGGAACTACAACCTCACCGGCGAGTTCGGCGGCAGCGGTTCGGAAGCCGCCCAACTGAACGCGGCCTATGTCGAGTACGCCGGCTGGAAGCCCGCCGAAGGCGTCGCCGCCCGGCTGCGCATCGGCGCCTGGGCCACGCCCACCGGCCTGGAAGACGCCACCTCGAATACCGAGGGCCTGTTCCTGGAACGCGCCGCGGTCGCCGAGATGGTCCGCAACCTGGCCGGCGGCGATGGCCGTTCGGGCGTCGGCGTGCTGGCCAACGGCCAGCGCTGGACCGCCACCGCCGTCTTCACCGGCGCCCTGGTCGGCGGCACGGGCGAGTTCGACGAACAGACCGGCTACCTCGCCCGCTTGGCCTTCGCCCCGGTCCATGGCGAAGACTACGCCATCCACGTGGGCGGCAATATCCAGGTCGTCCTCAGTGTCGCCGACACCGGCGCCGGCGCGGCCAAGGTCACCCAGGTCCGGCTGCGCGAGCGGCCCGAGCTGCGCGTCGATGGCACGCGCCTGGTGGACACCAACGCCCTGAACGCCGACGGCGTCACGGCCTACGGGCTGGAGCTGGGCGCCAACTACCGAAACTTCCAGATCTCGGCCGAAGCCTTCCAGGTCGACGTCGATCGCACCACCGGCTTCAACCCGCGCTTCGGCGGCTGGTACGTCCAGGGAGCGTGGACCATCACCGGCGAACAGCACGCCTGGTCCAGCGCCACTGGCGGCTTCAAGGGGATCAAGCCCGCGAACAACTTCAGCCCCGCCGACGGGACCTGGGGCGCCTGGGAAATCGCCGGCCGCTACAGCGTCCTCGACCTCGACGACCATGCCGGGAACGCTGGCGTGGCCACCCCTGCGGGCGGCGTCCGCGGCGGCGAACAGACGATCGCGACCGTGGGCCTCAACTGGTATCCGAACGCGGTCTACCGCTTCCAGGCCCAGTACCAGCACGTGAACATCGACCGCCTGAGCGCCACCGGCGTCCAGGTCGGCGAAGATGTCGACATCGTCTCGCTGCGCAGCCAGTTCGCGTTCTAGGCCGGCTGCAGCCGGTTCGCCGCCTCGGCCGCCGCCTCCGCGCGGCTGTCGATGGCGGCGGCCATCCGGGCCTTCACCGCCGCCAGCACCTCCGGCCGCGCCAGTTCCGGCCGGCCTGAGTTGAACGGCGGCGCAGGCGCGTATTCCAGCCCGAGCTGCGTGCCCTCGGCATAATCGCGGCCAGCTAACTCCTCCAGCAGCACCAGGGCGAAGTCGATGCCCGCGGTCACTCCGCCGCCGGTGATCACATTGCCGTCCCGCGCCACGCGCTCCTCCGACACGATCGCGCCGAACGCCGGCAGCAGCTCGCGCCAGGCCCAGTGGGTCGCCGCCCGCTTGCCCTGCAGGAAGCCCGCCGCGCCCAGGATCAGCGACCCCGTACACACGGAGGTGAGGTAGGTCGCCTGCGCCCCCAGCCGGCGGATGTGGCCCATGAAGGCGTCGTTGAGCATCGCCTCCGTGGTCCCGAAGCCGCCCGGCAGGCAGAGCACGTCGCAGTGCTCGATCTTCGCCAGGTCGGCAAGCTTCGTGAAGGTCAGGCCCTCGGCGTCGACATCGACGCCGCCCAGCGACGCCACCGTCACCTCGGCGTTCGGCGTGCGCGCGAGGACCTGGTGCGGCCCGGTGAAGTCCAGGTGCGTCACACCCGGGTAGAGTACGAAGAGGATCTGCAGCTTGGGCATGGGCGCCTCCTGAATTGAGGCCGGCAAGCTAGGCTTGGCGCCGCCTGGCTGAAATGCCATTGTTCCGGCAATTCCTGCCATCCGCGGTCCCAGCCCATGAGCCGACGCCTCGCCCTGGTGATCTTCCCCGGCTTCCAGTTGCTGGACGCGGCCGGCCCCATCGCGGCCTTCGAGATCGCCGAGCGCTACCGGGGGGGCAGCTACGATCTCGCCGTCGTCGCGCCGGGCGGCGGCCAGGTCGCCAGCTCGTCCGGCGTGAAGTTCGCCGCCGCCACCCTGCCTGCGGGGCCGTTCGACACCATCATGATCTCCGGCGGCGACGGCACGCGTTCGCTCAAGGAGCTGGGCCAGATCGTGGCCTGGCTGAAACGCACGGCCGCCCGCCGTCAGACCAGCGTCTGCTCCGGCGCCTACGTCCTGGCCGAGGCAGGTTTGCTGGACGGCCGCCGCGCGACCACCCATTGGAGCCGCACCGACGACTTCGCGCGGCGCTACCCGAAGGTGAAGCTGGACGCCGACCGCATCTTCATCCGGGACGGCGAGGTCTGGACCTCGGCGGGCATCACCGCCGGCATCGACCTGGCGCTGGCCCTGGTTGAGGACGACCTGGGCGCCGAGGTCGCCCGGCGCGTGGCCCAGCAGCTGGTCGTCCACCAGCGCCGGCCCGGCGGCCAGTCGCAGTTCTCGGCCCTGGTCGAGCTGGGCGGTCGATCGGGCCGGTTCGCGGAGCTCATGGACTGGATGCGCGCCCACCTGGGCGAGGCCCTCACCGTCGAGCGCTTGGCCGCCGAAGCCGCCATGAGCCCGCGCAACTTCGCCCGCGCCTTCACCGCCGAGACCGGGACGACACCGGCCAAGGCCGTGGAACGCCTTCGCCTGGAAGCGGCTCGCACCGCGGTGGAGACCGGCCACGCGCCGATCGACCGGGTCGCGGAGTCCGCGGGCTTCGGCGACCCTGAGCGGATGCGTCGCGCGTTCCTGCGCGCCTTCGGGCAACCGCCGCAGGCCTTGCGGCGCGCGGCGCGGGCCTGAGCTCGCCCGGTCGGCTAAGACGCGGCGATCTTGGCGCCCTGCTCGAGGGGCTCGAGGAAATAGCCGATCGGCACGTCCAGGCACCGCGAGAGTTGCACCAGCATCGGCAACGACAGGGGAGTCTGGCCGGTCTCGTACTTGTGGATCTGCTGGAGGCTGACCCCGCAGCGCGCGGAGACCTGCGCCAGGGAAAGGCGCAGCTCGCGACGGCGGTCCCCCAGGCGCTTCCCCACCGCCCTGCTGATATCTTCAGGTGTCACGCAATGGCGCCCCAGGCTGTTCACGGGCGTCGCGGAGCAATCCGCGAGCCATCTACGCCCGCTTGATACCGCCGCCAGCTGACTGGGAGATGAACTGCCTCAGAAGTAGGCAACATCGTGTCGCACTGCAGCAATTGAACCCAATGTTCGCTTGTGAGTTGAAAGGAGGGTGCAGGCAGGAACCGCCCCACCTCCCCATGGTTGAGCGCCTGGGACGGCCGCGTGTAGCGGCTTCGGCTGCTTATTTCAGGGATGCACCAATGAAGTTCAGAGTTCTCTCAGCGCTGGCCTGCGCGTCGGCCTTCTGCTTCGCCGCAAGTGCGGCGCAGGCGGACGTGACCTTCATCGGCTATCAAACCGCCCCGAACGCGGGCGAAACGCTCGTGACGGACTTCGAAGGGGGTCCGACCCTCGGCGATGTGACCTTCCTGCTGCCCGGGTACACGCTCAGCGGCGACGGGTTGTTGTTCACTGGGTCAGTGTACGGGGTCAGCGCCGCTC
The DNA here is from genome assembly GCF_004297125.1 of Phenylobacterium sp. Lineage (GTDB taxonomy): Bacteria > Pseudomonadota > Alphaproteobacteria > Caulobacterales > Caulobacteraceae > Phenylobacterium. The sequence continues at coordinate 46,612 of NZ_SCVD01000023.1, read as the reverse complement.
CGGCGACCAGCGCGACGACGAAGGATACGACGCAGTATCTTACGCTGCAGCGCGGCGACATGGTCACGCTCGACACGCCGCTCCTGAAGTCGATCAGCTTCTACATCGGCTCGTTGGACCGCTTCAACAGCTTCACCTTCCACCTGGCCGACGGCACGACCGAGGTCGTGACCGGCGCGATCCTCGCCGCGCTCCCGGGCATGGACGCCAACGGCAGCCAGACCGGCTTCACGTCCAACGGCCGCCTGACGTTCACCTTCGACAGCTCGATCGACGGCATCGATTTTGCATCGGGCGGCAACTCACTTGAGATCGGCGACATCGCCGCGGTGAGCGCGGTGCCGGAGCCGGCGGCCTGGGCGATGATGATCCTGGGCTTCGGCGGCGTCGGCGGCCTGGTCCGCAAGCGCCGGGTGTGGCTCGCACCCGCCTGACATCCGTCCCTTGAACAAGGCCCGGCCGCCGCGCGGCCGGGCTGATTCCCTGCAGCTAGCTTCCCTTCCCCTGCCCGCGCAGGATTCGCAGGCTCTCGTTCTGCCGCTTGATGATGCCCAGAAGCTCGCGCTGGCGCACGGCGTCGATCTTGTCGTGCAAGTGCATGATCTCCAGCTCGGCCCTCAGGTTGACGATATAGTCGTGCTCGGCGTTTGCCCGATCGCGGGCGGCGGACCTGTTCTGGCTCATCATGATGATCGGCGCCTGGATGGCCGCGAGCGTTGACAGCACCAGGTTCAGGAAGATGAAGGGATAGGGGTCGAACGCCAGGCCAACCCCCTTTCCGAAGGCGTTCCAGCCCATCCACACCGCCAGCGCCACGCCGAAACCTATGATGAAGGCCCAGGAGCCGCCGATCGCGGCCACCCTGTCGGCCAGCCGTTCGCCGGGCGTGCGCTCGTCATGCTTGAGGCCGGCATGCAGGTCCGTGGGCGCCTCCGTGGCGATCAGGTCGATGACGCTGCGCTGCACCGGGGTCAGCGTTTCGTAGGCGCAGCCCAGAAGATCCTTGGCCAGTTGTTCGTGCGCGTCGAGGCTCATCGCGTTTTCCCTTCCGCATCGCATGCGGTGTATTCCCGGTGAGCTTCAGGGGGACTCAGGGATGGCCGCAAGCGGCAAGGCGAAGGCGAACGGCCGGCAGGCGATCTTCATCACCGGCGCGGCCAGCGGCATCGGCCTGTCCACGGCCAGGCGGTTCGCCCGCGGGGGCTGGTTCGTGGGCCTCGCCGACATCGACGCCAAGGGGCTGGCGGCCGCGCTGCAGGCGATCGGGCCGGACAACGGCGTGGCCCACAAACTGGACGTTCGCCACCGCAGCGCCTGGAAGGCTGAGCTTGCGGCCTTCGCCAGGCTGACCGACGGTCGCCTCGACGTGCTGCTCAACAACGCCGGCGTCGCCAAGGGCGGCTACCTGGAAGCCCAGGCCCCGGACGAGGTCGACCTGCAGGTCGATGTGAACCTCAAGGGCGTGCTGAACGGCTGCCAGGCCGCGTTCGAGCTGCTGGCCGCCACCCCGGGCGCGATGGTCGTGAACGTGGCGTCCGTCGCCGGCGTCGTGGCGCCGCCGCGGATGAGCGTCTACGCCGCCACCAAGTTCGCCGTGCGGGGGTTATCGGAGGCCCTTGAGGCCGAGTTCTCGCGGATCGGCGTCGGCGTCCGCTGCATCATGCCCTGGTTCATCGACACCCCGCTGCTCGACAAGGCGCGGTTCTCCGGCAACGAGGACCTGCGCGTGTCGCTCCGGCATCAGAAGGTGCCCGTCTATCCGGTCGAGCAAGTCTCCGACGCCATCTGGGCCGCGGTGCACGGCAGGCCGCGGCTGCACCACCTGGTGGGTGGGCAAGCCCGGCAACTCGGACTGTTGAACCGCCTCCTGCCCGACCTGGTCAGGAAGCGGCTGCAGCGACAGGTTGAGGCGTGGTGAGGAGCGCCGAGTCGGCCGGCTTCGGCGCGGGGTTGGCGGGCTGGGCCGACTTGGCCGGGACCGCGGAGGCCGTCGCCACCGGCTCGAGCGAATCCGCCACGGCCTTTTCCACCGCCACCGCCGACATCAGCCGCAGTTCCGGGATCTGATCGGCCGCGCCGCCGGTCAGGACCGCGTGCTCCACCGCCGGTGAGGCGGCCGGGGCGTTGCGCAGGCGATAGGGCGAGAAGCGGTAGAAGACGTGCGTGCCTACATTGGCCACTCGCAGCATCTGCGGGGCCCAGGCGGGCGAAACCGCCGTGGTGTGGAAATGGGTCGCCGAGCCGATCTCGGCCCGGAGCGCGCCCGACATGGCGCGCCCGGCGATGTCGCGAGCGCGATTCCAGGCCAGGCTCTCGCGGCGCTTCTTCATCGAGCCGTCGCAAGCGAAGCTGAATTGGCAGACCCGCCCGGCGCCCTGGAACACCACGGCGCAGACGCTCTTCGGGAAGGCCGGGTGCTTCACCCGGTTCATGACCACCTGGGCCACCGCGGCCTGCCCCCGCGCGCTCTCGCCGCGAGCCTCGTAGTAGACCGCTTCCGTCAGGCATTCGAGGTCGGCGCGGCGGCGGGCCTTGGCCGCGCCGCGGTCGGCGCCGAAGGCGTGGGCGACCGACTCCGCATCCGAACCCGCGCGAAACGCGTATCGTTGCAGGCCGAAGCGCAGGCCCTGGCCCTCGGCTTCGAGATAGGAGCCCGCGTAGCCGACGGCGGCGGCCTCGGCCATCTGGCGGGCCCGCGCATGGTCGGCGGCGTGGCCGGACATGCCGGCGGCAAGGAATAGAACGCCCAGGCCCAGGCCAAAGCCTGCGCCCGTCAAAACGGCGCCGAGCGGCGCACGCCATACGGCGCGCACCTTAGTGCTTGAAATCAAAACGGAACGGTCCTCAGCGGCGAGGGCCCACTGCCCCCCAACTCATTGACGCCGCGGCCGCCCCTGCTCGTGCTGGTAGCGTCCGCCGGCAGGCCTGACCCGAGATCCGTGTTGGGTGAGGCGACGGCAATTGATGAAGGGTGTATGAATGCCGGAAGCGCTGCTGGCAAGAATTTTTTGCAGCGCACCATTAACGGCGATGGGTCGGCCCGGGCCGCCCGAGATACCTCAGCCCTCGCAGAATGCTGACAACACAGGGCTTTTCCGGAAAGTTCCCCAGGGGGCGTATCTAGTCTTCGCGTAACGCTGAATTCGCCTGAAACCATATGGATTTACCTTGTTCGCCCCGCCCGCGAGCTTGGGCGGAACCTAAGGCCAGCTTGACTGTTCTCAAGCCGACCCTCCGGAGGACTCCATGCGTATCCCGCTCGCCTTGCTTACGGCCGCCGCCCTCACGCTGGGCGCCTGCGGCCACAACGTCGAACAGCGGGCCTCGACCGGCGCTGTCGCCGGCGCCGTGGTGGGCGGTCCGGTGGGCGCCGCGGCCGGCGCCGCCGTGGGAACCGTGATCAGCAAGGGCGTCGACAAATAGGCGGACTGCGGCGCGTCGCCGCATCTGGCGCACTCCTTGCTTCGTACCCATTTCGAGGCGTGAAGGACGGGGCGCACGATGCGCAATCTCTTACTGGCTGTGGTCGCCCTGATGGGCGTTCTGATGATGGCGGCGAGCGCGGTCCGCGGCTTCTAGGCTGTCGGAGCCTTGTTCTTCATCCCCTGCGGCGGATAGCCTACGCCGTAAATCATAAGGGGAGGTCCGATGTTCCGTCAGCTGGCCGCACTGGCCCTCGCGCTCGCCATGAGCGCCACCGCCGCGCACGCGGCTCCCCAGGACCGGACCGCCACGAACGGCGACGTGAAGATCCACTACGTGGTCGAGGGCAAGGGTCCGCTAGTGGTGATGGTCCACGGCTTTCCAGACTATTGGGCGACCTGGAAGCCACTGATGGCCGAGCTGAACAAGGCCGGCTACCGCACCGCGGCGCTCGACCTGCGCGGCTACAACCTCTCCGACAAGCCGCAGGGCGTGGCGGCCTACGCCATGCCGAACCTGATCGGCGACGTCGCCGCCGTGATCGCCGCCGAGGGGCAGAAGAACGCGATCGTCATCGGCCACGACTGGGGGGCGGCGATCTCCTGGCAGGTGGCGTTCAACCGCCCCGACCTGGTCGACAAGCTCGTCATCATGAGCGTGCCCCATCCGGCCGGCATGGCCCGGGAACTGGCGACCAACAAGGCCCAGCAGGAGGGCTCCAACTACGCCCGCAACTTCCAGAAGGAAGGCTCGGAGAAACTGCTGACTGCCGAGGGCCTGGCCGGCTGGGTCAAGGATCCCAGGGAGAAGGCGGGCTACGTCGAGGCCATGAAGCGCTCCGACTTCGCCGCCATGATGAACTACTACCGCGCCAACTATCCGCGCGGGTCCGGCGCCGAGACCGAGAAGCCCGCCACGATGGCCGCCCCGAACCAGCGGGTGAAGGTGCCGGTCCTGGTCATCCACGGCATGAAGGACACCGCCCTCAACGCCGCCGGCCACTCGGGAACCTGGAACTACGTCGACGCCGACACCACCCTCGTCATGGCCCCCACCGCCGGCCACTTTGTCCAGCACGACGCCGAGACCCTGGTGAACAAGACGGTGCGCGGGTGGCTGGAGGAGCGGAGGTAACTACTCCGCCGCTTCGGCGGTCACGCCGGTGAGCCCCGTCAGCTTCTCGGCGAAGCTCTTCAGGCACACCTCGGATGGGCCCAGCGGCCCGCTCGTGTAGCCGGAGCTCTCCATGCCGTCCTGCACCCGCTTGATCAGCACCGTGTCCTCGGCGTTGACTTGCCGGTTGATGCGCCAGTTGAGGTAGCGCGCAGCCTTGGCCTCGCGCCGGGCGTCGGGGCGGACGTAGGCGATCTCGCGGATCAGGGTCTCGGTGGGCGAGATCGGGATGAACTGCATGAAGTCGATCTGGTCGGGGTAGACGTCGAACGCCACGTTCGGCCAGAGCTTGTAGTAGTTCCAACGCCGCTGGTCGCGGCCCTCCAGGTGATCGAAGGCCGGCAGCAGGGCCTGGTAGTTGCGTTCCGCCCAGTTGGCCGACGGGGCCTCGGTGATGTCGCCCCACATCTTGTCCACCCAGGGCGCGGCCTCGATGCCGTAGGTCGGGCCGAACAGCCGCGTCAGGCCCGGGTGCGCCACCGGAATGTGCAGGCTGTCGGAGTAGTTGTCCGAGATGTTCTTCCAGTTCACCGGCCGGGGCCTGAGTGTCACCCGTCCCTGGGGGATCAGGTCGGGCGGGCAGTGCGGCGCGAGCTCGGCGGCATAGGGCGCCATCATCTCCGCCACACTGGGCAGGCCGCTTTCGAAGCGCACGAAGATGAAGCCGAGGAAGATCTCCTGCTCGATCGGCTTCAGGCCATGCTCGGCCTTGTCCAGGTCGTCGAACCCCTGCCAGCGCGGCACATTGGCGAGCCGGCCGTCCAGGCCGTAGCTCCAGGCGTGGTAGGGACAGACGATCCGATGGCCGCAGTTGCCCTGGTTCCCGTCCGCCAGCCGCGAAGCCCGGTGGCGGCAGGCGTTGTGGAAGCTCCGCACCTCGCCGTCGTCGCCGCGGACCGTCAGCACCTTCTCGCCCAGGAAGTCGAAGGCCTGGTAGTCGCCGGCCTCCGGGATGTCATTCAGGTGGCAGACTACCTGCCAGGCGGTGCGGAAGATCGTCGCCCGCTCGCGTTCGAAGAAGGCCTGGTCCGTGTACATCCAGGCGGGAAGGCTCTGCGCGGGCGCGTTCATCGTGGCTCTTGTTCCATGGCCGCCAGCCCCTGTCAGCCCGCGGTGGCCCGGGCGCCGGTCCGGTCCAGCAGCCCGGCCAGCCGCTGCGCGATCAGCGCCTCGGCCTCGGCCATGATCCGGTCGATCAGTTCCTTCACCGTAGGCACGTCGTGGATCAGCCCCGCGACCATGCCGCAGCTCCAGCCGCCGGCGTCCATGTCGCCGTCGCGCAGGATCCTCGGATAGACCCCGGCCACCTCGGGCGCGATGTCGGCGAAGGTGAGCTTGTCGCCCAGCGTCCGCTCCTTCTCCAGCAGCCGCTCGACCCCGGCGTTGGTCAGCACGCGCTCGGTGTTGCGCAGCGGCCGCATGATTAGGCGGGTGTCCAGCTCGCTGGCCGCCACCAGGGCGTCCTTCACGTTCTGGTGGACCGGCGCCTCCTGCGTGGCGATGAACCGGGTGCCCATGTTCATGCCCTCGGCGCCCATGGCCAGGGCCGCCACCAGCGACCGGCCGTCGGCCATGCCGCCCGAGGCGACGAAGGGAATCTTCAGCTCCTCGCCCGCCCGCGGCAGCAGGATGAAGTTGGGCACGTCGTCTTCGCCGGGGTGACCGCCGCACTCGAAGCCGTCGACGCTGACCGCGTCGCAGCCGATCGCCTCGGCCTTCAGCGAGTGGCGGACCGAGGTACACTTGTGGATCACCTTGATCCCGTTTTCCTTCAGCGCCGGCAGCCACTTCTGCGGATTGTTGCCCGCCGTCTCGACGATCTTGACCCCGCCCTTGATGATCGCCTCGACGAGGCCCGGATAGTCGGGCGGCGTCACGGCCGGCAGGAAGGTCAGGTTCACCCCGAACGGCTTGTCCGTCATCTCCCGGCAGCGGGCGATCTCCTTGGCCAGGTTCTCCGGCGTGCCCTGGGTCAGGCCGGTGATGATGCCCAGGCCCCCGGCGTTCGACACCGCCGCCGCCATCTCGGCGAACCCGACGTAGTGCATGCCGCCCTGGATGATCGGGTGCTCGATCTCGAGCATCTCGGTGATGCGGGTCTTCACGGGCGTCTCCTCCAAACGGGCGTTTGCACTGTAGTCGCCCGGCGTGGTGCGGGCCGCAAGGCCCGGCGGCTCGGCAATAAATCGGCTGCGCTCGGAACAAGCTCGGTCACGCCCTCCCGGTTGTCGGGGATACACGTCCCGGTGGTTGGAACGACACGGTATCGAGACGATGAGTGACGATGTGGACATCCTGGTGGGCCGCCAGCTGCGGCGGCGGCGTCGGCTGATGGGCCTGACCCAGCAGCAGGTCGCCGAGATGGTCGGCGTCCGCTTCCAGCAGATCCAGAAGTACGAGTGCGCCGGCAACCGCCTGTCCGTGGCCATGCTCTGGAAGCTGGCCTGCGCCCTGGACGTGGACGTCGCCTACTTCTTCACTGGGGCCCAGCGCCACGGCCAGATGCGCCCCGCGGCCAACCGCGCCCCCGACCGGGCGTGCGATCTGCGCGATCGCGCGGCCTGACCTGGTTCGAGAACCCATGCTGACACTCTGCTGTCAGCAGCACCGTACGCAGAGTGTGGCGAACCTGCCCCGGAGCGCCTACCTTGGACGCCATGCCTCGCCCCGCTGAGCCGACCGGAGTCGCCGACATGTCGGCCGTCTTCGACTACGACGAAAACACCATGCCCATGCTCTGGAAGCCGCACCGCCCGGTGCGGCCGGACAAGAGCGAGGGCGGGCGCAGGTTCAAGCTCAGCTCGGCCTACGAGCCGGCCGGCGACCAGCCGACCGCGATCCGCGAACTGGTGGCCGGGATCGAGGGCGGCGAGCGCGAGCAGGTGCTGCTGGGCGTCACCGGCTCCGGCAAGACCTTCACCATGGCCAAGATCATCGAGGAGACCCAGCGGCCCGCCCTGATCCTCGCTCCGAACAAGACCCTGGCCGCCCAGCTCTACAGCGAGTTCAAGAGCTTCTTCCCCGACAACGCGGTGGAGTTCTTCGTCTCCTACTACGACTACTACCAGCCCGAGGCCTACGTTCCCCGGACCGACACCTACATCGAGAAGGACAGCTCGATTAATGAGCAGATCGACCGGATGCGCCACTCGGCCACCCGCGCGATCCTGGAGCGCGACGACGTGATTGTCGTGGCTTCAGTCTCCTGCATCTACGGCATCGGCTCGGTCGAGACCTACTCGGCCATGACCTTCTCGCTCACGCCCGGCGACCGGATCGACGAGAAGAAGCTGATGGGGGACCTGGTGGCCCTCCAGTACAAGCGCAACGACGCCGCCTTCGAGCGCGGCACGTTCCGCCGCCGCGGCGACACCTTGGAGATCTTCCCCGCCCACTACGAGGACCGCGCCTGGCGCATCTCCCTGTTCGGCGACGAGATCGAGAGCATCACCGAGTTTGACCCGCTCACCGGCAAGAAGACCAACGACCTGCAGGGCGTGAAGATCTACGCAAACAGCCACTATGTGACGCCGCGCCCGACGCTCCGCCAGGCGATCAACCAGATCAAGGTCGAGCTCAAGGACCGCCTCGACTGGATGGTGGCCAACGGGAAGCTGCTGGAGGCCCAGCGCCTGGAGCAGCGCACCACCTTCGACATCGAGATGATCGAGGCCACCGGCTCCTGCGCCGGCATCGAGAACTACAGCCGCTACCTCACCGGCCGCCGGCCGGGCGAGCCCCCGCCCACCTTCTTCGAATACATCCCCGACAACGCCCTACTGTTCGTGGACGAGAGCCACCAGACCGTGCCCCAGATCGGCGGCATGTACCGGGGCGACTACCGCCGCAAGTTCACCCTGGCGGAGTACGGCTTCCGCCTGCCCTCCTGCATCGACAACCGCCCGCTCAAGTTCGAGGAGTGGGACGCCATGCGGCCGGACAGCGTCTTCGTCTCCGCCACCCCCGGCGGCTGGGAGATGGAGCGCGCCGGCGGCGTCTTCGCCGAGCAGGTGATCCGCCCCACCGGCCTGATCGATCCCCCGGTTGAGATCCGCCCGGTCTCCAAAAACGGCTTCAGCCAGGTCGATGACGTCATCGCCGAGGTGCGCGAGACCGCCGCCAAGGGCTACCGCAGCCTGATCACCGTCCTCACCAAGAAGATGGCCGAGGACCTCACTGAATACATGCACGAGCAGGGCCTCAGGGTCCGCTACATGCACTCCGACGTCGACACCCTGGAGCGGATCGAGATCATCCGCGACCTGCGGCTCGGCGCCTTCGACATCCTGGTGGGCATCAACCTGCTGCGCGAGGGCCTGGACATCCCCGAGTGCGGTCTGGTCGCGATCCTGGACGCCGACAAGGAGGGCTTCCTGCGCTCCGAGACCTCGCTGATCCAGACCATCGGCCGCGCCGCCCGGAACGTCGACGGCCACGTGATCCTCTACGCCGACAGCATCACCGGCTCCATGGAACGCGCCATGGCCGAGACGAAGCGTCGGCGGGAGAAGCAGGAGGCCTACAACCTCGAGCACGGCATCACGCCCGAGAGTGTGAAGAGCCAGATCAAGGACATCCTGGCCAGCCACTACGAGCGCGACCACGTCACCGTGCCGGTCGGCGTCGCCGAGGACGGCAAGCCCTTCATGGGCGACAACTTCAAGACCACGCTCAAGGACCTGGAGGCCCGCATGCGCGAGGCCGCCGCCAACCTGGAGTTCGAGACCGCCGCGCGCCTGCGCGACGAGATCAAGCGCCTGAAGATGCTCGACCTCGAATTCGCCAACGAGATGCTCACCCCCGAAGGCCAGACCGCCGACAAGGGCGCCGTGAAGCGCGTCAAGGCCGAAGCGCGGGCCGAGGCGGCGGAACGCTTCCGCAAGGGGCGGCTGTAAACTCGCTACTCATCCCCGCGAATGCGGGGACCCAGGCTTCGCTTCAATCCCCAATGCCCAGGACGCCAGGCAACTCTGGGTCCCCGCATGCGCGGGAATGAACAGATGGATGAGCGCCCCACCCCGCTTGACAGTCTCCCGTCCGCGCCGCGACGGTGACGGCTCAGCTACGGGGGCCGTCACATGCGCAGATCGATCCAGGGCCCGCTCGCGGCCGCTCTCACCTTGGCCGCCGCCCCCATGGCCGCCAGCGCCGATCCCGCCCCCGAGGCCGCCCGCGTCTCGGTCACCAACACCCAGGCCCAGCGCGTCGCCTACTGCACCCTGCTGGTCGACGGCCGCGCCCGCTCGAACCTCGCCATCCGCCCCGGAAAGACCTGGTCCGACGCCTTCGACCCCCGCCGCGAAGTGCTGCTGGTCTGCGACCGCGCGACGTCGCTGCGGTTCGGGCCGCTCAAGGCTGGGGTGAGCTATCGCCTGGTGGAGACGGAAGGGGCGAAGATCGGGTTGGCGGAGGGGCAGTAGCGCAAGCTCGGCTCACTCGTCCTGGGGAGCCCCTCACCTCCCCAGACTGGCTTCTCTCCCGTTGACTCCTCACCTCGACCCTGTTGGTTAACGGCACAGCTTTTGGGGAACACGGGATGAGACGTCTGCTTGCGACGGCACTTGCGGCCGCCTCTCTCTGCACGACCACGCCTTCCGCAGCGGCGACAGTGACTCTGAACATGACGGTCGACCTGAACGCGGCCAACATCTTCTACGACTATCCGCTCTACCTGCCGAACTTCGGCTTCAACACCAGCAAGCTGCCCGGCCCGATCAACGTCACACTCAACGAAGGCGACGTCTTGGAGTGGACGATCACGTTTACGGAAGCCTTCACCTTCGAAAGCCTGCAGAGCGTCACCCTGGGCTTGCGCGACGACAACTTGAACCCGTCTTCGCCTCGACATATCGCCGACGGCAGCGAGCCCTTGCGGATTCAGCTACTTGGCGACGGTGGCGCGGTGATTCTGGATCGCTCCAGGGCCAACACCTATACTCTGCCGGCCTTCAACTTCGATACGAACCTGAGCAACGGCAACCCCAATACGCCGAACGTCTTCAGCGGGCCGATGACCCTCACGGGCTTGCGGGCCTACATCCCGGTAGGAGACTTCACAGGCGGCACGAGCCGCACCTACCAGGGCGCCTTCCTGGGACTCTATCAGGATCTGACCTTCGGCGAGGTCCCGGAGCCGGCGACCTGGGCGCTCCTGATCCTGGGCTTCGGCGCAGCCGGCCATCAGCTCAGGCGACGCAGGACTGCGACAGCCTAGGTCGACGGCCGCGTCCACGGCGATCTGGCCATCCGCCGGGCGAGGCCTGGTCCGACACCTTCGACCCGAGGCGCGAAGTGCTCCTGGTTTGCGACCGCGCCACGTCCCCGAAGCTCGGCCCGCTCAAGGCGGGGGTGAGCTAACGGTTGGTGGAGACCGAGGGGCGAAGATCCAGATGACGGCTTGAGCGAGCGGCGGTGGTCGAGACACCTCGCTCATCCAATACGCGCTTAAGTGCTGGGCAGTGGTTCCGCCGACCGCCCACCCTTTCCACCCCGGCAACACACCTCATACCAACGGTTAACTAACAACCGTGGCGCCGAATCCCCACCTCTCAGAGCAGCACAGTTAACTGGCCCCGTTCATGCTGGCGACAGGGAACCTGTGCTGTGTTTGGGACGTAAGTTGAAGCAGCAAGGTCGACCGGGGCGTGATCCGAACGCGGTCCGCGGACGTAACGATCTTGGGGATCCTATGAGGTACATAAAGATGTCTCCGTCGCTCTCAGTTGTCGCCGACAACAATCTGAAGACCATCATCACGCCGAAGGCCGAATCCGTGTCCGAGCGCGTGCGCCGGCTGCAGGCCGAGGCCAAGCAGCTCGCCAAGGAGCACATCAAGTCGCTCAGCGCGGCCATGGTGGACCTGGAGCAGCTCGCCGCCGAGATCGCCGAGGGCGGCGACGCCTATGCGCCCGGCATCCGCGAGGTGGCCCGCCAGCTCGCCGAGGAGCTGGACAGCCGCGTCCAGACCCTGGAAGCCATCGCCGCCCGCACCTGAGCGGCGCCCTCCAGGCTGTCCGGTATTCCGGCCATCGGCGGGCGACGATCCCCCGCCGGCCGAGGGGCGCTACCGGACAACCCCCACGGTTAACCGCTTTCGTAAAGCCTGACGCCGCCGCGGCCCCGCCCGGCGGCGTCGCTATGTCGGGCGACCGACGCCATTTTGGAACAGGGCGGCGCGATGGGTCTGGCGGCCCTCAGTCCATCGCCCCGATGTACGGCAGGCCGCGCATCGTGCCGGCCACGTCCAGGCCGTAGCCCACCAGGAACCGGCCCGGGGCCTCCCAGGCGACGAAGTCCGGCTCCATGGCGCGCGGGGTGGGCCAGGGCTTGCGGGCGAAGACGGCGGTGAGCACCTCGGTCGCGCCGCTGTCGCGGACCAGGCGGGCGGCTTCGGACAGCGACAGGCCGGTGTCGAAGACGTCGTCCACCACCAGGGCCTTGCGCCCGGCGATCGGACGCTGCAGGTCGGCGCGCACCTCGCAGCGGCCGCTGGACTGGCGTTCGTCCTTGTAGGAGGCGAGCCACAGGGCGTCGAAGCGCACCAGGCGGCCGAGGCGGGCCAGGGCCCGGGTCAGGTCGGCGGCGAACCAGATGCCGCCGGTGAGCAGGCAGACCACCACCGTCTCGTCGTCGATGCGCGGGGCGATGTCGGCGGCCAGCGCCGCCACCCGGCGCATCACCTCGTCTTCGGAAATCAGGACGGCGGGGGCGGGCTCACTCATGCTTGGTCAGGGCGTCCGGAGAATTGGCGGGAAGGGGCTGGGCCTCGACCGGCGCCGCGGCGGCGGGCGCGGGCTCCGCGTGCGCGGCGGCGGCGGGTTCTGCGTGCGGCGCGCCGCCCTTGGCGGGTTCCTCGAAGGCGATGTCCAGCGCGTGCGCGCCGGCCGGCGGGTCGGCCAGGGTGACCGCGAAATAGCGGGTGGCGCCCGGCGGCACCTTGGCGTTCAGCGGCTGGGCCAGGACGCCGGCCACCGGCTTGCCGGCCTTGTCCACCAGGCTGATGCGGATCGGCGGGGCCTCGATGGAGTCCTTGCGCACGTTGCGGATGGCGCCGGTCACCGACAGCACCGGGCGCCCTGCCTGGAACGTCGCCTGCTGCTTCACGCCCTCGATCACCAGCCCCAGGGTGTTCACCGGCAGGCCGATGGCGGCGAACAGCGGCGCCGTGGCGGGGATCTTTTCGGACAGCGGCTGGCGGAAGATCACCGCCCCGCCCAGCGCCAGGGCCAGCCCCGCGGCCAGGCCGACGCCCACGACCATGGCGACGGAGGCCTTTTTCTTCTTCGGCTCCGGCTTTCGGATGGGCGCGGCCGGCGCCGCCATGAATTCGACGTCGTCGCCGGGCGCAGGGGTCGTCGGATCGCGCGGCGCCTCGACCAGCATCTCGTCTTCAAGGGGTGGGTGCTCGGGCTCGGCGCGGTCCTGGAAGGCGCGCCAGCGATTGCCGCACGAGGTACACTTGACCATGCGGCCGCCCCGCGGAATCCGCAGGTCGTCGACAAAATAGCTGGTGGCGCACTCGGGACAGGTCAGTATCATGAGGTCGAATCGGACGCTCCAGCACCCTCACTTCCGAGGTCGCCGATTTCGGCCTCCATGTCCAGAAACGCCATCGACGCCGCCGGGGACCACTCGGCCGACGAAATCCTCCGATTTACCGGCGTTTCCATGCGCTACGGCCGCGGGCCCGAGGTGCTGAGCGACGTTTCGCTGTCCCTGCCGCGCGGATCCTTCCACTTCGTCACCGGCCCGTCGGGCGCCGGGAAAAGTTCGCTGCTGAAGCTGATCTACCTGGCGGCGCGCCCGTCGGGCGGCTCGGTGCGGCTGTTCGGCGAGGACGTGGCGGCGATGCCGGCGCACGAGCTGCCCCGCACCCGGCGCCGGATCGGGGTGGTGTTCCAGGACCTGCTGCTGCTGGACCACCTGTCGGCGTTCGACAACACCGCGCTTCCCCTGCGCATCGCCGGCCACAAGCCGTCGGAATACCGCAACGACGTGGCCGAGCTCCTGACCTGGGTGGGCCTGGGGGCGCGAATGGAAGCCCTGCCCCCCACCCTGGCCGGGGGCGAGAAGCAGCGGCTGGCCATCGCCCGCGCCGTGGTCAACCGCCCCGAGATCCTGCTGGCGGACGAGCCGACCGGAAACGTCGACCACGAGATGGCGCTGCGCATCTACCGCCTGTTCGTCGAGCTGAACCGGCTGGGCACCACCATCATCATCGCCACCCACGACCAGGACCTGGTCGCCCGCTCGGCGCGCCCGGTGCTGCACCTGGACAAGGGCCGCCTGCGCCCGCTCCCGCCGCAAGGGCCGATGGCGCCCGAGGCGGCCGGATGAGCGAGCCCTTCGACCCCGCCCGCTGGCGGCCGGCCTCGTTCCTGCCGGAGGAGGACGCCCGCGACCCGGCCCTGCTGTTCGTGGTGGCGGTGCTCTGCTTCCTGGCCTGCCTGACCGCGCTGGGCGTGATCGCCGGCAACCGCGCCGCGCAGGACTGGGCCAGCCAGCTCACCGGCGAGGCCACGGTGATCGTCCGCGCCCGCGGCGGCGAGACCCCCGACGCGGCAGCGGCCCGCGCGGCGGAGGCCCTGGCCGGCGTGCCCGGCGTCACCGAGGCCCGGGCGCTGGAGAAGGAGAAGGCCTACGCGCTGATCAAGCCGTGGCTGGGCGACGTCGCCGACCTGGACGACCTGCCCGTGCCGCGCCTGGTGGCCGTGGGCCTGGACCGCAAGGCGCCCGCCACCGCTGCGGCCCTGGACAAGGCGCTGAAGGGCCACGGCCTGGACGCCGTCGTCGACGACCACAGCGTCTGGATCAAGGACATCCGCAAGGCCGCCGGCGTGGTCCGCTGGACGGCCGCCACCCTGCTGCTGCTGATCGCCGGGGCGGCCGCGGCCGTCATCGCCTTCGCCACCCGCGCCGGCCTGGCCGCGCGGCGCGACGTGGTCGAGGTGCTGCACCTGACCGGCGCCGAGGACGCCCAGATCGCCAGTCTGTTCGAGCTGCGCTTCGCCCGCGTGGCCGCCATCTCGGGGGCGGCGGGGGCGGCGGCGGCGGCGGCGCTGGGCGCGATCCTGCGCCTGATGGGCGGCGGCCAGGGGATCACGCCGGCCCTGCCCATCGCCTGGATCGACCTGCTGGCCGTCCTGCCCTGCCCGGTGCTGGCCGCCCTGGTCGCCGCGGTGGCCGCGCGCGTGACGGCCCGGCGGCTGATAAAAGCCCTGTAGAATGGGGCCGCAATGAAGTCGATCGCCGCCTTCCTGGTCGTGGCGCTGATCTGGTTCTCCGGGCTCCTCGCCTTCGCGGGCCGGGTCCAGCACCAGACGCCGGCCCGCGCGCCCATCCCCGCCCAGGGGATCGTGGCCCTGACCGGCGCGGGCTCGAACGAGCGCCTCGGCGCCGCCGTGGGCCTGCTGGAGGACGGCTACGGCAGCCGCGTCCTGGTCTCCGGCGTCAACCGCAAGGCCAGCCGGGAGGACATCCGCAACGTCTCGCGCGCCGTGCGCCGGCTCTACGACTGTTGCGTGGACCTGGGCTTCACCGCCGCCGACACGGTCGGCAACGCCCGCGAGACCGCGGCCTGGGCCCAGGCCATGCGCTACCGCAGCCTGATCGTCGTCACCGCCGACTACCACATGCCCCGCGCCATGCTGGAGCTGAACGCGGTCCTGCGCGGCACCGGGATCACGGCCCAGACCTACGCCGTCCCCACCCGGGCCCTGAAGGACCGGCGCTGGTGGCGCAATCCCGCCGCGGCCCGGTTGATGGTGGTGGAGTATTGCAAGTACCTGGCGATCCTCGGCCGCGAGGCCGTGCTGGGGCTCGGCCCCCGCGAAGCCCCCGCCGCGCAACCCAAGGCCTGACCGTGCAGACCCTCCGATCGACCGTCTACCTGATCCTGTTCAGCGTCTGGACGACGGTGGTCGCGGTCGGCTTCACGCCGATCCTGTTCGGCCCGCGCCGCTGGTCGCACTGGATGTTCAATTTCTGGGGCAAGGGCGTGATCGCCCTGCTGGGCTTGGTGGGCGTGCGGGTGGAGGTGCGCGGCCGCGAGTACATCCCCACCGGCGCGGCCCTGGTGGCGCCCAAGCACCAGTGCATGCTGGACGTCTTCGCCCAGTTCACCTGGCTGCCGGCCAACGCCTTCGTGATGAAGAAGGAACTGGCCTGGATCCCGTGGTTCGGCTGGTACGGGAAGAAGGCCGGGGCGATCGTCATCGACCGCGCCGGCGCCGCCAAGACCATGCGCCAGCTGATCCGCGAGGGGATCGACCGCTTCAAGTGGGGCGCCCAGCTGGTGATCTTCCCGGAAGGCACGCGCCAGCCGATCGGGGCCGCGCCCGACTACAAGCCCGGCATCGCCGCCCTCTACAAGGAGCTGAACGTGCCGGTCTATCCGGTGGCGACCAACGCCGGCGAGCACTGGTCGGCCAAGGGCCTGAAGCTGACGCCCGGCCTCATCGTCTACGAGTACCTCGAGCCGATCCCCCCCGGCCTGAAGCGCGCCGAGTTCATGCGCCTGCTGGAAGAGCGGATCGAGATGAAGTCGAACGAACTGCTGGGGCGCTAGGCGGCTTCCACCATCCCCAGCAACCGCTCCATGCCGGCGTCCCGCACCCGCATCTCGCGCAGGTGCTCGACCAGGTCGCGCAGGTAGTCGACGTTGCGGCCCGACAGCCCCGTGGCCCCGGCGATCAGCTCCGCCTGCCGCTCCGGCGTCAGCGCCCCCGCCCACTGCGGGTGGTGGACGTCCGACAGGAAGCACAGCGCCTCGACCCGGCGTCCGTCATCCAGCCGGACGGGCCGCCGCGCCTCGATGTAGGTCTCCGTCGGCTGCTCGCGGTCCAGCAGGTAGGCGTAGACCTCCGCCCAATCCTGCTCCGCCACCCGGTAGACCGCGCCCCGGCACGCCCCGCCCGGCGCCAGGCCCAGCACCAGGCCCGGCCGCTCGTGGGTGCCGCGGTGGTGGACGGAATAGATGCAGAAGGCCCGGCGACGTCCGTGTAAGGTGGCGCCTCGCCGCTCCGCGAACGGGAACCCTGGCCGCCACATCAGCGATCCGTAGCCGAAGACCCAGCGTTCCGACGCCATTCCACCCCTCGAACAAGTCCCGAATGTCTGTGCCCGATCCGACCGCGCCCCGCAAACTGAGCCGCCTGCGCCTCTACATCACCTTTGGCCTGTTCCTGGCCTTCGTCCTCGCCTGGACGGCCGCCTGGATCTGGGCGCGCAGCGAGGTCAAGGCGCGGATGGACGCCGGCGCCGCGACGCTGAAGGCGGCCGGCTACGAGGTGGCGTGGAAGGACCGGGCCATCGGCGGCTATCCCTTCCGGCTGAACGTGACCCTCACCGAGGCGCGCATCCGCGACCGCTCGGGCTGGGCCCTGGAAGCGCCGGAGCTGGAGGGCCAGGCGTTCATGCACGCGCCCACCACCTGGATCCTCGCCGCGCCCCAGGGCGTCACCTTCGTGCGGCCGGTGGGCGGGCCGGTGCGGGTCGGCGGCAAGTCGATCCGCGCCAGCCTAAGCCACTTCCAGAACACCCCGCCCAATGTCTCCTTCGAGGGCTCCGGCCTGACGTTCCAGCCTGCGGCGGGCGCCCAGCCCTTCGGCCTGCAGGCCGCCGAGCACGTCGAGTTCCACCTGCGTCAGGCCCCCAGCGAGGTGGGCGACGAGGCCGGGGTCTGGTTCTCGGTCAAGGACGGCAAGGCGCGGCTTTCCGGCCTGCTGGGCCGCATCGCGGGCGAGAAACCGATCTCCATCGAATGGGACGGCCGGGTGTCTAAAATCAGCGCCTTCCATGGCCGCGATTGGCCTGGCGCCGTCCGGAACTGGACCAACGCCGGAGGCCAGATGAGCGTCAAGCGGGGCGGGCTCACGGCCGGCGACGCGGTGATCGGCGCCAACTCCGGCACGCTGCGCGTCGGGATCGACGGGCGGCTGGCCGGCGTGCTGGACGTCTCGTTGCGCCAGGCGCCTCGCGCCCTGAACGCCATGGGTTCGACCGGGGCCATCCCGCAGGATCGCGCCGAGGCCGCCGCCGCCGTCACCGTAGCCCGGCAGGAGGGCGACCTGGCCCGCGCCACCCTCAATTTCGAGGCCGGCCAGACCACGCTCGGCCCCGTCGCCCTGGCGCCTGCGCCAAAGGTGTACGAACCCAATTAGCTGGGCCATGCTGGCTCATGGCCTCGCTCTACGATCGCTTCGTCCTGCCCAAGCTGCTGAAGTGCGCCTGCTCGGCGCCGCCGATGATGAAGCAACGGGCGAAAGTCGTGCCGAGGGCGGAGGGGCGCGTGCTGGAACTGGGCATCGGCATGGGCCTGAACCTGGCCCTCTACGACCCCGACAAGGTCACCAGCGTCACCGGGGTGGATCCCGCGCCCGAACTGCGCGCCATCGCGGAGGCTGCGCCGCGGGACCCGCGGCTTTCGGTAAAGGTCGAGGAAGGAACGGCCGAGGCCCTGCCTTTCGAGGACGCCGGCTTCGACTGCGTGGTCTGCACCTTCACGCTCTGCTCCGTGCAGGCGCCGGCCAAGGCCCTGGCGGAGGCGCGACGGGTCCTGAAGCCCGGCGGGCGGTTCCTGTACTGCGAGCATGGTCTTGCGCCCGACCCTGGCGTCGCCAAGTGGCAGCGGCGGATCGAACCGGTCTGGAAAGCCATCGCCGGCGGCTGCCACCTGACCCGCCCCGTCACCACGGCCATCGAGGCCGCCGGCTTCAAGGTCGGGCGTCGCGACAGCATGTACATCCCGGGCACGCCCCGGTTCGCCGGCTGGAACGAGTGGGGCGAGGCCGCCCCTTAAGCTCCGCTCAGTTGAGCGATTGCGTCACCGGCAGGGCGAACGCCCGGAACCGGCTGGGCAGGCGCATCGCCGCGCGGGTCGCCTCCCGGATGTTGATGAACTGCTGGGCCAGGTCCGACGCTTCCGTCCAGACCCCATGCGCCCCATCGGCGAGATACTCGAGCCCATCCGTCTTGGTGCGGGCTACAACAACGGAAGACGCCATCGGCTTGTCTCCATCGGCCGGCGTCCCGTTTTGGTCCGCCTAACGTGTTACGCAACAAGCCTCGTGCCAGACGCAGAAGCGCCCGCCGGGGATGGTTGGACCGCGCCGCGTTCGCGGAACGCTCGCCTTCCGGGCTCGAATCTGATTCGATTCCGCCTTGTCCGGCGGAGAGGCGCGCCATGGTCCCGGTGAACTACACGGTCGACTTCATCGACGGCGTCTGGAAGGTCGGTCTGAACGGCAGGCACTTCGGGCCCTATTCGACCCTGGACACCGCCGTGGCCGCCGCCAGCAACGCCGCGCACAAGGCCGAAGCCCAGGGCTACGACGCCTTCCTGACGATCAACACGCCGCCCCAGCCGGCCGAGGCGGAGACGCCGGAGGCCGAGGAACGCGCCGCCTGAGCCGCCGGCGCTCGTGGTGCGCTACGTCGCTCTTCTCTACAGCATCACGCTCAGCCGGGAGCGGCGGCTGAAGATGGCCGACTGGCTTCATGTGCTGGAGGGCGTCGGCGTAGAGCGGCCGCGCACGCTCCTCTCCACCGGCAACGCGGTCTTCGACGCCGAGGGCGCGGGCATCCGCAAGCTGGAGCGCCGGTTGGAAGACGCGTTCGAACAGGCCTTCGGGCGGCGCATCGACACCATCGTCCGCACCGCCGCCGCCTTCCGGAAGCTGGCGGCCGCCAACCCGTTTCCGGACGAGACCGCCCGCGATCCTGGCCATGTCGCCGTGCGGATGATGCGCGAGCCGATCGGGGACGCCGCCTTCGCGGCCCTGGCCGAGCGCGCCAGCCCGCGGGAGAAGGTCGCCCTGGTCGACGGCGACCTGTGGATCTACACGCCCGAACCGCCTGGCAAGTCGCGCGTGGTCGCGATGCTCTCCAGGGAACGCTCCGGCGTCGGCACGATCCGCGCCTGGAGCACGGTGCGCCGGATCGGCGAAATGCTGGAAGACTGAGGGAAAATCGCGCGACGGGCGCCCTGGTGGCGGGGGGCGGACTTGAACCGCCGACCTGTGGGTTATGAATCCACCGCTCTAACCAGCTGAGCTACCCAGCCACATCAGGGCGCCCGACGCGCGAGGCGCGGGTTATAGGGGCAGATACGGCGCGCTTCAAGCGCTTGGGCGAATGGGCGGGAGCCGTTAGGGTCGCACCTCGATGAGCGTCCTCCACCTCCTGGGAACGGCCGGCGAAGGCGGGGCTGAGACGTACTTCGTCGACCTCGTCGAGGCCTTGAAGCGCGCGGGGCTGGCCGAGGCCGCCGTCATCCGCGCCAATCCCGCCCGCGAGGCGCGGCTCCGCAAGGCCGGCGTGCCGGTGAAGGTGCTGCGGTTTGGCGGTCCGTTCGACATCCTGACCAAGCCGGCGGCCTCCGGCTTTGCAGCCCTTCAGAAGACCACGGTGGCCCTGGCCTGGATGAACCGCGCCGCGCGCCATACCCCGCGCGGGCCCTGGGCGCGGATCGGGCGGCTGGGGGGCTACTACAGCCTGAAATACTACAAGGGCTTCGACCACTTGGTGGCCAACACCGAAGACATCGCCGACTGGATCGTGGGCCAGGGCTGGCCGGCGGGACGGGTGACCTGCATCCCCAACTTCGCCGCCGCGCCGCCGGATGCCGGGCCGGTGGACCGCGCCGCCCTCGACACCCCCGAGGACGCGCCCCTGCTGCTGGCCATGGGCCGGCTCCACGAGAACAAGGCCCACGACGTGAGCCTCCAGGCGCTGGCCCAGCTTCCGGAGGCCTTCCTCTGGATCGCCGGCGTCGGTCCGCTGGAGGCCAAGCTGAAGGGCATGGCCGAGGCGCTGGGCGTGGCGAACCGGGTCCGCTTCCTGGGCTGGCGCACCGACGCCTCGGCGCTCTACCGGACCGCCGACGTCTGCGTCTTCCCTTCGCGCTTCGAGCCCTTGGGCAATGTGGTGATCCAGAGCTGGGCCCACGGCCTGCCGGTGATCGCCGCCGACAGCCAGGGCCCCAAGGCGCTGATCCAGGACGGCGGCGACGGCCTGCTGGTCCCGGTCGACGACGCCAACGCCCTGGCCGCCGGCGTGCGGCGCCTGCTGGCCGAGCCCATGCTGCGCGCGCGCCTGGCCGCCGCGGGCGGGGCCAGGGTGGAGGCCGAATTCTCGGAGGCCGCCGTCGTCGCCCAGTGGAAGGCGCTGTTCGCCGATTACGGAGCCGGCTGATGTGCGGCATCGCCGGGCAGCTCGGGGGAGCGGAGGATGCTCCCGTCGAGACCATGATCCGCGCCCTGACCCATCGGGGGCCGGACGGCGTGCGGCTGGAGACGATGGCGGGGGCCGCGCTGGCCCACGCACGCCTCTCGATCATCGACCTGGAGGGCGGCTGGCAACCGCTGCACGCCGCCGGCGGGACGGTGATCGGCAACGGCGAGATCTATAACTACGTCGAGCTGGCCAGGGATTTCGGCCTCTCGACGGCCACCGGCTCGGACTTCGAACCCCTGCTGCACCTCTACGCCCGCGAGGGCGAGGCGGCCTTCGACCGGCTGCGCGGCATGTACGCCCTCTGCTTGATCGGTCCGGACGGCCGCTCCTGGCTGGCTCGCGACCCGTTCGGCATCAAGCCGCTCTACATCATGGAGCACGATGGGGGCCTGGCCTTCGCCTCCGAACCCCGCGCCTTCTTCGCCGCCGGCCTGATGCGGAAGGTCCTGGACGAAGGCGCCGCCCGCGAACTGATCGACCTGAACTACGTCCTCGGCGAACGCACGCCCTTCCTGGGCCTCCGCCGCCTGGCCCCCGGCGAGGTGGTCGAGGTCCGCGACGGCCGGATCGTGAGCGGGCATCGACGAAGCCCGCTCCTCCCTCGTCCCGCAGACGACGGCGGAGGTGGCTCGGCGCGCCAGCGACGAGACGGAGGGGGCGCCAAGCCCCAAACGCCGAGTTCGCCGCTTCACGCCCCCTCCATCGCCCACCGGGTCGCTCGCGACCCAGCGCTTCCTCGCCGCACCCCCGCGCTCTTCGGAGCGGGGGAGGAGCGAGGCCTACTTGCCCAACTCGACGCCGTCCTCGAAGACAGCGTCCGCGTTCACCAGCGCTCGGACGTGCCCTACGGCCTGTTCCTGTCCGGCGGGATCGATAGCGCCGCCATCGCCACCCTCATGTCCCGCCTCAACGAGCGGCCCGTCACCGCCTTCACCTGCGGCTTCGACGCCCCGGGCGCCAAGGACGAGCGGGCCCAGGCCGAGAAGGTCGCCCGGGCCCTGAACCTGGACTGGCGCGAGACTGCGTTCGGCGAAGCGGACTTCTGGCGCATCCTGCCTGAGGTCGCCTGGGTGCTGGACGACCCCACCGCCGACTACGCCGTCCTGCCCACCTACAAGCTGGCCGAGGCCGCCAAGGGCACGCTCACCGTCGTGCTCACCGGCGAGGGCGGCGACGAGCTCTTCGGCGGCTACGGCCGCTACCGCCGGGCGCTCAGGCCCAGGCTGCTGGGCGGCCGTCCGGCCGAGCCGCGCGGCGCCCGGCCCGAGGTGCTGGCCGCCTGGCGCGAGCAGGCGCGGGCGCCTCTGGGTCTCACCGCCCTGCAGAGCGCCCAATGGGCCGACGCGGTGACTTGGCTGCCCAACGACCTGCTGCTGAAGCTGGACCGCTGCCTGATGGCGCAGGGGCTGGAGGGGCGCACGCCGTTCCTGGACCGCGACGTCGCCGCCTTCGCCTGGCCGCTGGCCGACCGCTTCAAGGTGCGGGGCGGCTACGGCAAGTGGTTGTTGCGCAAGTGGCTTGAGCGGGCCTGCCCGGCGGCCGATCCCTGGGCGAAGAAACAGGGCTTCACCGTCCCGGTGGAAGCCTGGATCGCCCCCCGCGCCGGGGACATCCGCTCGGGCCTGGGCAAGGTGGACGCGGTGCGTCGCCTGGGCGGTCCAGGAGACACGGCGCTCTGGCCCTGGCTATTCTTCGGGATCTGGGCCCTGATCCATCTGGAGGACGCCGCGCCCGCCGACGCGTTGCGCGCCGTCGTGGGCGAGATTTGAGGGGATGGCGATGAGGTCCTGGATGCTGGCGGCCTGCGCCGCCCTCGCGATCGGTTGCGGCGCGGAGGCCCAGACCAGGCCGCCCGCCGCCATCTACGCCGACCCGCCGGCCGACAAGGCGAACCCCGCCCGCTCCGAGGTCCTGCACATCCCGAGCGGCGGGGTGCAGATCAACGGGCTGGCCTACCTCGCGGCCGGCCCCGGCGCCCATCCGACCGTCGTCCTGCTGCACGGCCTGCCCGGCAACGAGAAGAACCTCGACCTGGCCCAGGCCCTGCGGCGCGGCGGCTGGAACGTCGTCACCTTCAACTACCGCGGCTCCTGGGGCAGTCCCGGGACTTTCAGCTTCAAGGGCAATCTCGACGACGCCAAGGCCGTGCTGGCCTACCTGCGGACGCCTGCCAACGCCGCCGCCCTGAGGATCGCCCCCGAACGGCTGGTGATCATGGGGCACAGCATGGGCGCCTGGGTGACATCGCAAGTCGCGGCTGGCGATGCCGCGCTTGCAGGCGCGGCCCTCATCTCGGCCGCCGACATGGGCAAGCGCGCCGGAAACCCGATCGAGCGGAACACGAACCTCGCGGCCCAGAACATGGAGAGCCTCGCCGGCGTGACGGCCCAGAGCATGGCGCGTGAAATGGCGGAGCTCGGACCGTACACCTTCGCCGCCGCCGCTCCCGGACTGACGAAGGTCCCCCTGCTCGTGCTCACGTCGGACGATGGCCTTGCGCCAGACGCGCAGGCTCTGGTGATGGACGTCAAGCGGCGCGGCGGGCGGGTGAAGGTCGTCCACGTCGCCAGCGACCACGGCTGGAACACCGCCCGTATCCGCTTGCAGACAGAGATCCTGGCCTGGCTCGGGACGCTGCCGAAATAGTCAGGCCGGCTCGCCGACCTTCCCGTACTTGCGGCCCAACTCCGCCGTCACGGCCTCGAATTCCTCGACCGTCTCGCGGATGATCTGGGCGACCGGCTTCACGCTGTCGATCCGCCCCGCCACCTGGCCCGACAGCGCGATGGCCGCCTCCATGTCGCCCCCGAAGTAGAGGGCCAGGGCGTTTGCCATCTCCGCCATGATGTTCGGCGGCGGGTCGAGTTCGAAGCGCGTGGTCTTCTCGGTGCGCAGCGCCCGGAGCGCCGGGCCCGGGCCCTGGCGGTTCAGGAAGACGGTGTCCGTCTCCTTGGCGTTCACGATCATGTCCTTCCAGTTCTGGTGGACCGGGCTCTCGGCGGCGGAGACCATCCGCGTCCCCATCTGCACCGCCTCGGCGCCGAGCGCGAAGGCCGCGGCCATGGAGCGGCCGTCGGTGATACCGCCCGCCGCGATCACCGGGAGGTCGGTCTTCGAGCAGACCAGCGGCAGCAGGACCATGGTCGCCACGTCGCGGCTGTTCTTGAACCCGCCGCCCTCGCCGCCTTCCACCACCAGGCCGTCGACGCCCGCCGCGATGGCCTTCTCCGCCGCCGCCAGGTTCGGCACGACATGGAAGACGGTCAGGCCCTTGGACTTCAGCGCCTCGCAGTACTTGTTGGGATCGCCCGCCGAGGTGGTGACGAACTTCACGCCCTGGTCCGCCACGAAGCTCACGATGTCCGGGTCGCGCACGAAGGCCTGGGCGACGTTGATGCCCCACGGCTTGTCCGTGAGGGTCTTCATCTTCTTCACCTCCTCGCGCACCTCGTCGAGGCGGCCGGAGGAAGTCTCGATGATGCCGAGGCCGCCGGCGTTGGAGACGGCGCTGGCCAGCTGGGCCCGGGCGATCCAGCCCATCGGCGCCTGGACGATAGGGTACTTCACCCCCAGCAGGTCGGTGATGCGATTCTTCATGGCGCGGTTCTCCCTGGGACCTGACTATCGCCATTCCCGGGCGGAATTCAAACGCCCGTTTGGAGCCCCAGACGAACCGCCACCTCTTCCCCGATCGCCAGTGAAGACGTGAGGCCGGGACTCTCGATCCCGAACAGGGCCACTAGGCCCGGCAACCCGTGGATCTCGGAGGCGTCGAGCCGGAAGTCTGGCTGGGCCTCTCCGGGGCCATGGATCTTAGGCCGCACGCCAGCGTAGTCGGGGCTGAGCGCCCCGTCCGGCAGGCCAGGCCAGAACTTGCGAATGTAGGTGTAAAAGGCCGGCGCCGCCGACGGATCGACCGTGTAGTCCGGCTCGTCGACATAGTTCAGGTCCGGCCCGAACACCCCCTGCCCGCCCAGGTCCCGCCGATAGTGGGTGCCCAGCGCGCCCGGGATCGGCGGCGGATAGATCAGCCGCGCGAACGGCGCCTTGCCCATCAGCCGGAAGTACATTCCCTTGCCGAAATGGGCCTCGGGGATCACCTCCCTGGGGAATCCGTCGATCTCGGCGGCCACATGCTGGGCCGACAGTCCGGGGGCGGTCACCAGATAACGGCAGGTAAGCACCGTCGGCTCCGCGCCGCCGGCCCGCACCGAGAAGCCGCCGCCGTCTAGCGGGCTCGCGCCCTCGAACGGCGTCGCCAGCACCACCGCACCGCCGGCGGCCTCGATCTCGCCCTGCAGGGCCAGCATGTAGGCGTGGCTTTCGAACACCCCGCTCTGCGGCGACAACAGCGCGCCCTCGCAGGCGAGCTCCGGCTCCAAGGCCAGCGCCTGGGCCTTGGTCAGCGTCTCCATGCCCTCGACGTCGTTCTCGCGCGCCTGGGACAGGATGGCTTCAAGGCGTTCCAGGTCATCGACACTCTCGGCCACCACGAGCTTGCCGCAGCGGTCGTACTCGACGTGGTGGCCGTCGCAGAAGGCGTACAGCATTCGCCGGCCCTCGACGCAGAGCCGCGCCTTCAGCGAGCCGGTCGGGTAGTAGAGGCCGCCGTGGATCACCTCGGAGTTGCGCGAGGACACGCCCTGGCCGATAGCCACGTCCTTCTCCAGAACCGCCACCGTCAGACCGCGCCGCGACAGCGCGTACCCGCACGCCAGCCCGACGGCGCCTGCACCCACGACCACCGCGTCAAAGTCGAATTCGGCCATGCCCTGGCCTAGCGCGTCGCACCCCGGCTTGTCATCAGGCGCCCAGGAAGTGGAGCCGCACGGTCTCGCGGAACATCAGCGCCTGCCGGCTGATGGCGGTGGGGTCGCCCAGCGCCTTCGCCAGCGTCATGCCGCCATAGGTGAAAGCCAGGATCGCGTCGGCGAGATCCGCGAGCTCGGCCTTGCCCTTGGGCGGATAGACCACGGCGATCTCCTCCAGCCAGCCGATGAAGCGGCCGCGCCAGTTCAGCACGCTGTCGATGGTGAGCTGGCGGGTCTCGCGGTCCCACGACCGATCCTGGAAGGTCACCGTGGCCACCATGCAGCCAGGGTGGGCGTAGACCAGCTCACGCATCGCCTCGGCGTACAGTTTGAGGAAGATCAGGAAGCTGTGCAGCGGGTCGTCGCTGAGCTCGCGGGCGCGGCCGGCCATCTCGTCGAGGAACCGCGCGTTCTCGCCGGTGTAGCGCTCGATCAGCTGGCGTGCGAGGTCGGCCTTGTCCTTGAAGTGGTAGAAGAACCCGCTCTTGGTGATGCCCGCGGCCTCGACCAGTTCCTCGATCGAGGTGGCCGCGAACCCCTTCCGGATCACCGCCTCATAGGTGATGTCGAGGATGCGTTCGCGGGTGCGTTCGCCCTTGGTGCGGGGTTCCGACTGCACCGCCGGTGCAGTTTCTTCGGAAGTCTGGGTCGTCATCGCTGCGCCCCTCTGCTCGAAATCCGCCCAAGATATTCAAATCGTTCCGGAAACCGGACCCGCCAGGAACCGACCGCTTGACCGCTGGAGCGCTCGGCCGCAAACCCGTACCCCTCGCCGCCCAAAACCGAGGAAGGACGAGATGGCCGTGAAAGACCAATACGGACACGACCTGTCGGGCGCGAGCGCCACGGCGGCGGAACTATATCAGAAGGCGCTGGACGCCTACCATTGCTACGCGGGCGAACCTTTCCCGCTGCTGCAGCAGGCGGTGGCCGACAGCCCCGGCTTCGTCATGGCCCATGTGCTGATGGCGTACATGACCCTGGTGGGCACCGACACCGACACCGCCCGGATCGGCGTCGGCGCGTTCGATGTGGCCAAGGACCTGCCGGCGACCGCCCGCGAGACGGGGCATCTGGCCGCCATCGGCAGCCTGCTCGCGGGGGAGATCCGCGCCGCGGGCCGGATCCTGGAGGACGTCTCCATCGCCCATCCGCGCGACGTGCTCGCTCTCCAGGCCGGCCAGCTCATGGACTTCCTGCTCGGGGACAGCCGGATGCTGCGCGACCGCATCGGCCGCGCCCTGCCCGCCTGGTCGGCGGACATGCCGAACTATCACGCGATCCTCGGCATGCACGCCTTCGGCCTGGAGGAAACCGCCCTCTACGACCGCGCCGAGGCGGCGGGCCGCCTAGCCATCCACCTGGAGCCTCGCAACAACTGGGCCCAGCACGCCGTCGCCCACGTCCTCGAGATGCAGGACCGCCGTGCCGACGGGGTCACCTGGATGCGCCAAGACAGCGGGACCTGGAGCCACCAGAGCTTCTTCGCCATCCACAACTGGTGGCATCTGGCGCTCTTCCACCTGGGCCTGGGCGAGATCGACGAGGTGCTGGCCCTGTACGACGGCCCGATCTACGGCGACCGCTCCGGGATGGCCTTCGACATGGTGGACGCCGCCGCCCTGCTCTGGCGGCTGAAGCTGCGGGGCGTGGACGTGGGCGACCGCTGGGCGGTGCTGGCGGGGAACTACGCCACCCAGCCGCGCGGCGGCTATGCGTTCGACGACGTGCACGCCGTGATGGCTTTCGTCGGCGCCGGCCGCGACGCCGAGGCGGAAGCTGCGCTGGCCGCCATGGCCGCGGCCGTCGAGGGGCCGGGCGACAACGCCATGTTCACCCGCGACGTCGGCCTTCCGGTGGCCCAGGCGCTCACCGCCTTCGGGCGCGGCGAGTACGCCCGCACCTGCGAGCTGCTGCGCGGCGTCCGCAACCGCGCCGGCCGCTTTGGCGGCAGCCACGCCCAGCGCGACCTGCTGGACCTCACCCTGATCGCGGCCGCCGGCCGCGCCGGCGAGACCAGCCTGGAACGCGCGCTGCTGGCCGAGCGGGCCGAGGCGATGCCGCTGGTGAAGGCGTCGCGTTCGCTCGCGGCCTGACTCGGACACCTTCGCCCGATACAGGACGAAGGTGATTGTTGTTCAGTTGGCGCAACGCCCTTAGCCTCCCCGCAAAATCGGGGAGGCTTCGGCATGCGTAAGGTAGTTGGACTGGCCGTCGTGGCGGCTTTGGCGGGAAGCGGGGTCTATGCCCAGGTCCCCGTCAGGCCGGACATTCCCTCGATCCTGGTCTGGACGCCCCAGCAGCAGTCCGACTGGTACCGCGACATCGAGAGCGTCTACCGCGTCGAGACGGTCAAGCGCGGCGACAAGGTCCACCCGCTGCCCAAGGCCGAGACGCAGATCGATTTCAGCTTCGACTATGGCGGCAAGACCTTCTCCGTCGGCGATTACATGAAGGCCTACAACGTGTCGGGCGTCCTGGTGCTCAAGGACGGCAAGGTGGTCATGGAGCGCTACGGCCTGGGCCGGAAGGCCGAGGACCGCTGGACCTCGTTCTCGGTGGCCAAGTCGGTAACCTCGACACTTGTCGGCGCCGCGATCCAGGACGGCAAGATCAAGAGCCTGAACTCGCCCGTCACCGACTACATCCCCCAGCTGAAGGGCTCCGGCTACGACGGCGTCACCGTCCGCCAACTCCTGATGATGAGCTCGGGCGTGAAGTGGAACGAGGACTACACCGACCCGAAGTCGGACGTGGCCCTGTCGGCGACACTACCTCTGGAGCCGGGCAAGAATCCGCTGGTGACCTACATGGCGCGCCTGCCCCGCGCCCATGAGCCGGGGACGTTCTTCAACTACAACACCGGTGAGACCGACCTGGTCGGCATCCTGGTTTCCAACGCGGTGGGCAAGAGCCTGTCGCAGTACGCGTCGGAGAAGATCTGGAAGCCCTACGGCATGGAACGCGACGCCATCTGGGTGGTCGACCCGGCCGGCCACGAGCGCGGCGGCTGCTGCATGTCGATCACGCTGAAGGACTACGCCCGCCTCGGCCAATTCATGCTCGACGGCGGCAAGGCCGGGGACAAGCAGATCCTTCCCGCGGGCTGGACCGCCGAGGCCACCACGCCCCAGATCACCAACGGGACCCGTGAGCGCGGCTACGGCTACTTCTGGTGGATGCCCGACAATGGAGCCTTCGAGGCCCGCGGCATCTTCGGCCAGTCCATCACCGTCTTCCGCGACGACCGCATCGTCATCGTCACCAACGCCGCCTGGCCCAACGCCACGGGCCGCGAGCTGAGCGTGGCGCGGGCGGCGTTCCTGAACGCGGCGCGGGCGGCGGCGAAGGCGATGTAGCGACCGGCGCTCAGTGGGTCCCGCCGCGCCAGCGGAAGCGGTCCAGCGGGATCACCTGGGCGTCCCTGTGCCGTTCGTCGTCAACCCGGACCGCGCGGCCTTCCAGGCCCAGCACGCGGTAGATCGGCATCCCGCCCGCGTCCACCGAGACGACGTCGCCGATGTCGACCGGGCGGTCGGCGGTGTGATCGAGAAGAACCCAGTCGATGGCGTGAGAGGTCGCCATGGCGTCACCTTGAGGCTTTGCATCCGCGTCTGTGCGGCTTGCAGCAAGGTTTGCGCCATCCCGGTTGAGGCGGACCTGAGGCCTGCGTTTAGGTTCGGTTCAGGTCCGGTCAGCCTTCGGCGCCGCGGGCGTAGGCGGGCAGGTCGCCATAGTAGTCGCTGACGCCTGCGGTGAGGGCGGTGACCATCTCGCGCTCGGGCTCGCTGAGGAACGGGTTCCAGCAGTCCAGGATCAGGACGGCGCGGGGCTGGTCGCTGTCGTTCCAGGCCTCATGCTCGATGGTGTCGTCGAAGACGAAGGCCTTCCCGGGCTCCCACGACCGCTGCTCGGCGCCGACGCGGAAACCGCAGCCGGACGGCACGACCAGCGGCACATGGACGATCAGCCGGGCGTTGTTGACCCCGACGTGCGGCGGGATGCGGGTCTTGGCGTCCAGGATCGAGAACACCGCGGTCGGCCCGGTGCCCTCCAGGCGGCACTGCGGCCAGGCCTCCAGCGCCCTGGCGGTCCTGGGGCAGCGAGCCAGGTTCTCCTCGACTGGCACGCCGGCGCGCCAGAGGTAGAAGACCCCCCAGCGCCGCGAATTGGCCAGCTCCCGCCACCGCGGTTGTGGCGTGCCGTCGATAGCGACGTAGGGTTCGAGCACCTCGGCTCCGCCGGCCAGGACCTGCGTCAGCTCGGCCTGGATGTCCGCCGTCGCGGCTTCCAGCGTGTCCAGCCAGGGGAACAGGTCACGGTCGTAGAATTCCATGGCCGGGAGCTGCGGCACATACATGAAGCTGGGCGAGGGGCGGTAGACGCGACGCCGGCGCAGCAGGATGTCCCTCGACTGCTCTACCCGGTCCAGGCGGGCCCCGGCGTGGCGCGATCGGAATCCCGCCAACCGCGCTTCCAGGAACTCGGCCAGCTCCGCGTCGTTGGCGTCGACCACCGCCTTGGCGTGGTCCAGCGCGGGCCGCACCGACGGCGACAGGAACCGGGGGATCGACTGCAGGGCGGTGCGATAGGTGGCGGCGGCGGCGCGGGTCTCGCCCTGCGCCTCGTGCTGCAGGGCGGCCTGCAGCATCGCGCGGAAGGGGCCGGGCTCCATCGCCTCGACGAGCTGGCGGATACGCAGGTCTTCGGACTCGATCACGGGCAGCAACCCCAACTCGGCGGCCTTGGCCCGTCGGCTATCACAAGGCGCGCGGGCAGGGATTGCGGGCTCGTCAAACGCGTTGTGGCGCGCGACCAGCGGTCGGGCGCGCCAGGCGGCTAGACACCCGGCCGCGTTCAGGGCGTTGTTGCCGCCATGCGTTCCGCCCTCGCCCTTACCCTGTCGATACTCGCCGCCGCCCCGGCCGCCGCCGCGCCGTTCGGGCTGGAAAAGGCGGGCTGGACCCTGGTCACCGCCAGCGACGACACGTGGGTCTACATGCGCCATCACGCCCACGGCGACGACGGCGTGCGCAAGGCCTGGACGGCCTATGACTCGGACAAGTCGCTTCAGCGCGACGGCTTCGCTTTCCGCTCGGTCGAGAGCCTGGGCGAGTTCGACTGCCGCAAGGGACTGTCGCGGGTGGTCGACGAGATCTACCACGACAAGCCGAACCTCGCGGGCCGCGCCTGGCGCTCGCCGAAGTTCATGGTCACGCCCTGGGCGGCGCCGGCGCCCGAGTCGGTGGGCGCCGTGCGCATGGCCTTCGCCTGCCGGGCGATCACCCAGACCTGAGCCGCCCTCAGGCCGACTGGGTCGTGTCCGGCAGCCCCAGGATCCGCTTGGAGACGATGTTGTTCTGGATCTCGGACGAGCCGCCGTAGATCGACATCGCCTTGCCGAACAGCCAGCCGCGCACGGTCTCCAGCTCCTCCGGCTTGAAGTCGGCGCCCTCCCAGCCCAGGCCCTGGTGGCCCATGATCTCCAGGGTCAGTTCGGCGCGGGTCTGGGCCACATGGGTCGCGGAGTTCTTCAGCACGGAGGCGGCGTTGCCCGGGCTGTTGTTACCCTTCGCCTCGGCCATGGCGCGGGCCAGGGTCAGGCCGTGGACCTTGGCGTCCATCTGGTGCTTCACCACCCGCGTCCGCAGGTCGGCGTCGGCGATCCGGCCCTGCTCATCCAGGCCGACGTACTGTTTCGCGATGTCGGACACCGGCGGCGGCGGCCGTCCGCCGGTGGAGGCGCCGGTCTGGCTGGCCCGCTCGTGCTGCAGCAGGCGCTTGCCCACCGTCCAGCCCACGTTGAGCTGGCCCAGCAGCGCGTCGCGCGGCGCCTTGGCGTCGGTGAAGAAGGTCTCGCAGAAGGGTGAGGCCCCAGCGATCAGGGCGATCGGCCGGGTCTCGATCCCCGGCTGATGCATGTCGATCAGCATGAAGGAGATGCCCTCGTGCTTCTTGGCCGAGGGGTCGGTGCGCACCAGGCAGCCGCACCAGTCGGAATACTGCGCCCCGCTGGTCCACGTCTTCTGGCCGTTGATGGTCCAGCCGTCGCCGTTGTCCACGGCCTTGGTCTGCAGGCTGGCCAGGTCCGAGCCGGCGTTGGGCTCGGAGTAGCCGACGCACCACTGGACCTCGCCGCGCACGATCGGCGGCAGGTGCTTCTGCTTCTGCGCCTCGGTGCCGTAGTCCATGATCGTCGGGCCGATCATCGTCACGCCCATGCCGAACATCAGCGGATTGAAGGCGCCGATCCTGGTCATCTCCTGGAGGAGCACACGGGCCTGCTGGGGCGATAGCCCACCACCGCCGTACTCCTTCGGCCAGGTCGGCGTGCCCCAGCCCTTCTCGCCCATGGCCTTGCGCCACTTGGCCAGGTCGGGGTCGTTCACGCGGACCTCGGCGG
This sequence comes from Phenylobacterium sp., assembly GCF_004297125.1. Taxonomy (GTDB): domain Bacteria; phylum Pseudomonadota; class Alphaproteobacteria; order Caulobacterales; family Caulobacteraceae; genus Phenylobacterium. The sequence goes on along the minus strand of NZ_SCVD01000023.1, from coordinate 14,569 downwards.
TCCCCAGGCTGGACTTGCCCTTCAGGGCCGGCGGGAAGTTGGCCTCCAGCCAGGTCTTCGCCTCGCCGCGGAAGGCCTCGAGATCGGTGTCGCCGCCGAAGTCGGCCATGGGAAATCCTCCTGCTCGCGCCGCCGAACTTGAGACGACGCGCTGTCCAGCCAACCCTAAAGCGGATGACGTGGCGACAGCGAAGGGCTGTATGGAGAGGTCCATCACGGAGCGACGATGAATCCCTGGATCCACCTGGACACGGCCCAGATCCCCGGCGGCGGCGAGCTGAAGCTCATGCAGCGCGGCCAGGACTATTCGATCATGTCCGGCAATATCGAGCTGATGAACAGCCGCCTCTACGGCTCCGAGGTGGCGCTGTTCAAGCTGGCCTGGGCCAAGGCGGCCCAGCGCCGGGCGCCGCGCATCCTGATCGGCGGGCTGGGCATGGGCTTCACCCTGCGCGCGGCCCTGGCCGACCTGCCGAAGGACGGCCGGATCGTGGTGGCCGAGCTGGTGCCCGAGGTGATCGCCTGGGCCGGCAGTCACCTCGCTCCGCTCTACGGCGACAGCCTCTCCGACCCCCGCGCCAGGATCGTCCAGGGCGACGTGGCCGACCGGCTGGCCGAGGCCAAGCCGCCATACGACCTGATCCTGATGGACGTCGACAACGGCCCCGACGGCCTGAACCGCGACGCCAACGACAGCCTCTATTCCCTGCACGGCCTCACCAACCTGAAGCGCGCGACCAAGCCCGGCGGCGTCGTGGCGATCTGGTCGGCCGCCCACGACGACAAGTTCGCCCGCCGGTTCGCTCATGCCGGCTTCACCGTCACCGAGCACAAGGTCGGCGCCAGCCCCTCCGGCAAGGGCCCGAAGCACGTGATCTGGGTGGGCGTGGTCCGGTGAAGTCCTGCGGCCCGTGCACCCAGTGCTGCCGGGTGCTGGCGGTCGAGGAACTGGCCAAGCCGATGGGCAAGCTGTGCGTCCATGCCAGGCCCGGCGCCGGCTGCGGGATCTACGAGACCCGCCCGCACAGCTGCCGCACCTTCGAATGCGTCTGGCTGATGGACCCAGAGATGCCCCACCGCTTCCGCCCGGACCAGACCAAGGTGGTCCTGGACCAGGACCCGCAAGGCCTCTGGCTCATCGCCCGCTGCGACGCGGCCAACCCCCAGGCCTGGCGCAGGAACCCGATGTACGCGGCGCTCAAGGCCTTCGCCACGGAGCACTGGGGCAAGGGCAAGCTGGTGCTGGCGGTGGCCGGTCGGCGGACGTGGGTGATCACGCCCAAGGCGGACATCGATCTGGGCGAGATCGATCCACGGTCGGGATTGAAGGTGGTGGAGGGGCCGGGGGGTGTCACGATCGAGGTGAGCGCATCGAAGGCCTAGCGAAGTTCTATATTTGTTCTTGACGAACCTTTCGTTCGCGGGGTGTCCTGCAAGCGTGGCTTTAGGCGGTCGATTGGCGGATGGGACATCTCGAACTTGTTCGCGCAGCAGCGATCAGCTTAGGCGCGGGCCTTCTCTATCTTCTCGCCACGGTCGCGGTCGTGGTCCTCGTCGCCCTCGTGCAGCACTGGGTATATCTTCGCAAGCAGCGCAACGCAGGCCCTCGGCTTTCATCGGACGCGCCTCGAATCAAGGCCAAGATGATGCGCATGGCGCGGCCGACTCTGGTGCTGGCGCCAGCGAAAGAGCCCGCGTTCTCGAAGGTTGGCGGCAATCCGGAATTACCCCCCAACCTTGCGTGGCCTGACGACGGCGGGCGGCCTCGGACCTTCGTGGCACAGATCGACCTCGCTGCGGTCCGCAGTTGCGGCGGACCGGAATGGCTTCCGTTCACCGGGCGCCTCTACGCATTTGTCGATGAAATGCGGTACGGGTTTGCCGACTTGGTTCGCGTGATCAGCGTCGATGAGCCGTTTGGCCCGGCGGTCGCGCCTCCACCCCGTATCGGCGGACGTGCAGACAGACGCTTAGCCGCCGCCTTCCCGGAGCGGCGCATCGCGTTCGTGAGCTACACCTCACTCCCGAGTCTGGACTGGTTGGGGATCGACCTGTCCGAGCTTGATCTCAGTGAGGAAGAGCTCGACGCACTCGCCGAAGCGCCCGACGCGCCATTCGGCGACGAACTCCAACATCGCATTGGCGGCTATCCGTCCGAGATCCAGGATGAGCAAATGGCCATCTCGTGCGAACTGATGCGTCGCGGCTTGCCGCCAGAGTACGAGGGCACAGAAATCACCCCACCCATCGAGCGCGCCTCGAAGCAGTGGCGGCTGTTGCTGCAAGTCGATTCCGATCCGGCGCTGAAGATGAACTGGGGCGACGGCGGCCGGCTCTATGTCTTCATCCGCGAGAAGGACGCCCTAGCAGGTGATTTCTCGCGGACAGTGACGATTTCGCAGACCTACTAAACTCCCACCGCTTCCTTCGCCCCGACCTTCTCCCACTCGCCCCACAGCCGTTTCGCCTCAGCCTTCGCCGGTCCCACCGACGCGTCCTTCACGTGGCCATAGCCGCGGATCTTCTGCGGGACGGCGGCGATCTGGGCGGCGAGGTGGAGGCGGTCCTTGTTGAGGCCCGCCAGCAGGCGGTCGAGGTCGGCTTCGAAGTCGGCGATCAGGCCGCGCTCCATCCTGCGCTCGGCGGTCATGCCGAAGATGTCGAGGGCCGAGCCGCGCAGGCCCTTCAGCTTGGCCAGCGTCGGGAACGCCAAGTCCAGCATCCAGGGCGAGAAGGCCATTTTCACCGGCTTCCCGTCCGGCCCTTTGCGGGCGAGGATCGGTGGGCTGAGCCACACCTTGGCCTTGCCGCCCTTGAAGCTCTCCGCGCGATACTTGGCGAAGCGGCCGTCGGAGTAGAGGCGCGCGACCTCGTACTCGTCCTTGTAGGCCATCAGCTTGTAGAGACTGACCGCCACGGCGCGGGTCAGGGCAGTCGAGCCCAGCGGCGCTTCGGCGGCGCGCACGCGCTCCACCCTGGCCACGTAGTGGTCGGCGTAGGCCTTGTTCTGGTAGGCCGTCAGCTCGCGCGCGCGGTGGGCGATCAGCTCGTCCAGCGGCATGGTCTCGGGCGTCGGGACGTCGTCCTCGCGCTTGCCGCGGGCGGTGGGGTCAAAGGCCGCCTTACGACCGAGCTCGAAGGCCTGGAGGTTGGCCTCGACTTCCACGCCGTTCAGCCGGATGGACCGGTAGAGCGCGCGGCTGGAGACCGGCACCACGCCCTTCTGCCAGGCGAAGCCCAGCATGATCATGTTGGCGTAGATGGCGTCGCCCAGGTTGGTTTCCGCCAGGTGGCTGGCCGGGGCGGCGTCATAGGTCTGGGTGGCCGCCGCGATCCGCTTGCCCTGCTCGTCGGCGTCGAAACGCACATCGCGGTCCGTCACGAAGTCGGCGGTGGGCGCGAAGTCGGCGTTGCCGACCGCGACGGTGCGGTCCTTGGCGTAGAGCGCCAGGGCGTCCGGGCCGGCGGCCGACAGCAGGTCGCAGGCGATCAGGACGTTGGCGCTGGCGGCGGGGACGCGGCCGCCGATCGTCGTGGTCTCGGTCTCGCCGATGCGGACGTGGCTGAACACCGCCCCGCCCTTCTGGGCCAAGCCGGTCATGTCGACCACCGAGGCGGCGCGGCCATCGACGTGGGCGGCCATGGCCAGGATCGAGGCGACGGTCGTCACGCCCGTGCCGCCGACGCCGGTGAAGACGATGTTCTGGACGCCCTTCAGTTCCTGGAAGGTCGGCAGCGGCGTGGAGTCGGCGGTCAGCGCCGGGCCGGCCTCGTGGTGCGCGTTCTCGGCGCCCTCCAGGGTGATGAAGGACGGGCAGAAGCCGTCCAGGCACGAATAGTCCTGGTTGCAGCTGGACTGGTTGATCTTCCGCTTGCGGCCGAACTCGGTGTTCAGCGGCTCGACAGAGACGCAGTTGGACTTCACCGAGCAATCGCCGCAGCCCTCACAAACAAGCGGATTGATCATGACCCGCATCGGCGCGGCGGCCATCTTGCCGCGCTTGCGCCGGCGGCGCTTCTCGGTGGCGCAGACCTGGTCGTAGATCAGGACGCTCACGCCGGGGGTGTCGCGCAGCTCGCGCTGGACCTTCATCAGCTCGATGCGCGGGCGCACCTCGACCCCGGGGGCCAGGTCGGTGACCGTCTGGTAGCGCTCGGGCTCGGCGGCCACGACCACCACCTTCGGCACGCCCTCGGCGGCGAGCTGGCGGGTGATCTGCGGTACGGTGAAGCCGCTCTCGGCCGCCTGGCCGCCGGTCATGGCGACGGCGTCGTTGAACAGCAGCTTGTAGGTCATGTTCGCCCCGGCCGCGACGGCGGCGCGGATCGCGAGCGAACCGGAGTGATTGTAGGTGCCGTCCCCCAGGTTGACGAAGACGTGCTTCTCATCGGTGAAGGGCGAGGCGCCCACCCAGCTCAGGCCCTCGCCGCCCATGTGGCTGTTCAGGTCGGTGGAGGGGTCGTTGAAGCTGGCCATGTAGTGGCAGCCGATGCCGGCCAGGGCGCGGGAGCCTTCCGGCAGTCGGGTCGAGGTGTTGTGCGGGCAGCCCGAGCAGAAGAACGGCTTGCGCTGCTGGTCGCTGGAGAGCGTGACCGCGGCCATCGAGGCGGCCGAGACCCGGTTCAGGTAGTCGTACACCCGGTCCATGTGCGGGCCGGCGGGCAGGCGGTCGGCGATGGCCAGCGCGATCTCGGCGACCGACAGCGACGTCAGCTCCGAGAGCAGCGGCGCGCCCTTCTCGTCGGTCTTGCCGATGATCGTCGGCCGGGCGTGCGCGGGCAGGTCGTAAAGCGCCGCGCGGGCCTGGACCTCGATCAGCGGGCGCTTGTGCTCGATGACCATCATGGTCTCGAGACCGGCCGCGAACCCGCGCAACCCGACTGGCTCCAAGGGCCAGGGCATGCCGACCTTGTAGATGGCGACGCCCAGCGACGCGGCCTCGGCCTGGGAAATGCCCATGGCGGCGAAGGCCTCGATCACGTCCTTGTAGGCTTGGCCCTGGCAGACGATGCCCAGGCGCGGCCGGGCGGCGCCCAGCATGATCCGGTCGATGCGGTTGGCGCGAGCGAAGGCCAGGGCGGCGGGGATCTTCTGGGTCCGCAGGCGCCGTTCCTTGTCGAGCGGCTGGTCCTTCAGGCGGATTCCGAGTCCGCCCGCCGGCAGGCGGAAGTTCTCGGGCGTGGTGAACTTATGGCGCGCGAGCGAGACGTCGATGGTCGCGCCGGAGTCCATGGTGTCGGCCAGCGCGATCATGCCAACCCAGAGGCCGGAGAAGCGCGACAGGGCGTAGCCCAGCAGGCCGTAATCCAGCACCTCCTGCACGTCGGCCGGCGACAGCACCGGCATCTCGAAGTCCTGGAAGGCGTATTCCGACTGCGACGGCAGGGTGGAGGACTTGCAGTTGTGGTCGTCGCCGGCCACCGCCAGCACGCCGCCCTTGGCGTGGACGCCGGCGAAGTTCGCGTGCTTGAAGACGTCGCCGGTGCGGTCGACGCCGGGCGCCTTGCCGTACCACATGCCGAAAACGCCGTCGTAGCGGGCGCCCGGGAACAGATTGGCCTGCTGGCTGCCCCAGACGGCTGTGGCGGCGAGGTCCTCGTTCAGGCCTTCCTTGAACACCACCTCGGCGGTCTTCAGGTATTTCCCCGCTCGCGCGGCCTGCTGGTCGAGGCCGCCCAGAGGCGAGCCGCGATAACCCGAAACGAATCCCGCCGTGTTGAGCCCGGCCGCGCGATCCAGCCGGTGCTGATCGATCAGAACACGGAGCAGCGTCTGGACGCCGGTGATGAACACCCGGCCATCCGTGAGCAGAAATTTGTCGTCGAGCGTCACTTCCTGGTGGCGCATCGCAATTTTTTTCCTTTCGGGCCTCCCCTAACGGATTGCACGATCATATAAGTGCGCCGCAATTGCTTGCCAAAAGCATGCCCCGCCACGGTGGTTCTGGGGCAAGAACAATATGCTCTCGTGCCAATTACAGGAGGAAATGTTGTCTGAGGTCCTCGACGCCGTCGATGCCAAGATCCTGGATCTGATCCAGCACGACGCCGGGCTGTCCGTCGCCGAGATCGCCGACCGCGTCGGATTGTCCTCAAGCCCCTGCTGGCGGCGCATCAAGCGGCTGGAGGACGCCGGCGTGATCCAGCGCCGCGTGACCATCCTGGACCGCGACAAGCTGGGCCTGGGCTTCGAGGTCTATTGCACCGTCAAGCTCTCACTGCCGACCAAGGACAACCTCGACGCCTTCGAGACCGCCATCACCAAGCTGGCCGAGGTGGTGCAGTGCGCCACCGTGACCGGCTCGGCGGACTATGAGCTGCGGATCGTCACGCGCGACATGCACGCCTTCGACGACTTCCTGCGCGACAAGATCCTGAGCCTCGGCCTGGTTTCGAACATCGAGAGCCGGATCGTCATCCGCTCCGTCAAGAACACCACCGCTGCGCCGCTGGGTCTGGTCAGCCCCTATGTGAGTGCGCAAAGCTAGGTCTCCACCACAGGAGGCCTTCCATGATCGAACTCGTCATCGACCAGCGCCGGAAGGACCTCGGCGGCTTCGAGGTCGGCCGAGTGTTGCCCTTCGCCAAGCGGCGGATGGTCGGGCCGTTCGTGTTCTTCGACCACATGGGGCCGGTTGAGTTCCAGGCCGGCTTCGGCCGCAACGTCGACGTTCGGCCCCACCCGCACATTGGCCTGTCGACGGTGACCTACCTGTTCGACGGCCACATCACCCACCGCGACAGCGTCGGCGCGATCCAGGAGATCAATCCAGGCGAGGTGAACTGGATGACCGCCGGCAGGGGCATCACCCACTCAGAGCGCTTCGAGACCCTGCGCGCCCAGGGCGGCAAGATGCACGGCATCCAGGCCTGGGTGGCCCTGCCCACCGAGCTGGAGGAGACCGACCCCAGCTTCGCAAACCACGGCCCGGACGACCTGCCGACCTACGAGGGCGGGGGCATGTGGGCGCGGCTGATCGCCGGCAAGGCGTTCGGCGCCGAGGCGAAGGTGAAGACCCACTCGCCGATGTTCTACGTCCATTGGCGGCTTGACGCCGGCGCCAAGGCCGAGCTCCCAGCCGAGTATCCCGAACGCGCGGCCTATGTGGCGCAGGGTGTGGTCGAAGTGGACGGCCGCGAGTTCCAGCCCGGCCAGATGATCGTGTTCCAGCCCGGGCAGCCGGCGCTGTTCACGGCCGTGACCGACGCCATCGTCATGCTCCTGGGCGGTGAGCCGGTGGGACCACGCTTCATCGAATGGAACTTCGTCTCCTCGTCAAAGGAGCGCCTCGAGCAGGCCAAGGCCGACTGGCGCGCCGGCCGGATGAAACTGCCCGACGCCGACCACGACGAGTTCATCCCCCTGCCCGAGCCGCCCCCGAGCGCGCCCGCGATGAGCTGAGCGTCGCGGGGCCCCACACCAGGACGACGGCCAGCGCCACCGCGGCCAGGATCAACGCATTGATGCGCGGGTCGAACCACGAGCCGTGGACCGGGTAGAGCTGCCAGCCGAGATTGGTCATGGCGTGGAAGACGGCCACGCCGAATACGCTGCGCCCGGTGTTGTTGAACAGCCAGATGATGATCACCCGCGTGGCCACCGTCGCCAGTGTCCACCAGCCGATCCAGGCCACGGCGCGGTGGGCCTGGGCAAGGGCCGGGTAGTGCCAGATCGCCCACACGACCCCCACGATGAGGGCGCCCGGAAGTGCGCCCCAGCGCGCCTGCAGCGGGCCGATGGCGAAGCCGGACCATCCCAGTTCTTCCGCCAGCGCGGCGACGAGGAACAACACGAAGAGCGCCGCCGCCGAAGCCGGCGCGAACTGGGGATCGGGAATGGAGGAGCCGCCGAGGCGCATCGCCAGAAACATCGCGATCATCACACAGGGCGAGAGCAGCACGAGCGCCAGCCACCAGACCTTCGGGCGGATCCGCCGGACGTCGAAGGCGCCCGCCAGGAACCTTCCTCCGGCCGGGAGCCCGTGGGCTCGCCAGGTGAGGATGAAAGCCGCCGTCGCCGGGCAGACGACGGCGAGCGCGGCGATCGGCAGGCCGGGAAGGATCTCCACCTCGAGCACGGCGCCGAGAACCCAGAACGGCGTGGTGAGCAGAACGGTGAGGACGAAGAACACGATGACCGAGCCGACGGTCCGGTCGGCGGGCGCACCGGAATGTTGGTCGGCAAGGACGTGTGATGTGTCGGCCATGGGCCCCGCCCTCGATCCGCCTCACCGTACCATAAGAGGGCGCCGGCGGGTCAGATGTCGGAGGCGGCGAGGGTATAGAGGTGGTCGACCCCCTGCAGCACCTCGGCCGTCTGGGCGCCGCTCGCATCCAGCAGGGCCCTGGCGCGGCCCATCACCTCGATAGGCGAGCAGACGAGCGGGACGGTCGCAGACGTCCCGTCAGCCTCCCGCAGAATAACCAGGTACTGATGCAGCATGTGTGGCGAAACGCACCATTTCGCCGAGCCGGCGTTTGATCTGAATCAAAAACGGCGGACGGGCCCGGTTGAGCCGGCTGGCCGCGCGGGCTAGAGCCCCAGGATGAACGTCAGCGTCTTCGACCTCTTCAAGCTGGGCGTCGGCCCCTCCAGTTCGCACACCATGGGGCCGATGACAGCCGCGGGGCGGTTCCTGGCCTGGCTGGGGACGGACGTGGAACGCGTGGGCCGCGTGGAGACCACGCTCTATGCGTCGCTGGCCCTGACCGGGCGCGGACACGCCACGGACCGGGCGGTGATCCTGGGGCTGGCGGGATTCGAGCCCCGCACCCTGGACCCCGATGCCGCCGACACGGTGATCGCCGAGGTGCGCGAAGCCAACCGCCTGAGGCTGGGGGGCCGTCGAGAGATCGCCTTCGACGAGGCGCGCGACCTGCTGTGGGAGGGCCGCACCCGCCTGCCCCAGCATCCCAACGCCATGAAGTTCACCGCCTTCGACGCGGCCGGCCAGGCGCTGGGCAGCCGGATCTACTTCTCGGTCGGGGGCGGCTTCGTGCGCGACGAGGACGAGTTCGGCCAGAACACCGCGCCCGAGCGCGCTCTGCCGGCGCCCCATCCCTTCGAGAGCGGCGCGGAGCTGCTGGCCCAGGCTGACGCGGCCGGCCTCTCCATCGCCGGGCTGATGACCGCCAACGAGCTGGTCCTGCGCTCCGAGGACGAGATCGTCACCGGGCTCGATGAGATCATCGGGGCCATGTACGCCTGCATCGAGCGCGGAATGCGCACGCCGGGCGTGCTGCCGGGCGCGCTGAAGGTGACCCGTCGCGCGCACGGCATCTGGCGCAGCCTGGTCGAGGACGCCGACAAGCGGCTTGCCGATCCGCTGGCGGCGCTGGACTGGGTGAACCTGTGGGCTCTGGCCGTAAACGAGGAGAATGCCGCCGGCGGCAAGGTCGTGACGGCGCCCACCAATGGCGCGGCGGGCCTGCTGCCGGCGGTGCTGCGCTATTACGACCGTTTCCACCAGGGCACGCCGGCGGGACGGCACACCTTCCTGCTGACCGCGGCGGCGATCGGCGCGCTCTACAAGACCAACGCCTCGATCTCGGGGGCGGAGGTCGGCTGCCAGGGCGAGGTGGGCGTGGCCTGCTCGATGGCGGCGGCCGGGCTGGCCGCGGCGCTGGGCGCCTCCAACGCCCAGATCGAGAACGCCGCCGAGATCGCCATGGAGCACAACCTGGGCCTCACCTGCGACCCGATCGGCGGTCTGGTGCAGATCCCCTGCATCGAGCGCAACGCCATGGGCGCGGTGAAGGCCATCGACGCCGCCCGACTGGCCATGCTGGGCGACGGCCAGCATTCGGTCAGCCTGGACAAGGTCATCGCCACCATGAAGCGCACGGGCGAGGACATGAGCCATATCTACAAAGAGACGTCGCTGGGCGGCCTCGCGGTGAATCTGGCGGAGTGCTGACAGGGTTTGTCGGGGCCGCGCAGCTTCGTCCGTCCTTGGGTGGCAGCACGAGGAGCCCGACATGTCCGAGTTCGCCTGGATGAGCCGCCGCCACGCCCTGGCGGGCACGGTCGCCGTGGCGGGCCTCGCCGCGTGCGGGCGCAAACTACCGGAGGCACGCAAGGTGGGATTCAGCGATACCGGGCTCGCCAAGCTGGAGGCCGACCTGAAGGCCAATGTGGCCAAGGGCCAGCCGCCCGGCCTCGTGGCGCTCGTCGCCCGCGGGGGCCAGACCCACATCTGGCCGGTGGGAGCCATGACCCTGGAGAGCAAGCCGCCGGTCCACCGCGACACCATCTTCCGCCTGGCCTCAATGACCAAGCCGATCACCTCGGTGGCGGCGATGATGCTGATCGAGGACGGCAAGCTGAAGCTGGACGAGCCGATCGACCGGCTGGCGCCCGAGCTGGCCAACCGCCGGGTGCTGAGGCGGATGGATGGCCCCCTGGACGACACCGTACCCGCCGCGCGGCCGATCACCCTCGAGGACGTGCTGAGCTTCCGCCTGGGCTGGGGCATCGACTTCAACCCCGAGGCGCCGTTCGTAAAGGCGAGCGCCGAGCTCCCGGGCTTCGGCATGCCCAATCCCGCGGCGCCCTACTCGCCGGACAGCTGGATGAAGGCCATGGGCGCCCTGCCCCTGCAGGCCCAGCCGGGTGAGCGCTGGCTCTACACCGCCGGCTCCAACCTCCTGGGGGTGCTGGTCGCCCGCGCGTCGGGCCGGCCGCTGGAGGCGTTCTTCCAGGAGCGGATCCTGGGGCCGCTGGGCATGAAGGACACCGCCTTCCACTGCCCACCCGAGAAGAAGGACCGGCTGATCACCGGGTATATGAACCAGGACGGCAGGCTGGTCCCGTTCGAGCCCTACAACGACATGTTCCTGAAGGCGCCCAGCTTCCCGGCGGGCGACAGCGGTCTCGTCTCGACCGCGGATGACTATGGGGCGTTCGCGAAGTTCATGTTCACCGGCCTGGCTCCGGACGGGACGCGGCTGCTGTCGGACGCGTCGCTGAAGGCGATGACCGCCAATCGCCTGACGCCTGAGCAGATGAAGGACGGCGAGATGATCCTGGGCGCCGGCCGCGGCTGGGGCCTGGGCCTCGGCGTCCAGGTCGCGACCAGCCCAAGCGGCGTGCAGCCCGGCGCCTATGGCTGGGACGGCGGCTTCGGGACATCGTGGTTCAACGACCCGGCCAAGGGGCTGTCGGCGATCCTGCTGACGCAGCGGGTGTTCGACAGCCCCGATCCGCCGCCGGTCCACAAGGACTTCTGGAGGGACGCCTACGGGGCGCTGGGCTGATCGGCGAGGGCCTTTCGGGTCTGCTCCCAGTATTGGACGCCGGTGATCAGGGTCACCAGGGCGGCAAGCCAGAACAGGCCGTGAGCGGCGACTTCGAAGCCCGCGCGGAAGGCGGTGCCGTCCGGGAGGCTGAACGCCCCCCAGGCGGCCACGATCAGCTCCATGGCCAGCGCCGTGAGCTGCAGGGTGGTCTTCCACTTGGCGAGCAGGGTGACCGGCAGCTTCACGCCCTTGCCGGCGCCCACCTCGCGCAGCGCGCTGACCGTGAACTCGCGGAAGAGGATCAGGCCGGCGGGCAGCACGACCATCGGCTGGGGCCCGAGCGACATCAGGCCCAGGATGGCGCCGCAGACCAGCACCTTGTCGCCGATCGGGTCCAGGATCGCGCCCCAGACGCTCTCGGCGTGGAGCTTGCGGGCCAGCCAGCCGTCGAAGAAGTCGGTCACCGCCGCCACCACGAAGGCGTAGACCGCCCACCGCTGCAGGGCGAACTGGGCGTCCGGCTCGAGGCGGTTGGAGAAGTAGGGCACGGCGCCCGCCGCGGCGGCGAACGCCACGAACATGAAGAGCGCCATGACGAGGCGCGATCCGGTGAGGATGTTCGGGAGGGACTTCATACGGGGAACGAGCGTCCAAGGCTTAAGCTTCGTTCCAACCTTAACTGCTTCGCTTGCGGAAGGGCGCCGGGATTCGGCGAACGCGCGCCGCTTAGAACAGGATCGGCAGCGCGACGACGGCGGCCATGAACGCGACGTTCCACAGCACGATCCGGACGGCCGCGCGCTGGCGGTTGGGGGAGCGCCGGTGCGGCAGTTCGGTGGTGGCCACCACGCGGAAGGCGCCGTCGATGATGTCGGGGGTGGTCGCGGTCATTGTCCTGGTCTCCTCGAGAGCGATCTACGCCCCAAGGACGTTCGACAGGATGGATATGCGACATGCGCCTTGTGAGAAATCAGCGTGTTTGCGGGTGAGTTCGGCGGATTTGCAGAGCGCCCCTATTTCCCGGCGCGCTCGGCCTTCTGCCGGTCGACCATGGCCTTGACGTCCGCCAGCAACGCCCGCGCGTCGTAGGCGACCCCGCGGGTGACGGTCCACTTCACGCCGCCGACGGTCTCGATCCTGTTGTCGGCGTTCAGCCGCTGGTGGCCCGTGCCGTACAGGGTCTTGAAGTTGGCCAGCGGGTTCTCGGGCGTGATCACCAGGTCGGCGCTCATCCCCGGCCGCACGATGCCGAAGCTGGGCGGCTGGCCCCTGGGATCGGCCAGGGTGCGGGCGCCGTTGCTGGTGGCGGCCTGGATCACCTCCAGCGGGGTGAAGCCCGCCTCCTGCAGCAGCTCCAGCTCCTCGATGTAGCCGAAGCCGTACAGCTTCCAGATGAAGCCGCTGTCCGAGCCCGTCGACACCCGGCCGCCCATGTTCTTGTAGTCGTTCACCAGCCGCATGAAGCGGCCGTAGAAGTTGCGCCACGCCACCTCGTTGCCGGTGGTCCAGTCGTAGAAATAGCTGCCGTGATTGTCGCGGGTGGAGACGAAGTAGTCGTTCAGCGTGGGCAGGGTGTAGACGGCGTGCCAGTCGGCGTTCCTGGCCCGCATCAGGTCGCGCGACGCGGCGTAGATGGTCATGGTCGGGTCGAAGTCGACGTGGGCCGCCTCCTGCGCCTTCAGGTAGTCGACCCAGGCCTCCGAGCCCGGCTCCACCTCGTCCCAGATCTCGGCGGCCTCGCCGAAGCGCTTGGCCTCGTCGTAGAAGTTGTAGTCGGCCGGGTACTTCTGCAGCCGGCCGTCCTTCAGCATGGACTCGAAGTGGCCGTAGAAGTGGGTGACCGTGCCCAGGCCCGCCTCGCCGAACTGCCGGGCGTTCAGGCCCGCGACCCCGGGCTGGGAGATGTGGGCCACCGTGCCCAGGCCCAGCTTCCTGGCCTCGTCGATGGCCGCGGTCATCACCTCGGGCGTCTCGTCGTTCCAGCCGAAGAACTTGATGCCGTCGATGTTGTTCTTCGCCGCCCACTGGACCCAGGCCCGCGCCTTGGCCGGCCCGTCGATGCGGCCGCCGCTCCAGCCCTGGCCCATCGTCTGGTAGTTGAAGATGCGCGGCGCGACGATCTCGCCCCGGGCGCTGCGGGCCTTCTCGGAGCTCGCCAGCTCCTGGGGCGCCAGGCTGACGCCGCGCACGGTCGTCACGCCGTGGGCCAGCCACAGCTTGTAGGCGTATTCCAGGTCGGGGGATTTCACCGGGTCGCCGCCATGGGTGTGCATGTCGACGAAGCCCGGCAGGGCGTACATGCCGGTGGCGTCGATCTCGTGGTCGGCGTCGCGCGGCGCCCGGTCGGCCTTCAGCGGCATGCCCGGCCAGCCGGCCTGCAGCACGTCGGTGATCTTGTCGTTCTCGATGACGATGTCGACGGGACCGCGCGGCGGCGCGCCCGTGCCGTCGATCAGGGTGACGCCCCGGATCACCAGCTTGCGGTAGGGCCCGAAGCCCTCGTTGGCGCGCCGGGCCGGCGCGGGGTGCATGGCGGGCTTAGTCGCGGTCGCGACGGGCGCCGGCGCGACCGTCTGGGCCAGGCTCGGCGCGCCCATGCCGATCGTCGCGGCCGCGAGGCCCGCGCCGCAGAACCGCCAGATCGAACGCCGCATGGAATCCCCCTCGAGCACCGGCGCCGACGATAGCGGCGCCGTGACGAGCCGCAACCGTCCGGCTGTGCGCGCCGCAGGCGCTGTCATTGGAACCGCAGAAAACGCAGAATGACGCGGAACGCGCAGCAGGCACGCCGCCTCTGCGCCTTCTGCGCATTCTGCGGTGAATCCTTTGGGCGCTGACGCGCCGGGGGCGTCGCGTCGACGTCCCTGGTCAGGCGGAGCTTGGGGGCTGGGGTTCCGGGGCCCCGGGGTCGGGGGGCGGAACCTGCGCCTCATCCGACAGGTCGAACGGGTCCGGCAGGTCGCGCCAGTTCTGGGCGGCTTCCTCGGACAGGCCCATCTCCTGGCAGAGGCGGGCGATGTGGTCGTCCAGCGGCTCGGCGCAGAAGTCGTCGCGCAGGCAGCCCTCGGCGATCGCCTCGTCCATCATCTCTTCCAGCCAGGCGATGGTGTCGTCCGTCTCGGTCTCGTGCCAGATCACCCGGGTGACCGCGTCGCGCACGGTGTCGATCCGGCGCGACAGCTCAACGCCGCTGGGTTTGCGGGGCGGCGTCGCCGCCGCGACCCGCTCGGCCTCGCGGGCGTCCAGCGCCTGCTGGCGCGCCAGCCTGGCCTCCAGCGCCACGGTCTGGCGCACCGAGCGCGAGATGGTGTGGAACGCCTTCACCAGCGCG
>NZ_SCVD01000022.1 GCF_004297125.1 Phenylobacterium sp. | reverse complement strand
CACGCCCTTGGTCGGGTCGACCGCGACCGCGATGGTGTGGGCGCGGTCGTGGGCCGAGATGCCGGTGGTCACCCCCTCGCGCGCCTCGATCGAGACAGTGAAGGCGGTGCCGTGGCCGGACTGGTTGTCGGTGGCCATGGGCGGCAGGCGCAGCTGGCGCGCCCGCTCCGCGGTGATGGAGAGACAGATCAGGCCGCGCGCGTGCTTGGCCATGAAATTGATCTGGTCCGGCGTGGCGAACTGGGCGGGGATGATGACATCGCCCTCGTTCTCCCGGTCCTCGGCGTCCACCAGGATGTAGGGCCGCCCGTTGCGGGCGTCCTCGATGATGTCCTCGATGGGACTGATGGCGCCCGATACGCTGTCGCTGTCGGAATCGCCGGAGGGCGGAACGAGGTAGGGGCGCTTCATCGGCGTGCTTTCATCTGGGCGAACTCCACCACCTGTTCGGCGACGGTGGCGAGCTGCCAGGCGTCCTTCTGGTCCTTGCAGTCGCCGGCCTCGTCGAAGAGGCCGGTCCCGGCGTTGAGGGCCGCGCCGAACGGCGTCGGCCAGCCCCTCAGGGCATGTATGATCGCACGAAGCGCCATCAAGGTCGTCCCGGCCGCCTGCCAGCCGTCGGCGGTGATGATCGTGCCCACCGGCTTGGCCGTGAGATAGGGCGAGGGGTCGCTCCGCGTCAGTTCCAGGGTGTCGAGCGCGTTCTTGATCACCCCCGAGATGGAGCCGTGGTAGCCGGGGCTGGCCACGATCACGCCGTCGGCGGATCGGATCGCTTCGGCCAGTTCGATCTGCCCGGCCGTCGAGTCGCCCGGGCGCGGATCGAAGATCGGCAGGCCGCCCAGGAACTCGCCGCCCAGCAGCCGCGTCTCCGCCCCCAGGCCTTCGGCATGTCTCAACGCGCAGACCAGCGCCTTCTCCGTCGACGAGCCCGCCCGGATGGTGCCGCCGAGCCCGACGATGAGGGGTTTTCGGCTCACGCCTGCTCCGTTTCCTTGGCGAACACCTTCTTGAGTTCGCTCTTCATGATCTTGCCGTTGGCGTTGCGCGGCAGGGTTTCCGGCCAGAAGGCCACCTTCACCGGGACCTTGAAGTTGGCCAGCCGCTCGCGGACGAACTGGCGCAGCTCCGCCTCGGTGGCCACGCCCCCCGGCTTCAGATGGACGACGGCGGCCGGTTCCTCGCCCAGGGTCTTGTGCGGGATGCCCACCAGGGCGGCGTCCATCACGTCGGGATGGTCGTAGAGGACGTTCTCGACCTCGACGCAGTAGATGTTCTCTCCGCCACGGATGAGCATGTCCTTGGCCCGGTCGATGATGAACAGGAAGCCCTCCTCGTCGATGCGCGCCAGGTCGCCGGTGCGCAGCCAGCCGTCCTGGAAGGTCTCCGCCGTGGCCTCGGGCTTGTTCCAGTAGAGCTTCACCACCTGCGGGCCCTTGACCCACAGCTCGCCCACCGCGCCCGCGGGCAGGACGGTCTTGCCGTCGGCGGGATCCCTGACCTGCATCTCGCCCACCGGCGCCGCCGGGCCGGCGCTGTCGGGGCGGTTCTCGTAGTCCTTGCCCAGGTGCGAGGTGAAGGTGGCGGTGGTCTCGGTCATGCCCCAGCCGTTGCCGGGCTGGGAGCCCGGGAACACCTCGGCGATCTTGCGCACCAGCTCCGGGGCCGAGGGCGCGCCGCCATAGGTCACGGCCACCAGGGACGACAGGTCGTACCTGGACCGCGCCGGATGCTCGATGAGCTGCCAGGCGATGGTCGGCACGCCGCCGGTCGACGTCACCTTCTCCCGCTCGATCAGCCGCATGGCCGGCTCGGCGTCCCAGCGGCGCATCAGCACGATCTTGCCGCCGGCGTTGAGCGTCGGCCCCAGCGTCGCCGAGAGGCCGGTGGCGTGGAACATCGGCACCACCAGCAGGGTGCAGCGCTGCGGCGTCCTGGTGGGGTCCAGCTCCGGCAGCGGCTCGCCCGCCCGCAGGAAGTTCCGCGCCGCCGAAATGCCGCCCGCCCCGATGTTCGACGTCATGTTGCGATGGGTGCCGAGCGCGCCCTTGGGCTTGCCCGTCGTTCCGGAGGTGTAGAGGATGGTGGCGTCGTCCTCGGGGGCCAGCGGCACGTCCGGCATGGCCAGCTCCGGCAGCGACGGCCAGCTGTTCACCGCGCCGATCACGTCTTCCAGACGCTCGGTCTTCGCGGGCAGGCCCTCGGCGGCGTGGCGGGTGACATAGACCTTCTCCAGGTCCGGCAGCTTGTCCAGGAACTCGACGATCCGATCGAGGCGCTCGTCGTCGACGAAGGCGACCTTGGTCCCCGAGTCGGCCAGGCCGTACTCCAGCTCGGCGCCGGTCCACCATGCGTTCAGCGGGGTGACGATCGCGCCCACCAGCTGGCCGGCCCAGAAGGCCACCGGCCATTCCGGCAGGTTGCGCATGATCACCGCGACGCGATCGCCCTTCTTCACGCCGTCGGCCAGCAGCCGGTGGGCCAGGACCAGGGTGGCGCGGGCGAAGCTGTCGAAGGTGGCGCGGTCGCCCTCGTAGACCAGGAATTCGCGCTCACGGAACCGCAGGCCGTTGACGAACACGTCGCGCAAGGTCGGCGGGGCGTTCTTCCAGGTGCGGGTGCTCACCCCCCGGATCACCTTCTCCTCGATCTCGAACGGCGAGCCCGGGCCGGTCAGCCTGGCGTGGGCTTCGGCGATCGACATCACGGGCCAAGTGTCACTCAAGGCGGGGCTCCACAAAGAAAAACGTCATCCCGAGGGTCGCTCGGGATGACGGCCACATTACAGCAGGGGAAATCAAGCCGTTTCGGTCGCCTTGCGGCCGGCGTAGGCCTCGCGCAGCTCGCCCAGCTCCTTGGCGAAGCGCGCCTTCGCCTCCTCCTGCAGCTTGGGGATGTGATAGCTGGGGAAGAGGTCGTTGTCGGGCTGGTAGTCCTTCAGGATCTGCTTGGCGAGGGTGACCTTGTGGACCTCGGTCGGCCCATCGGCGATGCCCATCACCAGGGCCGAGGTGACCATCCGCATGAACGGCATCTCGTTGGAGACGCCCAGCGCGCCGTGCAGGTGCGCCGCCTTGGTCGCGACGTCGTGGTAGACCTTGGGCATGGCCACCTTGATGGCGGCGATGTCCTTGCGGACCTTCTGATAGTCCTTGTGCTTGTCGATCAGCCAGGCGGTGCGCAGGACCAAGAGGCGGAAGCTCTCCACCGCGATCCATGAATCGGCGATCTGTTCCTGGACCATCTGCAGGTCCGACAGCCGGCCGTCGCGGGTGGTGCGCGACACCGCGCGCTGGCACATCAGCTCCAGGGCGTGGCGGCAGGCGCCGACCGTGCGCATGGCGTGGTGGACCCGGCCGCCGCCCAGCCGAACCTGGGCGATCACGAAGGCCGCGCCGCGCTCGCCAAGGAGAGCGTCGTACGGCAGCCGTACGTTGGTGTAGCGGACATAGCCCTCGTTCCCGCCGCCGACCTCGCCGCCCGCGCCGACCGCAACGTTGCGGATGATCTCGACCCCGGGGGTGTCGGTGGGCACCAGGAAGATCGAGGTGCGCCGGTAGGGGTCCTTGGCGTCCGGATCGGTGATCGCATAGAGCACCAGCAGCTTCGAATATCTGGCGTTGGTGGAGAACCACTTCTCGCCGTTGATCACCCATTCGTCCCCGTCCAGCACAGCGCGCGTGGTGAAGGTCAGCGGGTCGGAGCCGCCGGTGGGCTCGCTCATGGAGAAGGCCGAGCGGATCTCGCCGTTCAGCAGCGGCCAGAGATACTGCTCTTTCTGCTTTTCGGTGCCGTAGTGGGCGATGATCTCGGCGTTGCCGCTGTCGGGCGCCTGGCAGCCGAACACCGAGGGGGCCAGGCTGTTGCGGCCAAGTTTCTCGTTCATCAGGGCGAGCTTGAGCTGGCCGAAGCCCTGGCCGCCCAGCTCGGGGCCCAGGTGGCAGGCCCACAGGCCCTGGTCCTTCACCTGCTGCTGCAGGGGTTTCAGGAACTTCTCGCGGCCCAGGGTGGAATAGACCGCCATGCCCAGGTGCGAGAGCGGCTCGACCTCGTCGCGCATGAAGTCCTCGATCCAGTCCAGCTTCTTCTGGAACTCCGGGTCGGTCTCGAAATCCCACGCCATGCACGTCTCTCCCGCCCGCATTTGTGTCAGCGGCGCAATTTTTCGTATTGTCGGTACGCTAGACCGGCGCCGGCGGAAGATCAAACCCTGCTTTACGGCGTATTCGGGGCGCTCAGAACGCGCCGCCGCGGCCTTCACCGGAGGCGAACCGTGTCGCCCCCTCGACGGCCGATCCCGTGCGCAACGTCTCCATGCCGAGCCGGACCTCGGCCGCCTGGGCCTCGTCCCAGTCCAGCGACCACTGCCCAAGCGCCGAAAGCCGGTCGTTGCGCAGGCAGAGCTGCGGAAAGGCGCTGATCTGGCGGGCCAGGTCCAGGGCGGCGGCGAGGGCCTGGCCCTTGGGGACGACCCGGTTGGCGAGGCCCATGGCCAGCGCTTCCTGCGCGTCCACCGGCCGGCCCGTGAGGATCAGGTCCATGGCCCGGGAATGGCCGATCAGGCGCGGCAGGCGCACGGTGCCCAGGTCGATCAGCGGCACGCCGAACCGCCGGCAGAAGACTCCGAACGTGGAGCCCTCGGCCGCGACCCGCAGATCGGCCCAGCACGCCACCTCCAGGCCGCCGGCGACGGCCGGCCCTTCCACGGCGGCGATCACCGGCTTGCCCAGCGCCAGGCGGGTGCAGCCCATGGGCCCGAAGTCGCCGGTCTCGGGGATGCGGGCGCCGCCGCCGGTGGAGATCGCCTTCAGGTCGGCGCCCGCGCAGAAATAGCCGCCGCGCCCGGTCAGCACCGCCACATCCAGCCCGTCGTCGGCGTCGAAGGCCTTGAAGGCGTCGTAGAGGCCCTGTGCGGTCTCGCGATCGACCGCGTTGCGGCGTTCGGGTCGCTCGATGGTGACGACGCCGATGCGGCCGTCGCGCTCGAAGCTCACGGTGGGCATGGGAAGCTCCTTCGATCTTCGGCCATCGTCGCGCTTGCGACGGCGCGGAAGGCAAGGGCAAATGCCCGCCGCAGCTTCCGGAGACGACGATGAGCAAGGCCGAGCGACTGGGGTTCTCCAAGGCGCGCCTGGAGCGGATCGACCGCTTTCTGCAGGACAAGTACGTGGGCCCCGGCCGGATGCCGCATGCCCAGTTCCTGCTCGCCCGCGGCGGCGAGATCGTCCACCAGAGCGTGCTGGGGATGCAGGATCCCGAACGCTCCGTTCCGCTGGCCGAGAACAGCGTCTACCGCATCTATTCCATGACCAAGCCGGTGACCTCGGTAGCCCTGATGACCCTGGTCGAAGAGGGCCTGATCGCGCTCGACGATCCGGTCTCGCGGCACATCCCGGAGTGGAAGGACCTGGCCGTGTTCTCCGCGGGGACCGGTCCCTACCTGACCACGCCGCCCGCCCGGCCGATGCAGGTGGTCGACCTGCTGCGCCACACGTCCGGCCTGACCTACGGCTTCCAGAACCGCACCAACATCGACGCGGCCTATCGCAAGCTCAAGCTCGAGAACATGCACGGCGAGCACGACCTCGAGGCGATGATCCAGATGCTGGCCAAGCTGCCGCTGGAATTCTCGCCGGGCGAGGCCTGGAACTACTCGGTCTCCACCGACGTGGTCGGCTACCTGGTGCAGAAGATCGCGGGCAAGCCGCTGGACCAGGTGTTCCAGGAGCGCATCTTCGATCCGCTGAAGATGGTCGACACCGGCTTCCGCGTCCGCGACGATCAGAAGAGCCGCTTCGCGGCCTGCTACGACGCCGCCCCAGGCGGCAAGATGAAGCTGCAGGACGACCCGCAGACCAGCCCCTACCTCGCCCCGCCGGCCCTGCTCTCGGGGGGCGGCGGCCTGGTCGGCACGGCGGCCGACTACATGCGGTTCGCCAACATGCTGCTGAACCGCGGTGAGCTGGACGGCGCGCGGATCCTGGCGCCGAAGACCGTCGACCTGATGGCGTCGAACCACCTGCCGGGCGGCGCCGACCTGACCGAGATGTCGCGCTCGCTGTTCTCGGAGAGCACCAACGCCGGCGTCGGCTTCGGCCTGGGCTTCGCGGTCGTGTTCGACCCCCCGCAGACCCTGATCCCCTGCAGCCTGGGTGAATTCTACTGGGGCGGCGCCGCATCGACGGCCTTCTGGGTCGATCCCATGGAGGACGTCACTGCGGTCTTTATGACCCAGCTCCTGCCGTCGTCCACCTATCCGATCCGGCGCGAGCTCAGGACCCTGGTCTATTCGGCCCTGATGGAGACGAACGGCTAGCCGCGTCGGCCATCGCCTCGGCCTCCTCGATCATCGGCTGGCCGAAGCCGGTGTCCGGCTCCTCGGTGGTCGGCGGCGTCGACGGCAGCATCCGCGACTTCCGCCAGCCGCCCCACATGTAATAGGCCCAGGCCAGGATCAGGGTCGCGAAACTGCCGATCGGGAAGCTGATCCAGATGGCCTCCGCCCCCATGTGCGGCTCCAGCATGTTGGCCAGCGGCACGCGGATGCCCCACAGCGAGATGATCATCGCCAGCAGCGGCGGCCAGACGGCCCCCGTCGCCCGCACCACGCCCGAGAAGATGAAGGCCATGCCGAAGGCGATAAAGCCCCACAGCACGATCGAATTGATATGCACGGCGATCGGCAGCGAGGGGCTGTCGCCGGGCAGGAAGGCGCGCAGCACCCACGGGTCGGCGAGGTAGATCAGCACCACGGGGACGCCCGTGAACAACAGGGCGTAGAGGGCCCCGGAGCGGGCGATGCGCTCCACCCGGTCCATCCGGCCCGCGCCGACGTTCTGCGCCGCCATGGACGAGACCGCCGCCCCCAGCGCCATGGCCGGCATCTGCACATAGGTCCAAAGCTGCGCCGCCGCGCCGTAGGCCGCCGAGGTGTGGACCCCATGCCTGTTGACCAGGCTCATCATGGTCACGGCCGCCAGCGAGGTGACGATCATCTGGAAGCCCATGGGCAGGCCCTTGAGCACCAGCTGGCGGATGAGGCCGAAGTCCGGGATCAGCAGGTGGAACTCGCCGGGCCGTAGCACCAGGATCGATTTCCTGCGGTAGAGATGCACGATCATCGCGAGCAGGGTGATCGTCTGGGACAGCAGCGTCGCGGTCGCCGAGCCGGCGATCCCCAGCCTCGGGAACGGTCCGAAGCCGGTGATCAGCATCGGGTTCAGGACCACGTCCATCCCGACCGCGACCAGCGAGAAATAGAAGGGCGTGCGGCTGTCGCCGGTCCCCCGCTGGGCCATCATCACGTAGGAGAAGAAGTACATGAACGGCATCGCCGAGAAGATCACCCGCAGGTAGGCGATGGCGTCCGCCCTGGCCTCCGCCGGCGTGCCCATGGCGTCGAGGATGTGCGGCGTGAGGAAGACGCCCAGCGCGCCCACGGTCAGCGACACGAGGATGAAGAAGGCCGTCGAGGTGCCGATGACCCGCTTGGCCAGCGTCTGGTCGCGCGCGCCCATGGCCTGGCCGATCATGATGTTCGAGGCCATGGAAAGGCCGAACACCGCCCCCAGCATCAGGAACATGATCTGGTTGGCGTTGGAGGTGGCGGTCAGCGCCGCCTCGCCCAGCACGTGGCTGACCCAGATGGCGTTGGCCGAGCCATTCAGCGACTGCAGGATGTTGGTCGCCAGCACCGGCAGGGCGAACACGATCAGCGTCTTGCCGATGGGCCCGCTGGTGAGGTCCGGCATCTGCCGGCCCGGCGGACCGTCCGGCCCCCGCGCCGCTGTCGCACCCCCCGCCAAAGCCGCCCCCTTACTCACCGCCTGCGTACTGCTTCTACGAGCGGCGCGCCTTTGGGTTCAAGCACGGCGGATGGTCACGGTGTCGCTTGAGGGTCACCCATTTCGCGGTAAGGAAGGGCCATGACCCTGAAGATCCTGCAGTTCGGAACCACCGGCCAGCTCGCCACGGAGCTCCTGCGCCAGGCCCCCGACCACGAGGTGGCGCTCACGGCGCTCGGCCGCGCCGACGCCGACCTCGCCGACCCGGC
The DNA here is from genome assembly GCF_004297125.1 of Phenylobacterium sp. GTDB lineage: Bacteria > Pseudomonadota > Alphaproteobacteria > Caulobacterales > Caulobacteraceae > Phenylobacterium. The sequence goes on along the minus strand of NZ_SCVD01000022.1, from coordinate 132,403 downwards.
CGCCTGCGCCCGCAAGGTGATGGAGGCGCGGCCCGACCTGGTGGTGATCGCCGCCGCCTACACCGCCGTCGACCTGGCCGAGACCGAGCAGGCCCTGGCCCGCGCGGTCAACGCCGGCTCCCCGGGCGCGATCGCCCAGGCGGCGGACGCCGTGGCGGCGGCGGTGGTCAACATCTCCACCGACTACGTCTTCGACGGCGCCGGCGGCGCGCCCTACGCCGAGGACGCGGCCACGAACCCGCTCAACACCTATGGCGCGACGAAGCTGGAGGGCGAGGCGGCGGTCGCCGCGGCGAACGCCCGGTCGCTCAACATCCGCACGTCCTGGGTGGTCTCGCCGCACGGCAAGAACTTCGTGAAGACCATGCTGCGGGTGGCCGCCGCCGGGAACCCGCTGAAGGTGGTCGACGACCAGTCCGGCCGCCCGACCTCGGCCGCCGACCTGGCGGGCTTCATCCTCAGCCAGGCGCCGCGGCTGGCCGCCGCCAAGGCCGGCGACCCGGCGTTCGGCGTGGTCCACTTCGCCAACGCCGGCGAGGTCACCTGGCGCGACTTCGCCGTGGAGATCTTCCGCCAGGCCTTGGGCGACCAGGCGCCCGAGGTCGGGGGCCAGAAGACCGCCGACTACAAGACCCCGGCGACGCGCCCGCTCCGCGCCACCATGGACCTGGGCAAGCTGCAGCAGGTCTACGGCGTCACACCCCGGCCCTGGCAGGACGCCCTGGCCGAGATCGTGGCGGCGCTGAAGGCTTAAGCCGCCGCCAGCCGGCTCTTCGCCCGACCATAGGCCAGGTAGGCCACTACGCCGATGGCGTTCCAGACGAAGAAGAAGATGATCGTCTTCGCCGACAGGCTGGTGAACAGGTAGAGGCAGCCGAGCACCGCCGCGGGGCCGATCACCCACACCAGCGGGGTCTTGAACGGCCGCGGCAGATCGGGCGAGCGGCGGCGCAGCACCATCACCGCGCAGGCCGTGGCGATGAAGGCGGCGAGCGTCCCGGCGTTGGCCAGGGAGGCGATCTCGGACAGCGGCATGAACCCGGAGATGGCGGCGGCGATCACCCCGGTCAGGATCGTCACGATCGTGGGCACGCCACGCGCGCTGACGGCCGAGAGCTGGCGGGGCAGCAGGCCGTCGCGGGCCATGGCGAAGAACACCCGGCTCTGGCCGAACATGAACACCATGATCACCGTCGGCATCGCCACCACCGCCGCGCCGGCGATGAGGGCCGCCGCGGTTGGGCGGCCCAGTTCCTTGAGCACGAAGGCCAGGGGCTCGGGGCTCTTGGAGAACACGCCGAACGGCACGGCGCCCAGGGCGACGGCGGCCACCACCATGTAGATGATCGTGCATAGCGCCATCGACCCCACGATGCCGATGGTCAGGTCGCGCTTGGGGTTCTTGGCCTCCTCGGCGGCGGTCGAGATCGCGTCGAACCCGTAGAAGGCGAAGAAGATGATCGCTGCGGCGCCCATCACCCCGAACTTCGTGCCGTCGACCTCGTGCGCCCCGAAGCCGAACGGCGCGAAGGGCTCGAAGCGGCTGGCGTCGAACGCCGGCAGGGTCAGGGCCACGAAGGCCGCGAGGGCCACCAGCTTCACGCAGACCAGGATGAAGTTCACGTTCGCGCTCTCGCGGGTGCCCATCAGCAGCACGCCGGTCACCACCAGGGCGATGAAGATGGCGGGCAGGTCCACGATCCCGCCGGCCAGCAGGGCGTCCGGCACGCCCCAGCCGGCCTGCCGGATCAGGCCCGAGGCGTAGCCGGACCAGCCGACCGAGACCGCGCTGCAGACCAGGGTGTATTCGAGGATCAGGCTCCATCCGATGATCCAGGCCAGGCCCTCGCCCAGAGTCACGTAGGAATAGGTGTAGGCGCTGCCGGCCTGCGGCGTGAGGCTGGCCATCTCGGCGTAGCAGAGCGCCGCGCAGGCGCAGACCGCCCCCGCCACCGCGAACGACAGGATCACCGCCGGCCCGGCCAGGCCCGCGGCCACGCCGGTCAGAGTGTAGATGCCGGTGCCGATGATCGCGCCGACGCCCAGGGCCATCAGGTGCGGCCAGCCCAGCGTGGGCTTCAGGTGGCGGCCGCCCTCGGCGGGGGCGCCGAATTCGATCGGCTTCCTGCGTGTGATGAAACTCATGGGCGTCCCTCGTTCCGAGCGATCATTTGCCCTGAGCCGCGCGAACCTGCCAAGCCTTGCCCTGAAAGCCTTGGCGCCGGGGCCGACCTGCGCCAGCTTGACCGCCTCTTTGGGGAGAGAGTTTCCGATGCGCACCGTGATCCTGGCCTTCGCCCTGTTGCTGCTGGCCGGCCCCGCCCTGGCCGACGACGTGGCGATGACCAGGCTCGCCGCGGACTACGACGCCTGGCTGCTGGCCGAGGATCCGATCACCGCCGGCCGCCAGGGCGACCGCGCCGCGCTCTCCAGGCTCCCCGACGTGACCCCGGCCGCCGACGCGCGCCGGCTGAAGGCGCTGAAGGCCTTCCAGGCAAGGTTGGCGGCCGTGCCGGCGCAGGGCCTCTCCGACAACGCCGCCGCCAGCCGCGGCTACATGGCCTGGGAGCTGGGCAGCCGGCTGGGGCAGATCGAGTTCGACATGGCGCGCATGCCGGTGTCGTCCGACGGCGGCTTCGAGGACACCCTGAACTATGTGGCCGCCACCACGCCGATGCGCTCGGCGGCCGACGCCGAGGCCTGGATCGACCGGCTGGAGGCCCTGCCCGGCTACTATCGCGACAACATCGAGAACGCCCGGCGCGGGATCAGGTCGGGCTTCACCCAGCCGAAGCCCACGGTCGACATCATCCTGGCCCGCGCCAAGGCGGCCGCCGTCGCCCCGCTGGACACCGACCCCCTGCTGCGCCCGTTCCGCACCCTGCCGGACACCATCCCCGCCGACCGGCAGGCGGACATCCGCGCCCGCGCCGCCGCGATCGTTCGCGACAAGGTCCGCCCCGTGCAGCGCGACTTCGCCACCTTCGTGGAGCGCGAGTACGCGCCGGCCGCGCGCAAGGGCCTGGGGATCCGCACCGTGCCCGGCGGCGAGGCCTACTACCGCTTCGCCGTGAAGGACTTCACGACCACGAACCTCACGCCCGACGAGGTCTATGCCCTGGGCGAGAAGGAGGTGGCGCGCATCCGCGCCCAGATGCTGGTCACGATGAGGGAGGCCGGCTTCACCGGCGACCTGCCCGCCTTCATCGCCATGCTGCGCAAGGACCCCAGGTTCTACGCCACGTCGCGCCAGCAGCTTCTGGAGAAGGCCTCCGAGATCGCCAAGCGGATCGATGACCAGCTCCCCGGCTGGTACGGCACGCTGCCCCGGCTGACCTACGGCGTGCGGCCCGTGCCGCCCGAGATCGAGGCGGCCTACACCACCGGCCGCTACTTCCAGGGCAGCCCCGACCAGGGCGTGGCCGGCGGCTACATGGTCAACACCTATGCCCTGGACCAGCGGCCGCTCTACGAGCTGCCGGCGCTGACCGCCCACGAGGCGGTCCCCGGTCACCACCTGCAGATCGCGCTCGCCCAGGAGCTGAAGGACGTGCCGATGTTCCGCCGCGAGGGCGGGGTCACCGCCTTCGTCGAAGGCTGGGGGCTCTATTCCGAGAAGGTGGCCGGCGAGATGGGCATCTACCGCGACCCCTACGAGCGGTTCGGCCAGCTCTCGTACGAGATGTGGCGCGCCTGCCGGCTGGTCGCCGACACCGGCATCCACTGGAAGGGCTGGACCCGCGACCAGGCGGAGGCCTGCTTCCTGCAGAACACCGCCTTGGCCCCGCTCAACATCACCGTCGAGGTGGACCGCTACATCTCGTGGCCCGGCCAGGCGCTGGGCTACAAGATCGGCGAGCTGAAGTTCCTGGAGCTGCGCGCCCGGGCCCGGGGCAAGCTCGGCGAGCGCTTCGACATCCGCAAGTTCCACGACGCGGTGCTGCTGGCCGGGCCCCTGCCGATGGACCTGCTGGAGACCCGCGTGGACGCCTGGATCGCCCGGCAACCCGCCCCCTAGGTGTGGCCGCGGCGCCTCGATGGAACGTCATCTGAACATTGATCAGAAATAATGATGCAACGCGTCGATGCTTCGGTATGATTTGGCGTAACAGACATTTCTAGGGCTGGACCCGGACGGGGCGATCAACCTCCGCCGTGGCCCATGGGAGGAGCATTTCCGATGACGAAGGCGCGCATTTCCGCCTTGGCGACAACCGTGGCCGTGAGCGGCCTGCTGTTCGGCTGCGCGGCCGACGGCTCGGCCCCCAACGCACTCTCGGCGGGCACGCCCACCGCGGCGGTGGAGACCGCGACGACGGCGACCCCCGCCACCGTCGACAACTTCATGCTGGCCGACACCGAATATATGGGCCACGAGCTCTATCGGACCGACGCCAAGGTGATCGTGCTGATCAGCCACGCCAACGGTTGCCCCATCGTGCGCAACCTGTCGCCGGCGCTGAAGGCCCTGCAGGCCAAGTACGAGAGCCAGGGCGTCCAGTTCCTGATGGTGAACTCCGCCGTGCAGGACAGCATGGAGGCCATCGCCAAGGAGAAGGCCGAGTACGGCGTCACCATTCCGATCCTGAAGGACGCCAACCAGTTGGTGGGCGAACAGCTGGGCGTCACCCGCACGGCCGAGTTCTTCGTGATCGACCCCAAGACCTGGAAGGTCGCCTACCGCGGCCCGCTGGACGACCGGCTGGACTACGGAAGCCAGAAGGCCAGCGCCGAGCACACCTGGGCCGCCGACGCGATCGAGGCCACCCTGGCCGGCCGCCCGGCGATGGCCGCCAGCAAGATGAGCCCGGGCTGCCTGGTCGACTTCCCCGAGCGGGGCAAGGTCGCCCAGATCTCCTATTCCAAGGAGGTGGCCCCGATCCTCGAGCAGAAGTGCGCCGCCTGCCACACCGAAGGCGGCATCGGCCCCTTCGCCATGTCCAGCTACGAGATGGTCAAGGGCTTCTCGCCGATGATCCGCGAGGTGTTGCGCACCGACCGGATGCCGCCGTGGAACGTCGATCCGCACGTCAGCAAGTTCGCCGACGACAAGAGCCTGACGCCCTCCGAGATCAAGACGGTGGTCCACTGGATCGAGCAGGGCGCGCCGCGCGACGGCGCGACCGATCCCATGGCCGTCGCCGCCAAGAAGCGCGTCGTCCAGGAGTTTCCGCTGGGCAAGCCCGATCTGGTCCTGGCGCTGCCGACCTACAAGATCCCCGCCTCGGGTGTGGTCGACTACCAGCGTCCGATCGTCGTGAACCCGCTGACCGAGGGCAAGTGGGTCAAGGCCTCGACCTATGTCGTGAACCAGCGTCAGGCCGTTCACCACTTCCTGTCCGGCTACCTCAAGGACATCCCCGCAGACGGCAAGGGCAACGAGAGCCGCTGGGGCGCCTCCATGGGCGGCTACGCCGTCGGGGCGGAAAGCACCCTTTGGCCCAAGAACGTCGGCACCTACCTGCCGCCGGGCGGCGCCATCGGCTTCCAGGCCCACTACACCCCGTTCGGCAAGGAAGTGACCGACGCTTCGAAGATCGGGCTCTACTTCTACAAGGACGGCGAGAAGCCCGACCTGGTGATGCGCAACTCGGTGGTGGTGGACAACACCATCGTCATCCCGCCGGGCGAGGCGCGCCACAAGGAGACCGCCTATCTGAACGTCCCGAAGGACATGCTGCTGTACTCGGCGTTCCCGCACGCCCACTACCGCGGCTACGCCTCGGACTTCTGGGTGCAGTATCCGGACGGCACGAAGAAGCTGCTGCTGGCCATGCCGCGGTACGACTTCAACTGGCAGCGTGAGTACACCTTCGCCGAGCCGCTCAAGATCCCCGCAGGGTCGAAGCTGATCGCCCACTACTGGTACGACAACTCCAAGCAGAACCCGGCCAACCCGGACGCCTCCAAGAAGATCGTCTGGGGCGACCAGTCCTGGGAAGAGATGTTCTACACCGCGATCCGCTACCGCTGGACCGAGGAGACCTCCACCAAGCTGACCAACTACGACCAGCTGATGGACGAGACCCGGTTGCTTGCCATGCTCGACGACAACCTGGATGGCAAGATCGAGAAGGCGGAGTTCAAGGGCGAGCTGGGCGACAAGCTCTCGCCCTACTTCGCCCAGATGGACCAGGACAAGTCCGGCGGCGTCGAGAACGCCGAGCTGATGGCGGCGCTCAAGGTGATGGGCGGCGGCCGGCGGCGCGACCAGGCCGCACAGGTCCCGGCCGCGCCGGCCCCGACACCGCCCGCGGCCAAGGCCGGCGGCGGACGCTAGCTGGCGCAAACGGTCTCTCCCCGGCTAAGACCATGGCCAGGGAGAGACCGATGCGCCTGCTGATCCACGAGAAATCCTATCGCCGTGTCGAAGCGGCCATCGCGGCTCACGGCCCCGCCGTCGAGCCGCTCTTGTTGTCCGACACCGGCGAGGTGACGCTGAACGGCCTGGCCCTCAGCCTGGAGGACGCCCGGCCCGAGGCGGCCTGGGCCAACGCCGACGTCTTCTTCAGCGGCGCCATGCGGCCGTTCGCCTCCGCGACCCTGAAATCTCCGGACCTGAAGTGGGTCCAGAGCGGCGCGGCCGGCTACGACAACGCGATCTTCGGCCAGTTCGTCCAGAAGGGCGCCACGCTGACCACCAGCCATGGCCAGGCGGTGGGTATCGCCGACTATGTCCTGTGGGGCGTTCTGGACGTCTACCAGGGCGGTCCCGCCCGCCGCGCGGCGCAGGCGGCGCACGACTGGAACCGGCTGCCCTACCGGGAGCTGGAGGGTTCGCGCTGGGTCGTCCTGGGCTTCGGCGCCATCGGCCAGGGCGTGGCGGTGCGGGCCAGGGCCTTCGGGGCCCACGTCACCGGCGTCCGGCGCAGCGGCGGCTCGGACCCCGCCGCCGACCGGATGGTCACCCCGGACCGTTTCCTGGACGTCCTGGCCGACGCCGACGTCGTCGCCCTCTGCGCCCCCGCGACGCCCGAGACGCGGCGCATCGCGAACGCCGATGCCTTCGCCAGGATGAAGCCGGGCGCGGTGTTCGTGAACGTCGGCCGCGGCGCCCTGGTGGACGAGCCGGCCCTGCTGGCCGGGCTGGCCGCCGGCGCGCCGGGCCACGCGGTGTTGGACGTGTTCGAGACCGAGCCCCAGGCCGCCGACAGCCCCTTCTGGGACCATCCCCAGGTCACCATGACCCCGCACGCCGCCGGCATGAGCTCGGGCAACGCGCCCCGCAACGACGCCCTGTTCCTGGAGAACCTGGCCCACTACCTGGCTGGCCGGCCGCTGGAGAACGTGGCGGACGCCAAGGACGTGCTGGGCGGCTAGTCGGTCCAGAGGTCCTGGAAGTCGCCCTTGCGGTTCAGCATCCGGACGGCGCGCTTGATCACGGTCATCAGCCGTTCGCGGCGCGCCTCGTCGTCATAGGTGATCGAGCCCTTGGCCATGCCTTCCAGCAGGAAGCGGCCCAGGTCGCGGCTGGTCTGGAAGCGGGGATCGTCGCCGGCCTGGACCATGGCGCCGAACCGGTCGCCGCCCAGTTGGGCGTGGTCGAAGGCGCTGCGGGCCGCGGCAAGGCGCTCGCTCAGCATCGGGTCGGTGCGCGCGGCGGCCTCAAGTTCGGCGAAGGCCACGAACGGCGTCTCGTGCAGCAGGGCCCAGTAGGTGTCGATCGCGTGCTCGGATGCATCCACGCCCGGGGCGGGCGGGATGGAGGCCGCCTGTTCGAACAGCCGGGCCCTGTGCAGCTCGATATGGGCCACCGCCGCCTCCACCAGCTCCTCGCGGGAGGCGAAGTGATACAGCATGGCGCCGCGGGTCAGCAGGGCGGCGTCGGCGATCACTGCGTTGGTCGCCGCGTGATAGCCGATCTCGGCGAACAGCCGCATGGCGGCGTCCAGGATGCGCGCGCGCGTCCTCTGCGACTTCGGTGTCGCCTTGGCGGGATAGATCGAGGCGTCCATCGGACCCAATTCGCGGCGACCTGGAAGGGCCTGCTCTTGCCATTTCCCCCTAGCAACATGGGGACCCGCCATGCCAGACCATACGTGGCCTTGGCGCGCATTCGCCGCGCAATGTTCGCCGATTGGGCGCCTGGCCGCCGAACTTGCTGCATTGTCGGATAACAGCGGCATGCGTTGACTTCCCCGCCGAACTCGTGACAGTGCGGCTGCCATGAAAACCCCCCTGCCGAACCTTCGGGACCGCCAGCGTGAGGAGACCCGCGAGCAGATCCTGCGCGCCGTGGGCGACCAGCTCGAAAAGCGGTCGCTGGAGGATCTGAGCTTCGCCGAGATCGCCCGGGACGCCGGCGTGGGCGAGCGCACGGTCTATCGCCACTTCCCCACCAAGGAGGCGCTGCTGGGCGCCTTCTGGGCCTGGTTGCAGAGCGAGGCCCTGCGCCAGCCGGCGCCGCCTAAGCCGGTCCGCTCGGACCGCCGCCTGCGCGAGGCGATCACCGCGCCGCGCGACGCTCTACGGCCTATGCGCATCCTGGTCGCCACCGACGCCTGGGAGCCGCAGGTGAACGGGGTGGTCCGCACCCTGACCCGCGTCGTCCAGGAACTGCAGGCCATGGGCCACGTGGTCGAGGTGATCCACCCCGGCCAGTTCAAGACCTTCCCGCTGCCCACCTATTCCGAGATCAAGGTGGCGATCGGCGTCTACGAGCCGGTGCAGGAGCTGTTCAAGGACTTCGAGCCTGAGGCGATCCACATCGCCACCGAGGGTCCGATCGGCCTGGCCGCGCGGCGCATCTGCGTCGAGTGGAAGCTGCCGTTCACCACCAGCTACCACACGCGCTTCCCGGAATATGTCTCGGCGCGCCTGCCTTTGCCGCTGGCCGCCGGCTACGCCTACATGAAGTGGTTCCACAAGCCGTCCGGCCGGCTGATGGTGGCGACGCCCACCATGCGCGAGGAGCTCTCGCGCCACGGCTTCCGCAACATCTCGGCCTGGTCGAGAGGGGTCGACACCGACCACTTCCGCCCCCGCGCCGAGGACGAACCCGACCTGTTCGCAGACCTGCCCAAGCCGATCTTCCTCTATGTGGGCCGCGTGGCCGTCGAGAAGAACATCGAGGCCTTCGTGGCCCTGGACCTGCCCGGGACCAAGGTCGTGGTCGGCCCCGGCCCCCAGCTCGAGGAGTTGAAGGAGAAGTATCCCAAGGTCGTCTTCAAGGGGCCGAAGTCCGGCGACGAACTGGCCGCCCATTACGCCTGCGCCGACGTCTTCGTCTTCCCGTCGCTCACCGACACCTTCGGCCTGGTGATCCTGGAGGCCATGGCCGCGGGCACGCCAGTGGCCGCCTATCCGGCGCCCGGCCCGATCGACCTGATCCCCGGTTCCGGTGCGGGCGTCCTGGCGCTCACCGCCACCGAGGGCCTGCGCGAGGCCTGCCTGCAGTGCCTGGACCTGGACCGGAAGAAGGTGCGCGCCTTCGCCGAGAAGTTCTCCTGGCGCGCCTGCGCCGAGGACTTCGTGAAGAACCTGCAGCCTTACCCCGAGCCTGAGAAGACCCGCTTCTGGCGGCGGCTGCGGCGTTTGGCCCGGGTGCGGCGGCGGCGGCCCGAAGCCGCCTGACCGTCTCAGTGGGACCGGTACGTGACACTTTTATGACAATGGTTATTGGCGCAGGCCGCAACCACGCGTAAACCCGCCGGCTCTAACGGCCCGACATGCCGTTCGATGGGGAGCCTCGAAGCACGCCCGATGGGGAAGAAGAGCGACAGACTGCGCCCTGAGCCTGACCGGGAGCCGCGCACCCAGTATGCCGCGCTGCCGTGGCGCAAGCGCGACGACGGCGCGGTGGAGATGCTGCTCATCACCTCCCGCGAGAGCAGGCGCTGGGTGATCCCCAAGGGCTGGCCGATGAAGGACAGGACCCCCGAGGACGCCGCCGCGACTGAGGCCTACGAAGAGGCCGGCGTGGTCGGCAAGCCGGGCCGCAAGAGCCTGGGGGTCTTCCACTACGACAAGCGCCTGCGCTCGGGCCGCCTGCAGCACGTGCGCGTGATGGTCTATCCGCTGGAGGTGCGCGAGGCGCGCGACATCTGGCCCGAGATGACCGAGCGCGATCGCCTGTGGTCGTCTCCCGCCGAAGCCGCCAGCCTGGTCGACGAGCCGGAGCTCAGGACCCTGCTGGCGAAGTTCAAGAGCTGAGCGCCTACAGCAGCCGGCTGCGGATCGCCTGGCTCAGCATGTCGATCAGACTGACGGCGGCGATGATGATCACCACGATGGCCGCCGTGCGCGAATAGGCGAAGCCGTTCAGGCTGTCGAACAGCAGCTGGCCGATGCCGCCGGCGCCGATCAGGCCCAGCACCGTGGCGCTGCGGCTGTTGGATTCGAACCGGTACAGCGCGTACGAGGTCCACAGCGGGGCCACCTGCGGGATCACGCCCCAGACGATCTCGTGCAGCTTGTGGGCGCCCGTGGCGCGCACGCCCTCGACCGGGCCACGGTCGATGGACTCCACCGCTTCCGAGAACAGCTTGGCCAGCACGCCGGAGGTGTTGATCGCCAGCGCCATGACGCCGGCGAACGGGCCCGGCCCCACCGCCACGATGAAGATGGTGCCGATCACCAGGTCGGGCGCCGAGCGGACGATGTCCAGGAACCTGCGGACCGGGATCTGGATGAAGCTGGGCGACATGTTGCGCGAGGCCAGCAGTCCCAGCGGTATGGCGGCCAGTATGGCCAGGCCCGTGCCCCACAGCGCGATCTGGATCGTCAGCCACATCTGGCCGACGTAGAGCTTCCAGTCGGTGAAGTCGGGCCTCAGGAATTCGCTGCCGAACTGCTGCATGTTCTCGGACTTGGAGAACAGCAGCGGCAGCTTGTTGATCTCGGCCGGGCCGAAGGCGACCATCAGCAGCACGATCACCCCGCCCCAGACCAGCAGGTCGGGCAGGCGCTGCAGCAGGGTGCGCGAGGGCGGCGGCGGTATCGCCCCCGCCGGCCCCGTCGACGACTGTACGCTCATTGGGCGGGCGCCGGCTCGATGGCGCGGGCCTGGGCGGCGTCGGCGCGGATCTTGTCGAACTCCGCCTGGGCGGCGGCGATCTTGGCCTTGTCGCCGCCGCGGCGGGCGGCGGCCAGGGCTTCGGCGGCCTCCATCTCGCGCACCGGGTCCAGGTACGAGTTGTCGGCCGGCTTGAAGCCGCCGTACGCCAGGCCCTTCAGGACCTCACGCTGCTTGGCGGCCTTCTCGTCCGTGCCCGTTCCGTAGGTCAGGAAGAACTGGCGGATCTTCTCCTTCAGGGCCGGATCGAGGTCCTTGCGGACCACGATCGAGCTCTCGGGGAGCGGCGGCGAGGTCCAGATCACCTCGATCTTAGCGGCCATCTCGGGGCTCTGGCGCTTGAAGAACACCAGGCCCACCGTGTTGTTGGTGGCCACGTCCAGCACGCCGTTGGCGACCGAGAAGGTGTTGGCCTGGTGGCTGGCCGAACGGACCGACTTGAAGCACTTGTTCGGCTCGATGTTCTTCGGCGTGAAGAGATAGGCCATCGGAGCCAGGGTCCCCGACGTCGACTGGGTGTCGCCCAGGCCGAAGTTCAGGGTCTTGTCGCACTTCAGCACCTTGTCGAGCGTGATGCCGCTGCCCTTCTTGACGATCAGCACGGACTTATAGGTCGCGTCGCCCCCGGCATCGACCACCCGGCCCAGCACCTCGGCGTCGGCGCGGCGCACGGCCTGCAGGGCCGGCGCGGCCGAGAACCAGCCCATCTGCACCTGCTTGAAGCGCATGGCCTCCACCAGCGAGGTGTAGTTGGTGGCGAAGAACGGCTTCACCTTCACGCCGATCTGGTCGGACATGTCGGCCAGCAGCGGGGCCCAGAGCGGTTCCATCGAGGTCTGGTTCTCGGCGGAGAGGATCGAGAAGGTCAGCTCGGTCGGCGCGGCGCCGGCGTCGGCCTTCTCGGCCGGCTTGCCGCAGGCGGCGAGCGCGAGGGTGGCGGCGCTCAGCGCCAGCATGAGGTCGCGGCGGATCATGTCGGCGCTCCTTCCCAGAAGACGTCTTCGAATTCGGGGCCGTAGATGTCGATGAGTTGCTCGCGCTTCAGGCCTGTGGCGGGACCGTCATAGACGATCTTGCCGGCCTTCAGCGCCACCACGCGGTCGCAATAGCGCAGGGCGTAGTCCACCTGGTGCAGGGTCACCAGCACGGTCAGACCGTCCTGCTTGTTGAGCTCGCGAAGGATTTCCATCACGCGGCGCGCAGAAACGGGGTCCAGCGACGCCACCGGCTCATCGGCGAGGATGATCTTCGCCTTCTGGACCAGGGCGCGGGCGATGGCGCCGCGCTGCTGCTGGCCGCCGGAGAGCGTGTTGGCGCGCTGGGTCGCGTATTCCGCCACGCCGAAACGGTGCAGGGCCGCCATGGCCGCCTGCTTGGTCTCGGTGGGCCAGAGACCGAAGGCCGCCTGCCAGAAGTTGATCCGGCCCAGCGACCCCAGCGCCACGTTGGTGAACAGGCTGAGCCGGCCGACCAGGTTGAACTGCTGGAAGATCATCCCGATCCGGGTGCGGGTCTTGCGCACGTTGCCATCGATCTTCCCGTCCTTCTGGACCGGGCCGTCGAAGGCGACGATCTCGCCGGGGCCGGCGTCGATGGTCTGCAGCGCGCTGATCGAGCGCAGGAGCGTGGATTTTCCCGAACCGGAGGGCCCGATCAGGGCGATCATCTCGCCCTTCGTTGCGTTCAGCGAGACGCCGTCGAGGGCGCGGCGCTGGCCGAAGGTCTTCGAGACGTTCCGTATCGACAGAACGGCGGCGTCAGGCATGAGGATTGTCGGAGCTTTCCCGTAGTAGCCCGGCTTCATGGCATGCCGAGCGGTCTGCGGTCTAGCGCGCGGACCCGTCGCACACACGAACGCTTTACATCGGGGTCCATAGCCCCTATTTCGCACGGCTCCGGCGGACCCGATGTCCTCAAAAGCGCTGCTAACGCCGGACTTGGTTCAACAATCCGTTGGGGGTTGCGTGAGGTGCATACGTACCATACGCCCCTGGACCTGGTCCGTGAGCGGTCACCGGAACGTCCCGTCGCCTTTGCGCGACCGGATGCGGTGGCGGTAGCGGCGCGCTGGTTCCAGGACAAGTTTGAAGGCGACGTTTTCTACGCTGTGAAGGCGAACCCTTCGCCGTGGGTCATCGAGGCCCTCGTCAAGAGCGGTGTGAACTCGTTCGACGTGGCTTCGGTCCCCGAGATCGAGCTCGTGGCTGCGCACGCCCCCGGCGCGCGCATGGCGTTCATGCATCCGGTCAAGAGCCGCAAGGCGATCGCCGAGGCGTATCATCGCTACGGCGTGAAGACCTTCGCGCTCGACACCCATGAAGAGCTCCAGAAGATCCTCGAGGCCACCGACGGCGCGGCCGACCTCACCCTGATCGTCCGGCTGGCGGTCTCGGCGGAAGGCGCGTCCTACTCGCTCTCCGGCAAGTTCGGCGTCGAGGCCCATGAGGCCCCGGCCCTGCTGCTGGCGGCCCGCCGGGCCACCGAGGGCAAGATGGGCGTCTCCTTCCACGTCGGCAGCCAGTGCATGCGGCCGACCGCCTACCAGGCGGCCATGGCCCAGGCGAACCGCGCCATCGTGCGCGCCGGCGTTCTGGTCGACATCGTGGACGTGGGTGGCGGCTTCCCGTCGATCTACCCGGGCATGGTCCCGCCGGACATGGCTGACTACACCGACAGCATCCATCGCGGTTTCGCAGAGATGAGCGTCCACGAGGACACCGAGCTGTGGTGCGAGCCGGGCCGGGCGCTGGTGGCGGAAGCCTCCTCGATCCTGACCAAGGTGGAGCTCAAGAAGGGCGACGCGCTGTATCTGAACGACGGCAGCTACGGCAGCCTGTTCGACGCGGCCCACGTGAAGTGGCCCTTTCCGGTGAAGCTGTACCGCGGTGAAGGCGACGCCGCCCACGAAGTGGAGGGCCCCCTGAAGCCCTTTCGCTTCTACGGGCCGACCTGCGACAGCCTCGACCACATGCCGGGCCCGTTCTGGCTGCCGGAGGACATCCGCGAGGGCGACTACGTCGAGATCGGGATGCTGGGCGCCTATGGCGTGGCGATGAACACCCGCTTCAACGGCTTCGGCGACGCCGAGACCGCGGTCGTGGGCGATGCGCCGATGGCTTCGATGTTCGGCCTCGCCGGCCGCTCGATCCGCCTGCCGCGCGAGCAGATGGAAGAGGAACGCAAGGTCGTCCGCTTCTCGCGTCCCAAGGGCCGCGCCGGCAAGAGCCGCCGCAAGCGGTAACAACTGACGCGTTTGAATTGTTATTAGGCGCGGCCGGTCGCTCCGTCCCGGTCGCGCCTTCGCTATGGACGGGCGATCACCCTCTGAAGGGAACTTCCGAAGATGAACGCTGACGTTCAGAAGACCAACCGCAAGGCCGAGCTGCTGGCCAACACCGTCGAGCACGTGGCGATCGACCAGTACGACGCCCGCCCGATCATCGACGCCATGCGCAAGATGAGCTTCACCAGCCGCGACACCGCGCGCGCCGCCGACATCTGGTCGATGTCGCTGGAGGACGCCGGCTGCTCGACCTGGCTGACGCTGGCCGGCTCCACCTCGGCCGGCGGCTGCATGCACATCTACCGCGACATGGTGAAGTACGGGATGATCGACGTGATCGTGGCCACCGGCGCCTCGATCGTCGACATGGATTTCTTCGAGGCCCTGGGCTTCAAGCACTACCAGGCCCAGTCGAACGTGGACGACCGCGACCTGCGCGACCTCTACATCGACCGGATCTACGACACCTATATCGACGAGGAAGAGCTCCAGAACTGCGACGGCACGATCTACGAGATCTGCGAGCAACTGGAGCCGCGCCCCTACTCGAGCCGCGAGTTCATCTACGAGATGGGCAAGTGGCTGGCGGCCGGCAACGCCAAGAAGCCCGACAGCCTGATCGAGGTGGCCTACCGCGAAGGCGTGCCGATCTTCTGCCCGGCGTTCGTGGACTCGTCGGCCGGCTTCGGCCTGGTGAAGCACCAGGTCGAGCGGATGAAGGCGGGCAAGCCCTACCTCACCATCGACGCGGTGGCGGATTTCCGCGAGCTGACCGACATCAAGCTGGCGGCCGGCACGACGGGCCTGTTCATGGTCGGCGGCGGCGTGCCGAAGAACTTCGCGCAGGACACCGTCGTCTGCGCCGAGATCCTCGGCCACGAGGCCGAGATGCATAAGTACGCGGTCCAGATCACCGTAGCCGACGTGCGCGACGGCGCCTGCTCGTCCTCGACGCTCAAGGAAGCCTGCTCCTGGGGCAAGGTCGACGTGACCTGGGAACAGATGGTGTTCGCGGAAGCCACCACCGTGGTCCCGCTGATCGCGTCGGACGCCTGGCACCGCGGCTCGTGGAAGACCCGCACCAAGCGCCGCTGGACCGACCTGTTCGCGAAGTAGGCCATGAAGGGCCGGGGAGGGATCCCCGGCCCTTTCTCTTTGCCCGTTGAATCCGTCGCGTCCCTTTGCGACACCGTGGCGTCGGTTTCCGGGAGAGCGGGCTATGCGGATGAACGTCGTCGTGGTCGCGGTCGCCGCCCTGGGGCTGCTCGGGGCGAAGGACGCGCCGAAGAAGCCTGCCTCGCCCCCGCCGCCGGTCGCCATCACCCCCTACCTGACGCCGGACGACCTCGACACCTACAAGGTCCTGCCGCCGGCGCCGGTCCCCGGCACGACCCGCTACGAGGCCGACCGCACGATCTACCTGCAGACCCGAAAGCTGGAGGGCACGCCGCGCTGGGAGATGGCCAAGGGCGACGACAATTCGTTCGGTATCCTCAAGGGCATGAGCTGCGCCCTGGGCGCCGAGCTGACGCCGCAGAACGCGCCCAAGACCTACAGGCTGTTCGCCCGGGTCGGCCGCGACGCCAGCGCCACGACGAACCGGCCGAAGGACATCTACAAGCGCCAGCGCCCCTATCTGATCGACGAGGGGAATATCTGCATCGCCAAGTCCGACGCCCTGGCCAAGAGCCCGGACTATCCCTCGGGTCACAACACCTGGGGCTGGACCGTCGGCCTGCTGCTCGCGGAGATCGCGCCGGACCGGGCCACTCCGATCATGTCCCGCGCCCGCGCCTTCGGCGAGAGCCGGCTGGTCTGCGGCGTCCACAACCTGAACTCGGTCTACATGGGCTGGGCGAACGGCTCGATGATGGTGGCCGCCCTGCACGGCAAGGAAGCCTTCCGCAAGGATCTCGAGGAGGTGCGCAAGGAGGTCGCCGCCGTTCGCAAGACCGCCCCCGCGCCCGACCCCGCCACGTGCGCCGCCGAGGCCGAGGTCGTGGCGCAGAACCCGTATTAGACCGCTCTATCTCCCCACTCTGAACAGCTTCGCGGGAGGAGAGGCGGCGTCAGTCGGCGGTCGCGCCGTACCGCGCCTTGCCCATCCGCTCCGCCGCCTCATTCAGCCACTGGCTGGGCCGGAACTTCGTCGTGGCCTTCCACTTCTCGAAGCTCATGACGTTCTCGATGCGGCGGTCGACGAACTCCAGGGCGTCCTTGCGCCCCGAGGTCATCCGCACGGCCATGGCGCCGGAGAGGATGCCGGCCAGCAGGGTGCGCTTGGTATAGTGGTTCTCGTCGGTGGCCGTATCGCCCGCCCATCGCCAGAGCACATCGGCGCTCTCCCAGGCCAGTCGTCCGCCCAGCGCCAGGTTCTGTGGCAGCGCCAGGAAACCCATCCAGCGCCGCAGCGCCGGCTCGTCGGACGCCGAGGCGTCCAGGCGGGCCTCCACCGCGCGTCGGATGCGCTCACGGATCTTCAGGTTCGAGGCGTGGACCTCGGCCAGGGCCACCAGCGCCCGGTCGTCGTGGCGCCGCGACAGCAGGGCCGCCAGGTCGGTGGGGCCGTGCGGGATCAGGAGCTCGGTCTCGCCCGCCGACATCCCCAGCGCCTTGCCCGCGAGCGTCGCCGTACGCCGGGTCCACCCGTGGACCGGGGCTAGTTTCAACGCCTCGTCGAGGAGCGCCTGCTCCGTGGTTTCGGCCCATTCCTGCGCAGCGCTGGTCATGGTTGCTTTGTAGGGCGAACGCGTGGACATCGCATCCTCGTT
Organism: Phenylobacterium sp.; assembly: GCF_004297125.1. Classification (GTDB taxonomy): domain Bacteria; phylum Pseudomonadota; class Alphaproteobacteria; order Caulobacterales; family Caulobacteraceae; genus Phenylobacterium. The sequence goes on along the minus strand of NZ_SCVD01000022.1, from coordinate 115,335 downwards.
CTGCTATCAGCCCGCGCTCAAACCCGAAGGGTCACACCTTCGGGCGATCCATTTTTGCACGCTCGCCGCCTTTTGCCGGTCGAGGCGGGCGGCTAGCGTTACGCAGGAGAGGTTCCTCTGGTTCAGATTTTCGTCCGCGACAACAACGTCGATCAGGCCCTGAAGGCGCTGAAGAAGAAGATGCAGCGCGAAGGCTCGTTCCGCGAGATGAAGCGGCACGTCCATTACGAAAAGCCCTCCGAGAAGCGCGCCCGCCAGAAGGCGGAAGCCGTGCGCCGCGCCCGGAAGCTGGCCCGCAAGCGCGCCCAGCGCGAAGGCCTGATCGCCGCGCCGAAGAAGCCGACGCGCTAAGCTTGGTCAGGTCTAAAACCTGGCACGAAAGATGCTTATTTGAAGGGCTGCGCCACCGGCGCGGCCCTTTTTGCGTATATGGTCCTGGGGACTTTCGATTGCAGGCGCTCTCTCCTGCAACAGAAGGGCCCCCGACGTGGGATTAGTTTCTCGAGCTTGACCTTGGTCATACTCAAGGCGCGGTCTTCCGTCGCAATCAGCCGTCGTTAAATGGTCTCTCACCGGTCGGCGTCCTATTTATCGATCTGGCACGCCGCTTTCCTGGGAACGGTCATCGCATGAACCTCCGCAATTTCGTCATCTGGGGCGTCATCATCGTCGTCCTGATCGGGCTCTACAGCATGATGACGGGTGGCGGCCGTGGTGCGGCCGGGACCCATGAGGTCACCTATTCGCAGCTGCTTTCCAAGGTGAAGGCCGGCGAGGTGAAGACCGCAGTGATCCGCGGCCCGATGGTCGAGGTCACGGACCAGAGCAACCGCACCTTCACGGCCGCGACGCCGAACAACCAGGACGACCTGGTGACCCGCCTCGAGGCGCAGGGCGCCAACATCTCGGTGAAGCCGGCCGGCGGCATCACCCTGGTAGGCCTGCTGCTGAACTCGTTGCCGATCCTGCTGCTGATCGGCGTGTGGATCTTCTTCATGCGCCAGATGCAGGGCGGGGCGCGCGGGGCCATGGGCTTCGGCAAGTCCAAGGCCAAGCTCCTGACCGAAAACAAGAACCGCGTGACGTTCGAGGACGTGGCCGGCGTGGACGAGGCCAAGGAAGAGCTGACGGAGATCGTCGACTTCCTGAAGGACCCGCAGAAGTTCCAGCGCCTGGGCGGCAAGATCCCGAAGGGCGCCCTGCTCATCGGCCCTCCTGGCACGGGTAAGACGCTGATCGCGCGCGCCGTCGCGGGCGAGGCCGGCGTGCCGTTCTTCACGATCTCGGGCTCGGACTTCGTCGAGATGTTCGTGGGCGTCGGCGCCAGCCGCGTGCGCGACATGTTCGAACAGGCCAAGAAGAACGCCCCCTGCATCATCTTCATCGACGAGATCGACGCCGTCGGCCGTCACCGCGGCGCGGGCCTGGGCGGCGGCAACGACGAGCGCGAACAGACGCTGAACCAGCTGCTGGTCGAGATGGACGGCTTCGAATCCAACGAAGGCATCATCCTGATCGCCGCCACCAACCGGCCGGACGTGCTGGACCCGGCGCTGCTGCGTCCGGGCCGCTTCGACCGCCAGGTCGTGGTGCCGAACCCCGACATCAACGGCCGCGAGCGCATCCTGCGCGTCCACATGAAGAACGTGCCTCTGGCCGCCGACGTGGACGTGAAGATCATCGCGCGCGGGACACCGGGCTTCTCGGGCGCCGACCTGGCCAACCTGGTCAACGAAGCCGCCCTGATGGCCGCCCGCAAGAACCGCCGCATGGTCACCATGCGCGATTTCGAGGACGCCAAGGACAAGGTCATGATGGGCGCCGAGCGCCGGTCCATGGTCATGACCGAGGACGAGAAGAAGCTGACCGCCTACCACGAGGGCGGCCACGCCCTGGTGGCGCTGAACGTCCCGGCCACCGACCCGGTCCACAAGGCCACGATCATCCCGCGCGGCCGCGCCCTGGGCATGGTCATGCAGCTGCCGGAACGCGACAAGTTCTCGATGAGCTACGAGCAGATGACCTCGCGGCTGGCGATCCTGTTCGGCGGCCGTGTCGCCGAGGAGATGATCTTCGGCAAGGACAAGGTCACCTCGGGCGCCTCTTCGGACATCGGCCAGGCCACCAAGTTGGCCCGCGCCATGGTGACCAAGTGGGGCTTCTCGGACCTGCTGGGCGCTGTCGAGTACGGCGAGAACCAGGAAGAGGTGTTCCTGGGCCACTCGGTCGCCCGCAACCAGAACGTCTCGGAAGACACCGCCAAGCTCATCGACCAGGAGGTCAAGCGCCTGGTGAAGATCGGCGAGGACGAGGCCCGCCGCATCCTCACCGAGAAGCTGGACGACCTGCACACGCTGGCCAAGGCGCTGCTCGAGTACGAGACCCTGACCGGCGACGAGATCATCAACGCCCTGAAGGGCGTGGCGCCCAGCCGCGACGAGAGCGAAGCCAAGCGTCCGGCCGGCCCCTCGGTGGCCGTGCCGATCTCCCCCCGGCCCAGCGCCGAACCGGCGTAAGGCCAGGGCCGGATTGAAATGCAAGGGCGGCTGTCGCGAGGCAGCCGCCTTTTTCTTGGGTTTCGTTCTAGCCCACGAAGATCCAGTCGCCGGTCAGGGCCGACATCTGCACGCCGACCAGTACGACGGTCGCGCCCCCTGTGACGGCGACCACGGTGTCCGCCCCCTGCTGGCTGACGGTATAGGTGCTGCCGGCGTCGAGGCGCACGCGGTCGCCCTCGGAGCGGTTGAAGTCGGTGACCCGGTCGAGGCCGGCGTCTCCGAAGCTGTTGAAGATGTCCGCGCCGGCCCCACCGGTGACCGTGTCGCTGCCGAGGTCGCCGGAGACGAAGTCCGCGCCGTCGCCGCCCCGCAGGAGGTCGTCGCCCTGGCCGCCGCGCACCACGTCGTCACCCACGCCGCCGTCGGCGGCATCGGCGCCGAGGTTGCCGAAGACGACGTCGTCGCCCTCGTCGCCCGACAGGCTGTCGTTGTCCTTGCCGCCCACCACCCAGTCGCCGCCCAGACCGCCGGAGACCGTGTCGTCGCCCTGGTTGCCATGGACATCGTCGAAGGCCAGGCCGCCGAAGATCCGGTCGTCGCCGTCCTCGCCGCGCAGGTAGTCCGAAGCGTCGCCGGCGGTAGCCCGCGGGGTCAGCCGATGGATGTCGCCGTCCAGGCCGATCAGGTAGAGCCGCCCGGTCCCGTCCACGGCGAACGAGGCGATCTGGTCGATGTCGCCGCCGCCGGAGATGGAGAGCTGGCCGTTTCGGTTGAGGAAGTCCTGGGCCTGGCCGTTCCCGTAGCCCACGGTCCAGAGGGCGCCGCTGCCGAAGTCCCCGAAGACATAGAGCCCCTGGGCGCCACCGGGCCCATGGTAGACATAGCCGCCGGTCACCGAGACCCCGGAATAGAGCGGTGTGCTGCGATCGTAGTCGAGGATAGGGTCGGTCAGCCCGGCCGGGGGGGCGCCGGAGAAGGTCTGGAGCCCCTCCTTGAACTTCCAGCCCAGGTTCAGGCCGCCCTGGCCGGCGGCGATGCGGTCGATCTCCTCGCGCGCGCCCTGGCCCACGTCGCCGATCCAGAGGTCGCCGGTGGCGCTGTCGAAGCTGGCCCGCCAGGGATTGCGCAGGCCGTAGAGCCAGACCTCGTCCGCCCCCGCCACGCCGCCCGCGAAGGGATTGCCCGTGGGGATGGCGTAGTTCCGCGCCGCGTCGCCCGGGAAGGCGTCGGAATTCACGTCGATCCTGAGGATCTTGCCCAGCAGGGAATTCAGGTTCTGGGCGTTGTTCTGCGGGTCGCCCCCCGAGCCGCCGTCGCCCGAGGCGATATAGAGCATCCCGTCCGGCCCGAAGCCCATCCAGCCGCCGTTGTGGTTGTCGAACGGCTGGTCGATGCCGAGGATCGCCCGGCCGGAGGCGGCGTCGGCGTGGTTGGCGTCGGCGCGGCGGTACTCGCGGACCTCGGTGTCGCCTGCCTGGTTGGTCAGGTTCACATAGAAGAGGCCGTTGCTCGCATAGTTCGGATGGAAGGCCAGCCCCAGAAGGCCCTGCTCGCCGCCGGTCGCCAGGCTGCTGTCGGGCAGGTCCAGGAAGTGGTCGCCGTTCAGCTGGCCGGTGTTCAGGTCCAGGATCCGAATGCGGCCGGTGTGCTGCTCCACGACGAACAGACGGTCCGGGTCGCCCGGCGGCGAGGCGGCGAACAGCGGGCCGGACAGCCCCGAGGCCACCCTCAGGGCGTCGATGATCTGCGACCCGGCCTCGGTGTCGGCCGTGGAGTGGCCGTAGATCGTGTCGCCGCCGGCCCCGCCGAAGACGCTGTCCGAGCCGTCGCGTCCGGACAGGGTGTCGGCTCCGGCCGTGCCGTTGATCGTGTCGCGCGCGCTGGTTCCGTTGATCTCGGCCACGGCGTCCCTCCCTGGCGCTTTCCGTAAGGCTACGCTCGACAGTATGAGTGGGTTGAGGCCCCATGAGTTCCCAACCGCAGATCATCGCCCGCCCAAAGGTCATGGGCATCGTCAACGCCACGCCCGACAGCTTCTCGGATGGCGGCCGCTTCCTCGCACCCGAAGCGGCGCTGGACCACGCCCGGCGGCTGATCGCCGAGGGGGCGGACATCCTGGATGTGGGCGCGGAATCCACGCGGCCGGGCGCGCAACCGGTCACCGCCGAGGCGGAGGTCGAACGGCTCGTCCCGCTGATCGCGGCCATCCGGGCCGAGGGCTCAGTCCCGGTTTCGGTCGACACCATGAAGCCGCAGGTCGCCCGTGCGGCGATGGCGGCCGGGGCCACGATCTGGAACGACGTGACCGCGCTGCGACATGCGCCCGAGAGCCTGGCGACGGCCGCCGATCTCGGCTGCGAGGTCGTGCTGATGCACATGAAGGGCGAGCCGCGCACCATGCAGGCCGAACCGCACTACGACGACGTGGTGGGCGAGGTGGCGGCGTTCCTGGCCGAGCGGGCCCGGGCGGCGATGGCGGCGGGCGTCGCGCGCGAGAAGATCTGGCTCGATCCCGGCATCGGCTTCGGCAAGCACATGCTGCGCCACAACCTGCCGCTCATGGCCGGCCTCGACCGGATCGTGGCGCTGGGTTTCCCGGTGCTGCTGGGCGCCAGCCGCAAGGCCTTCATCGGGGCGCTCGACGGTGGGGCCGGGCCCGACCAGCGGCTGGGCGGCTCGATCGCCGCGGCCCTCGCCGGCGCGTCAGCCGGCGTGGCGGCCGTGCGGGTCCATGACGTGCGCGAGACCGTGCAGGCGCTGGCCGTGCAGGCCGCGATCTACAAGGCGCGATCCTCGTAGAGCGGCTTGGCGGCGTCGGCGCGGGCGCGCACCGTGCTCCAGGGCGTCTCGATCCCGTCGGCCCCATCCTCGATGGCCTGCAGATGGGCGTGCCAGCCGGATGCCACGCCAGCCGCGTCTTCCGGCGGAAGGCCCGAATGGGTGAGGGTGACCTTGCAGCCGTCGCCGTCGGGCTCAAGGTCCCAGCGGACGAGCGACTCCTTCGATCCGTCCAGTTCGGTCCAGGCCCAGGCGAAGGTTCGCATCGGCTCGAAGATCACGATGCGGCCCAGGCTGCGATAGTTCTCGTCCTTGAAGTCGAGTTGCATCACGCCGCCGGCTTCCAGGCGATCGATGATGGTGTTGGCGAACCAGTCCGAGATGCGCTCGGGCACGGTCAGCGCGGCCCACACCTTTTCGACCGGCCGGGCGTAGCGGCGGTGGAAGACCACTTCGATGGTCTCGCCGGTTCGGCGGATTTCCCCCAGGTCACGATGGGTCATTGGTCACGCTCCAGATGATCGCCGAGGGCGGCGAGCCGGTCCGCCCAGAAGTGGCGATAGGGCGCCAGCCACGCCTCCAATTCCTTCAGCCCCTGCGGCTGCAGGCGATAGAGCCGGCGCTGGCCGTCGGCGCGGACGCTGACGAGGCCGGCCTCGCGCAGCAGCTTCAGGTGCTTGGAGACGCCGGGCTGGCTCAGGGCCAGGGCCGCCACGAGGTCGCCGGCCGGCCGCTCGCCAGCGCGCAGGATATCCAGGATCGCCCGGCGGCTGGGCTCGGCCACGGCTTCGAACGGCGTCATGCGCAGACATATACGCAAACAGAAATATAACTAAAAGAGAATATTTATGTGGAAGGGGTCAGACCGCTCCCTTGACCCGCGGGTGGTCCTTCCAGGCCGGGAGGGTGGCCATGTAGGCCAGGGTGTCGCGCTCGGCGGCGGCGCGGTCACCGCCCCGCTCGCGCAGCTGCCAGTCGACCATGCGGCCAAAGCGGGTGTCGAAGTCCTGCAGGGCGCCCGTCTCGTCGACGCAATACTGGCAGTAACGGCCGTTCTCGATGGGCATGCCGCAGCTCTCGCACTTGTGGGTCATAGGTCGGGTTTCTCCGTCTTGAGGGCTTGGACGAGCTCGGCCAGCGCTTCGGCGAGCAGGGCGCGGCGTTTGGGATCGAGCCTTGCGGCGGCGCGGGCCAAGCGCTCGCGGTCGAGCACCCGCAAAGTATCAGCCAGGATGTCGCGGCCGTTGGCCGTGAGCCAGATCAAGGCGCGGCGCGCATCCGCGGGATCGGGCTCGCGGCGCACGAGGTCCTTGCCGGCCAGTTGGTCGACCATCTCGCTGAGAGTCGAGGGCGCGCGGTCCAGGTGACGGGTGAGCTCGGTGAGGGTCATCGGGCCGGCCTCGGCCAGGTGCAGCAGGAAGGCGGTGGTTTCCCGGGTGAGCTGGTCGCGCTTGTCCCGCACGCGGCGCACCCCGTGCAGATAGACGCCCTGGTAGGCGTCAGCGAAGCGTTCGGCGAAGGCGTCGGCGTCCATGGCGGGCAGGCTGGCTGCTTGGGGATAGTTCGTAAATCCCGATGCACTTTGGCCCGTGCCGGGCGTATCTGGGCCGATGCAGTCCCTGGGCCGAGTCCTGATCATCGCCGGATCCGACAGCGGCGGCGGCGCCGGCGTCCAGGCGGACATCAAGACCGTCACCGCGCTCGGCGGCTATGCCGCGACCGCAATCACGGCGGTGACGGTGCAGAACACGCTGGGCGTCACCGGCGTCCATCCGATTCCGCTGGCGGTGATCGAGGCCCAAGCCCGAGCCGTGCTGTCCGACATCGGCGCCGACGCCATCAAGACCGGCATGCTGGGCGACGCGGCCACCGTCGAACTGGTGGCGCGGCTGCTGGACCAGGCCCTGGTCCCCGCGGTGATCGATCCCGTGATGGCCGCCAAGGGCGGCGCCTCGCTGCTGGCCGCGGACGCAGTGGCGGCGTTGCGCGAGCGGCTGATCCCGCGGGCCGCCCTGCTGACCCCCAATGCGCCGGAGGCCGGGGCTCTGACCGGGCTGGCCGTCGAGACGACGGACGACCTGCGCCGGGCGGGCGATGCGCTGCTGGCGGCCGGGGCGCGGGCCGTGCTGATGAAGGGCGGCCACGTGGCGGGCGATCGCGTGGTCGACATCCTGATGACCGCCGACGGCGAGACCGCCTTCGAAGGCGAGCGGATCGACAGCCGCCACACCCACGGCACCGGCTGCACCCTGGCCTCGGCATGCGCGACCGGCCTGGCGCAGGGGCTGCCGCTGACGGTCGCCGTGGCGCGGGCCTGGGACTATGTACATGAGGCGATGCTGCGCGCGCCGGGCTTCGGCGCCGGCCACGGACCGCTGGACCACGGCTGGACGCTGCGAGGCCGCGTTTGAGCCCGGAAGCCCGCCTGGAGGCGATCCTTCGCCGTTCCGATCCGCTGATGCATGTGCTGCGGACCCTGCGCGAGCTGGACCTGCCGGATTGGCTGGTGTTCTCGGGCGCGGTCTACCAGCGGGTGTTCAACGATCTCACCGGCCGCCCGCTGGACTACGGCATCAGGGACTACGACGTCGGCTACTTCGACGCCTCTGACATCTCGTACGAGGCCGAGGACGTGGTGATCAAAAGGGTGGCCGCCGCCTTCGAGCCGCCGCTGCGCGAGATGGTCGAGGTGCGCAACCAGGCCCGGGTCCACGTCTGGTTCGAAGGCCATTTCGGCGAGCCCTATGCGCCGCTGGGAAGCTGCGCCGAGGCCCTGACCCGCTTCGTGAGCCCGGTGTTCGCCGTGGCGGTGCGGTTGGGCGCCGACGACGCCATGACGATCCAGGCGCCTTTCGGCCTGGACGACCTGTTCGCGATGCGGATGCGCTACAATCCGGGCCGCCGCAGCCCGAACTTCGACAGGGTCGCGGAACGCGCGAAGGCCCGCTGGCCCGAGCTCCAGGTGATCCCCGACTAGCGCCGGTAGACGTCGGGGTCGCGGATCTCCATCCAGTTCGCCACGCCCGTCAGCTCGGTGAATCCGAACTGGCGATAGAGTCCATGGGCGTCGCGGGTGGCCAGGTGCAGCCGCCGCAGGTTCTGGAGGTCCGGATGGGCCTTCAGGTAGGCCATGATCCGCTTGCCCAGCCCCGCGCCGCGATGGTCCTCGTCCACGAAGACGTCGCAGATCCAGCCGAACGTCGCGCGGTCGGTGACGACGCGCGCCATGGCGGCCATGGCGCCGTCGGCGGTGTAGGCGCCGACGGTCATGCTGTTGGCGCAGGCTTTCGCGAAGGTCTGGAACGGGATGCCCTCGGCCCAATAGCTCTGGGTGGCGATCCAGCGATGGGCGCGGAGCAGGTCGAACCGCTCTGCGTCGTCGCTTACCTCGTAGCTCATCACGGCCTCCGGCGGTCCATTTCGCGGGAACTGGCCCTTGCCGCCGAGGCCGCCGCGACGCAAGTCCTGGCCTCGATTTCGAGGAGGCCAGTCTTGCGCCAGTGGACCGTTGACGCGTTCGCCCCCCAGCCCTTCCGGGGTAACCCCGCGTGCGTCGCCGAGCCCTTCGACGCCTGGCCGGACGCCACCTGGATGCAGGCGCTGGCGGCGGAGAACAACCAGGCCGAGACGGCCTTCCTGCTGAAGACCGCCGATCCCGCGCGCTTCGGCCTCCGCTGGTTCACGCCGCTCCTGGAGGTTCCGCTGTGCGGCCACGCGACTCTGGCCTCCGGCCACACCCTGTTCAGCGAGATCGGCGTCGCGGCGGACAAGATCACCTTCGACACCCAGTCGGGACCGCTGACGGTGGCGCGGGTGGGCGGCGGCTACGAAATGGACTTTCCGGCCCAGCCGCCCGTGCGGACGACGACGCCCGCGGGGCTGGCCGAGGCCCTGGGCGCCGAGCCTTCCGAAGTCTGGGCTTCGACCTACCTCGTCGCGCTCTTCGACGACGAGGCCACGGTGAGGAACCTCAAGCCCGACATCCCGGCGCTGAACCGCATTTCCGGCGAGGCGACGGGCGGGCGCGGCAACATCGGCGTCGCGGCGCGGGCGAACGACGGCCCCTACGACGTCGTCGACCGGTTCTTCGCTCCGGGCTCGGGCATCCCGGAGGATCCGGCCACCGGTTCGCTGCACTGCATTCTGTCGCCGCTCTATGCGCAGAAGCTGGGTCGCCCGGTGGTGCGCTTCCACCAGGCCTATCCAGGTCGGGGCGGCGACCTCGAATGCGAGCATCGCGGCGACCGCGTCCTGCTGCGCGGCCAGGCCGTGACGATGATGGAAAGCCGGCTGCGCACGGCGCCATAGACGTAGAGACGCCCCCGAAGCGCGAGGCTCCGAGGGCGTCCCTCTCTCCGCCGGGGATCAGCCCGGCGGGATGTCGAAGCCGCGGTTAGCGGCGGTGGCCGTAGCCCTGGCCGTAGTCGCGGTCGTGGGCTTCGCGGACGATCCGCATCTCCAGGCGGTCGAAACGACGGTCGAGGTCGGCGCGTTCGCGGGGGTTCAGGCCGTTGACGCGATAATGGGCTTCAAGCCGGGCGATCTCGTAGGACTGGTTGCGCAGGTCGGCGGCTTCCCGGCGCGAGATGTCGCCGCGGCGGACGCCGATCTCGATCCGGCTGTTCAGCTGCGCCTGGCGCTGGTTCAGGTTGTAGGCGCCTTGCTCCCAGCGGCCCTCGTCGTGGCGGCCGTAGGGCTGCGCGGCGGCAGGGGCGGCGAAGGCCGTCACGGTCGTGACGGCGGCCAGAGCGGCGATCAGGATCTTCATGGTCTGGTCTCCAAGTCCGTGTCGGCCGGGTATCGGCCTTCAGTGACGACAAGAGACCACGCCGGGCATGACCGACGTCTGAGCCTCACCGTTGGGCGAGGTTCACCTACATTGCATGGCGTTCAGGAAGGCTGGCGCCTCAAGCCGCGGCGCCGGCCTGGGCGTTGCTGGCGCTGCCGCCTTGGGCGGCGGCGTTCAGGACAGAGGAGATTGCGTCGTAGAGCTTGGCGATCTCGATCGGCTTGGCCACGTGGGCGTCCATGCCGACCGCCAGATACTCCTCGACCTGGTGGGTCAGGGCGTTGGCGGTCAGGGCCACGATCGGCGTGCGGCGCCGGCCGCTGGCCTTCTCCGCCTCGCGGATCGTGGAGGCGGCCGTGATGCCGTCCATGACCGGCATCTGGATGTCCATCAGGATCAGGTCGTAGGAGCCGGTACGCCAGGCCTCCACGGCTTCCTTGCCGTCGGGCACGATATGCACCTCGATGCCCAGGGAACCCAGCACGGCGGCCAGCACCTGCTGGTTGGTCGGGTTGTCCTCGGCGGCCAGCAGGCGCAGGTCGCCGTCGTCCGAGGCCTGCGACGGCTCGGCCGCCGGCAGCGAGGCCGGGCGGCCGCGCTCGAGCGGCAGCTCGACGGTGAAGGTGGACCCGTGGCCCTCGCGGCTCTCTACGTCGATGGAGCCGCCCATCATCTGGGTCAGCTCGCGGCAGATGGCGAGACCCAGGCCCGTGCCGCCGAAACGGCGGGTGGCCGAGTTGTCGGCCTGGGTGAACTTCTCGAACAGGCTGGGCAGCTTCTCGGGCGAGATGCCGACGCCCGAGTCGCGGACCACGATGCGCAGGCCGCCAGCTGCGCCGACGTCGACCTCGGCGCTCACCGCGCCCTGGGGCGTGAACTTGACGGCGTTGGACAGCAGGTTGCCGACGATCTGGCGCAGGCGGTCCGCGTCGCCGCGCCACCAGCCGCGGGCCTCTTCGGCCACCGTGATCTGGAAGCCCAGGCCCTTGGCCTTGGCCATGACCTCGAAATTCTCGCGCGCCTGGTCGACTGCGGCTTCGACGTCGAAGTCGTCCTCGAACAGGGTCAGCTTGCCAGCCTCGATCTTCGAAAGGTCCAGCACGTCGTTCAGCACGGCCAGCAGCAGGCCGCCCGACCGACGGATCACATCGAGGCGGTCGCGCTGCACGGCGTCGAGCTGGCCCAGGGCCATCACCTCGGCCATGGCCAGGACGCCGTTCAGCGGCGTACGGATCTCGTGGCTCATGTTGGCCAGGAACTGGGTCTTCAGCACGTTGGCGGCGTTGGCGGCGTCGCGCGCCAGCTCCAGCTCGCGCATCGCGGCCTTCAGGTCGTCTTCGCGCTCGGCCAGCTTGGCGAGCAGGTGATTGAAGCTTTCGGTCAGGCTCTGGAACAGCTCGTCGGAGGCGTCGATCTCCACCGGGCTGAAGCTGCCGCCGGCGGCCACCTCGCGCATGGCCTGCGACAGCACCTGGACGGGCTGGATCACCCGGTGCGCCAGGCTGCGGGCCAGGAACAGCGCCACGCCCACGCCGCCGAATAGCAGCACGAAGGTGAGCGCGATGAATTGCGGCAGCATGGGCGTGAGCGACGGCTGCCTGACCGTCATGGTGAACTGGCCGGCGGGCTTCCCGTCCAGCAGGATCGGCTTGCTGATGGTTTCGGTGGCGGTGTCGGGCGCCTCCGGGCTTCGGAAGCTGACGACCTCGCGGCCGGCGATGTCGGTTACGCGCGCGGCGACCACGTCCTTGCTGGCCTGCACCGCGCCCATCGCCTGCCTGAGGCGGACGCGGTCGCCCGGGCCCATGGACGGGCTCGCGACCTGAGCGGCGATCTCCGCCAGGCCGTCATGGAACCGATGCGACTGCGTGCGCGCGACCGCCCACTGCTGGAGCATGAAGGTCAGGCAGGCGGCAAGCAGCACCACGACGGTCGTGATGAGGCCGACCCCAGCCACGCGGGCATGGAACGTCGCCGTAGGCGCAGAGCCTTTCGGCGCCTCTTCGACTGGCGTGTCCGCGTGCGAACTCATCTTTTGAGTGATAGCGAACGAGTCCTAACGCTTCGCTTCCGTCAGAACCTGAGTCCTACCTGAGAATCACTCAAACTGTGCCTTTGGCGCCACGCTACAACTAGCCGCAGAGGAAAACATGGTTAACAACCAATGAGTCCATTGCGTGCAAGGTAACCTTTGCTTTACCTTAACGAGCGTCGGGTAACTTTTGGGGTGTATCGACATGGATAAGATTTTCGTGGCCAAGCGTGTGGCCCAGAAGCTGTTCGAAACCGAAGCGGCCGTTGACGGCGCGCTGGTGGAGGCGGCCGAGCTGATGAGCGAAATGCTCAAGGCCCGCACTGACGTGAGCACCTCGCTGGTGTTCGCTGACGACGTGCAGGTGAAGATGATGGAAGCCATGAAGGCTCTCAGCGAAGCCCGTACCGCTATGGTCGGCGTGCACAACGAGCTGAACGAAGCGAAGCTTCGCCTCGGCATCCGCACGAAGATGAGCGGCCAGGACAAGCCTCAAGAAGGCGCGTCCCGCGAGCAAACGATCATGCGGGAAGCGATCTAACGCTTCTCTCGGTCGGTTCGCCGACGGATCATTGCGATAGATTAACTGGTTGGGCGCCTCTAATTTGCATTAGGGGCGCTTAATCATGCCAGACATATCCGTCCGACTGGTGATCAACATCTTCTCCGTCCTGGGGGCGGCCTTCGCCCTGTGGAGAGGCGGCGTCGCCGAGCGAACGGCCGCGATCATCGTTATCGCCAACGCCTTGGTCGGGGAAGCGAGCCACTGGACGGCGCCTGATAGCGAGGCGCTGGTCCGCCTGGTCAACGACGGGCTCACGGCTCTGGCGCTGCTGGCGGTCACGGTGCGCCACGGGGCGCCCTGGATGGGCGGCGTGATGCTGTTCTATGCCGCGCAGTTCTCCCTGCACTCCTACTACCTTGTGATGGCGCGACCCAGCACCGACTACCTGCATGCCTTGATCAACAACGTAAATTTCAGCGGCATCATCTGGTGCCTGATCATCGGCACGGCCGTCGCGTGGCGACGGCGGGTCCGGACTGCTTCTGCCCGCACAGCGTCGGCGCCACCCCCGCCTGGATCCGCGCGGGCGCCGTAGAAGCGGACCATTCCGGACGTCACCCGCCACAATGCCGACCGCGTGACCCTGAGGTGGAACGCGGCGGGCAAGCCTATCGCCAAGCTTGGATCACATCGCCGCAGGCCGGTCGCGCTCCGCCTGCGCGGGAGCCCGCCTTCACGCATCGTTAGAAAATTTTCGCTTGCGCCGCGCGCCAAACAAATGCCTTTGGCCGGCGGGCCACGCCCTCCCAACGGGGCGCTGCTCATCTGTAAGGATGGGAGACATCGCTATGAATACCCTGCCGAAGCCGGCCATGCGCCCGGCTCGTCCCGAGTTCTCTTCCGGCCCGTGCGCCAAGCGCCCCGGATGGAATCCCGAAAACCTCAGCAACGCCGTCCTGGGCCGTTCGCACCGGTCGAAGATCGGCAAGGCGCGCCTCAAGGAGGCGATCGACCGCACCCGGGAGGTGCTGGGCGTGCCCGACGACTATCTCGTCGGCATCGTTCCCGGCTCCGACACCGGCGCCGTCGAGATGGCCTTGTGGTCGATGCTGGGCCCCAGGCCGGTCCAGCTCCTGGCCTTCGAGAGCTTCGGCAAGGACTGGGTGACCGACGTCACCAAGCAGCTCAAGCTGGACGCGGAAGTCCTGGACGCCCCTTACGGCAAGCTCCCCGACCTGACCAAGGTCCGGAAGGACGCCGACTTGGTGTTCACCTGGAACGGCACCACCTCCGGCGTGCGGGTTCCGAACGCCGACTTCATCGCCGCCGACCGCGAAGGCGTGACGATCTGCGACGCCACCTCGGCCGCCTTCGCGCAGGACCTGGATTGGGCCAAGCTCGATGTGGTCACCTTCTCCTGGCAGAAGGCGCTGGGCGGCGAGGCCGCACACGGCGTGCTGGTCCTGTCGCCGCGCGCCGTCGCCCGCCTCGAGAGCTACACCCCCGCCTGGCCCATGCCGAAGCTGTTCCGCATGACCAAGGGTGGCAAGGTCACCCTCGACCTCTTCGAGGGCGCGACCATCAACACGCCCTCGATGCTCGCCGTCGAGGACGCGGTCGATGCGCTCAAGTGGGCCGCCTCGATCGGCGGCTTCACGGAGATGAAGCGTCGGGCCGACGCCAACCTGGCCGTGCTCGAGGCCTGGGTGGCCAAGACGCCCTGGGTCGCCTTCCTGGCCGAGGACGCCGCCACGCGCTCCAACACCTCGGTGTGCCTGAAGGTGGTCGATCCGCGGATCGCCGGCCTCTCCGCCGACGCCCAGGCCGACTTCGCCAAGAAGCTGGCCTCCGTGCTGGAGAAGGAAGGCGTGGCCCTCGATGTCGGCGGCTATCGGGACGCGCCTCCGGGCTTAAGGATCTGGTGCGGCGCCACGGTTGAGACCTCCGACCTCGACGCCCTGACGCCGTGGCTCGACTGGGCCTTCGCCTCGACACTCGACGCGCTTCAAGCCGCCTAGTCGCGGCTCACCCAACACCCTGACACATGACCCCTCCCGGCCCGGCCGGGAGGGCGCTCCCTGAGGAGATTCACCATGCCCCGCGTTCTCATCGCCGATAGCCTGAGCCCCGCCGCCGTCGACATCTTCCGTCAGCGCGGCATCGACGTCGACATCAAGACCGGCCTCACCAAGGACGAACTGATCGCCGTCATCGGCGACTACGACGGTCTCGTCGTCCGTTCGGACACCAAGCCCAACAAGGACGTCATCGCCGCGGCCAAGAAGCTGAAGGTCATCGGCCGCGCCGGGATCGGCGTCGACAACATCGACATCCCCGCGGCGACCGCCGCCGGCGTCGTCGTGATGAACACCCCCTTCGGCAACTCGATCACCACCGCCGAGCACGCCATCGCCCTGATGTTCGCGCTCGCCCGCCAGCTCCCGGCCGCCGACGCCTCCACCCAGGCCGGCAAGTGGGAGAAGAACCGCTTCATGGGCGTGGAGCTCTACGCCAAGACCCTGGGCCTGATCGGCGCCGGCAACATCGGCGGCATCGTCGCCGACCGCGCCCTGGGCCTGAAGATGAAGGTCGTGGCCTACGACCCGTTCCTGTCGCCGGAGCGCGCCGTCGAGATCGGCGTGGAGAAGGTCGAGCTGGAAGACCTGCTGGCCCGCGCCGACATCATCACCCTGCACACCCCGCTCACGGACAAGACTCGCAACATCCTGTCGGCCGAGAACCTGGCCAAGACCAAGAAGGGCGTGCTGATCATCAACTGCGCCCGCGGCGGCCTGGTCGACGAGGCGGCGCTGCGCGCGGGCCTGGAGAGCGGCCACATCGGCGGCGCGGGCTTCGACGTGTTCACGGCTGAGCCGGCCAAGGAAAACGTGCTGTTCGGCGCGCCGAACCTGGTGGCCACGCCCCACCTCGGCGCGTCCACCAACGAGGCGCAGGAGAACGTCGCGCTGCAGGTGGCCGAACAGATCAGCGACTACCTGCTCACCGGCGCCGTCACCAATGCGCTGAACAGCCCCTCGGTCACCGCCGAGGAAGCCCCGCGCCTGAAGCCCTTCGTCGCCCTGGCCGAGAAGCTGGGCGCGCTGGCCGGCCAGATGCTGGACTTCGGCGTCCTGGCCGTGGACATCGCCTTCGAGGGCGAGGTCTCCAAGCTCAACACCAAGCCGCTGAGCGCGGCGGCCCTGGCCGGTGTCCTGCGGCCGATGCTGGCGGAGATCAACATGGTCTCGGCGCCGGCGGTGGCGAAGGAGCGCGGCATCACCTTCTCGGAGAGCCGCCAGGAAGCCTCGCCGATCTACGAGAGCCTGGTTCGGATCACGGTCACCACCGAAAAGGGCAAGCGCTCGTTCGCGGGCACGGTGCAGGCCGGCGCCCCGCGCGTCGTCGAGGTGAAGGGCATGGACCTGGACGCGCCGTTCGCCGCGCGGATGCTGTACGTCAACAACCTGGACAAGCCGGGCTTCATCGGCGCCCTGGGCGGCCTCCTGGGCGAGGCGGGCGTGAACATCGCCACCTTCAACCTGGGCCGCATCGATGCTGGGGACGACGCCATCGCCCTGGTGGGGGTGGACCAGGAGCCGTCCGAGGCGCTGCTGGCCAAGATCCAGGCCCTGCCGCACGTGAAGGAAGCGCGCGCGCTGCGCTTCTGAGGCCGAGCCGCCGTCCTTGGTTTCGGGGGCGGCGGCTTCCTAGTTCGTTGCGAGGGTTGAGTAGTCCCGCGGCTTTGAGGCAAATCAAGAATAATCCCAGTTGCCAGGGATACAATTACAACCTTGAGAGTTGTTTGGTCCCAAGGGACAAGCTGGCATGCAAGGGCTTCGTGTTCTTCTCGTCGAAGACGATTTCGTCCTCAACCTGACATTGCGAGAATATCTGCAGGAGAATGGCTTCGCCGTGGAGTCCGTTTACTGCGCCGCCGCCGCGTTCGAGGTGATTGATCGCCGCCGCCCCTTGTCCGCCCTCGTGAGCGACGTCGATCTCGGACCGGGCGCCGACGGGCTTGCCGTCGCTCGCCGGGCCCGCGGCGCCTACCCGCAGCTGCCTGTCGTCTTCGTGTCCGCGACGCGGGCGCTGAGCTGCGCATCGGAGGGCGTCGCCGGGTCCCAGTTCATCGCCAAACCGTTCCATCCGCGGCAGGTCGTGCAGGCGCTGGATCGCCAGATCCGGCCGCAGGCCGCCTAGCTGTTACTGGCGCTTGCGCTCGCGGCTCGGCGCGGCAACCCTGCCCGGCGTTCCAGGAGGCAGGCGTGAAGATCATCGGCAGCTACGTATCGCCCTATGTCCGCAAGGTTCTCGCGTGCCTGGCGCTGAAGGGGCTGGACTACGAGATCGATCCGATCACCCCCTTCTTCGGCGACGACGAGTTCGAGCGGCTGAGCCCGCTGCGGCGCATCCCTGTGCTGGTCGACGGCGATCTGTCGCTCTGCGACTCCTCGGTGATCTGCGCCTATCTGGACGAAGCCTATCCGGGCCATCCGCTGCTGCCCGCCGATCCGAAGGACCGCGCGCGGGCGCGCTGGCTGGAGGAGTTCGCCGACAGCCGGATGGGGGACGTCTTCATCTGGGGCCTGTTCTATCCCCTCGTCGTGCATCCGGCGGTCTGGGGGGAGAAGGGCGACATGGCCCGCGCCGAGAACACCTTGGCCGAGGACGCGCCGGCGGTGCTCGACTACTTGGAAGGCCAAGTCCCGGCCGACGGCTTCCTGTTCGGCGACATCGGCCTGGCCGACATCTCCATCGCCACCTTCTTCCGCAACGCCGCCTTGGCTCGGTTCACGATCGACGCGGCTCGCTGGCCGAAGACGGCGGCCTATGTCGCCCGTGCGCTGGCCCATCCTGCCTTCGCCGGCCTGCTGCCGTTCGAGGAGGCCCAGATCCGAACCACGCCTGCCGGCCGCCGCGAGGCGCTGATCGCCGCCGGCGCCCCGCTGAGCGCCGCCACCTGCGGCACGGCGACCCCGAAGAAGGGCGTCATGGCTCTCTAGCCACCCGACAAGGCTCCGAAGATCAGCAGTTCGCCGCCGTCGCGCACGGCGGCGTCCGTTCGCCGGGCCTCGTCCTGGCCCAGGAAGATCCGCACGTGCCGGCGGATGCGGTCCTGTTCGTCGATCACCCGGAACTTCAGTCCCGGATAGCGCCGATCCAGGTCGTCCAGCACCCCGCCCACGGTCGCGCCCTCAGCCTCCACCCGCGTCGCGCCGTCGGTGTAGGCGATGAGCTGCGAGGGGATCGAGACGCGGATCATGCGGCTTCGACCGCCGCCACCGAATAGATTTCGGGCAGGTGGGCGGCGATCTGGCGCCAGCTCGCGCCCTCGTCGCCGCTCATCCAGATCTCGCCGCCGGTCGTGCCGATGTAGAGGCCCAGCGGATCGGCGCGGTCGGCGCAGAACGCCTGGCGCTTGACCGTGAACCAGCCCTGTTCGGCCGGGAAGCCGCGATCCTGTCGCTCCCACGAAGCGCCGGCGTCGCGCGTGCGGTAGGCGGCGGGCCTGCCGCCCGGACTGGTGCGGGGCCAGACCTCGGTCCCGTCCATGGGCCAGACCCAGGCCGTGTCGCGGTCGCGGGCGTGCGGCACGATGGTGAAGCCGATGTCGCCTACGTCCTTGGGCATGGCCTCACCGATCCGCTCCCAGCGCTCGCCGGGGCGGTCGAGGCGGTAGATCCCGCAGTGGTTCTGCTGCCAGAGCCGGTCGGGGTCGCTCGGCGCAAGCGCGACGTAGTGGCTGTCCTGGCCGAACTCCGGATAGGGGTCGGGCAGGAAGTCGCAGCGGACGTTCTGGTTCAGCGGCCGCCAGGTCGCGCCCTGGTCCCTCGTCTCCAGCACGCCGGCCGAGCAGGTGGCCAGATACATGTGCCGGGCGTCGCGCGGGTCGATCAGGATCTGGTTCAGGATCGCCCCGTCCGGCGTGCCCCCCTCGGGCGGAAACCACGCCATCACCTGGGGATGCTGGTTGAGGCCCTCGACCCCGTCCCAGGTCTCGCCCCCGTCGGCGCTGCGGAACAGTCCCGGCGGCGATGAGCCAGCCCACCAGACGCCGGGCTCGTCGGCGTGGCCAGGCTCCAGCCAGAAGGAATGGTCCACCGAGCGGCCATGGGGGTCGCCCTTCGGGAACGCGGGCGGCCGCTTGGCCTCGGCCCAGGTCGCGCCGCCGTCGACCGAGCGCAGGATCGTGGGGCCCAGGTGGCCGGTGGAGGCCGCCATCAGCATGGTCCGCCCGTCGCGCGGGTCGCGAACGAAGTGGTTGACGATCTGGCCCAGGAACATCGGGCCTTCGACCGACCAGGCCTGCCGGTGCTGGTCGCTGCGGTAGATCCAGGCGCCCTTGCGGGTGCCGACGAGCAGTTGGATCGCTTGCGCCATCTGTCACCTCCCACCCCTAGGACGCGCGAGGACAGCCTACTCCGACAACGCGTTCGGCGAAATTGGCGTACCTGGTGAGATCTGCAGCCGGGCCGCAAAGGCCGAGACCACCACCCATGGATCGTGCAATTCGGCTCGCGATCTTAAAGAAGTATTCGATTCTGAGAGTGAGTAAAAATCAGGAACACATTGCGGACATGAATGTTAATTGCATTTAAATTGGATACAACTTTGAGGTGGCGCGTTGTGATGTTGCAGAGGTAGGTCAAAGATGCAACATCTTCGCATTCTACTTGTCGACGACAGTTTCACAATAAATCTCGATATCCGTGAAACACTTGAAGAAAACGGGTTCGAAGTAGAGTCCGTCTATTGTGCGGGCGCTGCATACGAGGCGCTGGATCGGGGACGTCCGCCACTGGCCCTGGTCAGCGACATCGATCTTGGACCGGGCCCAAATGGGTTTGACGTCGCCCGCCGTGCGCGCGCCAACTACCCCGCTCTTCCGGTGGTGTTCATCTCCGGGACGAGGTCGTCCTGCCATCCCAAGCAAGGCGTGGCGGGGTCGGAGTTCCTGGATAAGCCCGTCCGTTCACTGGAGATCATCGAGGCGCTGCGTCGCGTCATATGTCTCGAGGCCGAGCAGCTTGTCGATCAGGGCGACAGTTCAGATCCCGCGCCGAGCAGGGTCTGGCGCAGCCTCGGTGATCCTGCTTTTGGCCGCCGAGGGGCGACCGCCCCGAAGAGCCGGTCCGCCAGGCCGGTGGTCGGCGGATTGGCCTTCCGGAAGCCATGGCTGCCGGTTCGGCCGTTGCGGGCGCCGTTCATCACCCGCCGCCTGGCGTAGACGCAGGGCGATCCCGACGGGCTTGAATGGCGCGGCCTCAATGGAAGTCGCGGCTGCGCACCAGGCGGCCGGTGACCCTGGAATGGACGGCGATCTCGCCCTGGTCCTCGCGCAGCTCCGAAAGACGGCCCGAGAGGTCGGTGAAGCGCTCGGCGACGACGTGGACCACCTCGCCCTCCCTCTGCACCTGGCCGTGGACGATCAGGAAGGCCGAGGTCATCACCAGCCGGCGGTGCGCCTCGAAGGCGTCGCGCCAGACCACGATGTTGGCGATGCCGGTCTCGTCCTCCAGGGTCATGAACACCACGCCCTTGGCGGTGCCGGGCCGCTGGCGCACCAGCACCAACCCGCCGACCGAGAGGCGCCGGCGGTCGCGGATGGTCTTCAGGGCCACGCACGGCACGACCTTCTGGCGGGCCAGCTCCTCGCGGAAGAAGCGGACGGGATGGTCCTTCAGCGAGAGGCTGGTGGTGCGGTAGTCCTCGGCCACGTGCTGCGGCAGGCTCATGAACGGCAGCTCGACCTGGGCCTCCTTCAGGCTCTGGCGCAGGAGCAGGGGCGCATGCTTCTCCGCGCCCCATTCGCCGGAGAGGCCCTTCACCGCCCACAGGGCTTCGCGGCGCGGGAAGCCCAGGCTGCGGAAGGCGTCGGCCTCGGCCAGCAACTCCAGGGCGCGCCTTGAGAGCCGGGCCTGGCGGGCGAAGGCCTCGATGCTCTCGGCTCCGGCCGCCCGCGCCTCGACCAGCGCCCCGGCGTCGTCCTTCTTGAACCCCTTGATCTGCCGCAGGCCCAGGCGGACCGGACGCAGCCGCTCGCGCGGGTCGTCCTTCGCCTCGATGGTGCAGTCCCAGTCGCTGGACATCACGTCCGGCGGCCGCACCTCCACACCATGCTCCTGGGCGTCCCGGACCAATTGCGCCGGCTGGTAGAATCCCATCGGCTGGCTGTTCAGCAGCGAGACCAGGAAGGCGTCGGGGTGGTGGCATTTCACCCAGGCCGACACATAGACCAGGATCGCGAAGCTGATCGCATGGCTCTCCGGGAAACCGTATGAGCCGAAGCCCTCGATCTGCTTGAAGCACCGCTCGGCGAACTCGGGATCGTAGCCGCGATCGACCATGCCTTTCACGAACTTCAGCCCGTGCTCGCCGATCGTGCCGACATTGCGGAACGTCGCCATGGAGCGCCGCAGCCTGTCGGCTTCGTCATCGGTGAACTTCGCGGCCACGATGGCCACCCGCATGGCCTGTTCCTGGAAAAGGGGGACGCCCTTGGTCTTCTCCAGGATGTCCTTGAGCTCGTTGGCGGGGCCGTGGTCGGGGTGCGGAGACGGATAGTCCACCGGCTCGATTCCGTCGCGCCGCTTTAGGTACGGATGCACCATGTCGCCCTGGATCGGGCCGGGCCGAACGATCGCCACCTCGATGACCAGGTCGTAGAACTTCTGCGGTTTCAGCCGGGGCAGCATCGACATCTGCGCCCGGCTCTCCACCTGGAAGACCCCGACGGAGTCGGCGCGGCACAGCATGTCGTAGACCGCCTTGTCCCCCTGGGGGATGTGGGCGACGTCCGTGATGCGCGTGCCGTCGGCCTTTGGCGGCAGAAGGTCGAAGCTCTTCTTCAGCGCCGTCAGCATGCCCAGGGCCAGGACATCGACCTTCATCAGCTTCAGGGCGTCGATGTCGTCCTTGTCCCATTCGATGAAGGTGCGGTCCTCCATGGCCGCGTTGCCGATGGGGACCGTCTCGTCCAGTCGACGCTTGGTCAGGACGTAGCCGCCCACGTGCTGTGACAGGTGGCGGGGGAAGCCCAGCAGCTGCTGGGCCAAGGCGGTGGCGCGGCGGATCTCGGGGGCGTCGGGGTCGAGGCCGGTCTGCCGGATGTGCTCATCCGGGACGTCGTCGCCGTAGCTGCCCCAGACGGTGTTCGCCAGCGCCGCGGTGATGTCCTCGGTCAGGCCCAGGGCCTTGCCGACTTGGCGGATGGCCATGCGGGGCCGATAGTGGATGACGGTGGCGACGATGGCGGCTCGATGGCGGCCATAGCGCTGGTAGACGTACTGCATCACCTCCTCGCGCCGCTCGTGTTCGAAGTCGACGTCGATGTCCGGCGGCTCCCCGCGGTTGCGGGAGATGAAGCGCGAGAAGAGGAGGTCCTGGTCCTCCTTGGTCGGGTCGACCGCGGTTACGCCCAGGCAGAAACAGACGCAGGAATTGGCCGCCGAGCCGCGGCCCTGGCAGAGGATCTTCAGATCCTCCCGCGCATGGCGCACGATGTCGTGCACCGTCAGGAAGTAGTTCGGGTAATCGAGCTCCTCGATCAGGTCGAGCTCGACGTCGACGGTCTTCCGCACCTTCTCCGGTATGCCCTGGGGATAGCGCCAGTTGGCTCCCGCCCAGGTCAGGTCGCGCAGGTGCTGGATCGCGGTCTTGCCGGGAGGCACCGGCTCGTCGGGATATTCGTAGCGCAGATCGCCGAGGTCGAAGCCGACCCGTTCGGCGATTTCGACGCTACGTTCGACGGCGCCCGGGAACTTCGCGAACAGACGCCGCATCTCTCCCGCCGGCTTGAGATGCCGCTCGGCGTTGGCCTGGAGGCGCAGCCCGGCTTCGTGGATCGTGCAGGTCTCGCGGATGCAGGTCAGCACGTCCTGCAGCGGTCGCCGCTCGGGGCCATGGTAGAGGACGTCGTTCGTCGCCACGATCGGGATCGCCGAGCTTTCGGCCAGTGCGCCCAGGTGGGTCAGGCGATGCAGGTCGCGTGCGCCATAGCGCCGGGCGGCGGCCAGCCAGACGTCGGGCAGTTCGCCGCGGATCCGCCGCAGGTCGCCCTCGAATACCTGGTCGAGGCGATCGGGCGGAACCACCAGGACCAGTTGGCCTTTGGCATGGGCGAGGAAGTCCTCCCAGTGCAATTCGCACTCGCCCTTCTCCGACCGGCGCTGGCCCACGGTCAGCAGCCGGGTCAGGCGGCCATAGGCCTCCCGGTCGGATGGATACGCCAGCAGGCTGGGCGTTCCGTCCGCGAAGTCCAGGCGGCAGCCGGTCAGGGCGCGGACCCTGGCGCCCTTTGCCTTCAGGTCCTGCATCTGCCGCCACGCGCGCACCACCCCGGCCAGGCTGTTGCGGTCGCAAACCCCCACGGCCTCCAGGCCCAGGGCGTCGGCGCCCACCACCAGCTCCCACGGATGCGACGCGCCGCGCAGGAAGGAGAAGTTGCTCGTGGCCTGGAGCTCGGCGTAGCGGGTCATGCGAACAGCCCGTGCAGCCACCACTTCGGCCCGGCCTCGCCGCTGTAGAGGCCGGCGCGGAACAGCCAGAAGCGGCCGCCCTCGGCGTCTTCCACCCGATAGTAGTCGCGGACGTGGTCCACGGAGACGTCGCCGATATCGGCCTTCCACCACTCCTCGCCGATCCGCTCGGGCCCTTCGGCGCGCTGCACCCGGTGCAGGCGGCCGCGCCAGCGGAACTGGACGGGCGGGTCGTCGGGCAGCAGCGCCACCACCTGTTCCAGCGGCTCGGGCCGGCGGAACAGGCGGACAGGGCGTGGCGCCTCGCGGTCCCAGGGGCGGGCCTTGGTTTCAGGCGCGCCCCACGCCCCCTCCACCGCGTTCCGCGGTCCCCCTCCCCCGCGCTCTGCGGCGCGATGGAGGATTGCGGGCTCCCGCTCGACGGCCAGCTCGGGCACGTGGCTCTCGGCGGGGACGGCGCGCCAGACCGCGCAGGGACCCAGGCGGTTGGCCAGCCTATCGACCAGCGGGGCCAGGCCATCCTCCACCGCCGCGTCCAACCCGGCGTCGATGCGGGTCTGGCGACCACCGACGGGCTCGACCGCATAGGCGGCGAGGGTCACCGACTCGATGCCGAAGCCGGGGTCCACGGTCTCCAGCTTGGGCTGGAACAGGCGGGCGATGCGCCGCGCGTCGCGGCCGGCCAGGGACAGGCCCACGGCCAGGGTCAGGGCCTTGCCGTCCACCCGGTGGAAGGCGATCTCGAAGCGCCGGCCGCCGTGGCTCTCCGCCTCCAGGCGGGCGCAGAGCTTGGCTGCGACGTCCTGGGTGACCCGCTCCATGTCCTCCGGCGCGCTGATCGGTTCGAAGAAGGCCAGGCGTGCGACCCAGGGGGTCGGCGGGCGGCGGAAGGCCAGCGCCTCGGGGCTGCGGCCCAGGGCCTGGTCCAGCCGTTCCAGGGTGCGGGCCCCGAACCGGCGGCCCAGCGGCGCGCGCGGGATCTCCATGAGCTGGCCCAGGCGGCGCAGGCCCAGGCGCTCGATCTGGGCGGCGGCCTCGGGATCGAGGCGCAGGGCTGCGGGCGGCAGCGACTGGATCAGCTCGGCCTGGCCGTTCGGACGCGCGATGGTCCCGTCGCGGCCGAAGTGGGCCAGCGCCCAGGCCGCGCCCGGCGTGTCGGCGATGGCCAGGCGGAAGGGCAGGCCGGCGCCCGCCAGGCGATCCCGGAAGTCGGCCATCAGCTCGGCCTCGCCGCCCCACAGGTGGGCGACGCCGGAGATGTCGAGGAACAGGCCGTCCGGCCGGTCGGCCGCCACCGCCGGCGAGAAGCGCACGCACCAGTCCACCAGGGCGGTGAGGGCCAGGGCGTCCGCGTCCGGCTCGGCCTCGGCGGTGGTCAGTTCGGGGACCAGGGCCATGGCGTCGGTGGCCTTCTGGCCGACGTAGAGGCCGAGCTTCGCGGCCTCAGGGCTGACCGCGGACAGGCGCCGGACCTGGCGCACGGTCTCGATGAGGGCGAGGGGCCCGTCAGGCGGCGCGTCGGACTGCGGGTTGCGCCGGCGCCAGTTCGCGATCGCCCAGGTCGGCGACCAGGCGCAGAGGATGCGCGACATCGCCTGCCTCCCAGGAATAGGCCCGATCGGCCTCGAGGATCCATTCGCCGGAGCGTCCGCCCCGGCAGCGTTCCAGCGCTACGCGGAAGCGCGGCGCCCCCAGGCCGAACTCGCCGGCCGGCGGCTCGGAGGGGGCGGAGGCGATGCGCCAGCGGGTGGCGGACACCGACCCGGCCGCCTCGGTCTTCGCCGTCCCCCCGAACGGCCGGCGCTTGATGACGAAGCCCGTGGCGCCGCGCTTCTCGCAGGCCAGCTGCAGCCGCCGCCCGGCGGTCAGGCCCACGGCCTCCACCTCGCCGAAGACGGCGGTGACGCCGACGGTGGCCAGGGCGTCCTCCATCACCGAGAGGGTCTCGGCCTCGTCCCGGGCGCAGACCTGGATCAGCCGCTCGGACGGGAAGCCCAGGCCGGCCAGGCCGGGCGCCCAGAGGTCGTCGCGGCGCATCACCCAGACCGCCTCGCCTTTCCGGGCCAGGGGCGCCGCCGCCAGGGCGGCGAAGGCGGCCGGGGCAGCCGAGGTCTCGGCCTCCAGCCCTGCGCCGGTGATCTCATGCCAGCGCCCCAGCGGCAGCCCGCCCCCGGGCAACCGGCCATCCATGCCAAGGTCGCCGAACGGCAGCACGCCCACGTCGGTCCGCCCGCCGCTTTCGATCGCGGCGATCTTCGCCCGCATGGCGGCGAGCCGCATGCCGCGAAAATCGGACATCTCTTCGGGACTCCTTTTGTTCCATCTTTGTTCTGAGACTGTGGAGCGAAGGAGTCAAGGTCGGGCGCGTCCGATTCCGGCGCTCGATCAGCCGCCGGGCGGCCCGCCGCCGAAGTCGAAGCCGGGATCCTTCGGCCGCTTGCCCTCGCCGCCGAACGTCCAGGTCAGGCCGATGAAGACGGCCCGCATGTTGTACTCGGTGCGCCGGCGCATGCGCAGCTCCGGCGTGTCGACCACGATCACATAGGGCGAGGTCTTCAGCACGTCTTGCGCCGTGACCGTCAGCGACAGGTCGTTTGTGAACCTGTGCCGATAGCCCAGGTTCAGGAAGCCGAACGGCTCGACACGGCCCTGGGCCGTGAGCTGTGCTCCCACGGCATTGCCTGTGGCCTGCACGAAGTCCTTCGGCGTGATCTGAAAGTTCAGCGAGCCGCGTCCGCCCAGCGACAGATCCGACCGCTTGCCGGTGAAGCCCAGCTCGCCCGCGTCGATCTCGTTCCAGAAGACATTGCCGCTGACGTTGTAGGTGAGCTTGGGCGTGATCTTCCCGTTGGCCACCAGCTCCAGCCCGCCGGCCTTCCGCTCGCCCAAATTCTCCTTCGTGCGCAGCAGGACTCCCCCGCCGATGTCGGTGAATACGTCGGTCGGGACGTCGCGGCTGTCGCGGTAGTACAGGGTCGCCAGGTAGTAGGTCGGTCCCTTGCGGAACTGCCAGGCGGCCTCGTACGAATTCATCTTCAGCGGCTGCAGGTCCGGGTTGCCCTGCCTGACGTTCGACTGGTCGACGTAGACGCGGAACGGGTTCAGGTCGTCGGGATACGAACGGTTGATCCGCCGGCTGAAGGCCAGGCTCACCTGCTGCTCGTCGTTCAGCCGGTAACCCAGGTGCAGGCTGGGATAGACGTTCAGCCGGTTCTGGCCGAAGCGCTCGCCGGTGGTGACCTGGCGGATGTCGATGTCCACGGCCTGGAGCCGCAGCCCCGTCAGCACCGTGAGCTTGCCGAACCCCTGCTCGTAGGTGGCGTAGGCGCCGGGGCTCACGAAGTCGTAGCGGTATTGGTTGGTGAAGCCCGGCAGGCCGACCAGCGACCCGGGGGCGGGACCGCGCAGGCCCAGGAACGCGGCATCGTAGTTCTGCCGGGCGAGGTCGGCTCCCACCTTGAGCTTGGCGCCGCTCTCGAAGGGCCGGACGTAGTCGGCCTTCAGCTCCAGCTCGTCCAGGCGCGTGGCGGTCTGGATGTTCTCGTAGAAGCCGGCGGGGAGGGGCAGGCGCGTCGCCACGCGGGTGCGGACGCCGTTGTCGAGATCGGTTCGCTCGAGACGCAGGCTGAGGGAGAGGTCGCTGTCGCCGGTGAACTTTCGCCGATAGGTGGCCGTCGCCGCGCCGTTCGACCGGGTCAGATCCGCCTCGCCCAGCCGGTCATACAGGCGCAGGATCGCGCCCGCGGCGTTGCGGCCGACGTCCTGTTCGAAGACGTCACCCTCGATCTCCATTCGGTTCGCCCGCACCTCCAGGCCGATCCGGGTCTTGGCGTCCAGGTCGTAGTCGACGGCGCCGCGCGCCGTGTACATGTGGCCGTCGCCCACGGTGTCGGAGATGTAGTCGCTCCTCCCCGGCAGCCCCACGACGTCCAGGCCCACACGGGACTCCGGCTGGTGGAACTTCTGCGGATCCCGGCGGATGCTGGCGTCGCCGGAGAAACTGAACTTGCCGGAGTTGTAGCCGCCGCTGGCCCCGGCGGTGTACCGCGCCTCGCTGCCATAGGTGCCGCGCACCGTGCCCGAGTAGCCGGGCTTGCGCGCCTTCTTGCTGATCAGGTTGATGATGCCGGAGCCGTCGGGACGGAACTCGGCGGAGGGCGTGGTGATCACCTCGACGCGCTCGAACTGGTCCGCGGGCAGGTTCTGGAGCGCCGAGGCCCGGCCCTCGCCCCTGAACTGCCCGGACGGCTGGCCATCGACCATGATGGTGACGTTGGGGTCGCCGCGCAGGCTGACGTTGCCCTGCACGTCGACGCTGAGCGACGGCACGTTGCGCAGGGCGTCGCCGATCGAGCCGGTTGCGGTCTGCAGGTCGCCGCTGATTCCGTAGCTGCGCCGGTCCGCCTCGACCCGCAGGCCGTCGCGCGACTGGCCGGTGACGGTCACTTCCTGGACCGTCTTTTCCGTCTCGGCCTTCGGCGGGGCGGCCAAGGTGGGCGAGGCGGTCAGGAGGACCGGCGCGGTCAGCCACAGGAAAAGCATGCCCGCCACCCCGATTACGAACGTAAACTGATTCAGAGATTACATAAGTAATTCTTCGGTGCAACCATTCGTGGTCATGGACCGCCGAAACTGCAGGGGAAACCGCGAAGGCGCCGTCCTCGCGTGGCGCAGCTGGGCGGCGTCTGCAATCTGGGAGCGACTTTATGACCGGAGGATTTCACCGCAGTTGTCGCACCGTCGAATATCGAGGCTAAATCCACGCCAAAGGTTCGGGAGGCTGGGAATGCGTTGGGCGGGGGTTCTTTCGGCGGCGTGGTTGACGGCGGCGGGGGTGGCCCACGCCCAGGCGCCCGTGACGGCCAAGGTCGAGGGCGGCGTCCTGGCCGGCGAGGCGACCGACAGGGCCAACGTTTTCCGCAACATCCCCTTCGCCGCCGCGCCGGTGGGCAAGCTGCGCTGGGCGCCGCCGCAGACCCCGGCCAAGTGGACCGGCTCGCGCGACGCCACCCGGAACGGCCCGTCCTGCCCACAGCCGATGAACGCCAACGGCGCGCCCAACGGCGGCGGGGCGAACGGCCCGGTCTCGGAGGACTGCCTGCAGCTCAACGTCTTCGCCCCCAAGGACGCCGCCAAGGGAGCAAGGGGGGCGGCGCCGGTCATGGTCTGGATCCATGGCGGCAGCCACCGGACCGGGGCGGGTTGGGTCTATGACGGCCAGAACTTCGCCCGCGACGGGGTGGTGGTGGTCTCCATCAACTACCGCCTGGGGGCGCTGGGCTATTTCGCGCATCCGGCGCTGACCCGGGCGGCCGGGGCGGAGCCCACCGGCAATTTCGGCCTGATGGACCAGATCGCGGCCCTGGAGTGGGTGAAGCGCAACGCCGCGGCCTTCGGCGGCGATCCGGAGAACGTCACCGTCTTCGGCGAGTCGGCGGGCGGCATGAGCATCCTGGCGCTCCTGGCGACGCCCAAGGCCAGGGGCCTGTACCAGAAGGCCATCGTGCAATCCGGCGGCGGGTGGTTCCCCCCGGTCGACCTGGCGGCCAAGGAACAGCAAGGCGCCGCGGCGCTCGCCAAGGCGGGCGTCGCCGCCACGGCCACGGCGGACGAGCTGCGCGCCATCCCGGTCGAGACCCTGGTCCCTATCGCCGCGAACTATGGCCCGTTCATCGACGGCAAGCTGATGACGGAAAGCGCCTCCCAGGCCCTGGCGCGCGGAACCTTCGACGACGTGCCCCTGATGATCGGGTCCAATTCCGGCGAAGACTCCCTGATGGGGCCGGGACCGCTGACGCCCGCCCAGCTCGCCCTGATCCCGCCCGCCGTCCGCCCGATCTACAAGGATGAAGCGGCCCAGGGCGATGAGGTGCTGGCCCGCGCCGTGTTCACCGACCGCATCATGGGCGGCGCGGCCCGGTGGGTGGCGGCCGAGGCGGCCGGCGGCAAGCCGGCGTGGCTCTATCATTTCTCCTACGTCGGCTCACGCTTCAGGCCGGCCGTGAAGACCGCCGCCCACGCCGCCGAGATCCAGTACGTCTTCGAATACTGGGGCCGCCGCACGGCGGTGAGCCAGATCGGCGAGGACGACAAGGCGATGGCGGCGCTGATGCACGCCTGCTGGGTCAGCTTCGCCAAGACGTCCGCGCCGAAATGCGGCGCCCAGGATTGGCCGGCCTACGACGCCAAGACCGACAAGCTGATGGAGTTCGGGGCGGAAAGCGGCGTGCGAACGAACTTCCGCAAGCCCCAGCTCGACCTGCAGCAGACGGTCGCCCTGCCGACGCTGGGGCTGAAACAGTGAGGAGCGCCGCGCTTGCACTGGCCGCCTTCGCAGCGCTCGCCGCTGGAACTGCCGGCCATAGCGCGGAGGCGACCTACTATCAGTGTAGCGTCGATCTGAACGACATGCCCAAGGGCGCGCCCCGCTTTGCCGACTACGCAGTTCCCGTCGCGAAGATCGATCGACCCGCACCCGTGAAATTGCGCACGGCGTTCGACCGGGCGTTTCGGACGCGCCTGCGCCAGGCGGGAAAGGGACCCCCCAACTTCGCCGGTCACTATACGATCAACGTCTGGGGCTGTGGGACCGGCTGCGCGACATATGCAGGTGTCGACCTGCTCACGGGCGCCGTCGCCATCGTCGGCGGATCGGTCGGCGACACGCCCATGGAGCGTGTCCAGAGCCGGCCGGACAGCCGGCTGCTGATCGTCACCGCCAAACCCAGCGAAGACAGTCCCGAGGTCGAGGCCGTCCGCTACTTCGTGTGGACCGGCAAGGCGCTGAAGCTTGTGAAGACCTACCCGTACAATTCCGTCTGCCGGCCGGATCCGATCGAAGCGAACTGACTCGGCCGTAGCCGCGTTGACTCCGCCGAATCCGGAGTCATCCATGGCCACTCGTCCGACCTGGCAGGGCTACCTGCGCCTCAGCCTCGTAAGCTGCCCCGTCGCGCTCTACACCGCCACCCAGCGGACCAGCGACGTCAGCTTCAACATGCTGCACAAGCAGACCAACAACCGGATCAAGATGATCCCCACCGATCCGGAGACAGGACCGGTGGACCGGGCCGACATCGTCAAGGGCTACGAGGTCGAGAAGGGCCACTACGTCGTGGTCACCGACGAGGAGATCAAGAACGTCCGGCTGGAGACCACGCGGACCCTGGATATCGAGCGCTTCGTCGACGAGGACGACATCGACCGGCTCTACTGGAACGACCCCTATTTCCTGACCCCTGACGGCGACATGGCGGTGGAAGCCTTCACGGTGATCCGCCAGGCCATGGAGAAGGCCGGGAAGATCGCCCTTGGCCGGCTGGTTATGCACCAGCGCGAGCGGTTGATGGCGCTGGAGCCCCGCGGCAAGGGCATCCTAGCTTACTCCCTGCGTTCGAACCGCGAGGTGAAGGACGCCGACGAGGTGTTCGACCGCATCCCCACCCACAAGCCGCCGGCGGCCATGGTGGAGATCGCCGAGAAGATCATCAGCCAACAGGCCGGGCCGTTCGACCCCTCCAAGTTCAACGACCGCTACGAGGACGCGCTCCGGGCCCTGATCAAGGAGAAGGAGAAGGGCCACGGCGTGAAGAAGGTCGAGGAGCCCAAGGAGGCCGAGGTCATCGACCTGATGGAGGCCCTCAAGCGCAGCCTGGGCGGCGAACGGCGAAAGGCGCCGGCCCGCAAGGCCGCACCGGCGAAGGCGACCGCCAAGGCGTCCACGGCGCGAAAGGCCCCCGCGAAGAAGCGGGCCTGAGTCCCTACTTCGCCTGCCCCGCCTCCACCGCGTCGCGCCAGTCCTTCAGGAAGTGCTCGCGGACCTTGACGCCGTCGTCGCCGAACTCGACCTGGCGCTCATGGGCCGCGTCGAACTTCGGCCAGGCGACGCCGCCCGCCGAGCCCGGATCGCCGGTCTTGGCGAAGTTGGCCCAGTAGGTGTTCATCGCGTCGGACAGCGCCTTGTCGTTCGCGTCGAACTTCACCGGAGCGGTCGGCGCCCCGAACACGTAGCGGATCTCGTCGGTATGGCCGGCGCCGTAGGGCCTCCGGTCCTTGTCCGTCGGCGCGACGCGGCTGAAGTAATAGAGGTAGACCGGCTGTCCGGCCTTGGCGTGCAGGCGCGCGGTGTTGCGGTCGGGTTCGGTGATCATCTGGACGGTGACCACGTCGTTGATGATGCGGGCCTTGTCGCCCGCGCCGTTCGGGTCGAACGCCCTGAGGATCGCGGACTTCTGCGGCTCGGGGATGGCGTCCAACTGGGCGGGCTGCGGGCGGAACAGGCTGGCCTCGTTGGAGTTGCCCCCCAGCATCAGTGGGACTTTCGCCTGCTTGCCCGCCGAGAACCCCTGGGCCAGGCCTTCGTTGATCAGCTTGCCGTCCAGGATCGGCCCGGCCCGGCCGACCAGACCGCCGCTGTAGGGCATCGCTGTCAGCGGGACCTTGCGGAGCGCGGCGGCGGCGGCGGCGTCCTCGCCCTGCACGCCCGCGTCATTGGCAGCCTTCAGTCCCGCGGCCTCGGCGGTTTTCAGCGGGGTGGGCACGTGGCGGGCGAAGCTGGACTCCCCGATGACCTTCGAGAACAGCCCCTTCGCCTCCGGCGACAGCATCAGATAAAGCACCGAGATGCCGCCGGCGCTCTCGCCGAAGATGGTCACCTTCTTCGGGTCGCCGCCGAAGCTGGCGATATTGGCCTGCACCCACTTGAGCGCCGCGATCTGGTCCATCATGCCGTAGTTGCCGGTCGGGCCTTCCTTGGTCAGCGCCGGGTGGGCGAACCAGCCGGCGCGGCCCAGGCGGTAGTTCAGGCTGACGTGGACGATCCCCTGCTTGGCGAAATTGGTCCCGTCGGTGTCGCCGCCGAACGCGCCCATGCTGGTCCCGATGACGTAGGCGCCGCCGTGGATCCAGACCATCACCGGCAGCCTGGCGCCCGGCCTGGCGTTGGCGGGGCGCACCACGTTGATCGTCAGGCAGTCCTCCACGTCCTGGCAGCGGGGGCCGGCCTTCGAGGCGTCGCGCTCGCCGGTCCAGGCCGGCGCGGCCGCGGGCGGCTTCCAGCGCAGCTCGCCCACCGGCGGGGCCGCGTAGGGGACGCCCAGCGTATAGGCGACGCCGTCCTTGACCGTGCCCTTCAGCGCGCCCTGCCGGATCTTGACCACCTGGGTCACGTCCGAGGCGAAGGCGTCGGCGGGCGCCTGGGCGGCGGCGGGCACGGCGAAGAGGCTGAGTGCGATCGCGCTGGCGACCAACGAACGACGGATCATGGCTTCCCCCGGAGTTTTTCGAATTTCCGGTCTGCTTAGCCGGCGGCTGTTGCGCGATTGTGTCGGCATCGGGGGGCTGCGATAGGGTTCGCGACCGCGCCGGAGAACCTGATGCCCGCCTATGTGATCAACGAGATTGTCGTCACCGAACCGGATCGGTTCCAGACCTACGCCGACCAGGTGCCGGCGATCATCGCGAAGTATGGCGGCGCGTACGTCGTGCGCGGCGGCGCGCCGGAGCGCGTGGACGGTCCGGAACCGCCGCACCGGCTGGTCGTGCTGCGGTTCGAGAGCCGGGAAGCGGCGCGGGCGTGGCGCGCTTCGCCGGAATACCTGGCGATCCTGCCGATCCGCGAGGCCACCTCCACCAGCCGGGTCTATATCGTGGACGGCTACGAGGGCTGACGCGGAACCTTCGCCGCCTGGCGAGGTTCGGGTTCCCGGGACGCACCGGAGAGACGAACCTTGCGACGCTTCCTGATCCTCGGGGTCACGGCCCTGATCGCCACCGGCTGCGCCACCTCGCCCCGCCAGACGGTGAAGACCCTCGACAAGCGCGACCCGGAATACGCCAGCCGCGACTGCCGCCAGGCGCGCCGCGCGGTCGGGCGCTACGACGACAACAAGGACGGCCGCGCGGTAATCGCTATCGCGGGCAACCTGGTGATCCCGTTCGCCGGCAGCGCCGCGGCGCTGGCCATGAGCAAGATGAAGGACGACGAGCGCGTGGCCCTGAACGAACGCGTCCGTAAGGCCTGCGTGTCGGACCCGCTGGGAAAGCGGCGGTCGCGGGTCGCGAGCCGCTGATGGAGACGGCGCGCTACCTCTTCAGTTTCCTGATCGCATCCGCCAGCGGCCGTTCGGCGTCGCAGTAGTCCGCCCAGGCCTTGGTTTTCTTCAGCAGACCGGGCGCGGTGCGGATGGTCCAGGCCTTGGGGTCGAGCCCCGGCTTCACCTGGCTCCAGTTCATCGGGAAGCTCACCGGCGCCAGCGGCCGGGCGCGCGGCGAGAGCGGGGCCACCGCCGTCGACATGCGGTCGTTGCGCAGATAGTCGAGGAAGATCCGGCCCACCCGCTTGGCCTTGGCCATGTTGACCACATAGCGGTCGGGCGCATCGGCCGCGATCGCCAGGCAGACGTCCTGGGCGAATTTCTTCGCGGTCTTCCAGTCGGTCTTGCCCTTGCCGTCCTTGAGGGGCGTGACGACGTGCAGGCCCTTGCCGCCCGTGGTCTTGCAGAACGCCGCCAGACCCAGGGCCTCCAGGCGCGCCTTCACCTCCCTGGCCGCCTCGATGACCCGATCGAAGGGGATGTCCTCGTCGGGATCCAGGTCGAAGACCAGGCGGCCGGGGACCTCGGGCTGGTCCGGCTGGCAGTTCCAGGGATGGAACTCGACCGCGGAGATCTGGGCCAGCGCGGCCAGGGCTTCGACGCGGTCGATCTGCAGGTACGGCTTGTGGTCGCCGAACACCTTCACCTCGGTTAGCAGGGCCGAGGAGCCCTTGCCCGCGTGTCGCTGGAAGAACCGTTCGCCCCCCAGGCCGTCGGGGGTGCGGATGATCGAGCAGGGGCGGCCCTTGATGTGCTGCATCATCCAGGGGCCGACGGCCTCGAGGTACTGGGCGAGCTCCAGCTTGGTGATCGGCGCGCCCTGACCGTCGTCGGGCCACAGCGCCTTGTCCGGACTGGACAGGGTGACGCCCATGACGACCGGCGGCCCGGCCTTGGCGGCGGGCCTGCGAGCCGGCCTCGGCCCGGCCAGTTCGGCCTTGTCCACGGGCTGGGGCGTCTCGGCCTCCACCTCGCGCGCGGGCTTGTCGTCTCGCAGCCCCTTGAACGCGCCCTGCCGCACCATGCCAGACGTGGTGAAGCCGGCGAACTCGATTTCCGCCACCAGCTCGGGCCTGGCCCAGTGGACGTTCGGCTCCTTGCGCGGCGCGCCGGGGCCGGAGAACGGGCTCCTGTCCGCGGCGAGCTTCTCCAGCCTGGGCAGGACCCGGCCCACCTTGTCGCGGCCGAAGCCCGTGCCGACCCGGCCGACGTAGACCAGCTTGTCGCCGCGATGGACGCCCACCAGCAGCGAGCGGAGCTGGCCCGCCTCGCCGGTCCAGCCGCCGATGACCACCTCGTGGCCGGCGCGGCACTTGGACTTCAGCCACGCCTCGCCGCGGTCCGAGCGATAGGGGCCGTCCAGCCGCTTGGAGACGATGCCCTCCAGCGACATGCGGCAGGCCGACTGCAGGACGGCGTCGCCCGCGGTCTCGAAGTGGTCGACATAGCGGATGCGTTTCTCCAGCGCCTTGCCGGCGGCCTTGAGCACCGCCTGGAGCCGCAGCTTGCGCTCGCGCAGCGGCAGCTCGCGCAGGTCCTCGCCAGCCAGGAACAGGGCGTCGAAGGCGAAGAAGATCAGGTCGTCGGTCTTGCCGTCCGATAGCGCCGCCTGCAGCGCCGGGAAGTCGGGCGAACCGTGGGCGTCCAGGGCGCAGGCTTCGCCGTCGTAGACGCCGTCGGGCAGGGCGGCGGCGTCGCGTGCGATCGCCTTGAACTTCGCGGTCCAGTCCAGCCCCTTGCGGGTCTTCAGCGTCGCCTTGCCCCTTTCGACGCGGAGCTGCAGCCTATAGCCGTCGAACTTGATCTCATGGCCCCAGCCGGCTCCCGGCGGCGGCCGGTCGACGGACTTGGCGAGTTGCGGCGGCACGAACCCAGGCAGGGCGGCCGCCTTCAGCTTGGGCGCCGGGGCGGCCTTCAGCGGCGCGGCCGGCTTCTCGTCCTTCGCGGCCCGGTTGGACTGCCAGACGTCCTTGCCCGCGGCGCGGCCCTTTCCGGTCATGAACCTGGTCGGCCCCTTGCCTTTGCCGGCCGCGATGTCGTCCATGCTCCGGCCGGAGGCGATCGAGGTGGTCTCCTCCTCGACCAGGGCACCGCCGTTCTCCTCCACCGCCCAACCGTCGTGATGCTTGATCAGGAGCCAGTTGTCGCGCTTCTCGCCCTCGCGGCGCTTCATGCGCACCAGGACGTAGGATCCCTTCAGCCGCTCGCCGTCCAGGGTGAACTTGAGGTCCCCCCTCTTCAGCATCGCCTTGGGATCACCCTCCGGCTCCCAGTAGCCGCGGTCCCACAGCATCACCGTGCCGCCGCCGTACTGGCCCTTGGGGATGGTCCCCTCGAAGTCGCCGTAGTCCAGCGGGTGGTCCTCGGTCTGGACCGCCAAGCGCTTGTCGGCCGGGTCCAGCGAGGGGCCGCGGGTCACCGCCCACGATAGGAACACGCCGTCCAGCTCCAGGCGGAAGTCGTAGTGCAGGCGGGTGGCGGCGTGCTTCTGGATCACGAAGCGCCGACGGTTGGAGGGCTTGGTCCGCACGGCGCTGTCGGGCTCGGCGGTCTTCCCGAAATCCCGCATCGAACGGTAGCGCGCCAGCTTGTCGGCCATCAGACCACCAGGGCCGGCCGCATCTTGACGCTCCTACCGGACAAGGCGCCGACGAAGCTGTCGCGCCAGCCGACCACGTCCTCGCGCTCGACGCTATCGAAGAGGGCCTGCCAGCGGCGGATGCGCTCAGGCTTCTCCATGGCCAGAGCCCGTTTCAGCGCGTCGGCCACTTCCTCGGGGCTGTTGGGGTTGACCAGCAGCGCGTCGGGCATCTGTCGTGCGGCGCCGGCGAAGCGCGACAGGATCAGCACGCCGGGATCGTCGGGATTCTGGGCCGCCACATATTCCTTGGCCACCAGGTTCATGCCGTCGCGCAGCGGGGTGACCAGGCCGACCCGCGCCGCGCCATAGATCCCGGCCAGCTCGTCGCGGCGGTAGTTGCGGTTCACCCACCGGAACGGCGCCCAGTCCACATCGGCGAACTCGCCGTTGATGCGGCCCGACAGGGAGTCCAGCCGGGCGCGGATCTCCTGATAGGCCTCGACCGCCTCGCGGCTCACCGGAGCGATCTGTAGCATCAGCACCTCACGGCGCAGGTCCGGGTTGCGGGTCAGGAACTGTTCGAAGCCCAGGAACCGCTCCTCCAGGCCCTTGGAATAGTCCAGGCGATCCACGCCGACGATCAGGTGGCGGAACACCGTGTGGGCGGCCATGAGGTCGCGCATCCGGCGCGCCCGAGAGCTCTTCACCATCCGCGCGAAATCGGCCGCGTCGATGCCGATGGGGAAGGCGCCCACCTCCAGGAGCCGGCCGAAGCCCTTCAGGCAGCCGGGCTTCACGAGCGAACCGTCGGCTTCGGACAGGACGTATTCCTCGAACGCCTGCTGGTACTCGGCGGTCTGGAAGCCCACCAGGTCGTAGTCGAACATCGCCTCGACCAGCTGGCGATGGCGGGGCAGGTTGATCATCACCTGGTGCGCCGGCCAGGGGATGTGCAGGAAGAAGCCGATCCGGTTCTTCACCCCCAGGGCGCGCAGCTCGCGGGCCAGCGGGATCAGGTGATAGTCGTGGACCCAGATCAGGTCGTCGGGCTCGATCAGCGGCGCCAGCGTCTCGGCGAACCGGCGGTTCACCCGCGTGTAGCCCTTGTCGAAGGCGCGGTCGAACGCGGCCAGGTCGTTGCGGTAGTGGAACAGCGGCCACAGCGTCTTGTTGGCGTAGCCATTGTAATATTCGTCGACGTCGACCTCCTCGAGATCGACCGTCGCGGCGGTCACGCCGCCGACTTTCTCGACATTGAGCTGGCCGGTGAACTTGTCGGTGGTCTTGCCGCTCCACCCGAACCAGATGCCGGAATATTCTTTCAGAGACGCCGCCAGGGCCATGGCGAGGCCGCCCACGCTCTCCTCGCCGTCGCCGGAGGGCGGGTTGACGCGGTTGGAGACGACGATCAGCCGGCTCATCGCGCGGCCTCCAGCCAGGCCAGCACATCCTCGACGTTGCGCAGGCCGAACCGGGCGTGGGTCTCGCGCGGATTGCCCACCAGCACGCCGAAGCCGCCCAGGCGCACCACCTCGGCGAAACCATGCTCGTCGGTGGCGTCGTCGCCCACGAACACCGGAACCGAGTCCCGGAACGCCGGCGTCGTCATGAAGGCGCGGACCGAATCGCCCTTCGACGGACCCGGCGTGCGCAGTTCCTCCACCATGTCCCCTTCCTGAAGCGCGAGGCCGGTCTGCTCGGCGACGCGGCGCGCCAGGGCGCGGGCGTCGAGGGCGCGACCTCGCGCCAGCCGGAAGTGCAGGGCCACGCTGGCGCCCTTGTCCTCGACGAGCAGGCCCGCGTCGCGCTTCGCGAAGTCGCGCAGGGCGGCGACGGCGGCCTCCATGCCGGGGTGCGGCTCCGGCGCATGCAGGCTGCCGTCGCAGTCGCGCCGCACCAGGCCGTGGACGGCCGAGACGCAGGTGATCCGGCCCTCCAGGATGCGATCGATGTCGGCCAGCGTCCGGCCGCTGACCACGGCCAGGCGACCGCTGAGGCCCTCCTTCAACTGGTCGAGCAGGCGGGACCGGCGCGCATCGGGCCGCACGTCCTGCGGCCGTGCCGCGATCGGGGCCAGCGTGCCATCCAGATCCAGGAACAGCGCCGCCTCGCCCAGCCGCAGGGGTTTGGGCGCTGGTAGACTGATCAAGACGGACTCAACTGGCATCTCACTCCCACCCGGTCAGGCGGATTAACGCGGCAACGCACCAATTCGATCCCCTTCCGCCCTTGACCGCGGGCCCGGCGCGCGGTGGTCTCCGGCGCTCGACAAGGGAGGCCGCATGCCCGCAACGCCGCAGGCTGACGCGATTGTGTTGTTCGGCGCCACGGGCGACCTGGCGCGCCGGATGCTGCTGGCGTCTCTGTACTTTCTGGACGCCGACGGCTTCCTGCCGAAGGACTTCCGGATCGTCGCGACCGCGCG
This sequence comes from Phenylobacterium sp., assembly GCF_004297125.1. Classification (GTDB taxonomy): domain Bacteria; phylum Pseudomonadota; class Alphaproteobacteria; order Caulobacterales; family Caulobacteraceae; genus Phenylobacterium. The sequence continues at coordinate 77,155 of NZ_SCVD01000022.1, read as the reverse complement.
CGCCGACCTCACCCGCGACGCCTTCCTGGAGCAGACCCAGGCTATGCTCAGCGAGCGGTCCGAGGGAATCGACCCGGCGGTTTGGAAGCGGTTCGCCGCCCGCCTGAACTACGTGGGCGCCGACGCCACCACGGCCGAGGGGGCGGCGAAGCTGAAGCCTGCGCTGGAGGGCTGCAAGGTCCCGTTCTTCTACCTGGCGATCTCGCCAAGCCTCTATGAGAAGGTCTGCGTGTCCCTGGCCGCCGCCGGGATCGCCACCGACGAGACCCGCATCGTGCTGGAGAAGCCGATCGGCCGCGACCTCGAGACGTCGCGCCACATCAACACCTCGCTGGGCGTGGTGTTCGACGAGGCCCAGATCTTCCGGATCGACCACTACCTGGGCAAGGAGACGGTCCAGAACCTCCTGGCCCTGCGCTTCGCCAACACCCTGTTCGAGCCGCTCTGGAACAACCTGACCATCGATCACGTCCAGATCACCGTGGCCGAGACCGAAGGCGTCGGCGCCCGCTGGCCGTACTACGACGAGTACGGGGCGCTCCGGGACATGCTGCAGAACCACATGCTGCAGCTCCTTTGCCTCGTGGCCATGGAGCCGCCGGCCGACATGGAGCCCGACTCCGTGCGCAACGAGAAGGTGAAGGTGCTGCGCTCCCTTCGCCGCTTCACGCGTCAGGACGTGCAGGAGAAGTCCGTGCGCGGCCAGTACACGCCGGGCGTCGTCGGTGGGAAGGCGGTCGAGGGCTATGAGGCCGAGCGTGGCCAGAAGACCGGGACCGAGACCTTCACGGCGCTGCGCGTCGACATCGACAACTGGCGCTGGGCCGGCGTGCCGTTCTTCCTGCGCACCGGCAAGCGGATGCCCGAGAAGCGCACCCAGATCGCCATCCAGTTCAAGCCGGTGCCGCACTCGATCTTCGGCCGCGCCTCGACCCAGGACCTGGCGCCGAACCGGCTGGTCATCGACCTGCAGCCGGACGAGGACATCAAGCTCAGCCTGATGAACAAGGCGCCGGGCCTCAGCCAGGGCGGAATGCGGCTGCAGTCGCTGCCCCTGTCGCTGTCGCTGCTGCGCACGTACGAGGGCGCCGGCGGGCGGCGTCGGATCGCCTACGAGCGCCTGCTGCTGGATGTGATCCACGGCGACGCCACCCTGTTCGTCCGCCGCGACGAGGTGGAGGAGGCCTGGCGCTGGGTCGACGGCGTCGCCGACGCCTGGGCCGAGGCCGGCCAGGCCCCCAAGCCCTACGCGGCCGGAAGCTGGGGCCCCTCGGGCGCCTTCGCGCTCATCGAACGCTTCGGCCGCGACTGGTCGGACTAGCGGATGCTCTGCCAGCTCTTCGAGAGCAGGTGGGCGCAGTTGATCAGGCCGACCAGGGAATAGGTCTGAGGGTAGTTGCCCCACAGCTCCTTGCCGTCGAGGGTAATGTCCTCCGAGAGGAGGCCGGCGGCGGTGCGGCGGCCCAGCATCTCCTCGAACAGCTTGCGCGCCTCGTCGGTGCGGCCCGACAGGTGCAGCGCCTCGATCAGCCAGAAGGTGCAGAAGTTGAACGCCGTCTCCGGCAGGCCGAAGTCGTCGGGGACCGCGTAGCGCAGCATGTAGGGCCCGCGGCGGAGGCCATGCTCCACGGCGGCCATGGTGGCGGCCATCCGCGGGTCGTCGGCGGGCAGGAAGCGCACGTCCACCAGCTGCAGCAGGCTGGCGTCCAGCCCGTCGCCCTCGAAGGTGGCGGCGAAGCGCGCTTCGGTCGGGTTCCAGGCGCGGGTCTCGATGGTCTGGCGCACCTGGGCGGCGCGAGCGTTCCAGTAGGCGGCCCGTTCGGTCAGGCCCAGCTTCGCCGCCGCGTTGCCCAGCCGGTCGCAGGCCGCCCAGCACATCACCGAGGAATAGGTGTGCACCGCCTCGCGGCCGCGGAACTCCCACAGGCTGGCGTCGGGCTTGTCGTGCAGCTCGAAGGCCCGTTCGCCGATCGGCTCGAGGGCGCGGAAGTCGTCGGCGCTGGCCGGGCGCAGCAGGCGCTCGTCGAAGAAGGCCTGCACCGTGGAGAGCACGATCTGGCCGTAGACGTCATGCTGCAGGTGTTCGTGCGCCTGGTTGCCCACCCGAACCGGCCCGATGCCGCGATAGCCCGGCAGGTGCGGCGCGATCCACTCGGTCAGCACCGGCTCCAGGCCCACGCCGTAGACCGGCTGCACGTGGCCGGCCTTGCCGTTGGGCGTATGGCCGTGCGCCAGCCCCGGCAGTTCCCGCTGGGCGTCAGGGATGCCCGTGGGGTTCATGTCGCCGCGGCTGGCCTGATCCACGAGGTTGCGCAGGTAGACGAGGTAGTTCTCCAGCATGTCGGCCGCGCCCAGCCGGTTCAGCGCCTGGACCACGTAATAGGCGTCGCGGAGCCAGCAGTAGCGGTAGTCCCAGTTGCGTCCCGCCCCGGCCGCGGCGGCGTGTTCCGGCAGCGACGTGGTCAGCGCCGCCACGATGGCGCCGGTCTCCTCGTAGGCGCAGAGCTTGAGCGTGATCGCCGCGCGGATCACCGCCTCCTGCCACTCCAGTGGCACCGACAGGGTCCGGACCCAGCCGCGCCAGTAGTCGGTGGTTTCCCGCAGCATCCGGGCGGTGGTGGTGGAGACCTCGGCGTCCATCCCCTCGTCGGGACCCAGGAACATGCCGATGGACTCCTCCAGGCGGAAGGCGCGCTCCTCGACGATGTGGCTGACCGGCGCGTCGGTGGTCAGGCGCAGGGTCTCCTCCTGGCCCACGTAACGGATGTGGTTCGACCCGGTGGTCTGGTAGCAGGGCCGCTCGCCGTAGTTCATCATGGGCCGCAGCCGGATGCGGACGCGCGGGGCGCCGCGGATCGGGCGCACGATGCGCACGAAGGCCAAGGGGCGGTACTGCCGGCCCAGGTGGCGATAGCGGGGCGAGAAATCGATGATCTCGACCGCCGCCCCGTCGGCGTTGCGGATCTCGGTGCGCAGGATCGGCGTGTTGCGCAGATAGGCCTGGGTGGTCTCGACGGCGCCCTCGACCTCGACCGACCAGAGCCCCTGGGCGTCGGCTTCGCCGGGGTCGGCGCCGCCCAGCAGCGCGCAAAAGAACGGGTCGCCATCGACCCGCGGCGTGCAGGCCCAGACGTAGCGTCCTGCCCGGTCGATCAGCGCGCTCGCCGCGCAGTTGCCGATGGGGAACAGGTCCAGGGTTTGACTCAAGACCCTTTTCTCCGAGGGATGACGATCCGCAAGCAGCGCCCCTTTGTCTGCTCCTCGACACAAACGCGGCCGGAGCCGGTTTAGCTCCGCCGGGGGCTCAACCGTACCGCACGCGCAGGCGCGGGCCACGGCTGTTGGAATGGACCGCCACGCGCGAACCCTGGCGTTCGAAGGTCAGGTCGATGGCGCCGTCGCCGATCTGCAGGCCTTCCAGGCTCAGGCGATCGATGCCGATGGGCAGGACCGGGTTGCGGATCTCGACCTCGGCGCCCTCGCCGTTGATGGACAGGCCCAGGCAGGCCTGCAGCAGCATGAACACCGCCCCCGCCGCCCAGGCCTGGGGCAGGCAGGCGACGGGATAGGCCACGGGCGGCTCGCCCGCCGCGCGGGGGAAGCCGCAGAACAGCTCCGGCAGACGCATCTCGAACTGGGTGGCGGCCTCGAACAGGGCCGCGGTCAGCTTCACCACCCCGTCGCGCTCGCCGTAGTAGGAAAGGCCCAGGGCGGCCAGGGCGGTGTCGTGCGGCCACACCGAGCCGTTGTGGTACGACATGGGATTGAACCGCGGCTGGTCGGTGGCCAGCGTCCTCAGGCCCCAGCCCGAGAAAAAGCCGCCCGAGAACAGGTGGAGCGCCACCTTCTCCGCCCGATCCGCCCGCGGCAGGCCGGTGAACAGCAGGTGTCCGGGGTTCGAGCCCGACACCCGGCAGAGCTCGTTGTGGCCATCCAGGGCGATGCCATAGAAGCCGTGCTCCGCCATCCAGAAGCGATCCTCGACCACGGTCCGCAGCGCCGCCGCGCGGCGGCTCCAGCGCTCGGCGGCCTCGGAGTCACCACGGCGCGCGGTCATCGAGGCCATGGTGCGGTAGGCGGCGTAGGCGTAGCCCTGCACCTCCACCAGGGCCACCGGCCCCTGCGGGAAACGCCCGTCGGCATGGAAGATGGAGTCGCCGGAATCCTTCCAGCCCTGGTTGGTGAGCCCGCCATCCATGGCGCGGGCGTAGGAGATCAAGCCCAGGGGATGCTGGTCGGCCTTGGCGGTGATCCAGCTGGCGGCGCGCTCCAGGGCCGGCCACCATGCGTCGAGCTGGGCGTAGTCGCCGGTGCGCTCGGCATAGGCGCCGGCCAGGGCCACGAACAGCGGCGTGGTGTCGACGCCGCCGTAGTAGCGGCCGAACGGCACCTCGCCCAAGGCCGACATCTCGCCGCGCCGGGTCTCGTGCATGATCTTGCCGGGCTCGGAGTCGCGGAACGCCGAGGTCTCGTGCGCCTGCCATTCGGCGAGGTAGGACAGCACGCCCTTGGCCAAGGCCGGCTCGAACCAGAGGATCTGCCAGGCGGTGATGATCCCGTCGCGGCCAAAGCAGGTCGAGAACCAGGGGATCCCGGCGTAGGGGTAGGGCCCGGTCTTCATCGGCGTGGTCAGCAGGGCCAGGTCGGCGCGCGACTTGTCGATCCAGGCGTTGAACAGCCGGCCGTTGGTGGTGATCCGCGCACCCTGGCGGCGGCGCTCGCGCATGGCGTACCGAGCCCGCGCCGCGGCGGCGCGATAACGGTCGCGCGACGGCGCCTGCGCCTCGGCCGCCCCGACCTCGACGTAGAGCTCCTTGCACTGGTCGGTGGCCAGCGAGATGCGGAACTCCGCCTGGCGCTCGGTCAGCGAGGCGGGGGGCTCGGAGAACGCCAGCACGCTGCCGCGAGCGACCCCGTCCAGGCCCTCGTATCCGAAACGGACCGACTGGTCGCCGATCTCGGGCGGGAACACATGGCCGCGTTTGCGGCGCCGCGCGCCGCGGACCTCGAACATGTCGTGGAAGTCCGCCGCGAAGCGGAAGACCACCGGCAGGATGAAGACCTCGGCGTTGTAGTTGGTGAGGCGGATCCGCTCGTACAGCCGTTCGCCCCAGAGGAAGCGCTTGCGCTCGATATGGACGACGCCGGGCGGGCCGGCGGGGCCGGCGGGGGCCGGGATCGCCCGGTTCAGGCCATGGGAGGTGAAGTAGACGTTGTCCTGGCTGATCGCGCCCGACAGCAGCGTCGGCGACCTCTCGCCCAGCGTCAGCTCCCAGCGCGACAGGATTCGGGTGTCGTGATGGAACAGGCCGTCGGCCGCGCCCACGATGTCGCCGTGGCTGTCGGCCACGATGAAGGTGTCGCGGTCCTTCAGCGCATAGAGCCGCTGAGGAACCCGGGGCTCCTCGATGTCCCCCCATTCGACGGGGGTGGTATGGGACGGTGCGAGGTCGTTCATCGGCTGTCGGAGATCAGGCGGCCTCCGTGAAGGCTCGGGCCCGCGAGAGGCGCGCGTAGATCTCCAGGTAGCGCCGCGCCATGGCGGTCGCCGAGAACCGCTCCTCGAAGCGGGCGCGGACGGCGTTGCGGTCAAGTTCGGGCAGCCGGGCTACCGCATCGCGGGCCTCGGCCTCGGAACGGACGATGAATCCGGTCAGGCCGTGCTCGACGACCTCGGGCACCGAGCCGTTCTCCCAGGCGATCACCGGCGTGCCGCAGGCCATGGCCTCGATCATGACCAGGCCAAAGGGTTCCGGCCAGTCGATGGGAAACAGCAGCGCGTCCGCGCCGCCCAGGAACGCGGATTTCGCGCGATCGCCGATCTCGCCGATGAAGTCGACCAGCGGGTTGGCCAGCAGCGGCTCGATCGTGGTCTCGAAATAGGCCCGGTCGGCGTTGTCGACCTTGGCGGCCATGCGAAGGGGCCGGCCGGCGGCGGTCGCGATGGCGATGGCCCGGTCCGGGCGCTTCTCGGGTGAGATCCGACCCAGGAAGGCCAGGTAGCCCTCGCTGCGCGGGCTGAACCGATAGAGGTCCGTGGACATGCCGTGATGCACCGTGGCCGCCCAGTTCGCGAACGGCAGGGGGCGGCGCTGGTCGTCGCTGATCGAGACCAGCGGGAATTGCGGCCAGCGGCGGTACACCTGGACCAGGTCCTTCAGGTCCAGCCGGCCGTGCAGGGTGGTGATGGTCTTGGCGGCGATATCCTCGAACATCGGGAATTGCATCATGTCGGTGTGGAAGTGGATGAGGTCGAACTCGGCCGCGCGCTGGCGCACCTGGGCGAGCTGGTTGAGGTGGGCCGCCAGGTCGGACTTCAGCGGCGCGGGGTCCAGCCGGATGGCCTGATCGCGCACGGGCGCCAGGCGACCCAGGGTCTGGGCGTCCTCGCTCGAGAACAGGGTGACGTCGTGGCCGAGCGTCACGAGAGCGTCTGTCAGATGGGCCACAACCCGCTCGGTCCCGCCGTAGAGGCGGGGCGGCACGGCCTCGTACAGCGGGGCGACCTGGGCGATACGCATGACGGTCTCCTCGGCGCCTACACAACCCTGAAGCGGCGCCTGACATCCGGAGGTAGGACGCAATGCGGGCCGATGAGGTTCCATGTCGATCGTGAAATGCTGGCGCCGACGGGCGCCGCGCAGGCCGCAAGCGCGTTATGGAGACAGGCATGATCGAGACCTTTCCCAACGGCGCCGCCCTGGCGGACGCCGCCGCCCAGGCCGTCTCGGCCCAGTTGGTCGCCGCGTTGCGCACGCACGGGCGGGCGGGGCTTGTCGCCACCGGCGGCCGTTCGCCCGGGCCGATCTACGACCGGTTGTCGGTGACGACGGCGCTGGACTGGACGCGGGTGGTGGTCACCCTTTCCGACGAGCGCTGCGTGACGCCCGACGATCCCGACTCGAACGCCGGCTTGGTGCGCGCGCGGCTGCTGAAGGGCGTGGCGGCGAGAGCCCATATCCTGCCCCTGTGGCCCCCGCCGGAGCCGGCCGCCCTGGCGGCGCTGCTGCCGTTCGACGCGGTGATGCTGGGCATGGGCGAGGACGGCCACGTCGCCTCGCTGATCCCCGGCGACCCGGGGCTGGAGGCGGCGCTGACCACCGCCGACCTGACCCGGCTCGTGCCGGAAGGGCTGGGCAAGCCGCCGGTCGCCCGCATAACGCTCACCCTGCGCGCGCTCCTGAATGCGCGAGCCATCTTCCTCTTGATCGCAGGTGAGGCTAAGCGCGGGGTGATCGAGCGCGCGCTGGCGGGCGAGGACCTGCCGGTGGGCCGGCTGATCTCGCAATCGACGGCGCCCATCCGCATCTTCTGGACCCCGGACGGAGGTTGAAACCCATGCATCCTGTCACCGCCGAGGTCACCCAGCGAATCGTCGAGCGCAGTCGCGAGACCCGAGCCGACTATCTGCAGCGGATGGAGGCGGCCCGGCAGGCCGGCCCCGGCCGCGGCAAGCTCTCGTGCGCCAACTGGGCCCACGCCTTCGCCGCCTCCCCCGACGGCGACAAGCAGCGGATGCGCGACCCGACCGCGCCCAACGTGGCCATCGTCTCGGCCTACAACGACATGCTTTCGGCGCATCAGCCGTACGAGCGGTTCCCCGACATCCTGCGCCAGGCCGCCCACGAGGTCGGCGCCACGGCCCAGTACGCCGGCGGCGTGCCGGCCATGTGCGACGGCGTCACCCAGGGGCGGCCGGGCATGGAGCTGTCGCTGTTCTCGCGCGACGTGATCGCCATGGCGACGGCGGTCGCCCTGACGCACGACGCCTTCGACGCGGCCCTCATGCTGGGCATCTGCGACAAGATCGTGCCGGGGCTGTTCATCGGCGCGGCCGCCTTCGGCCACCTCCCGACCATCTTCGTGCCCAGCGGCCCGATGACCTCGGGAATCTCCAACTCGGAGAAGGCGCGCACCCGGGCCCTCTACGCCGAGGGCAAGGCCACCCGCGACGAGCTGCTCGACTCGGAGATGAAGAGCTACCATGGCCCCGGCACCTGCACCTTCTACGGCACCGCCAACTCCAACCAGATGATGATGGAGATGACCGGCCTGCACCTGCCCGGCGCGGCCTTCGTCAGCCCGAACACGCCGCTGCGCGACGCTCTCACCTCGGCGGCGCCCAAGCGGGCGGTGGAGATCCGCGACGGGGGCAACGACTACACTCCGTTCTCGGCGGTGGTGGACGAGAAGAGCCTTGTGAACGCCATCGCCGGCCTGCTCGCCACGGGCGGTTCGACCAACCACACCCTGCACATCCTGGCCATGGCGCGGGCCGCGGGCGTGCTGGTGACCTGGGAGGACTTCCACGACCTCAGCCGGGTGACGCCGCTGATCGCGCGGGTCTATCCGAACGGCTCAGAGGACGTGAACGCCTTCCATGCGGCCGGCGGGATGAGCTTCGTGACCCGCACGCTGCTGGACCACGGCCTGGTCCACGACGACGTGCGAACCGTGGCCGGCGCCGGCCTGCGCCGCTATACGCACGAGCCCTTCCTGCGCGATGGCAAGCTGATCTGGCGCGAAGGGCCGGCGGCCAGCCTGAACCGCGACATCCTGCGCCCGGCCGACGACCCCTTCGAGGCCGAAGGCGGCCTGCGGGTCCTGACCGGCGGCCTCGGCCGGGGGGTCATCAAGACCTCGGCGGTGAAGCCGCAGCACCGGATCGTCGAGGCGCCGGCGCTGGTGTTCGACGACCAGGACGACCTGCTGGCCGCCCACAAGCGCGGCGAACTGAACAAGGACTTCATCGCCGTCGTCCGCTTCCAGGGACCTCAGGCCAACGGCATGCCCGAACTTCACTCCCTGACCCCGCCGCTGGGCGTCCAGCTCGACAAGGGCTTCCAGGTCGCCCTGGTCACCGACGGGCGGATGTCGGGCGCCAGCGGCAAGGTGCCGGCGGCGATCCATGTGACGCCCGAGGCCGCCGTGGGCGGGCCCCTGGCCTACGTCCGCGACGGCGACATCATCCGCCTGGACGCCGAGGCCGGGACGCTGGAGATCAAGGTGGCCCCTGCCGAGCTGATGCGGCGGGAGCGGGCTGTCCGTCCACCCCCTGGCCATGGGTATGGGCGCGAACTGTTCGGCTGGATGCGCCGCGCGGCGGGTCCGGCGGACGCCGGGGCCTGCGCCCTCTTCGAGGCCGCCTGATGAAGGTGCATTGGGTCGGGCTGGTTGGCGACGTCGGCGGCACCAACGCCCGTTTCGCCTTGGTGGACGCTCAGGGCCACATCCGCAATCCGCGCAGCTTCCCCTGCAAGGACTATGCGAGCCTGGCGGATATCGTCGCCGAATACATCGACACCACCGCCGGCAAGAAGCGGCCGCCTAAGGCGGTGATCGCGGTGGCTGGGCCGGTCGTGGACGGCGAGATCGAGTTCACCAACCTCGATTGGCGGGTGTCCGAGGGCGACCTGCTGGCGCACTTCGAGTTCGAGGCCGTCGAGCTGATCAACGACTTCGCCGCCCAGGCCCTCGCCTGTCCGCTGCTGGAGGGCGCAGACCTGCGGCCGTTGGGCAAGGCGCTGCCGAAGGGGCCGCACGATTGCCCGATCGTGGCCCTGGGCGCGGGCACCGGCTTCGGCGTGGCCGCCCTGGCGCGGAGCGACCGCGGCGACATCGCCCTGGCGACCGAAGGCGGGCACGCCGGATTTGCGCCTTCCGACGAGGTCGAGCTCGAGGTGCTCCGGCGGATGATGGGCAAGTACGACCGCGTCTCCATCGAGCGGCTGCTCTCCGGCCAGGGCCTCTACGACCTCTACGGCGTGCTCTGCGAGATGAAGGGCCAGGCCCCGGCGCTGGCGGACGAAGTGGCGGTGACCACCGAGGGCCTGGTGGGCGATCCCATGGCGGCCGAGGCCCTGGACCGGTTCGGCGGCATCCTGGGCGCCGTGGCCGGGGACCTGGCGCTGACCTTCGGGGCCAGGGGCGGGGTCTATGTCTCGGGGGGCATCGCCCCGCGGATCGCCGAGCGGCTGACCTCGGGCAGCTTCCGCGCCCGTTTCGAGGACAAGGGCCGGCTGGCCGACTACGTGGCGACCATCCCGACCTACCTCGTCGTGCATCCCTATCCGGCGATCGTCGGCGCCGCGCGCCAGCTGGAACAGATGGAGCGGCTCTAGCCGCAGGCCGGCGCGGCGCTCAGCCGGCGGATGGTCACCGTCTCCTCCTGCGAGCCGCCGGGCGCGCGGGTGACGCGACGTTCCTCCAGGGAGAGGATGCGGCCGTCTTGGACCGACAGTTCGGCCTTGCTGACCAGGGCGCGGGCGACGCCCGACAGGCTGCGGCTCGTCTGACGCTCGATCGCGACCAGGCAGTCGGGCTTCACGATGCTGACGTCCAGCGTGGCCTTCGTCGCGTCCGGGTCCGCCAGGTTGGTCACGCCGAGCGGCAGGCCGCCGCGCGGCTCCATCGCCGCCATCATCGCCACGTCGCCCAGCACCATCTCCCGGGCGGCGTCCAGGGGCGCGGCGCCCATCCGCTCGTGGACGATGGCGCGGATCGGGTCGCCGGCGGGCAGGGCGGCGTCGACCCGGGCCAGCAGGCGGGCCTTGTAGTCGGGCCAGTTCTCGACCGCGGCGAGGCGCCCGTCGCGGCCCAGCCGGAAATCCAGGCTGCCGCCCACCGCGGCGTCCATCGCCGCGCTCATCGAGGCGCCGCCGCTGTCCTGGAGCCGGCCCTCGCGCAGGGTGTAACGAAGCCGGGTCCCGTCGGGCCCGGCGCCCAGCACCTCGATGTCGAAGACCAAGGTGTTGGACTGGGTCTGCCCGCCCTGGTCGTCCTTCTGCACGAACCGGGTCTCGCTGCGATAACGGTAGGTGTCGCCCACCGCGTCGGGCCGCGTGCGGACCTGGACCGTCGCGCGGCCTTGGGTGTCCACCAACCCCTGCGCCGCCGCGGGGGCCGCCGCCACCGCCGCGACCGCCAGGGCCATCAGCGTGGCGCGCACCGTCACCGGCCCGTGAAGTTTCCGGGCCGGCGCTCGGCCACCGACCGCACGCCCTCGGCGAAGTCGTCGGTCTCCCGGAGGATCGCCTGCTCCGCGTGCTCGATGGCGGTCTGCGCCCGGACCTCCGCGGCGAGGTTCGCTCGCAGCGTCTTGCGCGTGGCCGCCACCGCCAGTGGGGCGTTCTCGGCGATTTCCTGCGCGAGCTTGAGCGCCGCGCCGCGGAGCTCTTCCATCGGGACCACCTCGTCCACCAAGCCCCAGCCCAGGGCCTCCTCAGCCTTGATCCGGCGGCCGGTGAGGAACATCAGCGCCGCCCGCTGCCGGCCGACCAGGCGTGGCAGGGTGTGGGTGAGGCCGAAGCCCGGATGGAAGGACAGCTTCACGAAGTTGGCGGCGAACCGCGCCTCGGGCGCCGCGACCCGGAAGTCGGCCACCAGCGCCAGCCCCAGGCCGGCGCCCACGGCCGAGCCCTGCACCGCCGCCACGATGGGCGTCGCCACCGAGAACAGCCGCACGGCCTGGTCATACAGGGCGTTCACCCCGGCCATACCGGAGGCCACCTTGTCCGTGGGCGAGGAGAAGTCGGCGCCGCCGCAGAAGGTGCGGCCCTCGCTCTGCAGCACGATGGCGCGCACGTCGTTCGACGCGTCCGCCGCCTCCATGGCGTCGGCCAGGTCGGCCATGAACTCCACCGAGACGAAGTTGTGCGGCGGCCGGTCCAGGGTGACCACCGCCACATGCCCGTCCAGCGCGACCTTCACGTGGTCGCCGTAAGCTTGCTTCATCGTCTCGTCCCCAACAGGTTCCTGGCCACCACCCACTTATGGACTTCCGTGGGGCCGTCATAGATTCGCATGGTGCGCAGCTTCGCCTGCATGAGCTGCAGCGGTAGTTCCTTGGTCATACCCATGGCGCCGAAGGCCTGCATGGCCCGATCGACCGTTTCATAGGCCATCTCGGTCGCGAACCACTTGATCATGCTGATCTCGGAACGGACGTCGCGGCCCTGGTCCAGCTTCCAGGCGCAGTCGTAGGTCATCAGCCGGGTCGCATGGATCTTGGTCGCGGCTTCCGCCACCCAGAACTGGATCGCCTGGCGCTCGGAGAGCGGGACGCCGAAGGTGGTCCGCTGCGGCGCGTACTCGATGACCATGTCCAGCGCCCGCTGGGCCATGCCGATCGACCAGGCGGCCATCTGGATCCGCCGCGTGCCCAGGCGCACCTGCATCGGCGCGAAGCCCGCGCCCTCCTTGCCCAGCAGCTTCCAACCCTCGACCCGGCAGTCCTCGAGCGCGATCTCGTAGGTGTACTGGCCGCCCACCATCGGGATGCGGCGCAGGACGTTGAAGCCGGGCGTGCCCTTGTCGACCAGGAAGGCGGTCATACCGCCCCGCGCGCCCTTCTCCTTGTCGGTCACCGCCATCAGGATGGTGAAGTCGGCGTCCTGGGCCCGCGTGATCCAGATTTTCCGGCCGTTTATGACCCAGTCGTCGCCGTCGCGGACGGCGTGGGTGGTCATGGCGGCGGGGTCGGAGCCGGCGCCGGGCTCTGAGATGCCGATCGCCGAGACGGTCTTACCGGCGACATAGGGGGCCAGGTAGGCCTCGCGCTGGCGTTCGTTCACCGTGGCCATCAGCATGCGCAGGTTCGGGCTGTCCGGCGGCAGGGTGTAGGGCGTCACGCAGCGCCCGATCTCCTCCTCCACGCCGACCATGGCCATCATCGGCAGGTCGGAGCCGCCCACGTCCTCGGGCGCGTCCAGGCCGAACAGGCCCAGCTCGTGGGATTTCCGGTCCAGGCGTTCGTGGTCCGCGTCCGGCAGGTACAGGCCCTTGCCCTCGGCTTCGCGGACCATGACGTCCGCCTCCAGCGGCATCAGCTCGTCGCGCACGAACCTGGCCACCAGGTCCTTGAGCATCCGGTGCTCTTCGGCGAGCTCGAAGTGCATGGCGTTTCCTTTGGGCTCTTGTTGTCGGCCATTGAACAGGGCCGGAGGAACCGATACTAGCTCCACATCGAAACGCCCATATGTGGATTGAATTTCTATATATGTGGAATGTAAGATCCCATACGTGGAGCGGGGGTCGATTTCGGAGGATATGTGGCCGAAGGGGCGGTGAAATCGGCGCAGCGGGCGCTGGAGATCCTCGAGGTCTTCGCGCGCCAGCGCCGGCCTTTGGCCCTGAAGGAGATCCTGGACGAACTGGGCTATCCCACCTCCAGCGGCTCGGCCCTGATGAAGTCGCTCGTGGCCCTCGGCTATCTCGACTACGACCGCGAACGGCGAACCTATTTCCCCACCATGCGCATCGCGGTCCTGGGCAGCTGGGTGCCGGGGGCGCTGTTCGGCGAAGGCCAGCTCCTCCCCGCCCTGGAGGACCTGCACCGCAAGGTCGGCGAGACGGTGGTGCTGGCGGTCCAGAGCGACCTGCACGCCCAGTATGTCCACGTCATACATTCCGCCGAACCGCTGCAGTTCCGCGCCCCGCCCGGCACCCTGCGCCCGCTCGCGCGGTCCGGAATGGGGTTGGTATTGCTTTCGGCCAAGAGCGACGCCGAGATCGAGCGGCTGCGCCGGCGGATCAACGCCTCGGGCGACGGCGCCATGCAGTCGCGGGAGGACCTGATGACCCGGGTGAACGAGGTCCGGGCGCGCGGCTACGCCTTCTCCAAGAACAGCATCTCGCCCGGCCTGGGCATCATCGGCGCGGCCCTGCCCAAGGGCCCGTTCGGCCGGGTGGCCGCGGTGGGCGTGGCGGGCCGCGTGGCGCGCCTGGACGACAAGAAGGACGCGATCGTGGCCGATCTCCAGGCCATGATCGAACGGCTCGAACATTCTTGAGAGGAACGCATGACCGCCAAGACCATGGCCACCAAGCCGACCGGCCCGCTGAGCGGCATCCGCATCCTGGACCTGACCAGCGTGGTCAACGGGGCCTACGGCACCCAGATCCTGGCCGACCAGGGCGCCGACGTGATCAAGCTGGAAGACCCCGGCTCCGGCCGCGGCGAAGGCGGCGACATCATGAGATGGGCTGGCCATCTCCCGGAGGGCTGCCCAAGGGGCATGGGCCCGATCTTCCTGACCATCAACCGCAACAAGCGCTCCATCCTGCTGGACATGAAGTCCGAGCCCGGCAAGCGGGCGCTGCGCAAGCTGATCCGGTCCTGCGACGTGCTGGCCTCCTCGGTCCGTTACGAGGGGATGAAGCGGCTGGGCCTGAGCTACGAGGACGTGGCGGCGATCAAGCCGGACATCGTCTTCGTCCACGCCGCCGGCTACGGCTCGGACGGACCCTATGCCGGCGAGCCCGCCTACGACGACCTGATCCAGTCGGCCTCGGGCTTCGCCAACCTGCTGCCGCGGATCGACGGCGACCCGGCGCCGCGGATCCTGCCGACCCTGGTCGCCGACAAGGTCTCGGGCCTGTTCCTGTCGCAGGCCGTGACCGCCGCCCTGCTGCACAAGGCGCGCACCGGCGAGGGCCAGTTCGTCGAGGTGCCGATGTTCGAGTGCATGACCAGCTTCCTCCTGGTCGAGCACCTGTACGACCAGACCTTCCAGCCCCCCACCGGCCAGTGGGGCTACCAGCGGGTGATCAACCCCAACCGCAAGCCGTACAAGACCAAGGACGGCTACATCGGCCTGCTGCCCTATACCGACAAGCAGTGGGACCAGTTCTTCCAGGCGGCCGGCTACGGCGACCTGATCCAGTCCGACCCGCGCTTCGCCGACTATGGAACCCGCGCCAAGCACATCCAGGAACTCTACGGGATGATCGAACAGGCGGCGGCCACCAAGACCACCCAGGAATGGCTGGATATCCTCAAGCCCCTGTCGATCCCGGTGGTGAAGACCAACACCCTGGAGGAACTGCCGGACGATCCGCACCTGAAGGCCGTGGGCTTCTTCGAGGACTATGTGCATCCGGACCTGGGCGGCTATCGCCTGATGAAGCCGCCGGTGAAGTTCGCCAAGAGCCCGTCCAACATCCGCCGCCACCCGCCCAAGCTGGGCGAGCACACGGACGAGGTGATGGCGGAGCTGGGCGACGAGGCTTAGCGCGCCGCAGGCGCTGTATTTTGACCACGAACCACACGAACCACACGAACGCGCCGCGCCCGGCCTGCACCGTTCGCGTGGTTCGTGTGGTTCGTGGTCGATAGGGCGCTGACGCGCCCGGGCGGCGGTCAGGCGGAGCTCAAGGGTGGCGGCGCCGGCGTCGTAGCGGTTGGGGGAGGCGCATCGGTCCTGGGGTCAGCGTCTTCGTCCTCGTCCGGGTCCGGCAGGTCGCGCCAGTTGAGGGCGGCTTCCTCGGACAGGCCCATTTCCTGGCAGAGGCGGGCGATGTGGTCGTCCAGGGGCTCGGCGCAGAAGTCGTCGCGCTGGAAGCCCTCGGCCATACCGTCCGCCAGCATCTCCTCCAGCCAGGCGGCGGTGTCGTCGTCCTCGGCCTCGTGCCAGATGACCCGGGTCACCGCGTCGCGCACGGCGTTGATCCGGCGCGCCAGGTTCGCGCCGCTGGGCTTGCGGGGCGGCGTGGCCGCCGCGATCCGCTCGGCCTCGCGCAGGTCCTGCGCCTGCTGGCGGGTCAGCTTCGCCTCCAGCGCCACGGTCTGGCGCACCGAGCGCGAGACCGTGTGGAAGGCCTTCACCGCCTCAATCCGCTCGGCCGGGGTCTCAGCGGCCTCCGCGTCCTCGAACGTCCGCTCAGCCAGCGCCAGGCCCAGCTCGGTCAGCCGAGCCAGGACGCGCGCATGCCGTTCGGCCATGTCGGGCGGGATGGACATGAACAAAAAGAGAACATGAAGTGTGCGATAAGGCAAGATTTGATGGGCGGAGGTGCGTCCGGTTTTGACGTGGACCAGGGCGGGCCGCCAACGGGCCGATCAGCGGACGCCTGCCACTTCTGCAAAGGGTGGCTAGCGGACACTAATCGCATCCAGGCCGGTCGTCTGAAACTGGCGCCACAGTCCTGATTGCGAATGTCGCGATCGCCACTTGAAAGCGATCCTTCGACAGCCACAATGGCTCCGCTTGAGGTGGGGGTTGTAGTGCGGATTGCAGTAGGGGTTCTGGCGTCTCTGATCGCCGCAAGTTCGGCTTGCGCTCAGCCGCAAGCACAGCAGGTACGACGGGGGCCTGCTCCTGCCTGGGCGAAGGTCGCGGAGCCGCTGCCGTTGCCTGAAGCGACCAGCGGCCCGATGTTCGTTCGCCGGCAGGACGCGCTGATCCACCTGAGTTCCGAAGGTCAGGCGCAGTACTCCGGCTATCGCGCAAAGATCCTGCATTCCAGCGCCCTACCGATGGGGAACATCTCCATCGCCTGGAATCCGCAGGCCGCAGCGCCGATCGTGCATGGGATCAAGGTGTACCGCGACGGGGAGGTCACGGACGTCCTGAAGGACGCCTCGTTCGAGATCCTCCGTCGCGAGAACCAGCTGGAGGCAGCGAAGCTCGACGGAATCCTCACAGCGATCCTCCGCGTCCCCGACCTGCGGGTGGGCGATGAGCTGGAGGTGGACCTCACGACGTTCACCCGCGACCCAACGCTCGGCGGCAACGAGGCCGGTCTGCTGTTCCTGGGGGCCAGCCCGTCACCTGGCCGCTATCATCTGAGCTTGAGTTGGGAGCCCGGCCAGAAGCCCATCTTCCAGATGACCCCCGATCTCGCGAAAGTGGCCGTGACTAGCGAGCGGGCTGTAGACCTTAGCTTCGACAATCCGGCCACTGTGTCGCCGCCCAAGGACGCACCGGGGCGCTACCAATGGCAACGAATCCTCGAATACACCGACTTCTCCGATTGGGCGGCGCTCTCGCGCCATTTCGCGCCGCTCTACGACAAGGCGGCGACGCTGCCTGCGGGGTCTTCCCTGAAGCGCGAAGCCGCCCGTATCGCCGCGGCGCATGCAGATCCGATGGCCCGGGCGAGCGCGGCGCTGAAGCTCGTCCAGCAGGACGTGCGATACATCTACGTCGGCCTCAATAGCGGCAATCTGACGCCCGCCTCGGCCGAGGAGACCTGGCAGCGGCGCTATGGCGATTGCAAAGGCAAGACTGTGCTCCTGCTGGCGCTGCTCGCTGAACTGGGCATCGAAGCCAAGCCCGTGCTGGTCAACTCAAACGGGGCCGACGATGGCCTCGACGGGCGGTTGCCGGTGCCGAGCTATTTCGACCATGTCCTCGTGCAGGCCCAAATCGGCGGCGCTACGTACTGGCTGGATGGGACACTACCCCCCGTCGCGGCGCCGAGCATTCGGCCGCTGTCGCGCCATAGCTGGGTGCTGCCGGTCACCAAGCAAGGCAGCGGGCTGCAGAAGGTGGAGTGGAAACCTGCAGCGACCCCGGACGAAATCAACCTCATGGAGATCGATGCGCGCGCGGGCTTTGACCAACCGGCGCGCAAGGTCTCGACCAGCATCGTGCGCGGAGTGAAGGGCCTGCAGCAGCAGGTGCAGTTCTCCGCCCTGACGCCCGGGCAGCTGAAAGACGCGTTCCGTCAGCGCGCCATCGGCGATGTGTGGCAGACGATCGACGACGTTCAGTGGCGCTACGATCAGAAAGCCGGTGCTAGCATCCTGATGATCAGCGGCACGGGGACGGTGGATTGGGACGATGATGGCGGCGGCGCGAGGTCGATGTCGTTGCCGGGCGGCGGCTTCAACCCGCCGGAGCGCCGCGTGCGCGCGAAGGAACAGAGTGCGGACGTGCCATTCTACACCAAGCCCGAGTACAACTGCCACGTGACGACCGTAAGGCTTCCCACGTCCACCCAGCCCAAGCAGTGGTCGTCGAAGGCGAGCTTCGACACGCACATCTTCGGAAGGAACTACTATCGCGCGTGGGAGCTGCGCGATGGCGCCATCCGGATGGTTCGCGGCTCGCGCATCGAGCAGCCCGAGATCGACGCAGCGACCGCACAGCGTGACAACGGGCGCATTGCGTCGTTTGACAACAGCATGGGCTGGATTTCCTACAGGCCCTCAGGTCAGCGGACGGCAGTCGGCAACGGCGAGCGGGTGCCAGCCACCTATGACTTCGATTGGACGGCGAGCGACGTCCCATGTGCGTCGCCCGCGAAGGCGACGACAGGCGCATCGCTGAACTAGGGGTGAGCCCGCTGTAGCGTAAGCAGAGGAGATCGAAGCGACGGCTGGAAGCGTTGCTGCAACGTCCGTCGACCCGATCGAGAACATCTCGCAGGGAGGGGGTGTGAACGTCCGCCCGATCTCAAGGTTGGTTGCGCGCGCTCCCCAAACGTCCCCAACGGGTCGCACTACGTCACCGGCCCCGCGCCCCAAACCGGACCTCGGCACTTTGGCAGAGAGCGGACACGATAGATGGCGGGTGGAGGATGGTGAGCGGCGGCCTCCTCTCCCCCCGCGAAGCGAGAGGGGAGAGGGGTTGGAGAGGGGCGACGCAGGCCTCGCCGCCGCCGCTCCGGGTTCAGCCAGGACCCGTGGACGGATGCTCGCCGCCGCACGCGTCGAGGATCGTGGCGCATACCCCGTCGCGGTTCGTGAGCGCCGCGGAGTTCCAGAAGCGGATCACCCGCAGGCCGAGACCTTCCAGATAGGCGGTGCGACGCGCGTCGTAGGCCACCTGGCCCGCATGCTGGCCGCCGTCCAATTCGACGACGAGCCCGGCCTCGACGCAGAGGAAATCCACAATGAACGGCCCTTTCGGGACCTGACGCCGCCATCGCCAGCCGCCAAGGCGCCGGGCCCGTAGCGCGTTCCACAGCTGCGCCTCGGCCTCACTGTCCTCGCGGCGGAGCGCGCGGGCGCGATCTCGCGGCGTGGTGTCCTTGAGGGTCTTGAAGGAGGCCATGGGACCGACGGTGGGTCATGGCTGGGCCGTCGTGCAAGCGGCAAGGCCTGCGTCGCCCCTCTCCCTACCCTCTCCCCACTCTTCGCTGCGCTCGGGGGGAGAGGAGGGGATGCGTCTGGGTCCGCAACGGGTCGACCCCCGTCATTGACTTAGCGCCACCTACCGGGGCGGTGACGGGGCTGCCCGGACCCGACCGCGCCCCTACCCGCCCGGGTGCAGGCCCGGCGCTTCCTGGCCGGTGCGGGCGACGTATTCGGAATAGCCGCCGCCGTACTGGTGGACGCCGTCCGGGGTCAGTTCCAGCACGCGGTTCGAGAGGGCCGCCAGGAAGTGGCGGTCGTGGCTGACGAAGAGCATGGTCCCTTCGAAGTCCGCCAGGGCGGCGACCAGCATCTGTTTCGTCACCATGTCGAGGTGGTTGGTCGGCTCGTCGAGGACCAGCAGGTTCGGCGGATCGAACAGCATCTTGGCCATGACCAGGCGGGCCTTCTCGCCGCCCGAGAGGACGCGGCAGGGCTTCTCGACGTCGTCGCCGGAGAAGCCGAAGCAGCCCGCCAGGGTGCGTAGCGCGCCCTGGCCCGCCTGGGGGAACGAGCCGTCCAGCGACTCGAAGATCGTCTCCTCGCCGTCCAGCAGGTCCATGGAGTGCTGGGCGAAGTAGCCCATCCGGACGCTGGCGCCGATGTTCACCACGCCCTGGTCGGGGGCGGTGGCGCCGGCCACGAGTTTCAGCAGCGTCGACTTGCCGGCGCCGTTGGCGCCCAGCACGCACCAGCGCTCCTTGCGGCGCACCAGGAAATCGAGACCGTCATAGATCGGCTGGGCGCCGTAGCCCTTGTGGACGCCTTTCAGGCTGATCACGTCGTCGCCCGACCGCGGCGGGCTGCGGAACTCGAACTGGACCGACTGGCGGCGGCGCGGCGGCTCGACGCGTTCGATCTTGTCGAGCTTCTTGACCCGGCTCTGGACCTGGGCGGCGTGGCTGGCGCGCGCCTTGAACTTCTCGATGAACTTGATTTCCTTGGCCAGCATCGCCTGCTGGCGCTCGTACTGCGCCTGACGCTGCTGTTCGCCCAGCGCGCGCTGCTGGTCGTAGAAGTCGAGGTCGCCCGAATAGGTGATGAGGTCGCCGCCGTCGATCTCGACCACCTTGCCGATGATGCGGTTCATGAAGGCGCGGTCGTGCGACGTCATCAGCAGGGCGCCGCCGTAATTCTTGAGGAAGGCCTCGAGCCAGATCAGGCTTTCCAGGTCGAGGTGGTTGCTGGGTTCGTCCAGCAACATGCCGTCGGGCCGCTGGAGCAGGATGCGCGCCAGCGCCACGCGCATCTTCCAGCCGCCGGACAAGAGCCCGACGTCGCCGTCCATGCGCTCCTGGCTGAAGCTGAGGCCCGCCAGCACTTCGCGCGCACGGGCTTCCAGGGCGTAGCCGTCCAGTTCCTGGAAGCGCTCCAGAACCTCGCCGTAGCGTTCCATGAGGGCGTCCAGCCGATCGGCCTGGTCCGGATCGACCATGGCCGCCTCGAGCGTGGCCATCTCGGCGGCCAGGGCGCTGACGGGACCGACGCCATCCATGACCGCGGCGACCGCGCTCTGGCCCGACATCTCGCCGACGTCCTGGCTGAAGTAGCCGATGGTCATGCCGGGATCGATCGCGACCAGCCCGTCGTCGGGCTGCTCCTGGCCGGTGATCATGCGGAACAGCGTCGTCTTGCCGGCGCCGTTCGGGCCGACGAGCCCGACCTTCTCGCCCTTCTGGAGGCTCATCGAGGCTTCGATGAACAGGATCTGGTGGCCGTTCTGCTTGGAGATATTGTCGAGGCGGATCATCGGGCGGCCTGCTAACCCGGCGGCGAGGAGAACGCCAGCCTTGGCCCGTCCGCTGGGCCTGGGACACCTACGACGCCCGCAAGGATCAGCGGCGATGAAGCTGGGTCATGGCTGGGCCATCGGCGGATCACGCTTGCACGAGCCGCCCCTCACCCTGCCCTCTCCCCTCGGGCTTCGCCTCGGGGGAGAGGAGGTTTAAGCCGGCACGAACACCGGCACGGGCGGGCCGCCCTCGGTGTCCTGCAGCTTCACCTTCACGCGCATGCCGATCTTCACGTCGTCCGGCGCCACGTCCACGATGTTGGTCAGCACGTTCGGGCCTTCGGCCAGGGTCACATAGGCCAGGGCGTAGGGGCCGCTGGGCGATTTGCGCAGGATCGAGAAGCTGTAGACCACGCCCTCGCCAGGGCTCTCCTCCCAGACGGTCTGGTCCGAGTGGCAGAAAGGGCAGATCGTCCGCGGATACCAGTGGGCCTCGCCGCAGGCGGTGCAGCGCTTGATGAGGAACTTGCCTTCGGCGGCGGCGTCGAAGAACGGCTTGCTCTCGACGGTGACGGCGGGGGCCGCGATCGGCCGGGTCATCAGTTCGGACATGCTCAGGCCTCCCGTTCCAGGACGATGGTCGCCGCGCCGTGGCGCACGCCCAGCGAGCCGCCGGTGCCGTGGGCGACGGCGAGGTCGCAGTTGGGGACCTGCACCTTGGGGTGCGCCTCGCCGCGCAGTTGGCGGACGGCCTCGATCACCTTGGTGATGCCGCCGCGGTTGGTGGGGTGGTTGTTGCAGAGGCCGCCGCCGTCGGTGTTGAACGGCAGCTTGCCGACCCCCGAGATCAGGCCGCCGTCGGCCACGAACCTGCCGCCCTCGCCCTTCCCGCAGAAGCCCAGGTCCTCGATCTGCATCAGGACCGTGATGGTGAAGCTGTCGTAGATCGACGCGTACTTGATGTCGGCCGGCTTGACGCCCGCCTCCTCGAAGGCGCGGGGGCCCGACCAGACCGCGCCCGAATAGGTCAGGTCCAGCTTGCCGCCCTGCTGCACCTTGGGCGCCTCGCCGGCGCCGAGCAGCTTCACCTTCGGCCGCTTCAGGGACCTGGCGATCTCGGGCGAGACGACGACCAGGGCGCCGCCGCCGTCGGTGACCACGCAGCAGTCCAGCAGGTGCAGCGGGTCGGAGATCATGCGGCTGTTCACCACCTCCTCGACCGTGACCACGTTCTTGAGGAAGGCGTGTTCGTTCCACTGGGCGTGATGGCTGGCCGCCACCTTGATCCAGGCGAGCTGCTCGGACGTGGTGCCGTATTCGTACATGTGGCGCATGGCGCACATGCCGTAGGTGTTGTGGGTGGAGCCGCCGTAGATGCTCTCGAACCCGGCCTCCGGCGCGCCGTCGCTCAGGCCCTGCGGCGGACGCCCGCCCCCACCCGCGCCCGGCCGGTTCCCGCCGTTGCGGGGCCGGCCAGCCAGGGTGATCAGCGCCACCTGGCATTTGCCCGCCGCGATCGCCTGGGCGGCATGGGCGACGTGCAGGATGTAGGACGAGCCGCCGGTCTCGGTGGTGTCCATGTGGCGGACGTTCTTCAGGCCCATGTAGTCGATCATCGACAGGGCCCCGAAGCCGGGCGCGTCGCCGGCGCAGAAATAGCCGTCCACGTCGTCGAACCCGAGCCCTGCGTCCTCCAGCGCGCCCCGGGCGCACTCGGCGTGGAGCTGGGCGGTGGTCTTGTCCGGGGCGTCGCGCGTGGGGTGCTCGTAGGCCCCCATCAGGTAGGCCTTGCCTTTGATGCTCATGCAATCTCCCGAAAGGGGCGCTGAAGAATGGGTACGGGCTTAGCCGCTGGGCCGGGCGTCAGCAATTGTACCTAGGGTCAGCTCCGGCGCGGCGCGCCGACTCGGCCAGGGCGGCCGGTTCAGTCTCTGCACTTGGCTGTCGCAACGTCAGCTTCCCATCTGGAGCGCGACGCTCACGAGGAGACCGACATGCTGGAGGGCAACCAGGCCGCCCTGTTCGCCGAGCGCCAGAAGGGTATCCTGCCCGGCGAGCTGGGCATCGAATGGGACGAGGTCGCCAACGGCCGCGCCCGCGGGCGCTTCGTCGTGGCGCGCAAGCACATGGCCCCCAACGGCTATATGCACGCCGCCTCGGCCGTGGCGCTGGTGGACAGCGCCTGCGGCTACGGCTGCGTGGCCTCGCTGCCTGAGGGCGCGACGGGTTTCACCACCATCGAGATCAAGACCAACTATCTGGGCACCGCCAAGGAGGGCGAGGCTGTCGCCTGCGAGGCGCGCCTGCTGCACGGCGGCCGCATGACCCAGGTCTGGGACGCCGAGGCGGTCAACCAGACCACCGGCAAGACCATCGCCGTGTTCCGTTGCACCCAGATGGTCCTGTATCCCCGCTGAACTTGCGGCTTCAGATCGCAGTTGCGTGACAACGGCCAGATGAGTAGAACGCCCGCTCGCTCAGCGGGACCCTTCCGAGGGACCCGCGGCCGGCTCTGGAGAGGTGGCTGAGTGGTTGAAAGTACCGCACTCGAAATGCGGCGTGCCTTTACGGGCATCGTGGGTTCGAATCCCACCCTCTCCGCCAGCCGGCTACGCGCCTAGCGCGTGGCAGCCGTAGCGCCCGCAACCCAGGGCGCCTGCCGCGCGCCGTTCGCCCGCATCTTCGCCAAAGCGACGCCGAAGCGTCACCTTACTGTCGAGCCCCGCGCATACCGCTTCCTGGCATCTGTTCAGGAGAATAACGGCAATGCGCACGCTCATGCTCGGCCTCGCGGCCACGCTCGCCCTGGCCGCCTCGGCCAATGCCACCACCTACGTCGGCGCGCGCACGGTCGGCGCGGCCACGGTCGACTTCACCATCGTCACCGACGACACCCTTGGCGTGCTCGGCGAGGACAACATCGTCGACTGGAAGGTCGTGGTGAAGAACAATGGCGAGACCGCCACGTTCGGCGGCCCGGATTCCGGCGACGACTCGAAGGTGGACATCTTCGGCAGCGCCTTCACGGCGACGACCAGCGGCCTGTACTTCGACTTCAGCGCCCCGGGCGTGAACTACGTCGCCTTCGTCAGCGACTTCCGCCAGAGCTGGTGCCTGCAGACCAACAGCTGCTTCGACCAGAACGGCCCGGAAGAGATCGCCGTCGCCGGCGCGTTCGTCACCAACTTCGACCGCGCGCCGCGCAGCGGGCTGCAGCAACTGGCCGGCGTGCCGGAGCCGGCGACCTGGGCCATGATGCTGATCGGTTTCGCGGGCGTCGGCGGGGCGATGCGCTCGCGCCGGCCGGTGCTGGCGGGCTGAGGCTTCGGCCCCCATCTGGGAGGCTTCCCGCAGCGGAGCCTCCCGGATGACCGACCTCTCGACCTTTCCGATCACCCGGCGCTGGCCGGCCCGGCATCCCGAGCGGCTGCAGCTCTATTCGCTGCCCACGCCCAACGGGGTGAAGGTGTCGATCATGCTGGAGGAGGTCGGGCTGGCCTACGAGGCGCACCTGGTCGATTTCGCGACGGACGACCAGAAGACGCCGGAGTTCCTGTCGCTGAACCCCAACGGCAAGATCCCGGCGATCCTCGATCCCGACGGCCCCGACGGCAAGCCGCTCGCGCTGTTCGAGTCGGGCGCGATCCTCCAGTACCTGGCCGAGAAGACCGGCAAGCTGCTGCCCGGCGATCCGGCGGCGCGCTACGAGACCCTGCAGTGGGTCTATTGGCAGGTGGGCGGGCCGGGGCCGATGTTCGGGCAGGTGGGCTTCTTCCATAAGTTCGCGGGCCGCGAGTACGAGGACAAGCGTCCGCTGCAGCGCTACGTGGCCGAGAGCCGGCGGCTGCTGGAGGTGCTGGACGGCCGCCTCGAGGGGCGGACCTGGATCATGGGCGACGACTTCACCATCGCCGACGTCTCGCTGCTGGGCTGGGTGCGCAACCTGATCGGCTTCTACGAGGCCGGTCCGCTGGTCGAGTTCGACACCCTGAAGAACGTTCCCGCCTGGCTGGAGCGCGGCCTGGCCCGGCCGGCCGTGCAGCGTGGGCTGACGATCCCGGCACGGCCCTAGGTGGCCGGCAACGGATCGCGGCGGCGCCGCCGCGGCTTTCGGCGGAACCAGAAGGTCCAGACCGTGAGGCTGCCCAGCGTCATCAGCGTCAGGCCCGAGAGCGTGATCACCAGCCGGTAGGCCAGGCCGCCCACCTTGCCGGAGTGCAGGGGATAGAGGGCGTTGTAGGCCTGGACCTGGCGGGGCATCGCCAGGGCGTCGCCGGCGCGCACCAGTTCGCCCGTGTCGGCGGCGAAGTAGAGGGTGGTCCGGCCGTTGGGCAGCCACTCCTCCGGCTGGCGCATCCGCAGGCTGATCAGCCCGGTCTCGCCGCGGGGCAGCGACAGGATGCGCACCTCGGCGGTGGGATAGAGCCGCCGCGCCGTCTCGATCATGCCTCGCCAGTCGGGATGGTCCGCCAGCTTCGCCTTGCGGGGCGGCGGCGGTTTGAGCGCGGCGGTCACCTGGGCCGACGTGCCCGGCCCCAGGATGGCGTCCGCCACCGGCCGGAAGACCATGATCGTCCCGGTGATCAGCGACAGGGCCAGGATCGGCGCCATGACGACGCCTAAGTCCCTGTGGTGCCGCAGGATGGCGAACCGCTCGAACTTTCGCGGCCACAGGCGGAACTCGTAGGCCCGCCGCATCCGCCACCACAGGATCGCCCCGGTCACCACGAAGCCCAGGCCGCAGAGGCCGGCGACGCCCGCGACGATCTCGCCCGTGTCGCCGGTGAACAGGTGGTGGTGCAGGTCGAACAGCCAGACCTCGGGCCGCTCCCACTTGCTGGTCCAGCGGGTGATCAGCTCGCCCTGCTGGGTCGTGTAGGCCCCGGCCCCGGCCTGCGGATAGCTGAGCTGGTTCAGGCCGAAGGTCTTGCTGGCGAAGACGATGCTGCGCGGGCGCTCCGGCGCGGCCATGATCGCCTCGGCGGCGGCCGCCAGCGCCGCCGTGTCCTGGACCTGCGCGTCGCCGGCGTGCGGCAGCATCACCCAGGTGTCCTTGTAGGCCAGGATCGTCCCCGACAGGGCCAGCACCGCCAGCAGCAGGCCGATGAGGCCGCCCAGCCAGCGGTGCGCCAGGTCGATCAGGCCCATCAGAAGCGGTAGTCCCAGCCCAGGGTGAAGGTCCGCCCGCGGCCGGAGAAGAATCGGGCGTTGTTGGTCGGCTGCTGCGTGTCGGTGTTGTAGTCGATGTAGTACTCGTCCAGCAGGTTCTGGGCCGACAGCGAGAGCGCGCCCAGCCGGCCGAAGTCGTAGCGGACCGAGCCGTCCACCAGGGTGTAGCCCTCGAAGCTGTTGCGGGGATCGGCGCCGTCGAAGTCGCGCGAGATGTACTTGCCGAGCTGCAGGCGCGAGGACCAGGGGCCGCGGTTGTAGTTCGCCGCCAGCACGATCCGGTCCGGCGAGATGTTGGCGCCGTCCAGGTCGATGTCGACGCGGCCGTCCGCGTTCGAGTCGGCGCGGCCCTTCAGATGGGCGTAGCCGCCCTGGAAGGTCAGCCCCTCGACCGGCGTGCGGACCGTGGCGTTCAGCTCCAGGCCCTCGATCTCGACCCGCTGGCGCTGCACCTCGAACACCGTGCCGACCAGGACCAGGAGCTGGCCCCTGGTGCTGGTGGACCAGAAGTAGCTGGCGCTGGCGTCGATCCAGCCGCGCTTCAGCTCCAGGCCCACCTCGCGGTTGTTGGAGACGATCGGGCTGATGTCGAGGTAGTCGTCGATGTCGACGCCGTTGATGTTGATCGCCCGCGTGATGCGGCCCACGTCCGGCACCGTGTAGCCCTGGGCGTAGCTGACGTAGCCGCGGACGCCCGGCGTGGGCTCGAAGATCACCCCGCCATTGAACAGGGTGTCGTGGAACTCCGGCGACCCGCCCGACACGAAGCGCGAGCCGTAGAAGGCCAGGGTCGTGAAGTCGTCCACCTTGATCTGGACGTTCTCGTTGCGTAGGCCGCCGGCGATGCGGAGCTTCTTGTCGAACAGCGCCAGGTTGGCCTGCACGAAGGGCGCGACGCTGCGGTAGTCGGTGGGGGGCACCCAGACGCGGTCGGTGCGGACCAGGGCCTGTTCGGTGCGGTCCTTCAGCAGGTCCAGGCCGACGATGGCGGTCAGGTTCTCCAGGCCCGGGACGGCGCGCTCGTAGCTGAACTTGGCGCCCAGCTTGCGCGAGCGGTTCTCGGACTGGTCCAGCAGCGTGCCCAGCGGCGCGATCCGGACGTCCTGGAAGGTCGCCGATGAGTCGCCGCCGAACAGGTCGCGGCTGCGGTTCCAGAAGGCCTGGGTGACAAGGTTGCCGCCGAAGAGGTCGGTGTCGGTGTAGGAGACCGCCGCGCTCTCGGTTCGGCCCCGCGCGGGCGTGCCGGGCTGGATCCCGCGGATCGCGGTGGAGGGGACGCCGGTGGTCCGGTTACCGGGGACGTTCAGGTAGTCGCCGTCGCCCTCGAGCTGGAAGCGCGACAGGATCAGGTCCACGCGGGCGGTCTCGCTGACCGCATAGCCGAAGCGGCCGAACAGCGACCAGCCCTTGGAATCCTGGGTCTCGCCCTGGGCGGCGTCGAAGCCCACGCGTTTGCCGTGGCCGTCGTAGTAGGCGCCGCGGGTCTCGTAGGCGGCGCCCAGGGTGGCGTCGAAGGCCCCGTGCTTCCAGGCGCCCAGGCCGGCGGCCTTGTACCCGGCGCCGTCGCCGTGGAAGCCGTTGTCGGCGAGGGTCTGCAGCAGGGTGCGGCCGCTGAAGCCATCGTCCTTGGGCGCGCCGACCGTCACCTGGTTGACGATGCCGCCCGTGCCGCCGATGCCCTGCAGGGCGTTGGAGCCGAAGATCACCTCCACCCGGTCGACGAAGAACGGGTCGATGGTGAAGCCGTCGCGCGAGCCGTCACGCAGCGGGGTCGATTGCGGGATGCCGTTGATGGCGTAGAGCGGGGAGCGGCCGCGCAGGGTCTCGCCGGCGCCCGACAGCTTCTGGCGGGTGGGCGAGAACGAGGGGGTCAGCGCCGCCACAGCGTCGACCACAGAGCCGCCGATGGCGACCTGCTGGTCCAGGGCGCTCTTGTCGATCACGTCCACCGTCAGCGGCAGGGCGTTGGCGGGCAGGATGGTGCGCGCCGCGGTGACGACGACTTCGCCGACCTCGCGGCCCTGATCGGCCTCGTCGGCGTTCGCCGGCGAGGCGGCCAGCGCCGCGCCAAGGATCAAGGCGATGGTGGAAGTCGCAGTCCGCATAGGCCCCCTCGGGTGTTGAGGAGGGGCCTATAGATCAGCCGATCATGCGAGTCATTCGCATTCTCACGCTTGATGCGGTTTTGCCGCCCGGCCCAGCGCCACGAGCAGGACCGCCGCCGTCAGCGCCACCGGCGCCATGGACAGGAACACCTCGCCAGGGCTCGCGCCCGCATTGCGCAGTTCGCCGGCGATCAGCGGCCCGCCGATGGAGCCCAGCCGGCCCACGGCGATGGCCGCGCCCGCGCCTGCCGCCCGCAGATGGATCGGGTACAGCATGGGCGCCACCGCATAGAGCGAGAACTGCGCCCCCATCACCAGGAAGCCCGCGGCTCCGGACAGGACGAAGATCGCCATGGGCGCGTTCGAGGCGGCCAATCCGGCCATGGCGGCGGCCAGGGCCACGTAGACGATCGCCAGCGGCCAGCGCCATCCCAGCTTGTCCGCGACGGCGCCGACGAGGATCGAGCCCGCAGCGCCGGCGACGTTGAACACCATCGCCGCCATGAAGCCCTCGGACGGCGGATGGCCCTTGTCCACCACCAGGGTCGGCAGCCAGTTGAGCGCCAGGTACAGCACCACCAGGGTCATCATGAAGGCAGCCCAGATCAGCACGGTGGGCGCCGCGCGTCGCTCCGCGAACAGGGCCCGGCCCAGATGGCGGTCGGCGGCGGGATCGTGCGGCGGCCTGGTCTCGGGCAGCAGCAGGAAGATCACCGGCAGCAGCAGGAGCGGCACGACCCCGCCGGCGATGAAGATGGTCCGCCACTCGAGGCTGTCGCCGGCCAGGCGGGCGATCAGGGCCGAGGTCGCCCCGCCCGCGGGCATGCCGCAGAACATCGCCGAGACGGTGGCCGCCCGACGCTCCGGCCTGCTGATCTCGACCGCCACCGCGATCAGGTTGGGCATCGCCCCGCCGAACCCCAGGCCGGTGGCCAGCCGCGCCCAGAGCAGGGCCTCGTAGCTATGGGCCGTGGCGGTCAGCAGCGAGAACAGGCCGAAGGCGGCCACCGAGCCCAGCAGCACCGGCTTGCGGCCATACCGGTCGGCCAGCCAGCCGCCGGCGAAGGCGCCCACGACCAGCCCGATCATCGCCGCGCTGCCGGCCCAGCCCTGCTGCGCGGGGTTCAGGCCCAGCTCGGGGATCATCTTCGGCGCGGCCACGCCGAAGGCCTGGATGTCGTAGCCCTCGACGGCGGCGATCAGGAAGCAGACGAAGACCACGAGGCCCGCGCCGGCCGCTCCCAGCGACTTTCCCTGCACCCTCGCCCCCATCGAATCCGCCGACGGCGGGCAACATGCCACACCCCCGCCTGAAACCTAGCGCTGCCTTGGGGGTTACGGGGTGAGGGGACCTGCGTGTCGAACCCATCAACGCGTGTCGAACCAACAAGGAGAAAGCCATGCGCAACAGGCTGATCGCTGCGATCGTGTTCGCCACCGCCAGCACCGCGCTCGTCGCCGTCCCGACGGCGGCCGAGGCGAAGCGGGTCCTGGTCTGCAAGGACGTGAAGAACAAGGCCAACAACGGCACGATCATCGGCGCCGTCGGCGGCGGCGTGCTGGGCAATGTGGTGGCTGGGAGCGGCAACAAGACCGAAGGCACCCTGATCGGCGCCGGCGTCGGCGCGGTCGCGGGCCACCAGATCGCCAAGAGCAACGCCAAGAAGAAGCGCTGCCACTACGAATACCGATAGGCTGACTAGCCTCCCGCCGCCGCTGAAGCGGGGGCGGTGAGGCACATCCACCGTGTCCGATGGAAATTGGGCGCGTTGTGGGCCCAGCCGGTGACGCGTCGGCTGACCAGGTTGCGGTTCACCACGAAGAAGACCGGCGCGACCGCTTCATCGTCGAGGATCAGCTTTTCCGCCTGGGCCAGGACCCGCGCGCGCTTGGCCGCGTCCGGCTCCTGGTCGGCGGCGGCCAGCAGGGCGTCGTAGGCGGGGTTCCTGTAGTCGCCATAGTTCTGCGCCCCGGTGTCCGACTTGAAGAGGCCCAGGAAGGTCACCGGATCGTTGAAGTCGCCGTACCAGCTCAGGTTGCCGACGTCGAAGGCGCGGCTTCGGTAGGCGTTGAACGCCACGCCCGTCTCGTTCTGCTCGATCTTCACTTCGACTCCGATCGCCCGCCAGTCGGCCTGGATCGCCTCCATCAGCAGCATGGTGTCGGTGTTGTTCGGTGTGGTGATGGTGAGCTTCAGCGGCCGCCTGGCCGTGTAGCCCGCCTCGGCCAGCAACCGCTTCGCCTCGGCCTGCCGTGCGGCGAAGGGCATGGCCGCCCAGGCCAGCTTGGGTCCGTCCTTGACGTAGTTGGCCGTGATGCCCGGCACGAAGGCGTAGGCCGGCTGCTGGCCCGCCCGCAGCAGCTTCCTGGTGATGAAGTCGCGGTCGATGGTCATCGACAGCGCCCGCCGCACCCGGATGTCGCGGAACGCCGGAACCGATGCGTTGAACGCCAGGTAGGCCGTGGCCAGCGAGACGTCGGTGCGCGCCACGCCGGGCAACGTCTTCTGCAGCCGCTCGTAGCGGTTGGACTGGAAGCGGGTGTTGAGGTCCAGCTCGCCGCGCGCCACCCGCCGCTCGGCGCTGACCACGTCGGGCGTGGGATAGTAGTTCACCCGGTCCAGGCAGACGTTCTTCGCGTCCCAGAACAACGGGTTCTTCTCCACGGTGATCCGGTCGCCCAGCCGCCAGGCCGTGAGCTTGAACGGCCCATTGGAGACATAGCGGCCCGGCCGGACCCAGCCGTCGCCGTACTTTTCCACCACATGCTTGGGTACGGGATAGAAGCTCTGGTGCTTGAGCAGTTCGGGCAGATAGGGCGCCGGGTGCTCCAGGGTGATCTCGACGGTGCGCGGGTCGATCGCGCGGACGCCCAGGCTCGCCAGCGGCGCCTTGCCCTCGTTCACCGCCTGGCCGCCTTTGATGACGTAGAGCAGGTAGGCGTAGATCGAGGCGGTCTTCGGATCGAGGGTGCGCCGCAAGCCATAGACGAAGTCGTCGGCGGTGACCGCGACGCCGTCGGACCATTTCGCGTCGCGCAGGTGGAAGGTCCAGACCCGGCCGTCGGGGCTGACCTC
Organism: Phenylobacterium sp.; assembly: GCF_004297125.1. GTDB lineage: Bacteria > Pseudomonadota > Alphaproteobacteria > Caulobacterales > Caulobacteraceae > Phenylobacterium. Next base: position 46,214 of record NZ_SCVD01000022.1, on the reverse strand, counting down.
CCAGTGCGTCGCGGCGCCCGGGATCGGCCTCGCGTCAGCCGCATCGGTGGTCAGGCCCATCATCAGGTCGCTGATGACCGAGGCCTCGTCGATCAGGTTGGCCTTGCCGGGGTCGAGGGTCTGGGGTTCGGAGTTGTTGCCATATTCCAGGCAGACCTTGCCCGCGGGGCAATCGGCGCGCTGCGGCGCGTTGCTGCAGGCGGCAAGCGCCAGGGCGGCGAGGAACGCGGCGGAGAGCTTCAGCACCCCGCCATCAGTCCACATGGATTCGCCGCCTGTCGAGCGGGAGCGTGTCGAGGCGGATCGCTAGTTCAGGCGGAATTCCGCGTCGATCGCCGTGAGCTGGGCCGGCTTGATGAGGCGGCAGTGACCGACAGTGACCTTGAACAACGGCCCGTCCAGGGTCCGGGTCCAGAAGTCGAGGAACTTCCGGAGGGTCGGGAATTCCGGGAACAGGTCGTAGTCCTGCCAGAGATAGCTTTGCAGCAGGCTGGGGTGATCCGGCATCCGGTAAAGGATCTCGGCGGTGGTCAGGCCGTAGCCCTCGAGCTGCTTCCTGAAGGCGGGTGAAGCTTGCATGGCGACCTCGCAGTGGAGCTGAGGTCAGGCTAAACTTGATTCGATGAATTGTTCCTGAAAAACAGTCTGTTAGCACTCACCTTGGGCGCCTGCTGCCAGGCTCTCGCCCTATCCGAACAACTCCGGCCGCCGCACCCGCAGCGCCAGGATCAGCGCCAGCGACTTCAGGTCCTCGATCTTGCGCTGCTCGACCCAGGTCCAGAGCAGGGACAGCGGGACTTCCTCGACGCCGATGTGCTCGTGCTCCCCGTCCACGCCGCCCCCCGAGGCGGTCCGGTCGGCGACGGCATAGGCGGCCAGGAACAGGTCGACCCGCTCGCTGGAGACGCCCGGGCAGGAGAAGGGCGAGCCCACGGGCTCCAGCCGGCTCAAGGCCACGCCGCACTCCTCCATGGCCTCGCGGATGGCGGTCTCCTCCGGATCCTCGTTCTCGACCATCCCGGCCGGCGCCTCCAGCAGTTCGGGCGGCCCGCCCGCCCAGATCACCGGCGCGCGCGGCAGGTTGACCATCAGCGCGGTCTTCCGCTCGGGGTCGTAGGGCAGCACGCAGGCCGCTCGGCCGTGATGCTCGATCTCCCGGTTGAAAGTCTCGCCGTCCGAACCGCTAAAGGTGGCGCTCAGGAGCGTTATGTAGCCCTGGTAGACGGTCTCGACCCTGCGCAGCTCAACGGTCGTCATTTCGCCATCCTCTCGACCGCCTTCCGCCGGGAACGGGAGGGATGGTCGCACAGTTGCGTAGGGTATCCGGAGAGCTTGGCCATGCCCGACATTCGTCCGTACGTCGAGCACGCCCGCGGCTATCCGACGGGCGCGTCCGGCCAGATCGCCGACGCCGCCGAGCCGCTGCCCGCGTTCGACGATCCCGCCTTCGGCCGCCTGTTCGACCGGTTCGCCGACGCCCGCGTCGTGCTGCTGGGCGAGGCCAGCCACGGGACCTCCGAGTTCTACCAGGCGCGGGCCGCCATCACCCGCTGGCTGGTCGAGAAACGCGGCTTCAACATCGTCGCCCTGGAGGCCGACTGGCCCGACGCCCGGGTGCTGGACGCGCGCGTCCGCGGCCGCCGGCCGGCGCCGGGCGAGGCCTTCGCCCGGTTCCCGACCTGGATGTGGAAGAACCGCGAGTTCGACGCCTTCCTGGGCTGGCTGACCGGGCACAACCGGACCCGGTCGCTCGGCGACCGCGCGGGGATCTACGGTCTCGACCTCTACAACCTCGCCGGCTCGATGCGGGCGGTGGTGGACTATCTGGACCGGGTGGATCCCGAAGCGGCCAAGGTGGCGCGGGAGCGCTACGGCTGCCTGAATCCGTGGGCGCAGGATCCGGCGACCTATGGGCGGATGGCGGTCTCGGGCCGCTACGCCGGCTGCGAGGCGGCGGTCACCTCGATGCTGACCGACATGCTGGGCCGGCAGATGCGCGAGATCCCCAGGGGCGACGACGAGGGCCTGCTGGACGCGACCCAGAGCGCGCGGCTGGTCCGCGACGCCGAGGCCTATTATCGGGCCATGTACTATGGGGGCGGCGAGGCCTGGAACCTGCGCGACACCCACATGTTCGAGACGCTCCAGACGCTGCTGGAGGCCAAGGGCCGCCACGGCAAGGCGGTGGTTTGGGCGCACAATTCCCACGTCGGCGACGCCCGGGCGACGGAGATGGGGGTGGTCCGCGACGAGCTGAACCTGGGCCAGCTCTGCCGCCAGGCCTGGGGCGAGCAGGCCCGCCTGATCGGCTTCGGCACGCACACGGGAACGGTGGCCTGCGCGTCGGACTGGGACGCGCCGATGGAGGTGAAGGAGATCCGCCCCTCGCTCGCCGAGAGCCAGGAACGGCAATCCCACAACACCGGCATCGATCGCTATCTCCTCGACCTGCGCGCGGGCCAGACGAACGGCGTCCGCCGCGCGCTCTCCGACCCTCGGCTGGAACGCTTCATCGGGGTGATCTACCGCCCCGAGACCGAGCGCTGGAGCCACTACGCCGAATGCCGGCTCTCAGAGCAGTTCGACGCCTGGGTCTGGTTCGACCAGACCACGGCGGTGACGCCGCTCACGGCGCCGCCCGCCGTTCCCGGCGAAGACGATACCTGGCCGTTCGGCGTCTAGCCGATAGAGACGCGCAGCATCCAGGCGTGCTTCTCGTGGGCCTCGACGCGGGCGTCGATCAGCGAGGCGGTGACGTCGTCGGCGCCTTCGCGGGCGGCCTTGGCGGTGGCCACCAGGGTCGCATGGTCGGCGACCAGCTCCTTCAGCATCGCCTGGGCGTCCTGCTTGGGATCGCCGTCCTTGATGTCGGAGAGCTCGCCGAAGGCGCGGTAGCCCTGCGGCGCGTATTCGCCCAGCGCGCGGATGCGCTCGGCGATCAGGTCGATGGCCGCCCACATCTCGGTGTAGTGGGTCATGAACAGCGCGTGCAGCGAGCCGAAGTTCGGGCCGCGGACGTTCCAGTGGTAGCCGTGGGTCTTCAGATAGACCGCGTAGGTGTCGGCCAGCAGCTTCGAGAGGCCGGCGGCGACCTTCTTCTGGGATTTATCGGCCATGGTGATCTCCCTTGGATCAGTGGTGGGCGTGGACGCGGACCGGGATCGGCTCGCGGTTGGCCCAGGCGCGTTCGTGCAGCGCGAAGGCGATGGTCTGGAAGATCGGCTCGATCAGACCCACGGCCAGCGCCGCGCGCCAGTTCTGGGTGAGAGCATAGGCCACCGCAATGGCGACGGTCATGTGAACCAGCGACCAGCTGGCGGTCTTGGCGGCGAAGCGCATCGCGGCCTCCTGTTGCGAACAATTCTCAACATAGATCAATCCAATCGAAATTCAATGATCCAAAGGTATTATATTTGCGAACCTTGGGCGCGCCGACACAGCACGTTTGGGGGTGACGGCGGGCCTCGGTAGGTTATCGTCGTTCAGCGACCTTCCATCAGAGAAGGCGCGACGGAGGAAACGGACCATGAAGTTCACCTGGTTCAACCTGATGCCGTGGCCCTATCTGCCGGACGATTTCCGGGAGACGCACCGGTCGGTCTGGGTGGACATCGACCAGAAGCTGTTCGACCCCGTGAAGAGCCACGAGGTCTACAACACCTACATGGACCTGCTGGAGTACGCCGACACCCTCGGCTTCGACGGCGTGGGGGTGAACGAGCACCACCAGAACGGCTACGGCATCATGCCCAGCCCGAACATCATCGCCGCCGGCCTTGCCCGCCGCACCAAGGACGCCGCCGTCGTGGTGCTGGGCAACTCCATCGCCCTCTACAACCCGCCGGTGCGGGTGGCCGAGGAGTTCGCGATGCTGGACTGCATCTCGGGCGGGCGGCTGGTGGCGGGGTTCCCGGTCGGGACCTCGATGGACACCAACTACTGCTACGGCCAGATCCCCAGCCTGACGCGGGAGAAATACCAGGAGGCCCACGACCTGATCATCAAGGCGTGGACCACCCGCGAGCCGTTCGCCTTCAACGGCCGCTACAACAAGCTGCGCCACGTCAACATCTGGCCGCGGCCGATCCAGCAGCCGCATCCGCCGGTCCACATCCCCGGCGGCGGGTCTGTCGAGACCTACGACTTCTGCATCGACAACACCTACTCCTACTCCTACCTCAGCTTCTCCGGCTACCTGCGGGCGCAGGCGCTGATGAACGGCTACTGGAAGCGGGTGGAGGAGCGGGGCGTCGACAAAAGCCCCTACCGCGCCGGCTTCGCCCAGACGATCCTGGTGGCCGACACCGACGAGGAGGCCGAGCGGCTCTATTCCGAGCACGTCAGCTATTTCTACAACCGCTGCCTGCACGTCTATCCGGGCTTCGCCGACGCGCCGGGCTACCGGACGATCAAGACCATCCAGACCGGCGCGCTGTCGCAGTACGCCCCGCCCACCGGCGGCTATACGCAGCTCACCTGGAAGGAGCTGACCGAGCAGGGTCACGTGATCGCAGGCAGCCCCGAGACCGTGCGCCAGAGGATGGAGGACCTGATCAAGGGCCTGAACGTCGGCAACATCTTCTGCCTGATGCACGTGGGGAACATGCCGGCCGACAAGTGCATGTATTCTACCAAGCTCTTCGCCGAGAAGGTCATGCCCAAGCTCAGGAACATGTTCCCCGACTGGGCGGACGACAATCGCTTCTGGACCACCCCGCTCAAGGACCGGGTCACCGCCGGCGCCCTGCCGAAACAGGCGCCGACCCGCGAGGAACTGGCCAGGACCTATGCGGTGGAGGCCTGAGATGGAACTCAAGACCGTCCAGACCCATCACGTCCCGGTCCGCTGCCTGGAAGGCGGTTCCGGGCCCGATCTCGTCTTCCTGCACGGCGCGGGCGGCGTCACCGCCGACGACCCGCTGCTGGCGGAACTGGCCAGGACCCACACCGTCCACGCCCCGCTGATCCCCGGCTACGGCGACAGCGACGAAGCGCCCGAGATCCGCGACATGCTGGATTTCACGCTCCACACCTGGGACGTGGTCGCGGCCCTGGGCCTGAAGGACCCGATCCTCGTGGGCCATTCCATGGGCGGGATGATCGCGGCCGAGATGGCGGCCATCGCGCCCAACGACGTCTCGCGCCTGGCGCTGATCGCCCCCGCGGGTCTGTGGGACGACGAACATCCGATCGCCGACCTGTTCGCGACCCTGCCCTACGAGATGCCGGAGCTCCTGTTCCACGACGCTGCGGCGGGCGCAGCGATGATGACCGCGGGCCGTGACGTCACCGACCCCAACTTCCTGCAGACCTATCTGGTGACCAACGCCCGGCAGCTCGGCATGGCCGGCCGCATACTGTTCCCCATCCCGGAGCGGGGGCTCCAGCAGCGGCTCTACCGGATCAAGGCCAGGACCGTGATCGTCTGGGGGGATTCGGACCGCCTGATCCCGCCGGTCTACGCCCATGCCTTCAAGAAGGGGATCGCCGGCGCCGAGCTGGTCTCGATCCCCGAGGCCGGCCACATGATCACCCTGGAGAAGCCGGCGCTGGTCGCTGAGGCGATCGGCAGGCTGGGCTAGAACCAAATCCGCAGGCCGGAGTTTGGCATCCCCATCGGGGGACAAGACGAGCGGAAGACCGCTCGAGGAGTCCGAGACGATGAGGAACAAGAACCTGCTACTCGCCGCCGCCGCCGCCCTGACGCTGGGCGCGAGCGCGGCGTCCGCCCAGGCCTGGATGCCGATCATCGAGCGCCAGGCCGTCCTGAACGACCGTATCGACGCGGGCCTGGCCACCGGGGAGATCACCGGCGCCGAGGCGCGGATGATGCGCGACGACATGGCCTCGCTGGTCGCCCTCGAAGGGACCTATCGCTACGGCGGCCTCAGCGCGCGCGAGCGGCTGGACCTCGACCGGCGCTTCGCCCTGATCGACGACCAGATGCGCCTGGCGGTGCGGACCGGCGGCGCCGACAGCTACGTGGCCATGGAGGATCGCAAGCTGGATCTGGACGCCCGGATCGAACAGGGCCTGCGCAGCGGCCAGCTCACCACCGCCGAGGCCGAGGTCCTACGTGACGATTTCAATGAGATCGCCCGGATCGAAGCCAGCTATCGCGTGGACGGCCTCTCTGCAGAGGAGCGCGCCGACCTGAACCGCCGCTTCGACGAGCTCGGCGCCGCGATCCGCGTGGCCCGCGCCGACCCTGACCGGACCTACGGCTGGAACCGTTACTGAGGCGCCACACCGGTTGAACCATCGGCGCGCTCGGTCGTTCTGACCGCCCATGACGAGGGACACAAACCCACGTTCTGAGGAGAGAACCGTTATGAAGACCATCATCATCGCCCTGGCCGCCGCGACCGCGCTGAGCGCCGGCGCCGCCTCCGCTCAAGGCTATGGCTACGGCCGCGAGTGGATGCCGATCGAGCGACGCCTGGAGCGTCTGGACCACCGCATCGACCAGGGCGTGCGGTCCGGCCAGCTGACCCGTCGCGAGGCCTATCAGCTCCGCGCCCAGTTCAATGGCATCGTTCGCCTCGAGGCCCGCTACAGCCGCAACGGCCTGTCGAACTGGGAACGCGCCGACCTGGATCGCCGCTTCGACACCCTGTCGGCCAGCATCCGCATGGCCCGCAGCGATGACGATCGCCGCTATGGCTACAACGACTATCCCCGCTACTAGGCGCGGATAACGGACGCGAATGACCGGCGGCGGGAAGGGCGACCTTCCCGCCGCCTTCATTTGCACCCATCTGACGCCCGTGAGCGCCCTGTTCGACCTTCCGCCCGTCGCCCCCGACGGCTTCCGCTACCAGCCGGACCTCGTCACGCCGGAGGAAGAAGAGGACCTGGCGCAGCGGCTCGAGACCCTCCCGTTCGAACCGTTCCTGTTCCGCGGCTACGAGGGCCGCCGGCGGGTGATCTCGTTCGGGCTACGCTACGACTTCAACGGCCCCGGCCTCGTGACTGCCCCGCCGATGCCCGACTGGCTGCTGCCGGTCCGGGACCGCGCCGCAGCCCTCGCCGGACTGCCGGGCGAGGCCTTCGCCCACGTCCTGATCAACGAATACCGCGAAGGCGCGCCCATCGGCTGGCATCGCGACCGGCCGGTGTTCGAGAAGGTCGTGGGGGTGTCGCTGCTGGCGCAGACGATCATGCGCTTCCGCAGGCGCGACGGCGCGCGATTCCAGCGGATCAACGTCCCGCTGGAACCGCGCTCGGCCTATCTGCTGGACGGCCCGGCGCGCACCGACTGGGAGCACTCGCTGCCCGAGGCCAAGGCGCGCCGGTTCTCGATCACCTTCCGCAATCTGCGGGGCTAGTGGGTCTTGCCCGCGCCGGTGTCCTTGCGAGCCTTCTCCAGCTCCGCGCCTTCCGGTCCATCGAGGGCCTGCTCGGCCTCGCGGGCCTTCTTCTCGACATCGCCCTTGGCGATGAAGTCGCGCTCGTCCTTGTCGAACTTTCGGGCGGCGTCGTAATTGCCTTCGCCCTGGATCTTGTTGTCGGCCATGACCGTCTCCTTCGTTCGAAGGCAGAACCCGCCACGGCCCGGCAAGGCTCCATAGAGCGGCTCGATCCTGAGCATAGAGCATATCATGTTGATCGATCGGGGCCGGGGTTCATAGTCCGACCCGCATGGCGGTAGGGCCGGGGGGCTCGCCGCCGTCTAGGGAGATCAACATGTCGCTTGCGAGCAGCAAGACTATCGAAAACCTCAAGGCCGCCTTCGCCGGCGAGAGCCAGGCGAACCGCCGCTACCTCTACTTCGCCCAGAAGGCCGACGTGGAAGGCTACAACGACGTCGCTTCCGTGTTCCGCTCGACGGCGGAGGGCGAAACCGGCCACGCCCACGGGCACCTCGAGTTCATGGAGTCGGTCGGAGACCCGGCCACCGGCCTGCCGATCGGCGGCACGTCCGACAATCTCAAGGCCGCCATCGCCGGCGAGACGCACGAGTACACCGACATGTACCCGGGCATGGCGCGCACGGCCCGCGAGGAAGGCTACGACGAGATCGCCGACTGGTTCGAGACCCTGGCCAAGGCCGAGAAGTCCCACGCCGGCCGCTTCCAGCGCGCCCTCGACACGCTCGACTAAGATCAGGCGGCGGGCCCCACGGCCCGCCGATCCGCCATGAGCGAAGAAACCAAGGCTCCGGCCGCCGGGGCTCCGCCGCGCGAGGGCAGCCTCGACGCGCCGTTCCGCCGTCCCATCCTGTGGCAGGACGAGGATTACTACGACCTGGCCAAGGTCGAGGCGGAGCTGCAGCGGCAGTTCGACGTCTGTCACACCTGCCGCCGCTGCTTCAACCTGTGCGACAGCTTCCCGCGGATGTTCGACGCCATCGACGAGAGCCCCTCGGGCGAGATCGACGGCATCGGGCCCAAGGACCACGCCCACGTCGCCGAGGCCTGCACCCTCTGCGACATGTGCTTCCTGACCAAGTGCCCCTACGTCCCGCCACACCCCTTCGACATCGACATCCCGCACCTGATCCTGCGCTACCGGGCCGCCAAGCGCCGGGCCGGTGAGAAGGAGTTCGTGCGGGAGCAATTGGGTCACACCGACCGCAACGGCAAGCTGGCCAAGCCGGTCGCCAGCCTCGCCAACTGGGTGACCGCCCGCAGCAACACGCCGTTGCGCAAGCTCCTGGACGCCATCGCCCAGATCGACGCCGAGGCCGAGCTTCCCAAGTACCATTCCAAGACCGCGACTGACCGGCTGAAGACGCCGCTGGCGCCCAACCCTGAAGGCCCGGCCTTTGGCCTGCGCAAGGTCGCGCTCTATGCGACCTGCTTCGTCGACTACAACCGGCCCGACACCGCCGTGGCCGCCGCCAAGGTGCTGGCGCTGCAGGGCGTCGAGGTGAAGCTGGTCTATCCCGAATGCTGCGGCATGCCCCAGCTGGAGGCCGGCGACCTCAAGGACGTCGCCGGCAAGGCCCGCCGGGTGGCCGCCGCCTTCGCCCCCTACATCGAGCAGGGCTACGACGTGGTGGCCCTGACCGCCTCCTGCGGCCTGATGATGAAGTTCGAATGGCCGCTGATGCTGCCGGAGGACCCCGTGGTCGGGCGGCTCTCGGCGGCGACCAAGGACGTGTCCGAGTACGTCGTCGAGCTGTCGAAGGCCTACGGCCTCGTTCCGGGGCTGAAGGCGGTCGAAGGCGGGGTCACCTTCCACCACGCCTGCCACTCGCGGGCGCAGAACATGGGCGCCAAGTCCCTGGAACTGCTGAGGCTGATCCCCGACACCAAGGTCGACCTGGTCGAGCGATGCTCGGGCCATGGCGGGACCTTCGGGGTGATGAAGGACACCCACCAGGTGGCCAACAAGGTCGGCCGTCCCGCCGCCCGGCAGGTGATGGCCAAGGCCAACGAGACCCTTTGCTCGGACTGCCCTTTGGCCTGCAAGCACCTGGCCCAGCTGGTCGGGGACGACACCGCAGCGACCGCGCCGGCGCGTCCCGCCGAGGCGCACCCGATCGAAGTCTTCGCCCGCGCCTACGGAGTGTTCTGATGCCGCTCGCCCAGCGCCAAATCACGCCTGAAGACCTGCTGCCCGATTCCGAGTTCGCCAAGGTCCGCAAGGAGCGTCGCGCGGAACTGTTGCCCCTGAAGCGCCTGCGCCGGATCGAGCTTGGCCCCTACTGCACCTTCTATTTCGAGAGCTACGAGACCATGCTCTTCCAGGTGCAGGAGATGCTGCTGATCGAGAAGGGCGGCGCGGCCCAGGTTCCGGACGAACTGGCGGCCTATAACCCGCTGATCCCGAACGGGTCGGAGCTGGTGGCCACGGTGATGTTCGAGATCGACGAGCCGGTCCGGCGCGAGGCGGTGCTGGCGCGCCTCGGCGGCGTCGAGGATACGTTCTTCATCCAGATCGATGGCGACCGTGTGCTGGGCGTGCCGGAGGGCGACATCGAGCGCACGCGCGAGGACGGCAAGGCGTCCTCCGTGCATTTCCTTCGCTTTCCGCTGAAGCCGGAGCACATCGCGGTGTTTCGCAAGCCGGGCGCCGAGATCATGATCGGCTGCGGGCACGACCGCTACAGCCACCTGGCGGGCCTGTCGCCGGCGTCACGCGCCGAGCTGGCGAAGGATTTTGCCTAGCAGTCATCCATGGCTGGCCCCGCCAGGCTTCGGCGCTGGCGCCGGCTGCTTCGCCTGCCAGAGCAGGAAGGCGCGGATGTCCTCGGCCCCCGCCTCATCGAAGTAGCGGCGGAAGGGCGCCATGCCGTTCGCCTTCAGCGCCCCATCCAGCACGATGGCCTTGAAGCCCTCGCCATCGAGGATGGCGGGCGAGCGGGGCAGCACGGGCAGCAGGCCGCCGATCCGGTGGCAGGCCCCGCAGAACTGGCCGAACAGCGCCGCGCCCCGATCCGCGTCGCCCTTCGACGGCGTGGCGGCCGCCAGGTCCAGCGGCGGCATCGCCACGGCGGCCGGATAGGGCGGCGGCTTCACGGTTCCGCCCAGCTTGAAGACCAGGAGCCGTCCCGGCCGCCGGGGCTGGTCGCCGCCCATGGGCGCCCCGCCGACACCGACCATCAGCGCGACGTATTGCTCGCCGTCGATCGCATAGGTCGTCGCCGGTGCGATCACATTGGCGCCGGCGTCGTAGCTCCAGAGCGCCTTGCCGTCGTTTGCGTCATAGGCCGTGAACGCGTTCCCGGCGGCGTGGAAGACCAGCCCGCCCTCGGTCGCCAGGACGCCGCTGGTCCAGGCCGCGGGCAGGGCGAGGGTCCAGCGCGCCTTCCGCGCCACGGGATCCCAGGCGATCAGTTCGCCGGTGGCGAGCGGCGGCGTCGCGGGTTTCGGCGAGGGCGTGTTCGGGCCCGCCTGCGCCCGCGTCAGGCCGGTGTTCCAGGCGCCCGGGATGAACTTGAAGCCCAGCGCGTCGGCGTAGAAGCCGCGGTTGCGCATGGCCGGGACGTAGACCAGCCCCTCCCTCGGACTGAACGCCATCGGCTGCCAGTTGTGCCCGCCCAGCGGGCTGGACGCCTGCTGGCTGATCCCGCCGTCCCGGTAGCGGGCGGACGGCGCCTCCACCGGGCGGCCGGTCGACAGGTCGATCCGCTCGGCCCAGTCGACGGGCACGTACTTGTCCGCCGAGATCAGGGCGCCGGTCCTGGCGTCGAGGACGTAGAAGAAGCCGTTCTTCGGCGCCTGCATCACCACGCGGCGTTCGACCCCGCCGATGTTCAGGTCGGCCAGCATGATGTGCTGGGTGGCCGTGTAGTCCCAGCTCTCTCCGGGCGTGGTCTGGTAGTGCCAGACGTACTCCCCGGTCTCGGGCCTCAGCGCCACGATGGACGACAGGAAGAGGTTGTCGCCCTTGCCGCCCGAGCGGAGCTTGTGGTTCCAGGGGGCGCCGTTGCCGACGCCGATGAACACCAGGTCCAGCTTCGGGTCGTAGGTGATCGCATCCCAGACGGTGCCGCCGCCGCCGCTCTCCTTCCAGACCCCGTCGCTCCAGGTGGCGGAGGCCTTGTCCCGGAACACCCTGTCCGAGGCCGCGCCGTCAGGCGCGCCCTTGGGGTTTGGCGTGGTGTAGAAGCGCCAGGCCAGTTTGCCGCTGTCGGCGTCGTAGGCGCTGACGTAGCCGCGCACGCCGTACTCGGCGCCGCCGTTGCCGATCAGCACCTTGCCCTTCACCACCCGCGGCGCGCCGGTGATGGTGTAGGGCTTCGTCCTGTCGGTCGTCTGGACATCCCAGGCCACCGCGCCGGTCCTGGCGTCGAGTGCGATCAGCCGCCCATCGATGGTCCCGACGTAGAGCCGGCCCTTCCAAAGGGCCACACCCCGGTTGACCACGTCGCAGCAGGCGTTGAATCCGGCTTCGCCCGGGACCTTCGGGTCGTACTTCCAGAGCTGCTTTCCGGTCCTGGCGTCGAAGGCGTAGACCTTGGACCAGGCGGTGGTGGTGTAGAGCACGCCATCGGCCACCAGCGGCGTCGCCTCCTGCCCCCGATCGGTGTCGAATTCCGCCCACCAGGCGACGCCCAGCTTTCCGACGGTGTCCTTGTTCACCTGGGCGAGCGGGCTGAAGCGCTGCTCGTCATAGGTCCGGCCGTAGGTCAGCCACTCCGCGCCATCCGCCGCCGCGATCCGCTTCGCATCGACCCCGCCGCGGCCGCACGCCGCCACGGTCAGGGCAAGGCCGACCACGACCGCCCGACGCCACAAACCCTTCACGCACGGCCCCCCGAACCTTTGCCCGTGCCCGGACTGTCGCAGAGGATGTGCGCCGGGGCGAGTATCGCGTTGTTTCCATTCCGGCAGCACTGTGCCTCCGAAAGTCATGATTATCCGCGAGATCGGAAGCGCTACCTACGAGCTGCGCTGTCGTGGGCAGCGTCTCGCCAGTGCCCTTGGAGGCTGCTTCCTTGCGCTACCCTTTCCAGATCGCCGCCTACGGCCTCGCCGCCGCGCTGATGCTCTCGCCCGCCGCCCAGGCCCAGACCACCCAGGTCCCGGCCCAGGCCAAGGCCGGCGCCTACACGCTCGATTCCGGCCATAGCAAGGTGACCTGGTCGGTCACCCACCTGGGCTTCTCGACCTATGTCGGCCAGTTCTCGGGCGTCTCGGGGACGCTGAAGATCGACCCCGCCAACCTGTCGGCGACCGACCTGCAGGTGACCATCGACACCAACATGGTGGGCACGCTCGACGCGGCGCTCGACAAGCACCTGAAGTCCCCGGACTTCCTGGACACGGCCAAGTTCCCGACCGCGACGTTCAAGGCGACCAAGGTCGCCCGCACCGGTGACCGCACGGCCGACATCACCGGCGATCTGACCCTGCACGGGGTGACCAAGCCGGTTGTCGTTCACGCCACCTTCAACCAGGCCGGCGTCAACTTTGTCGACAAGCAGTACTCGCTGGGCTTCGACGGCAAGGCCGTGATCAAGCGCTCGGAGTTCGGGGTGGCGGGCTATGTGCCGGCCGTCAGCGACGAGGTGACGCTGCAGATCGCCGCCGAGTTCAAGGCGGCCCGATAGCGAAAAGGGGGCCGCCCTCGCGGGCGGCCCCTCAAGGGTCAGAAGATCTCGAACAGGCCGGCCGCGCCCATCCCACCGCCGATGCACATGGTGACGACGCCGTACTTGGCCTTGCGGCGCTTGCCTTCGTACATCAGGTGGGCGGTGCAGCGGGCGCCGGTCATGCCGTAGGGGTGGCCGATGGAGATCGAGCCGCCCGAGACGTTGTACTTCGCCGGGTCGATCCCCAGCTTGTCGCGGCAGTACAGCACCTGGGAGGCGAAGGCCTCGTTCAGCTCCCAGATGTCGATGTCGTCGATGGTCAGGCCGTTGCGCTCCAGCAGCTTGGGGATCGCGAAGACCGGGCCGATGCCCATCTCCTCCGGGCCGCAGCCGGCCACGGCCATGCCGCGATAGGCGCCCAGGGCTTCCAGGCCGCGCTTCTCGGCTTCCTTCCGCTCCATCAGGACGACGGCGGCGGCGCCGTCCGACAACTGCGAGGCGTTGCCGGCGGTGACGAACTTGCCTTCCTGGACGTAGCGGCCGCCCTTGAAGACGGGGCTCAGCTTCTGGAGGTCGGCCAGGGTGGTCTGCGGGCGGTTGCCCTCGTCGCCGGAGATGGTGATCTCCTTGTCGGCGGTCTCACCGGTCTCCTTGTTGACCAGCACCTTCATGATGGTGGTGACCGGCACGATCTCCTGGGCGAAGCGGCCTTCCGACTGGGCCTGGGCGGTGCGCTGCTGCGACTGGAAGGCGTACTCGTCCTGGGCCTCGCGCGACACGCCGTAGCGTTCGGCCACGATCTCGGCGGTCTCCAGCATCGAGGTCGCCAGTTCCGGCACGTGCTCCTTCAGCCACGGGTCGGTGGCCATGAAGCGGTTCACCTTGTCGTTCTGCACCAGGCTGATCGACTCGATGCCCGCGCCGATGGCGATCGGGGCGCCGTCGTTGATGATGTACTTGGCCGCCGTGGCCACACCCATCAGGCCCGAGCTGCACTGGCGGTCGATGGTCATGCCCGAGACGGTGTTGGGCAGGCCGGCGCGCAGGGCCGCCTGGCGGGCGATATTGTTGCCGGTGGTGCCCTGCTGCAGCGCGCAGCCCATGGCCACGTCGTCGACTTCGCCGGGGTCGATGCCGGCCTGGGCGACGGCGGCGCGGATCGCCTCGGCCCCCAGGGTCGCGCCGTAGGTGTTGTTGAAGGCGCCGCGGTAGGCCTTGCCGATGGGGGTCCGCTTGGCGGCGACGATGACGGCTTCACGCATATGAGTTCGAGGTCCTGTTGACGTAACGTGATGTTTAGATTGGAAAAGTGGCGGGGCGGCCGCAGCCGCCCCGCCATCGGTCTTCGGATCAGGCGCCCTTGAGGTCGGCCAGCTTCTTGCCGTCGGCGACCAGCTTTTCCAGCGAGGCGGCGGGCTTGAAATCGTCGCCCATGGAGCCTTGGAACTCCTTCATCTTGGCCAGCACCTTGTCGGCGCCGATCTGGTCGCCGTAGTGCATCGGGCCGCCGCGGTAGACGGGCCAGCCGTAGCCGTTCACCCACACCACATCGATGTCCGACGGGCGGATCGCCTTGCCCTCTTCGAGGATCTTCACGCCCTCGTTGATCATCGGATAGATGCAGCGCTCGAGGATCTCCTCGTCGGAGATCTTGCGCGGGTTGCGGCCCGACTTGGCGATGAAGTCGTGGATGATCTTCTCGGTCACCGGGCTCGGCTTGGCGTTGCGGTTCTCGTCGTAGTCGTAATAGCCCGCGCCGGTCTTCTGGCCGCGGCGGTCCATCTCGCAGAGCACGTCGCGGATGGTCTCGCCCTTGGACTTCTCCTTCACCCAGCCGATGTCCAGGCCGGCCAGGTCGCTCATGGCGAACGGGCCCATGGGGAAGCCGAAGTCGTAGAGCACGCGGTCCACGTCCCAGGGCATGGCGCCTTCCAGCACCAGCTTGTTCGCCTCGCGCTGGCGCTGGGCCAGGATGCGGTTGCCGACGAAGCCGGGGGTCACGCCCACCAGCACCGCGATCTTACCGATCTGCTTGGCCAGCTTCATCGAGGTGGCGATCACGTCCTTGGCCGTGTGGTCGGCGCGGACGATCTCCAGCAGCTTCATGACGTTGGCCGGCGAGAAGAAGTGCAGGCCGATCACGTCCTGCGGTCGCTTCGTCACCGAGGCGATCTCGTCGATGTTCAGGCCCGAGGTGTTGGTGGCCAGGATCGCGCCCGGCTTACAGATGGCGTCCAGCCTGGTGAAGATGTCCTTCTTCACGTCCATCCGCTCGAACACCGCCTCGATCACCAGGTCGACGTCCTTGAACGCCTCCTCCATCGACAGCGAGCCGGTGATCAGGCCGACGCGCTTCTCGGTCTCCTCGGGCTTGGCGGTGCGCGAGCGCTCATAGTTCTTGCGGATCGTGGCGAGGCCCCGGTCCAGCGGCTCCTGCTGCTGCTCCACGATCACCACCTGGATGCCGACGTTGGCGAAGTTCATGGCGATGCCGCCGCCCATGGTGCCGGCGCCGATGATGCCGACCTTCTTGATCGGGCGGATCGGGGTGTCGTCCGGCACGTCGGGGATCTTGTTCGCCTGGCGCTCGGCGAAGAAATAGTAGCGCTGGGCGGCCGACTGCTGGCCCATCATCAGCCCGCCGAACAGCCTGCGCTCTTCCGCCAGACCCTCCTCGAAGCTGGCCGAATTCACCGCCGCCTCGATGCACTTGATGTTGGCTTCCGGGGCCTCGAAGCCGCGGAACTTCCGCGCATTGGCCTTGCGGAAATCGGCGAAGATCTCGGGCTTGCCCTTGGCGGCTTCCAGCTTGGCGTTGTTGTCGCGCACCTTCACCAGGGGCTTGTTCTCGGCGACCGCCCTGTTGGCGAAGGCGATGGCGCCTTCCTTCAGCTTGCCCTCCTCGGCCAGCTCGTCGACCAGGCCCATGGCCAGGGCCTGCTTGGCCGGCACGTGGCGGCCCGAGGTGACCATGTCGAGGGCGGCCTCCACGCCGACGATGCGGGGCAGGCGCTGGGTGCCGCCGGCCCCGGGCAGCAGGCCCAGAGCCACTTCCGGCAAGCCGACCTTCGCCGACGGAACCGCGACGCGGTAGTGGGCGCACAGCGCCACTTCCAGGCCGCCGCCCAGGGCCGTGCCATGGATCGCGGCGATCACCGGCTTGGGCGAGTTTTCCATCATGTTCTGCACGTCGAACAGCGACGCCGTCGGCGCGCCGCCGGGGGCGCCGAACTCGCTGATGTCCGCGCCGGCGATGAAGGTGCGGCCCTCGCAGATCAGTACGATGGCCTTGGAGTCGGACGCGCCGGCGGCCTTGAAACCTTCGAACAGGCCCTCGCGGACCTTGGCCGACAGGGCGTTCACGGGCGGCGAATTCAGGGTGATGACATCGACGTCGCCGTCGCGGGTGAGCGTGGTCACCGAATTGATCTCGGTCATGTGGCTTCCTCGAAATGGCTGGCGGACCGCTCGTTCAAATATCTGGCGGCCATGAAATTCAAACGCGTGTTATAGGCCTCGGCGGATGGGGCCAAGTCAATTGCGCCGTAGGGCTTTGCGCAGCGTACCGGTCCTCACGCAACGATAGGAAGGGGAGTTCAAGTGGCGTCCAATCTGTTCTCACTCGACGGCAAGACAGCCCTGGTCACCGGGGGCTCGCGCGGCATCGGCAAGATGATCGCCAAGGGCTTCCTCGAGGCCGGCGCGGCCAAGGTCTACATCTCGTCGCGAAAGGCCCCGGCCTGCATCGAGACGGCGGAAGAGCTGGGCCCGCAGTGCATCCCGCTGCCGCAGGACGTTTCCACGCTGGAAGGCGTCAAGGCGCTGACCGCGGCCTACCTCGCCAAGGAGGACAAGCTCGACATCCTGCTCAACAACGCCGGCGCGGCGTGGGGGGCGGACTTCGACGAGTTCCCCGAGAGCGGCTGGGACAAGGTGATGGACCTGAACCTGAAGTCGCCCTTCTTCCTGACCCAGGCGCTGCATGGGGCCCTGACCAAGGCGGGCACGCATGATCGGCCGGCGAAGGTGATCAACATCGCCTCGATCGACGGCATCCGGTTGAACCCGCAGGAGACCTATTCCTACCACGCCTCCAAGGCCGGACTGATCTACCTGACCCGCCGGATGGCGGCGCGGCTGATCCGCGACAACATCGTTGTCAGCGCCATCGCGCCCGGCGCCTTCGCCTCGGAGATGAACAAGGTGGCGCGCGACCAGAGCGAGGAAGTCGCCAAGCGCATCCCGGGCCGCAGGATCGGCACGGACGAGGACATGCAGGGTGTCGCCATCTACCTGGCCAGCCGCGCCGGCGATTACGTGGTGGGCGAGACCATCGCGGTCGATGGCGGCGTCGCCCTGGCCCAGCTGGGCGTCTGACTGCGTCCAGACCCGTCCATCAGGCGTAATTCCGGACGGAGGGGGATCGATCGCCGCGAGGCGGTCGGTGGAGCGCAACGGGTCTATGCTCCGAGCCTGATCTCACCCCCTCCACCAGGCCCGTTCGGAACGGTCATGGTTCCGGCGCGATTCCCGCTATGAGGGGATGAACCGCCAGAACCGGTGACCGTGACCGACGAAACCCAACCGCCGCGCCCGCAACCGCGCTCCACACGCCGACTGATCCGCATCCTGGCGGTGGTCGGCGTCGCGCTGCTCATCGTGGTGGGCGCCGTCTGGCTGAACCGCAAGGCGCTGGCGCGCGAGGCGCTGACCGGCTGGCTGCGCTCCAAGGGTGTGGCCGCCGACGCCCAGGTCGAGGCCTTCGGCCCCACGGCCTTCACAGCGCGCCTGCGGATCGGCGACCCCGACGATCCCGACTTCAGCGCCGAACGGGTCGACGTCCGCTATCGGGCCCGGATCACCGGCCTCGAGGTGGTGTCGGTGACCCTGCGCAAGCCGGTGCTGCGCGCGCAGTTCCGCCAGGGTCAGCTCAAGGTCGGCGCCCTGGATCCGCTGGTGCAGGAATTCCTGCGTCGCCCGCCGCAGCCGAGCGTGAAGCCGCCACGCATCCGGATCGATGGCGGCGTGCTGGTGCTGGCTACCGACTACGGCCCGATGCGCGTCGCCGCCGATGCGTTGGTGGCGGACGGAAAGCTGCAGGCCCTGGCGGCGACATCGGCGCCCGCGCGACTGCGCGGCGCCGCCTTCGACCTCAGCCTCGGCGCCGGCTCGCTGAAGGCTGTGACCCGCAA
The DNA here is from genome assembly GCF_004297125.1 of Phenylobacterium sp. Classification (GTDB taxonomy): domain Bacteria; phylum Pseudomonadota; class Alphaproteobacteria; order Caulobacterales; family Caulobacteraceae; genus Phenylobacterium. Next base: position 28,037 of record NZ_SCVD01000022.1, on the reverse strand, counting down.
CGGCCGGATCGATGTCGCGCTCGCCGCGCCGGTCGCCTCGGCCAGGGCCGGCGCCGCCGAACTTGCCGACGGCCGGATCAACCTGGTCGCCCAGCTTCCCTATCCGGATTTCCAGAAACGGCGCGGCGACGGCGCGGTCGTGGCCGCGCTGGGCCTGACCGGCCGGCGCATCGCGGTCGCGGGCCAGGTCCTCGACGGCGCAGAGCTCAAGGCAGGCCTGAGCGGCCAGGCCACGGGCTGGATCCCGGACCTCGCCGTGTCGGGAAAGTCGACGGCCAGCCTCCTGGCCACGGCCGGCCGGTTCAGCGCCACGGAGGCGAAGGCGATCCGCCTGGCCGTGGCCTCCGACGACCTGCGCTGGACCCGCAAGGGCGGCGACCGGGTGGCGGGGACCGTGAGGCTGAACGGCGGGGTCGAGGGCCTCGACGCCGGCGACCTGAGGCTCTCGGCCTTCACGGCCACCGCGGGCGGATCGATCTCGGCCAGTGCGGCCGCCGTGGAGGCCGCGCTCGACGGCGCGGCGATCGGCGAAGGCGGCTGGATGGGGCTGGGCCCGGTCACGGCGCAGGACACCCCTGACATGGCCGCGATCAAGCGGGCCGTCCGCAGCTTCCGCATCGCCGCGCCGGGATTCGCCGTGCGCCTCAAGGACGGCGCCGCCACTGTGAGCCTGCCAAAGCCCGTCCGCATCGCGACCAGCGGCGGTGGGGCCGTCGAGCTTGCGGGGCGCCCCGGCGCGCCGGTCTTCGGCCCCTCCGGCGGAGCCTTCCGGCTGGCGGTGAAGGGCGGTGGCCTGCCGGCGCTGGAGGTGGACATCGCCAAGCTGACCTTGGCGGACGGCGGGGCGGTGGCCTCGGGTCGCGTGCGGGTCCGCGCGTCCGTCGGTTTCGTGCAGGGGGGCGATCTCGACGCCACCGGCCGGCTGCAGGTCGCGAACGGCGGCGTGACCTTCACGGCCGAGCGCTGCGTGGCGATCCGGGCCGAGCGCCTCGACTTCGGCGCCAACGACATCGAGCGTCTCTCCGGCCGACTGTGCCCGGCGGGCGGGCCACTGTTCCGGATGACGGGCGCAGACTGGCGGATCGCCGGCCGCGCCGAAGCGGTCACTGCGACGGCCCCCTTCGTCGAGGGCCGGGTGGTGGGCGGGGCCGGACGGATCGAGGCGCGAAGCCAGGGCGGTCAGGTGACCGCGCGAGCCCACATCGACACCGCCCGCCAGGAGGACACCGCCGCCGAGACCCGGTTCAACCCGTTCCTGATGAGCGGCGAGGCCTCGCTCAGCGAATTCATCTGGCGCGCCGACCTGGACTTCAAGCTCCCGAACGGCGCCCCGCTGGGCAAGGCCCTGGTCACCCAGGACGGGCGCCTCGGCCTGGGCGTGGTGGTCATCGAGACCGGGATGCTCCAGTTCGCGGAGGGCGGCCTGCAACCCGCGCAACTTTCGCCGCTGGCGTCCGCCGTCGGCTCTCCGGTGGTCGGTTCGGCGAAGTTCAAGGGCCGCTTCGACTGGACCCCGGAGGGCTCCACCAGCAACGGGTCGATCTCGATCCCGAGCCTCGATTTCCGCAGCCCCGCCGGGCCGGTCAGCGGGCTGAAGGGCGAGCTGGCCTTCTCCAGCCTGGCGCCGCTGGTCGCCGCGCCGGGGCAGGAGCTGACGGTCGACCGGGTGCAGGGGTTCGTCCTGCTGGAGCATCTGCGGGCCAACTTCGCCGTGTCCGACAACCTGCTGAAAGTCGAGGGCGGCGAGGCCCAGGTCGGCGGCGGAAAGGTCAGCGTCGAGACCCTGGAGATCCCGCTGGTCCCCGGCGCGCCGACCCGAGGGATCATCCGGCTGGAGGGCGTGCAGCTCCACGACCTCGTCGAGGCGTCGCCCTTCGGCGACAAGGTCGATCTGGACGCCAAGGTCAGTGGGACGATCCCCTTCGAAATGACCGGAAACAAGGTGCGCATCTCGGGCGGCGACCTGAAGGCGATCCAGCCCGGCCGCCTCTCCATCGATCGCTCGGCGCTGACGGGCGTGACGGCGGACAGCCCCCTCGCCGAGCCTGCGCCGCCGGCGGCCGCCAACCCCAGCGACACCTTCAGCGACTTCGCCTACCAGGCCATGGAGAACCTGGCCTTTGACACCCTGGACGCCACGATCGCCAGCCAGCCGGACGGCAGGCTGGGCGTGCTTTTCCACATCATCGGCAAACACGATCCGCCGCAGAAGCAGCAGATCCGGCTCAGCCTGATGGACCTGATCCGGCAGAAGTTCCTGGGCAAGCCGTTGCCGTTGCCGTCCGGTACGGGGGTGAACCTGACGCTGGACACGACCCTCAACCTGGACGACCTGTTGGCCGACTACGTGAACTACCAGAACCTGCACCATTCAGCCCCGGTTCAGCCCTAGGGCTGCTAGGATGGGGTCATGACGGAGACGACCGAATGATCGATCGGAGACTATCGCTGGCGGTGTTCAGCGCCTTGGCCTTGACGGCCTTGGGCGCGTGTACGCCGACCGTGAGGGTGGAGGTCGCGCCGATCACCATCTACGCCAAGCTGGACGCCAACGTCCGGCTGCAGCTGGACGAGGACGTGAAGGCCTTGATCCAGAAGAACCCGAACCTCTTCTAGGAGGGGATGAGAGCCATGAACAAACGTGACTTCTTCAACGTCGGCGCCGCCGTGATGGCCGCACTGGCCGTGACCCCCGCCGCCGCCCAGGCGATGGATTCCAAGGCCGCCGTGGACGCCGCCAAGGCCGCCGGCGTGGTGGGCGAACAGGCGGACGGCTTCCTGGGCTTCGTGAAGCCCTCGTCCGATCCCGCCCTGAAAGCCGCCGTGGACGACATCAACTCCGGCCGCGCCGCGCTCTACCGCGAAGCCGCCGCCAAGAACGGCGTCACCCCCGCCGCGGCGGGGGCTTCGGCCTATACGACGGTGGTGCAGGGCCGCATCAAGCCGGGCGAGTTCTTCAAGCCCGCCGGCGGCGGCTGGACCAAGAAGTGATCGATCAGGCCGGGGCGAGAGCCCCGGCCGCCTGCGCCTTCCGCTCGCGGCGGCGGCGGGTCAGGATGTGCTCGGTGTAGCCGTTGGGCTGCTCGCGGCCCTTGAACACCAGGTCCAGCGCCGCCTGGAAGGCGATGCTGTCCGGATTGCCGCTCATGGGCGTGTAGAGCGGATCGTCGGCGTTCTGGCCGTCCACCACCTTGGCCATCCGCGCCATCGTCTCGCGCACCTGCGCCTCGGTGCAAACGCCGTGGTGCAGCCAGTTGGCGATGTGCTGGCTGGAGATGCGCAGGGTCGCGCGGTCTTCCATCAGCCCCACGTCGTGGATGTCGGGCACCTTGGAACAGCCGACGCCCTGGTCGATCCAGCGGACCACATAGCCCAGGATGCCCTGGGCGTTGTTGTCCAGTTCCTGCTGCACGTCGGCCGGGCTCCAGTTGGACTTGGCCAGCGGCGGGGTCAGCAGTTCGGTCAGGCCCGTGGTCTCGCCTGCCGCGGCCATCTGGGCCTGCAGGGCCGGGACCTCGACCTCGTGATAGTGAAGGGCGTGCAGCACGGCGGCGGTCGGCGACGGCACCCAGGCGGTGTTCGCGCCGGCCTTCGGGTGGCCAATCTTGGCGGCCAGCATGTCCTTCATCATGTCGGGCGCGGCCCACATGCCTTTGCCGATCTGCGCGCGGCCCTGGAAGCCGGTGGCCAGCCCGATCTCGACGTTGCGCTTCTCGTAGGCGGGCAGCCAGGGCTCGGCCTTGATCGCGTCCTTGCGGGCCATCGGCCCCAGTTCCATGGCGGTGTGGATCTCGTCGCCGGTGCGGTCGAGGAAGCCGGTGTTGATGAACACCACCCGATCCCGCGCGGCCGCGATGCAGGCCTTGAGGTTGGCGCTGGTGCGGCGCTCCTCGTCCATGATGCCGATCTTGACGGTGTTGCGCTCAAGGCCCAGCGCGTCCTCGACCAGGTCGAACAGGCGCACGGCCAGGGCGACCTCGTCGGGCCCGTGCATCTTGGGCTTCACGATGTAGACCGAGCCGGCCGGGCTGTTCCGGCGCACGCCCTTCAGGTCGTGCAGGGCGGCGGTGACGGTGATGAGGGCGTCCACGGCGGTCTCGAACACCGGCTCGCCGCCGAACCGGACCATGTCGGTGGTCATGTGGTGGCCGACGTTGCGGACCAGCATCAGCGAGCGACCGCGCAGGGTGAGCTGGCCCCCATCGGCGGCGTGGTAGGCGCGGTCCTCGTCCAGCCGGCGGGTCTCGGTCCTGCCGCCCTTCTGGAAGCTGGCGGAGAGGTCGCCCTTCATCAGGCCCAGCCAGTTGCGGTAGACGCCGACCTTGTCCTCGGCGTCCACGGCGGCGACCGAGTCCTCGCAGTCCTGGATGGCGGTCAGGGCCGCCTCGACCAGCACGTCGGCGACGCCGGCGGGATCGTCCTTGCCGATGTTGCTGGTCCGGTCGACCTGGATCTCCAGGTGCAGACCGTTGTGCTGCAGCAGCACCGCGTCAGGCGCCGCGACCGCGCCGCGGTAGCCGGCGAACTGGGCGGGATCGGCGAGGAAGGACTCCTGGCCGCCCTTCAGCCGGACGACGAGGTTCTCGCCGACCACCGCATAGCCTTCGGCGTCGGCGTGCGAGCCGTTGGACAGGGGCGCCACGCGGTCCAGCAGGGCGCGGGCGAAGGCGATCACCTTGGCGCCGCGCGCGGGGTCGTAGCCCTTGGTCCCGGTCGGCGGCTCCAGGGCGTCGGTGCCGTAGAGGGCGTCGTAGAGGCTGCCCCAGCGGGCGTTGGCGGCGTTCAGCGCATAGCGGCCGTTGGACACCGGCACCACGAGCTGCGGGCCGGCCAGCCTGGCGATCTCGGGGTCGACATTCTGCGTGCCGATCCGGAAGGCGGCGGGCTCGGGCTGCAGGTAGCCGATCTCGCGCAGAAAGGCGGTCTCCTCGGCCACGTCCACCGGCTTGCCGCGGCGATCGCGCCAGTAGCCGTCGATCAGGACCTGCAGTTCGTCGCGCTTTCGCAGCAGCTCCAGGTTCCTGGGCGTGAAGTCGGCGAGGATCGCCTCCAGGGCGCCCCAGAAGGCCTGCGGGCCGATGCCCGTCCCCGGCAGGAGCTCGGTCTCGACGAAACCATGCAGGAGATCGTCGACGGAAAGGGTGTTGGAGATATCCATACGCTTGGGCTCTCGAAAGGCTTGGCGGCCAGCATCGCGCAGGTCGCGCGCGACCGAAGCAATACAGGAAAAAAGAGGGCGGCCCGAGACATCCCAGGCCGCCCTTTCGACGCGTGAACCCGAGCGCGGTTTAGGCGAACTGATTCATCGTGTTGTGCACGCCGCCGGCCTTCAGGGCCGCCTCGCCGGCGAAGTATTCCTTGTGGTCGTCGCCGATGTCGGAGCCCGACATGTTCTGGTGGCGGACGCAGGCGATGCCCTGGCGGATCTCCTGGCGCTGCACGCCGGCGACGTAGCCCAGCATGCCCTGCTTGCCGAAGTACTCCTTGGCCAGGTTGTCCGTGGACAGGGCGGCCGTGTGGTAGGTCGGCAGGGTGATCAGGTGGTGGAAGATGCCGGCCCGCTTGGCGCTGTCCGCCTGGAAGGTGCGGATGCGCTCGTCGGCCTCGGCCGCCAGTTCGGTGGTGTCGTAGTCCACGCTCATCAGGCCGGCGCGGTCGTAGGACGAGACGTCCTTCCCGGCCGAGGCCCACGCGTCATAGACCTGCTGGCGGAAGTTGAGGGTCCAGTTGAACGACGGGCTGTTGTTGTAGGCCAGCTTGGCGTTCGGGAAGACCTCGCGGATGCGGTCGACCATCGAGGCGATCTGCTCGATGTGCGGCTTCTCCGTCTCGATCCACAGCAGGTCGGCGCCGTGCTGCAGCGAGGTGATGCAGTCCAGGACGCAGCGGTCGGCGCCGGTGCCCTCGCGGAACTGGAACAGGTTCGACGGCAGGCGCTTGGGCCGCAGCAGCTTGCCGCCGCGGTTCAGGACCACGTCGCCGTTCTTCATGTCGGCGGGGGCGATCTCTTCGCAGTCCAGGAAGCTGTTGTACTTGTCGCCGAGGTCGCCCGGTTCATGGCTGACGGCGATCTGCTTGGTCAGGCCGGCGCCGAGCGAGTCGGTGCGGGTGACGATGACGCCGTTGTCGACGCCCAGTTCGAGGAAGGCGTAGCGGCAGGCGCGGACCTTCGCGAGGAAGTCCTCGTGCGGCACGGTGACCTTGCCGTCCTGGTGGCCGCACTGCTTCTCGTCGGAGACCTGGTTCTCGATCTGCAGGGCGCAGGCGCCCGCCTCGATCATCTTCTTGGCCAGCAGGTAGGTGGCTTCCGCGTTGCCGAAGCCGGCGTCGATGTCGGCGATGATCGGAACGACGTGGGTCTCATAGTTGTCGATCGCGTCGACCAGCTTCTGCTCCTTGGCCTTGTCGCCGGCCGCGCGCGCGGCGTCGAGGTCGCGGAACAGGCCGCCCAGCTCGCGGGCGTCGGCCTGCTTCAGGAAGGTGTAGATCTCTTCGATCAGGGCCGGGACCGAGGTCTTCTCGTGCATGGACTGGTCCGGCAGCGGGCCGAAGTCCGAGCGGAGCGCGGCGACCATCCAGCCCGACAGGTAGATGTAGCGCTGCTTCGTGGTGCCGAAGTGCTTCTTGATCGAGATCAGCTTCTGCTGGGCGATGAAGCCGTGCCAGCAGCCCAGCGACTGGGTGTAGTTGGCCGGGTCGGCGTCATAGGCCGCCATGTCCTCGCGCATGATGCCGGCGGTGTACTTGGCGATCTCGAGACCGGTCTTGAAGCGGTTCTGCAGGCGCATCCGCGCCACGGACTCGGCGCTGATGCCGTCCCACGTGCCGTTCTTGCTCCTGATGAGCTGGCCCATCTCGATGATGTGGTCCTGGTACGCCATAGCTGGAAATCCCTGGTCAGACGGAGTTCGATTGACCATCGGCGTACGGGTCGCGGAGCCCCCTGTGGAGTCGCTGCGCGGTCTAGCTGTCAAACTTTACAAGATTTCCCTGTAATGTTGTAAGGTGTGACAAACCAAGGGCCTGCCATGCCTGCCGACCGTCGTCTCTATGTGGGTCCCAGCCTGCGTCGCCTGCGCCGCGACCGGGGCCTGACCCAGGCCGACATGGCCGCCGACCTGGATGTCTCGGCGTCCTACATCGCGCTCCTGGAGCGCAACCATCGGCCGCTCAGCGCCGAGGTGCTGCTGCGCCTCGCCCAGACCTACAAGCTGGACATGGCGGCCCTGGCGGGGAGCGGGGCCAATGACGATGCGGCGCGGCTGCAGGCCGTGCTGAAGGACCCGATGTTCGCCGACATCGACCTGCCGTCGCTGGAGAGCGCCGACGTCACCACCAACTTCCCCGGCATCACCGAGGCCCTGTTGCGGCTCTACACGGCCTACCGGGAAGAACAGCTCGCGCTGGCCGACCGCGGGGTCCAGGCCGACGCGGCCGGCCGCGGCGCCGACGCCTCCGACCCCGTGGCCGAGTCCCGGCGGTTCCTGGAGGCGCGGCGCAACAGCTTCCCCAGCCTGGACGACGCGGCCGAGCGGCTGGCGCAGCAGGTGGCGTCCCACGAGGGTTTCACCGCCTACTTCAAGGCCCGGCACAACCTGAAGGTCCGCAGGTTGCCGCCCGAGGTGATGGTCGGCTCCACGCGGCGCCTGGATCATCACCGTCGCGAAATCCTGCTCAGCGACGAGCTGGACAACGCCAGCCAGACCTTCCAGCTCGCCCTGCAGCTCGCCTACCTGGAGCTGGGGGGCGACGTGGACGCGGTGGTCTCGATGGGCGGGTTCGCCACCGAGAGCGGCGAGCGGCTGACGCGCCGGGCGTTGGCCAGCTATGCGGCCGCCGCGCTCCTGATGCCCTACACCGCCTTCGCCCGGGCCGTGGAGGCGCGTCGCTACGACCTGGAGGCGCTGGGCCGCCAGTTCGGGGCCAGCTTCGAGCAGATCGCCCACCGGCTCACCACCCTGCAGAAGCCCGGGCAGGAGCGCGTGCCCTTCTTCTTCATCCGGGTGGACGAGGCGGGCAACGTCTCCAAGCGCCTGGACGGCGCCGGCTTCCCGTTCGCGCGCCACGGCGGCGGCTGCCCGCTGTGGACCGTCCACCAGGCCTTCCGCACGCCCCGCCAGATCGTCACCCAGTGGCTGGAGCTGCCCGATGGCCAGCGCTTCTTCTCCATCGCCCGGACGGTCACCGCCGGCGGGGGCGGCTATGGCAAGCCGCGGGTGGAACGGGCCATCGCCCTGGGGTGCGCGGCCGAGCACGCGGGCCGCCTGATCTACACCCAGGACCAGCCGAACGGCGCGGAGGCGGCAACGCCCATCGGGGTCACCTGCCGCCTCTGCCACAGGACCGAATGCACCGCGCGTTCGGCGCCGCCGATCGGCCGCCAGATCCTGCCCGACGACATCCGCCGCACCAGCGCGCCGTTCGGGTTCTCGGACAGCTGAGGGTGGCGCCTGTTCACGCGTCAACTTGGGTGACGTAGAGTCTTGGCGAAGCGGCCCTTTCGGGGTCAAAAGGGTGTCCATTCGGGGAATAGGGCGCCCATGGCTCCACGAAGCGCGGCGGCAAGATCCACAGATCGGTTCGAGCGTAAGCGTGAAGCGATCCTGGATGCGGCGACCCGCATCCTGAACCGCAAGGGAATCAAAGGTTTGACGCTGGGCGACGCCGCCGCGGCCGTCGATCTGTCGACCACCAGCGTCACCTACTATTTCAAGCGCAAGGACGACCTCGCCGCCGCCTGCATCACCCGCGGGATCGAGACCTTGTACGACCTGGCCGAGGAGGCGGTGCGCGCGCCGAGCCCGCCCGAGCGGCTGCACGCGTTCTTCACCCTCTACCTGGACGTGCTGGGCCGGACCATCGCCGGCACGGCCCCGCCGCTGCCGATCATCTCGGAACTGCGGGCGCTGACCTCGCCGCGGCGTGAGGAAGTGGCCACCGCCTACGGCCGGCTGTTCCGCAAGGCGCGGCAGATCTTCGACCATCCCGACCTGATCTGGATGTCCCGCGGCCGGCGCACCGCGCGCACCCGGATGCTGCTGGAGCAGGTGTTCTGGGGCGGGGCCTGGTTGGCGAAGTACGACCCGGTGGACCATCCGCGCGTCCGCGACCGCATGGTCGACATCTTCCTGCACGGCATGGCGCCCGAGGGCGCCGCCTGGGAGCCCGCTCCGATCCCGATGGACCAGCTCGCCGCCCGCGAGGGGCCGGAGCTGGCGCGGGAGACCTTCCTGCTGGCCGCGACGCGGCTGATCAACCTGCGCGGCTACCGCGGCGCTTCGGTGGACAAGATCTCGGCCGAGCTCAACGTCACCAAGGGCAGCTTCTACCACCACAACGAGGCCAAGGACGACCTGGTGGTGACCTGCTTCGAGCGCAGCTTCGAGGTCATGACCCGCGCGCAGCGCCTGGCGATGGAGCTGCCCGGCGACCAGTGGGCCAAGGTGTCGGCCTGCGCTGCGGCGCTCGCCGAGTTCCAGCTCTCCGACCACGGCCCGCTGCTGCGCACCAGCGCGCTCACCGCCCTGCCGGAACAGATGCGCCGGGTGATGGTGGAGCATGCGAACCGCGTCTCGGACCGTTTCGCCTCGATGATCTCGGACGGGATCGCCGAGGGTTCGATCCGGCCGGTGGATCCCTTCATCGCCTCGCAGATGCTGAACGCCACCCTGAACGCCTGCGCCGAGCTGGGCTACCTGGTCCCCGACGTGCGGCCCAAGGCGGCGGCCTCGGTGTTCGTGCGTCCGCTGCTGATGGGCATCTTCGAGAAGTAGCTACGCCCGCTCCCGTTCTCGCCGGCGTTCGATTTCCTCGGGCTCGTCGTCGTCCAGGCTCGCCAGCTCGGTGCGCGCCTCGCCGTGCGCGCGCAACAGTTCGTCCAGCTTGGCCTGGATCGCCTGGGTGTCGCGGTGCGCGGCGCGCTGGATGAACAGCGTCATGAACCACGCCCCCAGCGCCGCGCCGCCGTGCATGTCGAAACTTCCACGGTCGAAGACGAGCCAAGCGACCGCGTAGGCGCCGACCGCCACGAAGGCGATCGGCCGGGCGGTGACGACGCCGAGGTTGGTGAGGCCGCGCTGGATGACGTTCGAGGACATCCGCGCCCAACGCGGCTGTGGCGGCGCCGTTCCGGCTACTGCGTGACCAGGATCACCTTGCCGACGTGGGCGCCGCCCTCCAGGTGGGCATGGGCGGCGGCCGCGTCTTCCAGGGGGAAGGTGGCGTCGATTTGCGGCTTCACCTTGCCCGCCGCGATCCAGGGCCAGACGACGCGCTCGATCTCGGCGGCCAGGCGGGCCTTCTCGTCGGCGCTGCGGGGCCGCAGCGTGGAGCCGGTGATGACGGCGCGCTTCATCATGATCGCGAAGATCGGGATGCCGAGCATGGGGCCGGCCAGCGCCGCGATGAACACGATGCGGCCGTCCGTCTTCAGGGCGTCCAGGTCCTTCGGCACATAGTCGCCGCCGACCATCTCCAGCACCACGTCCACGCCGCCTTCGCGCTTGGCGACCTCGGCGAAGTCCTCGGTCGTGACGTCGACCGCGACGTCGGCGCCGAGCGCCAGCGCGGTCTTGGCCTTGTCGGCGCCGCGGCCCGTGCCGATCACCTTGGCGCCGGCCGCCTTGGCCATCTGGATCGCCGTGACCCCGATGCCGGAGGTTGCGCCATGGATCATCAGCGTCTCGCCGGCCTTCAGGCGACCGTGCTCGAAGACGTTGGCGTAGACCGTGAACACCGTCTCGGGCAGGCCGGCGGCTTCCTCGAAGCTCAGGCCCTCCGGGATCGGCAGGGCGTGGCGCGCGTCGACCGCGGCGTATTCGGCATAGCCGCCGCCGCCCAGCAAGGCGCAGACCTTGTCGCCGACCTTCCAGCGGCCGGCGGCCTTGGCCACCACGCCGGCCACCTCCAGGCCCATGGTGTCCGGGGCGCCGGGCGGCGGCGGATAGCCGCCGTTGCGCTGGACGATGTCGGGCCGGTTGACGCCTGCCGCCTTCACCTTGATCAGGATCTGGCCCGGACCGGGCTCCGGGATCGGCGCCCGGACGGGCTTCAGCGCCGAAGCGGGCCCCTTGCCGCCCTCGATGGCGATGGTGGTCATGGTCTCGGCTTCGATCGGGCTGGTCATGATTGTCCTGAAACTTGCGCAAATCGGGCTTGCGCGTTCAGATAGACCTCCGGTCGGGGGACGCAAAGGAGGGTTCGAAGTGGAAGAACCTGTCGAAGTCCGAGTTGTCCGCGGGCAGCGCCTGCTGGAAGCTGTCCGCGAGGACCTGGAACTCTACGGCGTCTCCGAGCTGGAGGAGCGGCTGGAGGTGCTGGACGCCGAGGCCCGGCGCGTGCGGGCCCAGATCGACAAGAAGCTGTCGGGCCGGGCGGCCGCCGACGCGCTTTTCTCACGCCCCGCCAACTGATTGGCCATGGCACGGCGGTTGCACGGCGACGTCGCGTTGCGACGTTTCGTTCAGCGCGTGGAAACCCTAAACGGTGTAGAGTCCGCTTGATGCAGGATATCCAGAGCCCCGACTGGCGCGATGACGTCATCCAGGACTTCGCTCGCTCCGAGCTGTTCGAGCGGACCTTCCAGGAAGGCATGGAGCTGGTGGAGGAGACCGCCAGCTACCTGGACGGCGAAGGCCGCCAGGAGTCGAAGCTGCTCTCCCGCAACGCCGCGCTCGCCTATGCCGCCGAGAGCATGCGCCTGACCACCCGCCTGATGCAGGTGGCCTCGTGGCTGCTGGTCCAGCGCGCCGTGCGCGAGGGCGACATGGCCCCGGCCTCGGCCAGCGAGGACCGTTACCGCCTGAACGGCGAGGAGGTCTCCCGCGAGACCGACGCGGCCCGCGGCGAACTGCCCCGCGGCCTCACCGGCCTGGCCGACCGCGCCGAGCGCCTCTACGAGCGCGTCCGTCACCTGGACAAGCGCATGTATCTGGAAAGCCAGACCGCCGAGCCGTCCAATCCCGTTCTGGGCCAGATGGACCGCCTGAAGAGCGCCTTCGGGGGCTGATCGCCGGAATTCCTCCCCCACGGCGGAGCTGGGGGCTTCCACTCGGAACACCCAGCCGCACCGGGCCCGGCGCGGCATAGCCTCCACCCTGCGCCGACGTCGGTCAGGTCTGCTTTGCGACCTGGAGCCATCCCGACTGCGACCTGTTGCGGACCTTGCGCCTACCCATATGTTCACTTTATGTTCTTAACCTCCCCCGCGAAGCGGCGGGAGGGGGACCGGTCGCCGAGCGCAGCGAAGAGCGGCTGGTGGAGGGGGCGAGCGGCCGGCACAGCCTTGCGACGCACGGTGATCACCAACCGCGCCCGCGCGATGCGCAAGGCGATGACCGAGCCGGAGGTGATCCTCTGGAGCCGCCTGCGTGGACGCGGCGGCGAGCAACCGACCTTCCGCCGGCAGCACCCCTTCGGCTCGATCATCCTCGACTTCTACTGTCCGGCGCTGAAACTGGCGCTGGAGGTCGATGGCGCTGCGCACTGGGACGATGACGCCCAACTTCGCGACGCCGCGCGGGACCACTGGCTGGCCCGACAGGGCGTGCAGGTGATGCGGATCCCAGCGTCGCGAGTCTACCACGACCTCGACGGGGTCATGGACGAGGTCCTGCTGAAGATCGAAGCGCTGAAACGCAGCCGGACGTCCTGAGCGGTCGCTCGCCCCCTCCACCCCCCGCTCTGCAGCCGGCCAGTGCCGGCTTCGGCGGGCGGTCCCCCTCCCGCCGCTGCGCGGGGGAGGTGAAGTCGCGCCTCGACCCCGCGCGGGCTTCCGATGGGTCTTGTGAGGGGGCGTTCGGCAAGGTCTGCATCCCGGCTACGAGCTAAAGCCCGAGTGCGACCCCTTGCTGACGTTCGCAAATTCGCATGCTATAGTCAGTTATCCGCTGGAGGTAACGCATGACGCGAGCACCGAAACCGTGGTTCGCACCAAAGCGCTTTGGCTACGGAGCAGGCTTGCCGATTTCATGGCAGGGTTGGGTGCTACTCGCCGCCCTCTTCGCCGGGCTGGTCGGCGCAATCACGTTGCTGGACGGGACGATGCGCGCAGTGGTCGTGACGGGCCTCGTGGTGGCGACCGTGATTATCGCGGCCGCCAAGACCGAAGGCGGTTGGCGTTGGCGCTCGGGCAGCAACCCCTAGGTCCCCTTTCCACCCACCTGCGAAGTTCGGAACGTCCGCTCGCGGGCGTGGTGGCGCAAGCGGGCTTGGCGGGGCGGAGTCATCGACTGTCCTCACGGCGAGTCATCCGGCTGGCGGCCAGCTATAAGCCGCGCCCACCACTTCGTCGCTGCGACCGCTTCTGACGCATCGCCATGTTTTGATCCTCGCATGTCCACCGGAAGTGACATGCGCGAGCGGCACGAACGCGTGCTGGCGGAGATGGCCGAGACCGGGATGGTCATGGTGCGCGCGCTGAGCGCGGCCATGGAGGCGGCCGAGGACCTGTCGGTGCGGGTGCAGGTAGGCCTGGCCTATCACCGCGTCTCGCGCGCCGTGCGCCAGACCATCGCCCTGGAATTCCGGCTGGCCCAGGCGGCGGACCGCGCGGCCCGCGAGCCCGCAGCCCCCCGACCGGCGACGACGCCCGCCCCGGCCCCTGAGCCCCGGCCGTCACCCGAACGCGGGGACTGGTACGAATACGAACGCGCCGAGGCCGACGAGGCGTTGGAAGACCTGGACGTCCTGCTGGAGGCCGACGACGCCGACCCCGAGGCCGTCCACGCGGCGGTCGAAAGCTGCATCGTCCGCATCCGCCACAACCTCGACCTGGCGCGCCCGACCCTGCGTTGTTCCATCTCCTCACCCGTAGGAGGACCGCGCGAAGCGGGGTGGAGGGGGGGCCGATCAAGCTCGGCGCGCCCGGCCGACCCCCTCCACCACCTTGCAGGTGGTCCCCCTCCCCCTACGGGTGAGGAGACATGGAGCCGTGGCGTCCAGCCACGATCTCGATCTGGGCTCCTGGGCGGCGCCGCGGCGTTACCGCGCCCGCCGGACCCCCGGCGCAGCTCGGCGTGACTCCCGGCGCGCATGCGCCTCCCAATCCGACCCCACGCGACCGGACGGCCCACGGCCGGCCGCGCCGCGGCCTGCTCGTGGGGTTCGTGGTCCCCGCCACGCCCCCGCCACACCGCCGCCGACAGCAAAACGCCGCGAAGGTGGCCCCTCGCGGCGTTTGCAATGTCTCGCGCCATCCCCGCCTGCGCGGGGACTGGCCTACTTGCGCGTGAAGGCGCCGAACTTGGCGTTGAAGCGCGACACGCGGCCGCCGCGGTCGAGCATCTGGTGGCCGCCGCCGGTCCACGCCGGGTGGGTCTTCGGATCGATGTCCAGGTTCAGCGTGTCGCCGGCCTTCCCGTAGGTGGACCGGGTCTGATAGCTGGTGCCGTCCGTCATCACGACGGTGATGAAGTGGTAGTCGGGGTGAGTGTCTTGTTTCATCGCACGGGCGCCTGACGTAATGGAGCGGCCAACTTGGGCCGGCCGCCGGTGAAGGCGGTCGAAAAGGAAGCCGCGCGTATAGAGAAACGCGCGGGCAAATGCAAGGTGCGAGACCGATGAGCGAGCCGGGGCCAGAGTCTTCCGCGCCCGGATCCCATGTCGAGGGCCGGCCCAGCGCCGGCCAGGCCATGGCCCAGACCCTCGCCGAGAACGCCGCCAAGCGGGGCAGGAGCCGGAACGTGGGGGCGCTCAGCCGCCTGGGCCCCTTCCTCACCGCCCACTGGGGCCGCGCACTGGCCTCGCTGGTGTTCCTGCTGCTGTCCACCAGCGCCACGCTCGGCATGTCCGGCGCGATCCGGCTGGTGGTGGACAACCTGACCAAGCCCGGGCTCGACGCCGCCACCGTCGACCGCAGGTTCCTGATCGTCGGCGCGGTGGCGGGCACGCTGGCGATCGCCACGGCGCTGCGCTTCTACTTCGTCACCAGCCTGGGCGAGCGGGTCGTGGCCGATCTGCGCAAGGCCACCTACGGCCACATCCTGACGCTGGATCCGTCGTTCTTCCTGCAGACCCGGACCGGGGAGGTGCTGTCGCGGCTGACCACCGACATCGCCATCGTCGAGAACCTGCTGGCGACCTCCGTCTCGGTGGCGCTGCGCAACCTGCTGACGCTGATCGGCGCCCTGATCCTGCTGATGTTCGTCAGCCCGCACCTGACCAGCCTGGTGCTGCTGACCTTCCCCTTCGTTCTGGCGCCGCTGTTCCTGTTCGGCCGCCGGGTGCGCAAGCTGACCGCGTCCGCCCAGGACCGCTTCGCCGACGCCGTGGGGTCCGCCGGCGAGAGCCTGGACGCGCTGGAGACCGTGCAGGCCTTCGGGCGCGAGCGGGCCGCCGCCGACCGGTTCGGCGGGGCGGTGGAACAGGCCTTCCGCGCCCAGATGCGGCGGATCACCACCCGGGCCGCCATGACAGCCGCGGTCATCGTCCTGGTGTTCGGCGGCATCGTCGGGGTCTTCTGGCTGGGCGTACATGCCGGCCTGCGGGGCGACATCTCATGGGGCGCGCTGTTCCAGTTCGCCTTCCTGTCGGTGATGGCCGCAGGCTCCGTCAGCGCGCTGGGCGAGACCTGGGGCGACGTGCAGAAGGCGGCCGGGGCCATGGAGCGGGTGGGCGAGCTGCTGGACGCCCGGCCCGGCGTGGCCGCCCCGCCCAATCCGACGCCCCTGCCCAACCCGCCGCGCGGCGAGCTGGCCTTCGAAGGCGTCACCTTCGCCTATCCGGGCCGGCCCGAGCTGCCGGCGCTGAAGGGCTTTTCGCTCAACGTGCGACCCGGCGAGCGGGTGGCGCTGGTAGGGCCGTCCGGGGCCGGCAAGAGCACCGTGTTCCGGCTGCTGCTGCGCTTCTACGACCCGCAGGCCGGCCGGGTGTTGCTGGACGGCGTCGACCTGCGCGACGCCGATCCCACGGAGGTCCGGGCCCGCATGGCCCTGGTCGCCCAGGAGAGCCCGTTGTTCTCGGGCTCGGCCGCCGACAACATCCGCTTCGGCCGCGAAGGGGCGACGGACGAGGACGTCCGCGCCGTGGTCCGCGCGGCCCAGGCCGAGGGGTTCCTGTCGGCCCTGCCCGAGGGGCTCGAGACTCTGGTCGGCGACCGCGCCCGCACGCTGTCCGGCGGCCAGCGCCAGCGCCTCGCCATCGCCCGCGCCCTGATCCGCGAGACCCCGATCCTGCTGCTCGACGAGGCCACCAGCGCCCTGGACGCCGAGAACGAACACCTGGTCCAGCGCGCGCTGGACGAGGCGATGAGGGACCACACGACCCTGGTCATCGCCCACCGCCTGGCCACCGTGCTCAAGGCCGACCGGATCGTGGTCATGGACGACGGCCGTGTCGTCGAGGAGGGGACCCACGCCGCCCTCGTGGCGAAGAACGGGTTGTATGCGCGGCTGGCGGCGCTGCAGTTCGAGGCGGCTTAGGGCCCTCCTCTCCCCCGAGGCGAAGCCCGAGGGGAGAGGGCGGGGTGAGGGGCGGCTGGGCCTCGGCGCTCTTCCGATGGCTCCGCGAGGATCAACGGCTACGAAGCTGGGTCATGGCTGGACCATCGGTGGATCACACTCGCACGAGCCGCCCCTCACCCTACCCTCTCCCCTCCCACTTCGTGTGGGGGGAGAGGAGACTGGCTCCGCGCCTTCACCGCCAGCCCGGGGAAGTCGCTGAACAGGCCGTCGACGCCGGCGGCGTAGATCGTCTTGAAGACCGCATCCACGTCGCCGTGGGCGGCGGGGCCGCCGTCACGTTGCAGGTTCTTGGGCAGGAAGGCGTTCTCCGCCCGGACGGTCCAGGGATGGACCTGCAGGCCGGCGGTGTGGGCCCACGTCACCAGGCCGGTTGGCTCGCCCAGTACGCCGCCCGCCGTCGGGATCACCAGCGGCCACTCCGGCCCCAGGCCCTCGGCGAAGGCCGCGATGGCCTTGATCCCCGCCTCGGACTTCACGTCGACCGGGGCGGGGCCCTGGCCCACCAGCATCACCCGGCGCGCCTTGCCCAGCTTGCCGAAGGTCTTCAGCGGTTCGGCCTCGAAGCACTGGACGAAGACGGGCGCGGTCTTCGAGTCCAGTCCGTTCTTCCTGAGCGCGTCGGCTAGCCGCTGCTCCAGCGGCAGGCCGATCCCGGCGAAATAGGTCGGGTGCTTCATCTCAGGGTAGGTGCCGATGGTGCGGCCCACCCGCGCGCTCTCGGCCTTCGCCAGGTCGACGACCTCCTGGTAGGTGACGATCGGCTCGCGGCCGTCGAACCTGGCGCTCTCCGCCCGAAGCTGCGGCAGGCGCTCGCGGGCCCGCAGCGTCTTCAGCTCGGCGAGCGTGAAGTCCTCGGTGAACCAGCCCGTGATCTTCTGGCCGTCGATGACCTTCTCGGCCTTGCGCCGGGCGAACTCGGGCCGGCTGGCCACGTCCGTCGTGCCGGCGATCTCGTTCTCGTGGCGGACCACCAGGTGGCCGTCCTTGGTGGCGACCAGGTCGGGCTCGATGAAGTCGGCGCCCTCCGAGATGGCCAGGCGGTAGGCCATCAGCGTGTGCTCGGGCCGCTCGCCGCTCGCGCCGCGGTGGGCGATGACGATGGGCGTCTTCGGCTTGGCGGCGGCCGGCATGGCGGTGGCGGCGAGGCCCAGGGCGGTCAGGGTGCGGCGGGTCATGGTCATGACCCCTAGCTTAGCCGCTATTTTGCGGCAGTCAGGCGACTGAGCAGCTGCGGGTGGAGATCGAGGTTCGCGGCCACCACCGAGCCCTTGCCCAGCACCGCGTCCTCGCCGTCGGCGTCCGTCACCTTGCCGCCGGCCTCGGTGACCAGCAGCATCCCGGCCGCCAGGTCCCAGGGCTTCAGGTCGCGCTCCCAGTAACCGTCGAACCGGCCGGCCGCGACCCAGGCCAGGTCCAGCGACGCCGCCCCGAACCGGCGCACACCGGCCACCCGCTGGCTGATCTGATGCAGCTCCTTCAGGAAGGTCGCGTGCTGGCCGTGGCCCAGGAAGGGGATGCCCGTGGCGAACACCGCCTCGTCCATCCGCTGGCGCGCCGCCACCCGAAGGCGGTGGTCGTTCACGAAGGCGCCCTTGCCCTTCTCGGCCCAGAACAGCTCGTTGGTGATGGGGTTGTAGGTCACCGCCGCCACCACGCCCGCGCCCTCGCGCTCCAGCGCGATGTTGATGGCGAAGTGGGGGATGGCGTGGAGGAAGTTGGTCGTGCCGTCCAGGGGGTCCACGATCCAGGTGTGGGTCTTGTCCGTGCCCTCGATCCGGCCACGTTCCTCGCCATGGAAGCTGTAGCCGGGGCGCGCCTTGGACAGCGCCTCGAAGATCACCTGTTCCGCCTTCAGGTCGGCGGCCGACACGAAATCCGCCGGCGCCTTCTTGGCGACCTGCAGCTCGGCGAGTTCGCCGAAATCACGGTTGAGCCCACGCGCGGCCTTGCGCGCAGCGTCGCTCATCACCTTCAGGAGGGCGGATTGGGTGCTCACGGTTTCAAAAGATCTCGGCCGGGGATAGAGGGCGCGGAACCTAGTGTCGGGCCGATGTGAAAGCAAGGAGAGTCCGGATGGAGCGCGAGGCGACCTGTTGGTGTGGCGATCTCGCCGTGACGATGCGCGGCGAGCCGGTGCTGGTGTCGAGTTGCTGCTGCACCCGTTGCCAGCGGCGGACGGGCAGCTTCTTCGGCGTGACGGTCTACTTCCACCCCGACCAGATGGTCGCGCGACGTGGCGAGGCGTCCAATTTCCAGCGGCCGGACGGCGTGACCACCTTCAACTTCTGCCCTCGCTGCGGGTCGAACGTCTGGTGGAGCTCGCCCGAGTGGGATGACGTGCTCGGCGTGGCCGGCGGCGCCTTCGCCGACCCGACCCTGCCCGCGCCGCAGCGGATGGTGTTCACCGCCACGCGGCATCCCTTCGTTTGCACGCCCGCGGGGCTGCCGGAATATGAGGACGGGCCGCCGGAATGACTTCCTCTCCGCTTCGCGGTGGGCGCGGTGGGCGCGGTGGCCCTAGGCCCGCTCGGCCACGCCCGCCGCGATCTCGGCGTTGAGGGCCTTCACCGCCGCGGCGGGGCCGTCGCCGTGGCTCCAGACACCCGCCGAGACGGCCAGGAAGTCCGCACCCGCGGCGGCCAGGCCGCGGGCGTTCTTCACCGTGATGCCACCGATCGCCACGCAGGGGATGACCATGTCCGCCTGCCAGCCGGTCAGCAGCTCCGGATCGGCCCGGGTCGAGGCGTCCTTGGTGGTGGTCGGAAAGAAGGCCCCGAAGGCGACGTAGTCCGCCCCGCCCTCGGCGGCTTCCATGGCCAGGTGCAGGCTGTCGTGACAGGTGACGCCGATCATGGCGTCCGGGCCCATGATCCTGCGCGCCTCGGCCAGCGGCGTGTCGTCCTGGCCGATGTGGACGCCGTCGCAGCCGAGCCGCGCGGCGAGGTCGGGCCGGTCGTTGAGGATCACGGCCACGCCGCGGGCGTGGGCGATCGGCGTCAGCACGTCGACGGCGGCGGTGACGATCTCGTCCGGGACATCCTTCAGCCGGATCTGCAACGCGGCCACGTCGCCGGCGTCCAGGGCGTGGGCGAGGACCTGCCCGAAGGCGGCCAGGTCGTCCAGTCGGGGCGGGGTGATCAGGTAGAGGCGGCAGAGGGGCGGGGCCATGGCCCTACATACACGCCCCTGGGCTCAGCGCAGCAACAGCCTCAAGGCATAGGCGATGGCGGCGCACGAGGCGGCGCCGGTGATCGCCAACCCTGCGAACCAGGCCAGCCGCTCCCAGAGGGGCGGCGGAACCTCGCCGCGCTGTGGCGGCGGCTCAATGATACCCCGCATCGCCCCCGACCTTGCCGCGGAACAGCCAGTAGACCCAGACCGTGTAGCCGATGATCGCCGGCAGCAGGATCGCCACGCCCACCAGCATCAGGCCCAGGGCGTTGTCGGCGTTGGCCGCCTGCCGGAAGCTGAGGTCGTAGGGGACGATGTTCGGGAAGAAGCCCACGGCCAGCCCGACGTAGCCCGACAGGAAGACCAGATAGGCGCCGATCAGCGAAGTGGCCTGGTGCGCGCGGCGCAGGCCCACCGCCACGACCGCCAGGCCCACGAGGCCCAGCAGGGGAATGGGCAGCAAGGGGCCCAGGGTCGCGAGGTTGAACGCGTCGCCGTCGAAGCCCCAGCGGATGGCGATGCGTGGGTGGACGAAAAGGGTGGCCAGGCTGACCACCGCCAGCAGGGCCGCCGTGGCCGCCGCCGCGATCCAGCCCCAGCGGCGCGCGCGCGCCTGCAGGTCGCCCTCGGTGCGCCAGACCAGCCAGGTCGCCCCCAGCAGGCTGTAGCCGGCCAGCAGGCCCACCGAGACCAGCAGGCTGTAGGGCGTCAGCCAGTCGAACGGCCCGCCCGCGAAGCCCCGGCCGTCCAACTTCACGCCCTGGATGAAGCCGCCGAGCACGAGGCCCTGGGCGAGGGTCGCGGCCACCGAGCCCCCGGCGAAGGCGGCGGTCCAGAAGGCCTTGCCCCGGACGCGGCCATGGTGGCGGAACTCGAAGGCGACGCCGCGCAGGATCAGGGCCAGCAGCATCAGGATGATCGGCAGGTACATCGCCGGCATCAGGGCGGCGTAGGCGAAGGGGAAGGCGGCGAAGAGGCCGCCGCCGCCCAGCACCAGCCAGGTCTCGTTGCCGTCCCAGACCGGGGCGATGGACTCCATCATCACGTCGCGCTCGGCCGGCGAGGCGGCGAACGGGAACAGGATGCCGATCCCCAGGTCGAAGCCGTCCAGCAGCACATAGAGCAGCACGGCCGTCGCTATGATCCCGGCCCAGACCAGCGGCAGATCGAGGGTCATCGCGGGGCTCCCCTGGTCCCGGCGGCGAGCGGGGCGCCGGGCGGCTCGTCTATCTCCGCCGGCGGGCTCTCCGGCCCCTCGGCCATTAGCCGCAGGATGTAGAGGACGCCGACGGTGAAGATCACCGCATAGACGAGCATGAAGGCCAGCAGCGAGGCCGAGACCTGGCCCGCGCCAACGGGCGAGACCGCGTCGGCGGTCCGCAGGACGCCGTAGATCACATAGGGCTGGCGGCCCACCTCGGCGACGACCCACCCCGAGATCACCGCCACGAAGCCGGCCGGCCCCATGGCCACAGCGGCCCAGAGGAAGGGGCGGCTGTATTCCGGCCCGCGCGTGCGCCACAGCAGCCAGGCGCCCCAGGCGCCCAGGCCGATCATCAGGAGGCCCAGGCCCACCATCACCCGGAACGCCCAGAACACGATGAAGATCGGCGGCCGGTCCTGCGGCGCGAACGCCTTCAGGCCCTTCACCTCGGCTGAGGCGCTGCCGGCGGTGATCAGGCTGCCGAGCTTGGGGATCGAGATCTCGAACCGATTGCCCTCGGCGTCCCGGTCGGGCCAGGCGGCAATGTGGAACGGCTGCTCGGTGCGGGTCTCCCAGAACGCCTCGATAGCGGCCAGCTTGGCGGGCTGGACGTGCAGCACCTCCTTGCCGGAGAGGTCGCCCACGAAGAGCTGCAGCGGCGCCACGATCGCGAACATGCCGATGGCCATGCGCAGTCCGAGGCGCGATTCCTCGTCGGCGCCGCGCTTCAGGATCCGCCAGGCCGAGGCTGCGCCCACCACCAGGGCGGTGGTCAGGTAGGCGGCCAGGGTCATGTGGGCGAACCGCTCGGGGAAGGTCGGCGAGAAGATCACCCGCCACCAGTCCACCGCCCGCAGCGCGCCATCCGGCAGCACTTCGTATCCGGTCGGGTGCTGCATCCAGCTGTTGGCCGAGACGATCCAGAAGGCCGAGATCAGGGTTCCGACCGCGACCAGCGCCGTCGCGGTGAAGTGCAGGCCCGGGCCCACCTTCTTCCAGCCGAACAGCATCACCCCCAGGAACGAGGCCTCCAGGAAGAAGGCGGCCAGCACCTCGAAGGCGAGCAGCGGTCCGATCACCGGCGAGGCGACCGTCGAGAACACGCTCCAGTTGGTTCCGAGCTGGTAGCTGAGCACTACGCCGGAGACGACGCCCATGCCGAACGAGATCGCGAAGATCTTCACCCAGAACAAGTAGAGCGTCTTGAACGCCTCGTTCTTGGTGACCAGCCACAGGCCTTCGAGCACCGCCAGGTAGCTGGCCAGGCCGATCGTGAAGCTGGGGAAGATGATGTGAAACGCGATCGTGAACGCGAATTGCAGTCGCGACAGTATCAGCGCGTCGAGATCCATCGCTCGTCCCCAAGACAAGCCGCTGGCGCCGTCTCCCGTGGCTCCGAACAGCTCCCAGCTGCAACAACGCCCAAGCTTGG
The DNA here is from genome assembly GCF_004297125.1 of Phenylobacterium sp. Taxonomy (GTDB): domain Bacteria; phylum Pseudomonadota; class Alphaproteobacteria; order Caulobacterales; family Caulobacteraceae; genus Phenylobacterium. Next base: position 5,770 of record NZ_SCVD01000022.1, on the reverse strand, counting down.
CCGGGGTCTCCGCGACATCCGGTCGCAGGGTGATCGGCGTTCATCATGTGTTGCGAATGACTTGCAAACTTAGTCGCAAGGCGCTAGTTATGAGGCGTCAGTCAGGGACCGCTTGCGCGCTCATGTACGTCTGCAACTGCAATGGCATCCGGGAACGCGACGTCCGCGCGGCTATCGCCGCCGGCGCCGGACGACCCGCCCAGATCTTCAAGGCCTGCGATTCGGCGGTCCAGTGCGCCCGGTGCGTCTGCGACATGCGCAAGATCCTCGACGAGGAGCGCGAGGCGCTGCGTTTCGCGGCCGAATAGGTCGTTCTTCCAGCTAGCGAAAATCATTCGCAGGCGAATTTGCGGGTTTTCCAGCAACCGCAAATCAATCGCAGACATTGTCTTTGACACCGCTGTCCAGCGAGAGGCATTTCCGCCTCTATTGTTTGGATGGAGGCTCTACGGTGCAAGGCGACAAGGCGATCATCAAGCTGTTGAACGCGGTCCTCACCAATGAGTTGACCGCAGTAAATCAGTATTACCTGCACGCCCGCATGTACGAAAACTGGGGTTTCGCCCGGCTGGGCAAGATCACCTATGAAGAGTCGATCGGCGAGATGAAGCACGCCGACAAGCTCATCAAGCGCATCCTGTTCCTCGACGGCCTGCCCAACCTGCAGGACCTGCACAAGCTGTCGATCGGCGAGTCCGTGGTGGAGGGACTGAGGGCCGACCTCGGCGTCGAGACCGGCGGCCGGGTGACCCTGATCGAGGGCATCAAGCTGTGCGAGGCCTCGGCCGACTTCGTCACGCGCGAGCTGCTGCGCGAGATCCTCAGCGATACCGAGGACCACATCGACTATCTCGAGACCCAGCTCAGCCTGGTGAAGAGCCTGGGCGAGCAGAACTACCTGCAAAGCGCCATGGGCGAGCTGCCGGACGCCTGAACACGCCGCGAGGGATTGCCGCGCGACGCCGCATGCCCCTACCGTCCCGCCAAGAGCGTAACGGGGGAGATGGGCATGGCTGCGGCGGAGGCGGAGACGCCGGCGCGCGGATCGAACGTGACGGTGGTCGCGGGCGCCTCCGTGGGCACGGTGTTCGAGTGGTACGACTTCTACCTCTACGGCTCGCTGGCCGGGTTCATCACCCAGCACTTCTTCTCCGGCGTGAACGAGACCACCGGCTATATCTTCGCCCTGCTGGCCTTCGCCGCCGGCTTCGCGGTGCGGCCGTTCGGGGCCATCGTGTTCGGGCGGCTGGGCGACCTCTGGGGGCGCAAGAACACCTTCCTGGTCACCATGCTGCTGATGGGCCTCTCCACCTTCGTGGTGGGCCTGTTGCCCAGCTATGCGACGATCGGGGTCGCCGCGCCGATCCTGCTGATCGTCATGCGCCTGATCCAGGGCCTGGCGCTGGGCGGGGAGTACGGCGGGGCCGCGACCTACGTCGCCGAGCATGCGCCGCCCGGCAAGCGCGGCCTCTACACCAGCTGGATTCAGACCACCGCCACCTTCGGCCTCTTCCTCAGCCTGGTGGTCATCCTCCTGGTCCGCACCAACATCGGCGAGGACGCCTTCAAGGCCTGGGGCTGGCGCATTCCGTTCCTGGTCTCGATCCTGTTGCTGGGCGTCTCGCTCTGGATCCGCCTGCGGCTCAACGAGAGCCCGGTGTTCCAGAAGATGATCGACGAGGGGACCACCTCGAAGAAGCCGCTCACCGAGAGCTTCGGCCAGTGGTCCAACCTCAAGCTAGTGATCCTGGCGCTGGCGGGGCTCACGGCCGGCCAGGCGGTGGTCTGGTACACGGGTCAATTCTACGCCCTGTTCTTCCTGGAAAAGACGCTCAAGGTCGACGGGCCGCTGACCAACACCCTGGTCGCCGTCGCGCTGGTGCTGGGGACGCCCTTCTTCGTCATCTTCGGCTGGCTCTCCGACAAGATCGGACGCAAGCCGGTGATCCTGGCGGGCTGCGTGCTGGCGGCGCTGACCTACTTCCCGGTGTTCAAGGCGTTGACCACAGCGGCGAACCCGCAACTGGCGCAGGCCACCGCCTCGGCCCCGGTGGTCGTGGCGGCGGATCCCGCCACCTGCCACTTCCAGTTCGATCCGGTGGGCAAGCAGGCCTTCACCACCGCCTGCGACGTGGCGAAGGGCGCGCTGGCCAACGCCGGCGTCTCATACGTCAACAAGCCGACGCCCTACGCGGCGGCTGAAACCGCCTACATCATGATCGGCGAGAAGAAGGTCGCGAGCTTCGAGGGCGCGGCAATGCCGGCGGCCGAGTTCAAAGCCGCCAAGGAGGTCTGGACCAAGGGCCTCGCCGCCGAGCTGAAGACCGCCGGCTATCCGGCCAAGGCCGACCCGGCGCTGGTGAACAAGCCGATGGTCGTCTTCCTGCTGTGGCTGCTGGTGATCTACGTGACCATGGTCTACGGGCCGATCGCCGCGGCCCTGGTGGAGATGTTCCCGGCGCGGATCCGCTACACCTCCATGTCGCTGCCCTACCACCTGGGCAACGGCTGGCTGGGAGGATTCCTGCCGACGACGGCCTTCGCCATGGTGGCCGCCACGGGCAACATCTACTACGGGCTCTGGTACCCGATCGTCGTGGCGGCCTTCACCGCGATCGTGGGGTTCTTCTTCCTCAAGGAGATGAAGGGCGCCGACATCGAGGCGTGAGGCTGCCCTTCGCGCCTCACTCCGCCGGTTCGAGCGCAGCCAAGCCGACACGCTGGGCGACGCCCTCGCCGTAGGCTGGGTCGGCCTTGGCGAAGTGGGCGATCTGGCGGCGCAGGATCGCCTCCGGAACGCCGCCCATGGCCGCCGCGATATTGTCCATCAGCTGTCGCTTCTGGTCGTCGCTCATCAGCCGGAACAGATTGCCGGCCTGGGTGTAGTCGTCGTTGCCCACGCGGTGGTCGTAGCGGTCGGCGTCGCCCGAAATCTTCAGCGGCGGCTCGCGGAAGCTGGGATCCTCCTTCGGCCCGCCGAAGCTGTTGGGCTCGTAGTTCACCGATCCGCCGCCATTGGCGTCGAAGCGCATCGCGCCGTCGCGGTGGTAGCTGTTCACTGGGCTTTTGGGCCGATTGACCGGAAGGGCCTCGGCGTTCGTGCCGACCCGGTGGCGATGGGCGTCGGCATAGGAGAACAGCCGGAACTGCAGCATCTTGTCGGGGCTGTAGCCCACGCCGGGGACCACGTTGGCCGGCGAGAACGTCGATTGCTCGACCTCGGCGTGGTAGTTGTCCGGGTTCCGGTTCAGCTCCAGCTCGCCCACTTCGATCAGCGGATAGTCGGCGTGCGGCCAGACCTTGGTCAGGTCGAAGGGGTTGTACGGCGTGGTCTCGGCCTCGGCCTCCGGCATGATCTGGACGTAGACGGTCCACTTGGGGAAATCGCCGCGCTCGATGGCCTCGAACAGGTCGCGCTGGTGGCTCTCACGGTCGTCGGCGACGACCGCCGCGCCCTGGGCGTTGGTCAGGTTCTCGATGCCCTGCTGGGTCTTGAAGTGGAACTTCACCCAGAACCGCTCATTGCCCGAGTTCAGGAAGCTGTAGGTGTGCGACCCGAAGCCATGCATGTGCCGGTAGCTCCTGGGCAGGCCGCGGTCCGAGAACAGGATCGTCACCTGGTGCAGGCTTTCGGGCGACCGGCTCCAGAAATCCCACATGGCGGTGGGATTGCGCAGGTTCGAGCGCGGGTCGCGCTTCTGGGTGCGGATGAAGTCGGGGAACTTCAGCGGGTCGCGGACGAAAAACACCGGCGTGTTGTTGCCCACCAGGTCCCAGTTGCCCTGCTCGGTGTAGAACTTCAGCGCCCAGCCGCGCACGTCGCGCTCGGCGTCCGCCGCGCCGCGCTCGCCGGCCACGGTGGAGAAGCGCAGGAAGATGTCGGTCTGCTTGCCGACCGCCGCGAACAGGTCGGCGCGGGTGTAACGGGTTATGTCCCGGGTGACCGTGAAGGTCCCGTGGGCGGCCGAGCCCTTCGCGTGGACGACGCGCTCGGGAATGCGCTCGCGGTTGAAGTGGGCGTGCTTCTCGAAGAGGTGCAGGTCCTGGACCAGCAGGGGGCCGCGGGGGCCTGCGGTCAGGCTGTTCTGGTTGTCCGAGACCGGGATGCCGGCGGCGGTGGTCAGGGTCTTGGGCTTGTCCATGGGGCGTCTCTCTTCGCGGTGTGGGGAGAGAGTGCGCCCATAGTCGCCAGAAGGAAAATTGATCCTTCCAGTAGATAGCATAGATCTTTTGTATAGTTCAGCCGAACCAGCCGTGCTTCGCCAGCGGGATGTCGGCCACCTTGCGGACCACGTCGCCGGCGCGGCGTTCGACCTCCAGGGCCTCGATGTGGCCGGGGACGTCGATGCCGCCCATGTTCAGCGCCTGGGCCAGCTTGCGGGCGGTGGCGTACTCGGAGGTCGTGGCGACCGTGATGTGGGGCAGGTACGGGGTGTCGGACCGCAGCGCCGTCTCGATCCCGCCCACGTGCAGCGCGTCGTGCAGCTTCAGGATCGCGCCGAACCCCTCGTCGGGGATCAGGAACACGTGGAAGCGGCCCACGGTGGGCTCGGGAACCACCAGGGCCGACCTCAGCCGGAAACGGATCCGCGGCACGTCGGCGGCCAGCTTGCGGACCTGCTCGGCGAAGGCGCTCGGCGTCATCTCGGCGCCGTGGAAGATCAGGGTGAAATAGGGCGGCCCGCGGCTGCCGGCGCGGCGCGAACGGATGTCGGTGAGCCACGCCAGGTCCGCCTTCTCGAAGTGCGGCCTGGCGATGACTTCAAGCGTTTCCATCGGCTCCCTGCAGCCTTTGGGGCTACTCGGCGGCGACCTTGGTCAGGCCGAGCTTCGGGGCCAGTTCGCCCGAGGCGTAGCGCTTGGCCATCTCCGAGAGCGGGATCGCCTTGATCTTCGCGGCGTGGCCGGCCGTGCCGAACTCCTCGAAGCGCTGGATGCACACCTTGCGCATGGCTTCCTTGGCGGGCTTCAGGTAGCCCCGCGGGTCGAACTCGCCCGGCTTCTCGGCGAACACCTTGCGGATCGCGGCGGTGATGGCCATGCGGTTGTCGGTGTCGATGTTGATCTTGCGCACGCCGTGCTTGATGCCGCGCTGGATCTCTTCCACCGGCACGCCCCAGGTCTGGGGCATCTCGCCGCCGTACTTGTTGATCAGGTCCTGCAGGTCCTGCGGCACCGAGCTGGAGCCGTGCATCACCAGGTGGGTGTTGGGCAGGCGGCGGTGGATCTCCTCGATCACGTTCATGGCCAGGACGTCGCCATCCGGCTTGCGCGTGAACTTGTAGGCGCCATGGCTGGTGCCCATGGCGATGGCGAGCGCGTCGACCTCGGTGGCCTTCACGAACTCGACCGCCTGGTCGGGATCGGTCAGCAGCTGGTCGTGGCCGAGCTTGCCCTCGAAGCCGTGGCCGTCTTCCTTCTCGCCCATGCCGGTCTCGAGGCTGCCCAGCACGCCAAGCTCGCCCTCGACCGAGGCGCCGACCCAGTGGGCCATGTCTACGACGTTGCGGGTGACCTTGACGTTGTAGTCGTAGTCGGCGGGCGTCTTGCCGTCGCCCATCAGCGAGCCGTCCATCATCACCGAGGTGAAGCCGTACTGGATCGCGGTGGCGCAGGTGGCCTCGTTGTTGCCGTGGTCCTGGTGCATGCAGATCGGGATGTGCGGGTACATCTCGGCCATGGCGTCGATCAGGTGCTTCAGCACGATGTCGTTCGCATAGGACCGGGCGCCGCGCGACGCCTGCATGATCACCGGCGAGTCGGTGGCCTC
>NZ_SCVD01000021.1 GCF_004297125.1 Phenylobacterium sp. | reverse complement strand
CCGCTTCGCCCCGGCGATGGCTTCGTCGCAACTGACCCACATTGACGGCCCTCCGGCAAAAACATCGCTGCGATAGCGGCGCGCGACAAGCTCAAAACGCCCGCGACGCCTGCGATGGGCCCCGCGATTCCTGGCCGAGCTCAAGGATTCCGCTGTCGCCACGATTCTCGACGTCGGCTCGAAACAGGTTTAGCAGCATGAAGAAGGGCGCTGCAAAAAGGCCGCCGAATTCACTTTAGCCCCGAACGGGGTGAACTTCAGCCCGACTGACGCGCCTCTCGATGCCTCGCGCCCTGCCGGCGTACTCCGAGAACATCACAGCTGAACCTTTCGGGGCGGCCCGCAGTCCGCCCCCCCTCGCCGCACTTCGCCTGTAAGCCGCGCATCTTGCTAGTCTATGAGAATAGCCGGCAAGGCGGCGAATTCGGGGTCGATCAGGTGGCTCACAGCCAACCGCCTCCGGCTTGGGCCACGAAGGACCCGCCAAAGCTGCAACCAAGCTTCGCCGCAATCGTTGCATCACGAGTTCGTCGCGGTGCGACTCGGTCTCGCAAAACATCCATAGGGTCAAGTGGCACGATGCGCAGGGCTTCAAGATCGGTCATTCTCTCAATCTTGCTGGGCGCCGTCGCGGCGATGGCCGGTTCCGCCGACGCTCAGCCGCAGCCAGCGCCCTCAGACCCCAAGGCTGAGAAGGGGAAGATCGCGCAACGCCCCCTCACGTCTTCGGAGCAGAACCAACAAAGCCTAGAGGGCGCCGTGACGTCGCCGCTCCGGGATCTGAACCTGATCAAGACCAAGATCCCGCCGATCCTCGTGCAGGCAGTGGACAATCCTTATGCACGATCAGGGCAGCGCAGTTGTGTGACGCTGAGAAAGGAAATCAGCGACCTGAGCGAAGTCCTCGGGGATGATTTCGACGACCGAAGCCCTGAAAGAGAGGCCGAAGACGGCGATGAGAAAGCGGCTTATGGCGTGGTCGCGAGCGTCGTCTCCGACATCATCCCGATGCGCAGCTGGATCAGGAAGCTCTCCGGGGCGGAGCGTCGGGACCGCAAGGTTCAAGAGGCCATTGCCGCCGGTATAGCCCGCCGAAGCTACTTGAAGGGTGTGGGACAGGCCCGAGGCTGCAAGCCGCCCGCCGCGCCGCGGGCGATCGCCGGGAGCCTGCCCGCGGTGAAGCCCTAGCTAACGATGAGACGCGTCCTCGCCGCGCTGGCGCTTGCATCGCTCCTCCTCGGCGGTTGTCAGACCCTTCCGCGCGTCCCTTATGCGCTCGAGACGCTTCACGCCGCGAGCCCGGACTACCGCTACAATTTCATCGAGCCCGGGACCCGCGTCCGTTTCCTTGGAGATATCGGCGGCGTGGGGCGCGAACACCCCAGTGGCGAGCTTCAGCTACTTCCTCTTTCGGGCGGCGGCGCCAATGGCGCCTATGGCGCCGGCGTCATGTACGGATGGGGCAGACGTGGCGACAGGCCTGAATTCGACGTCGTAACGGGGGTCAGCGCGGGCGCGCTGATTGCACCGTTCGTCTTCGCAGGATCGGCCTTTGATCCGGCCCTTCGCGAAGCCTTCACGGATGGCCGCGCGAAGAATCTGCTTCGATCGCGAGGCCTTGGCGCCTTGCTTTGGCCCGGCGTCTTCAAGCCGGAACCTTTGAGAAAGCTCATCACCAACAGCGTTACGCCCGGTCTCGTCGAGGCCGTGGGAGCCGAGCACCGGAAGGGTCGGCGGCTCTATATCGCCACGACCAGCCTGGACACTCAGACGCAGGTGGTGTGGGACATGGGGGCCTTGGCGCAGCGCACCGATCCCGAGTCCCGTCAGCTGTTTCAGAACATCCTGATCGCCTCGTCGAGCATTCCGGGCGTCTTCCCCCCCGTATTGCTGACCTTCGAACGGGGCGGCCAGGCGGTTTCTGAGCTGCACGCCGATGGCGGCACGGTGGCCAACTTCTTCGCCGCAGGCTTTGCTCGGCGACCCGACGCGCACCACGCGGGCGGCGCGCGTCTTCATCCTCCTCAACAGTCGGACCACGCCGCGGTTTGCGTCGTTCCGGTGGGCGGCCTCAAAATCATAGCGCGAAGCTTCGACACCATGCTGAAATCCCTCACTCGCTCCGAGCTCACCAACGTGAAGCTTGCCGCAAGCGACAAGGGCCTGAAGCTGGAGGTGGGTGAGATCCCCGACGAGTTGGACGAGAACTTCCTGGACTTCAGCCGGCCTCATATGCAGGCGCTTTTCGCGGCTGGCGAGCCGCAGGGTCTAGCCGCGACGGCGTTTCGGACCGTCTCGCCGGCGCCTGTGGCCCCCCTGACATGGCGTCCGCCTTGAACCGTTCCGAGAGCCGATCGGAACGACGGACGGGCTCGCTGCCCCAGGCTCGCCGGTCGCATCAGGCTGGCTCAGGGCTCGCCGCAACTCGCTGGGACGGAAACAGGCGGGCTTGATGTTTGCTGTCCGGCGTCCCATTGTGGGTGTCCAGACTGGCTCTCCTCGTCTGGAGCCTCGGCAGGTCGCAACCAGACCTTTGCGGCTGACCCACGGCCTGCCGAGGCCGTTCCGATCCGGTCGGCGCTCTGATTTGCAAGCCTATGCTTGGCGATCTGCTGAGACGGCGGGAGCACCGGGTCACCCTCACCGACGTCCCCCGGCGACCCGGAAGTGGAGCATTCTCGCTACATTGCCGGCGAAGACGCCGCGCGGTGCCAGGACTGAGGCGGCATCCCAGGCCATTGCGGAGCCCTCGAAGCCTTGGCCCATGCCCAGGGCGCCGGCCATTCGTTCAGTGTCGATCAACGCGCTGGGGCCGTGTGTGGGCGCGACGCCTAAAAGAGGTACGGACCACGACGCGTGTCGTGGTCCGCGCAATCGCGCCCAGGCAAGGTACTCTTTGAAGCCCTGAATGATGACGACGTTTTTTCCATCAAGGGTTTAGAGCGTGACCCGATCTGACGGAATCGGGATTGAACTAAACCGCTGACGCGGTACGGGCGCGCGCCGGGGCTGGCGCGAGGAAGCCCCTGTCTGAGAGGATTTGGTGTCGAGCCAAGCCCATCAGACAGGAGACCCCAAGATGGCCGAAGTGAGCCCTCTACGCCGGCGTATGATCGAGGACATGACAGTCCGCAACCTGTCACCGGCGACCCAGCGATCCTACGTTCATGCTGTTACGAAGTTCAGCCGGTTCTTCGGCCGTTCGCCGGACCGGCTGGACCTAGAGGATGTGCGTACGTTCCAGGTGCATCTGGTGGCCGCAGGAATCTCCTGGTCGGCGCTTAATCAGACCGTCTGCGCCTTGCGCTTCTTCTACGGTGTGACCTTGCGCCGGTCCGATGTGCCCGAGCGGATTCCCTACGCGCGCCAGCCGCGGCAGCTGCCCGTCGTGCTGAGCATGGACGAGGTGGTGCGTTTCCTCGAGGCGGTGCCGAGCCTGAAGAGCCGTACAGCCCTGACCACAGCCTATGCGACCGGCTTGCGCGCGTCGGAAGTCACGGGCCTGAAGATCACGGACATCGACAGCGGCCGCAAGGTGATCCGCGTCGAGCACGGCAAGGGCGGCAAGGACCGATACGTGATGCTGTCACCGCAGCTGCTGGGCATCTTGCGGACCTATTGGCGCCTGGCGCGGCCGACGAGCTGGCTGTTCCCCGGCCGCGCGGAGAGCCGACCGATCGATCGCCAGGTGCTGTATGCCGCCTGCCGGTCTGCCTGCACCGCCGCGGGCCTGGACAAGCACGTCACAGTCCACACCCTGCGCCACAGCTTCGCCACCCACCTGCTGGAGGACGGCGCCGATATCCGCATCATCCAGGCGCTGCTCGGACACAGCAACCTGTCGACCACGGCGCGCTATACCCAGGTGGCGACGCACACGATCGGCAAAACCGTCAGCCCGCTCGATCGGCTGCAGGTCGAGGTCGTGCCGCCAGCCTGAGCAGGCTCGTGCGCACGGCCCTGGAGGTGGCGGACGTCTTCCGCCGCAACGGCCCGGCGTATCGCCTTGCCCATGAGGGTCACCTCGGGCGCGTCGAGCGGCGCGTCATGGGCGCCATCGAAGCCTGCCGCACTGCGGCCCTGGGCGGTCACGCCGAGCACTGCACAGACTGCGGCCTGGTGCGCCAGGCCTATAACTCCTGCCGCAATCGGCATTGTCCGAAGCGTCAGGGTCTGGCTCGCGCCGACTGGCTCGACGCGCGGCAAGCCGACTTGCTGCCAGTTCAATACTTCCACGTCGTCTTCACGATGCCGGCGCAGGTCGCCGAGATCGCCTTCCAGAACAAGGCGACGCTCTACGCCATCCTGTTCAAGGCGGCAGCCGAGACGCTGCGGACCCTGGGCGCAGATCCCAGACACCTGGGCGCCGAGCTCGGCGTGGTCGCGCTGCTCCACACTTGGGGGCAGAACCTGCATCATCACCCCCACGTCCATTGCGTCGTGCCTGGCGGCGGACCGTCACCCGACGGCCCGGTGGGTGTCCTGTCGACCCGGCTTCTTCCTGCCCGTGCGCGTGCTCTCGCGCCTCTACCGCCGGCTGTTACTTCAAGACCTCCAAGCCGCGTTCGAGACCGGAGCGCGCCGCCTTCGCTCGCTTCCTGGCCGAGATGCGCCGGATCGACTGGGTGGTCTACGCCAAGCCTCCGTTCGGCGGTCCCCAGCAGGTGCTGGCCTATCTCGGGCGCTACACCCATAGGGTCGCCATCGCCAACAGTCGGCTCGCCAGCCTCAACGACCACGAGGTCGCCTTCCGCTGGAAGGACTATCGCCATCACGACAAGACCAAGCTGATGACCTTGGCGGCCGACGAGTTCATCCGCCGCTTCCTGCTGCACACCCTGCCGGACGGCTTCCATCGCATCCGTCACTATGGCTTCCTCGCCAACGGCCACCGGGTCGCCAAACTCGCGATCTGTCGCCGGTTGCTCACGACGCCACCGCCCGCGCCGCTCGTCCCACCGGCCGACTATCGCGAGCGCTATCGCCGGCTCACCGGCCGCTCCTTGGAAATCTGCCCGTGCTGCGGCGGCCTAATGAAGCCGCTCGGCGCTCGGCGTCCGGCCCGCTGCGCATGGCCAGATACGTCATGACACGTCCGAAGGCCGTCCCCTCCGCCACAATGCCGACCGGAGCCCTCCAGGCTGCCGGCGACACTCCGCGCGCGCTGATCGTCGCTTGCGTCCCGCGGGGCGAGGCTGACTCGCTCCACGCGATCTCTCGACATCCTCGCAGACCAAAATCTCGGACGGGCCCGGGGTCTACAGACGGTCCGTCTCGCCTCCCGCCGCACCCCGCGGCCATCTTGGACCGGCCGCCGAGCCCCTAATCCCCATAGCCAGACCGCCATCCCGCGGTTCAGCTCAATCCGGCTTCAATCTGGTCGCGTCCTGCGCCAAGCCGTCCTGATCCCCGCCCGCGACCAGACAGAACCCTCCAGATTCTCAAATCAGTGTGAAGCTGATTCATCTGGGATGCTGGATGGAGGCAGCTTGGATGACAGCTCCGTATTTCGATGGACCTTCGCGAGCGGGCGCTGGCTCGGAAGGCGGCGGGTGAGACACCGGCAGATCGCGGCGGCGCTGCGGATCAGCCCATCGTGCGTGTCGAAGTGGACGTGTCGCGAGCGCGAGACGGGGTCGGTGGCTCCGGCGCAGGTCGGCGGCTACAAGCCGCGGACGCTGTCCGGGGAGGTCGCCGAGTGGCTTCGGTGGCGGGTGCGGGCGGGACCGTTCACGCTGCGGGGTCTGACGGCGGAGCTGGCGGCGCGCGGGGTGAAGACCCAGCCGCGTGCGGTCTGGGTGTTCGTCCACGACGAGGCCCTGAGCTTCAAAAAAAACCCTGCTGCCCGAGGAGCAGACGCGGCCCGCCGCAGGGCCCGCTGGCGCGCGCACCAGGGACGGATCGAGGCCTCGCGCCTGGTCTTCATCGACGAGACCTGGATCAAGACCGACATGGCGCCTCTGAGGGGCTGGGGGCCGCGCGGCCGGCGGCTGCGAGCCTATGCGCCGCATGGCCACTGGAAGACGCTGACATTCATCGCCGCGCTGCGGTGCGACCGGATCGACGCGCCGTTCGTCTTCGACGGGCCGATCAACGGCGAGGCCTTCCACCTCTACGTCGACAGGATCCTGGCCCCCACGCTGCGGCCCGGCGACGTGGTGATCATGGACAACCTCGGCAGCCACAAGGGCAAGGCCGCCCGCGCCGCCATCCGCGCCCGCAAGGCCCACCTGATCTTCCTGCGCCCTACTCGCCAGACCTAAACCCCATCGAGCAGGTCTTCGCCAAGCTCAAGCACCTCATGCGCAACGCCCAGCCCAGGGATGTCGAGGCCACCTGGCGCAAAGCCGGCCAGCTCCTCGACCTCTTCACCCCTAAGGAGTGCGCCAACTACTTCGCCAACGCCGGATACGGTTCCGTCTAATCGAGTCCCGCTCTAGCAGGGCTTTCCCCGCCTGCGCTCCTCTCGCAAGTCAAACCCCGACATGATCCTTTGCAGCTCGGCAATCTCAGCCTCCCAGGCTCTCGATACGCCATCTCCATGCTGCACCTACTCGCTCAGCGCCTCGCGGACCTTGGCGGCCAGGAGCGAGAGGGTGAAGGGCTTGGTCAGAAGCCGAGCGTCTGGATCGAGCACGCCGGCGTGCACGATGGCGTTGCGCGTGTAGCCGGTCATGAACAGCACCTTGAGATCGGGCCGCGGGTTCATCGCTTCCTCGCAGAGTCGCCGGCCGCTCATGTCCGGCAAGACCACGTCGGTAAGCAGGAGCTCGATCTCGGGATGGTTCGTAAGGACCTCCAGGGCCGTCCGTCCGTTTGGCGCTTCGAGCGTGCGACAGCCGAGGTCGCGCAGCGCCGCGCTGGCGAAGGTGCGCACACCGGCTTCGTCCTCTGCGACCAGCACCCAGGTCCCGGTGGGCGACTCCTCGGGCGGCGGCTCCGCAGCTCCGGCGCCCATATCCGCCGGCGCGCGGCTGCGGGCGAGGTAGAGCTTCACCGTCGTGCCGGCGCCGGGCTCGCTGTAGATCTTCACGTGGCCGCCCGACTGCTTGAGGAACCCATGCACCTGGCTGAGCCCAAGCCCCGTTCCCTGGCCCGCGACCTTGGTTGTAAAGAACGGATCGAACGCCTTCTCGATCACCTCGGGCGGCATGCCGGTCCCCGTGTCAGTGACCGCGAGCAGCACGTATTGGCCTGGCTTCACGCTCACGTCCGTGCGCGCGTAGGCCTCATCGAGGAAGGCATTGGTCGTCTCGATGGTGAGCTTGCCGCCGTCCAGCATGGCGTCCCGAGCGTTAATCGCCAGATTGAGCACGGCGCTTTCGAGCTGCGACTGGTCGATCAACGCCGGCCAGAGCCCGCCGCCAAGGACCGTCTCGATGACGACTGTTCACCCAGGGTGCTGCGCAGGATCTGTGACATCGCGCTGACCGCACGGTTCACATTCACCGACTTCGGCGCGAGCGGCTGCTGGCGTGAGAATGCGAGTAGGCTCTGAGTGAGGCGGGCGGCGCGTTGCGCGCCCTCAAGCGCCTGATCGACGAAGCGGCGGCGGCCCTCATCGTCCGTCAACCGGCGAGCGAGCATGTCCAGGTTGCCGATGATGATCGCCAGCCTCGCCGGTGGGGATGTAGGTGAGGTCGGCGAGCCAGACCTGGTTCGGCGCCTGGGTGGTGAATTTGCGGCCGGCGGTTGGGCGCGATCGGATAGCCGTCGCGGCTGTCTGTCGTGCGCGTGCGCCGGGGCAGAGCCGCAAGACCCCGCAGGCCGGCCCGGCGCATCAGCCGCTCGATCCGCGAGCGCCCGACGTGGCGGCCGTGGTCGCGCAGCACGGCATGCACCGGAGGCGAGCCGTAGGTCCCGCTGCTGTCGGCGTGGATCCGGCGGATCTCTTCGGTCAGCGCGCTGTTGGCCGCTGCGCGCCGGCTCTCCGGCCGCGAGCGCCACGCATAGTAGCCGCTGGCCGACAACCCAGGACCGCGCACATCACCCGAACCGGCAACACCGCGCGATGCTCATCGACGAACCCGAACTTCATCGGGAGGCCGATCCGAAGATGAGCGCGGCTTTTAGGATGTCGCGCTCCATCCGCAGCCGCTCGTTCTCGCGCCGCAAACGGGCGTCTTCCGAGGCCAGGTCAGACGGCGACGGGGCCGGCGCCTGCGTGGCGGCGCCACGCCGGCTAGGCATTCCTTGCAGACGTTACGCCCTCGCCACGCGGAATTCTATTCTCGTAGGCCTCGAATGGCGAAAGTCAGGCCCGCAATGCCCGCCACAATCATCAGAGCGCTTAGACCCCCAATGATGTAGCTAGTCAAAAGCTGATCCTCCACATGGGCCGCCAGAGATAACCCCTGAGGGGTGCACCGGTTCGCGCCCACGGCCTTGCGCCGCGGGGAGCGATCAAGCATCGAGGCTCTATGGCACCCTTGACCCTTTCGCCCAACGACTATCGTCGTCTCGCTAAGGTGATCCACACCTTAGCCCCTACAGCCGCGCGGCCTGTTTTGGTGCGGCTGGGTCTGCTCCGGGGCGCGGCTTCCGACGAGGCGAACGAGGGCTCGGCATACGAGGCCTTCGTTGCGGCTCTTGAGGCACTCGGGCCCACATTCGTGAAGCTAGGCCAGATCATCGCGACACGGTCCGATCTGCTTCCGCCAGAGCTGACCGAGCGGCTCGGCCGGCTTCACGACGACGTGGCTCCAGTGCCCTTCGACCATTTGCGCGAACAGCTGACGATCGATCTGGGCGCGCCGCCGGAAGAGCTTTTCGCCGAATTTTCGACGACGCCGATTGCGGCTGCGTCCATCGCGCAGGTCTACGCTGCGCGGCTCATGACCGGTGAAGACGTCGTGCTCAAGGTTCGCAGACCGGGGATCGAGGCGGTCATGCGCGCTGATCTGCGGCTACTCTTGGCCGCTGCTCGCGTCATCGAGCGTCGCGCGCCGGGCCTGCGTCGACATCAGCCTGTGCGTGTCGTAACGGAGCTCAGCGAAGCCCTTCTCGAGGAGATCGATTTTCGGATCGAAGCTCGCAATCAAACGGAGGTCCGCAGACGCGCAAGCGTCTTCCATGTGCCGCTCGTTCATGAGCGATTTACCACGGAAAGGACCATGGTCAGCGCCCGCATCCGTGGCCGCAGTCCTAACGCCGCGTTCCGCAACGAAGAGCCTGCCTTGGCGCGCGCCCTGGCGCCCGATGCCGCGAGGGGGCTGCTGGGCATGATCCTGCTGGACGGGGTGTTCCACGCGGACCCTCATCCAGGAAATATTCTGGTGACTGCGGACGGTCGTCTGGCGCTGTTGGACTTCGGCTCCGTCGGGCGACTCTCGGCGAAAAGGCGAGAGCAGGTCCTCGTGGTCCTCGGCTCCCTCGTGGATGCCGATGTCGCGGCGGTCTCTGATGTGCTGATGGAATGGGCTGGCCGCTCCGGACCCCCGCCGCCCGGCCTTGAACAAGGTGTCGAGCAATTCTTCCTGCGTTACGCCGCCGATTCCGGGCGACAAATACGGCTTGCGGAGGCGATCAGCGAGTTCATATCCATCGCCCGAGAAAACGCATTGACCTTGCCGCCGGACCTGCTGCTCCTCATGCGCGCTCTGGGCATCGCTGAGGGCCTGGCGAGGACGCTAGATCCCGATCTGGATGTCGTCGCCGCTATCGCGCCCGTAGTTGTCCGGGCTTTCGCGTCTCGGTTTGCGCCTAAAGCGCTGGCCACCCGCGCCTTCCGGACGTTCAAGGAACTGGATCAGATCCTTGCCATCGGGCCAGAGGCGATCCGGCGCGGCATCGGCCGCATCAGCCGTGACGGCATTGTCGTCCAAGTCTCAAGTCCAGACTTGGCCGATCTGCCGCGAGCGGTCAGGCGGGCAAGCGATACCGTTTCGCTCGGGATCGTGGTCGCGGCCCTCATCGTCGCTGCAGCCGTCGTCATCGTCGCGAAGGACGATCAGGCCGCCGCGATCGGCCGGATCGCCATCGTCATCCTCTCAGGTGTAGGCCTGGCCGCCTTCTTGGCTCGCCTGTTTCGGAGGAATTGAGGTTTTGCGCACGGGAACGCGTCTTGCTTCACCGCGCGCCCATGCGGCCTTGACCATTTTCACCGTCAGCACGCGGTCCTAGAGAGTCGCTGTCACCTCGTCGGGATCGACCGGCTCCGGAAGATCGACGCTCAGGTCGAAAGGGTGCCCAATGTTTCCCGGACCGCCTTTGACGGCCATTTGCCCTAGAACGCAAACGGCTCGGAGTGACCTCCAAGACCAAATCCCGATAGCATATCCAGGGACGGCGATTGACGTGATGGTGTGGACGACCTCCACCCAACCGGGTTCGCTTATGTGTCGTCGATAGGGACGTCACGTCTAGGGAGCGGATCATGCAAGAGGTCGCCGTCGTCGGGCTGGATCTGGCGAAGAACGTCTTTCAGGTACATGGGATCGACGCTGCAGGCGTGGTGGTGGTGCGCAAACAGCTGCGACGCAGCCAGGTTCTTCCCTTCTTCGAGGGCTTGTCGCCCTGTCTGGTCGGGATTGAGGCCTGTGCGTCGGCCCATCACTGGGGCCGGCAGCTGATGGCGGTCGTCCACGAGGTGCGGCTGATGCCGCCAGCCTATGTGAAGGCCTATGTGAAGCGCGGCAAAACGGACGCCGCCGACGCGGAGGCGATCGCGGAGGCCGTCACCCGGCCCACCATGCGTTTCGTCACCGTCAAGACCGAGGCCCAGCAGGCGATTTTGATGCTGCACAGAACCCGCGACCTCCTGGTGCGCCAGAGGACAATGCTGATCAACGCACTTCGGGGTCACCTCGGCGAATTCGGGATGGTTTCAGCGCAGGGCTCCGCAGGCGTTCAGGCGGCGCTGAGGTCACTGATCCTGGAGCAGGAACGGTTGCCGGAGCTGGCGCAGGCCGCGCTCCGGGGACTCGCGGGGCAGCTGGAGACGCTTCGGGCGGAGATTGAACGACTGGAGCATCAGATCCTCGCCTGGCATCGGCAGGACGCCACCAGCCGGCGGCTCGCCACGATCCCAGGCATCGGGCCGATCACCGCCAGCGCCCTGGCCGCCAGTCCGCCCGACCCCGCCCTCTTCCGATCGGGGCGCCAGTTCGCCGCCTGGCTCGGTCTAACGCCTCGCGCTCACAGCAGCGGGGGTAAGAAGCGGCAGGCCGGGATCAGCAAGATGGGCGACGGCTATCTGCGACGCCTGCTGGTGGTCGGAGCGACAGCCGTGCTCCGTATGGCCCGCCAACGCGGTGTCGGCGGCGCCTGGATCCAGGGCCTTCTCGAGCGCAAGAAGCCGAAGGCCGCCGCCGTCGCGCTGGCGAACAAGACGGCGCGGATCGCCTGGGTGCTGATGGCCCGGCAGGAGGTCTACAAGCCCGCAGCAGCTTAGAGATCGGCGACGGTCACCCGGACCGACGCCGTAGACGCCAGAGTGATGAGACGTGATGACGAACCGGCCGCAGCCGGGGACCAGTCAAACCCAGGGGGTCAGAGCGCTTCGAGCGCGTTGACGTGATTAGGGAGCCAGTCCGCGGACTTCATCAAGGCCAGCAGCCTCGACCGCTGCAGCAACAGGCCGAACACATGACTGCACTCGACCGAGCGCCGAACGTCAATTTCACCCTTGCGTCTTGGAGGTCGTCTACACATGACCCCCAATTCTCATCCAGCGATAACGAGAGTCCTGGGTTGATCTGAGCCTTGCTCGGCTGGTGTTGGAAGAGGCCGGCGCGCGGAGAGGTCAGGGTCCGCAGCGTGCCGGCCGGCGTCTCCGGATATGGCTCTGGCGTAGTCCCTGGGCGTCAGCCAGCCGAGCTTCGAGTGAGGCCGGGCTTCGTTGTAGTCCCGCCGCCAGTTCTCCAGCGCGGTGCGAGCATGAGGCAGCGAGCGGAAGAGCGTCTCATTACCCCCAAGACCAACGGCAAGGCCGAGCGCCGGCGGTCTGCAGGGTCTTGACGAAGAGCTTGGAGCGGTAGGCTGAGCCGTTGTCGCTGACGATCATATCCGGGCGCCCGCGCTGAGCGATGATGGCGTCCAGCTCGCGCGCCACCCTGCGTCCCGACAGCGAGGTGTCGGCCACCAGCGCCAGGCACTCGCGGGTGCAGTTCACCGTCAGGATGTGGCCGACGCCGAGCCGCCCGTAGGTCTACGAGCGACCGACCGGGGTCTTCGCCTGCAGCCCCTCATCCGCGCTGGTGTCCTTCGCGATAAGCAGACTGCACTCGACGAGGTCAAGAAGATGGGCGCTGGTGCTGCCTGTCCACCATCGTTCCAGCGCGCCGCGATGCCTATGGCCGACCACAACCAAATCGGCCTCCACCCGCCTCGCGAAGCCTGCAATGGTGGGCGCCGGCTCGCCGAATTCCAGCGCGGCCACCGCCGACAGGCCCAATTGCTTCAGCCTTTCCGCGCCTTCATCGAGTATGCCTTGGTAGACCTCGCCTTCCTTGGCGATGACGCCTGCATAGACGCTTTCGGCAAGTCTTACGCCGGCAGTTTCCGCCACAATCGACAGCAGAAACACCCGGGCTTCACAGTGTTTGGCCAGCAACGCCCCCTCGCGAAGCGCCGATCGACCTTCGATCGATCCGTCGTAGGCGAGCAGGACTCGCTTATACATTTGAGTGCGTTCCGCTTGAGCTTCACGTGCGCCGCGCTCTAGCAGCTTCCGGCGTTTCCGGAGTGCAGAGAAGTGGGTCAATATTGCCCACCTTGCCAAGCTCCGCCGGGCCTGTAAAGGCGCCACCCCACGAGGTCATGTATCGTTGCCGGACCAATCCGGCTGCGGGACGAAATGCGGAGGCAAACTAGATCTTGTCGGTGAAACGGGCTTAGAATGCCTATTCAGCCGTTCGGCAGCGGTCGATCTTCAGATCGACGCAGAGCGCGGCGCTCGTCCACCGCGAATGGCGCGGTGGAATGGCTGGGCTACCGAGCTTCGACTCGGAGACCATTTTCGCCGCCCTTCTGGGCGGGGGAGCATGACTCCTGGCGCGTGATCCGGCCGTGGACCCCCTGCTCACCTGTCTTTAGCCAGAAACTCCTTAATCTGCTCGAGGAGCCAGTTGACGCCGAGATCGCGACCACTGGCGAAGACCGCGCCGATCGTCACCTTGGGCGTGCGGTGCGGCGGCTCAAGCAATTGTATGACTCCCGGAGCGGCAGCCTGCGCATAGCGGCGCAGCGTAAGGGTTACCGCGTCGGATCCTAGGACCGCGGTGAAGGCGTGGGAAAGGTCGGACGCGCTGGCGACCACCCGTCCATCCTCAAAATCGAGCGCCTGGGCGGTCCGCAATTCCCGCACCTCGTCCAGCAGGAACTGGGCTTCGTGATACTCATCGCCGACGACCGGGCGCAGGTTATCGAGCACGACGTGGCGCGCCCGCAACAGCATCGCCATGGTCAGCGGCGCGCGCACGTGCGGGTGGGAGCGCCGCGCCACCCAGACCATGTCGTCCAGGAGCAAGGGCAACCACTCCACCCGCGCCGAGCGCGGCGGGCCAGTTCCGAAGGCGATATCGACACGCCCCCGCTCGACCGAATCGACGAAATCCGCCGCGATCGGCAGGAACCGAATGCGCACGCGAGGCGCGGTTTCCCGTATTTTATCGAGCAGCTTCGGCAGGATGACGGCCGCCGCGTAGGAGCCTCCGGTGAGCACGAACTGGCGCTCCGAGTCCCGTGGCTCAAAGATCAACGGTTCAATGGCGCTGCGAAGGCCTTCCAGGGCCGGCGCGGCGCGGCGGCCTAGCTCTATGGCGTAGGGGGTGGGCGTCATTCCGCCCCCTCGGCGCTCGAACAACGGATCGCCGAGCGCGGCACGAAGCCGGGTGAGCGCGTGCGAGACAGCCGATGGCGTTATAGATAGGTCGCGGGCGGCGATGCTGACGCTTCGGCATTCCAGCACAGCCAGGAAGGTTCTGAAGAGATTGAGATCCAGCGATTTGAATTGAACATCGTTCATTTTAATCGTGATGAAATATCAATTGGCTCAATCAGCTGTCAACCGTATCCGTGTCCCCAAGTGATCGCATCCATCGCGGCGGAACAGTTTTCTCATGGATCCATCCCCCCCCGGCGCTAGCCTCGGCCAGCGCCTGCGCGCCTTGGACCGGCGCCGGCTGCTGCTGATGATCGTGCCGCCGGTGCTCGTCGCACTGGCGATTGCCGGCTGGCTGCTGATGAACGCCGGGTTGGTTTCCACGGACAACGCCACCGTCGCCGCCGCGAGGGTTCCGATCAGTTCCAGCGTCCGCGCCCGCGTCGTGCATATACTCGTCAAGGAGGACCAGCACGTACACGCCGGCGACGTTCTGTTCCGTTTGGACGACTCGGATTTCAAGACGGCCGTGAGCCGCGCGGAAGCCGAACTGGCGAGTGCTCGGCTGCGCGTTGCGGGCCTGCGCGCGACCTATCGTCAGAGCCTCGCCGACCAGGGCGTCGCCCAGGCCAACGCCGCCTACACGCGGAGCGAGGCGGTTCGGCAGCGAAACCTCTTCAACGCCGGCGTCGCTTCACAACGCGATGTCGACCAGGCGGCCAACGCCGCGACCGTCGCCGAGCGCCAACTCCTTGCACAGGCGCAGGCGCAGGCCACCGCCCTGGCCGACCTCGGCGGCGATCCCGACATTTCGGCGGATGAGCACCCGTTGGTGCAGAAGGCTCGGGCCGCGCTCGAACAGGCGCGTAACGACCTTGCCCACACTGAGGTGGTCGCGCCGGCCGATGGCGTGGTGGCACGCGTATCCCAGCTGCAGGTTGGCTCCTATGTGCAGCCGGCGCAGACCGTCTTCTGGCTGATCTCTGGCCGACCCTGGATGGATGCGGCCTTCAAGGAGAATCAGCTGGGTTTGCTGCGGCCCGGACACACGGCCGACATCCAGATCGACGCCTACCCCCACCGATCCTTCCGCGGCCATGTGGAAAGCCTGTCGCCCGGCACCGGCTCCAGCTTCGCTGTCTTGCCCGCCGAGAACGCCACCGGGAACTGGGTCCGTGTAGTGCAGCGATTGAACGTACGCATCGCCTTCGACGAGGCGCCGGCCGACGTTGCGCTGGCCGTCGGCCTGAGCGGTAAGGTTAAGGTGGACACGCGCGCTCATCCGCCGGCCAAATCCGGAGACGGCGTGTGAACGCCGGGGAGATCACTCCCGCCCAGCGAACGCTGATCACCGCGGCGGTGATCCTGGCGACGATCCTTTCGTCCATCGCATCGACTATCGCCAACGTCATCCTGCCGCAGATCCGCGCCAGCACCGCCGCCGCCCAGGACCAGGTTAGTTGGGTCCTGACATCGTATCTCCTCGCCGGCGTCCTGGTGACGCCGGCGATCGGCTGGCTGGAGAGCAGGTTCGGGCGTCGTAACCTGATGCTGGCCACCATCGTCGGCTTCGGGGTCGCGTCGATGCTGTGCGGGATTGCCAGTAATATCTTCGCTATGGTCGCTTTCCGGGTGCTTCAGGGTGGATGCGGCGCGATATTTATCCCAATGGCGCAGGCGATCCTGCTCGACATTAATCCTCCGCATAAGCATGGCCAGGCCATGTCGATCTGGGGAATGGGCGCGGTGCTTGGGCCCATCATCGGCCCTGTGCTCGGGGGTTGGCTTACCGACAACCTCAACTGGCGCTGGGTGTTCTTCATGAACCTGCCCCTGGTCGTGGTCGCGTTCTTCATGATCGGCGCGGCGTTGCCGGCCGAACGGTCGAAGGTCGCTCGCAAATTCGACATTTTCGGCTATGTCGCCCTGGCCCTGGGGCTTGCGGGCCTACAGGCGCTCTTGGACCGCGGGCCAGGTCAGGAATGGTTCGCCTCGACCGAAATCTGGATCGAGCTTTCGGTCTGCCTGCTCGGCTTGTGGGTATTCGTCGCGCACCTGGCCACCACTGCGCACGGCGCACTGTTCGACCGCCGGATCCTGAGCGACAGGAACTTCATCGTCTCCTCGATGATGATCATCTTCGTCGGCATCCTTCTGTTCGCGGGGGCTGCGGTGTTGCCGACGCTCCTGCAGAGCCTGCTCGGCTATCCGGTGCTGCACACCGGGATCGTTCAGATCCCGCGCGGCGTGGGGTCTTTCCTGGCGATGTTCCTGGTCGGACGGTTGATGGGGCGGATCGACAGCCGGATCATCGTGCTGCTCGGCGTGGGCTTGACCGGGTGGTCCTATTTCGAGATGTCGCACTTTTCTCTGCAGATGGACGAGCGGCTGGTGCTGTTCGCTGGCTTCCTGCAGGGGCTGGGGGTCGGCCTGGTGTTCGTCCCGCTCTCCGCGCTCGCCTTCGCCACCATCGCCCCTACGCTACGGACGGAAGCGGCCTCGCTCTTCACCCTGTTGCGCAACGTCGGCAGCAGCGTCGGCATATCCATGGTCGGGGCGCTGCAAATCTATAATTCCAAGATCGTACAATCACGCCTGCTCGAGCAGGCGACGCCGGACAATCAGAACATCGTTGCCGCCGGCGTGGACCTCACCACCGTGCAAGGGCTTGCCAGTTTCGCACGCGGCGTCGTGCGGCAGGCGGCGATGGTCGCTTACATCGACAGTTTTCATCTCCTCTACTGGTTATGCATCCTAATGGCGCCGCTGATCCTATTGTTACGTAAGCCGAAGGCGCCGGCGGATGCTTAGAAGCCTTTTCTGTCTCTTGGCGTCCGGGGCCCTCTTTGGTTGCGCGACAGTCGGTCCGGACTTCGAACCGCCGGGTCCACCACAGACCGCGAAATACGCAATGGCGGGCGATGCGGCGCCCGGCCTGACTCTCGATCCGCATGCGGCGCCGGCGCGATGGTGGACCGCCTTCGGGTCGGCACAGATCGACGCCCTGGTCGACGAGGCGGTTTCGCAGAATCAGACCCTGGCCGCGGCCGATGCGTCGCTGGCCCGCGCCCGCGCCAACGCCAGCGCCGTGCGCGGCGCCGCGGGCGTGCAGGTCGACGGCCATGCGAGAGCGGAGCGCGAGCGCGTCAACACCGCCTCGTTCGGCATCGAAGGCTTCCCCAGCCCGACGATCTCGCTCTACTCAATCGGCGCTTCGGCCTCATTCGATTTCGATCTGTTCGGCGGCGGGCGGCGCCGCATCGAAAGCGCCGAGGCTCAGGCCGCGGCGCTGGCGGCCCGGGGCGAGGCGGCCTACCTCACGCTCAGCGGCGAGGTCGTGCTGCGCGCCATCGACGTCGCCGCGCTTCGTGAGCAGATCGCGGCTTCGGAGCAGATGATTGCCGACAGCCGCCGCAACGTGGAAATGACCCGCCGAGCCGTCGAGGACGGCGGCACGCCGCGCGCGGCCGTTGTCACGGCGCAGGCGCAGTTGGCGGAAGACGAGGCGCGGTTGCCTCCGCTGCGGTCTAAACTGGCTACGGCGCGACATGCGCTGGCGCTGCTGGCGGGGGAGGCTCCGGGCGATTGGATCGCGCCGGACATCGACCTGGCGTCCATCGCCGTGCCAGCCGCCGTCCCGCTCGGCATGCCCTCGGAACTGGTTCGCCGCCGTCCGGACATTCTAGCGGCCGAAGCGCGCCTGCAGGCCGCCACGGCCGACATCGGCGTGACCACCGCCGCCCTCTATCCGCAGCTGCGTCTGACCCCGGATTTCACGCTTAGCGCGCTGAAGCCCAGCGACGTATTCAACTACGAGAGTGGCGGCTGGGTGATCGGCCCGGCGCTCAGCCTGCCGATCTTCCACAGCGGCCAGCTCCGGGCGGAAAAGAAGGCCGCCGTGGCGGCCCGCGACCAAGCGCTGGCGGAATACAGGCAAACCGTGCTGGTCGCCTTCGTGCAAGTCGCCGATCTGTTGCAAGCGGCGGCCCAGGGCCAGGCCCTGGCCGAAGCTCAGGCCCACGCCTCGCAGGCGGCGGACGAAAACGCGCGCCTCGCCAACCTCGCCTATCAGAACGGCGCCGGGTCCTTGCTCTCGGTGCTGGACGCCCAGCGTCAATCGCAGCGCGCGAAGCTGGCTTTCATTGACGCGCAGGCCAGCCTGCGTCGCGCCCTAGCGGCTCTGTTCGTGGCCTCCGCCGCCGATTGGCGCCGCCCGGCCTGATCGGCGCTTCTTCAGCCGATGCGGATTCCGACGCAGGCGTCCGCTTGATGTTTCACCAGGGGCTGGGCAAGGAAGCTGGCGGTCGCCGCCCCCGAGAGACAAAGACCCCACGCCTAACAGTCCGGCGCGATCTGCGAGCGCCTGAGGGTCATACGAGCGAGGCCGCCGCTCGGGATGCCGCCACCGACGCGCGCCAACCGGCCATAGACCAAGCACACTATCCGGCCTGGATCGGGACCTGGGCCTCGGCAAAGCTGAAGAACAACGGGCGGTCTCAGCCAGCGCTTGACGGCGATTTTCGTCTGGTTTGTGCGATCAAATCCTATTCGGGGGTGTAGTTGAGGCCAGGCTATCGCCGCGACTTTGGGGTCTCATGACGCCTGACGCATGTCGGTTAGGGTGGCGTGGCAGCCGTCGTCCCGGCGATCAACCGAAACGCCGTCCCGGCGGCCCCCCGCTGCTGGCCGGCGGAGAAAAGCGCATTCATGTGGGCTTGGGTGAAGTCGAGAAAGTTCTCGTCCAACTCGTCCGGGATTTCTCCAACCGCCAATTTGAGGCCCTTTTCGCTTGCGGCAAGCTTCACATTGGTAATCTCGGAGACCGTGAGGGATTTCAGCATAGTGTCGAAGCTACGCGCGACGATCTTGAGCCCACCCACCGGCACGACGACAAACCGGGGCGTGGTCCGGCTGTTCAGCAGAATGAAGATATGCGCCGCGCCCGTAGAAGGGGTCGGAGCCGCGAGCAGAGCTTGCGGCGCGACGAAGAAATTGGCCACCGTGCCTCCGTCCGCGTGGAGTTCAGAAACAGCGTGCCCGTCTCGTTCGACGGTCAGCAACACCGGCGGAAACACGCCTGGAACACTCGATGATGCGATGAGGATGTTTTGAAAAAGCAGACGCGAGGCGGGGTCTCTATGCTGCGCGAGGGCCCCCATGTCCCACACCACCTGGGTCTGCGTATCGAGGCTGGTCGTCGCGACGAAGAGCCGCCGGCCCTTTCGGTGTTCTTTTGCTACAGCCTCGATGAGGGCGGGCGTAACACTGTCGGTGATGAGTTTTCTCAACGGTTCCGGCTTGAAAACACCCGGCCGAAACAATGCGCCGAGGCCCCGCGACCGAAGTAGGTTCTTCGAGCGGCCATCCGTAAACGCCTCTCGAAGGGCCGGATCGAAGGCTGGTCCCGCGAAGACGAAAGGCGCGATCAACGCCCCAGCGCTGACGCCGGTCACAACTGAGAATGCGGGTCTGTCGCCGCGCTGGCTCCACCCGTACATAACGCCCGCGCCATAAGCGCCGTTGGCCCCGCCGCCCGACAGGGCGAGAAGCTGAATGTCGCCAGCTTGCTCGCGCTGCACGCGCCCGAACTCGTGAACGAAGCGGGCGCGGGTATCGGGTTCGAGGAAATCGTAGCGGTAGCTGGGACTCGCCGCATGAAGCATTTCGAGTCCATACGGCACACGAGGAAGCGTCTGGCAGCCCCCGAGCAGGAGCGCCGACAGCGCCAGCGCACGGAAAAGCCGCCTCATCCGGCTAGGGCTTCACGGCCGGCGGTGTGGTGACGATCGTGCGCGCCGAGGCGGGCCGCTTGCAGCCACGCGCTTGGCCGATCCCTTTCAAGTAGCTTCGGCGCGCAATTCCGGCGGCGATGGCCTCTTGAACTTGGCGGTCACGCCGCTCCGCGCCGGATAGCTTTCTGATCCAACTGCGCATTGGGATGACATCCGAGACGATGCTGGCGACGACGCCATATGCCCCGTTCCGGTCATCGCCGCGCTCATTCCGCTCAGGCTCGTCGAAGTCATCCCCAAGGACTTGGTTGAGGTCGATAACTTCCTTTCGCAGCGTCGCGCAGCTGCGCTGAGCCGATCGTGAGTAGGGATTAGCGACAGCCTGCAGGAGGACTGGCGGAATGTCGGATTTGATCAAGTTCGAATCACGAAGCGGCGACGTCACCGCTCCCTCCAGGCTTTCCCGGCTCGCTTCCGAAGAGGTCAGGGGCCGTTCGGCGGTCGTTCGGTCTTTTGAGTTAGGCTCCGATGCCGCAGATTGCGCTGTGCCGACGCACGACCCGATAGGGTCATGACCTGAATAACCAACATTGCAAGAACCCAGCTGAAAAGTCCGCATTCAAGTTTTCCGGTTCGAAGTTTCGCGGGCGCGCCTGGTCGCGGGTCTGCTGCTGACATACTTAACGGCAACGCTGAAGCTTGGTTCCTGGCGCTTGGAAACCAGGGCTGCTACCCTTCTGTGTTCAAACCCCCGTGAATTCCGCCGCCATCGGACGCCAAGTCTGCAGGCCCGCAATGTTCCAAGAGTTTGGGATGATCGGCAGTGTCTCGCTTACGTTCGCGCGGAGAGTGTATTCCGCTAAGCTTGAATACGATAGCCTTCTCGGCCGCGGCCTAAGGGGTGTTTGGCGCCGGCTTGAGGCCCAGCTCAGTACTCCTTTGGGCGAGGCCCCGACTTTCGCGGCCGCCCAGACGATTGGCGATGTGACCATTGAGCTTCATGATGCACGTCGGGCGTTATCGGAAGCGTAGGCAGCATATGCCATCGAGTTCGCCGCCACGCTCCATGCGAACCAGCCGCGGAACTGCAACTTCTTGATCCGTTCGCACGCGATCAGAACCTCTGGCACGATCCCAAGGCGGTCCTGACAGCGGCGGAGGCCCCCACCAGAGACGCCTCCCCTTCCATCTGGCCGTTTATGCGCAGATAGACCGGTCCAGATTGCCGCAGTAGCGTCGGTAGCAGGGGTGAACCAGTCAGATTGGCCTGCCAGAACGTCCCCTCCCCGTTGCCCCGGCTCATCGGGATGTTGACGAGGCCGCGCGCGAAATTCCAGGTCACCGTGACTGAGGGCCGGGTCGATGGCCTGTTCAGCAGCATCGATATCATCGGCCGCCCGTTGTCGCAGAACAGGCTGAAAGACTTGATGTTCGGGGAGGCCGCCACATCCACATAGGCCATGGGGGGGCGACGTTGCACCGGCACAACCTCCCAGGGGGTCCCGGGAGCTGCGACGGCGTCTTCGGGTGGGCTGTTGTTCAACAGCGTTTGGATATCCGCGGGCGGCGCGAGTCTGCGGCCTGGCGGCGAATAAACGCTCAACTTGCCGCGTTCCCACAGCCCGACCTGCACGGCGCGCCGGCTCGTATCCAGCAGGACGTAGGCCTGTTCCATACCGCCCTGGTGGGGCGCATTGCCGGAGAGGTAGAAGGCCGATCCCTGTCGCTTCAAAGGGGTCGCCACCGACAGGTTCTTCTGCAGCGCGGTCGTCTTACCACCCAACTGAGCGCGGATCGCCGCCGCTATCGGACCTGCGCCGAAAAGGGCGATATTGGCGCTGTAATCATCGACGAAGGACGACAGATTCCCCCAATCCGGCGGCGCGGACGCCCTCGCAGGCGCGCTGGGCGCCTTGTCTGCGGGACGCGAAGGAGGCGCCTTCGCCGCGCCCCCGCACCGAAGATAGGGAGCCGCCCTGGTCAGGGCGCCGTGGAAGGGGTCGAGCCGCTGCCCGGGCGCCACATCGGCTTCTAGACGGATCAGGCCGGGCTTCTCGTCGGCGTTCACAATCATGATCACCGGGCCGAAATTGCTGTTGCTCACCGGAAACGGGAAGAACACCGCGCTGATGCCTTCGTAGCTTGGGCCCATGTACGAGAAGGCGCGTTCGAACCTCCGGCTCTGCAACATGCGGCCATCGGCGCGAAAGGTGAAACCGGTCTCGTCGAGGGTGATGCGGGGCTCTCGAGCACAGTCGCCGCGTGGGGCATAGCTGCCAAAGGCCGCGTCAAGACCCTGATCCTTAAGACTGGTCAACGGAAGTGCGACGGCGCCGACGGGCGTGAGCAATGCGACCGCCCATGCGACGACGACCCATGGACGAGACTTCCGCCCGAAGTCACCCTTCATGTCCGCCCCCGTCCGATCAATGATCGCTAGAACATACCTAATCGAGACTTCGGGGTCTTCCCTCGACTCAATCGCTCAAAGGATCGCCGCAATTTCGGCGCGCTCGACGTTGTGCGGCAGAATAGGTCGAGCGGGAGATCCCGCGCGAAGGCCCGGCAGTTCGACGCGTGAACTCGAGCCATCCTTGATGTCCGCCACGTTCATGCTCGGCGCCGTCCACAGGCCCGCAAAAGGACTCCCAGCCGGAGCCAAGTTCGTCGAACAGGCGGTTGAACTCCTTCTGGGGCGGCGAAAGGGCATGGGATGTCTCGAACCGCGACACATCGGTCACGACCCCGCGCGAGCTTTTCGCGAAGCCACCTTCCTCGGCCTGCCCGATGATGACGCTCGCATCCCGCGGTTCATCAGCGCTACGGGAGACGCCTACGCAGGGGCATGAGATCTTGAGCCGGTCCCAACAGTCATCTGGAAGGTGACGCCCAAAGATCTGACGTTGATCGTCAGGACACGCGGTCGCCGCATGGCTCGGCCAGCAGATGCCGGAGAGTCGAGCGCAGTACGCGGGCGATGGCCTGCCGATCGCCGTCGGGGTTGTTCACACCCCGCATCGTCATGCCCTCGAACAGCATGCTGATCACTTCGCACCGGGCTACGAGCTCCGCTTCGTTGCATCCGGCGGGAATGACGGCACGGAACAGTTCGTGCTGCATTTCGCGTTCTTCAGCGTCTGCCGCCCGGAGGATGGCGCCGACCTTGGGATTGCGAGCGGCCTCCGCGACGACCTCCAGGGTCAGGGCCGCGCGATCGACCTCGTACAGATCGTCAAGAGCGGACGAGCACTTGGTCAGGATCGCCTCCAGAACGGGCGCACCGCCGTCCTTCAGTTCGGAGTACCTGTCGCGCATCTCGGCCATGTCGCGCGCGACGATGGCTGCGATGATCGCTTCCTTGTTCTCGAAGTAGCGATAGATCTGCCCGACACTCAGGGCGGCGGCCTGGGCGATCTCAGCCATGCTGGACCCATGAAAGCCGAATCGGCGTGCGCAGTCGGAGGCCGCGTCGACGATCTGTTGCCGCCGCGCTTCCGCATCCATCCGCTTTGGGGCGGCCTCCGCCATAGGGATCCTGTCGTGAGCCGCAGGTCAGGCCGCGGTGGATTGACTTCTGGCAGGCGCTCATTTAGGCAGCGACCGCGAATGAACGTTCATTCTTGTAGTTTCCGGGCCGGAATTGTCAAGACCTGCGCCCGAGTATCCCTGTTTTCCAGGTGTTGGATGCCCAGATCGATCCTCTCCGGCGCGGCGATTGCGCTGGCGCTCCTCCTGTCTGCATGCGGGGCGAAGGCCCCGGCCGGTCCGGACCCGAACGCCCCCGCGGCCGTCGGTGTGGTCGTCCTCCGCACCGAGCCTGTGAACCTGACGATGGAGCTGAGCGGACGGACATCCGCTTCGCTGGTGTCCGAGGTGCGCCCGCAGGTGAACGGCGTGGTCAAGGCCCGGCTGTTCCAGGAGGGCTCCACCGTCCGCGCGGGCCAGCCCCTGTACCAGATCGACCCGGCGATCTACCGCGCCAGCCTCGACAGCGCCAACGCCGCGCTCGCCCAGGCCCAGGCAACCGCCACCTCGGCGAAACTCAAGGCCGACCGCTACCGGGAGCTGGTCGCCATCAACGCGGTGAGTAAGCAGGACAACGACGACGCCCAGTCCGCGGCCCAATCCGCCGCCGCGAACGTACAGGCCCAGCGCGCCGCTGTGCAGCAGGCGCGCATCAATCTCGACTACACCCAGGTCCGCGCGCCGATCTCCGGCCGGATCGGAAAGTCTTCCGTAACGCCAGGCGCCCTGGTCACCGCCAACCAGGCGACCGCCCTGGCCACGGTCCAGGACCTCGGCAAGATCTATGTGGACGTCACCCAGTCGGCGGCGGAGCTGCTGAAGCTGCGCCGCGCCATGGCCACGGGCGACGTGAAGGCGCCGAGCTCGGCCAAGGTCCGGCTGATCCTGGAGGACGGGTCGACCTATCCGATCGCGGGCACGCTAGCGTTCTCGGACATCACGGTGGACGAGGGCACCGGCTCGGTCGGCCTGCGGGCGGTCTTCCCCAATCCCGATGGCGCCCTGCTGCCCGGCCTCTACGTCCGCGCGCAGCTCGAACAGGGCGTGGCGACCTCGGCCATCCTCGTCCCCCTGGCCGCGGTCAGCCGCGATCCCAAGGGCTCGGCCACGGTCTATGTGGTGGACGCGGGCGGCAAGGCCCAGCTGCGGCCTATCTCGGTCTCTCGCACCGTCGGCGACAAGTGGCTGGTGACCGCCGGCCTCAAGGCCGGCGAGCGGGTCATCGTCGAGGGGCTGCAGAAGGTGCGGCCGGGCGTCGCCGTGAAACCCGCCATCATCGGCGCGGCGCGCTAGGGGCCCGCCATGCTGTCACGCTTCTTCATCGACCGGCCGATCTTCGCCTGGGTCGTCGCCATCGTGATCATGATGGCCGGCGCGCTCGCCATCCGCACACTGCCGATCGCCCAGTATCCCGACATCGCGCTCCCCCAGGTGGCGATCCAGGCCGTCTACCCCGGCGCCTCGGCCAAGACGGTCGAGGACAGCGTAACTCAGGTCATCGAGCAGAAGATGAAGGGTCTGGATGGGCTGGAGTACATCAGTTCGTCCAGCGACAGCTCCGGGGCGGCGACAGTCACCCTGACCTTCGAGGGCGGCACCGACATCGACATCGCCCAGGTGCAGGTCCAGAACAAGCTGCAGACGGCCGTCGCCCTGCTGCCTCAGGAGGTCCAGCAACAGGGCCTCAGCGTGGTGAAGTCCACCCGCAACTTCCTGATGGTGGTCGCTCTTTACGCCACCGACGGAAAGGCCTCGAACTCCGACCTCGCGGACTACCTTGCCGCCAAGCTCCAGGACCCGATAAGCCGCGTGGACGGCGTCGGCGATACCCAGTTGTTCGGCGCCCAGTACGCCATGCGTATCTGGCTGGATCCCGACAAGCTCGCGTCCCGCAGCCTGACCCCGGCCGATGTCATCGCGGCCATCCGCGCCCAGAACGCTCAGGTTTCCGCCGGCCAGCTGGGCGGCACGCCCTCGACGCCCGGGACGGTGCTGAACGCCACGATCAGCGCGCAGTCGCGCCTGCAGACCCCCGCCCAGTTCGAACAGATCATCCTGAAGGACACCGGCGGCGGCACGCATGTGTACCTGCGCGACGTGGCGCGCGTGGAGCTCGGCGCCGAGAACTACAACTCGCTGGCCAAGTACAACGGCAAGTCGGCCGCGGGCCTGGCCATCAAGCTGGCGCCCGGCGGCAATGCGCTGGACACGGCCGAGGCGGTGAAGGCGCAGGTCGCGGAGCTGTCGAAGGCCTTCCCGCCCGGCATCGGCTACGAAATCCCGGTGGATTCCACCCCGTTCGTGAAACAGTCGATCGAGGAGGTGGTGAAGACCCTGGCCGAGGCGGTGCTCCTGGTCTTCCTGGTGATGTTCCTGTTCCTGCAGAACTGGCGCGCCACCCTGATCCCGACCATCGCCGTGCCGGTGGTGCTGCTAGGCACGTTCGGGGTGCTGGCGGTGTTCGGCTACTCCATCAACACGCTCACCATGTTCGGCCTGGTGCTGGCCATCGGCCTCTTGGTCGACGACGCCATCGTGGTCGTCGAGAACGTCGAGCGCGTGATGAGCGAGGAGGGCCTCTCCCCCAAGGAGGCGACCCGCAAATCCATGGACGAGATCACCGGCGCCCTGATCGGCGTGGCGCTGGTTCTAGCGGCCGTGTTCGTGCCCATGGCCTTCTTCGGCGGATCGCAGGGCGTGATCTACCGCCAGTTCTCCATCACCCTGGTCTCGGCCATGAGCCTGTCGATCCTGGTGGCCCTGGTGCTGACGCCCGCGCTGTGCGCCACGCTGCTCAAGCCCGTCGGCAAGGAGCACGAGGCGTCAAAGCGGGGCTTCTTCGGCTGGTTCAACCGCAACTTCGACCACGCCAGCCACCGCTACCAGGAACAGGTCCGCCGCATCCTGGGCAAGAGCGGACGCTGGATCGCGGTCTACGGCGCGATCCTCCTGGTCATGGCGTTGCTCTTCCTGCGCCTGCCCAGCGCCTTCCTGCCGGAAGAGGACCAGGGCACGATCTACACCCTCGTCCAGCTGCCGCCCGGCGCGACCGAGGAACGCACCCAGGCCGTCCTCAAGCAGGTGGCTGACCACTATCTGAAGGACGAGGCGGAATCGGTGGAGGCGGTGTTCACTGTCTCCGGTTTCAGCTTCGCCGGCGCCGGCCAGAATGCGGGCATCGCCTTCGTCCGCATGAAGGATTTCGAGGAGCGCAAGGCAGCCGATCGCAAGGTCCAGGCCGTCGCCCAGCGGGCGATGGGCAAGTTCTCCCAGATCCGCGACGCCATGGTGTTTGCGGTGGTTCCGCCGGCGGTGCCGGAGCTCGGCAACGCGTCGGGCTTCGACTTCCAGCTTCAGGACACCGGCGGGGTCGGCCACGAGGCGCTGATGGCCGCGCGCAACCAGCTGCTGGGCATGGCCGGCCAGGATCCGAAACTGGCCGGCGTCCGCCCGAACGGCCAGGACGACACGCCCGAGTTCGCCATCGACGTCGATCAGGCCAAGGCGGGGGCCATGGGCCTGACCACGGCCGACATCAACGCCACGCTTTCGACGGCGCTGGGCGGCAGCTACGTGAACGACTTCATGGACCGCGGCCGGGTGAAGAAGGTCTTCGTCCAGGCCGACGCCCCGTTCCGCATGAAGCCTGAGGACCTGGACCGCTGGTACGTCCGCAACGCCGCCGGTCAGATGGCGCCGTTCTCCGCCTTCGCCTCCAGCCACTGGACCATCGGCTCGCCGCGGCTGGAGCGCTACAACGGCCTGCCGGCGGTCAACATCCAGGGCGCGCCCGCGCCCGGCCAGAGCTCGGGACAGGCCATGCAGGCCATGGAGGCCATCGCCGCCAAACTGCCTCCGGGCATCGGCTACGAATGGACCGGCCTGTCGCTGCAGGAGCGGGAGGCGGGCGCCCAGGCGCCGGCGCTCTACGCAATCTCGATTATCGTGGTCTTCCTGCTGCTGGCCGCCCTCTACGAGAGCTGGTCCATCCCCCTCGCGGTGATCCTGGTCATCCCGCTGGGTGTCGTCGGCGCCCTGCTGGCCACATCGCTTCGCGGGCTCTCAAACGATATCTACTTCCAGGTGGGCTTGCTCACGACCATGGGCCTGGCGGCCAAGAACGCCATCCTGATCGTCGAGTTCGCCAAGGATCGCTTTGAGGCGGGGGCTCCACTGGTCGAGGCGACGCTGGAGGCGGTGCGCATCCGCCTGCGGCCGATCATCATGACCTCGCTGGCCTTCATGTTCGGCGTCTTGCCGCTCGCGATCTCCAATGGACCGGGGTCAAGCAGCCAGCACGCCATCGGCACGGGCGTGATCGGCGGCATGCTGTCGGCGGTAATGCTGGCGATCTTCTTCGTGCCGCTCTTCTTCGTCCTGGTGCAGCGTCACTTGGGGCGCAGGGTCGATCCCGAAGCGCCACCCGCCGCCGTTCCCCATGAGGCTGTTTGAGATGCCCGCCAGATCCCTGCTCCTGGCCCTCATGGCGTCGACGGCCCTTGCCGGCTGCACCCTAGCGCCGCGCTACGAGCGGCCCGCGCTGCCGGTCGGCCAGGCTTGGCCCGTCGCTCCCGCTGCGGCTTCGACCGCGGTCTCAAGCGGCAACCTGGCTTGGCGCGATGTCTTCCAGGACGCCCGTCTCCAGTCGTTGATCGCGCTAGCCCTGGAACAGAACCGCGATCTGCGCGTGGCCGTGGCCAACATCGAGCAGGCCCGCGCGCAATACCGCGTCCAGCGCGCCGACCTGCTGCCGGCCATCGACGCCAGCGGCGGCTACACGCGTAGCAAGACGCCCGCCGGCGCCGCCATCCCCGGTCAGACCGGCAGCTTCGAGATCGAGCAGTACAGCGTGAGCGCCGGGTTCTCCGCCTATGAGCTTGACCTGTTCGGGCGCGTGCGCAGCCTGAGCGCTGCGGCCCTGCAATCGTTCTTCGCCACCGAGGAGAACCGACGCGCGGTTCAGATCAGCCTGGTCGCCGAGACCGCCAGCGCCTACCTGACCCTGGCCGCCGACCAGGACCTGCTGAAGATCACCCAGGACACCCTGGCCAGCCGCGAGGCCGGTCTCGACTTGGCCCGCAAGCGGTTCGAGGCGGGCGCCACATCCGAGCTCGACCTTCGGCAGGCTCAGACGCTTACCGAGCAGGCCCGCAGCGACGCCGCCGTCGCCACCGCCCAGGTGGATCGCGACCGCAATGCCCTGCGCCTCCTGGTCGGCGCCGAGGTCCCGGCCGATCTCCAGCCGCAGGGTGGCCTCACCAGCGTGGGCGTGCTGGCCGAGATCTCGCCCGGCCTGCCGTCCGACGTACTGGTCAGCCGTCCCGACGTGCGCGCCGCCGAGCACACTCTGCAGGCCCGCAATGCCGATATCGGCGCAGCGCGGGCGGCCTTCTTCCCGCGCATCACCCTTACCGGCTCCGAGGGGTCGTCCAGCCCGGCGCTGGACCGGCTGTTCACCGCGGGCACGCGCGCCTGGAGCTTCACGCCCCAGGTAGTCCTGCCGATTTTTGCGGGCGGCGCCAACATCGCCAATCTGCGGGGCGCCGAGGCGTCGCGCGACGCCGCCGTCGCCCAGTACGAGAGGGCGATCCAGACCGCGTTCCGGGAGGTCTCCGACGCCCTGGCGGTGCGCGCCACGATCGCCGACCGGATCGCCGCCCAGGCCCGGCTGGTCGAGGCGGCCGCGGCGACCCAGCGTCTCACCCAGGCGCGCTACGACCGTGGCATCGACAGCTCCCTCGCCTTGTTGGACGCGCAACGCACGCTCTATGCGGCGCGCCAGACCCAGCTTGCCGCCCAGCTGGCGCAGGCAACGAACCGCGTTGAGCTCTACCGCGCCCTGGGCGGCGACCGCTTTTGACCGCACGGGCGCCCTGGGGCAGGACCCCGCCACCGTCCCCAGGACCATGGTCTGCCAAGCGATCAGCATCGCCTCGGCTCCATGCAGTCGGACAGTCCGACGTGGAACTTCGAGCTCAGATGCGTCAGGAAGGTTGAACGCGGCTCCTGGCGACCCATCGCCGCGTCATGGATCGAGTCCCGGCCGCGCCACTTCCGCACCGTCTTGTGATTCAGCCCGTGCTACCGGGCGAGCTCCGCGATCAGAGCCTTCGATCGCAGTATCGTCGCTCGGTCAGGGTGCTTGGTCCTGGCGCAGCCGTGTAGAACCTGGCCATAGATCCTCCCAGCGTGTGCACTCACCATCGAGCCCTTCCACTACGCCCCAGACGACCAGTTGCGGCGCGTCCCTCGCGACAGCGGCCGCATCACCTTCCGAAGCCGACGCTGGCGCATCCCCAAGGCCTTCAAGGGAAAGACCGTCGCCATCCGTCCAACCCACACCGACGGCCTCTACGACGTCGTCTTCCGTACCGCCAACATCGCAACCATCGACCTGAGCCCAGAACCACCATCCTCAACCTGTCACGGATGTCTCCGAACACCCGTCACGGATCTCTCCGGTCTGAACACGTGACGAGGGGGGAGTCTCAACATGGCTCTCGACCGGCGACAATGATGGCGTCAATTGGTACGCCTGAGCCGGCCGCCTGCGCGGCGCCTTAGCCGACGCCCCCCCCCGAGGTGACGATGAGGCTGACCTAAGGCCATTGCTATCGTACGAGTTCTGCTAGCTGAACCTTCCGCCCCGCTGAAAGGCAAGACATGCCTTCGTGTTCCATCGGCAGCGCCGCGCCAAGCCTCGGAATGAGCGCTCCGACGATCTTTCCCCGGGGGGGCCGGGCTGGCACAGTCGTCACGGATAGCGGTTAGGATCGGACACGTCCTTCTGCGGCGCCCACATCCGATGCACCAGGACGTTCGAAGCAGAGTTGCGGGGATCCCCATCGTCCCGAGCCGCGTGGACCGAACAGGGGATTGTTGCTCATGTGTCAGCGAATTCTACTTGCCTACGATGGGTCGGTCGAGGGCCGG
The DNA here is from genome assembly GCF_004297125.1 of Phenylobacterium sp. GTDB lineage: Bacteria > Pseudomonadota > Alphaproteobacteria > Caulobacterales > Caulobacteraceae > Phenylobacterium. The sequence continues at coordinate 371,937 of NZ_SCVD01000021.1, read as the reverse complement.
ACGGCGCTTCGAGAGAGGGGGCGATCCTGGCAAAGCAAGCTCAAGCGCGGGTCTACCTCCTGTCCGTGTTGGCCGAATCCACCGGGGTGCTGCTTGCTGAAGGTGCATTCGCCGGGGTGGTCGCCCAGGATCGAGAGACATACCGAACAATCCTCGAGGCCGGGGTCGCCCGGCTCCAGCAACTCGGGCTTGAGCCGGTCGCCGAACTGCGGGTCGGTGAGCCGGGCCACGAGATCGCATCGTTCGCCCTGGAGGTGGCGGCTGACCTTGTGGTCGTCGGCCACCGTCGCCGCAGCGGCCTCCAACGCTGGTGGGCGGCCGGCGCCGGCGTTCATCTGCTGGACCAGCTCGATTGCAGTCTGCTGATCGCCAGGCACGACATTTCGGATAACGCGCTGAGGCGACCATTGAGACAGCGCGAGGTTGAGGAGAATCAAACGGCGGCTAGGGCGGTAGATGTAGGCTGTGCTGTGATCACCAGCGATCAGGACATGGGCATCTCGCTCAAATTTCGAAGTAAACCGCGCGGATGGCGCATGCCAGATTTATCGTTGGCGCTATGCCGCGCCGGATAGCAGCGGGGTCGCGGGGCCTTGCCAGCGCTCTGTCGTCTCTGCTGCTCGCGAGCTGCGCCCTAAGGCCCGACGATGTCCGGCCGGCGCCTCCTATCCCGTCGGCCTATGCCGGGCCGGTGCAGCAATTAGGTTCGATCGCCAGGATCGGCTGGCGTGACTTCTTTCAAGATCCACAAGTGCGCTCGCTGATCGAGGAGACGCTGGCGAACAACCGTGACCTCAGGGTCGCGGCGGGGCGGCTGGAGGAGGCCCGCGCCGCCTTTCGGATCCAGGGTTCGGCGCTATATCCGCAGCTTGACGCGGTGGGGACCGGAACCCGCGGGCGCACCCCGGCCGATCTTTCGATCACAGGGCGCGCCGTGACGAGCGGCCAATATCAGTCCGTGCTCAGCACCGGCTGGGAGATCGATTTCTGGGGCCGGCTGCGGAACCTGCGCGAGTCGGCCCTGCAGCAATATCTCGCCACAAGCGAGGCCAGGCGCGCAGTGGCGACCGCCCTGGTCGCGCAGGTCGCGAACAGCTACCTGCTTGAGCGCGAATACGAGGAACGGATCGCGATCGCTCGCCATACGGTGGCGACCCGCGAAGATTCGTTGCGCATCATGCGTCGACGCTACGAGGTCGGATCGGGCTCCAAGCTCGAAATGACCCAGGCGCAGACGCTGCTGGCCCAGGCGCAGACAGCCGTGCAGGCGCTGGAGCAGGATCAGGAGATCAACCGGAACGCCCTCGCACTGCTTGTGGGCCGGCCCGTCGAGATCGCGCCGGGACCGCTTCGCCTTTCCGAGGCCGGTGACGCCCCCTTGCTTCCCGCCGGATTGCCATCGGACCTGCTGGCCAACCGTCCCGACGTCATCGCCGCCGAGCATCGCCTGCAGGCGGCGAACGCCGACATCGGCGCCGCGCGGGCGGCCTTTTTCCCGAACATCACGCTGACGGGGGCCTATGGGACGGCGAGCGCGGAGCTCGATGGCCTGTTCAAGGCTGGCAGCGGGACGTGGAGTTTCACCCCCGCCCTCCATCTTCCGATCTTCGACGCCGGCCGTAACGGGGCCCGTCTCGCGTCGGCCAATGCGCGGCGGGATATCGCTGTGGCCGAATAGGAACAGACCATCCAGGGCGCCTTCCGCGACGTGTCCGACGCGCTGGTCCAGCGGCGACAGCTCGCGGCGCAGATCGCGACTGTGCAGGACATGCTTTCGGCGCTGAAGGAACGCGCCCGGCTGGCGGATCTGCGCTTCGCAAATGGTCGCTCGGCCTACCTGGAGGTGCTGGACGCCCAGCGCGACCTCTTCGAGACCGAGCAGAGGTTGGTCCAGCTCCGCCGCAGCTACTTCGCCAGCGGCGTGGCGCTCTACGCCGCCCTCGGCGGCGGCTTTGCAGATGAATCCCAGTTCGCGCCGGCGGTGCGGCCCATCGAGGAGAAGGCGCGGTGAAGCCGATCGACAAACGCTGGCTCAGGCGAGGGACCGTCTCCGTGGCGGCTGTCGTCGTCGCCGCGATCGCCTGGCAGCTTCTGCAACCGCACGATCTGCCCGACGGCATTGTCAGCGGCAACGGGCGGATCGAGGCGGTCGAGATCGACGTGGCGCCCAAGGCGCCCGGCCGCATCCGCGAGATCCTCGCCGACGAGGGCGATTTCGTGAAGGCCGGCCAGGTGGTCGCGCATATGGACACCGATGTGCTGCAGGCCCAGCGGGCCGAGGCTGAAGCGCAGCTGCAGCAGGCGCTCAACGCCATCGATATCGCCAACAGCCAGGTGGTCCAGCGGCAGAGCGAACGCGCGGCCGCATTCGCCGTCACCCGGCAGCGGGAAGCGGAGTTCGACGCCGCGCGCAGGCGCTTCGCCCGGTCCGATACGCTGGCGCGCGAGGGTGCGACGGCGATGCAGGAGCGCGACGACGACCAGGCGCGGGTGGAAGGCGCACAAGCGGCGGTCGAGGCGGCGAAGGCGCAGCTGGCGGCGGTGGACGCGGCGATCACCACCGCGCGCTCGCAGGTGATCGGCGCGCGTTCGGCCGTCGAGGCGGTGCGGGCCACGATCCGCCGGCTGGACGCCGACATCGCCGACAGCGACCTCAAGGCGCCCCGCGACGGGCGGATCCAGTTCCGCGTCGCCCAGCCCGGCGAGGTGGTCGCCGGCGGCGGACGGGTGCTCAATCTGGTCAATCTCTCGGACGTCTATATGACCTTCTTCCTGCCGGAGACGGTGGCCGGCCGCGTGGGGCTCGGCACGGAGGTCAGGATCGTCCTCGACGCCGCGCCCGACTATGTCCTCCCAGCGAAGGTCTCCTTCGTCGCCGACGTCGCCCAGTTCACGCCCAAGACCGTGGAGACCAAGAGCGAGCGTCAGAAGCTGATGTTTCGGGTCAAGGCCCGGATCGATCCGGAGTTGCTCCGCCGGCATATCCGGCAAGTGAAGACCGGCCTGCCGGGCATGGCCTATGTGCGCATCGATCCCAAGGCCGATTGGCCCGCCAAGCTCACGCTCAACACGCCCCGATGAGCGGCGCCTTTGCGGAGGAGGCCAGCCGACCTGTCGCCCGCCTCACGGGGGTTTCCCTGTCGTATGGTCAGACCCTGGCGCTCGACGGTATCGCGCTTGAGATCCCGGCCGGCCGTATGGTGGCTTTGATCGGCCCGGACGGCGTCGGGAAATCCAGCCTGTTCTCGCTGATCGCTGGCGCGCGGGTGATCCAGTCCGGCGCCATTGAGGTGTTGGGCGGCGACATGGCCGAGCGTCGGCATCGGGAGGCGGTCTGCCCGCGCATCGCCTATATGCCCCAAGGCCTGGGCAAGAACCTCTATCCCACGCTGTCGGTGTTCGAGAACCTGGACTTCTTCGGCCGGCTGTTCGGCCAGGACGCGGCCGAACGCGACCGCCGGATCGACGATCTTCTGCGAAGCACCGGTCTCGCGCCGTTCCGCGATCGGCCGGCGGGCAAGCTGTCGGGCGGCATGAAGCAGAAGCTGGGACTCTGCTGCGCCCTGATCCACGATCCCGACTTCTTGCTGCTCGACGAGCCGACGACGGGGGTCGATCCATTGTCGCGCGCGCAGTTTTGGGATCTCATCGACCGCATCCGCGCCGAACGGCCCGGCATGAGCGTGCTGATCGCCACCGCCTATATGGAGGAAGCGGCGCGGTTCGACTGGCTGATCGCTATGGACGCCGGCCGGATCCTCGCCGCAGGCCCGTCGCACGACCTCTATGAACGGACGGGCCAGCCCAATCTCGAACAGGCCTTCATCGCGCTGCTGCCCGAGGCGCGCCGTCGTGGCCACAAGCCCGTAACCATTCCGCCGCGGGCTCACGACGGGCAGGCCGATGTCGCCATCGAGGCGAAAGGACTCACCCTGAACTTCGGCGACTTCACCGCAGTGGATCATGTCGACTTCCAGATCGAGCGCGGCGAGATCTTCGGGTTCATCGGATCGAACGGCTGCGGCAAGACCACCACGATGAAGATGCTGACCGGCCTCTTGCCCGCCAGCGAGGGCGAGGCCCGGCTGTTCGGGCGCGAGGTCGACGCCAAGGACATCCAGACCCGCCAGCGCGTCGGATACATGTCCCAGGGTTTCTCGCTCTATACAGAGCTGACCGTCCGGCAGAACCTGGAGCTTCACGCCCAGCTGTTCCGGCTGGCGCCGGAGGATATACCAAGTCGCGTGGCCGAGATGGCCGAGCGGTTCGGCCTCGTCGATATCATGGACGCGCTCCCCGACGCCCTGCCGCTGGGCCAGCGTCAACGCCTCTCGCTCGCCGTCGCGATGATCCACAAGCCGGAACTGCTGATCCTCGACGAGCCCACCTCGGGCGTCGATCCCATCGCTCGCGACCAGTTTTGGCAGAGCATGATCGACCTGTCGCGCCGCGACATGGTCACCATTTTCATCTCCACCCATTTCATGAACGAGGCGGAGCGCTGCGACCGGATCTCGCTGATGCACGCCGGCAAGGTGCTGGTCAGCGACACCCCCGCGCACATCATTGAGGAGCGCGGCGCGGCGACCCTGGAAGAGGCCTTCATCGGCTATCTCAAGGCCGCGGACGGCGGCGCGGCGTCGGCGATGCCCCCCGCTGCGGATCCTACCCACGTCACGCCCGCACCCGACCACGCAAGAGGCTCGACCGCGGCCGGCGGTTTCAGCGTCCGGCGGATGATGAGCTATTCGCGGCGTGAAGCCCTCGAGCTGCGCCGCGATCCGATCCGGGCGACCCTCGCCTTGCTGGGCAGCGTCATCCTGATGTTCATCATGGGCTACGGAATCAGCATGGACGTCAAGGATCTGCCGTTCGCGGTGCTCGACCGGGACGCGACCACCACCAGCCAGAACTATGTGCTCAACCTCGCGGGCTCCCCCTATTTCATCGAGCGGCCGCCAATCGCCGACTACGAGGACCTCGACCGCCGGATGCGCGCCGGCGAGCTGAGCGTGGCGATCGAGATTCCGCCGGGATTCGCCCGGGACCTGCGCCGGGGCCGCACCGTCTCGCTGGGCGTATGGGTGGATGGCGCGATGCCGCAACGGGCCGAGACCGTGCAGGGCTATCTTCAGGCGCTGCATGGCCAGTGGCTCGGCGACATGGCGGTGCAGGAACTCGGTGTCCGGCCGGCCGCCGGACTGATCAATATCGAGACCCGCTACCGCTACAATCCGGACGTGAAGAGCCTGGTGGCGATCGCCCCGGCGGTCATTCCCGTGCTGCTGCTGCTGTTTCCGGCCATGCTGACGGCGCTGAGCGTAGTGCGAGAGAAGGAGCTCGGCTCGATCGTCAATTTCTACGTGACGCCGATTACGCCGCTTGAATTCCTGTTGGGCAAACAAATCCCCTATGTCGCGCTGGCCATGGTGAACTACGGGCTGCTGGTGCTGCTGGCCCTGTGGGTGTTCCGCACACCGATCACGGGCAACGTCGTCGCGATGACGCTGGGGGCCATTCTCTACACCAGCTGCTCGACGGCGATTGGCCTGTTGTTTTCGATCTTCATGCGCAGCCAGATCGCCGCGATGTTCGCCACCGCCGTCGGCACGATCCTGCCGGCGGTGCAGTTCTCCGGCCTTATCAACCCGGTATCGTCGCTGGAAGGGGCCGGCGCCTTCATCGGGCGCATTTTTCCGACCACCCACTTCGTCACGATCTGCCGCGGTGTGTTCTCAAAGCGGTTGGGGTTCGCCGACCTCCAGACCGAGCTGCTGGCGCTTGCGGTCACGGTTCCGCTGCTGCTCGCCGCGTGCACGCTCCTGCTCAGGAAACAGGAGCGCTAGCATGCCGGCGTCCAACATCCTACGGCTCGGCGTCAAGGAACTGCGCAGCCTGTGGCGCGATCCGATGATGCTCTTCCTGATCGTCTACGCCTTCTCGCTGTCGATCTATGTGGCGGCCACCGGCATTCCAGAGACCTTGCACAAGGCGCCGCTCGCAATCGTCGACGAGGATCAGTCTCAGCTGTCGGCGCGGGTGACGAGCGCGTTCTATCCGCCGTATTTCACCCCGCCCGCGTTGGTCACCCAAAGCGAGATTGATCGCGGCATGGACGAGGGCCGGTACACCTTCGCGCTCGACATCCCCCCGGACTTCCAGCGCGATCTGCTTGCTGGCCGCCAACCCACCGTTCAGCTCAACGTCGACGCCACCCGGATGAGCCAGGCCTTCATCGGCAACGGCTACATCCAGCAGATCGTCGGCGCCGAAGTCGCCGAGTTCGCACAGCACTACCGGGGCGCGGCCGAGCCCCCCGCCACGTTGGCGATGAGGGTCCGCTTCAACCCCACGCTGACGCAAAGTTGGTTCGGGGCGGTGATGGAGCTGATCAACAATGTCACCATGCTGTCGATCGTGCTGACCGGCGCCGCCCTGATCCGGGAACGCGAGCATGGGACCATCGAGCACCTCCTGGTGATGCCCGTCTCGCCCTTGGAGATCATGATGAGCAAGGTCTGGGCCATGGGGCTGACGGTGCTGGTCGCGTGCGGCTTCTCCCTCGTCGTCTTGATCGAAGGCGTGCTCCGCGTGCCCATCGAGGGCTCCATCGCGCTCTTCCTGTTCGGCGCGGCCCTGCACCTGTTCGCGACCACGTCGATCGGCATCTTCATGGGCACCATCGCGCGATCGATGCCGCAGTTCGGGCTGCTGCTGATGCTGGTCCTGCTGCCGCTTCAGCTGCTCTCCGGCGGCGTGACCCCGCGCGAGAGCATGCCGCTGTTCGTGCAAATCATCATGCAGGCGGCCCCGACCACCCATTTCGTGAGGCTGGCGCAAGCCATCCTCTATCGCGGCGCCGGTCTCGAAGTGGTCTGGCCGCACTTCCTGGCCATCGCGGTCATCGGTGCGGTGTTCTTCACCGTGGCGCTGGGCCGGTTCCGCAAGACCATCGGCGCCATGGGCTGAGATGTTCCTCAGCAGACTTCGGGCGAAGCGGGGAGCCCAAGTGGATTGGCTCATTCAGAGGATACCCTGATAGCCGGAAACGGCTCATGCTCGGCGCATGAGAGCAGTGACCGAGGTTTCCATCACGCCTGGGGATCGCCACCGCCTTGAGGCGATCGTCGGCAACCGCAACAGTCCCCAGAAGCACGCGGCTCGCGCCCAGGCGCCGATCGCTACGGCTCTCGGCTTGGGCACGAACGAGATCATGGGTCGTTCGGGGCTGTCCAAGCCGGCGGTCTGGCGCGGCCATGTCTTCATGGGTGAAGGCGTCGATCGGCTCGTGCGCGACAAGACCCGCAAGCCGGGCCAGGCGCCGCTGCCGTCCGCGACCATCGCCCGTTTGAGCCGTCTTTGATTCAGCCCTGATTCCGCTTCGTTCTGGGACGTTCCGGGAACATCTGACTTTTTCAACAGCCTGCTAGTCTTACTGCGTCATAACATGCGGGCCTGACGCGAACCGTCCGTGGCTCTGGCGCAGCATGGACATCGTTGCAGGCGATTGGCGAGGGCGACGGTGTGGCGTCGCCGGATGGTCGGGATCGAGGTTGGGACATGCCGTTCCGGCCGGATCGGGAGCGCCACGGGGTCTGTAACCTTCGGGAAGACCAAGCGTTTGGCGGCCCCGGGCTCGAGCTGGAGCTGAGGGGGGGAATCGTCTCCCAGAGGGAGATGAGGAATCCGTAGGCGGCGATACAGAGACTGGCGTGGTGGTGTTCGGCCCGGCTGGCGCCGTAGGCGCGCATGACGCGGGCGTTGGCTCGGCGACCAGCTCGCTGATCGCCAGGTTGAGCTCAGCCAGGCTGAAGAAGCGCTGGTTGCGCAGGCGCGCCAGCACCCAGCGCTCGACCAGCAGCACCGACTGCTCGACCTTGCCTTGTCGCGAGGCTTGTACGGCCGGGCCGGAACCACGCTCGTCCCGTAGTGGCGGGCCATGTCCTGATAGGTACGGTTGATCCCCGGATCGTAGCGGTCCGGGTTGGTCACCGCCGTCTTGAGGTTGTCGCAGGCGATGATCGCCGTCACGCCGCCGAAGAAGGCGAACATGCCGACATGGCAGCCGATCCAGTCGGCCACCCCCTCCCTGGGCCGGGCCTCGCAATAGACGTAACTGGAGGCTCCGAGCGCGGCGACGAACAGCTTCATTGCCCGGGCGAGGCCCGTCACCGGATCGATCACGTCGATGGTGTCGCCGGCGAAGTCGACGAACACCTTCTCGCCGGCGGCATGGTGCTGACGCACTGTCTTCCGATTGAGGCCGTACCTGGCGGCTAGCTCTTTGAGCGGAGCCTTCGATCGCTGTATTGCCGCTCGGATGGCGTGCGTGGTGTGGCGCTGCCGTGGAGTACCTGGCCCATGGCTCCTCCCGGTGAGCACTCAGCAAACTGAGTCCCCCACACACCGGGGACCACACACCTAGGCCGCAGGAAGAAGCGGCCATGCGAGGCGGTCGCAAGGGCCACCATAGCCCGAGGCGCCAGCCGGTCCGCCCTATGCGCCGCGGCGCGCAAGGTGGCTTCCCAGTCGCTGCGCGCGCCCATTTCAAGCTGACATTCTGACATTTTTCGAGCTCGAGCAGGGTCAGGCCGGGCGCCGGCCGTTGGCGCTCGATGGCCATATGCAGGGGCCCCAGGGCGATCTCCACATACCGAGTGGACCGCATGAACCTGCCGACGATCTTGCGGGTGAAGAGGTCGAGCACCGCGGCCAGGTGCAGCCAGCCCTCGCCGGTGGGGATGAGGCGGGGTCGGCGAGCCAGACCTGCCTCGGAGCCTGGGCAAGCCGGCCCCTTCGGCAGCTGGCGTCGTTGGAGGCTCCGACGCAGGCGTCCCGTGGGTTCACACCAACTCTTGCGGCCCGGGGCGCGCCGCTATGCGGCGGAGCGCCCCAAGATTCGCTGTGGTAAGATGAGCGTGCTAGAATCGGTACTGTAGCTCAAGGCCGTAGAGACGAGGCGGGGTGAGCTCCAAGTTCTGCACGCCGGTGGCAAACCGATCCGATGCAACGGTCGGGCTGTTGTTGCGGTTCGAGCCGGCGAGCGCAGCTTGGTAGCCTTCGGTGTCGAACACGTTCTTGACATAGGCGATCACGGTGTACTTGCCGCCTGTAGGCGCCCAGTAGGCGCGGAAATCCACCTGATCCCAGGAAGGGGCCTTGTTGTATTCTCGGGTGAAGACGTTGGCGTAGGCCTCGGACCGATAAAGATAGGTGGCTCCAAGGGTGAGCGCGCCGGGATCCATCTCGAAAGTGTAGGACCCGTTTAGCGCTAGCTTGTGCTTCGGCGCCTGCGGCAGGCGGTTTCCGACCACGCTGACGGGGCCGGTGTTGATGTTGTCGTTGGTATCCACGAGCGTGACGCTCTTCCGGATTTTCGTCGGATTGTATCCGTAGTCCACCGTCAGGCGTACCGGCCGGATCGGCTGCCAGATCGTGCCCAACTCCAGGCCGCTGGACCGTGACTTGGCGATATTGACGAACTGACCGACGTTGGTCGGGCCCACTCGCACGGTGACCGGCGCCTGCAGGTTCCGGTAATCGAGATAGAAGAGCGCTGCGTTCACCTGCAGGGTGTAGCCCACCTTCTTCTTCAGGCCGATCTCGTAGGAGTTGACGGTCTCTTCATCCGCCTTGGGAACGGCCAGGAAGCCTCCGGCCGAAAAGCCGAAGGCCTTGTAGCCGCGGCTGTAGCGGGCATAGGCCATCGTGTCGTCGTCGGGCTCCCACTGGACTCCGACGGTCCCCGTCCAGGCGTCCGAGGTATCGCCAAGCTTGCGGCTGGCGATGCCGTCGGCGCCGATCGTGTATTGGCGGCATACGCCTGCCGTGCAGACCGAAGGGCTGGTAACCCCTTCGATCGGGCCGGCCGTGCTCTTGGGCGCCAGCGTGTCGGTCAGGTCCATGGCGCCGTTGCCGAGACCGCCGAGGGGCGCGAGCGCGTTGCCGAGCCCCAGGGCCTGTCCGACCGCCGGCAGGGCGTTGAGGTTGCCCAGGAGGCTACCCCAGTTCGCCGCCGTGCCGGGACCGAAGGCGGCAAGTCCGAGGGCCGGATAGAGGCCTGGATAGCAGGCGTCCGAGTTGCAGACGATCCGCCGGAACTCCGTTCCGGACTTCTTGTCCTTGGTGTAGCGCAGGCCCGCGGTCACCTTCAGGGTCTCGGTCGCCTGCCAGTCCACCTGCCCGAACACGGCCTTGCTCTCGGTCGTCAGGTCGTAGTCGCCCAGCGACCAGAGGCCCTGCGGATTGGGCGCTGCGCCAAGGATCGGGGTGCGCAGGCTGGAGGCGCCGTTCAGGAAGAAGTCGGCGGTGGCGCCGGTCCCGGTGTATTTTTCATTGTAATAGTACGCGCCCGCAATCCACTGAAGCGGACCATCCGTAGTCGACGAGATGTTGATCTCGTGGCTGTACCATTTCGGGTATTCGAAGTAATGGAATGAGTTGTCGGCGTTTACTGTGAGGGGCGCGCAATTGACGCTGGACCGCCCCGCGGCAAATAGTGCGCCGACCGTACCGCAGACAGACCCCGGGGCGAGAGGTATTTGATATGACTGGACGTTTGTCCCGTCCGTATCTCCGTAGAGGTCGTACTTGTACTCCTGTATGCCACCCACGTATCTAATGTCGACGCTCGGGAGGTGGTAGACGAAATTGGTCGTCAGTGAGTTGACGTCCCGAAGCCTGACACGGCCAGGCGTGTTCGCGTTGAATTCTTGGGAATCCGTCAAGGCCGGATTCACGGTGATGTTTGTGTTTCCGAACTGCCGCAGGCTGCCCGGCACGATCCCGTTCAGGCCGGTCTCCGGCGAATAGCCGTGGGCAGGGTTGTAGACGATCGAAAAATTCGGATCGAGACGACCGGTCTCATAGGGGGCATTGAGGTATCCGGCGCGCGCGCCGGGCCCGCCGCGATCGTGCCAGACCAGAGTCTTGTACGAGACCCACCACTCGGCGTTCTCGCCGAGGTCCGCTTCGAGCTGGAATTGGACTTGATACTCGTCCCGCTTGCTGCCTTCCGACGGGCCGCCGGCGAGGTTCTTCAAGTAGCCCTTCCGCTGGTCGAACTTGTAGCCCGAGACGCGGAACCTCAGATTGTCCGCGATGGGTCCGGACACGGCCGCCTGAAGGTTGGTGACGCCGTAGTTCTCGGCGACGGCGCGAACCTCGGCGTAGAAGTCTTTCGTAGGCCGCACGGAGATGACGTTGACTGTGCCACCGATGGCATTGCGACCGTACAGCGTCCCCTGGGGGCCGCGCAGAATCTCAACCCGATCGACGTCCAGCGGCGGGCCGCCGGCCAGCACCGTCGAGGTGGTGAACAGGCCGTCGATATAGATCGACACGGCGCCGTCCACAGCGTGAATGTTGGTCAGTCGGCCGATGCCGCGCATGCTGGCTCGGTCGTTGCCAGCCTGGTAGGTGAAGCCTGGCGTGAAGTTGGTGAGGTCCTGGACCGAGTTCACCCCCACTAGGTCACGCTGTTTGCTGGTGAACGCCGAAATAGCCACGGGCACGTCTTGAAGGCTCTGCTCCCGCTTCTCAGCGGTGACGACCAGTTCCTCGATGACGTTCACCGGCTGGGCACGGGCCATCCCGCCGACTGCCGCCGCGGCCAGCGCGCTCGACACCAAGAGAGTTCTTCTAAATGTCATGTTGTCGGCCTCCCCAGCCGATTTGATGGCTACGTTACGATTTCGCTACGGCCGCCGGCTCCGCCCTCGGGGGCCTGAAACCGCGGACCCCGGTCAAGTTCGATGGCTCTCGAGGGCGGTCGCCCCGCCTAGAACCGCTTCTTGAAGCCGACTTCGAACGCCCGGCCGAGCGGATTGCCGTTCGTGTAATCGTAGTTGTACTGGCTCGGCACGTATGGCGGGTCCTTGTCGAACAGGTTCTGCACGCTGGCGGTGATGGTCGTGTCCCAGGGCGCTTCCCAGCGGGCGACCAGATCGTGCTGCCAGAAGTCCTTCGACTTGCCGACAGGAACCAGGTCGCGGCCAGAGGGCGCGCTGGGATTGGGGACGGTCACGAACAACGGCGCTCCGAAGGCCGGCGACGTGCCTTCTGCGTATCGGGTCTGCCAGCGAACGGACAGCGGTCCCCGATTGAAGGCAAGGAACCCATTGGCCCGCAATTGCGAGTAGGAGAAGAACTCATTCACCAACTCGCTGAGTCCGGCGCGGTCCTCGGCCGGAGAGATGGCGATGTCGGTCCCAAGTAGTGACGTAGCGCCCCGCTTATACTCGATCAGATAAGTGGCCTCGCCGCCGACGGCCCAGTGACCTTCGAACCAGCCGTCCCAATCGTATTGGGCGCGGAACTCAAGACCCGATGTCTTGGTGTTTGGCCCGTTGATTGTGAAGCTACGCAGACGCGCCACGTTGGCCGCGCCGCAGGCGCCCGCAAAGGTGAACCTAGCCTGGAGTTCGGCGAAGGCCGGGGCCCCGCAGTTCACGTTGGCGCCGCCGGGGAACATGGTGGCATAAAGCCGACCGCCGCTCTCTTCGGTGATCTCATCTTTGAACTTGAAGTTGAAATAGTCGAGCGTCGCCGTGAAGCCGCCGATCTCCAAGATGGCGCCCACATTGAAGGTGTCGGCCTTCTCGGGCTTTAGGTCGGGGTTCCCGCAGCTCTGGAAGGCGCGATAGGCGCTGCCCAGGACACGCACGCCATTGTTGCAGCCGGTGCTGACGAGGCCGGGGGCCGGCGCGCGGAACGTCGTACTGGCGCTGCCGCGCAGAGCCAGGAAATCGGTCACCTGCCATTTTGCGGCGACCTTCGGATTGGTGGTTGATCCGATTCCGCCCTGGTAATCTTCGTGGCGGATCGCGAAGTTCAGGTTGAGGTTCTCGAGCACGGGAACTTGGACTTCCGCGAAGATCGCCTTGACGTTTGCGTCGTCGTCGCGGTCCACGGCGGAGCCGAAGAATTGCAGGGGGCCGCTTTCGTCGGCGCAGGCCGGCCGGTCGGGGCACGGCGTTTCACCGGAATTGAAGAACTCGCCGTACTTGCGGATTTCCTGCGTGTAGCGGTACTGGGCTCCCAAGGCCCAGGCGACAGGGCCCCCCGCAAGTTCGATACCTGTCTCGCCGGAGAACACCGTCTCGGCGACCAGGAGCTTGTTGGTTAGGACATTCGTGTAGTTGCCGTACAGCCAGGCAACGACCTGAGGATCGTTGGCGACAGCCGGATTGTAGAAGGGATTGGCGGCGCCGTTCACGGCGCTGGTTTGCACGCCGTTGGTGAAGGGATTGAAGTAGTGGCACCCCAGGGCCGCATTGCCGGCGCCGGTGGTGAAGTTGTTGGTCTCCGCAGCGGTGCAGCCGCCGGGGTCGCTCGTCTGCGCCCCGAAGCCGCGCAGCGCCAGCTGGATCCGCGACACCAGCAGGTCGTTCGTGTTCGCGGTATTTTTCTGCTCCATGTAGGTGAGCGCGGTGTCGAACTTGATGCCGGCAAAGAGCTCCCCCTTGAAGCCGCCCGAGATGCGGAAGGCGTCATTCACCACCTCCTGGTGGTCGGCCTTGTCCGCGTTGAGCGGGTGCCCTGCGAAGGCGATCGCCCGCCAGCCGAGCTGGACGATGTCGACGCCCCGGGCGCCGAGCGGCGCGCCAGGCTGGGCCCCCACCGAGCTATTGGCGGAGCCCCGGACGGCGGCGCACTGAGTGGCGGTGAGCGGCGCCCGGCAGTCGTTGAGAAGGGCCACGAGACCCGGGTGATTGGCCGGGATGTTGTAGGGAACGGCGAAGTTGGGACCATTGGGCGCGGTGGGGGAGAAGGACGTTCCGCCGATGGCGACAGGCGAGGGGTATTGGGCCGTCAGGTTGGCCGGTGAGAGTCGCTGCATCGGCGTATCGTTCTTGGTCCACGCCGCTTCGCCGTGGAAGGACAACTTTTCCGACAGGTCAAAGTTTACTTCGGCGTAGAGTTGATAGTGATCCTCGCGGTTAACCAAGTCGTTGAAGTTGGAGAACTGGAAGCGGCAGAGCGAACCAGCGGTCGCCGGACTCTGCGCGCTGACCGGCACAGCCACGGTCGCCGACGCACCTTGGCCGAGGGTGCCGCTAAGAGGGTTTGGATAGGTGACGTTGTTGGTGAGCGTGCCGCCCAGTTCCGCGCAGCCATTGTCGCGGAACAGGTTTGCGCCCCCCAGGAACAGGCCAGGGTTAGAGGCCCCAGTCCAGCCACCGGCGCCCGCATAGCCGCCGAAATCGAAGGACCGGAGCGCCCAGTCGCGGTCATGGATGTCGAGGCGGGACCGGTGCCGGTAGCCGGCGGTCAGCAGGACGTTGCCGTTGTCGAACTGCTTTCCCCAGGCGACGTTGCCCTGATAGTCGCCATTGGAGCCGTCGATGAGGGCATATTCTCCGTCCAACTCCAGTCCGTCCAGGTCCCGCCGGGTAAGGAAGTTGACCACGCCGCCGATCGCGTCCGAACCATAGGTCGCGGCGGCCCCATCCTTAAGGACCTCAATGCGGCCGACCGCTGCGGTCGGAATGAAGTTGAGGTTTGCTCCCCCACCCTGAAAGGCCGCGGCGGGACTGTCCGCCAACCGGCGACCGTTCATCAGGGTCAGCGTGCGGGCGGCGCCGAAACCCCGCAGGTTGATCGTGGCGGTTCCCGCGCCGCCGTTATAGCGATTGCTCTCGCCAAGCGACGATTGCGAGGAAGTGATCGTCTTGACAAGCTGCACGACGGAGGGACTGCCCTGCGCTTCGAGGTCCTTACTCGAAAGCACATCGACCGGCATGGCGGCGTCTTCCGGCGTCCCCGCAATGAAGGAGCCCGTGACGATGACCTCCTCGACCTCGGTGGGCCTGTCGGCGGTCTGTGCCGATGCGGTTCCTGCCAGGCCCAGTGCGAACACGACGGCCAGCATCGAGCTTCCGCAGAAATAGCGATGGTTCATCATCCTGTTTTCTCCCCTTTGTCCGACCCGCATCGTTATCGTGCGGAATCTAGGACGCCTTCATGCCGACGAGTTTCTGCATCGGCAGGAAATCTCGGTCATCTTGTCTGGGCCTGAGTTCGCCCCGAACCCGCTAGCACCCTTCCGCTCCCGACGATGCGGCGGCGCATCGTCATCCATTTCATAACGTAACGCACAATAGTAGTTGTGCAAGCCCATGGTCGCTCAGGGCAGCGACGCAAGCGGCCCAGACGCTTGCAGAGGGATTTCGACCGGCCACCGCGCGAACCGCATCCTTCGGAGTTGGAGGCGAGGGTGTCCATGTGGGGCATCGGGGATGCAAATCCGGTAGGCCAAGCGCGGCCGTTGGCGACGCGGGGCCGGGTTTGGCCGGTCGGCCAGTTGAAGACGGCCTTTCCTCGCGCCTTCGACCGACCTCCCCGTGACAGTCCGCGAAATCAAGCGCGCTGGAAGCGGCCCTGCCCGCATCTCGGCTCAATTGTCAGCAGCGGCCCTGTTGATCTGCGCGTCCCGGCCGATCGTTCCTCGGCCGAGGTCCGTTCGGTCACCAGTCCTGCTGAGGGATAGGGCCGATCGCCCTCCAGGGCCGCCACGGCCTCAACCTCGTCGGCCGCCAATCCAACCAATCGGTCAGGCGGAGTTGCGGCAACTCCTGTATGGCCGGTCTGGCGCGAACAGACATCCGGGCCTGGCGTTCGTGGCGCCGGGAGCCCGTTGGATAGTCGGCCAGCGCTCATCCGTTGTCAGGGGTTCAGCTTCGGCCTTGGACGCGCTGGCGCGCCCCGCCGCCGAAATCTTCTCGTGGAACACCCGGCCAACCGTTCGACCAAACCGGCGCCCACTAGAATCTTGGGCGCGCGGCCTCACACCCATAAAGTATGCGTGCATACGTCACTGTTCCTCCGCGCACAACGACGGGGTTCCGCACGCGGCGTTGCGGCAATGGCGCCGCCTCACGTGCGCCCCTGCACCTGCGGACGCCCAACGTCGGCGGGAGTCGCTGGAGTCTCACCAGACAATATTCGGATGATGGAATAATGTGGATAGGATACAAACTCGACCGTGGCGACCCATGTACCGACTGGGCGCCGTCAGACGGCGCACACTTGAATCGGAGGTCTCATGAGACTCGCTACAGCGCTCGCCACGGCCCTCATGCTGGCGACGCTCACAGGCGGAAGCGCGTCCGGGGCGGAACCCGTCGTGGCCAAACTTCGCGCTGCGATCGAGAAGAAGGTGAAGTTCGTTGCCGGCGGCACAATCTTCCAATGCGAAGGGACCCAGTGCGTGGCCGCCCTTCCCAACTACCGCACGATCACGCTTGAGGCCTGTAAGCAGCTCTCGAGGCGATTCGGCGCCATCGAGAGCCTGGGGGACGCGCGACGCTCGCTTAGCGCGGAAAAGCTCGCGACCTGCAACGGAAGCCGGGCCTAGCGAGACAGTCATTGTAGGCATCGGCCCAATGGAATGGCGGGTGGTCTCGCATCCAAATATCCGCGCGGAGCCTGCCTTGCGCCTTTCGGACGGCTGCGCGAACGGCTGACGGCGCGGTGGCCAATTGGCGTTTGCGAGGCTGCGCGCCAATCTGAGCGCCGAACCCGAATGCTGAGGGCGTGTCGAACAGGCCAGGAGAATTGAGCTAGGCGGGTTCAAAGGCGCGCCGCGCACCATCTGCTGGCGCGCGGCGCGAGTGATGCTCTGGGAAGGAATTAGAGTCCAAAAGCACTTGTATGCTACAATAATAGTTGCTCAACGCAAGCCCCTCACGTGCTGCGGGGGACGATGTCCATTTTCCGGATGGCACCCCAAACGTGGCGTCAGCGACCGCCATGCGCCAACATTCAACCTGGATCACCTCTCGGGACTGGCCGGTGGTGCGGGGGAACCGCTCGATGGGCGCTCAGCTGCGGCTTCGAGACACTTGCGCGGCCGCACGGATATCTAGACTACTCTCGTCGTGGCACGAAAAATGACCAACACGCGATCCGCGGCGGAAGAGAACGAGGGACGCAAGCCCACGGCCGGCCATGAAACCGCGTCGGTCGCCGCAGCCCGAATTGAGAACGTTGGTTTTCTTGTTGCCGATGTGACGCGATTGATGCGGAAAGGCTTTGACCGCCGCGTTAGGTCCCTGGGGCTGACGCGCCCACAGTGGCGCGTTCTCGTCTACGTCATGCAGAACGAGGGCCTCTCCCAGTCCATGCTGGCGCGGGCAATGGACATCGAGCGCGCTCCGGTTGGCCAGCTGTTGCGGGCGCTGGAGGCCCTGCGCCTCGTCCGGCGGGTGCGCTCTTCGGCCGACCAGCGAGAATGGCTCATCTACGGGGGCGAGGGTTCGCGAGACATGATGCCCCAACTCGTCGAGGCGGCCAGCTGGCTGCGGGGCGTCTATTTTCAGGGGCTGACACGAAGCGAGGAGCAGATGCTGCACCGGATTCTTGAACGGATGCGCTCGAACCTCAGCTACGAACTCGAACGCTGACTCCACGGCGCACGGCGTATCCGCTAGCAACTCGGCAAAGAGCGCCACGCGGTTGGCGGCGCCGGAGGCGCTCCTGGGGGCTTGTATCGATGCGGTAGTATTGTATGGTACAAACTGCCACGCACCTGCGAGATCGAAGTCCGATACTGGCCTTAAAAGCGCTGTGGGGAAGGGGTGAGGACGCTGCGCGTCCTCCTGCGCGCTTTCCCCGCGCCGACAGGCTTCGCACCTTTCGGGAGCCACCGCAGCGGGCGCGGAGCAGAGAGGGACCGGGTGCGACCGCCGTCGGCAGAAACCTCGCCTCGCGAGCGCGTGCTCGATCACGCGGCCCAGCGGTTCAACGTCCAGGGGGTGGAACTCTCGGCCCTCGCGGAGTTCGCCGAGCAACTCAGCGGGGTGAGACCTGCCATCTGCGGCCTGACGGAGGAGCGCAAGGACCTGCTGTTCCAGGTCTACCAGCGGTCCTTCCAGGTGCTGGCCTGGCACCTTCGCGGAGCCACGCGCCGGCAAGAGCACCCGTTGAAGGTCGTCCAGTCTCTCGTCGCGACGGTCCTGAACCCCGCTCGCCCGGAAATCGCAGGACCGAGCGAGATCTATCTCCTTTCGGCCGCCCGAGGCGTGAAGCTGCGGAGCCTTCACGACGCACTCGTCGAAGAACTGGCGGCCGTGCTCGCGGCGGGCGCTCGGGCGGGCCAGGTTCGCGATTGCGACTTCCCAGTCGCTGCGCAAGCCATCCTCGGGCTTATCCTATGGACGCCGGTCGCATCGCACAGGATGCCGCCCGCAAAGCTCTTCAATCGTCGTCGCGTCATCGAAGCGCTTCAAGACCTCCTTACCTATGGCCGGGCAGGAGACCGGTCGGTCGGGGTGGAGGCGCCGCGCCTAGACCTTGCGCCGCCGGCGTCACGCTTCGCGGCAAGCGTCGGCTTCCCTGGCCCTCAGGGCCTGAGCCGCGAGAGGGTGCTCGTGAACGCCTCGTACCTGCTCAACCGCTGCGGTGGATGGCTCGCTCCGCTGGAAGAGGTCTCGAAGCGCCTCGGCTGCGATTCACGCCCCCTCAGGGACCTCGCTGGCGACAAGGCGGGTCTGGTGCGAGCCTGCCAGGCTAGGACGATCGACGTCTTCTATCGGATACAGGAGGAGGCCTTCGCAAGTGGGCGTGCCACAGACGCCGCCGCACTCGCCTTCACTCAAGCTTTGGCGGAGGCCTACCTTCGCGAAGATGTCCAGCCTCTGCGTCCATTCGTGGGGCTTGAGGCGCTTTCACCCGACGACCTCCGGGCCCTGCGGATTCGGTGGCGCGTCTTGTGGGGGAACCTGCGTGGCCGCCAAGTAGACGCGGTGGCAAATCACCAACTCCGGGAACGCTACTATGATCTGGCGCCGCTCATCTGGACTGCGCTCTGCGGCTGGCTCGCCTCAGGGCTCCTGGATGGCGGCGGCCGCGCGGACGACCATTCGCGCGAGGTCGCGCAACTCATGCGCCTGGGGCTCGCTCCGGTCTGAAAGCGGGATTTGGAGACTCAAGGTCGCGCGCTGTGACGTCCCGGAACGCAACCCTGGATAACGTCGGCGCGCTTCCGCAGTAGGATCCTGATGGCGCCGGGGCGGAGCCTTGAACGTCGGTGCGCGGACCGCGCCGGCGCGCCCACCGCAACGCAGTCGGCGCGTTCGGCCACGGCTCCGATTCTGGCGGCGCTCTGGACTTCATCTCCTGAAGCCTTCGGCCAGCCCATTCTTGTTCTAGCGTGGAGATCGATGCCGAAGCGCCCACCGCCAAGCCCCCAGCGGCCGAATGTCGTCAATCCGGCGTTGGAACACGCCGTGATCCCGCTGCGAGCGCAACGCCCCGATGACGCCGAGTGACTCGCGTCTGTGGTGCTCAAGGCCGACCGGGGCAATGTGATGGCCGCACAGATTCTGGCCGAAGCCTTTCTGCTGCAGGACCGGGTCCAGGAGGCTCTCGATCTGTTGCAGCGAACGGCGCGGCGCAGCCAAGAGCCGGGGACTGAAACCCTACTGGCCATGGCGTTGAACGCCGCCGGTCGAGCCGACGAGGCGCTGGAGCAGTTGCGCCGGGCGACGATGGGGAGGCCCGTGTTCCCGTTGGCTTTTCTCAAACTGGGAGAGCAACTCGGCGAGATCGGCCGCTTCGACGAGGCCATCGCTGTGCTCGAAGGCGGGCTTGCGCTCGTGCCTGATGGGGTCGGGCTGCGTGTCGGACTTGGATTTATCCACCTTGGACGCAATGAACGCGACGTGGCGCGACGTCTGTTTCTGCAGGTGCTCGCGACGGCGCCTGAGCGGCACGACGCGACGGTCGGACTGGCCCGGGTGATGGTCTTGGATGGCGAATACGCCGCCGCCGCCGATCTCCTTCGGCGCGCGCTTGCCCTGCGGCCTGAAGACGTGGCGACCCTGCTTGAGCTCGGAAAATGTCAGTTGGAAATGGGCGCGCGCAGCGCCGAGAAGCCACCTTGCGCGCCGCGGCGCATAGGGCGGATCGGCTGGCGCCGCTGGCTATCGTGGCGCTTGCGACCGCCTCGCATGGCCGCTTCTTCCTGCGGCCTAGCGCTGCGGCGGCATTCCTGGTGGCGCAGCAAATTGATCCCGTTCAGACCCGATAGTGGCGGCGGTAGACGCCCTTCTCGCGGCGGATCCGCTCGCTCAAATCGCGGTTCGCCATCGCCTCCTCCGCGGTAAAGACTGCTGTCTCGGCGGTCCAGGCCTCCCGCTTGATCGGGATGCATTGCGCGACGGGCGTGCCCTTCGACAGCACGCCGTTGAAGGCCGCGTTGTGCCAGTGCGCCGGGAAGTGGATCCTGGTGTCGTGGTATCGGTCGCAGTCCACCACACCGGTCAGGGTGGTGAACGGCAAGTCGAATCTATTGGCCGGATGCGTGAAAAGCAGCGAATAGCCAGCGGGCACCTCTATCGTCCAGAGGTTGTGGAATTTGATGAGGAGCCGATCCTGGTCGAACAGCGGCGAGCCGATAACCTGGCTGGCGGGATGGAAGCCGATTGGCGAGCGCTCGAACGCCACGCCTCTGGCCGGCGGGAGGTCGTTGTCCCAGGTGAATTCGCCACTCTCGACCCTTACGTCACAAATCAGCGGGATCAGGAATCCGGCGGTCATGGCGTCTATGAACGGGGGGCACCGCTTGACTGTGTCGTCCTCAATGGAAACAGTCGGGTTGAGCGCCTGTCGCGGCATGGTCTTGAACCAGTCGGGCAGGCCGCGCGTCGCCGGGATGGGTAGGGGCAGCAGTCCGTCCAGTTCCTGCGGGCACCGGAACTTCAGCGTCATGGGATCGGGTTGGGACTTCACGTCTGAACGCAGTCTTCTGTGAGCTCCCCCGGCCGCGACTGGTCGCGGTCCAGGCGGAGGTTCAGGATTCTCAGAATGGTCAGGCAAGTCTCCAGGGCCTCGCCAGAAAGATCTCCGAGCAGATCGCGCTGGAGGGCTGCGACGATCGCGTCGATCCGTGCCATCAGCGGCTTCGACCTAGCGGTCAGCCGCACGCAATGGGCGCGCCGGTCGCCTGCCCGGGGATAGCGTTCGATGAGGCCCAGGCGTTCCAACTCCTCCAGATGACGCCCGATCGTGGGCCCGCCGACGGCCAGCTGGTCGGCGAGCTCCCGTTGGTGGACCCCGTCTTCGACCCTCGACAGGGTCAGCAACACCTGCCAGCGGGCGTTCGTGAGCCCGCTGGCCCGCAGATGATCATCTATCAGCCCGCGCCATCGCCGCCCAAGGAGTGTTGCCTCGACTCCAATCTCGGCCGCCCGAATGTAATGTGCCATACCGACATCTTACGACAGCGCTCTCGGACCGCCAACGAGCCGATTTCCCCTCGAAAAAGCGCGGCGTGGAGCTGCATCTGGCCTGGCTCGAAGCGAGATCGCCACGGCCGATGCGCGGCGCACGCACCACGTGGGGCGGACGGCGCTTCTGCGCCAGGTGCTCTATGGCCACGCTGAGCGGCGTCCGGCACAAACCCCGTAAGGCCCCACCCACGACCGCATGCGTCAGGCCGGCAAGCCGCGCTCGCCCTCGTCCCCTGCATGCGTGGGCTGATCCTCACCTTCAACGCCACGCTCCACGTCCGCCAGCGCTCGGCCAAGCCCCAGACCATGGATGCTTGACAATAATGTATGATACAATTATTGCTAGAATTCTCATCGGCAGTTTTTCTGTCATTTCGGGCGCGCCTTTTGGCGCGTCCGTTTTTCTTTTCCGGCTGACGGGCCCTCCATGGGGCCGGCTAGTCCGAAATGTTCTGCCCTAGCCCGTCTGCCGCAGAATATTCAGCCAATCGCGGCCGCGTGGCCAGGCGACTGCCATCCCGAAGCATGCCAATGGCGACCCCGTCCAGCATCGCCGCAAGCCCCCGAGCCACGAGCGCCGGGTCAGCGCAGGCTGCCACGTCGCCTTCAGACTGCGCGCGGCCTACGAGTTTGGTGAGCTGCTCGTGCCAGTCAGCGTAGTCAGAGCGGAGAATGCGGGCGACATCCGCATCGCTTGACCTAGCCCAGAAGCTGATCCAGACGCGCCAGTGCACCCGCATCTCGGGGGTTAGCGGCAGCGCATAGCGCATCGTTCTCTGAATCGCGACCAGCGCCGGCTGCGCCGCCTCGGCGCGTTTGATGCGTGCGCGGACTTGGCTCGCTAACAGTTCTGAAGCCGCCGCGAGGAGGTCGCTCTTGAACGGGAAGTGGTGCGTGATTGCGCCGGTGCTCGCGCCGGCCTCTGCTGCGATGGCGCGTACTTTTAGCCCGTCAAGGCCCTGACGCTGCATCACGCGCAGCGCGGCGGCGGCGATGGCATTCCGTCGCGCCCCCACATCGGCCGCACTTTGCACTTGGGGAAATCCTCGCTCAGGCTAGAGCACTCAGCCGTAAAGCCTATAATGTATATTACATTCGCGCGATGCTCTGTGACTCTGTGGCTCGGAGGCCTCGCATGGCATGTAGGGGAGGTCCAGACGTGAGGCTGCCCGACCAACGCCTATCGCTCACCCCCCGCTGTCCGTTGATGATCGCCACCTTGCACCACTGTCCGGACCTCAAGGTCGCCTCGGTGGCCGCCGAGGCAAGCGAAAGCTTCGAGCTGGTGCAAAGCCGATGGAGGGGTTGCGATCGCGCTAGTCCGGAGCGAACGCGCGCATGAAGCGATGCGCAGCCTCGCAGGCGGTGGCTTCGATTTCCTCGTGGGAGATGTCCGTGCGAGCGTTCAGTAGAAGGGCGGACTGGAGGCTCCCGATCACCATCCCCGCGTACATCTCTGCGGCCTGACTGGGATTGGGGATGCTGAGCCGTCCTGCCGAGGCCTCGACGACGAGGTAGTCGGCGAGACTGGTTCGACTCGTGCGGATCCCCGAATGATAGATCGCCCGCGCCAGTTCGGGCGACGTCGCGGCGCTGCCGATGGCGAAGCGCATGAAGCCGATGCTGCGGGCCGCGAGGAGCGCTTGCAGCAATGCGACGCCGTACGCAGCGAGGGTCCGCTCGGGATGCTGGGCGGCATCCAGTCCAGCCAAGGGGGCCGCGATCGAGGCGGCGCGCCGAGCGGCGAGGGCGCGCACCACGTCGTTCTTCGAACCATAGTGGTTATAGATGGTCTGTTTGGCGACACCCGCGCGGCGCGCAATGTCTTCCAGGGACGCCTCCACGCCACGCTCCACCAACAGTTCGATAGCGGCGTCCAGTATGGCTTCGTTCTTCGCCAGGTCGATCTGGCCTGTGCTTCTGGACATGTTCGACGCGTCGCCCCCCAAAAGCATCAATGACCAACCATGTGCACGTCATCAAGCTCGGCGGTGTCGCCTTCGCGGCGTTGCGTGGGCGACGACACTTGCCGAACGTAGGGTATGGTTGAATAGATGTGTCCACGAGTAGCCCGCGCCGGCTGGGACGCGGTGGGCCGTGCAGTGGGGCGGCCCCGGCCGTGTTGAGCTGGCGACGCTGATGTACACGCTCGATTCCACGATCGCGAACGTGGCGCTGCCGCACATGCAGGGCAGTCTCTCGGCCTCTCAGGACGAGATCACCTGGGTGCTGACCTCGTACATCCTGGCGACCGCGGTGGCGACGCCGCTGGCCGGCGCAGAAGATCGGCTGCAAGACCATGCTCCTGGGGTCGATCATCGGCTTCACCATCGCCTCCATGCTGTGCGGCCTCGCCCGGAACGTGCCCGAGATGGTCGCCTTCCGGGTCCTGCAGGGGCTGGCGAGCGCGGGGCTGATGCCGCTCTCGCAATCGGTCATGCTGGACATCTTCCCGATGACCATGATCCCGCGAGTGATGAGCATCTGGAGCGCCGCGGTGATCCTGGGCCCCATCGCCGGCCCCACGCTCGGCGGCTGGATCACCGAGGAGCTCGATTGGCGCTGGGTCTTCTATATCAACCTGCCGATCGGAATCCTGGCGACGCTGGGGGTGCTGCGGTTCATGGCCCACGACCCGGGAGGGCGGGCCAGGCCCTTCGACTTCGTCGGCTTCGGCGGGTTGATCGCCTTCATCGTGGGCCTCCAGGCGATGCTCGATCGCGGCCCCGGTCGGGACTGGTTCGACTCGAAGGAGATCTGGGTCGAGACCGCGATCGCGCTGGCGGGCCTATGGGTCTTCATCGTTCAGACGGCGACCGCCAAGCATCCCTTCTTCCACCGCGACCTCGCCAAGGACCGCAACTTCATCGGCACTACCCTGTTCGGGTTCTTCGTGGGCGTGCTTCTGTTCTCGACGACGGCGCTGCTGCCCTCGTTCATGCAGAATCTGATGGGCTACTCGGCCACGCAGGCCGGGGTCGCCAGCGTGACGCGCGGCCTGGGATCGCTGGTCTCGTTCCTGCTCGTGCCGATGGCCATGACGCGTCTGGGCCCCCGCATGTGCCTCTTCCTGGGCCTCGTCCTCTGCGTCTGCGGCCTGTGGATGATGGGCGGCTTCAACCTCGAGATGACCTCCGGGCCGATCCTGGCCAGCGGGTTCGTCCAGGGCTTCGGAGTGGGCCTGCTGTTCTCGCCGCTCAGCACGCTGGCCTGACCGGCAGGCGCGCTTCCCAGCTGCGGTAGAGCTCGCAGAACCGGCTGTAGCGATAGCCGTCCGGATGCCCCTCGATGTACTCGTCCCACAGGATCTGCAGGGTGACGTGCTTGCGCCTCAGCTCCCGGTTTAGCGCCGCCCAGTCCGGCTCGGCGCGCCGGCGGTGGCCTTGCTTGGTCCCGGCCTCGCCGCAGAGCCGCGCCTCCAGTTCGGCGTCGGCCAGGTCCAGCGGCAACGGCCACGTCAGCCCGGACGTCTCAAAGCGGCGGAACATCTCCCGCAGCGTCGAGGGCGCCACCCCGGTCCGCCTCGCCACCTCGCGGGTCGCCAGGCCGGCGTCCCGGCTCAATCTCAGCATCTCGCGCACGCGGCGCATGGCGATCCTCTCCGTCGGCATCGGCCCCTCCCAAAAGGAGGAACCCTAGAGCCAACGAAGACCCTCACGGCCCGCGCCCTGGGCGGCATCATCTCGGAATGCCGCGCGGGGATTAATCGGAACGGTGGGCGGCATCAGATCGGAATGGTGGGCGGCATCATTTCGGAATGACGGGCGCGATCAGCCCGGAATCCGCAATGTAGAGCCGCAGCATATCGGCTGGATGGTATCCAGGACGGCCCGTAGCTGCGCGCGGCCGAAACCCAGCTCAGCTAGGTTCAAGCTGGGGACGAACGCATCGACGACGCGGGCCAATGCATTACTAGCAACATAGTCGTCGATGCAGGGGGGAAGCAGGTTGATCTGGTCCCGAGCAGATCCCTCAACAAAGCTCAAGGGTCGCGATCGACCGGATCGAACCGGTAATCTTCATGTGCTTCAGGACGCCAAAGCCGTCGAGCCCGGGCATGTTGATGTCCAAGACCATGGCGACAGGCCTGACTTCCCGAATCCGTTCGACGGCGGCCAATCCATCGCGGGCGCTGTAGGTTGTGCACCCGGCCAGTGAGAGCCGGGTCGTCACGATATCAGGCACCATGGGGTCGTCATCCACCACCAGGATGCGCGGCCGGTCTCGTTCAAAGTGCAACACGAGCCGCCTCCTCGAAGTCCCCAACGATTGCCGCATGGATAGCTGCGACGGCGTCGGCCGGAATCATGGGCTTGGCGACTAGCCCATCGAAGCCGTCGACGACATGTGTCGAGAATTCCTCCGCTTCCGCCGTAAACGCCAGGACCGGAACGGACTGGTTGGGGCCTTCGCCAGCCCTCAGGCATGCTAGGACTTCCGGCCCGTCCATTTCTGGCATTCGCATATCCAACAATATGACGTCGACTGGCATCTCGGACGCGATGGCGAGGCCATCGCGGCTCGACGCCGCCTCGCTTATCTCGGCCCCGAAAGGCGAAAGGATCGCGCGGGCGAGTTCGCGGTTGATGGGATTGTCGTCGATGACAAGCACGCGAATTCCGTCGAGCACATCGCGTCCAGCTGCTTCTGTGGTTTCGAAATCGTCAGCGACTTCCGCGGCGACGGCCGCAATCCGGAGATGGAAAGTCGAACCTCGGCCCAGCCCGCTCGCCACGTCGATGTCCCCGCCCATAGCTTCGGCGAGGCCACGGCTGATCGCCAGTCCCAAACCTGTTCCACCATGGCGGCGCGTCGACGACCCGTCGACCTGCGAGAATCTCTGGAAGAGCTTGTGGGTCTGTTCCTGGGTCATGCCCGGGCCGGTGTCCTCAACCCAAACATCGAACTGGCCGTTGGCAGCGTCATAGCTGGCCGTCAGGCGCACGTGCCCCCGGTCGGTGAACTTCACTGCATTGCCAATCAGATTGAGCAGGATCTGGCGCGTCTTGTCAGGATCGACCAGCAACGCGCCCGGCAGTTCGCCAACGGTTGCGAAATCGAGTTCGATGCCCTTTGCATCGGCCTGCGGCGCAAACATCAGCAACGTCTCGCGAAGCAAATTGGAGGGCTGCGTTGGCTTCGGCGAAATGACGACCTGCCCGGCCTCAAGTTTCGAGAAATCAAGAATGTCGTTGACGATCGCCAGCAAGGCCTGACCGGCATTACCAAGGCGCGAAACGTAAGTACGCGCCTCAAGGTGTAGCTCCGGTCGTTCCGAAAGCAGGGTCGTGTAGCCCAGGATCGCGGTCAGCGGAGTGCGGATCTCATGGCTCATGTTGGCCATGAAGTCGGTCTTCACCTGAGCGGCCGCCTCGGCCGTATCACGGGCCGCCTCAAGGGCGCGTGCGGTTTCGCGCTGGACGGTCACGTCCCTCAGGACGTTGACGATCTCGAGGACCTGGCCGTCCGCGACCCTGATCAGGGTCGGGTTGCCCTGAACACAGATCCAGCTTCCGTCCTTGTGGCGGATGCGGTGTTCACGGGTGCTTCCCGGCGGGTCCGGGAGACCCGCGAACCGCGCGGCACGCACCGCTTCAACATTCGCCAGATCATCAGGATGGACGAGCTCGAGAGCAAAGGTTCCGACGAGATCTTCCGGCTCATATCCGTAGAGGCGGCAACTCGGGGAAACCCAGGTGATGCCCCGGCCAGGCTCAACGCGAATGATCAGGTCCGCCGACTGATCCATCAGGAACTTGAGGCGCGCCTCATTGGCGCGAAGGTTTTCATCCGCGAGCTTAAGGTCGGTAACGTCGACGAAGGTGCCGACCAGCGAACGCACGGCGCCCGTTTCGTCGCGATCGCAGGTCCCGCGCGCCGACACATGCCGGGTTTCGCCATCCGGCCGGATGATCCGTGCATTCAGCGAGTAGGGTTCGCCCTGGGACACGGCGCGTTCGACGAGGCTGGCCAGGGTCGCGGCGTCGTCAGGATGATATAGTGCCAGGACTCCAGCAAGGTCAGGCGGCGGCAGCGCGGGGTCATACCCATGGATGCGGTAAACGGCGGGAGACCAGAACGTCGTGTCGGTCGTTGCATCCCAGGACCAATGACCGACTCCCGCCATCTCTTCGGCTTGCGCCAAGAGAGCGCGATCCTTGGCCCGATCTCGCTCCAGCGATATGAAGTTGGAGATGTCACGCCGCATGATCATCGCGTCGGTGACCGCGTTAGCCATCGCCGCCAGTTGGGCGCGCTGGACTTCGTCAAAGGACGCGCGTGGATGCTGGTCGATGATGCACAGCGTACCCAGCCTGTGCCCCAACGACGTCATCAGCGGCGCGCCGGCGTAGAATCGGATCCCAAGCTCGCCGGGTGACCAGGGGATTGCCGGCGAAACGGGAATCTTGCGTGGCGTCGAGCACCACCATGACGCCCGGCTGCCGAATGGCGTGATCACAGAAGGCCACGTCCCGAGAGGTCTCGCGGACATCCAGGCCCACGCAGGACTTGAACCATTGCCGGTCGGTGTCGACCAAGGAGACCAGGGCGATCGGCGTCTGAAACGTCAGCGCCGCAAGCCGGGTCATACTGTCGAACATGGCTTCCGGCGGGGTGTCGAGGACGTCCAAGCCGTGCAGGGCCGCGAGGCGCTCGGTTTCGTATCTCGAAGTCACCCGTCGCCCCTAAGCCTGCTTCTGGCCTTCGAGATGACGGGTGAATAGGGAAGGCACGGTTAACATTGCGCTGTCGAACGCCGCCAGCACTGCGACATTCGGGCTCACTTACGCTCAGAGCCCGTGCTCCTGGCAGCCTGTCGTCGAGCACCCTGGAGGCCTAGCTGATGATGCCGCGAGCCGGGTCTTCTCGTGCTGACTACGGCGTGGTGATCGTACCCGACGACCTTCCGGAGTTTTTGCACAGCCTGCCCCGCAACGCCCCCATCGGGTTCGGACAGCGCCCGTCGGTCGCGCGCAGCCCGCCGCTCAAACAGCGGCTCTTGCGGTGCGCCGGCGTGGCCGCCCCTTTGGGGCCGGCGGCGGTTTGGCGGCGCGCCCCGCCGTCATCGCCTGACGGTGCGCGGACTCTCTCCAGGATCAGATGGGGTTCCCGCGTCAAGTCTTGCTTCGCGCGCAAGACGTGACGCTTTCAAGCGCCCGATTGGATAGCTACGGTTTGCGTCGATGTAGCTTGGCTGTGTCCGAAGCTTGGAGGTTCCGCGCCTCTGCCTGCAAGTTCATGCAATACGTCGCGCTCGGACTCGACGGTCGTCAGTTGGGCCCGCCCGGCAGGTCGATGTCCGTCACCAGCGCGCGGAAAGACGCGCCGGACTGCTCGAGCTCACGAATAGCGTCGACGCCCGATTGGACGGGCTCAACCCGGAACCCGCGTCTTCCAGGGCCACGACGCCGAGTTTGAGGACTGCGGGATCATCCTCGACATAGAGAACCAACCGGGCGTTCGGATCGGTCAAGGGGCCCCCTGAGCCATCGTCGGATAGGTTCAACGGGGCGCCCGTCGCGCCGGTTTCGCCCGCGCACGAACGCGACTGCCCGCCAAGTCCCGCAGGTTAGCCGGCCCAGCGTCTGGATCAGCACGCCCCCGGTCCGGCGTTGCTGGACGCGCAGGACTGGCTGGACGTGTCGGCGGGACTGAGTGGCGGCGAGGCCGCCGCGCTGCTCGCCGAATCCGGGTTCCCCCTACCCAAAGTGTTGTCGGCGCCATGCGCGGCGCTCGCGAGGGCCCGCTCGGACGCGTTCGGTCCGCCCACCTCAGCTCGAGGCATAGACGCTCGGACGACCCAACAGGGTGCGAATGGGCCGGTTGTGTCCCATGATCACGGTCCACCGTGGGCTCGTGAAGCCCGCCCGCCTATCCGCCCATTGCGGCGGCCACGCGGGACGCGGTGCGGTTCGCAACCTGCTTGATCGGGTCGTCGCTCAGGTGGGCGTAGATTTCCGTTGTGCGCGACTGCTTGTGGCCGAGCACCTTGCCGACCATGAACAGCGACGCGCCATCAGCGATGGCAAAGCTGGCGAAACTGTGCCGCAGATCGTGCAGGCGGACATTGGTCAGCGGCGCGACATCATCGGGGTGATCGCCGGCCTCCTGCGCCCGCGTGCGCGAGACCTGGTTCGCCCGGACGCGGACCATTTCCCAGTGATGGCCGAGACCGACATAGCAGCCGTCGCCCTTCATGGCGGGCAGCACGAAAGGCGAGCGACGCTTCGGCTCCGGATGTTCGCCGGAATTGTGCCCGCGCATGTCCGGCTCGGGGCGGTTCGCCTCCCAGCGGCGCTTCAGGATGGTCACGGCGGCGTCGGCGAGCGGAACGACCTTGGCGCCGGTCTTCGAGTCCGGCAGCCGCAGGCAGCTCTTGGTCCAGTCGACCCAGGCCCATTCCAGGGTCAGGATCTCGCTCTTCCGGCAGCCCGTGAGCATCAGCAGCCGCACGGCGTCCGCCATCACCTCCATGTGCGGCTGTTCGCGCTCGATCTCGGCGATCGCTTCGCTGAAGCAGGCGACCTCCCTTTCCGAGAGATAGCGCTCGCGGCGCGTCGTCTTGAAGCCTTTGACGCCGCGCGCCGGATTGTGGGTCACCCGGCCGGTTTCGATCCCCCACTGGTAGCAGGCGGCGAGCACCACGACGGCCATGGAGGCGATTCGCTTGCCGCCCTTCACGTTGGAGCGGCGCCGGTGACCGGTCTTCTCGGACCTGGCGGTCTTCCCCTTCGAGATGTCGAGCTGCATCATCGCCACGTCGTTCTTCGTGACTTCGCGGGCGAGGATCCGGCCGATCAGCGGCTTGACGTGGTTCTTGAAGATCCCGCGATCGGTGTCCCAGCTGCTCGCCTTCTTCTCGGGCTTCAGCGCGGGACCGTCCTCCAGGTAGGCGTCGGCGAGTTCGGAGACGCTGATCGCCCCGCGTTCCTCGGCCTTGGCGTCCTGTGGGTCGACGCCGCTGCGCAAGCCGTGCAGCAGATCGCCGGCGCGGTCGCGGGCTTCCTTCACGCCATAGTCCGCCCGCAGCGGACCCATGGTGTGCTTCCGTTTCTTGCCGCCCCGCCGGTAGACCAGGATGAAGCTTTTTGAGCCGGTGGGCCGGACCCGCACGCCCAGGCCGGTCACCTCGGTGTCCCAAACGACGTACTCCGCGGCCTCCGGGGCCAGTGCGGCGACCAGTTTTTCAGTCAGTTTCGGCATCGCAGGAGGCCCTTTTCTGGGTACCGCATGGGTACCAACAGGCAAAATTGGTACCCAGGTTTCACCCGTTCCCAGTTTTGCCCAAGTCCTCCATTTCTTCAACTCCTACAATGAGTTAGAAACGAAATGAGATCGCCTGAAACAGGCCGAAAATGGCCTCCGGGGCCCATGGCATTCAAGAGGTCAGCGGTTCGACTCCGCTTAGCTCCACCATGGAAGCCCGCCGGCAAACCCGGCGGGCTTTCTCCGTTTCGGGCTTCGCCGGAAACCGCTCGCGAACCGCTCAGCGGCTCCGTCGCGGATCGGGGCCGAACCCCTCGAGCCTGCGATAGACGCTGCTGACTTCGGGATGATCGCGTTCGGCTTCGATCGCCCATGCCCGGCCGATGGCGTTCCAGGCTGCGACCAGATCGGGCCGCTGGCCGCCACGGCGTTCGAACTTGTCCGTGTACGCGGCGGCTTCGACCGTCGCCAGCGCCGCGCGCAGGCGCGGGGAAGGTCGAGGTCCCCTGGCGCGCCAGAATTCTTCCACCGCCGAAATGGCGCGCAGCGGCTGTTCGGTGACCCGAAGGAACCAGGCGAGATTCAGCGCGATGTCGGCCCAGGGCGCCCCCGCGGCTTTGGCCAGATCCCGCCAGCGTTCGGCGATCCGGGCGCCTTGGGCATAGAGCCTGTTGCGCTTCAACGCGTCGAACTGATCGTATCGCTCCGCCTCCTCCGGCAGCCGGTTGGCGCGGAACGCCATGACGGCTGCGTGGACCCGGTTCAGGTCAACGGAAGACGTGAACTGGATCGCGAACTCGGGTCCCATCTCCTGTTGGGCCTCCCGGTCGGCCCGCTCCTGAAGAGAAAGCCCAGCCTCCACCGCAGCGATCAGCGGATGGCCGGGCGGGACAACGGGGAAGCCCTTGGAAAGGCGGCTGAAGGCGATGCGAGCCTCGCCCCTGTCGTCGACGCAGATCAGGACCTGGCGTCGCCGGTCGGCGCCCGTCACCGACAACAGGTTTTCCCGCTCGCCATCATCGAACTCGCAGCCGGCCAGCAAGGCGAGATCCGCCGCATCGCTGCGGAGCCAGCGGAGGAAGAGTTCTCCGTCGATCAGGATTTCCGCCATGGACGTGGGTCTCTCGCGAGGATGCGTTTCG
This sequence comes from Phenylobacterium sp., assembly GCF_004297125.1. Classification (GTDB taxonomy): domain Bacteria; phylum Pseudomonadota; class Alphaproteobacteria; order Caulobacterales; family Caulobacteraceae; genus Phenylobacterium. The sequence goes on along the minus strand of NZ_SCVD01000021.1, from coordinate 340,355 downwards.
CAAGGCTTGCATCTATGAGTTGCACAGGCGAGCCAAAAATGCAGCCTCAGGCCGCATCGCGCTTCCCAGCGTTCGACAGGCCGCGCTCTCGGCACGGGCGATGAACCGCATGTCGGTGCGCATGGGGCGACACCGGCACGAACCGCGTCGTCGTCTTGTGGCGCAGCAGACGGCCCGCGGCCAGACTCGCCCGGACTGCGGATTCCACCGTCGCCGGGACGCCCGTCCGTATGAGCGGCGCGGCGCACAAACCCTGATTCCAGACGAGATTAGAAAACCATCGGCAAACCGTCAGAGGTCCATCATTCCCCTGCGCGCCGCGATCCGCCTCGTCTGGACCCGCCGCTTCGGGCGGCCCAGACAACCGGAGAATAGCATGAACCGCGTCTTCCCCTACACGCTGCCAGGCGCTCTGCTGGCCGTGTTCTCGATCTGCGCCGCGGCGCCCGCCAGCGCGGCGGTCGTGGCCTTCAGCGGCAGCTTCACCAACGACACCCCACCCCCAGCGCCGAATCCTTCCTGCGCCGCGGGCCAGGTCATGGTCAGCTTCTCGCCCCTGACCGCCACGACCAGCGGCGCGTCGAACTTCGGAGCCTTCGGGCCCAGCCAGGCGCACTGCCTGGTTCCGCCACCCCCCGGCGTGGGCTCCAGCTACACCGGCGGGTCGTTCAGCTTCGCCTTCGACCTGGGCGACGAGCTGTTCGGGACGACGGCCGGAGAACTGGTCGCGATCGCCGGCATGCCGGGCTATTTCGATTCCTTCGTCCACTACGTCGTCACCGGAGGAACCGGCCGCTTCCTGGGCGCCAGCGGCGCCTTCGAAGGCGTGGGCGTCCTCAACCGCACGGTCCCCCGGCCGATCAACAGCCTGACCCTGGCGGGCGAACTAGACCTTCCCGCCGTGCCGGAACCTGCGACATGGGCCCTGATGATCGCCGGCTTCGGCCTGGCGGGCGCGTCCCTCCGCCGGCGGCGCGCCTTGATCGCCGAAGGAATCGCGACCTAGCGTCCGGCGACCTCCGCGCCGTCGGGCGCGGAGGTCGTTCGCCCCAACTCCGCGAGGGCGCCGGGGCCCTGGGGGCGCTGGCCGTGCCCGCGAGCGGGCCGGCCGGCGGCCGCCGCTGGTCGCCGCATCACTGGGGATCATCGCGGCGGCGCGGAACGCCGAACCGCTTCTCCGCACCCCGGCGTTGTGGCAATCAACCCTCTCGACCTCGGAGATCCGACCGTGAAAGCCGCCCTGCCGCTCGCCGCGATCCTGCTCCTGACCGTCTCGGCCTGCGACAAGCCGAAGCCCCGCCCCGCTGCGGTCGCCGCGGCGGCCGCAGCCGCCGCGGGCGCACCCACGGTCATGCCGCCGGCGTCCGCCGGCCTGGCCAAGCGCCCGGAGATGGCGGTCTTCACGCTCGACATGATCAACGGGGCGCAGGACCCGCTGAACATCCCCGCCACGATCCAGTCCGGGCAGCCCACCACCTTCTCCGGCTTCGGCTTCGACCCGGTGGCCAGGACCGCGGGCAAGGCCATCGACATCGTTATCGACGGCGTCGCCTACGGCACGAACTACGGCGGCGAGCGCCAGGACGTGGCGGCCTACTACAAGACCGGGGCCGTGACGCCGTCGGGCTTCCGCGTGACCCTGCCCGCGGGGATCGTGAAGCCCGGGCCGCACAAGATGGAAATCCGCGTGGTGGCGGCCGACGGCAAGGCGTTCCACGACTCCGCCACCCTCAGCTTCTACGCCAAGTGACGCGTCCACGATCCGTAGCCTCGTAAGCCCAATGCACGACGGGGCGCCGGCGCCCGACCTGCTGTTCCAGCGGCTGAACACGACGCGGGGCCATCTGGGTCTTCCACGCCCATCATTGATCAAGGCGGTGCGGGTTCCCACATAAGCTGGGTCCGGTCGAACCGAGCCGATGCCGGGCGGTTCGATCGGAGAGTCGCTTCCAGCGAGGACTCTGAGGAATGAACCGTAGTCTGATTTTCGACAGCCCGTTTCTGCTGGGCTTCGAACATACCCGAAGCCTGATCGAACGGGCGGCTAAGGCCGCGGCCGAGAGCTATCCACCCTACAATGTGGAGGATCGCGGCGAAGGCGCCCTTCGCATCACCCTGGCCGTCGCGGGCTTCTCGCCCGACCAGCTCAGCGTGACCGTCGAAGACCGCCAGCTGGTGGTGGCCGGCAAGCGCGAAGGCCAGGCCACGGGGAAGTCCGAGGATGCCTATCTGCATCGAGGCATCGCCGCCCGGGGCTTCGTCCGAAGCTTCGTCCTGGCCGACGGGATGGTGGTGGATGGAGCGACCCTGGAGCACGGCCTGCTCCACATCGATCTGGCGAGGCCGGAGCCGGAAAAACGGGTGCATTCCATCCCGATCCGCACCGCCGGCTGAGCTTCGACAAAGACTAACCAGCGGGACTGCCGGATGAGCCGGGGTCCTTACAAAAGATAGGTGCGCTGAACCTGCGGCCTATCGGAGCGTTGAGTTTCACGGAGGTGGTCATGATGACGCCCATTCTTACGACTGAAGCGTTCGCGGCGCTGGGCGCCCCGAATTTGGTCTATGTCCGTCCCATCAAGGCGGCAGAGATCATCGCCAGCACGCCCGCGGCGCAAATCCAGAGCTTCGAGCTCGATCCCGACCAGACGCTGTACGCGGTGCATCGCGCCGACGGCGAGCGCTTGGCCGTACTGACCGACAAGGACTCGGCGATGGCCGCGGCCCTCGCCCACGAGCTGGCGCCGGTGTCGGTCCACTAATCCGAACGCAAATCGCATCGAGGAAGGGGCCGGCTGCAAGGCCGGCCTTTTTCGTGCGCGCTCAGGCCGCCGGGCGGGCGGAGATGTCCTGCACCAGCAGCGCATGCACAGCGTCGGCGCTGCGGGCCTTGCGGAGCTGTTCGCGCAGCTCGCCCTGGCGCAGCAGGCGCGAGACACGGGCCAGGGCGCGCAGATGCTCGGCGCCGGCGTTCTTCGGCGCGAACAGCGCGAACAACAGGTCGACGGGCTGGTCGTCCACCGACTCGAACTCCACCGGCTGTTCCAGGCGCACGAAGACGCCGCGCATGCGCTGAAGGCCTTCCAGGCGGGCATGGGGGACGGCGACGCCGTGGCCGACCCCGGTGGAGCCGGCGACCTCGCGCTCCGCCAGGGCGTCCAGGACCTGCCCGGGCTCGAGGCCGAAGTTCCGGGCCGCGATCTCCGCGATCACCGCCAGGGCCTTCTTCTTGTTAGCCGCGCTCACACGCGTCGAGATCGCCGTGCGATCCAGCAATTCGCCGATGTTCATGGTCTTGAAGAGTTAACCCTAATCGACGCGGACCCGCCGGGGCAGGCGGGCCCACGCAGGCCTTCGATCAGTGGGCCGGACCAGCCCCATCCCCCTCGGATCCGTTGCGGCCCTTGGTCCGCTCGGGATCGATCCAGCCGATATTCCCATCGGGGCGGCGATATACCACCGAAAGTCCGCCGTGCGCGGCGTTTCGGAACACGATTGTTTGAGCTTCGGTCAGGTCCAATTCCATGACCGCCATAGAAACCGTCATCGAGCGGATCGGGCGCTCGGTTTCGGCGATGATCATCGGCTCGCCGAAGGCGGGGGCCTCGGCTTCGTTGTCGTCTTCCTCCTCGTCCATGTCGGTGGACGCGATGACGAAATAGGCCGCGCTCTCGGCCCGGTTGGCGGCCACGGCCTGGGGATGGTGGTCCTTCAGCCGGTTCTTGTACCGGCGGATGCGCTTGGACATCTTCTCCAGCGCCGCGTCGAAGGCCAGGTGGGCGTCGCCGCCGACCCCTTGCGTGGTGAGTTGCTGGCCCGAAGCCAGCGTGACGGCGCAGTCGACCTTAAAAGCGCTTCCCTCTCGGCTGACGACCACGTCGGCGCCGCCGCCGTCACGGTCGAAATATTTCGCGATACTGGTGGTGAGTTCGTCGGAGACTCGCGTGCGCAGAGCCTCGCCGACATCGACGTGCTTGCCGGTGACTTGGACTTGCATGTGATGAACAACGCTCCTGGTGGTGGAAGGTGTCAAGCCGGCGTGATGACGGTCCACATGTGCTGGAACGTCCTGACGATAATGTGAGCGGCGAGCACGAGGACCGACGCGCTGGTGATGGCCAGCGCGTATCCGAAGATGGCGATCAGGCCGTCCCGCTGGATCAGCGAGAACGACAGCACCGCCACCGCGAGCGCCGGAAGGATGTTGCCAAGCGGGATCGGCAGGATCAGCACGAAGGCCAGGACCGTGCAGACCAGGCCGATCAGCCGCTCGCCCGTGCGGCCGAACAGCAGCACCAGGCGGGGCTTGGACACCGCCTCGACCTTCTGCAGCCAGGGGATCACCTTCGGCAGGCCGGACTTCAGGTCCGCGGTCGAGATGGTCCGGCTCTTCACCCGCTCGGGGAGCCAGGGCGCGCCGGCGCCGATGATCAGCTGGGGCGCCAGCAGCAGCAGCGGGAAGCCGAAGATCGTGGTGGCGCCCGGGGGCAGCGGCAGGGTGCAGGCGAGGCCGAAGATGAACAGCAGCGCGCCGATCGCCCGGCCGCCGAACTTCTGCATCAGCTCGGCGACGGAGATGCGCGGCTCGCCATGGTCGGCGATGTCGAGCAGCACGGCGGAGAGCGGAAGCTCGTTCGCGGGAGGATCGGCCGTCTCAACTGTTTCGGACATCTGCCATCCATCTGGCGCGTCCATGTGGCGACGCCAAGACCCGGAAAGCGAAATCGACCCTAGGCGGGTTCCTTGAGCATGCGCCGACGGTCCACCGATGAGGGAATACGCATCGCCTCGCGGTACTTGGCGACCGTGCGGCGCGCGATGTCGACGCCGGCGGTCTTGAGGATCTCGACGATCCGGTCGTCGGAATGCACGTCAGCCTCTTTCGCCTCGGTCTCGATGAGCTTGCGGATCTTGTCGCGGACGCTCTCGGCCGAGTGGGCCTCGCCGCCTTCGGACGAGGCGATGGAGGAGGTGAAGAAGAACTTCATCTCGAACAGGCCCCGGGGCGTGGAGATATATTTGTTCGAGGTGACCCGGCTGACCGTGGACTCGTGCATGCCGATGGCGTCGGCGACGGTCTTCAGGTTCAGCGGGCGCAGGTGCTGCACGCCATAGGCCAGGAAGGCGTCCTGCTGGCGCACGATCTCGGAGGAGACCTTCAGGATGGTGCGGGCCCGCTGGTCCAGGCTCTTCATCAGCCAGTTGGCCTGGGCCAGGCAGTCCGAGACGAAAGTCTTCTCCTGGTCGGTCTTGGACTGGCCCGAGACGCGGGCGTGGTAGCGCTGGTCCAGCAGCAGCCTGGGCAGGGTGTCGGAGTTCAGCTCCACGTGCCAGAGGCCGCCCGGCCCCTCGCGCACGAAGACGTCCGGGGCGACCGGCGTCGCGGCTTCGCCGCCGGGGAAGGCCGCACCGGGCCGGGGCGTCAGCCCGCGGATCTCGGCGATCATCTCGCGCAGGTCCTCGTCGTCGACCTCGCAGATCTTCCTGAGCGCCGCTAGGTCGCGCTTGGCGAGCAGTGGCAGGTTGTCGAGCAGGGCGCCGATGGCCGGGTCGTAGCGGTTCTGGTCCTTGAGCTGGATCATCAGGCATTCGCGCACGTCGCGCGCGGCGACGCCCACCGGATCGAAGCCCTGGACGACGCCCAGCACCTTCTCGACGAGTTCGACCGCGCAGCCCAGTCGCTCGGCCACCTCGTCCACCTCGATGCGGAGGTATCCGGCCTCGTCCACGGCGTCGATCAGGACGCCGGCGACCACGCCCTCCACGGGCGACAGGCCCGAAGCGGAAAGCTGGTCCTGCAGGTGTTCGGTGAGGGTCTTGTCGCGGGTCAGCGACCCTTCCATGCCTTCGCCGCTCTGGTCGAAGCTGCCGCCGCTGCCCGCGCGCGACCAATCGACCGCGCCGCCGACGTCGGCCACCTCCGGCGCGTCGCCGGTGGCGCGCTCGCCGGGCGAGGCTTCGTCATGGGTGGCGTCCAGATCGGCCCGGGCCTCGGCGTCGGCCGCGTGCTCGGCCGGCGCGGGGGCTTCGTCGTGCGGGCCGTCGTCGGTCTCGTTGTCGCGCTCGTCGCGCTGCAGCAGCGGATTGCGCTCCAGCTCGGTCTCCACGAAGACCTCGAGCTCGAGATTCGACATCTGCAGCAGCTTGATAGCCTGCTGCAGCTGGGGCGTGATGACCAGCCCCTGCCCCTGCCGCATCTCAAGACGTGCGCTTAGCGCCAACGAACAGCCTCCTGGCCTGCTTCTTGCTTCACAAGCTAGGGGCCAGTCCCCACTGACTGGTTAACGGCCGCGCATTATGCTGCGACGGGCGCGCGGACGCTTGCCTCCAGGTCCCATTCGAACTCCGGATAGAACTGCGCCATCAGGCGGTCGACATAGGCCACGAGGTTGCCGAAGCCCTCGGCGCGCCGGCGGATTTCGCCCGTGAAGAAGGGCGTCAGGATCCCCGCCAGCACGCCGAAGACCGTGGCGTCCGCGCCGCACGGCCGGGAGCCGAACAGGTAGGGCTTGTCCCCCAGGATCGTCGAAACGGCCGCCAGGGATCGGACCGCCAGCGCCACGATCTCGAGGTCGGTATGGCGTCCGACGCCCACCGCCCGGACATTCCGGCGCACCTCGTCCAGCACCATCTCGCGCACGCCCTCCGGCGCGCCGTCGAAGAAGTGGGCCGGGCCCTTGGCGAAGTTCTCGGGGTCCAGCCAACGCTCCGTGACCAGGGTCCAGGAGAAATGGTTCTCCATCATCCGCTCGATGGCCCAGGCCTGTGCGCGCTGGACCGCGTCGAGCCCCTCGTCGAAGTCGACGCCGTAGGTCCGCTCGATGTAGCCTCGGATGAAGGTGGAATCGGCGATCCGCACCCCGTTCGCGTCGATGAAGGGCACCTGGCCCTTGGGCGACTCCTGAGGATGCGCCCGGGCCTTCATGTAGCCGAGGCCCGCCATCTTGAGCTGCACCTCGGTCTTGGTGACGTAGGGGCTGATCTCCGGAAGTCCGAAGCCCTCGCCGGCGCCATACAGCGTGATCATCTGCCTTCTCCCCAGAGCCTTCCGCGTCGCGCGGAAGGCTCATGCTCAAAAAGTTTGGAGCGCGCTGAGCGCCTGAACCGGTGTCCACCTCAGGCTGCGCGCTCTGTTGACAGGAGGATCATCGCAGGGCCTTGCTGACAGCATTCTGTCAGCAGAACGGTAAGCGAACATGCGAAGGGCCGACCGGCTGTTCCAGATCATCCAGATCCTGCGCCGCGGGACCCGGCCGGTGACGGCCGACGCCATCGCCGAGGAACTGGAGACCTCCAAGCGCACCGTCTATCGCGACATCGCCGACCTGGTCGGCCAGAGGGCGCCGATCCGCGGCGAGGCGGGGGTCGGCTACATCCTGGAGGACGGCTTCGACCTGCCGCCGCTGATGCTGACGCCCGACGAGATCGAGGCCGCGGTGCTGGGCGCCCAGATGGTGGCCGCGCGGGGAGACCCCGCGCTCCGCCGCGCCGCCGAGGACCTGATCGCCAAGATCGGTGCGGTGATCCCGGAAAACCTGCGCCCGCTGGTGGTGGAACCGGCCACCCGCGCCGCGCCCAACCGCAACGCCGCACCCGACAACATCGACATGGCGGGCGTGCGCCAGGCGATCCGGGCGGGACGCAAGCTGGTGCTGACCTACCGCGACGAACAGGAGCGGGAGACGGGGCGCACGGTCTGGCCGTTCGCCATCGGCTACTACGAGACCACCCGGCTGATCATGGCCTGGTGCGAGATGCGCCGGGACTTCCGCAGCTTCCGCACGGACCGGGTCTCGGGCGCTGTCTTCACCGAGGACCGCTACCCCGACCGCCCGGCCAGCCTGCGCGCCCGCTGGCGGCGGCATCAGCACGAGCAGTGGCAGGCGATGCAGACGCGCGAGAGCCGCAAGTCCGCGGCCGAGTGAAACTTCGGGAATTGGCGCCCGCCCCGGCTGTCCGTAGCCTGCCGGCATATCGTGGGGGAAATATCGAGATGACCACCAACCTCAGCCGCCGCCAGGCGCTGCTGCTGGCCGCCGCAGCCGCCGCCGCGCCCGGCCTTGCCCTCGCCGCCGAGCCCGCCCTGCCCGCGGTCTGGGACCTGACCGAGCTATATCCGACCGACGCGGCCTGGGAAGCCGAGCGCCAGGCGGTCGAGGCCGACCTGCCCAAGATCGCCGCCTTCAAGGGCCGTCTAGGCGAGAGCGCGGCCACCCTGCGCCAGGCGTCGGAGGCGATCTCGGCTCTGACGAAGCGGGTGCTGCGCTTGTTCGTCTACGCGACGCTCAAAGGTGACGAAGACCTCCGGATCGCCGCCAACCAGGAGCGCCGCCTCATGGCGCAGCAGCTGTTGTCCAAGGCGACTGAGGCGGCCTCTTGGGTCAGCCCGGAGGTGCTGGAGGTAGGCGCGACGAAGATCCGCGGATTCGTCGCCTCCGACCCCGCGCTGGCCAAGTTCCGCTTCAATTTCGAGAACACCCTGCGCCAGGCTCCGCACACGCTGGACGACGCCGGCGAGGCGCTCCTGGCCTCGACCGGCCCCGCGCTGGCCGGCCCCCAGCAGATCCGCAACCAGCTGGTCCTCTCCGACATCCCGTGGCCCGAGGTCCAGGTCGACGGCAAGACGGTGCGGCTGGACAGTCAGGGGTACACCGCCGCTCGCGCCACCCGCGACCGGACCGAACGCAAGGCGGTGTTCGACGCCTTCTTCGGCGCGTTCAAGGTCTACGAATCCAGCCTAGGCGCGACGCTGGCGACCAAGGTCCAGGGCGACATCTTCACCGCCAGGGCGCGCAAGTACCCCTCGAGCCTTGCCGCCGCGGTCGACGGGCCGAACATCCCCGAGGCCGTCTATCGGACCCTGATCGCCGAGGCGAACCGCGGGCTGCCGATCCTGCATCGCTATTTCGAGGTGCGCCGCCGCCTGCTGGGCCTGCCGGACATGGCTTATTGGGACATCTACCCGCCCGTGACCAAGCTGGAGGCCAGGTTCGATCTGCCGACCACGCGGAAAATCTCGCTGGAGGCCATGAAGCCGCTGGGCCCGGAGTATGGCGAGGCCTTCGCCAGGGCCACCGCCGCCGGCTGGGTCCACGTCTATCCGCAGAAGGGCAAGGCGGCTGGGGCCTACGTGTTCGGCGCCGCCTACGACGTGCATCCCTACATGCTGCTGAACCACGACGGCGACTACGAGGGGCTCTCGACCTACGCCCACGAGTGGGGCCACGCGATGCACACCCTACTCGCCCAGAAGGCTCAGCCGTTCGAGCTGTCCAACTACCCGACCTTCACCGCCGAGGTGGCCTCGACGGTCAACGAGCAACTCCTCGTCGCCCACATGCTGAAGGGCGCGAAGGACAAGGACGAGCGGCTGTTCTACCTGGACCGCGTCTGCGAGACGATGCGCAGCACCTTCTACCGCCAGACCATGTTCGCGGAGTTCGAGCTGGCGATCCACGAGACCGCCGAGAAGGGCCAGGCGTTGTCGGGCCGGCGGCTCAGTGGGATCTACCTCGACCTGCTCAAACGCTACCACGGTCCCAAGGTGACCATCGAGCCCGCGTACGGCCTGGAATGGGCCCTGCCGGCGCACTTCTTCCGGGACTTCTACGTCTACCAGTACGCCACCTCGGTCACCGCCGCCTCGGCCTTCGCCGAGCGCATCCTGACCGGCAAGGCGGCCGAGCGGGACGCCTACCTGGGGGTGCTCAGGGCGGGGGGTTCGGACTACCCGGTGGACCTGCTCAAGAAGGCCGGCGTCGACATGACCAGTCCCGAGCCCTACCGCACCATGCTGGGCAAGTTCTCGCGCACCCTGGACGAGATGGAGAAGCTGCTGGGGTAGCGCCCCTCACCCTGCCCTCTCCCCTCTCGCTTCGCGGGGGCGAGGAGTTTGATCAGGTAAACCGGTCGCCCAAGTAGACGCGGCGCACTTCCGGGTCGTCGACGATCTCGTCGGGGCTGCCTTCGAAGAGCACCTCGCCCGCGTGGATGATCGAAGCGCGGTCGATGATGTCCAGGGTCTCGCGGACGTTGTGGTCGGTGATCAGGATGCCGATGCCGCGCTGCTTCAGGTAGGTGATCACCTGGCGGATGTCGGCGATGGCCAGGGGGTCGATCCCGGCGAAGGGCTCGTCCAGCAGCATGAAGGACGGGTCGGAGGCCAGCGCGCGGGCGATCTCGACGCGGCGGCGCTCACCGCCGGATAGCGAGACGGCGGGAGCATTCCGGAGATGCTCGATGTGCAGCTCCTCCAGGAGCTGGGTGACGGTGGCCTTGGCCTGGCGCTGGTCGCGCTGGCGCAGCTCGACCACGGCCATGACGTTTTCCCAGACGCTCATGCCACGGAAGATCGAGGTCTCCTGCGGCAGGTAGCCCACGCCCATGCGGGCGCGCTGATACATCGGCTGGGCGGTGATGTTCTCGCCGTCCAGGTAGATCGCGCCGTAGTCGGCCGGGATCAGGCCGGTGATCATGTAGAAGGTCGTGGTCTTGCCCGCGCCGTTGGGGCCCAGCAGGCCGGCGACCTCGCCGCGGCCGAGGCGCAGGCTGACGCCCTTCACCACGGCGCGCCCGCGGAACGACTTGCCGATGTTGTCGACCACCAGCCCTTCGGTCGGGATCGCGCCCTTGGCCTGGACCCGCTGGGGCGCGTTCACTTGGCGGCGTCCGCTTGTTTCTTGGACGGATAGAAGACGCCGCGCGGGCGGGCGCCCTGGTTGCGGCCGGTGGCGTTGCCCAGCATACGGCCCTCGCCGGTCTTGGTGTTGAACACCATGCGGTTGCCGCGCAGCACGTTCTGGCCCTGCACCGCCACCACGTCGCCGGTCATGGTCACCGTCTCGCCCGAGGCGTCGTACGTCCCGGCGTCGCCACGCACGCGCTGGTCCTTGCTGGTGACGTAGTAGACCGAGCCCTGGGCCTCGATGCGGATCAGGTCGCCGCACGCCCCCGTGCCGGCCGCGCCGGCCGACTGACCGGGCTTGGGCTGGAAGAACGCCTTCAGGACGTCGGCGCGCAGCCGCGCCTCGCCCTGCAGGGCCTCGGCCTTGCCGCGCCAGATGGAGACGCACTCCTTGTTCTGCACCTCGAGCTCGTCGGCGGTGATGTCCATCGGGCCGTCGGAATTCGGACCCAGGCTCTGGGCCCAGGCCGAACCGCCGGACAGCAGGGCCGCGGCGAAGACAGTGGAGGTGACGAGAGATTTCATGCGTGCCTTCAGCATCTATTTCTTGGTCTCAAGGCGCGTACGGACGCCGCCCTTGAAGACCATGCGATCACCTTTGCCGTATACGCCATAGGAGTCTGCGCGGATTTCTCCAAGACCCCCTGCGCCCTGAATGGGGCCTGAACCGACAACCTCGCCGGTCTTGGTGTCGAACAGCGAGGCCGCGGTGTCGAAGGCGTTCTTCGAATCGGCCATCCGCACGCCGTTCGAGAGCTCGAGCTTGCCGCTCTGTTCGTGGAAGATCCCGTCGGCGCCGTTGATGCGCATCTCGTCCGGGCCCTTCTCGTCGAGGACCAAGGCGGGCTTCTTCAGGATCACCCGCTGGTAGTCCAGCCGGTCGCGGATCGCCGAGTCGGCGGTCAGCACGAAGGAGCGGCCCTTGTCGTCGCGGCCGATGAAGCGGGGATTGGTCAGCCGGATGGGCTCGTCGCCCGCGCGGGCCGAGCGTGGCTGGGCGTTGAACGTCGACCAGGCGACGCTGCCCAGCAGGCCCGCGAAGATCAGGGCGATCGCGGCCGGCAGGGCCACTCGCAGGGTGCGCACCAGGCGCGAACGCCGGCGCCACCGCTCGAAGTCGGCGCGCCGGGGGTCTGCCAGCGGTTCGGGGTGGGGCGCGTCGGCGGCCGTCATGGCGCTTACTTAGGTATGGGCGAAGATATCGGCATCCTCCCAGCCGGCCACGTCCAGCAGGGCGCGGTGCGGGAGGAATTCGAAACAGGCGCGGGCGAAGTGGTCGCGGCGCTCGCGCACCAGCATCTCGTCGAGGCGGGCGCGCAGGGCGTGCAGGTGCAGGACGTCGGAAGCGGCATAGGCCACCTGGTCGTCGCTGAGCTTGGCGGCGCCCCAGTCCGAGCTCTGCTGCGCCTTGGACATGTCTATGCCCAGCAGCTCGCGGGACACGTCCTTCAGGCCATGCCGGTCGGTGTAGGTGCGAGCCAGCTTCGAGGCGATCTTGGTGCAGTAGACGGGGGCGGTCACCACCCCAAGATGCAGCCAGAACATGGCGATATCGAAGCGGCCGAAGTGGAAGATCTTGGTCACCGCCGGATCGGTCAGCAGGCGCTTGAGATTCGGTGCGTCGTAGGTGGCGCGGTCCAGCTTCACCACATGGGCGTCGCCCTTGCCGTCCGAGAGCTGCACGACGCAGAGCGGATCGCGGCCGAGCCTGAGGCCCATGGTCTCGGAATCGACGGCGACCGCGGAGGCATCGGCCAGCGCGTCGGCCGGCAAGTCGCCTTCATGCACGAAAGTGGTCACTGCGTTTCCAACTCCGACGTAATACCCCCGGTTTATCGTAGGGGGGGCGCCCAGGAAAGGACCGGAGCGGAGTATGCTCCTACCGGGTTGGATCAATCCGGTGGTGCCCAGGAAAGGACTCGAACCTTCACGGCCGTTAAGCCACTGGCACCTGAAGCCAGCGCGTCTACCAATTCCGCCACCTGGGCCCCGTCCGTCGGATCGGGAGGCGGCTACATATGGCAACGCCCCCACCGGGTCAACGGCCCTTCTCAGCGCCGGATTGCGGGCCGCCGCCGCATCGCCTAAACCGCACCCTTCTCAAGAGCGACAGGACCGGCCGCGCCGTCATGCAGAACCTCGTCACCGTCTTCGGAGGCTCCGGCTTCGTGGGCACCCAGGCCGTCCGCTACCTGGCCAAGGCCGGCTGGCGCGTGCGCGTGGCGATCCGCAACCCGAACCTCGCCTACAAGATGCGCCTGCTGGGCGACGTGGGCCAGATCGACGTGGTCCAGGCCAATATCCGCAACCAGCCCTCGATCGAGCGCGCCCTGGACGGCGCGACGGTGTCGCTGAACCTGGCGGGCCTGCTGCGCGAGACCGGCCGCCAGGGGTTCCAGGCCATCCATGTGATGGGCGCGCGCAACGTCGCCGAGGCGGCCCGGACCATGGGCGTCGCCCGCGTCGTGCAGATGTCGGCCCTGGGCGCCGACCCCGCCTCGCCGTCGAAGTACCTGCGCACCAAGGCCGAGGGAGAGGCCGCGGTCCGCGCGGTCTACGCCAACGCCACCATCGTGCGACCCTCCATCGTCTTCGGCAATGGCGACGGCTTCTTCAACCGGTTCGCCGCCATGGCGCAGCTCAGCCCAGCCCTGCCGCTGATCGGCGGCGGGCACACCCGCTTCCAGCCGGTGTTCGTGGGCGACGTGGGTCAGGCCCTGGCCCGCGTGGTGACCGACGAGGCGACCGCCGGCCAGACCTATGAGTTGGGCGGCCCGGGCGCGTTCAGCTTCAAAGAACTGATGGAGAAGATGCTGGCCGAGACCGGACAGCATCGCCTGCTGATCCCGGTGCCCTGGCCAGTCGCGAGCGCGCTCGGCAGCCTTTGCGACCTGGTCGCCGGCGTGATCCCGCCGCCGGTGACGACGGACCAGGTGGAGGCGCTGCGCAGCGACAATGTCGTCAGCGGCCAATACCCCGGCCTGAGCGACCTGGGGATCACGCCCACCAGCCTCGAGGCGGTGCTTCCGACCTATCTCTACAGCTACCGCAAGGGCGGCCAGTACGCCGACCAGGACGCCCGGGAGATGGAAGCCGGCAGGGCCTGAGCCGCGGCCGCCCGGATCAGTTCAGCGTCAGCAGCGCCAGCCCGATCCCGCCGATCGCGATCCGCAGCCAGCCGAAGGGCGCCAGGCCGCGGCTGGTGACGATCGCCAGCATGGTGCGGATCACCACGATGGCCACCAGGAAGGCGACCACGAAGCCGATGGCGATGAGCGGCAGGGTGTCGCCGGTGAGCTGGTCGCGGCTTTCCCAGGCATCCAGCACGAAGGCGCCCAGCATGGTCGGGATCGCCAGGAAGAAGGTGAATTCGGCGGCCGCCCGCTTTTCCACCCCGAACAGCATGCCGCCCACGATGGTGGCGCCGGAGCGCGAGACGCCCGGCATCATGGCCAGCACCTGGAAGAGGCCGATCGCCAGCGCCTTGACCAGCGGCAGCTTGAAGGCGTCGTGCGCGACGGGCTTGGGCGCGATGCGGTCGATGAACAGCAGCACGATCCCGCCCAGGATCAGCGAGATGCACTGCACGATCGGGCTGTCGAACAGCACAGCCTTGATGAAGTCGTGGAGCAGGAGGCCAAGCACCACCGACGGCAGGAAGGCCACGATCACCGTCAGGGCGAACTTGCGCGCCTCGGGGTCGGTGGGCAGGCCGATCACCTGCTTCCAGAGCTTGCCGAAATAGAGGGCGACCACCGCCAGGATCGCCCCCAGTTGGATCATCACCGCAAACGTGTCCCAGAATCCGCTGGGCAGTCCCATGGCCTGCTTGGCCAGGAGCATCATCCCCGTCGAGGAGACCGGTATGAACTCGGTCAGGCCTTCGATGACGCCCAGGATGATGGCGTAGACCCAGTCCGGCACGGTGACGCTCCAATACAAGTCGGCAGGGCCGAAGGGGCGGCACTATGGTGAAAAAGAAGTTCATCTCAAAATTGGACTATTTTTCGCCCGCGGCCGCGCCAGAAGGTCACATCGGCGTCATACCGCGACACTAATAGTCCACTATATGGACTTACTGCTTTCCAGCCGGATTGTCGGCCTCTAGATGGCGCCTCGGACAGGAGAAGGCGCAGTCCCATGGCTGAGCGCATGCTGAAGTTTACGGTGACGCCGAGGACGACCCCGGAGAAGCGGGCGGCCGACGCGCGCTCGGGCGACTTTCACGAGATCTACCGCGACTTCATCGACGCCAAGGCCTCGGAACAGGCCTCGCGCTGCTCGCAGTGCGGCGTCCCGTTCTGTCAGACCCACTGCCCACTGCACAACAACATCCCCGACTGGCTGCGGATGACCGCCGAAGGCCGGCTGGAAGAGGCCTACGCCCTCAGCCAGGCCACCAACGCCATGCCCGAGATCTGCGGCCGCATCTGCCCGCAGGACCGGCTGTGCGAAGGCAACTGCGTGATCGAGCAGTCGGGCCACGGCACCGTCACCATCGGCGCGGTCGAGCGCTACCTGTCGGACAAAGCCTGGGAGATGGGCTGGGTCCGTCCCGTGGTCGCCGGCGCGGATCGCCGGCAGTCGGTGGGAATCGTCGGCGCGGGCCCGGCAGGCCTTGCCGCGGCCGAGCGCCTGCGCGAGCTGGGCTATGCGGTCACCGTCTACGACCGCCACGACCGGCCCGGCGGCCTGCTGGTCTACGGCATCCCCGGCTTCAAGCTGGAGAAGGACGTCGTGGAGCGCCGCACGCGGCGCCTCGCCGAGGGCGGGGTGGAATATGTGCTGGACTTCGAGGTCGGCCGCGACGCCACGCTGGACCAGCTGCGGGCCAAGCACGACAGTGTCCTGATCGCCACCGGCGTCTATGCGGCGCGCGACATGACCGTTCCGGGCGCGGGCTCGGCCGGGGTGGTGGCGGCTCTGGACTACCTGATCGCCTCCAACCGCAAGGGCATGGGCGACGAGGTCGTGGACTTCGACTCCGGCAAGCTGAACGCCGAGGGCAAGGACGTCGTGGTGGTCGGCGGCGGCGACACCGCCATGGACTGCGTGCGCACCGCCGTCCGCCAGGGCGCGACCTCGGTGACCTGCCTCTACCGCCGCGACCGCGCCAACATGCCGGGCTCGGACCGCGAGGTGGCCAACGCCGAGGAAGAGGGCGTCATCTTCGAATGGCTGGCCGCGCCCAAGGCGGTGACCGGCGACGCGCTGAAGGCCGCGGGCCTGGTGGCCGCGCGCATGCGCCTGGGCCCGCCGGACTCGTCGGGCCGCCAGGCGCCGGAGGAGATCGAGGGCGCCGACTTCGACCTGCGCGCCGACCTCGTCATCAAGGCCCTGGGCTTCGACCCCGAGGACCTGCCGACGGCCTTCGACGTCCCCGACCTGGCCGTGACCCGCTGGGGCACGGTGAAGGCCGACATGCGCAGCATGATGACCTCGATCCCGGGCGTCTTCGCCGCCGGCGACATCGTCCGCGGCGCGAGCCTGGTGGTCTGGGCGATCCGCGACGGCCGCGACGCCGCCGAGGCCATCCACCGCTACCTGATGGCGCACGCCCGCGCCGACGCCCTGACCCCCGCCGAGTGACGCCGATGACCGACGACATCCTCGCCCGCTACGAACACGACCGGCAGCGCCTGCTCGACGCCAACGGCGGCTACGACATCACCGCCCAGCACGACGCCTGCGGCGTGGGGCTGGTCTGCGCGATCGACGGCAAGCCCCGCCGCGAGGTCGTGGAGCTGGCCATCCGTGCGCTGAAAGCCGTCTGGCATCGGGGCGCGGTGGACGCCGACGGCAAGACCGGCGACGGCGCCGGCGTGCTGGTCTCGGTGCCGCAGGACTTCTTCGCCGCCCACGTGGAGCGGATCGGCCACGTCGTGCGACCCGGTCCCATCGCCGTCGGCCAGGTCTTCCTGCCCCGCGTCGACCTGGGCGCCCAGGAGGCCGCCCGGACCATCGTGGAGTCCGAGGTGCTGCGCTTCGGCTTCTACATCTATGGCTGGCGCCAGGTGCCGACCGACACCTCGGTGATCGGCGAGAAGGCCAACGCCACGCGCCCCGAGATCGAGCAGATCATGCTCTCGCCGCCCAAGGGCATGGACGGCGAGGCGCTGGAGCGCGCCCTGTTCCTCTGCCGCAAGCGGATCGAGAAGCGGGTCGCCCAGGCCAACATCCAGCACTTCTACATCTGCTCCCTGTCGGCGCGGGCGCTGATCTACAAGGGCATGTTCCTGGCGGAGAGCATCGACGCCTTCTACCCGGACCTGACCGACCCGCGCTTCCAGGCCGCGGTGGCGATCTTCCACCAGCGCTATTCCACCAACACCTTCCCCGAATGGCGGCTGGCCCAGCCGTTCCGGATGCTGGCCCACAACGGCGAGATCAACACGCTGAAGGGCAACGTCAACTGGATGAAAAGCCACGAGATCCGCATGGCGGCCTCGGCGTTCGGCGACTACCAGGACGACATCAAGCCGGTGATCCAGCCGGGCGTTTCCGACTCGGCCGCCCTCGACAACACATTCGAGGTGCTGGTCCGCGCCGGCCGCGACGCGCCCATGGCCAAGACCCTGCTGATCCCCGAGGCGTGGAACACCCGCTCGGGCGAGCAGATGAAGGCCAGCCACAGGGCCCTCTATTCGTACTGCAACGCCGTCATGGAGCCGTGGGACGGCCCGGCGGCGGTCTGCGCCAGCGACGGCCGCTGGGTGGTGGCGGGCAAGGACCGCAACGGCCTGCGCCCCCTGCGCGTCGCCCAGACTTCGGACGGACTGCTGATCGTCGGCTCCGAGGCCGGGATGTGCCGGGTCGAGGAGAGCCGGATCATCCGCAAGGCGCACATCGAGCCCGGGCGGATGCTGGCGATCGACCTCAACGAGGGCAAGCTCTACGACGAGGAGGCGATCCTCGACCGCCTGGCCAACCAGCACCCCTACGACCGCTGGCTCGGCAACATGGTGGACCTCGAGGAGAAGATCGGCCCCGGGCCCGAACCCCGCCTCTACGGCCGCGAGGAACTGGTGCGCCGCCAGGCCGCCGCCGGCATCACGCTGGAAGACCTGGAGCTGATCCTGGCCCCGATGGTCGAGGACGCCAAGGAGGCCGTCGGCTCCATGGGCGACGACACGCCGCTGGCCGTGCTGTCCGAGGGCTACCGCCCGCTCAGCCACTTCTTCCGCCAGAACTTCAGCCAGGTGACCAACCCGCCGATCGACTCGCTGCGCGAGACGGCGGTGATGAGCCTCAAGACCCGGTTCAAGAACCTCGGCAACATCCTGGCCGAGAACGAGACCCAGGCCGACGTCTTCGTGATGGAAAGCCCGGTGCTCACCACCGGCATGTACAACCGCGTGATCGAGGTCATCGGCGAGAAGAACGTCGCCCAGATCGATTGCACCATGCCGATCCCTGCGGACGAGAGCCGCGGCGGCGACGCCCTGCGCGCCAACCTGGACCGCATCCGCGCCGAGGCCGAGGAAGCCGCCCTGCGCGGCTGCTCGACCATCGTGCTCACCGACATGGGCACGGGGCCGGAGCGCGTCGCCCTGCCGATGATCCTGGCGACCGGCGGCGTCCACGCCTGGCTGGTGGGCAAGGGCCTGCGGTCCTACGTCTCGATCATCGTCCGCTCGGCCGAGTGCCTGGACACCCACGCCTTCGCCGTCCTGATCGGCGTGGGCGCGACGGCGGTGAACGCCTATCTGGCTCAGGAAAGCTATGTCGATCGCCTGGAGCGCGGCCTGACCGGGGAGCTGACGCTCCGCGACCTGTGCCTGAACCACAAGAAGGCGATCGAGGGCGGCCTGCTCAAGATCATCTCCAAGATGGGGATCTCGGTGATCTCCTCATACCGCGGCGGCTACAACTTCGAAGCCGTCGGCCTGTCGCGCAGCCTGGTGGCCGAGTTCTTCCCGGGGATGCCCTCGCGCATCTCCGGCATCGGCCTGGCCGGCCTGGAAGCCAAGGCGGTCGAGCTGCACCGCAAGTCCTGGGACCCGGCGGCGATCAGCCTGCCGGTGGGCGGCTTCTACAAGGCGCGCCGCACGGGCGAGGCCCACGCCTTCGAGGCGCGGATGATCCATACCCTGCAGCGCGCCTGCGACACCGGCGACTACCAGGTCTTCAAGCGCTTCTCGGACGGCCTGCGCACCCTGCCGGCCATCCAGCTCCGCGACCTGCTGGACATCCGCGCCGACGCCAAGCCGGCGCCGCTGGAGGAGGTCGAGAGCGTCAATGAGATCCGCAAGCGCTTCCTGACCCCCGGCATGAGCCTGGGCGCGCTCGGCCCCGAGGCCCACGGCGTGCTCAACATCGCCATGAACCGGATCGGCGCGAAGTCGGTGTCCGGCGAGGGCGGCGAGGATCGCAGCCGCTACCAGCCGCTGCCCAACGGCGACAATCCCAACTCGGCGGTGAAGCAGATCGCCTCGGGCCGGTTCGGCGTCACCGCCGAATACCTGAACCAGTGCCGCGAGATCGAGATCAAGGTCAGCCAGGGCGCCAAGCCCGGCGAGGGCGGGCAGCTTCCGGGCTTCAAGGTCACCGAACTGATCGCGCGGCTGCGGCACGCGACGCCGGGAGTGATGCTGATCAGCCCGCCGCCGCACCACGACATCTATTCGATCGAGGACCTGGCCCAGCTCATCTACGACCTGAAGCAGATCAACCCCGACGCCCGGGTGACGGTGAAGCTGGTCTCGATGACCGGGATCGGCGCCATCGCGGCCGGCGTGGCCAAGGCCAAGGCCGACGTCATCCTGATCTCCGGCAACGTCGGCGGCACCGGCGCCTCGCCGCAGACCTCGATCAAATATGCCGGCGGGCCCTGGGAGATGGGCCTCTCCGAAGCCCACCAGGTGCTGACCCTGAATAACCTGCGCCACTTCGTGCGCCTGCGCACCGACGGCGGCATCCGCACCGGCCGCGACGTGGTGATCGCCGCCATGCTGGGGGCCGAGGAGTTCGGGATCGGCACCGCCAGCCTGATCGCCATGGGCTGCATCATGGTGCGCCAGTGCCATTCCAACACCTGCCCGGTGGGGGTCTGCACCCAGGACGAGGGCCTACGCTCGAAGTTCACCGGCACGCCGGAGAAGGTGATCAACCTCTTCACCTTCATCGCCGAGGAGGTCCGCGAGATCCTGGCCAAGATCGGCGCCCGGTCGCTCAACGAGGTGATCGGCCGCACCGACCTGCTCATGCAGGTCAGCCGCGGCGGCGAGCATCTGGACGACCTCGACCTGAACCCGCTGCTGGTGAAGGCCGACCCCGGCCTCAACAAGCCGTTCTGCACCATCGAGGGCCGCAACGAGGTGCCCGACACCCTCGACGCCCAGATCGTCCGCGACGCCGCCCCCATGCTGGAGCGCGGCGAGAAGATGCAGCTCACCTACACGGTGCAGAACACCGCGCGCGCCATTGGCACGCGGACGTCCTCGCACATGGTGCGCACCTTCGGCATGGACGGCCTGCAGCCGGGCCACCTGACGGTGCAGCTCAAGGGCTCGGCCGGCCAGAGCCTGGGCGCCTTCGCGGTGCAGGGCCTGCGCCTGGAAGTGACCGGCGAGGCCAACGACTACGTCGGCAAGGGGCTTTCCGGCGCGACGATCGTGATCAAGCCGGCGCCCCAGCTGGCCCAGCCGCACCTGAACGCCATCATCGGCAACACGGTGCTGTACGGCGCGACGTCCGGCCGGCTGTTCGCCGCCGGCCTGGCGGGCGAGCGGTTCGGCGTGCGGAACTCGGGCGCGACGACGGTGATCGAGGGCTGCGGCGCCAACGGGCTGGAGTACATGACCGGCGGGACGGCGGTGATCCTGGGTCGCGTGGGCTTCAACTTCGCCGCGGGCATGACCGGCGGAATGGCCTTCGTCCACGACCCGGAAGCGAGCTTCCACCGGGTGCTCAACACCGAGAGCGTGATCGTCCGCCGCGTCTCCAGCCCGCACTGGCAGGACGTGCTGAAGAAGCTGGTCGAGGAGCACCAGCGGGAAACCGGCTCGGCCCTGGCCCTCGACCTGCTGCGCAACTGGGACCTTGCGCTGGCGGACTTCTGGCAGGTCTGCCCGAAGGAGATGGTCGGCCGCCTCGACCATCCTCTCGAGGCCGAAGAGCGGATGCACGAGCGGGCTTAGCCTGCTTCCGGCTCTGGCCCGATGTACCGCGCGCGGGGGCGGATCAAGGAATCCGTCTGGCCTTGCTCGATGGCGTGGGCGATCCAGCCGGCGCAGCGGGCGATGCTGAACAGGGCGAAGGGGGCGTCCTGCGGCAGTTTCAGCGCTTCGCAGGCGGCGATCAGGGCGTAGTCCACGTTGGGCGTCAGGCCCGTGATCGCCTTCACCGCATCCTGCAACCTGGCCAGCTCAGGCGGCGGCGTGAAGCGGTCCAGCAGCGCGGCGGCGCGCGGATCGCCGTCCGGATAGAGGTTGTGGCCGAAGCCCGGCAGGGCGCGGTCGTCGGTGAGCCGGCTGGCGATGGCCTCGCGCGGGCCCAGCTGGGCGGCCTCGGCCGCGAACTTGCGCACCGCCGCCGTCGCCCCGCCGTGGCGCGGACCCGAGAGCGTCGCGAGGCCGGCCAGCGCCGCCGCGGCCAGCGACGCGCCGGTCGAGGCGGCGACGCGCGCGGCGAAGGCCGAGGCGTTCAGCTCATGGTCGGCGACCAGCACCAGGATGCGGCGGATCAGGTCGGCGCCCGGCCCGCCCGGCCCCTGCCCCCAGGCCAGCGCCAGCCGGTTGTGGATCGCCCCGCCGCCGACCTCGCCGGCGATGGCGTCGGTCAGGACGTCCAGCAGGGTCGCCGCCTCCACCGCCAGGGCCAGGGCCGCCCGGCCGCGGGCCGGCGGATCGGCCGCCGCCCGGAGGGCGAGGGCCAGGTAGGCGCGGGTCC
Organism: Phenylobacterium sp.; assembly: GCF_004297125.1. Classification (GTDB taxonomy): domain Bacteria; phylum Pseudomonadota; class Alphaproteobacteria; order Caulobacterales; family Caulobacteraceae; genus Phenylobacterium. The sequence continues at coordinate 318,781 of NZ_SCVD01000021.1, read as the reverse complement.
GCATGTCCGGTCCGGACGGAGGCGTCGGTCGGTCGGTGCGCTTCAGCGCCGCGCCGTGCCCCCCGCGAAGCAGGCGCGCGACGGATTCCAGCGTCTCGGTCTCGGCCAGCCGGATGGCGTCGCGGCCGCGATAGAACAGGCGCCCTCCGCTCACCGTGGTGATCTCGGAGGCCAGCACCGGCTCGCCCCATGAGATGGCGCCGGCGGCCACGTCGGAGATCTTGCGGCTGCGGGACTTGCGCTCGGCCAGGGCGGCGATGTCGGCGGCGCGATAGAGGCTGCGTCGCGGGTCGCCCGGATCGGGCCGCACGCTGACCCGGCCGCGACTCACATAGGCGTAGAGCGTCTGCGGGCGCACGCCCAGGCGGTCCCGGGCTTCCTCGGCGGCGATCCAGTCCGTCTGTGGCATCTATATATTGATCATATTGATCAATCTTGATTTCTCAAGCGCAAAGGCATTCCTGCAGTCCAGCAAGAGGATTGGAGACCTGTCATGTCCGATGGATTGGAAGGCGTCGTCGCCGCCCACACCGTGCTCAGCGAAGTGGATGGCGCGGCCGGCGTGCTGATCGTCCGGGGCCGCTCGCTGGACGAACTGGCCGGGCGTACGACCTACGAGGAGGTCGTGGGCCTGCTGTTCGCCGGCTTCTACGACGACCTGCCCGACGACATCCCCGCCGCCCTGGGCGCCGCCCGTGCCGAGGTGTTCGCCGAGGTCTCGGCCCTGGACACCGGTCTGCTGGACCGCACGCCGATCGAGGCCATGCGCGCGCTGACCGCCCGCCTCGCCGACGGCGACGACGCCAAGGTCGCCTTCCGCCTGCTGGCGGCGCCCGCCGTGTTCACCGCCGCCGTGGTCCGCGCCCAGGCGGGCGAAGCGCCGCTCGCCCCCGACCCGTCGCTGGGGCACGCCGCCGACATCCTGCGGATGCTGCGCGGGGTCCCGGCGTCGAAGGCCGAGGCGGATGCGTTGGACACCTATCTGGTCACCGTGGCCGACCACGGCCTGAACGCCTCGACCTTCGCCGCCCGCGTCGTGGCGTCCACCCGCGCCGGCCTCGGCTCGGCGGTGCTGGCCGGGATCAGCGCCCTGAAGGGGCCGCTGCACGGCGGCGCGCCGGGCCCGGTGATCGAGATGCTGGACGAGATCGGCGAGCCCTCGAACGCACGCGCCTGGATCGAAGCGGCCCTGGCGCGCGGCGACCGGCTGATGGGCTTTGGCCATCGGATCTACAAGGTCCGCGATCCCCGCGCCGACGCGCTGAAGACCGCCGTCCGCTGGCTGGACGCCCGCCAGGGCCGGCTGGAGTTCGCGGAGGCCGTGGAGGCTGCCGCTCTCGCCATCCTGCGCGAGCACAAGCCGGAACGCTCGCTGGAAACCAACGTCGAGTTCTACACCGCGCTTCTGCTGGAGGCCCTCGACTTCCCGCCCAGCGCCTTCACCTGCGTCTTCGCCATGGGGCGGGTGGCCGGCTGGCTCGCCCACGCCCGCGAACAGCTCGCCGGCGGCCGTCTCATCCGCCCCGCCAGCGTCTACGTCGGCCCGATGCCGAGGAAGGCGGCCTGATCCTTGAGAGTCGTTAGCGCTGGCGGCCCACGCTGCCGGCGCTAACTAGGGAGGATGGCCACCTCCCGCCTGAGCCCTGCCGAAACCGCCGCCCTCACCCGCCGGGTGACGCTGCTGTCGGTCGCCACCGCGGCGGTCCTGGTGACGATCAAGGCCATCGCCTGGATCGCCTCGGGCTCGACGGCGCTGCTGGCCTCGATGGCGGACTCCGGGCTGGACCTGATCGCCTCGCTGGCCACCGCCTTCGCCGTGCGGCTCGCAGCCGCGCCGCCCGACGCCGAGCACCGGTTCGGCCACGGCAAGGCCGAGGCCTTCGCCAGTCTGTTGCAGGCCGGCCTGGTCTTCGCCTCCGCCGCCCTGATCGTGCGTGAGGCCGTCGGTCATTTCGCCGACCCCCAGCCGCTGCAGCATGGTGGCTGGGCGGTGGGCGTGATGCTGGTCTCGACGGTCCTGACCCTCCTGCTGGTCGCCGCCCAGTCGCGGGTGCTGCGCCAGACCGCGTCGGTGGCGGTGGCCGGCGACCGCGCGCACTACCTGTCCGACTTCGCTTCCAACCTGGTCGCCCTGGCCGGCATCGCCGCGGCCGCCTGGCTGGGCGTCACCGGGTTCGACGCGGCCGCGGCGGTCGTGGTGGCGGGTCTGCTGCTCTGGAGCGCGGTCGGCGTGTTCCGCGAGGCGGCCAACCAGTTGATGGACCGTGAACTGCCGGACGAGGAGCGCGCCGAGATCGTGCGCCTGGCCAGCGCCGACCCGCGCCTGACCGACGTCCACCAGCTGCGCACCAGATCGTCCGGGCCCTACATCCATATGCAGATGCACGTCGCGCTCGACCCCGAGCTCACCCTGGAGGCCGCTCACGAGGTGGTGGTCGCCGCCGAGAAGCGGATCCTGGAGGCCTTCCCGGCCGCCGACATCATCATCCACGCCGACCCGCGCGGGCGGGCCGAACCGCATGGCGGCGCGTTCGCGGAATCCACAGATTCCGAGGCCTCGCGGGCAACGCGGTAAACGCCCCCTTAAGACCCTAAGCGTCTGTTGGGATTTCATTGATTCGCGTATGAGGCGCGGCCCTTTCCGTACATGCTGCCATGACCGTCGAACGCACCCTGCACCACTTTCCGCTCGACCCGGCTTCGCGCCAGGTGCGCCTGGTGCTGGGCGAGAAGCGGCTGCCGTTCACGGAGGTGTCGGTCCGCTACTGGGAGCGCCCGCGCGAGCTGACCAAGATGAACCCCTCCGGCATGGTGCCGGTGCTGGTGGAGACCACCGAGGGCGGACGCCCGCTGGTGCTGTGCGAGCCGCGGGCGATCATCGATCACCTGGACGAGACCAACCCCGAGCCCGCGCTGTTCGCCCAAGACCCGCTCGAACGCGCCGAGGCGCGCCGCCTGATCACCTGGTTCGAGCGCAAGTTCGAGTTCGAGGCCGGCGGCTACATCCTGCACGAGAAGATCGAGAAGCGACTGCTGGGCCTGGGCGCGCCGGAGCTGGCCAACCTGCGCCAGGGCAAGGAGGCCCTGAAGAACCACCTCTTCATGCTGGACGACCTGCTACAGGCCCGCGAATGGCTGGCCGGCAAGCGCCTGTCACTGGCCGACTTCGCCGCCGCGGCGCATTTCTCGGTGATCGACTATTTCGGCGACATGCCGTGGCGGGAGTTCCCCGCCGTGAAGACCTGGTACATGAAGATGAAATCCCGGCCCTGCTTCCGGCCGCTGCTCAACGACCGGTGGCCGGGCCTGCACCCCGCCGGGCACTATGACGACCTCGACTTCTGACACCGCAGAACCCCTGATCCGCGCGGAAGCGAAAGCGCTCGGCTTCGACCTCTGCCGCTTCACCGACATCGACGAGGCCTGGCCGGCGGCCGGACGGCTGTTCGAGTTCGTGGACGCGGGCCGCCATGGCGAGATGGCCTGGATGGCCGAGACCGCCGAGCGCCGGAAGCACCCGCGCGCCATGTGGCCGGGCGCGCGCTCGGCCATTGTCCTCGGGGTGAACTACGGCCCCAGCCGCGATCCGCTGGAGATCCTCGGGCAGCCGACCAAGGGGGCGATCAGCGTCTACGCCCAGGGCGACGACTATCACGAGGTGATCAAGGCGCGGCTGAAGGCCCTGGCCCGCTGGATAGTGGCGACCCTCGGCGGCGAGCTGAAGGTCTTCGTCGATACCGCGCCGCTGCTGGAGAAGCCGCTGGCCGAGCGCGCCGGCCTGGGCTGGCAGGGCAAGCACACGAACCTGGTCAGCCGTGAGTTCGGCTCCTGGCTGTTCCTGGGCTCGATCCTGACCACCCTGGAGCTGGAGCCCGACACCGTCGAAGCCACCACCTGCGGGACCTGCCGCGCCTGCCTGGACATCTGCCCGACCGGCGCGTTCCCCGCGCCTTACCAGCTCGATGCGCGACGCTGCATCTCGTACCTGACCATCGAGCTGAAGGGCCCGATCCCGCGGGAGCTCCGCGCCAGCCTCGGCAACCGCATCTACGGCTGCGACGACTGCCTGGCGGTCTGTCCGTGGAACAAGTTCGCGCAAGTCGGCCGCGAGCAGAAGCTGGCCGCGCGGGAGGCCCTGACGGCCCCGTCGCTCGCCGACCTGGTTCGGCTGGACGACCCGGCCTTCCGCGCCCTGTTCGCCAAGAACCCGGTCAAACGGATCGGCCGCGACCGCTTCGTCCGCAACGTGCTCTACGCCATCGGCAATTCGCGAGAGCCGGCCCTGGCCGCCGAGGCCGAGCCGCTGCTGGACGATCCCTCGCCCCTGGTGCGCGGGGCGGCCGTCTGGACCCTGGCGCGGCTCCTCCCCGCCGAGGCCTTCGCCAACTTGCGCGACGCGCGTTGTCGGAACGAGACCGACCCGGACGTTCTTGGGGAATGGTCGACCCCAACGGAAGCCTGACGAGGCGGGCCGTTCACGAGGTCGAGAACGGGAGACGATACGATGCCTGACGGTTCCAACCTGCCCAGCGCCGCCGCCCTCGCAGCCACGAACACGGCACGCTACCCGAACGAAAGCGTCGAGTACCGTACCGCACGCAACGCCCTTCTGGCCGAAGAGATCGAGCTGCGCCGCCATCTGGAGCGCGTCGCCGCGCAACGCCGCGCCCTGCCCCCTGGCGGCGAGGTCACCGCGGACTACAGGTTCATGGGCGAGAACGGGCCGGCCAGCCTGGCCGACATGTTCGGCGATCAGGACACCCTGGTGCTGTACAGCTGGATGTTCGGACCAGAGCGCGAGCGGCCCTGCCCCATGTGTACGAACGTGCTGGGCGCGTGGGACGGCGTCGCCGCAGACATCCGTCAGCAGGTGGCGCTGGCCGTCGTGGGACGCACATCGATCGCGCGGCAGGTCGCCTTCAAGGTCGAGCGCGGCTGGAAGAACCTGCCGATGTACGCCGACGTCGACGACGCCTTCAGCCGCGATTTCCACGCCACCGACATCGAGGGCAAGAGTGACAACCCCGGCTTCAACGTCTTCACCCGCGAGGGCGGGACCGTCCGTCACTTCTACAGCGGCGAGATGAGCGGCGACATGGCCGATCCCGGTCAGGATCCGCGCGGGGCGCCGGACCTGTCGCCGTTGTGGAGCGTGCTGGACATGACCCCGGCGGGGCGGAACCCCCACTGGTATCCCAAGCTCAGCTATTAGAACCCAACGTCGCCCAAGTCCTTCACGCGCGGCAGCTTGGTGTCCTTCTCGGACAGCATCGGTTCGCCGTCGAGCGGCCAGGGGATGCCCAGGTCGGGGTCGTTCCAGATGACCCCGCCCTCTTCGGTCGGCGCGTAAAGGTTATCGACCTTGTAGAAGATCTCGCACTCGGCGGTGAGCGTGCAGTAGCCGTGGGCGAAGCCGCGCGGCACCCAGAGCTGTTCCCCGCCCTCCGCGGTCAGCTCGGCGCTGACCCACTGCCCGTAGGTGGCCGAGCCCTTCCGCAGGTCGACCACCACATCGAAGATCGCGCCGCGCAGCGAGCGGATCAGCTTGCCCTGCGCCGTGGCGCCCTTCTGGAAGTGCAGGCCGCGCAGGATGCCCTTGGTCGAGCTGTAGGCCTGGTTGTCCTGGACGAACGTCGTGTCGGCCACGGTGCCGGCCAGGGCCTTCTGGCTCCAGGTTTCCGAGAACCAGCCCCGCGCATCGCCATGCCGCTTGGGCGTGATAAGCAGGACATCGGGAATGGCGAGCGGCGTGATCGTCATGATGATCCAACAGATGTGAGTGTGGCTGTCGCATGGCGCAGCAACGAGGCGATGACAAGGCCGAACACCCGCGGGTCACCGTCTGCGTGATCGCATACAACTCAGGGCCGACGCTGCGCACGTGCCTTGAGCACCTGGGCGCCCAGACCTTCCGCGATTTCGAGGCCCTGGTGATCGACAACGCCTCGCCGGATCCGGGAGATTCGACGATCGCCGCGTCGTTCCCGTGGGTCCGCCTGATCCGCAACGACGCGAACCTCGGCTTCACCGGGGCCGGCAACCAGGGGGCCCGCGAGGGCCGAGGCCGGTGGTACGTGCTGCTCAACCCCGACGCCTACGCCGAGCCGGACTGGCTGGCGAACCTGATGGCGGCGGCGGCGCGCCACGGGAAGGTGTCGTCCTTCACCTCGCGCCAGATGGTGGAGGGCGAGCCCGGCATATTGGACGGCCTGGGCGACGTCATGAGCATCACCGGCATCCCCTATCGCGGCGGCTACCTCAACCGCGACGAGGGCCAGGCGCGCGAGGGCGAGGTGTTCAGCCCCTGCGGCGCGGCCATGATGATCGACCGGGCGCTGTTCCTCGACCTGGGCGGCTTCGACGAGGACTTCTTCTGCTACGGCGAGGACGTCGACCTGGGCTATCGCCTGCAGCTCGCCGGCCAGCCGACGCTGCTGGTCCCCGACGCGACCATCCGCCACCTGGGTTCGGCGTCGTCGGGTGGGCCCAAGTCGGAATTCGCGGTCTTCCACGGCACGCGCAACCGCTTCTGGGTGCTGTTCAAGAACACCCCGGCCCCGCTGCTGCCGCTGGTGACGCCGCTGCACCTGATGACGCTGGTGCTGATCTACCTGAAGAAGGACAACCGCCCGCACATCCGGCTGATCCTGCGCGCCGTGCGGGCGGCGTTCGCGGGCGCGCCGAAGATGTTCCGCAGCCGCCGCGCGGTGCAGGCCCTGCGCCGTGCGTCGCTGGGCGACGTGGCGGGCGCAATGACGTGGAACCCGAAAGACCTCTCGCGCCGCCGCCCCGTGATCCGGCCGCTGAGAGCCTCGGCGCGATAACCGCGCTTCCTTCCACGTCATCCCACGGTCAGCCGAAGGCTGAGCCGGGGGATGACGCCCTTTGGGGGTCAGTCCTCCGCCGCCCACTCGATCAGGCGGCGCATGAACCCTGCGCCGCGCTGCATCTGGGCGATCTCCACGTACTCGTCAGGCTGGTGCGCCTGGTCGATCGAACCGGGGCCGCAGATCACGGTCGAGAAGCCCGCCTGCTGGAACTGGCCGGCCTCGGCGGCGAAGGCCACCACGCGCGGCGGGCCGTTGTCGCCGGTCATCCGCCGGGCGAAGGCCTCGGCCGCGCCGTCGGCTTCGGGCCTGAACGGCGGGACGTTGGTGTGCATGTCGACGACCACGCCGGCCTCCGGCGCGCGGGCCTTGAGCGCCGCGTCCATCGCCGCGCACTCGGCCAGGAACGGGGCGACGATCTCTTCCGGCGTCCGCGGTCCCGGCGAGCGCAGGTCGAAGACGAAATGGCACTCGCGGGCGATGATGTTGTGCGCCGTGCCGCCGTGGACCATGCCGATGGTCAGGGTGGGCCCCTTGGGCGTGAACGGCGACGCCGGATCGGCCTCGTCCCACAGCCGCGCCGAGAGCGCGTTCAGCGACCCCATCAGCTTCACCGCCTCCATCACCGCCGACACGCCCAGGTGCGGCTGGCTGGAGTGGCACTCACGGCCGGTGACGGTGACGTGGAAGGTGGCGATGCCCTTGTGGCCGCTCACCGCCTCCATGTTGGTGGGCTCGCCGACCACGACCACCGCCGGGGCGGGCAGTTCGCGGCGGATGACCTCGATCATGCTGGGCGCGCCCAGGCAGCCGATCTCCTCGTCGTAGGAGAACGCCAGATGCACCGGCTTCCTGGCCGTCTTCGCCAGCTCCGGCGCGGCGGCCAGCGCCAGGGCGAGGAACCCCTTCATGTCGCAGGTCCCGCGGCCGTAAAGCCGGCCGTCGCGCTCCTGCAGGCTGAAGGGGTCGGTGCTCCACGGCTGGCCGTCCACCGGCACCACGTCGGTGTGGCCGGACAGCACGACGCCGCCCTCGATCGCGGGGCCGATGGTCGCCAGCAGGTTGGTCTTGGTCCCGTCGGCGTTGGGCACGCGACGGTGGGGCGCCGACAGACCGTCGAGATAGGCCTCGACCCATTCGACCAGCTCGAGGTTCGAGCCGCGCGAGGTGGTGTCGAACCCGACCAGCTTGGCCAGCAGGTCACGGGCGGCGGGATAGAGATCGGTCGTCATGGCCCATGCTTAGACCCGCGCGCCGGCCCGGCCCACCCCAAGCGAGCCACAGCACCTCAGCCCTGCTGAATCCGCCCCGGCGCGGGCAGGACGTCGATCAGCTCGATCTTGAAGATCAGCGGAGAGCCGGGCGGGATCTGGCCCGCGGCCTCGTCGCCGTAACCCAGGTTCGACGGCACATAGAGAGTCCATTCGTCGCCCGGCCGCATGAGCTGGAGGGCTTCCTGCCAACCGGGGATCAGCCGGTCCAGCGGCATGGCCGCGGGCTGGCCGCGCTCGTAGCTGGAATCGAAGACCGTCCCATCCTCGAGCTTGCCCTCGTAGTGGACCTTCACCTCGTCGTGCGGACCTGGCTTCAGGCCGGTCTCCGGCCCCGAACGGACGATCTTGTAGGCCAGGCCGGAGGACAGGACCTTCACGCCGGCTTCCTTGCCGGCCTTCTCCATGAACGCCTTGCTGGCTGCCGACTGCTCGGTCGGCGCGGCAGGGCCGGCGGCCTCCTTGCCCTTGGGCTGGCAGGCGGCCAGCGCCAGGACGGCGGCCATCAGGATCAGGGTACGCTTCATGGCTTAAGGTCCTTAGACGACGCGCGGCGGGTAGCCGCGTTCGCGCAGCGCATCCATCACCTCCTGGGTGTGCTGCGCGTCGCGGGTCTCGATCATGACGTCGAACTCGGCGCCCTTGGCGGGCACGTCGAGGGCGAGGCGGTTGTGGGCCACCTCGATGATGTTGGCGCCCATCTGGCCGATGATCGCCGAGACGTTGGCCAGCAGGCCGGGCCGGTCGTCGCCGATGATCCGCAGCGAGACGATGCGGCTCTCCCGCACCAGCTCGCGGGTCAGCACCGAGGCCAGCAGCCGGGTGTCGATATTGCCGCCGGTGATCACCAGGCCGCACTTCTTGCCGCGGAACCGCTCGGGATAGGCCAGCAGGGCGGCCAGCGAGGCCGCGCCGGCGCCTTCGACCACCGTCTTCTCGACGTTGCAGTAGAGGGCGATGCCGCGTTCGAAGAACGGCTCCTCGATCAGCAGCACCTCGTCGATCAGCGGCCGGGCGACGGCGTAGGAGAGGTCGCCGACCGCCTTCACCGCGATACCTTCGGCGATGGTCGCGCCGCCGCCGCTCTGGGACATCTGCACGCCGCGCATCTTGGCGGTAAAGGACGGGAACATGGCGGGCTCCAGGCCCACGACGCGGATGTCCTGCTTCAGGTGCTTGGCGGCCGTGGCCATGCCTGCGATCAGTCCGCCGCCGCCGATCGGGATGGGCAGGACCTCCAGGTCCGGCACATCCTCCAGCATCTCCAGGGCCACCGTGCCCTGGCCGGCCATGACATCGGCGTCGTTGAACGGGTGGACGAAGGTCAGCTCGCGTTCGTCGCACAGCTTGCGCGCGGTGGCCGAGGCCTCGTCGTAGCCATCGCCGTCGATCACCACCTCGGCGCCGTGGGCGCGGGTCTGCTGCACCTTCACGAAGGGCGTGGCCTTGGGCATGACGATGGTGACGGGGATGCCCAGCCGGGCGGCGTGATAGGCCAGCCCCTGGCTGTGGTTGCCGGCCGAGGCGGCGATGACGCCACGCTTGCGCACGTTCTCGCCCAGCTGCAGCAGCTTGTTGAGCGCGCCCCGCTCCTTGTAGGCGGCCGTGAACTGCAGGTTCTCGAACTTCACCCACACCTCGGCGCCCGTGATCTCGGACAATGTGCGGGAGAAACGGCAAGGCGTGCGCTCGATATGACCCTTCAACCGCTCTTGCGCGGCAAGGATGTCGTCGAAGGCGAGGGTCATGGGCGCAGCCGGGTTCTCGGAAAGGCGCGCAACCTAACGACGGCGGTCAAGAGGGGCAACGTCACGGTTGCCAATGGCGTCGCGATTGGCACAAACGGAGAACATGAACAGCCCTCATCCTTCTCTCCCTGTTCGAGAAGGTGGGCCGCGAAGCGGCTCGGATGAGGGGTCGCGTGGCTGCGAGCAATATCACCGCCGCGCGGGAGACGTTCGCATCCTGCAGCCGATCCCAACGCGGCAGGAAGCCATCCTTGAGCCTCCGCTGCCAGACGTCAGGCCACGCCTGCGCAGAACTCCGATCGCTTGGCGGCTGGCGCTCGTACTCATCCAACCCGAACCGGAGTGAGATCGCGGAGATCGCAGCTGAAGTTGGCGAGGGGCGAGAAGACCTTCAGCTTGAGACGCGGCGCACAGCCGCGCTCGACGACGGCTCCAGCGTGGGCTGAAGGCCCGGCGACCGCGTGAAGTCGACCCGAAGGCGGTCGTCGACCTACGCGACACGACGTCGCCGCACCAGGGCTCGCGGTAGCGAGCCGGCTGCGCGTCACAGCACCCGTCGCGGTCGCTCAATTGCATTTCCGACAAACGCTATCATTGCGATACTAGAATTCATATAACTGATATTTATGGCGAATTTCTGCCTTTACATTGAGTCTTTTTTTTTCTTAAAAATAGTACTCGAACGAACCAGCGCCGGCGGCAAGCGATCCGCGCGGTCGTTCCAGGGGAAGCGGATGTCAAGAAATTCCAAGTTGCTCGGCTGCTCGGCGATGGTCGCCGCCCTGGCGTTCGCCAGCGGCGCCCTCGCGCAAACGTCAACCGACGAGGCGAGCGTTGAAGAGGTCGTGGTCACCGGCTCCTTCATCCGCGGCACCCCAGAGGACGCGGCGCTTCCTGTCGATGTGATCAACGCCGACGAACTGCAAAGGAAGGGCTCGCCAACCACCGTCGAGATGGTCAAGGCGCTGACCGTTTCATTCGGCGTGATGGGCGATGGCTCGCAGTACAACAACACCGGCCGGGGCATGATCGACGAGGGCCGCGCCACCGTGAACCTTCGCGGCCTCGGCCCCGAGCGCACGCTGGTGCTGCTGAACGGCCGCCGGATGGCGGTGTCCGACCTCAACAACATGCCCCAGAACGCCATCGCGCGGGTCGAGCTGCTGAAGGACGGCGCGGCCGCAACCTACGGCTCGGACGCCATCGGCGGCGTGGTCAATTTCATCACGCGGGAGGACTTCGATGGCGTCGAGGTCTCGGCGGACTACCGCTTCATCCAGGACTCGGATGGCCAGTACGGCGTCGGTGTGCTGGCCGGCAAGCGGTTCGACCGCGGCAGCATCCTCGTCTCGGCCGGCTACCAGCGCCGCTCTGACCTGGCCTCGATGGACCGCGAGTGGGCGATCCGTCCCTACAACGAGAACCCCGACGGCGGCTGGTCCGGCGCGACCAGCCCGACGCGCTTCACGCCGGTGGGCGTCAACTATCAGCCGACGGGGGCGGCCAGCGTCGATGTCGGCTGCGTTCCGCTAGGCGGCATCATCACGGCCGACGGCCTGTGCCGGATGCAGATCGCCCGCTGGAACAACATCATCGACAAGGAGACGCGCTACCAGCTCTACGCCAAGGGCAAGTACGACCTGACCGACACGCTGCAGGTCTGGGGCGAGGCGCTCTACGCCCACTCGCTGAACCCGTCGATCAACTCCGCAGCCTCCTGGCCGACCACGCGGGCCATCACGGACACCGTCCTGCCGGCGGGCTTCGGCGCCGGCGCCCCATGGATGACGCCGGCCCCGGACGTGCCTGATGCGTCCAACTTCTTCTATGTGCCCGGCAGCAACCCAGGCTTCGCGGCCTACTGCGCCGCCAATCCGGCCCAATGCCCGGCAGGAACCACCGGCGCGGTCATCCAGATCGGTCAGTGGCGTCCGTTCTTCGCCAGCGGCAACCCGCTGTTCGACAACAAGGCGGCCACCTTCCGCCGCGAGCGGACCCAGTACCGCGTCGCCGGCGGCGTCTCGGGCGAGACGCCCGAGTTTGGCATCCTTGGCAAGATCCGCTGGGACGCCAACCTGTCGTACAGCGAAGATCGCGGCGAGCGCCTGGCCTACGACGTCATCACTGGCCGTCTGGAACTGGCCCTGCGTGGACTGGGCGGCGCGGGCTGCGACTTCCGGACCGGCACGCCCGGCGTCGGCGCGTGCAAGTATTTCAACCCGTTCTCCAACGCCATCGCGAGCAACCCGCTGCTGGGGCTGACCAACGCCGGCTACAGCGCCGCCGTCGCCAACACCGACAAGGAGCTCATCAAGTGGTTCTACCAGGCCGCTGACCAGGTCGAGAACAAGACCCGCCTTTGGGAAGGCAACATCGTCTTCAACGGCCAGTCCACGATCGCCCTCCCGGGCGGCAGCGTCGGCTACGCCTTCGGGGGCCAATGGCGCCGCAACTACTTCGCCGCCCTCCCGGCGACGCTGACCTCGACCGCAGCCACGCCCTGTGCGGACACGCCGATCAACGGCTCGACCAACTGTTCACCCTCGCCGTCCAATCCCTTCGGCTTCCTCGGCAACATCAATCCGGTCGAGACCGAGCGCGACGTCTACGCCCTGTTCGGCGAACTGAGCCTGCCGATCACCGAGGCCCTCAACCTGCAACTCGCGGCCCGCTTCGAGGACTACGGCAAGTTCGGCGGCGACACCTTCAACCCGAAAGCCTCGATCCGCTGGCAGGTCACCGACGCCGTCGCCCTGCGCGGCTCGGTGGGCACCACCTTCCGCGCGCCGCCGCAGATCAGCCTGATCCCGAACACCTCGGTTTCGCTGCAGAACGTGTTCGGCACCTTCCGTCCGGTCGAGACCGCGGGCAATCCGAACCTGACCCCGGAAAAGGCGCTGACCTACAGCGTCGGGATGATCGTCAAGGAAGGCAACTTCACCGCCACCGTCGACTACTGGAACTTCAAGGTCGAGGATGTGCTGACCAGCGAGCCGCTCCAGTCGGTCGTGACGGCCGCGTTCCCGGCCGCGACGTCGGTGGCGAGCTGCAGCGATCCGTTCATCTCCAGCCACTTCACCTTCGCGGGCCCGGTCTGCAGCGGCGCCAACATCTCGACCGTCAAGATCTCCCAGATTAACGGTCCCGAGACCCGCACCTCGGGTGTCGACTTCATGGCGGACTATCGATTTGACGACGTCCTGGGCGGAAGCGTCCGGGTCGGGGTCGCGCTGAGCTACATCCTGAAGTTCGACGTCGACGCGCTGGTCGTGAACGGCGTGACCTTCTCACCGGCTCTCGACGCCGTGGGCTACGCGAACTTTGGCAACACGTTCGCCTATCCGATGCCGCAGATCAAATCCGAGTTCTACGGCGAGTTCGCCCGGGGCATGCACAACCTGCGCTGGACCGTCCGTTACACGGACGAATACACCGACCAGCGCACGACGAACTTCGTCGTCGCGCCCAGCAACACCCAGGTGACCCCCACGCCCACCAGCGCCACGACGCTGACCACGGCCGGCAAGACGATCAAGGCCCAGGTTCAGCACGACATCGCCTATCGCGCGCTGCTGCCGTGGGACACCACGCTGTCGATCTCGGTGCAGAACGTGTTCGACAAGGATCCGCCGTTCGCCCGCACCGAGCTCAGCTACGACACCATCAACGCCAGCCCGCTGGGGCGCACCTTCCAGCTCGGCATCCGCAAGCGCTTCTGACGCTCTGCATCTGAGGTTCCTCCCTGTCCAGACGGACAGCACCTGTGGCCCCGCCGGAAACCCGGCGGGGCCTTTTTCTTGGAGCATGTGGTGCATGGGCGAAGACGCTTCGCCTCGGCTCAGTAGGCGGGCAGTCCGGGCACGCTCATGCGCAGCGCATAGAGCGAGCGGGTGGCGCAGACGAACAGCGTCCGCAGGTCGGGGCCGCCGAAGGTGAAGTTGCCGACGTTCTCGCCGACGTCGATCACGCCGAGGGGCCTGGCGTCCGGATCGTAGACATGGATGCCGCCCAGGCCCGTGCAGTAGAGGTTGCCGCGGGCGTCGATCTTCATGCCGTCCGGTCCGGCGGTGTCGCTATGCGGAATCTCGGTCCAGACCGCACCGCCGGACAGCGACCCATCGGCCAGGATGTCGAACAGGCGGACGTGGTTGCGGCCGGTGTCGTTGACGAACAACCGACGCCCGTCTGCCGAGAAACAGAGTCCGTTGGGCTGTCGCATGTCGGCCAGCACGCGGGTCAAGCGCCCGTCGGGCGCGATGCGGTAGACGCCGTTCACCGGTTGCGGAACCGGTCGGACGCCGCCGAACGGCTTGATGGTGCGGCCGTAGTCGGGATCGGTGAACCAGACCGCCCCGTCCCACCCGACGACCACGTCGTTGGGGCTGTTGAGCGGCGCTCCGTCCCATTGGTCGGCCAGCACGTCCAGCGTTCCGTCGAGCCGCTCGCGCACGACACGGCCGGTGTCGTGCTCGCACGTGACCATCAGGCCGTCGGGGCCGAGGGCGTTGCCATTGGCCCGGTTCGATGGCGCGCGTACGACGCTCACCCCGTCCTCGGCGGTCCAGCGGTGCATCGCGCTGGCGGGGATGTCGGAGAACGTCAGCCGCTGGCGGTGAGGGTCCCAGACCGGTCCCTCCGTGAAGCGGAAGCCGGCGGCGAGTCGCTCCGCCGCTGCGCCTCGCTCGACGGTCGGCGCCGTCATGCCCGGTCGCCGGTCGGCGCCGCGACCCGGACCAGCCGCTTGCCGAAGTTCTCGCCGGCGAACAGCGCGCCCAAGGCGGCGGGCGCGTTCTCCAGCCCCTCGATGATGTCCTCGCGAACGGTCAACTTGCCGGACTCCACCAGCTCGACGAGGCCCGCGGTGATCTGATCGCGCCGCGCCAGGTGCTCGAAGACGATGAAGCCCTCAAGCTTCAGGCTCTTCATGGCGATCAGGCCGGGGATGCCTTTGGGGCTCTCGTTCGGCTGGCTCTCGTCCCAGCGCGAGATCACGCCACAGCAGACGATCCGCGCATGGGTGTTCGAAAGCAGGAGCGCCGCCTGCAGCATGTCGCCGCCGACATTGTCGAAATAGACGTCGATGCCGTCCGGACAGAGCTTGCGCAGCTCCGGGCGCACCGGGCCCGCGCGATAGTTCACGGCCCCGTCGAAGCCCAGTTCGTCGACCAGCCAGCGGCATTTCTCGTCCGAGCCGGCGCTGCCGATCACCCGGCAGCCCCTGGCCTTGGCGATCTGACCGACCAGCGAGCCCACCGAGCCCGCCGCCGCCGACACCACCACCGTCTCGCCCGCCTTGGGCTGACCGACCTCCAGCAAGCCGATCCAGGCCGTCAGGCCGCTGAGGCCGTAGACGCTGATGTGGTGCGAGAGCCGGCCGCCGCCGCTGACCCGCGTCAGCGCCTCGCCCGGCGCCACCGCAAAGTCCTGCCAGCCACTCATGCCGTGAACGATGTCGCCTGGCGCGAAATCGGGATGGTTGGACACCAGAACCTCGTCGAGCGTGATCGCTCGCATGGTGTCGCCCACCTGCACGCCGGGCGAGTAGGAAGGCGGCGTGGCGCTGGCCCAGCCCCGATTGGCCGGATCGACCGAGATCATCAACACCCGGGTCAGCACGTCACCCGGGCCGGGCTGACGCACGGGCTCGCGGCGCAACTCGACGCAAGGCTCCACGGGCCCAGCGTCCATGTGGCGCGTCAGCACGAAGCGGCGGTTTTCCTGGCTGGTCATGGTCTGGCTTCCCCGTGGACCTCATGGCGGCGCGCCGGGGCCGTCGTTTCGGCCTGCGCCGCCATGACCCGTTGCGCCATTCCATTTTTGTCTATTATAAAAAAGACAGATCACCAAACGGGCGTTTCGGGCGCCGGACGAGGAGGGACGATGCAGGTCGAGAGGCGGCGGGAACCGCTGGACGAGGTCCAGGCCATGCTGCGCGACAGCGTCCAGGCCTTCGTTGCGCGCCACCCCGGCGCGAAACGCCTTCGCGCCCTGCGCGACGGGCGCGCGACCGAAGCGGATGCGGTCTGGCCGTCCATCGCCGAGTCGGGGTGGCTCAGCATCATGACGCCCGAGTCGCTCGGCGGCCTGGGCCTCGGCCTCGCCGAACTCTGCGCCGTAGCGGAAGAGCTGGCCGCCGGTCTGGCGCCCGAGACCTTCGTCGCCGACAACCTGGCGATCGCCGTGCTGACGGGCGGCGACAACGCCGACCTCACGGTGGAACGGCTGCCCGCCCTTCTCGACGGCTCCTCGCGTCTTGCGTTGGCCTGGCAAGAGGCGGCGAACACGCTCGATCCGCGCGAGGTGGCGACGACGGCCACGCCGGTCGCCGGCGGGGTCGCCCTCAACGGCGCGAAGCGGATGATTCCGGGCGCCGCGACCGCCAGCGCCTTTCTGGTGACGGCCGAGGGCCCGAGCGGGCTGGGAGCCTACTGGGTGGACCCTGCGCAGCCCGGCGTCTCGCTCGACCTGCGGACCACCGTCGACGGCGTCGCGCTGGGCGACCTGACGCTGAATGATGTGGTCGTTGCGGATGACCGCAGGATCTCGGGGGAGGCTTCGTCCCTGCTCACCCGCGTGTTGGAAGAGGCCCGCATGGCCGCGTCGGCCGCCCTCTTCGGACTGGTGCGGCAGGCGCTGGCGATCACCGTCGACTACACCCGCACGCGCCAGCAGTTCGGCAAGCCGATCGGCAGCTTCCAGAGCCTGCAGCACCGCATGGTCGACCTGTGGATGCAGCAGGAGATCACCCGCAACACTCTGGCCCATGCGCTGGTCGTCTTCGCCGCGACCGAAGACCCAGCCGCACGCGCCGTCGCCGCCAGCGCCGCCAAGGCCCAGGCCTCGAAGGCCGCCATGCTGGTGACCCGCCAGGCGATCCAGCTGCACGGCGGCGTGGGCTACGCCGATGAGTACGACATCGGCCTCTTCCTGAAGCGGGCCATCGTGCTTTCGGGCTGGCTCGGAACTGCCAGCCTCCACCGCCGCCGCTACGTTCTCGAAGCCCCCGGCTTCGACGATCAGGCCTGAGCGCAACACCACAAAAAGCCAAGGGAACGCCATGACCCAGGAAACGTCTGACACGGGGCTCGGCCTCGCCATCAACGACGGCATCGCCATCGTCACCCTGGCCCGCCCGCCGGTGAATGCGCTGTCGCCCGCCATGTATCGCGAGGTGGCGCGGATGTTCGACCAGCTCGGCGACCGGGACGACGTCCGTGTCGTCGTGCTCACCAGCGGCTGCAAAGTGTTCTCGGCCGGCGCCGACCTGAAGGCGCGCCGCGAGGCCATCAAGGGACCTGGCGATGGCTGGGACCTGCTGCGTCTGGCGCGCGAGGCCTTCTACGCCATCAAGGACTGCCGCAAGCCGGTGATCGCCGCGATCAACGGCTCGGCGCTGGGCGCGGGCTTCGGTCTCGCGGCGCATTGCGACATCCTGGTGGCCTCGGAGAACGCGTCGGTCGGCCTGCCGGAGATCGACGTCGGCCTGATGGGCGGCGGCACGGTGCTGCAGCGCCTGTTCAGCCCCTCGACCACGCGCCGGATGATGCTTACCGGCTACCGCATGTCCGGCGCGGAGCTCTATCGCCTGGGCGTCGTCGAGGCGTGCGTCCCGCAGCCGGACCTGATCGACACCGCACTGGGGATCGCCCGCGAGATCGCCTCCAAGAGCCCGCTGGCCATCCGCATCTCCAAGGAGACCGCCAACGCCATCGAGGAGATGCCGGCGCGCGAGTCCTATCGCTACGAGCAGAACCGCACCGCCGAGATGGCCAACAGCGACGACGCCAAGGAGGCCGTGGCGGCCTTCATGGAAAAGCGCGCGCCCGTCTTCACCGGTCGTTGAGCCGCGTCATGGCCGCCGATCCGATCACCCGCGACCCGCGCGACATGAACGCCCTGTCGGACGACGACTTCCGGCGCGAACTGCGCGGCTGGATCCAGGCGCACTATCCGCCGGAGCTCCGGTTCATGGACCGGCGGCCCTCGGTCCATGAGATCATGCCCTGGTTCAAGGCCCTGATCGCCAAGGGCTGGGTCGCCCCGCACTGGCCGCGCGAGTGGGGCGGGATGGGCCTCGATATCGGCAAGTACCTGATCTACTACGACGAACTGGGCCGGCACGGCTGCGGACGGATCCCCGATCACGCGATCCACCTGCTCGGCCCGCTGCTGATGACCTACGGCAGCGAGGCCCAGAAGGCCCACTTCCTGCCCCGCATCGTCAGCGGCGAAGACATCTGGTGCCAGGGCTATTCTGAACCGGGCGCGGGATCCGACCTCGCTGGCCTGCGGACCGAGGCGGTGCTCGACGGCGACACGTTCGTGATCAACGGCCAGAAGACATGGACCAGCCTGGCGCCCGACGCCGACTGGATCTTCATGCTGGTGCGCACCGACCGGGAGGCGAAGCCGCAGAGCGGCATCAGCTTCCTTCTGGCTGACCTGAAGACGCCCGGCGTCACCGTCCGGCCGATCGTCAACCTGAAGGGCGAGGCCGAGTTCGCCGAGGTCTTCTTCGCCGACGCCCGCGTACCGGCGGCCAACCTGGTCGGCCGGATCAACGAGGGCTGGGGCATGGCCAAGACCCTGCTCGGGGACGAGCGGATCGTGAACGGCTCGCCCCGCCACGCCTCATATGCTTTGCGCCGGCTGCATGTCATGGCCGAGCACAGCGGCGCGATGCGCGATCCGGCCTTCCTCGATCGCTACGCCCAGCTCAGGCTCGACCTGCACGGGCTGACCGTCACCTTCGAGAGCTATGCCGACGCCCTGCGCAACGGCGGGTCGCTGGGGCCGGACGCCTCGTTCCTGAAGGTCTGGGCGACCGAGCTCTTCCAGCGCGTCACCGACGAGATGCTGGAGTTGGCCGGCGAGGAAGGGGCGCTGAGCCGCGAACTCGACGTCGGCGGCGTCAAGGTCGACGTGATGAACCAGTACCTGGAGTCCCGCCCCCCGACCATCTTCGGCGGCTCCAACGAGATCCAGCGCAACATCCTGGCCAAGCTGGTCCTGAAGCTGCCCGGCTGATCGCTCCTCCCTGTCAGAAAGTAGATTCCATGGCCGCCGTGGCGGAGTTCTCCGAACTGTGGGTGAAGGACGAGGATCCGGACGCCTTCGACGCACGGCTGCAGGCCGCAATGGACGCGGCCTACGCCGCCGAGCCGGGGCTGATCGCCTGGCTGGCGCACCGCGATCTCAAGGCGGCGGATCATCTGGTCGTCTACAAACTCTTCCGGGACGAGGCCGCGCGCGGGCGCCATGGCGCGTCCGGCGGCGGCGACACCGGCCCGGCGGGCGTCGTGACGACAGGGCTCATGGCCGCCCACTCCCCCATCCGCCACGTCACGGCGCCCGATAGCCCCGTCGCCATCTTCGTCCAGTGCCGGGTCGACGATCCCCAGGCCTTCGATCCTTCGATGACCGGCCACGTCGGCCGCACCCTCGCGAACGAACCCGGCTGCCTGGCCTTCGGCTGGCACCGCGACCCTGAGAATCCGCCGGCCGTGCAACTCTTCGAGCTCTACGCCAGTCGAGACGCGCTGTCGGAGCATCGCAGGTCCGAGCACCTCGCCTTCTTCCGTGGCGAATCCGAGCATTTGATGCTTGAGGCGAAGATCCATTACGCGGCCCTGGCGATCCACACACCGCTGGACCGGCTTCTGGGCTACTTCGGGCGGGCCGGCTGATGCGGGCGGCGGTGTTCCAGGGCGCTGGCCGGGGCCTGGCCATCGAGGCCATCGCCACGCCGGATCCGGGGCCGCACCAGTTGATCCTGCAGGTCCGCGCCTGTGGCGTCTGCGGTTCGGAGCTGCACATGACCGAGGCGCACTCGAGCATCGTCCTGCCCCCAGGCGCGGTGATGGGTCACGAATTCTCGGGGGAGGTCGCCGCCGTGGGGGGCGCGCTCAAGGGACGCTTCAAGGAAGGCGACCGCGTCGTCGGCTTCCCCTATCTTTGCGGTTGCAGGACGCCCTGCCCCGACCCCGGCTACAACGGAGACCGTTGCCCCACAGGCCTGCCGATCGGCCTGGGCCAGCACAACGGCGCCTTCGCCGAATATGTCCGCATCGGGGGGACCGGCGCCTACGGCCTGCCCGATAACGTGTCGTTCGAGGAGGGCGCCTTGGTCGAACCGCTCGCCGTCGGCCTGCATGCGGTGGAGAAGGGCAAGGTCCAACGGGGCGACACGGTGCTGATCGTCGGCGCCGGCCCGGTCGGCCTCGCCATCGCCCAGTGGTGCCGGTTCAGCGGCGCGCGGCGCGTCATCGTCTCCGAGCGCGCGCCGGCCCGCCAGCGGCTGGCGGAGAGGTTCGGCGCAAGCGACGTGCTCGATCCGGCCGCTCCCTTGATGCCCCAAGTCCAGGCCATCGCCGGCAAGGGCCCCGACGTCATCTTCGAATGCGTCGGCCTGCCGGGCATGATCGACCAGATGATGCGCATCGCCCCGCGAGGCTGCCGGATCGTCGTGGCCGGTCTCTGCCAGGGAACGGACACCATCACCCCCCTGCGCGGCGTAATGAAGGAGCTGACGCTGCAGTTCGTCGTCGCCTACACGAGCCGCGAGTTCGGGATGGTGATCGACATGATCGCCCGCGACCGCATCGACGCGACCGCGCTGATCACCGACCGCGTCACGCTGGACGAGTTGCCCGACGCCTTTGAACGGCTCCGCACGCCCGCCGGCCAGTGCAAGGTGATGGTGGGTCTGTAGCTAGGCCTTGAGGCCGGCCAGATCGCGCATGGTCCGCACGAACAGCGCGCGCGTCTCCGCCAACTTCACGTCCTTGTCGAACACCGCGTTCTGCAGGAAGCCCTCCAGCAGCGCGTATCCGATACGCGCCTCGGCCTCCATGGCCGCGCCGACGGGTTGGCCGCCCGGCGCGAACACCTGGACGATCAGGCCGCGCAGGTAGACGTCGTATTGCGCCTTGATCTGGCGCATCCGCGGATGGTGCAGGGTCAGGGCGAAGATCTCATGCATCACGCCCAGCCGCTGCGTGCTGACCTTCGGCCCGAAATGGAACTCGGCCAGGCCGTCGATCAGCTCTGCCGGCGCCAGCCCCTGATAGGCATCGAGTTCGGCCCGCAGCTTGTTGCAAAGCTGCTCCACATAATACTCGAGAACCGCCTCCTTGCCCTCAAAGTAGTACCGCAGGTGGCTGGCCGATATGCCCGCTTCGGTCGCCAGGGTATTCAGCGAGAT
Source organism: Phenylobacterium sp. (assembly GCF_004297125.1). GTDB lineage: Bacteria > Pseudomonadota > Alphaproteobacteria > Caulobacterales > Caulobacteraceae > Phenylobacterium. The sequence goes on along the minus strand of NZ_SCVD01000021.1, from coordinate 297,732 downwards.
GAACGCGTACCCCTGCTTGCGAACACAGTGGTAAAGCGCATTGGCGATGTGATCGCGCCACTCTTCAAAGCCCATCCGGCTAGCCCCGGCCTTCACCCCGGTGGCCTTCTCGCTCTTCTGCGCGGTGGATCTGGGAGCCGCGCGAGCTCCGGTTTTCTGGGCAGCCATCGAATTTGAATCTTATGCAATTCCGATACGGTCGGTCAACGGCAGGGTCTCGCTCCCTTAGCGATTGACAACGGGCGTCTCGATCTTCATTTTGTTTTTATAAAAAATAAATGGAGACATGACGTGCGCTTTGGAATGGTCGTCACGCCGACTGAGACCCTGGGAACCGACGACGCGCGGCTTTACCGCGAGGTGATCGCCGATGCGTCGCTTGGCCAGCAACTGGGCTTCGAAAGCGCTTGGTTCATCGAGCATCACTTCACTGACTATTACCCGGTGCCGTCGCCGCTGGTGTTCATGTCGCACATCGCCGCCAAGTGTCCTGGCCTCGGCTTGGGCACCTGCGTGGCCGTGACGCCCTGGTACAGCCCGATCCGGCTGGCCGAGGAAATCTCGATGCTCAGCAACCTGACCAGCGGCGAGCTGCACATCGGCATGGGTCGCGGCACCGCCAGCCTCGAGTACGAGGCCATGGGCATCGACATGAGCCAGTCGCGCGAGATGTTCGCGGAGTGCTGGGACGTCGTCCAACGTTTCATGTCCGGCGAACGCTTCGCCCTGGACGGCCAGTTCACGAAGATGGGCCGCGAGGTGAGCCTTCGCCCGCGCCCGCAAATCAACCGCATCAACTTCTACGGCGCCCTCGGCAGCCCGCCCTCCGCCAGCCTGATGGCCGATCAGGGGATGGCTCCCCTGTGCTCATCGGGCTTCCCGATGGAGTTGCTGGCCAAGATGCTGCGGACCTGGGACGAGCGGATCGGTGACGCCAAGGCGGCCCTGCCTGAGGCCCGCCCGGTGATGGTCAACTGCTTCCTGGCCGACACCGACGAGGAAGCCCGCGAGCTATCCCGCGCCTACACGCCGATCTACTACCGCCAGCAGGTCGAGCACTACGAGATCGAGACCACCGACTGGTCGAAGATCCGCGGCTACGAGAGCTTCGCCAAGACCTTCGAGGGGTTCGTGCGGATGTGCGATCCCGCCAACCTCGACCCCTGGATGGACCTGCAGATGATCGGCTCGGCGGACACCGTCGCCGCCCGCATCGAGCAGTACCGCGCCGCCGGCTTCAACAAGATCCTGGTCCATTGCGCCACGCCGGGCATCCCGCGCGAGGTCCGCCACGACACCCTGAAGCGCTTCGCGCGCGACGTGGCGCCGCGTTTCGCCGCCCAACGCGAACGGGCTCCGGCGTGAGCTTCGGCGGTGTGATCGCCGCCGTTACCGGCGGCGGCAGTGGGATCGGGGAAGCCTGCGCCCGCGCCTTGGCCGCCAAGGGCGCCCGGATCGCGGTCATCGACCTGAACCTGGCGGACGCGGAGCGCGTGGCCGCCGACATTGGCGGCCTCGCCTTCACGGCGGACATCAGCGACGCCGAGTCGATCGAGGCCTGTGCGGAAGCGGTCGAAGCCGCGCTAGGGCCGGTCGCGGTGTTGATCGCCAGCGCCGGCATCGCCCAGCCCGCGCTGCCGCCCGAGATGCTGAAGCAGCGCACCTGGGACAAGATCATCGCCGTCGACCTCCGCGGCGCGTGGCTGACCTGCGTCGCTTTCGGCGGCCGCATGGCCCGGCGCGGCAAGGGCAGCATCGTCAACATCGGTTCGGTGGCCGGCTCCGCCGGCACGCCCCTGCATGCCTATGGCCCCGCCAAGGCCGGCGTCCTGGCCATGACCACGAACCTGGCCGTCGAGTGGGGTCGCTCAGGCGTGCGGGTGAACGCCGTGTCGCCCAGCCACACCCTGACCCCCTTCGTGAAGGACGCCATCGAAAGCGGCCGCCGCGACCTGGCCGAACTGGCCGACAACACCGCGCTTGGCCGGGTGATCACCCCGGAAGAGGTCGCCAATGCGGCCCTGTTCCTGGCGTCGGACGACGCCTCGGCCATCACCGGGGTCAACCTGCCGGTCGACGCCGGCTGGCTGTCGGTGGGCGGTTGGCACTCCTATGGCGGCGTCCGCCCGGCGCGGACCGTGCCGTGAGCGAAGCGAAAGCGATTGGCCGCCGCATGGCGGCCCTTTTCGACCCGGGCGTCCGGGTCCTGGTCACGGGCGGCGCCTCGGGCATCGGCGCGGGCCTGTCCCGCGCCTTCGCCGCCGCCGGCTGCCAGGTGACGGCGACGGGCCTGAGCCAGACGGAGCTGAACGCGGCTGACGCCGGTGACGGCACGACCCTGAAGTTGCTGGATGTCCGCGACGACACCGCGATCGCCGCCGTGATGGCGACGTTCGAGCGGCTGGACGTGGTCGTGAATTGCGCCGGTGTCGCCTTCCACCAGCGCGAGGAGTTCGATCCCGCCGTGTTCGCCACAGTCCTGGACGTCAACCTCACCGGGACCATGCGGGTCAGCGCCGCCGCCCGCCCGCTGCTTGCCGCGAACAGCGGGGCCATTCTCACCTTGGCGTCGATGAACAGCTTCTTCGGCGCCCCCGGTGCGCCAGGTTACGCCTCCAGCAAGGGTGGCGTCGTACAGCTCACCAAGAGCCTGGCGATCGCCTGGGCTCGCGACGGCATCCGGGTCAACGCCATCGCGCCCGGCGGCATCGAGACGCCGATGACGGCCGCGCTGCGCGCCAGCGAGCACGCCAGCAAGCGTGCGCTGGACCGCACCCCCATGCGCCGGTGGGGCACGCCCGACGACCTGGCCGGCGCCGCCCTCTTCCTCGCCTCGCCGGCGGCCGCCTTCGTCACCGGCGCGGTCCTCACGGTCGATGGCGGCTACTCGATCACCTGATCCGCACAGCAAGAGCATCCGGCGGTTTCGCCGAGACGCCAGGACCACCCAGGGAACCCCGAATGACTTCGCAGACTGCAGTCGACAGCCCACCGATCTCCCGATCGTACCGGACCTGGGCGCTGTTCCTGCTGATGCTCATCTACCTGAGCAACTTCGTCGATCGGATCATCATCAGCGTCCTGGGCGAGGCGATCAAAGCTGATCTCAAGATCTCCGATGGACAGATGGGGCTGCTCGCCGGTCTGGCCTTCGCCAGCTCGTACGGCCTAATGTGCATCCCCATCGCCAGGCTCGCCGAGCGGTTCAGGCGCACGACCGTCATCGCCGTAGCCATCACCGTCTGGTCAGCCTTCACCGCCCTCTGCGGCATGGCTCACACCTTCACGCAGCTCCTGCTGTTCCGTATCGGCGTCGGCGGCGGGGAGGCGGGCTATGCGCCGGCGGCCCAGTCGTTGATCAGCGACTACTACCCTCCGGAGAAGCGGGCCTCGGCCCTCGCCGTCTTCGCACTGGGCGTGCCGCTGGGCACGCTCTTCGGCGCGTTGGCCGGCGGCTACATCGCCCAGCACATCGACTGGCGCGCGGCCTTCCTGATCGTCGGCGCGCCCGGGCTGATCCTGGCGATCGTGGTGAAGCTGTTCCTGAAGGAGCCGCGCCGTGGGCAGTCGGACCCGTCGCCCGTCGCGGCCGCAGAAGCCCCGCCGCTCATCAGCGTGGTCAGGACGCTGGCCGGCAGCCCGGCCTTCCTGCTGATGACCGCCGGCCTGGCGCTGGTGTCGCTGACCTCCTTCGGCCTGACCCAGTTCATGGCGCCCTTCTTCATCCGTGTTTTCGGCTTCGACTACACTCAGGCCGGCATGGCCCTGGGCCTGCTCGGCGGCGTATCGGCAGCGCTCGGCACGATGGTCGGCGGATGGCTGACCGACAGGGCGGCCCTCCGAAACCGGAGCTGGTACGCGCTGATCGGCGGCCTGGGCGCGCTGGCCGCCATCCCCTTCTATCTGTTCGGATTCGGACAACAGACCGCGCCCCTGGCGCTGGCCGTCTTGTTCCTGGGTCCCATCGGCCTCTTCTGCGGCCAAGCCCCCGTCTACGCCTTCACCCACAACCTGGTCGCGCCGCGCATGCGCGCGTCGGCCACGGCGCTGGTGATCGTCGCCCTGACCCTCATCGGCGCAGGCCTTGGCCCCTACCTGACAGGCGCAGTCATGGACGCGGTCAACGCCCACCTGTTCCAGACCCGGTTTGCCGGCGACTTCCTGGTCGCTTGCCCGGGCGGCAAGGGCGCGACGCCGGACCTCGCCGAGGCCTGCCGTGTCACACTCGCCGAAGGCGCTCGCTACAGCCTGATGGCCATGATCTCGCTCCTGGTCCTGCCAGGCGGCCTGTTCCTCATCGCCGGCCGCTACGTCGAGCGCGACCTCGATCGCGCCGCCGCCCGCAACACTTCCCACGGAGATGCCTGATGTCCGTCGCCCCCGCCATCGGTCGCCCTGAGGCCGTCCTCGCCGAGGCCATGGCGCAGGCCATGCGCCGGCTGGCCAAGTCGGTCTGCATCGTCACCACGCGCCATGAAGGCCAGCGCATGGCCATGGCCGCCACGGCCATCGACAGCCTGAGCCTGGATCCGCCCTCCCTGCTGGTCTGCATCAACAAGACCGCGTCGATCTTCCCGGCGTTCAGCGCGAAGGCCGACTTCAACATCAACATCCTGAGTCAGGCTCAGCAGCACCTCGCCAACCGCTGCAACGGCCCCGTGAAGGGCGAGGCCCGCTTCGGGGAAGGTGTCTGGATCGACGACGAAGTCCCCTGGTTGTCCGACGCCCAGGCCGTGGTGTGCTGTCGCCATGACGGCGATTTCCACTATGGCACCCACGGCGTTTTCATTGGTCGAGTGCTCGGCGTCCGGCTGCATGGCGACGTCGATCCGCTGATCTACGCCGACGGCCTCTATGGCTCGACCGTCCTGAGGAGGCCTTAATGCACCCCCCCCAGAGCCGCATGCTGGAAGGCCTCAAGGTCGTCGATCTGACCTCGGTGATCTTCGGTCCCTATTGCACCCTCACCCTCGCCGATCTCGGCGCCGAGGTGACCAAGGTCGAGGTCCCGACGGGCGACAGCTCGCGCATGGCTGGCGTGACCCAGCGCAATCCGATGATGGGGCCGGTCTACATGTCGCTGAACCGCGGCAAGCGTTCGGTCGCCCTGGACCTCAAGGACGAAGCTGATCTCGCCGTGATGCGCGCCCTGCTGAAGGACGCGGACATCTTCATCCACAACGTTCGTGCATCGGCCATCGACCGCCTGGGCCTGGACTACGAAGCCGTCAAGGCGATCAACCCGCGGATCATCTACCTGCACTGCGTCGGCTTCGGCTCGGACGGCCCCTATGGGGGGCTGCAGGCCTATGACGACGTGATCCAGACCGCATCGGGCATGACCAGCATGCAGAGCCTTGTCGATGGCGATCCGCGCCCGCGCTACGTGCCCTCCGCCATCGCCGACAAGGTCGCCGGGCTTCACGCCGCCTATGCGCTGCTGGCAGCCTACATCCACCGGCTAAAGACCGGCGAGGGCCAGTTCGTCGAAGTCGCCATGTTCGAGACCTTCGTGCACTTCCTGCTGCAGGAGCACCTGTTCGGCTTGACCTTCGACCCACCCACCGGACCGGTGGGATACTTCCGCCAGGTCGATCCGGACCGGCAGCCATTCCCGACCGCCGACGGGCATATCGCCATCGTGCCCTACAACGACGACGCCTGGATCAAGTTGTTCGAGATGACCGGTCGGCCGGATGTGGTGCGGAAGCCGGGCCTGGCGACCCCGCAGGAACGCGCCGCCAACCTCGGCGCGCTCTACCAGATCCTCGCCACGCTGACGCCCCAGCGCACCAGCGCCGAGTGGTTCGAGGCGCTTAATGCCGCGTCGATCCCGGCGACGCCGGCCCGCGACCTGGCGGACATCCAACAAGACCCGCATCTGGTGGCGACCAACTTCTTCCGCCGCCGCGAGCACGCGGCCGTCGGCCCCTACTTCGAGATGCGCCCGCCGGTCCGTTTCAGCCGCCCCGGGCCGGATGACCAGGGCGTCCCCCCAGTCCTCGGCCAGCACACCGACGAGGTGCGGCGCGAGCTCGGCCTGGCGGACGCCGCAGCCCCAGCCGCCGCCTGTGGAGACGCCTCATGACCGCCCCCCTCGCCAAGGCCACGACGTTGCGGGATCAGGTCTCGCCCGAGGAGTGGCACGCCCGGGTCGAGCTGTCGGCGCTCTACCGGCTGGTCGCGCTGCATGGGTGGGACGACATGGTCTACACCCACATCTCGGCTCGCATCCCCGGGCCGGGACACCAGTTCCTGATCAACCCGTACGGCTGGTTCTTCGAAGAGATGACCGCCTCGGCGCTGATCCGGATCGATATCGACGGGAACCTCCTGCAGGACACCGACGAGATGATCAATCCGGCAGGGTTCACGATCCACTCGGCGATCCACTCGGCGAGGCCCGACGCCGGCTACGTCATGCACCTGCACACCGACCACGGCGTCGCCGTGGCGGCCCAGAAGGAAGGCCTCCTGCCACTGTCGCAGCACGCATTGATCGCCCTGCCCCATCTCGCCTACCACGGCTACGAGGGCATCGCGCTGAACCATGAGGAACGCGAGCGGATCGTGGCGGATCTCGGCCGCAAGACCCTGATGCTCCTCCGCAACCACGGGACCCTGGCGATCGGTCGCAACGCCGCCGAGTGCTGGACCGGGATGTTCTACCTTGAACGCGCGTGCCTCCAGCAGGTGATGGCGTTGAGCGCCGGCCGCGAGAACGTCCTGATCGCGCCGCAGGAAGCCCAGGACGAAGTCGCCCGCCAGGTCGCGCGCGGGATCGGCGGCAAACTGGGCTGGCCGGGTTCGCTGCGAAGGCTGAACCGAGAATTGCCCGGCTACGACATATAGACGCCAGCTGCGGTCGCCGCCTCGACCCACCCAGTTTCGGCGCTGGCGCCCCTAAACCGCCCCTAAGCGAAGCTTCACGAAGGCGATGAAGGCGCTGACCTTTGCCGGGGTTAGCCGACGGCTGGGATAGAGCGCCCAGATGGCCAGCGGTTCCGGCGTGGCGTCCGCCAGCGGCAGGCGCACCAACCGGCCGGCGGCCAGGTCGTCACGAACCACCCAGCTTGAGAACATCCCGATCCCGAGGCCGCTCAGGCAGGCGGCGTGCAGGCTTTCGATCGACGTCGCGGTGAAGCGGCCGGCCACCGGAATTCGGACGCGCCGGTCACCCGCCAGGAACGGCCAGTGATCGACGCCCGTCTGGACGAGGTTCGCATGGCGGGAGAGGTCTGACAGAACCTGCGGCGCGCGCCCCGTGGCGAGGTATCCAGGCGAAGCATAGAGGTCGCGCCGATTGTCGGAGAGCCGTCGCCCGATCAGGCTGCTGTCTGCGGGCTCGGCGATCCGGATCGCCACATCCACCCCTTCCGCGACGAGGTCGACGAGACGGTCGGTCACGATAAGATCGACGCGGACGTCGCAATGCGCCGCCATGAAATCGGCGACGATCGGCGTCACCACCCGGCGTCCGAAGGCGTCGGAGGTTGTGATCCGCAACAGACCCAAGACCCCGCCGGCGGTCGGGCGCACGCTGTCCCGCGCGGCCGCCTCCGCCTCCAGCACGGCCATCGCATGAGGCAGGAAGGTCTCGCCCTCCGGCGTCAGGCTGATCGCGCGCGTGGTTCGGTGAAGCAGCCTGACGCCAAGGTCGGTTTCCAGGGCGCTGAGGCGCCGGGCGGCCGTCAGGGGAGAAATCCGCAGCCGGCGCGCCCCGGCCGCGACGCTTCCAGCCTGGCTGGCTTGGACGAAGACGGCGAGGCCCGCAGAATCCATATCAACACTTTCTGATGCACCGGTGTAGCAGATTGCGTCACTACATCACAGATTGAGCTTCTCGCATGTGTGGACCGTCGAAATCGGAGCCACGCCATGTCCTCCCGCCACTTGCTATCCGACGCGCCAGCGGCTGCAGCCGAGCGTGGCCTGGTCCTCGCCATGGCCGCCGCGGCAGGCCTGGCGGTCGCCAACATTTACTACAATCAGCCCCTGCTGGGCCTCATTCAGCGCGACCTTCCAGGCCGGCTGACGGGTCTCGTTCCGACGGCGACCCAGCTCGGCTATGCGCTGGGCCTCTTCCTTCTCGTGCCCCTGGGCGACCTGGTCGAACGCCGCCGCCTGGTCGGGCTGCAGTTCGGCGGCCTGGCTCTGGCCCTGGCCGCCACCGCGGTCGCCCCCAACGCCCTGGCCCTGCTCGCGGCCTTTCTTGTGGTCGGACTGGCAGCCACGGTCGCCCAGCAGATCGTCCCGTTCGCCGCGCATCTCGCCAGCCCTGAGCGGCGCGGCGCGACAGTGGGTCTGGTGATGGCGGGGCTGCTCTGTGGCATCCTGCTCAGCCGCACGCTCGCCGGCTTCGTCGGCTCCAGCTTCGGGTGGCGCGCCATGTTCTGGCTGGGCGTGCCGATCGCGCTCGGCGCGGGGGTCCTGATGATGGCGCGGTTGCCGGTCAGCCGGCCCACGACGTCGATCGGATACCTCCCGCTGCTCCGCAGCCTCGTGGATCTGTGGCGCGAGTTCGCCGAACTTCGGCGGGCGGCGCTGACCCAGGCCATGCTGTTCGCCGCCTTCACGGTGTTCTGGACCCTCCTCGCCCTGCATCTTCAGGAGCCCCGTTTCGGGCTGGGCGCGGGCGTCGCCGGCCTGTTCGGAGTGATAGGCGCGCTCGGCGCGCTGGCCGCGCCGGCGGCCGGCGCGCTCGCGGACCGCAAGGGCCCCCGGCCGGTGATCCTGGCCGGCGTCGGGGTCACCGTGTTCGCTTGGCTGATCTTCGCCCTCTGGAACGCCCTGCCCGGCCTGGTCGTGGGCGTCATCGCGCTCGATCTCGCCGTTCAAGGGGGGCTGGTCTCGAACCAGCACGTGGTGTTCGCCCTGCGCCCGGAGGCGCGCTCGCGGCTCAACACGCTCTTCATGGGCGCGATGTTCCTCGGCGGCGCGACGGGATCGGCGCTCGCGATGAGCGCCTGGTCCGCCGGCGGCTGGCCTGCCGCCTCTGCGCTCGGCGTCGCCTTCGCGCTCGCCGCGATCCCTCCGCAGCTACGGCCCAGACATTCAATTTAATAGAACGGAAAGTCGGAATTTATCCAACTTCCTACGCGGACCAGGCGCCCATACCAATGGCGTCACGGCAGACGCGAGCCCCGACGGGGACGCCAGCCAACCGCACACCGAAAGAGGGACGACCATGACCATCACCGCCACCCCGACGCCGGCCAAGGGCCTGCTTTCGCCGACCAACCACGCCCTGGTCCTCATCGATTTCCAGTCGCAGATGGCCTTCGCCACGAAGTCGATCGACGCCACCCTGCTGCGCAACAACGCCGGCCTGATCGCCAACGCCGCCGCAGGCTTCAAGGTCCCCACCATCCTGACCACGGTGGCCGCCGAGAGCTTCTCCGGCCCGATGTTCAGCGAGATCACCGACGCCTTTCCCGGCCAGAAGTTGCTGGACCGCACCTCGATGAACACCTGGGAGGACGCCGCGGTGATCGACGAGATCAACCACATCGGCAAGGATCGCCTGGTCTTCGCCGGCCTCTGGACCTCAGTGTGCATTGTGGGCCCGGTGCTCTCGGCGCTCGAGCAGGGCTTCGAGGCTTATGTGATCACCGACGCCTCGGGCGACATCTCCGACGAGGCCCACGAGCGCGCCGTCCAGCGGATGATCCAGGCCGGCGCCAAGCCGATGACCTCGCTGCAATACCTGCTTGAGCTGCAACGCGACTGGGCCCGCGCCGAGACGTACGATTTCACCACCGGCCTGGCGAAGAAGCTGGGCGGCGCCTATGGCCTGGGCGTCACCTACGCCAAGACCATGTTCGGCGCCTCCGAAGGCGGCCATTGACCTGACCCGCGGGCGGGCCTGAGCGCCCGCCGCTCTTCTTCACATCCCCGAAATCAAGGAACGAGTCATGAGCTTCGTGACGACGAAAGACGGTACGCGGATATTCTACAAGGACTGGGGGCAAGGTCAGCCCGTGGTCTTCTCCCACGGATGGCCGCTCAGCGCCGACGCCTGGGACGGCCAGATGCTGTTCATGGCGCAGAACGGCTACCGGGTGATCGCCCATGACCGCCGCGGTCACGGCCGCTCGGACCAGCCGGCTGCCGGCAATGACATGGACACCTACGCTGACGACCTTGCCGCGGTGATCGAGGCCCTAGACCTGAAGGACGCCATCCTGGTGGGCCACTCCACCGGCGGCGGCGAGATCGCCCACTATATTGGCCGGCACGGCACGAGCCGCGTCGCCAAGATGGTGCTGATCGGCGCGGTGCCCCCGACCATGGTCAGAAGCGAAGCCTATCCGAACGGCCTGCCGATCGACGTGTTCGACGGCATCCGCAAGGCCGTCCTCGACAACCGCTCGCAGTTCTACCTCGACCTGCCTACAGCCTTCTTCGGCTTCAACCGCGAAGGCGCCCGGGTCAGCGAGGGCCTGCGCCAGTCCTTCTGGGCGCAGGGCATGCAGGGCTCGGTCCTGGGCCAATATCTCTGCGTCCGGGAATTCTCCGAGGTCGACTACACCGAGGACCTGAAGAAGATCGACGTGCCGGCGCTGGTCGTCCACGGCGACGATGACCAGATCGTCCCGATCGGGAATGCGGGCCTGCTGTCGGCCAAGATCATCCCGAACGCGATGCTCAAGGTCTACGAGGGCGCCCCGCACGGCCTCACCGCCACCCACCAGGAGCGGCTGAACGCCGACCTGCTGGCCTTCGCCCGCAGCTAGACGCCAGGAGAACGGACGATGAAGCCCTACCTTCTTTCGATGGGCGCTGGCGTGCTGGTCGGTGTGGTCTACAGCCTGCTCAACGTCCGTTCTCCGGCCCCGCCCGCGATCGCGCTGCTGGGCCTCATGGGGATCCTGCTGGGCGAACAGGCGCTGCCGCTGGCGAAGCGCCTGTTCGCCGGGCGCGACGTCGTCGCCTTCCTGCAAACCGAGTGCGCGCCCCGGGTTCTGGGCGCGCCGTCCGCGCCCAAGGCCGAGCCCGTCGACAAGGATCACGCATGACCCCCTTCAGCCGCCGCCAGACCCTCGTCGCCGCCGCCGCGACGCTCGCCACCCAGGCCCACGCCGCCGACCGGAAGCCCAACATGTCCAAAGATCTGATCCTGACGAACGCCAAGGTCACCACGCTGGACCGGAGCAACCCCCAGGCCCAGGCGGTGGCGATCCGCGACGGCAAGTTCCTGGCGGTGGGCTCCGAGGCCGACGTCCGCGCCGCGGCTGCGCCGAACGCCACGGTCATCGACGCCAAGGGCCGGCGGGTCATCCCGGGCCTGATCGACAGCCACATGCACATCATCCGCGGCGGGCTGAACTACAATATGGAGCTGCGCTGGGACGGCGTCCCCAGCCTCGCCGACGCCATGGCGATGCTGAAGACGCAGGTGCAGATCACGCCGCCGAACCAGTGGGTGCGCGTGGTCGGCGGCTTCACCGAGCACCAGTTCGCCGAAAGGCGCCTGCCGACCATTGACGAGCTCAACGCCGCCGCGCCCGACACGCCGGTCTTCATCCTGCACCTCTACGACCGCGCCTTGTTGAACGCCGCGGCGCTCAGGGTGGTGGGCTACACCAAGGACACGCCGAACCCGCCCGGCGGCGAGATCGTCCGCGACGCGGCCGGCAACCCCACCGGCCTGCTGCTAGCCCGGCCGAACGCGACGATCCTCTATTCCACCCTGGCCAAGGGCCCGAAGCTCCCGCCCGAGTTCCAGCTCAACTCCACGCGTCATTTCATGCGTGAGATGAACCGCCTGGGCGTCACTGGCGTGATCGACGCCGGCGGCGGCTTCCAGAACTATCCCGACGACTATGCGATCATCGAGAAGCTGCACGCCGACGACCAGTTGACCCTGCGCATCAGCTACAACCTCTTCACCCAGAAACCGAAGGAAGAGCTGGCCGATTTCGCCGGCTGGTCCAAGCAGGTGAAGCCCGGCCAGGGCGACGACACCTATCGCCACAACGGCGCCGGCGAGATGCTGGTCTACTCCGCTGCCGACTTCGAGGACTTCCGCGTCGAGCGTCCGGAGATGCCGGCGAACATGGAAGGCGACCTGGAGCCGGTGATCCGCCTGCTGGCCGAGAACCGCTGGCCCTGGCGCCTGCACGCCACCTACGACCAGACCATCACCCGCGCGCTGGACGTGTTCGAGAAGGTCAACCGCGACGTGCCGTTCAACGGCCTGCACTGGTTCTTTGACCATGCGGAGACCATCAGCGACCGCAACATCGATCGCATCGCCGCCCTCGGCGGCGGCATCGCCGTGCAGCACCGCATGGCCTACCAGGGCGAATACTTTGTCGAGCGCTATGGCGAACGCGCCGCCGAGGCGACGCCGCCGATCCGCAAGATGATGGCCGCCGGCGTGCCGGTGGGCGCCGGCACCGACGCCACCCGCGTCGCCAGCTACAACCCGTGGGTCTCGCTCTCCTGGCTGGTGACCGGCAAGACCGTGGGGGGCCTCAGCCTCTATCCGCAGGCCAACCGGCTGGACCGCGAAAGTGCGCTCCGCCTCTGGACCGAGGCCAACACTTGGTTCTCCAACGAGCAGGGCAAGAAGGGGCAGATCAAGGCCGGCCAGCTTGCCGACCTGGCGGTGCTCTCGGACGACTACTTCGGCGTGGCCGAGGACCGGATCGCCCACCTGGGCGCCGTGCTGACGCTGCTGGGCGGCAAGGTCGTCCATGGCGAGGCCGACTATCGTCCCCTGGCGCCCGAACTGCCTAAACCGATGCCCGAATGGTCGCCGGTCCGCGTGTTCGGCGGCTATCAGGACCGCGCCAGGCGCGGCTCCGCCGCCTTGATGGCGTCGGCCTGCGGCTGCGCAAAATCCTGCGACGTCCACGGCCACGACCACGCCGCGGCCCTGGGTCGCAAGGCGCCGGCCGCCGACGCCCCGACCTTCTGGGGCGCCTTCGGCTGCGGCTGCTGGGCGGTTTGACCGTGGCTCGAACCCCGCCTGCCGTCGTCGCCCGCATCCTGGAGGCGCGGCCCTCACTCTTCCTCGCGAAGCTGGCCCTGGTCAGCGCCTATGTCCTGGGCGGTATGGTGAAGGCCCTCGATTTCCCCGGCGCGGTCGCCGAGCAGATCCACTTCGGCCTGCATCCGCCGGCGCTGTTCGCGGCCCTCACCATCGCGGTCGAACTGGTGGGTAGCGTCTTGGTGATGACCCGTCGCTGGGTCTGGCTGGGCGCGGGCATGCTGGGCGTGTTCACCGGCCTGGCGGCGATCACCGCCAACGCCTTCTGGACGATGCCGGACGGCCACGATCGGTTCATGGCCACCAACGCCTTCTTCGAACACCTGGGCCTGATCGGAGGTTTCGTCCTGGTGGCGATCCTGGCGCATCGCGAGCCACGGCCGGTCCGATGATCGACCGCCGCGCCCTCGCAGGACTGGCGGTTGCCCTGGGCGCCGCCCAGGCCTCGCCGGCCGACGCGGAGCCCGGTGCGCCGCCCAGCCTGACGGTGACGCGCTTCGATGAGGACTGGTCGGGCCTCGCCGACCCCGCCGCCCGCACCGGCCGCTGGACCGAGGCCCTCAAGTACGCGCCCCTGGCCCGCGCATCGAACTACCTGACCACCGGCCTGGAGGTACGTCTCCGCACCGAGGCGTTCCGCAACAACGGCTGGGGCGGGGCCGAGGCGCCGGACGACAGCTACCTGTGGGTCCGCGCCCTGCCCTACGCCGACCTCCACCTGGGCCAGCTCCGCGCGTTCGTTCAGCCGATCATCGCTTCTGCGGTGGGCGTGGAGCCGGCGGCGGGCCCCATCGACAGGACGAGCGTCGATCTGCTGCAGGGCTTTGCCGAGGTCTCACTCCCGGCCGGCGAAACCACCGTCGTCCTGCGCGCGGGACGCCAGCTCATGCCGCTGGGCAGCGAGCGGTTGGTCGGCGCGCGCTACGGACCCAACATCCCCCTGGCCTTCGACGGCGTTCGCGCGGACCTCCACGCCGGCTCCGCGAAGCTCAGCGTCTTCCGGGTCGAGCCGGTGCGCGCCGGCGCGGACGCCTTCGATGACAAGGCTTTCTCGGCCAAGGCGCTTTGGGGCGCCTATGCGACCCTGCCAAACCTGGACCTCTACTACCTGGGCTTCCGCCATCGCGATGCGACCTTCGGCGGCCGGACGGGCGACGAGCATCGCGACAGCTTCGGCGCCCGCAGCTTCGGCCATGTTGACGACTGGCGCTGGAACCTCGAGGGCGTGATGCAGACCGGCCGCTTCGACGGCAGGAAGATCCGCGCCTGGACCGTCGGATCCGAAGGCAGCCGGCGCTTTCCCGACGCCCCGCTCAAGCCGGATGTCACTGTCCGCTTCAACGTCGTCAGCGGCGAGACGGACCCCACCGACGGCAAGCTCGGCACGTTCAACGCCTTGTTCCCCAAAGGAAAATACTTCGGCGAGCTGTCGCCGATCGGGCCCTACAACATCGTCAGCCTCAACCCCAGCGTGGCGCTGGACCTGGGCCACGACGTCACCCTGGGCCTCAGCGCCATGGCCTACTGGCGCTACGCCCGCGCCGACGGGATCTACGACGTGCCGGGCGGCCTGATCCGCGGCCCCGGCGGCTCGCAGGCTCGCTTCATCGGCAAGCAGGCCGAGGTCGTCCTGGATTGGCAGGCCACGCCTGAACTGGACCTGTCGGCCTCGATCTCGGCCTTCGACCCCGGCGCCTTCATCCGCGAGACCGGTCCGGCCGAGACGATCGGCATGGTCGGCCTCGAAACCAATTTCCGCTTCTGACCTGGAGACTTGCGACCATGACTCAGCCGCCCGCCTCATCCGCCGCGCCGCTGCCCTGGCTATTGCTCCTCCTGTCGGTCACCACCGGCCTGGTGGACGCGATCAGCGTCCTGGGGCTGGGCAAGGTGTTCACCGCCAACATGACCGGCAACATCGTGTTCCTGGGCTTCGCCGCCTCCGGCGCGCCGGGCTTCCGGGTCGCGCCCTATCTCGTGGCGATCTCGGCGTTCCTCGTCGGGGCGGCGGTGGCCGGACGGATGGGCAAGGCGCATGCGGACGGCAGCCTGCGCCGTTGGCTGCTGACCTCGGCCTCGATCGAGGCGGTGCTGCTCTGGGTCTCGGCGGGTTTCGCGATCGGCCTCGACGTCGCCGCGGGAACGCCCGAGCCGAACGTCTACGCCATCATCGCGCTGACGGCGCTGGCCATGGGCTATCGCAACGCCACGATCCGCCAGCTCAAGATCCCGGACCTCACCACCACGGTGCTGACCCTGACCCTAACCGGCTTGGCCGCCGACTCGAGCCTCGCCGGCGGAGCGAACCCCAACTGGGCGCGCCGGGTGGGCGGCGTCGTGGCGATCTTCGCCGGCGCGGCGCTGGGCGCGCTGCTGGTCACCCGCACCGGCTTGGTGATCCCGTTGATCCTGGCGGGTCTGCTGGTGTTGGCCGGCACGCTGGCCTGTGCGCTGCACCCGGCCGCAAGGGCGCCGGCTCGCGCCTGACGCTCAGATGTCGGTCAGGCCCGCCTCCTCCACGTCGTTCGCGCCCCGGCGAACGAACTGATCCAGGAGCCAGGAGGCGGCCGGCCCGGGCGGCGTATCCCGCCGCCAGACGCCCGCGAACCGATAGGTGCCGCCGGCGTGGTCGGGCATGGCCAGCCGGACTAGCGTCCCCGCCACCAGGTCCGGTTCGATCATCGGCAACGGCATGTTTCCCCAGCCGATGCCTTCGCGCAGCAGGGCGTGCTTGGCGCCGAGGTCCGCCAGCCGCCACGTCCGCGGGCTCATGACCGAGAAGTCCTGACCTTCGGTGAACCGCGAGCGGTCGCTCAGCACGAGCTGCACGTAGTCGCGGCCGGCCCCGGGCGGGATCCGCGGCATGCGGCCCAGCGGATGATCGGGCGCCGCGACCGGCGCCATGGGCACGGAGCCCGCATTGACGCATTCGACCCCCTCCACGCCCGCCGCCAAGGGGCCGGAGATCCCCACGACCGCCTTGCGATCGAGCACCAGGGCGGTGATCGCGCCCAGGGCTTCCACGTGCAGCCGCAGCGACACGGTGGGATACTCCAGCGCGAAGGCCCGCAGGATCTTCCCTAGTCGCTCCGCCGGCAGCATCACGTCCACCGCCAGATCGACCTCGGCTTCCAGCCCGTCCAGCAGCCCCTTCACCTTGGCCCGCAGGCTGTCGATCCCAAGGGCGATGGTGCGAGCTTCGGCCAGAAGGGCGCGTCCGGCCACGGTGAGCTGCGGCTTGCGCGAGCCCTCGCGGTCGAACAGCACCACGCCGAGTTGCGCCTCAAGGTTGGTGATCCCGTAGCTGATCACCGACACGGCGCGGTTCAGGCGCCGCGCCGCGCCGCCGAAGCTGCCGGCGTCGACCACCGCCAGGAAGGTCCGCAGCTGTTCGAAGGTTGGGGTCCCGGGATTGGCCACCGTTCAACTCCCTAGATCATCTTGTCCGATCTTATGCAGCTAAAGTCGAACGTCCCCAAGCAGTAGGTTTGGGTCATCAGATGACCCCGGCCCCGCCGGCTCGCAGGAGACTTCCCATGATCGAACTCCGTCCCTTCGACAGCCTGGGCGGCGAAAACCACGGCTGGCTCGACGCCAAGCACCACTTCTCCTTCGCCAACTACCGCGACGCCGGGCGCATGAACTGGGGCGCCCTGCGGGTCTGGAACGACGACACGATCGAGCCGAACACCGGCTTCCCGCCGCACCCCCACCGGGACATGGAAATCATCACCTACGTCCGCGAGGGCGCCATCACCCATGAGGACAACCTGGGCAACAAGGGTCGCACCGAAGCCGGCGACGTGCAGGTCATGTCGGCCGGCTCCGGCGTCCGACATTCCGAGTACAACCGCGAGAACGTCACCACGAAGATCTTCCAGATCTGGATCCTCCCGACGGAGACCGGCGGCCAGCCCAGCTGGGGCGCCAAGCCCTTCCCGAAGGGCGATCGCAGCGGCCGCTTCGTCAGCCTGGCGTCGGGCCTGCCGGGCGATGCCGGCGCCCTGCCGATCCGGACGAACGCGCGCGTCCTGGGCGCCACCCTGAAGGCCGGCGAAACGGTCGAATACGCCCTCGGCGCAGAGCGCCGCGCCTATCTGGTTCCGGCGACCGGCTCGGTCCAGGTCGAAGGCGTCACGGCCCTGGCCCGGGACGGCGTCGCCATCGCCGACGTCGGCGCCTTCGCCATCACGGCTCTGGAGGACAGTGAAGTGGTGCTGGTCGACGCGGCTTAGCCGGGAAACCGTGGAGATAGACCACAGTGGCCCATCTCCACTGCCACTCCCCGGCGGCGGACTTCGTGATCTGGCTCGAACAACCTTGGCCGACGCGTCTATGGCGGTCCTGGCGAAAGACGAGGGTCTATCTCCCCTTCTCCCGCAACGGGAGAAGGAATCAGGCGAATCCGCCCACCAGCTCCAGCACCGCCTCACCGTAGTGGGCGAGCTTGGCTTCGCCGACGCCGTTGAGGCGGGCCAGCGCGGCGCGGGAGCCGGGCTTGGCGGCGGCGATTTCCACCAGGGTGCGGTCGTGGAAGATGACGTAGGGCGGCACGTGCTGGGCCTTGGCCTCGGCGGCGCGCCAGGCCCTGAGCGCCTCGAACAGCGACTGGTCGGACGGCGGCACGACCGTGGCGTCGCGGGCGCCGCGCTTGCGCGCGCGGGTCCCGCGCCCACCGGTTTCGGGTTCAGCGGTCGCGGAGCGCATCGACACGGTCCGTTCGCCGCGAAACACCGCGCGCACGGCCTCGGCGTCCCCCAGGCCCACCAGCGGGCGGCCGTCATTGGGATCCTCGCGCAGCAAGCCCTCGAACAGGAGCTGCTCGGTCAGGTCGCGCCACTGGTTGGCCGTGAGCTCCTGGCCGACGCCCCAGGTGGAGAGGCCGGCCTCCCAGTCGCTGACGTCCTTGGTCTTGCCCAGCAGATGGTCGACCAGCCGGCCGCGCCCGAACCGACCGTTCAGACGGTGCGCCGCCGACAGCGCCTTCTGGGCTTGCACAGTGGCGTCTTGGGTCTCCACCGCGCCCGAGCAAAGGTCGCACTGGCCGCAAGGCTCGACCCCCTCTTCGCCGAAGTAGCGCCGCACCGTGGCCGCGCGGCAGCCGGCGCCGTCCAGCAGGGTGTAGAGCTGGCGCACCTTGCGCACCTGGACCTGCTTGACCGCCTCGTCCATCTCCCGCTCGGCGATGCGCTTCAGCGCCCAGGCCATGTCGGCGGCCCCGTAGAGGGTGATCCCCTCGGCCGGTTCGCCGTCGCGCCCGGCCCGGCCGATCTCCTGCCAGTAGGCCTCGATCGAGCCCGGCGGATCGGCGTGGATCACGAAGCGGACGTCCGGCTTGTCCACGCCCATGCCGAAGGCGATGGTCGCCACCATCACCGCGTGGTCCGCCTCGAGGAACTCCTCCAGCCGGGTCTCGCGCAACCGCTTGTCGAGGCCCGCGTGATAGGCCACCGCCGGCACGCCTGCGCCGCGCAGGGCCTCGGCCAGTTTCTCGGTCTTGTCGCGCGATCCGGCGTAGATCACGCCGGAACGGTTCGGCCGCGCGGCGACCAGGTCCACGACCCGCTTCTCCACCCCGCCGCGCTTGCGCTCCGCCGACAGGATCAACTCCGGGCGGGCGAAGCTGGCCACATATTCGGCGGCGTCCTGTAGCCGCAGCTCGGCGCGGATGTCCTCGCGGGTCTTGGCGTCGGCGGTGGCCGTCACGGCCAGGCGCGGGACTTTCGGGAACAGCTCGGCCAGCCGGCCCAGCATCCGGTACTCGGGCCGGAAGTCGTGGCCCCACTGGCTCACACAGTGGGCCTCGTCGATGGCGATCAGGGCCAGGGGCGTGCGCGACAGCCGGTCCAGCATCCACGGCTGCATCAGCCCTTCGGGCGAGATGTAGAGGATATCCAGCTCGCCGGCGTCGATCCGCCGCCAGGTCTCGGCCTTGGCCTCGGGTTCGATGTTGGAGTCCAGCCGTGCCGCGGCCACGCCCGACTGCACCAGCGCCGCCACCTGGTCGGTCATCAGGGCGATCAGGGGCGAGACCACCAGCCCCAGGCCCGGCCGCATCAGGCTGGGGATCTGGTAGCAAAGGCTCTTGCCGCCGCCGGTGGGCAGGACGGCCAGCGCGCTGCGCCCGGCCAGGGCCTCGCCGATCACCTCGGCCTGCAGGCCGCGGAAGTCGCTGTGGCCGAAGGTGCGCCGCAGGATATCGCGCGCGGCGTCGAGGGGCGCGATCTCGGCTTCGGCGACAGCAGGACTCATCGGCCCTATATGCCGCGCGCCGCCGCCGGGCGCCATGCGGCGTTCCGGTTTTCCCCGTTAACGCGAGGCGCTGAGCTGGGTGCGCTCCTGGACGCCGCGGACCGACTTCAGCAGTCGCATCGCCGAAGCCGCGGACAGGGTGTGGGGGGCGAACAGTTCACGCCGTTCCAGCGTGTCCAGGATGGCGTCGTCGGCATCGCTCATGCGGCGCGCGCACATGTTCCAGTCGGCGAACTCGCGGTCCTGGGCGGGGCCGGCCCCGAGGATCCTGGCTTCCGCGTTCCGAGGATCCCCGAGGATCCGCCGATAGGTCGTCATGACCTGCTCGGCGGGTCCCTCCAGCGCCTGCAGGAACCAGCCGGCGTGGACCAGCAACAGGCCGGTGATCGAAGCGGCCCGATTGTTGCGGATGGATACGCGGACGATGCTGCCCACCTCGTGGTCCAGGTCCGCCGCATGGATGTTCTGGCGGCTGGAATAGATCAGGCGATGCAGGGTGCGGGAGCTGGAGATGGCGGACATGATGTTCCCTCAGACCAGCCGACCGCATAGGACGGCCCCGGCTTAGGGTTCCCTAAGCGCGGCCCCCCTGCGTCGACGTGTCCGACCCTGGGTCATTCCGCGGCCATCTTCGCCGGGGCCGCCTGGCCCCCGCGCAGCAGGCGGCCGGGCAGGGCGTCGGTGGGTTCGCCGTCGCGATAGGTGACCTGGCCCGCCAGGATGGTGGCCGTATAGCCCTCGGCGCGCTGGATCAGCCGTCGCCCGCCGGCCGGCAGGTCGTGGACCACCTGCGGCGCCTTCAGCTTCAGGCGGCCGTAGTCGATGACGTTGAGGTCGGCGCGATAGCCCGGCTGGACCAGCCCCCGGTCGTGGAGTCCGACCGTCTCGGCGGTGTCGCGGCACTGGGCCTTGATCATGTGCTCCAGGCTGAGCCTCGGCCCGCGCGTGCGGTCGCGGGTCCAGTGGACCAGGTTGGTGGTCGGGAAGCTGCCGTCGCAGATCATGCCCACGTGGGCCCCGCCATCCGACAGGCCGGGGACGCAGTCCGGGTGGCTCAGCATCTCGTAGGCCGGGTCCAGGTTGCCGTCCGCGTAGTTCAGGAACGGCAGGTACAGCATGCCGCGGCCGTCCTGGGTCAGCATGTGGTCCAGCGCCACCTCGGCGGGATCGCGGCCGTGGCGTTCGGCGATGGCGGCCACGGTCCGGTCGGCGGTGGGCTCGTAGTCGGGCTCCGCGTCCATCAGGAACATGCCGGCCCAGTTGCGCGGCTGGCTGCCGGCGAAGCCGCGCTGGGCTTCGATTTCCTCGCCCAGCAGGCGCGCGCGGAACGACGGGTCGCGCAGGGCGGCGACGCGTTCGGCCAGCGGGCGGTCCTTGATCTCGCCGAAGGCCGCGTTCTGGCTGAAGGGGTTCAGGGTCAGCTCCAGCCCGAACAGGATGCCCACCGGCCGGCTGGCCACCTGGGCCCGCATCTGCAGGCCGTCTGCGTTCGCCTGGGCGAGCCGGTCCAGAAGCGTCCGGTAGCTGCGCGGGGCCCGCGGGCTCTGCACCAAGCTGAACGACAGCGGCCGGCCGGACCGTTCCACGATCCGCCGCAGCATGGCCCACTCCTCCTCGGGGTCCTGGAAGTCGGACACCACCTGCAGCACCCCGCGGCCGGCGGCGGCCATGCCCATGGCGATGCCCGTCAGCTCGTCCTCGCCGGCGGTGAGCGTGGGCGTCGGCTGGCCGTCCGAGGTGCGGTGGTTGAGCGTCCGCGACGTGGCGAAGCCGATGGAGCCGGCCTCCATCGCCCGCTTGGCCAGGGCCGCCATGGCGTGGATGTCGGCCTCGGTCGCCGGCTCGCGGTCGGCGCCGCGCTCGCCCATCACGAAGACGCGGAGCGCGGCGTGCGGAAGCTGGCTGCCGATGTCCACGTCGAACCGGCGGCCGGCCAGGCTGTCGAGGTAGTCGGGATAGCTCTCCCAGTTCCAGGGCAGGCCCTGGGTGAGGACCGGGAAGGGGATGTCCTCCACGCCTTCCATCAGCCGGATCAGGCGATCGTGGTCCTCCGGCCTGCAGGGCGCGAAGCCGACGCCGCAGTTGCCCATGACCACCGTAGTCACGCCGTGCCAGGACGACGGCTGCATCCGTCCGTCCCAGGTCGCCTGGCCGTCATAGTGGGTGTGGATGTCGACGAAGCCGGGGGTCACCAGCTGGCCGCGCGCGTCGATCTCCTCCGCGCCCGAACCGGCGACGCGGCCGATGGCGGCGATGCGCCCGTCCTTGACGGCGACGTCCGCCTCGAAAGCCGGAGCGCCCGTGCCGTCCACGACCGTCCCACCGCGGACGACCAAGTCGAAGGCCTTTTCCATGGGGCGTCTCCCGTACCGTGTTTTCTTGGCATTTGCCGCCCGTGACGCCGGGTCGGTCAAGCGCGGAAGCAGCAGGGCCGCCGTGCCAATGAGCCGGTCTCGGCGATCAGGTCTTCGACCCCTTTCCCCGCCGCAGCCGCAGTCCGCTCATGATCGTGACGAAGAAGGCCGTCGACCAGCCCAGCAGGATGACGCCGTTGATCCCCTCGATCCCGCCCAGCAGCCGCCACCGCGGGGCCATCACCTCGTCGCCGTAGCCGATGGCGGCGTAGGTGGTGGTGGAGAAGTAGACGGCGGAGCGCACGTCCCCGACTGCGCCCAGCAGGTGGTAGAGCACCGCGTAGAGCCAGATCTCCAGGCCGTGGAGCAGGAACAGCCCAAGCACCAGGCCGACGGTGAAGCCGACGCCGCGCGCCGACAGCCAGTCCAACTGCTTGGCGTTCTCTTCCGCCTGGGTGACCCGTCCCAGCAACGCCAGCCCGACGCCGTGGATGACGACCGTCAGCGCCACCATGCCGGTGGCGAACAGCAATTCGACCAGCACCTAAGGCTCTCGCGGCAGTTCGGCGGTCTTCGCCGCGCAGCCCCGCAGGCTCTCGTTCACCAGCACGACCTCCACCGTCAGCGGGTACTTCAGGTCGCTCATCCCGTCGGAGCACTCGCTGGCATAGAGCGTGACGGTCATCTGCTGGCCGTCGGGGGTCTTGGCGACCCAGATGGCGCGGCCCTCCGCGATCGCGGCGCCAGGAGCCTCGGCGACGAGGTCCGGGTGGTCCGGCCGGGTGAGCTTGAAGGCCTTGCCGTCGATGTTCAGGGCCCAGAACGGTTCGGTCCCGTGGGCGGTGATCGGCTTGGAGATGTCGATGTTGGCCGGCTGGACCGGAAGTGCGGCCGCGGGCGCGTCGGCCGGCGGCGGCGCGGGCTCGCCGTTCGGGGCCTGGGGCTGGCAGGCGGCCAGGGCGGCCAGCAGGGGGGTGAGGAGCAGGATTCTCTTCATCGCGCGATCTTGGCGCAAATCACGCTAGCGTCCATGCCGTGGCGCGGCCTTTCACCTTCTATGAGTTCTTCGCCGGCGGCGGAATGGCTCGGATCGGGCTGGGCGCCGGCTGGTCCTGCGCCTTCGCCAACGACTTCGACCCGGTGAAGGCCGCGACGTACCGCGCCAACTTCGCCGACGCGGCGGACCATTTCCACGAGGGCGACGTCTGGAAGCTGTCGGGCGGCGACCTGCCGGGCTGCGCCGACCTCGCCTGGGCCTCCAGTCCCTGCCAGGACTTCAGCCTGGCCGGCGGTCGGGCCGGCCTGCAAGGCGGGCGTTCGTCCGCCTTCTTCGGCTTCTGGCGGTTGATGGAGGCGCTGGACGACGCGGGCCGCGCGCCTCGGATCCTCGTCATCGAGAATGTCGTCGGCCTGCTGACCTCGCACGGCGGGGCGGACTTCGCGGCCCTGGGCGCGGCCCTGGGCGCGCGGGGCTACCGTTTCGGGGCGCTGGAGATCGACGCGGCGACCGTGCTGCCCCAGTCGCGGCCCCGGGTGTTCGTGGTCGCCGCGCGCGAGGCGCCTGTCCACCTGACCGGCGAGAGCCCCTTCCAGACCCGCGCCGTGAAGGCCGCCCACGCCGCCCTGTCGGCCGAGGTCGCGGCGAACTGGGTCTGGTGGCGGCTGGCGGCGCCTCCGGCCCGCAACACCGACCTGGCCGCCGTGCTGGAGCCGGACGACGCCGTGGCCTGGCACTCGCCGGACGCGACGGAGCGGCTCACCGGCCTGATGGGCCCGTTGCATCGCGCCCGCCTGGCCGCCGTCACCGGCCGCGCGGTGGGGGCCGTGTTCCGCCGCACCCGGATGGAGGCCGGCCGGCCGACCCAGCGCGCCGAGGTCCGCTTCGACGGGCTGGCGGGCTGCCTGCGCACGCCGCGCGGCGGCTCGTCGCGCCAGGCGATCGTGGTCGTGGAGGATGGCGCCGTCCGCTCGCGCCTGCTCAGCCCGCGGGAGGCCGCGCGCCTGATGGGGCTGCCCGACAGCTATAGCCTGCCCCGCACCACCACCGGCGCCTTGCATGTCGCCGGCGACGGCGTGGCCGTTCCCGTGGTGCGCTGGCTGGCCGCCGAACTGCTGGAGCCCCTGCTGAGGCCCGCCGCGGTCATGGCCGCAGAGTAAATCTATAAGCGGCGCCATCGCGCGCCAGCTTCCAATCCGTCTCGGAAGGATTAGGGTTCGCGGCGAATTCAAGCCCGAGAGGTCCGCGATGGACGACGCCACTCCCGACAAGGTCTACACGGCCGAACGTTTCAAGCGCTCCGGCCGGGGCAGGATCTATGACTCGGTCCTGGACCTGATCGGCGATACCCCGCTGGTGCGCCTGCCGCACCTGACCGCGGCCCTGAAGCCCAAGGGCGAGGTGGTCGCCAAGCTGGAATTCTTCAATCCGCTGGCCTCGGTCAAGGACCGGATCGGCGTGGCGATGATCGAATACCTCGAGGCCAAGGGCCTGCTGAAGCCCGGCGGCCGCATCGTCGAGCCCACCTCGGGCAACACCGGCATCGCCCTTGCCTTCGTGGCCGCCGCCAAGGGCTACAAGATCACCCTGGTCATGCCCGAGAGCATGTCCATGGAGCGGCGCAAGATGCTGCTGATCCTGGGCGCCACCCTGGAGCTGACGGCGGCCGAGAAAGGCATGGCCGGCGCCGTGGCCCGCGCCCGCGAGATCGTCGAGGCCACGCCGGGCGCGGTGATGCCGCAACAGTTCGACAACGTCGCCAACCCGTTGATCCACCGCGTGTCCACGGCCCAGGAGATCTGGAACGACACCGAGGGCCGCGTTGATGCCGTCATCTCTGGCGTGGGAACAGGCGGCACCATCACCGGCGTCGGCCAGGTGCTGAAGGCCAAGAAGCCGTCGATCCGCATGGTCGCCGTCGAGCCCGAGGCCTCGCCGGTGCTGTCCGGCGGCACGCCCGGGCCGCACAAGATTCAGGGCATCGGCGCGGGCTTCGTCCCCTCGATCCTCGATCGCGGCATCATCGACGACATCGTCCAGGTGTCGAACGACGACAGCTTCGCCATGGCCCGCCGCGTGGCCAAGGAGGAGGGCATTCCGGTCGGCATCTCGTCCGGCGCCGCGCTCACCGCCGCCTTCGAGATCGCCAGTCGCGACGACATGGCCGGCAAGCTGATCGTCGCCATCATCCCCAGCTTCGCCGAGCGCTACATCTCCACGGCGCTGTTCGACGGGCTGTGAGCGGCCCAACTCTGGCGAAAACGACGGACGTCTACTCGTCCGAGAAGCGCTCCGCCGTCATGCGGCGGGTGAAGGGGCGGAATACGACGCCGGAGATGACGGTGCGCCGGGCGCTGACGAGGCTCGGCGCCCGCTATCGTCTTCATCGAAAGGATCTGCCTGGCAGTCCCGACATCGTCATGCCCGGCCGCAAGCTGGCGCTCTTCGTCCACGGCTGCTTCTGGCACGGCCACGACTGCGCGCGCGGCAGCCGGGTGCCCAAGGCCAACCGCGAATACTGGGTCGCCAAGGTCGGGCGGAACGCGGCGCGCGACACCCGGTCCGCCGAGGCGCTGGTCGCGCTCGGCTGGCGCGTCGAAACGATCTGGGAATGCGACCTGAAGGACGCGGCGGCGCTGGAGGCGCGGCTTGGCCAACTCCTCACCTCGTCATCCCACGGTCGGCCGAAGGCTGATCCGGGGGACCCAAACTGAGTCCCGGGATGTGGCGCGCCCGCTTTGGTCTCACGGTCCGCTGCACGGCCGTGGGATGACGAGTGGAGGGCGGCTCAGGCCGCCGCAACCTCTTCCACCACCACCTCGGTCTTCACCGAATTGGCGATGAAGCACTCCTCGTGGGCTTCGTGGTGCATTTGGTCGCGCTCGGCGTCGGTGGGACGGCGGCCGGCGTAGGTGATCTCGGGTCGAAGCGTGACCCGGGTGACGGCCATGCGGCCTTCGGCGTTCTTCTCCATCACCCCCTCGGCCGCGTCGCGGTAGCGGGTGATGACGAAACCCTTCAGCCGCGCCACATGCAGGAAGGTCAGCATGTGGCAGTTGGAGAGCGAGGCGACCAGCATCTCCTCGGGGTCCACGGCGCCCGGCGCCGCCCACTTGCCGACGACATGATGCGAGGCGGTGGCGGGAACCACATGCTCGCTGAAGCTCACCGTGTGGCCGCGGCTGTAGCGGCCGTTCGCGAAGTCCTCGCCGTCCTTCAGCGCCCAGTCGATCGTCGCGCGATAGGTCGCCATCAGAACGCCTCCGCCGGCAGCTTCATCATCAGTTCGGAGCCGGTCTTCAGCTTCGCGAGATGGCCGGAGGTCTCCGGCAGGATGCGCTCGATGTAGTAGCGGCCGATGGTGAGCTTGGTCTCGTAGAAGGGGTCCTTGTCGCCGCCGGCGATGCGGGCCAGCGCCGCCTTGGCCTGCAGCGACCACATGTAGGCGAGCGCCGTCAGGCCGAAGAGGTGCAGATAGTCCGTGGAGGCCGCCCCGGCGTTGTCGGGGTTGGCTAGGCCGTTCTGCATCAGCCACATGGTGGCCTCCTGCAGCTCGGCCTTGGCCTTAGCGAGGCCTTCGACGAACGGCTTCATGGCAGCGTCGCTCTCGCCTTCGATGAAGCCGTCCAGCTCGGCGAAGAAGCTCATCACCCCGCGGCCGCCGTCGGCCGCCAGCTTGCGCCCGACCAGGTCCAGCGCCTGGATCCCGTTCGTGCCCTCGTAGATCAGGGCGATGCGGACGTCGCGCAGGTACTGGCTGACGGGGAAATGCTCGGTGAAGCCCGAACCGCCGTGGACCTGCATGGCGTCGGAGCAGACCTGGAAGCCGCGGTCGGTGAGGAACGCCTTCACCACCGGCGTCAGCAGCGCCATGTAGTCGCGGCCCTTCTGCTGAACGGCCTCGTCCGGGCTGGCGTGGCTGAGGTCGCCGTGGAGCGCGGTCCAGGCCATGAAGGCGCGGCCGCCCTCGACGAGGGCCCTGGCGTCCATCAGCATCCGGCGCACGTCGGGGTGGACGATGATCGGGTCGGCGGGGCCGTCGGGGTTCTTCGGGCCGGTGAGCGAGCGGCCCTGCAGCCGGTCCTTCGCGAACGCCGCGGCGGCCTGGTAGGCGGCCTCGGCCTGGGCGATCCCTTGCAGGCCCACCCCCAGCCGCGCTTCGTTCATCATCACGAACATCAGGTTCAGGCCGCGGTTCTCCTCGCCGATCAGCCAGCCGGTCGCCTCCTCGTGGCTGATCACGCAGGTGGCGTTGCCGTGGATGCCCATCTTTTCTTCAAGGCCCAGGCACTTGACCGCGTTGCGCTCGCCCGGATTGCCGTCGGCGTCGGGGATGAACTTCGGCACGATGAACAGGCTGATGCCTCGGGTGCCCTGGGGGGCGCCCTCGATCCGGGCCAGCACCAGGTGGACGATGTTCTCGGTCAGGTCCTGCTCGCCGCCGGAAATCCAGATCTTCTGGCCGGAGATCCTATAGGTCCCGTCGCCGTTCGGAACGGCCTTGGTGCGCAAGAGACCAAGATCCGTGCCGCAGTGCGGCTCGGTCAGGTTCATGGTGCCCGCCCATTGGAACGAGGCCAGCTTGGGCAGGTACAGGTCCTTCTGCTCCTGGTTGCCGCCGACGTGGATCGCCGAATAGGCGCCGTGGGTCAGGCCCGGGTACATGGAAAAGGCCATGTTCGCCGAGGAGCTCATCTCGGAGAAGGCCACGTTGACCACGTGCGGCAGGCCCTGGCCGCCGTAGGCGGGGTCCGAGCCCAGAGCGGGCCAGCCGCCCTCCACCAGCTTGGCGTAGGCGTCCTTGAAGCCGTCGGGCGTCTTGACTGTGAAGTCCGGGCTCCAGACGCAGCCCTGCTTGTCGCCCACGCTGTTCAGCGGCGCGAGCACCTCGGAGGTGAACTTGCCCGCCTCCTCCAGGATGGCGTCGATGGTGTCCATCGAGGCGTCGGCGAAGGCCGGCAGGTTGGCGTAGCGCTCGAGCTGCAGCACATCGCGCAGCAGGAAGGCGTAGTCCCGGACGGGGGCCTGGTAGGTCATGCGGACTCCGAAGCGTTAGAGCTTTGGCGCACTGCTATCAGGCCCGGCGTCAGGCCTCCACACCATCCAGCTGGCGGCGCAGCATCTGGTCGTAGTCGGCGGCGCGGGGGAGCAGGTCGGGGCGGGTCTCGGTCAGGCGCCGTTCCATGGCGGCGATGCCCTGCTCGAGTTGGCCGATGGCGTCGTCGATGTCCTTCTTCTGCTGCTCCAGGGCGACGATGCGTTCCTGGAACTTCCGCAGGCTCTTGGCCGCCTGCTGGACGCCGGAATCGTCGGCCTCGTAGAGGTCGAGGATCTCGCCGATCTCACTGAGCGACAGGCCGACACGCTTGCCGCGCAGGATCAGCACCAGGCGGCCGCGGTCGCGGTAGGTGTAGACGCGGTTCATCCCGTCGCGGGCCGGGTTCAGCAGGCCCTTGTCCTCATAGAAGCGGAGCGCGCGGGGCGTGCATTTGAATTCGAGGCACAGCTGCCGGATCGTATAGGTCCGGGCCGGACGGCGCAGATCGGTGGGCATTTTGACGTCCTCCCTGAGTTATCGTTGATAACTATGGTGGTCCAGCTTTCCGTTTACGTCAAGGGACACCGGCGTTCACTCTGGAGTGAACAGCCTCGCGAAAACCGTTCGCGCGGAGCATCACCCCAATTGGGGCGGCCTGTTGGCGCGAGGGGTCTGGCAGGCGGCGCGTCGCGTCGCTAGCTTCGCCGCCTGGTCGTCGAGGGGATCGCCGTGAAGAGAGCTTGGTTGGGCTGCGCCGCGGCGCTGGCGTTGTTGGCCGCGGGGCCCGCGATGGCGGCGAAGGACAAGGCCTCGCCCGCCGATGCGGTGGCGGGCCTTAGCCGCCAGGACGGCCTGGTCCCGGTCTATGTGGACGCCGCCAAGGGCCGGGTGCTGGTCGCGCTGCCCGCGCCGGACAAGGACGGGATCGCCGGGCGCTATCTGTACGTCTCGGCGCTGAAGACCGGCCTGGGCTCGGCGCCCGTGGGGCTGGACCGGGCCCGGCTGGGCGACACCCAGGTGCTGGCCTTCCGCCGGGTGGGCGGCAAGGTGCTGGCCGAGTTCGAGAACCCCCGTTTCCGCGCCGCCGGCGCGCCCGCCGCCGAACAGGCCGCCGCGCGCGAGGCCTTCGCCACCTCGGTGGTCTGGGCCGGCAAGATCGAGGGGACCCTGGCCGACGGCCGGTTGGTGGTGGACCTGTCGTCCTTCCTGACCCGCGACGTGATGGGGATCGCCGACGCCCTGAAGCAGTCCGGAGAGCCCGGCTACAAGGCCGTGAGCGACCTCTCGATGGTCGAGCCTTCGGCGGTGAAGGTGTTCCCCGAGAACGTCGAGTTCGAAGCGCTGCAGACCTACGCCTCGGACACGCCGGGGGCGGAGACACGCAACATCGCTCCGGACCCGAAACTCATCACCCTGACCGTCCGCCACAGCCTGGTGAAGCTGCCCGAGCCGGGCTTCCAGCCGCGCGCCTTCGATCCGCGCTCGGGCGCCTTCGACCGCATCGTGCTCGACTACGCCGCCCCGCTCGACCAGGACATCGTCCAGCGGCTGGCCGTGCGCTTCCGCCTGGAGAAGACCGACCCGGCCGCCGCGGTCTCGACGGTCAGGAAGCCGATCGTCTTCTACGTGGACCGGGCCGCGCCCGAGCCGATCCGCACCGCTCTCCAGGAAGGCGCCCAGTGGTGGGCCACGGCCTTCGAGAAGGCGGGCTACAAGGACGCCTACCGTGTCGAGATCTTGCCGGAAGGCGCCGATCCGCTGGACGTCCGGTACAACGTCATCAACTGGGTCAACCGCGCCACCCGCGGCTGGTCCTATGGCCAGGCGGTCGCCGATCCGCGCACCGGGGAGATCGTCAAGGGCTCGGTCCTGCTGGGCTCGCTGCGCGTGCGGCAGGACATGCTGATCTTCGAAGGCCTGGTGGGCGCCGACCAGAGCGGCAAGGGCGGGCCGAACGACCCGGTCCAGGTGTCGCTGGCGCGGATCCGCCAGCTTTCGGCGCACGAGGTCGGGCACTCCCTGGGCTTCGCGCACAACTTCGCCGCCTCCAGCCAGGACCGCGCCTCGGTCATGGACTACCCGGCGCCGCGGGTGAAGCTGACCAACGGCGCCCTCGACCTCACCGACGCCTACGGGGTCGGAGTCGGCAAATGGGACGACTTCATCGTCGACTGGCTCTATGGCGACGGCGATCCGGCCGCCAAGGCGAAGAAGGCCGCCGAGACCCTGCGCTATGCCGCCGACCCGGACGCGCGCCCGGTGGGCTCAGGCCAGCCGCATGGCGCGATCTGGGACGACGGGGCCGACCCGGTCGCCGAGCTGGCCAGGGTCATGGCGGTGCGCCGGGTGGCCATCGACCGCTTCGGCCCGCAGGCGTTGCGCCCCGGTGAGGCGGCCCAGGCGCTCAAGCGCAAGTATGTCCCGGTCTATCTGCTGCACCGCTACCAGCTCGAGGCTGCGGCCAAGGTGCTGGGCGGGGTGGATTTCAGCTATGCGGTGAAAGGTGACCCGGCCGCGAGCGCCGCCCTGGCGCCGGCCGCCGCGCAGCGGGCCGCCCTGTCGGGCCTGCTGGCGGCCATGACGCCGGATGCGCTGGACACGCCGGAGGCGCTGATCCCGCTCATGTCCTCCGGCCAGTCGGGCGACACCGACCGGCAGTACCAGATTGAGGTGTTCGACGGCGCGGGCGGCCCGGTGTTCGACGCCCTGACCGCCGCGGACGTGGGCGCGGGCATGGTGCTGGACGCCTTGCTCGCGCCCGACCGCCTGGCCCGGCTCACCGACCAGCACCGGCGCGACCCGAACCAGCCCGGCGTGGGCGAGGTGGTGGACCGGTTGCTGACCCAGGCCTTCCTTGCGCCGTCGGCTGGCAGGCTGGCCGAGGTCGCGCGCCGGATTCAGACCCGCACCGTTCTGGAGCTGGCGGCCGTGACCCGGCGGCCCGACGTCTCGCCGGCGGCCAAGGCCGAAATCAGCGTGCGCCTGGACGACCTAGCCGCGCGCCTGAAGTCCCAGGCCGACGTCGCCCGCAACGCGCCGCCGGCCCGTGGCCCGGACAGTCGTCCGAACAGCGCCGAGGCGGCGTCCGAGCGGGCGCACAAGCTGACCCTGGCCAAGCTGCTGCAGGACAAGGAGGAGCTGGTCCGCGTTCTGGCCCAGCCCAAGCGCCGTCCCGAGGCGCCCCCCGGCATGCCGATCGGCAGCGACGAGGACTGAACAACGACGGTGGTCAGGCGGCGATCAGCTCGCCGGCCAGCGCGCGTTCGATCAGGGCCACCGTGCGGTCGACTCCGAAGATCGCCACGAACGAACCGAAGCGAGGCCCCTGGCTCTGGCCCAGCAGCACCTCGTAGAGGGCCGAGAACCAGGCGCGCAGCGGCTCGAAGCCGGCGTCCTTGCCGACCTCGAACACCTCGTTCTGGATCGCCTCGGCGTCGGCCCCGGCGGGCAGGGCCTTCAGCTTGGCGACCAGGGCGGTCATGGCGGCGCGCTCGCGCTCGTCGGGGGCCCGGAACCGCTTCGAGGGCTTCACGAAGTCCTCGTAGTAGTTGATCGCGAAGCCGGCCAGCCGGTCGAGCAGCGGCTCGCTCTGCGGCGTCGCGCCCGGGATGTAGCGGGCGATGAAGGCCCACAGCAGATCCTTGGTCGAGGCGTCGGCCGCCGACACCAGGTTCAGGAGCAGCGAGAAGCTGACCGGCGAACCCTTCTCGGGCGGGTGGCCGCGGTGGACGTGCCAGGCCGGGTTGTCGAGCTGGGCGGCGTTGTCGCCCTCGGCCTTCTTGCGGATCAGGGCGTCGAGCTGCTGCAGGTACTCGTCGGTGGCCTTGGGGATGACGTCGAAATAGAGCCGCTTCGCCGACTTGGGCGACTGGTACATGTAGTAGGTCAGGCTCTCGGGCGCGCCGTAGCGCAGCCACTCCTCGATGGTCAGTCCGTTGCCCTTGGACTTCGAGATCTTCTGGTTGTTCTCGTCCATGAAGAGTTCGAAGTGGAAGGCCTCCGGCGGCTCGGCGCCCAGGGCCTTCACGATGCGGTTGGAGACCCGCACCGAGTCCACCAGGTCCTTGCCCGAGGCCTCGAAGTCGACCTCCAGCGCCGTCCAGCGGGCCGCCCAATCGGGACGCCACTGCAGCTTCACATGGCCGCCGGTGACCGGAAGCTCGGTCAGCTCGCCGTCCTCGTCGTTGAAGGTGATCGTGCCCTTTTCCACGTCGCGGCCCAGCGTCGGGACCTGCAGCACGCGGCCGGTCTTGGGGCTGATCGGCAGGAACGGCGAATAGGTGGCGCGGCGTTCTTCGCCCAGCGTCGGCAGCATGATCGCCTGGATGGCGTCGAACCGCGCCAGGATGCGCAGCAGCACCTCGTCGAACCGGCCGGACTTGTAGGTCTCGGTGGACGACATGAAGGTGTATTCGAACCCGAAGCCGTCGAGGAAGGCGCGCAGGCGGGCGTTGTTGTGGGCGCCGAAGCTCTCGTGCTCGCCGAAGGGGTCGCGGACGGACGTGACCGGCTTGTCGCGATCCTCCTCCAGCATCTCCTTGTTGGGCACGTTGTCGGGGATCTTCCGCAGGCCGTCCATGTCGTCGGAGAAGACGATGAGCTGGGTCGGGATGGCGTCCTCGGTCAGCGCCCGGAAGGCGTTGCGCACGATGGTCGGCCGGGTGGCCTCGCCGAAGGTGCCCAGGTGGGGCAGGCCCGAGGCGCCATAGCCGCACTGGAAGATCACCGGCTTGGCCAGCGCGGGCAGGGTCTGCACCGCCTCCGCGAACTTGCCCTGGGCGAACAGGGTCGCGGCCAGGTCGCGCTCGGCGTCGGAGAGGCGCAGGCGGGTGACGCGGTCGAGCAGCAGGCGCGCCTGTTCGAACGGCCAGCTCTTGGCCTCGCGCGCCTGGTGGGACAATCCTTGGAGGTTCGGGCCTTGCAGCATGGCGGGCGGCCTAGCCCCCCTGGGCTCGCGGCTCAAGCGCAATCCGTCGGCGACCGTCATGGGATCGTCGCACGGGCGTGACGCGTCTGACACGCGGCATCCCTAAGCCCGCCCCCGTCAGGTCGAATGGGGGCTATGGGATGCGACGATTCACGACTTCGGTAAGCGGTCTGGCGCTGGCCTCGGTGCTGGCTGCGGGGCCCGCGGCGGCGCAGCAGGTTGACGAGCTGGTCGTCACCGGCCAGCGGCTGTCCCAGCAGCGCGCCATCGAGACGAAGCGCGACGCCCTCGGCGTGGTCGACGCCATCTCGGCCGACGACATCGGCCGGCTCGCGGACAAGAACGTGGCCGAGAACCTGGAGCGCCTGCCGGCCATCGGGGTGGCCTATGACCAGGGCGAGGGCCGATATGTCTCGATCCGCGGCACACCGTCGGCGCTGAACAACGTCACCCTCAACGGCGTCGAGGTCGGCAATCCGGACGGCGACAGCCGGGCCCTGCCGCTGGACGTGATCAGCGGCCAGCTGCTCGGCCGCCTGGAGGTGCTGAAGGCCGTGACGCCGGACCGCGACGCCCAGGGCATCGGCGGGACGGTCAACCTCGTCACCCAGTCGCCGTTCAACCTACGGCAGGATCGGATCGCGCAGATCCGGGCCCAGGTCGGATACCAGGAGTTCAACGAGAAGTTCCCGGTGCAGGGCGACCTCACGCTCGGCGGCGTGATCGGGAACTGGGGCGCCTTGCTGGGCGTCAGCTATTCCCAGCGCAAGTATCGCTCCGACGGTCTCTATCCCGACGACTGGCGCACCGTGCCGGGCGTCGCCCGCGGCGGCCTGCCGATCAATCTGAAGTACACGAACTACACCCTCGACCGCGAGCGCATCGGCGTCAGCGGCACGGTGGAATACAAGCCCTCCGACGATAGCCGGTTCTATTTCCGCGGGCTGTGGTCGCGCTTCACCGAGGACGAGTACCGCCAGCGCTTCCGCCTGGATTTCGCCTCCAACCTCGCGAACGTCACGCTGAACAGCGCCGGGACCGGCGGCGTCGCTCGCAACGTCGAGGCCCGCCAGGACCTGCGCGTCGAGTACAAGGAGAAGTCGATCTCCACCTTCCAGCTCGGCGCGGAGCACGAGCGGGGTCCCTGGCGGATCGAATACGACGTGTCGTGGGGCTACAACGAGCTGATCGAGCCCAACGAACTGTGGCTGTTCCGGGGCGGGGCGGCCACCGTCGACTTCGACATGCAGCCCCTGCTCTACACCGCCACGCCCCGCAATCTCGCGGCCAGCGACCTGGGCTTCCGGCAGTACACTGTCCAGGACGAGACCGGCGAGGAGACCAACAAGGCCGCCCGCTTTGACCTGCGCCGCGACATCGACATGGGCGAGGACAGCTTCTTCAAGATCGGGGCGAAGATCCGCGAGACCGACAAGAAGTTCGACGGCCGCACCGACATCTACGAGCGGGGAACCACCGCGAACCGCTTCACCCTGGCCGACTTCGGTCTCCAGGGCCCGAACATGGACGTATCCCTGGGCGAAGCGACCTACGCCAGCCAGTTCGTCATCGACGAGGAGGCCATCAAGGCCTTCACCGCGGCGAACCTCGGCGGTCCGCGGATGGTGCGGAACAATTCCACCAGCCTCTCGAACGACACGCTCAGCGACTACAGCCTGACCGAACGCGTGCTGGCCGGCTACGCCATGGCCAACATCGACTTCGGCGCGGTGAGCCTCCTCGCCGGCTGGCGCGTGGAGCGGACCGAAACGGATGTCCGCGGCTTCCTGCTCAGCGGGGGCGTGGTCAAGCCGGTGACCCGGTCGGGCGAGTACACCGACTTCCTGCCGAACCTGCACCTGCGCTGGGAGCCGCGCGAGGACTTGGTCGTCCGCGCCGCCTACACCCACACCATCGGCCGGCCCCAGTATCCGCAACTGCGTCCGGGCGGCCTGCTGACCGTCGTGACCAATCCCGACGGCACGCTGGACGGCGACCTTTCCGAAGGCAACGTGGACCTGAAGCCGTTCAAGTCCGAGAACTTCGACCTTTCGGTGGAATGGTACTTCGCCCCGGGCGGCCTCGTTTCGGCGGGCGCGTTCCTGAAGCGGATCGACGACCCCATCTTCAGCTTCCGCGAGACCCAGACCGGCGTGGTGCTGGATGGCCGCACCTTCACCCGCCTTGCCTACACCCAGCCGCGCAACGCCGAAGACGGAGAGATCCGCGGGCTGGAGCTGCAGTACCAGCAGCAGTTCACCTTCCTGCCCGGCCTGTGGAGCGGCTTCGGGGTGTCGGGCAACGTCACCTTCACCGACTCCGAACTGACCGTTCCGGGCCGCGGCGACCTGCCGTTCCTGGGCCAGTCCGACCTCCTGTGGGGCGCCCAGCTCTTCTACCAGAAGGGCCGGATCGAGGCGGCGCTGTCGTACCACCACACCGGCAAGGCGCCGCAGTCCATCGGCAGCAACACCGACGCCGACACCTTCGATGACGACTACCGCCGGCTGAACGCCAAGGTAAGCTATGCGGTGACCGACCGGATCGAGGTGTTCGTGGACCTGCAGAACCTGACCGACGAGAAGCTGCGTGAGTATCAGGGCGGCCACAAGGATTGGCTGACCAACTACGAGCGCTACAAGCGCACGTACTACGTGGGGCTCTCCGCGCGGTGGTAGACGGCTCGACCCGCCGCCGCCTGCTGTTCCAGGCCGCCGCCCTGGCGGGCGCGGCGCTGTCGCCGGCTGCGTGGACCGGCGCGGTCGCGCAGACCCGGCTGGCCGACGATCCGTTCCGTGTCGGGATCGCCTCGGGCGAGCCCGAGCCGGACGGGGTCGTGCTGTGGACCCGGCTGGTCACCGATCCGCAGGCGATGGGCGGCGGCATGACCCGCGCGCCGGTCAGGGTGGGCTGGGAGATCGCCGAGGACGACAGACTGAGGCGTACGGTCCAGCGTGGCGAGGCCCTGGCCGTCGCCGAGGCCGGCCATTCCGTACACATCGAGGTCGCAGGCCTGAAGCCCGGCCGCGACTACTGGTATCGCTTCACCGCCGGCGGCCACGCCAGCCCGACGGGCCGCACCCGCACCGCGCCCGAGGCCGGCGCCTGGGTCGACAAGCTGCGCATCGCCTACGGTTCCTGCCAGAAGTGGGAGTCCGGCTACTATTCCGCGCACGCCGACCTGGCGGAACAGGACCCCGACCTAGTGCTGTTCCTGGGCGACTACATCTACGAGAAGAAGGCCAGCAAGGACGGGGTGGTGCGTCACCACCCGCCGGTCGACGCCCAGGACCTAGCCAGCTATCGCGAGCGCTACGCCTGGTACAAGGCCGATCCCAACCTGCAGGCCGCCCACGCGTGCGCGCCGTGGATGGTGATGTGGGACGACCATGAGGTTTCCAACGACTACGGCGGCGACCAGGACCGCTCGAACCCGCCCGTCGCCCAGTTCCTGAGACGCCGCGCGGCGGCCTACCAGGCCTACTACGAGAACATGCCCCTGCGGCGGACGGTGAAGCCCGTGGGGCCGAACATGCGCCTCTACCGGGCCCTCGACTGGGGCCGGCTGGCGCGGCTGGCGGTGATCGACGACCGCCAGTACCGGGCGCACCGGAGCTGCGACGCCCAGTCCAACAAGGCCAACGGCAAGCTGATCCCGGCGTCGTGCCCCGAACGCACGGATCCGAGGCGGTCCATGCTGGGCGCGCGCCAGGAGGCCTGGCTGCAGGGGCGGCTCGGCGACACCCAGGCCCGCTGGAACCTGCTGGGTCAGCAGACCCTGATGAACGAGGTCGTCACGCCCGACGGGCGGGTCAGCAACGACGGCTGGGACGGCTATTCCCAGACCCGCCGCCGCGTCCTGGAAGGCTGGCGCGACCACAAGGTCCCGAACCCCGTGGTCCTGGGCGGCGACGTGCATACGTTCTTCGCCGCCGACCTGACGCTGGAACCGGGCGGCAAACCGATCGCCAGCGAGTTCGTCGGCGGCTCGATAAGTTCGCTGGGCCGCTCGAACGAGGTTGTCCACGGGATGATGAACATCAATCCGCAGATCAGGTTCGGCGATGGCGACACCCGCGGCTACGGTCAGGTGGACATCACCAGCAAGGAATGCGTGGTGACGTTCCGGGGCGTCGAGAACGCGCTGGTCCCGACGTCGCCGGTGCGCGACCTGGCGAAATTCGTGGTCGAGGACGGGGAAGCCGGGTTGAAACGTGCTTGAGCTGATCGCCGCCGCGGCCCTGGCCCTGGCCCCCGCCGAGACCCTGTCGCGACTGCCCGCGCCCGAGGCGAACCAGGGCGTGGCGGTGGACGCCGGCTTTATCTACGCCATCGATAACTCGCAGATCGCCAAGTATGACCGCGCCACCGGCCAGAAGGTGGCGGCGTGGACCGGCGATCCGGCCACCTTCCCGCACCTGAACTCCTGCGCGGTGATCGGGCCCGAACTGGTCTGCGCCAGCTCCAACTATCCGAGCGTGCCGATGCAGGGCTCGGTGGAGATCTTCGATCCCGGCTCCATGACCCACCTGCGCTCGGTGACCATGACGCCGCAGCCGGGCTCGCTGACCTGGGTCGACCGGCGCGAGAACGCCTGGTGGGCCTGTTTCGCCAACTACGACGGCCGCGGCGGCGCGCCCGGCCGCGACCACCGCTTCACCACCTTGGTGAGGTTCGACGACAAGTGGCGGGTGACCGGCGTCTGGACCTTCCCGGAGAGCGTGCTCAGCCGCTTCAAGCCACGCAGCTCGTCGGGCGGCGCCTGGGGCGCGGACGGGCGGCTCTACGTCACGGGCCACGACCGGCCCGAGGTCTATGTGCTGGAGCTGCCACGGATCGGCTCGGTGCTGAAGCATGTGGCGACCATCCCGGTGGCGGTGGAGGGCCAGGCCGTGGCCTTCGACCGCGGGGCAGAGCGGGTGCTGTACGGAATCAGCCGCGGAAAGCGGGAGGTGGTGGCCATGAAGCTGCCGCCGGTGGAGGGAAAATGAACCGTCGGATCATCCTGGCGCTCGCCGCCACGCTCGCGCTGGCGGCTTGCAGCCCGTCGAAGCAGCCTGAGCGCAAGGAGCTGGTCTTCTCCATCCTCTCCGCCGAGAGCCAGGCCAGCGCCGAGGCCGACTGGGCGCCTTTCCTGGCCGACATGAGCAAGGCCCTGGGCCGGCCGGTGAAGGCCTTCTACGGCTCGAACTACACCGCCCTGATCGAGGCCATGCGCTTCAAGCAGACCGACCTCGGCTGGTTCACGAACCAATCGGGCCTGGAAGCGGTGAGACGGGGGAACGGCGAGGTCTTCGCCCGGTCGGTGAACCCCAGCGGAGTCGACGGCTACGAGGCCGTCGTCATCGTCAAGAAGGGGTCGGGCCTGACGCTCGACAAGATCCTGGCCTGTGGCAAGACCATCAACTTCGGCATGGGCGACGCCAAGTCGACCTCCGGCACGCTGGCGCCCATGACCTTCCTCTTCGCGCCGCGGAAGATCGACCCGTCGACCTGCTTCAAGACCGTGCGCTCAGCCAATCACGAGACCAACCTGTTCTCGGTGGCCGGCGGCATGCTGGACGCGGCCACCAACAACACCGCCTCCATGGACCGGCTGCGGCTGCTGAACACCGACGTCGCCAAGACCACCCTGGGCAACGTCGAGATCGTCTGGCGCTCTCCCCGCATCCCGGAGGACCCGCTGGTCTGGCGCAAGGACCTGGATCCGGCGCTGAAGAAGCAGCTGGCCGACTTCATGTTCGGCTACGGCGTCGGCGATACGCCGGAAGCGGCGCGGCAACGCGCGATCCTGGAGCAGATCCAGACCAAGCCCTTCGTGCCGGCAGACGACAGCCACCTGCTGCCGGTGCGCGAGATGGAGGCCACCGGCCAGCTCATCGAGGCCCGCAACCGCAAGGACGCCGCCGCCGAGGCCAAGGCCCAGGCGGCGCTCGCCGAGATCGCCCGGGAGCGGGCGGCCCTGACCAGGCCCTAAGGCTCTTCGTTCCGCATCAGGAAGTGACCGGTCAAGCCCGCGATCGGCTGGGACCGGCTGTCCTGCCAGGCCTCGACCTGCACATTGGCCACGCGACGGCCCACCTTGCGCAGGATGGCGCGGGCGTAGGTGTCCTGGGCGCGGCCCGAGCGCAGGTACTCGATGGTGATGTCGATGG
This sequence comes from Phenylobacterium sp., assembly GCF_004297125.1. Lineage (GTDB taxonomy): Bacteria > Pseudomonadota > Alphaproteobacteria > Caulobacterales > Caulobacteraceae > Phenylobacterium. Next base: position 259,012 of record NZ_SCVD01000021.1, on the reverse strand, counting down.
TCTTCGGCACCCGCCGGCCGGGCGCCGCCAAGGAGAGCTGGGCCAGGGCCGTCAGCTCCATGAAGGCGCCGATCACGCCGCCGTGGAGGGCAGGGAGGATCGGGTTGCCGATCAGGGTCTCGCGGAACGGCAGCACCGCCGTCATCTCGTCGCCCGCCAGTTCGACGCGCATGCCGAGGAAGCGGACGTAGGGAACCTGCTGCAGAAAGCCATCCAGGCTCCGGATTGCGGTGTCTTCCATCGGCTCAGGCCTTCAGCGGCTGGGCGCGGGTGTTCAGCATGAAGGCGGCCTGGGCGGTCGCGACCAGGTCGCCTCGGTCGACGTCCCAGGCCTCGGCGCGCACGAAGCCCACGGTGCGGGTCAGGCGGTAGGCGTGGGCCTCGGCGGTGACGCCCGTGCGCGGGGCGGCGGGCCGCAGGTAGTCGATGCGCAGGTCCAGGGTGGCGATGGGCATGGGCTCGCCGATCGCCGAATTGATCGCCAGGCCGCAGGTGTGGTCGATCAGGGCGGTGACCACGCCCGACGCGATGACGTCCGTCTCCGGATCGCCCACCAGCTCCTCGCGCCAGGGGGCGGCCATGACGCCGCGACCCTTTTCGATGGAGACGAGGGTCAACCCGAGCGCGCTGGCGTGAGGCGCCATGATCATCCGCTCGGGGAGCGGCGCAGTGTTGAAGTCGGACATGTCGTCCGGGGTACGGACCTGACCGCGGAAGTCAATGTGCGGAGCCTTAAGTGCGCCCCTACATTGAAGCACGATGATCCGGCCCCAGGACCTGCTGTGCCCCAAACCCGAGGGGCTCTATTGCGCCCCCGGCGACTTCTACATCGATCCGGTGCGGCCGGTGGACCGGGCGGTGATCACCCATGGCCATGCCGACCACGCCCGCGCCGGGCACTACGCCGTCCTGGCGACGCCGCAGACGCTCGACATCATGAAGGAGCGCTACGGCGTCGATTTCGCCCACACCGCCGAGGCGGCCGCCTACGGCCAGACGGTGGTCCGCCACGAGGTCGAGGTGACTCTGGTCCCCGCCGGCCATGTGCTGGGCTCGGCCCAGGCGGTGGTGCGCTGGAAGGGCCTGACCATGGTGGTGAGCGGCGACTACAAGCGCCGGCGCGACCCGACCTGCCCGCCGTTCGAGCCCGTGCCCTGCGACGTCTTCATCTCCGAGGCCACCTTCGGCCTGCCGGTGTTCCGCCACCCGGACGACCGCGAGGAGATCGCCCGGCTGCTGAAGTCCGTGGCCCAGTTCCCCGAGCGCAGCCACATCGTGGGCGCCTATGCGCTGGGCAAGGCGCAACGGATCATCCGCCTGCTGCGCGAGGCCGGCTGGGACAGGACCATCCATGTCCATGGCGCCCTGGAGCGGCTGAACGCCCTCTATGAGCGGCACGGAATCGATCTGGGCCCGCTTGCCCCCGCCACCACGGCAAAGAAGGCGGATTTCGCGGGCGGCATCATCGTGGCTCCGCCCTCGGCGCTGCAGGACCGCTGGAGCCGGCGCTTCCCCGAGCCGGTCGCCGCCTTCGCCTCGGGCTGGATGCAGATCCGCGCCCGCGCCCGCCAGCGCGGCGTGGAGCTGCCGCTGGTGATCTCCGACCACGCCGACTGGGACGAGCTCACCGCCACCATCGACGAGCTGCGCCCCGGCGAACTCTGGATCACCCACGGCCGCGAGGAGGCCCTGGCCCGCTGGGCGACGCTCCACGACATTCCGGCGCGGGCGCTGGCGCTCGTGGGCTACGAGGACGAGGGCGACGACTGAATGCGCGCCTTCGCCGAACTGCTGGACCGCCTCTCGCTGACGTCCTCGCGGAACGCCAAGCTGACGATGGTGCGGGACTACCTGCGCGACACCCCCGACCCCGACCGGGGCTGGGCGCTGGCCGCCCTGACCGGGGATCTCAGCTTCGACGCCGCCAAGCCGGCGTTCATCCGCAAGGCGGTCGAGTCGCGGATGGACCCGCAGCTCTTCTGGTGGAGCTACGACTACGTCGGCGACCTGGCCGAGGCGGTGTCGCTGGTCTGGCCGGCGCTGCCGGGCGCCAACCGCGAGCCGGACCTGTCCGAGGTGGTCGACGGCCTGAGATCCGCCACCCGGGCCGAGGCGCAGGGCCGCATCGAGGCCTGGCTGGACGCCCTGCCCCAGGCGCGCGAACGCTGGGCGCTGCTGAAGCTGGTGACCGGGGCGCTGCGGGTCGGGATGACCGCCCGGCTCGCCAAGCGCGCGGCGGCCGAGATGGGCGGCGTCGAACCGGCCGAGATCGAGGAACTGTGGCACGCGCTGCATCCGCCGTACGAAGACCTGTTCGCCTGGCTGGAGGGACGGTCGGAGAAGCCATCGTCCGAGCACCCGGCGCGCTTCCGCCCGGTGATGCTGGCCCAGGCCATCGACGAGGCGGTGGACTTCGCCAAGCTGGACCCGGCCGACTACGCCGCCGAATGGAAATGGGACGGCATAAGGGTGCAGGCGGCGCATGAGGGCGGGCTGCGGCGGCTCTACACCCGCACCGGCGACGACATCTCGCGGACCTTCCCGGACATCCTGGACGCCCTGGACGGCCAGGGCGTCATCGATGGCGAGCTGCTGGTGATCCGCGACGGCAGGGTGGCGCCGTTCGCCGACCTCCAGCAGCGGCTGAACCGCAAGGCCGTGGATGCGAAGCTGATGGCGGCATTCCCGGCGGCGATCCGCGCCTACGACCTCCTGCAGGACGGCGCGGAGGATACCCGCGGCCTGCCGCTGGCCGATCGGCGCAAGCGGCTGGAGGCCTTCGTGGCGCGCCAGGCCAGCCCCCGGATCGACCTGTCGCCTATGCAGCCGTTCGCCACCTGGGCCGAGCTCACCGAACTGCGGGCCAACCCGCCACCTGGCGACCCGCAGATCGCCGAGGGCCTGATGCTGAAGCGGTGGGACGCGGCGTATGTGGCAGGCCGGCCGAAGGGGCCCTGGTTCAAGTGGAAGCGCGACCCGTTCCTGGTCGACGCCGTGCTGATGTACGCCCAACGCGGGCACGGGAAGCGGTCCAGCTTCTATTCCGACTACACGTTCGGCGTCTGGGCCGAAGACGCCGCAGGTCAGCGGAGCCTGACGCCGGTTGGCAAGGCCTACTTCGGCTTCACCGACGACGAGCTGCTGCAGATCGACAAGTTCGTCCGCGACAACACCGTCGAACGCTTCGGCCCGGTCCGCTCGGTGCGCGCCGAGCCGCACCACGGGATGGTGTTCGAGGTGGCCTTCGAGGGGCTGCAGCGCTCGACCCGCCACAAGTCCGGCGTGGCCATGCGCTTCCCGCGCATCAGCCGCATCCGCTGGGACAAGCCGCCGGGCGAGGCGGACGAGCTGGAGGCGCTGGAGCGGCTGCTCGTGCAGATCGAGGGGCGCTAGACCTTCGGCGCCACGACGGGTTTCCGCCCGGTGATCCGCATGTCGCGTGGCTCGCGCAGCTTGTACTGCGCCGGCTCCTGGCGAAGCTCGACGAGGCCGGCGTCGTGCATCACATGGGCCAGGCTGCGGGGGGTGTAGCCCCATCGATGCACCATCAGCGGGTCCTGCCAACGCGGGTCGCCATACAGCACCCACATGCTGCGCTGGCCCTCGGCCCCGGGCAGGGTCGCGCGGTCGGGATCGGCCAGCACCGCCTGGCAGGCCGAGATCAGGTTCGGGCACTCCAGGATCATCTTGCCGCCGGGCTTCAGGACGCGGACCCACTCCTTGAGGATGTCCACCACCTCCCAGCGCCAGAAGTGCTCGACCACATGGATCGCCATGATCTCGTCGGCGCTGTCGTCCGCGAAGGGGTTGAGCTGGTGCAGGTCGCAGATGACGTCGGGCTTCTGGCCGGCGCGGCTCTCCACCACGTCGACGTTGACGAAACCCTCCAGGATCTTGTCGCCACAACCGAGGTTCAGCTTCATCGGCCCTCCGGTCCATCGTCCGCGATCACCCGCCGCCAGCCCTCCGCCACGATGGCCGGCGCGTAGCGGCCCTCAATATAGCGCTGGGCCTCGGTGACCAGCGCCGGCGCGTCGGCGGCATGGGCGTCGAGCCACGCGAGGCCCTCGGAAAGGGTCGGCCGCACCGGGGTCCAGCGGTCGAAGGGCCGGTAGGCGGGCATGGGCTGGCTCGCGACCGGGCGGCCCGCCCGCAGCGCCTCGACCATGCGGTTGGCCGACTTCACTGTGTTGCGGGGATCCTCGTGGCTGGGAATGATCACGACGTCGCAGGCCGCGAGTTCGGCCCACTGCGCTTCGAGCGACCAGGGCCTGGCGGACATGTCCAGGCGGCCCTGGAACCTGGCGCTTACCCGCCGGCACTCGGCCGCCAGCGGTTCGGTGACCTGGGTCAGAAGGGTGAGCGATAGGGGCCGGCGGCGCGAGACTTCCGCCAAGTCCGGCATCGCCGCCTGCAGGCTGTCGAGGTTGGACGGGTGGCCGAACCACAACAGCCTGAGCGTCGCCCCGGGCGCATAGCCCGCCGCGCCCGCCGGTCCCTCGTAGGGATCCTCGACGACCACGGGCGGCCGCGAGGCGTATGCGCCGGCGGCCGCCGCCATGGCTTCGGTGTTGCAGACCACCCGGTCGGCCAGAGCCGTCATGGCCCGGCAGGCGGCGCCGAACCGTGGGTCGTCGTAGTGGTTGTCGCAGATGTCGAAGATCACCCGCAGGCCCCGCGCCCTGGCCTCGCGCGCCAGAGTCTGGTTCGCGGGCGAGAAGCTCTTGGAGAACACCGCCACGTCCGCGTCCAGCGCCTGGGCCCGCAGGTCGCCCGTCGCGTCAGGCCGGACGGCGACCACCCGGTGAGCGATGCCGTCCAGCTCGCGGATCGGGATCAGCACCCGGTAGCGCAGGCTGGCGACCGGCGAGGTCGTCGTCCCGTCGCTCGCCCGCTCCAGGGCGCCGAAGGTGATCCAGCTCACCCGCAAGGTCGGGTGTCCGTCGGCAGCAAGTCTTCCTTGGCCAGGAACGCCCGCAGGTCCCCGCCTTCGAACAGCACGCCCCGGATCCCCGCCCGCAGCGCCGCCTCCAGGTCGGAGGGCTTGTCGCCGATCAGCAGCGAGGTTTCGCGGTCGATGGGCCAGTCCTGCAGCGCCTGCAGGATCATGCCGGGGTTCGGCTTGCGGAGCGGCGGGTCGGGGTGGCGATAGGCCTCGACCGGCGCCTCTGGGTGCTGGGGCGCGTGGTAGAACGCGTCGATGCGGCCGCCGGCCTCGGCCAGGTCGGCCTGCATCCGGGCGTGCAGGGCGTGGACGTCGGCCTCGGAATAGTAGCCCCGCCCGACGCCCGACTGGTTGGTCACCACGATCACCAGCCAGCCCGCGCGGTTGAACGCCGCCACGGTCTCCCGCGCGCCGGCGACCCACTGGAAGTCCTCCCAGCGATAGACGTAGCCGCGGTCCTCGTTGAGCACGCCATCGCGGTCGAGGAACAGGGCGGGCTTGGCGGCGGGAACGGGCACGGGACGATCATACCGGCTGGGGAGGACGGGCGGGTTTCAAAAAGCGCGATTCCGCCTCTAGGGTCTCTACGGTTCTGTTTGCGAGGCGCTGTTGGCCGACGTCCTGACGATCCAAGACCTGAAGGTGGACTTCGAGACCCACGACGAGGCCGTGCGCGCGGTGCGGGGCGTCTCGCTGCGGGTTGGCCGGGGCGAGACCCTGGGCGTGGTGGGCGAGAGCGGCTCGGGCAAGAGCCAGACGTTCATGGCGGTCATGGGCCTCCTGGCGCGGAACGGCCGCGCGACGGGCTCGGCCAAGCTGCACGGCCAGGAACTGCTGGCGCTGAAGCCGCGGGCGCTGAACCGGGTGCGTGGCTCGAAGATGACCATGATCTTCCAGGACCCGCTGACGGCGCTGACCCCGCACGTAAGGATCGGTGAGCAGATCGCCGAGCCGCTGCGCCTGCATCTGGGCCTGGGCGACGCCGCGGCGAGGACACGCGCGCTGGAATGGCTGGGCAATGTCCGTATCCCCGACGCGGCCCGGCGGATGCGGCAGTACCCGCACGAGCTGTCGGGCGGCATGCGCCAGCGGGTGATGATCGCCGCGGCCATGGCGCCGGGCCCGGAGCTGCTGATCGCCGACGAGCCGACCACCGCGCTGGACGTGACGGTGCAGGCCGAGATTCTGGACCTGATGGCCGAGCTACAGCGGGCGACCGGGACCGCCCTGGTGCTGATCACCCACGACATGGGCGTGATCGCCCGGCTGGCCGACCGGGTCTGCGTGATGAAGGACGGGTCCTATGTGGAGGCGGGCCGGGTGGGCGAGGTCTTCCACGCGCCCCGGACCGACTACACTCGCGCCCTGCTGGCCGCGATCCCGCGTCTCGACCGCGCCGACCGGGGCGGGCGACCTCAGATCGCGCCCGTCGCCGCCGATGCGCCGGTGGTGGCCGAGGGGCGCGACGTGAAGGTCCACTTCCCGGTCCGCGAGGGGATGTTCGGCAAGGCGCGGATGCTGCGTGCGGTCGACGGCGTGTCGTTCTCGGTGCGCCAGGGCGAAACCTTGGGGATCGTCGGCGAGAGCGGCTCGGGCAAGTCGACCCTGGCCCGGGCGGTGCTGAACCTGCTGCCGGCTACCGGGGGCGCGGTGACCCTGATGGGGCGCGATCTCGTCCAGGCCGACCGGGAAACGATGCGCGCGGCGCGCAGGGACCTGCAGATCGTCTTCCAGGACCCGCTGGCCAGCCTGGACCCGCGCATGACCATCGGCACGTCGATCGCCGAGCCGCTGACGGTCTTCCGTCCCGACCTGGACGGCGCGGCCCGCGAGGGCGAGGTGCGGGCGATGATGCGGCGGGTGGAGCTCGATCCGGCCCTGGTCAACCGCTACCCGCACGAGCTGTCCGGCGGCCAGAACCAGCGGGTGGGCATCGCGCGCGCCATGATCCTGCGGCCGAAGCTGGTAATCTGCGACGAGGCGGTCTCGGCCCTGGACGTCTCGATTCGCGCCCAGATCATCGACCTGCTGATCCAGCTTCAGAAGGAGATGGGCCTGGCGATGATCTTCATCAGCCACGACCTGGCCGTGGTGCGCGAGATCAGCCACCGGGTGCTGGTGCTGTACCTGGGCCGGGTGATGGAACTGGCGGACCGCGACCGCATCTGGCAGGCGCCGCAGCACCCCTACACCAAGGCCCTGCTCTCGGCCGCCCCGATCCCCGACCCCGGCGTGGAACGCACCCGCCAGCGGGTGAAGCTGGCGGGCGAGACGCCCAGCCCGATGGACCCCAGGGCGGCCTTCCGTTTCCTGCCATCGCGGCTGCCGGTGGACGGAACCGCGCCCATCCTGCCCCCTGAGCTGAAGGAGGTCGCCCCCGGCCACCTGGTGTCGGAGTTCGATCAGCACTGATCGTCCTTCTCCCTTGCCGGAGAAGGTGGACGCGCAGCGGCCCGATGAGGGGTCGCGCCCAGCTCTCCGCCTGAAACGAAGAAGGGGTCGACCGATTGCCCGGTGCGACCCCTCATCCGTCACCCTGCGGGCGACACCTTCTCCCGCAGGGGGAGAAGGTCACCTGTTTAGAACTTCGTCTTCACTTCCACGCCGATGATCCGCGGATCGTTCACGAAGCCGGTCAGGTTGTTGAAGTCGATGCCGCCTTCCAGCGACTTGTCGTTGGTGATGTTGCGGCCGAAGGCGGCCACTTCCCAACGTTCGCCCGGCGCGCGGTAGCCCAGGCGCAGGCCGCCTTCCAGCAGCTTGTCGTCATTGTACTCCGCCGACTCGTACAGGAAGAAGTTGACCTTCGAGCGGTACGCCCAGTCGGTGAAGACGAAGATCTCGCCCTCGCCCACCGGCCAGGAATAGCCGGCCGTGATGTTGGCGATCCACTTCGGCGCATTCGGCAGGCTGTTGCCGTCGATGCTGACCGTGCCGGCCAGGGCGCCGGCCGGATCCAGCACGGTGCAGCCGCTGCCGCAGGGCGCCGTGGCCAGGCCGGAGTCCTGCAGTTCGGTGTGGTTGTACGAGAAGCCGGCCGTCAGCATCAGGCGATCCACCGGCTCGGCCTCGGCGTTGAACTCGAAACCGTAGCCGGTCGCCTTGTCGGCGTTCAGCAGGCGGTTGAAGTTCGCCCCGCCGCCGACCGCCGTGATCTGCAGGTCGTTGGCCCGGTAGTAGAACACCGCCGCGTCGAAGCGGGCGCGGGCTTCGGGCAGCTTGCCCTTGATGCCCGCCTCGTAGGACATCACCGTTTCCTTCTTGGCGACCGAGAGCGTGTCGCCAAACACCAGGCGGCCCTGGATCGACGGCGCGCGATAGCCGCGGGCCACGCGGGCGTAGAGGTTCAGGTTGTCGGTCGCCGCATAGGTGGCGTTGACGTTGAAGCTGACCTCGCTGGTGTCCGGATTGGCCCGCAGGATCGCGGTGGCCGGCGCGCCGAACGGGGACAGGGTGCGCTGGGCCAGGAAGTCCTTCTTGTCGTCGGAGTAGCGGATGCCGCCGCCGACGTTCAGGCGGTCGCTCAGGTCATAGTCGACGTTGGCGAACAGCGCCCAGCTCTCGCTCTTCTGGTTCTGATAGGCGTAGCCCTGCAGGGCGCCGCCAGCCAGGGTGTTGTAGTCGTAGCTGTCGATCTTGATGCTTTCGTTGAAGTAGAAGGCGCCGACCGTGTAGCCGAGCGGACCATTCTGGCCCGCCAACCGGATCTCCTGCGTGAACTGGCGGTGGAACGGGATGCCGTCGGCGCTCTCGGAGGGGAACGGGATCAGGCCGGGGCCGGAGGGCGGAGCGAAGACCGCGCCGAAGCCGCCGTCGATGTCGGCGCGGGAATAGGTGTCCACCCGCTCGTAGGCCGTGATCGACATCAGGGTCGGCATGCCCTCGCCGAAGTCGTAGGTCAGCTTCAGGTTGGCGCCGGCCGACTCGACCTTCTGGACCGCGCGGCTCTGCGCATCCTGGCTGATCTCGTCGCGCTTGAAGCCGGGGACGAAGTTGTTCGTGCCCTTCTGGATGATGTTGGCGCGGAAGACCCGCGGCGTGCCGTCCAGGTGCTGGTAGTGCAGGTTCAGGAGCGCCGAGAGGTCCTCGGTCGGGGTGAACAGCAACTGGCCGCGGATGGCGAACTGGTCGTAGCCCTCGCTGTCGTTCTTCTTGGTCGTCAGGGTGTTGTCCACCCAGTCGTCGCGGTGCTGGTAGAGGCCCGAGATCCGGCCGGCCAGCACGCCTTCGACGATCGGGCCGCCGACGGCGCCTTCCAGGTTGATGGTCGAATGCGTCGCGTAGGACGCCTGGGCGTAGCCGCCGAAGGTCTGGCTCGGCTTGACGCTGTCGAACTTGAGCACGCCGGCCGGGGTGTTGCGGCCGAACAGGGTGCCCTGCGGGCCTTTCAGCACTTCCACCTGGGCGATGTCGAACAGCGGGAAGCCCTTCAGCACCGGGGTCTCCAGGACCACTTCGTCATAGACGAACGAGACCGGCTGGCTTGCGTTGAGGTCGAAGTCGGTGTTGCCCAGGCCGCGGATGTAGGGGCGCGGGAAGGTCCGGCCGAAGCTGGACTCCAGGGTCAGGCTGGGGACGCGGGCCGAGAAGACCCGGATGTCGCCGCCGGAGGACAGGATCGCGCCCAGCTTCTCGCCGCTCACCGCGGTCACCGCCAGCGGGACGTCGTTGATGTTCTCGGACTTCTTCTGGGCGGTGACCAGCACCTCGCCCACGTCGGTGGTTTCATCGGCCGCGAAAGCGGGGGAAGTGAACGCAAACACAGTGATGGAGGCGCTGGCGGCCAACAGGGCGCGCAGCGACGCGGGCGTCTTCATGAGAGGACCTCTGGATGTTCTTGGGCGAGGGAGAGACTCGCCTTCCAGGGCTCTAGCTACACCAGCGAGTGTACTTGGCGCCTCGAACTTGAGGACAATGTCGCAATTCTGTCGCGCTGCGTGACCAGCGGGCAACAGTGTTCGCCGCCGCTCAGGGCTTCGCCAAGGGGTATGAGATGATCAGCGCAAGTTCGGCGGCGCCTGTCTGGCGGATGCCCACGACGGCGCCCCTGTAGAGATAGGCCGCCATGCCCGGCGTCAGCCTGGTCGTCACCCCGTCCGAGACCACGTCGCCCTCGCCGGAGAGCACGTAATAGACCTCGTCGTGATCGATGGGGTGCGGCCCGATCGCGGCGCCCACGTGCAGCACGCGCTTGCGGAACTCCATCGTCCGGTTCGGCACGACGTCGCTGATCCGATAGGCGGTGCTCATGCCGATCGCCCCGTGCGGCGGCGGCTCGCGCTTCACGACCTTGGCCTCGTCGACGATGACCGCCGGCGGGGCGGCGAGTGCGGGGGTGGCGATAGCCAGGAGCGCGAGGATTCGAATGAGCATGGCGGGTCTCCTTCGCCGGAGGATGACCCGCTGCGTCGATGCTCCCAACGAGAGAGCGCTGGGGAACAGGAGGATGACCGGCCGCGAGCCTGTCGGCCGGGCCGCTAGCGTGGACTGATCATCGCCGAGGACAACCAGCCGCGATTGCCATTCTCGTCGTCGACCTCCCACCACACCCCGTCCTTCTGGCCCGTCGGGTAGACGAGGTCTCCGGGCTGGAAGGTCCGCACCTGCCGCGCCTTGGGCGAGGCCGTGGCGCGGAGCGTCACCGGCTGGGTCACGCTGTAGGCCTGAACACCCGCTGAGGCCTTCACCTGATCGCCGGTCGGGGCGCCGCCCTGCAGATGGTTCACGAGCTCGACGAAGGCGTTGAAGTAGGCCGCAGTGATGACCTTTCCGATGTCCGTGCTTGCGTACCCGCCGCCCGCCGCAGCGGCGAACCCGCCCCACCCGCCGCCGCCGGCGCCCGCCTGGAACGAGACGTCGGTCTTCTTTGCGACGCCTTCTGCGACGTAGAGTTGCTCGGTCGTTCGCGCGTCCACCAGGGTGATCAGCGCCTGAGCCTCGGACTTCTTGGTCCTGACGCCTCCCGCGATCGCGCCGAGATGGCCCGGCAGGAACGATCCCGCCAAGGCGCCCACATTGCTGCCGCCTGCGTTCGAGTCGGCGTTGGCGATGTCGGGGATGATGAAAAAGTCGGCGGCGGCCACCTGACCGCGGCCGAGGTTCGAGCCGCGTCGCAGATCGCCCGAGCGGCCCAGTTCCGCCTCCTGGTTGCGCATCTCCAGCCCGGCGCCGCGATCGACGATGCGCAGGCAGTTGGATCGCGCCGCGAAGAGCTTGAGGAGGGCCTCGGGGCTCGAAAGCCCGAGCTCCGTCCACCAGCGACGCTCCGGCTCCTGGATCGCCGCGCGGCCGAGCGGCTGGGCGCAGCGCGGGAGTTCCGGCGTCGCCTGGTTCTTCGAGGGCTTCTTGTCCATCCCATACTGGGCGGCCGCCGGCTGGGCGGCGGCGAAGGCGGCGACGAGCGCCAGAGCGACGGCGGAGAGGTTTCGCATGACGTGCTTCCGGGCCAGATCGCGCGGCGCGCGGGGTCGGAGGCTTACTGCCACCTCGCCGCCCGGCGCGCCTTGACCCCGATCAAGCGCGGTCAGCCCGCCGGGACTGCGAGCCTTGCATCCAGATCCCGTGAGCCACCGCACGCCATCCGCCTCGGGATGGACAGCTCGCTCCTGGGCGACCCCTAGACGTCCACCTCGGCGTCCAGGGCGTTTTCCTGGATGAATTCGCGGCGGGGTTCGACCAGGTCGCCCATCAGGCGGGTGAACATGTCGTCGGCGTCGTCGGCGTGGTTGACGCGCACCTGCAGCAAGGTGCGGGCTTCCGCGTCCAGGGTGGTTTCCCAGAGCTGCTCGGCGTTCATCTCGCCCAGGCCCTTGTAGCGCTGGATGGAGAGGCCGCGGCGGCCGTTGTCCATGACGGCGGCGACCAGATCCAGGGGTCCCCGCACCTTGGCGGTGCGGTCCTTGCGGGTGAAGGTGGCGACGCCCGAGAACGTGGTCGCCAGTTCCTTCGACCGCTCGGCCAGGCGCCGCGCGTCGGCGGCGTGCAGCAGCAGCTCGTCCAGCACCACGCGTTCAGAGACGCCGCGCTTGATACGGCTGAAGACGTAGCCGCCGGTGGCGGCCTTTTCGCCGGACCAGGGGCCGTCGCCCTCCTCGGCGTAGAGGTTGAGGCGCGCCGCCGCGGCGGCGGGATCGCCGCCCTCGGCCAGCAGGCCGGCCATGGCCGCCTGCTCGATGGCGAAGGCCGGCGCGCGGGCGGCCAGGCGTTCGATGTTGGCCTTCGCGCCACGGGCGGTCTGCACCAGCGCCAGCAGGTCGGCTCCGGTCAGCCGTTCGCCGGACGGCAGGTCCAAGGTCGCGCCGTCCACGCCTTCGTCGATCAGGTAGATCTCGAGCTCGGGGTCGTCCTTGAGGTAGCGGACCGACTTGCCCTTCGACGCCTTATAGAGCGGCGGCTGGGCGATATAGAGGAAGCCGCGCTCGATCACCTCCGGCATCTGCCGGTAGAAAAAGGTGAGCAGCAGGGTCCGGATGTGGGCGCCGTCGACGTCGGCGTCCGTCATGATGACGATCTTGTGGTAGCGCAGCTTGTCGATGTTGAACTCGTCGCGGCCGATGCCGGCGCCCAGCGCCATGATCAGCGTGCCGATCTGCTCCGACCCCAGCATCTTGTCGAACCGCGCCCGCTCCACGTTCAGGATCTTGCCGCGCAGGGGCAGGATCGCCTGGTTGTCGCGGTTGCGGGCCTGCTTGGCCGAGCCGCCGGCCGAGTCGCCCTCGACCAGGAAGATCTCGGACTTGGCCGGGTCCTTCTCGGCGCAGTCGGCCAGCTTACCGGGCAGGGAGGTGATGTCGAGCGCCGACTTGCGCCGGGTCAGTTCGCGGGCCTTGCGGGCCGCCTCGCGGGCGGCGGCGGCCTCGGCGATCTTCTGGACGATCATCCGGCCTTCGTTGGGATGCTCCTCGAACCAGGAGGCCAGGCCCTCGCCGACCAGGTTCTCCACCGCCGGGCGCACCTCGGACGAGACCAGCTTGTCCTTGGTCTGGGACGAGAACTTGGGGTCCGGCACCTTCACCGACAGCACGCAGGTCAGGCCCTCGCGCGCGTCCTCGCCGCTGACCGAGACCTTCTCGCGCTTCGTGGTGCCCGAGCTCTCGGCGTAGTTGGTGATGATCCGCGTCAGGGCCGAGCGGAACGCCGCCAGGTGGGTGCCGCCGTCGCGCTGCGGGATGTTGTTCGTGAAGCAGAGGACGTTCTCGTGGTAGCCGTCGTTCCACCAGAGCGACAGGTCCAGCTCGACGTTCTCCTTCTTGCCGCGCACCACGATGGGCGCCTTCATCAGCGGCGTCTTGGCCTTGTCCAGGTGGCGCACGAAGGCCTCGATGCCGCCCTCGTAGTGCATGACCTCCTCGAACGGCTCGGCCTCGCGGAAGTCCTTCAGCCAGATGGTCACGCCCGAGTTCAGGAAGGCCAGCTCGCGCAGGCGGTGCTCCAGGGTCTTCCTGTCGAACTCGATGAAGGCGAAGGTGTCGGTGGAGGGGAAGAAGGTGACCTCGGTGCCGGACAGCGGCAGGCCGTTCTCGCGCATCGGCGCGTCGCCGGTCTCCTTCAGCGGGGCGACGGAGTCGCCGTGGCGGAACTCCATCTCGTACGACTTGCCGCCGCGATAGATCTTCAGCTTCAGGAACTCGGAGAGCGCGTTGACCACCGAGACGCCGACCCCGTGCAGACCGCCGGACACCTTGTACGAGTTCTGATCGAACTTACCGCCGGCGTGCAGCTGGGTCATGATGACCTCGGCAGCCGAGATGCCCTCGCCCTCGTGGATATCCACCGGGATGCCGCGGCCGTCGTCGGTGACCGTCACCGAGCCGTCGGCGTTCAGGATCACCTCGACGCGCGACGCCCAGCCGGCCAGGGTCTCGTCGATGGCGTTGTCCACCACCTCGTAGACCATGTGGTGCAGGCCCGAGCCGTCGTCGGTGTCGCCAATGTACATCCCGGGCCGCTTGCGCACGGCGTCCAGGCCCTTGAGGACCTTGATCGATTCGGCGCCGTATTCGGCCTGGCCGTTGCCCTCGGGGGCAGCGTCGTTGGTCTCGTTCTCTTCGCTCATCTTGCGTCCAGCTGAGGCGCTTTTCGGGAGGGTCCGGAGCCCGGAAACCAGGAGCGCCTGATGGCCGGCGCCGCGTCGCGCGCGGAGCCTGGGATTCAATGCTTCTCTATATAGGGTTCCCGGCTGATTCTGCACGTCTTTCGGCGCACGAGCTCAGGCGGCGAATCACCCCACCGGCGTGAGGCTCGACCCTTCCGCCCGGAAGCCCTGAGCCCGGCCGCTCAACCCATCGAACAGCATTTCGTCCGTCCCCGTCAGGAAGGCCTGCAGGCCCAGCGCCTCGATCTCGTCGAACAGGGCGGCGCGGCGGCGCGCGTCCAGGTGGGCGGCGACCTCGTCCAGCAGCAGGATCGGGGCGGGCTGGCCCTCGGCGCGGGCCAGGCGGGCGGCCTGGGCCAGGACCAGGTTGAGGATCAGCGCCTTCTGCTCGCCGGTGGAGCATTCGCCCGCCGCGCGGTCCTTCTCCTCGTGGATCACCGACAGGTCGCCTCGGTGCGGGCCGGTCAGCGCCCGGCCGGCAGCGGCGTCGCGGTCGCGGGCGGCGGCGAGCGCGCGGGCTAGCCGCACCTCGATGTCGGCGAACTCGGCGCCCTCGCCGGCCATCCGCTCCCACTCGCCAGTGAGCGACAGGCGCGCCTGGGGGAACGGCCGCTCGCCGCGGGTGGCGATCTCGGCGGCCAGCGCGGCCAGGGTCCGGGCGCGGGCTTCGGCCATCAGGGTTCCGGCCTCGGCGAGCCGGGCCTCCAGCGCGTCCAGCCAGGCCGGATCCGGCGGGCCGTCAGTCAGCAGGCGCATCCGCTCGCGCATCGATTTCTCGTAGGCCTGGACGTGGGCGGCGTGGGCGGGCTCGGCGGCGAACACCAGGCGGTCGAAGAAGCGGCGGCGGTCGGCGGCGCCTTCCAGGAACAGCCGGTCCTGGGCCGGCGTCAGCCAGACCTGGCGGACGTGCTCGGCCAGGCGGCCGGGCGGGGCCGGCTGGCCCTCCACCCGCACCACGCGCCGCGCGGCGCCGGCCTGCTCCACGCCGGTGCCCAGGCGGGTCTCCTCGCCATCCGCCCGGATCGTCACCGAGACCGCCCAGGCCCGACCCGCGGCTTCGCCCGGCATCCGGCGGCCCACCTCGGCCAGGCTGGAGCCGCGCAGGCCCCGGCCCGGGATCAGGAAGCTGACCGCCTCGAGAAGGTTGGTCTTGCCCGCCCCATTCGGCCCGGCCAGCCACACGGGCCGTCCATCCAGCGCCAGCTCGGCTGTGGCGTAGGAGCGGAAGTCGGTCAGGGCGAGGCGCGTGAGGGCTGTGGCGGTCACCGGCGGGTCTTAGCGGGTTTCGTGGCCCGGCGCGAAGGGGGCGACGCGATCATCCGATGGTGTCCGGATGCCGCCAGCACGGTGTCAGCAGGCCCCCTATATCGGACCCAGGATCGAGACACGTGAGGGACGCCATGAGCCGGACCGCCAAAGCCGAACTGTTCCGCAAGCTGCACGAGGGCCCCGAGGTGCTTGTGCTGCCCAACGCCTGGGACGCCGCCAGCGCCGCGATCATGGCCGATGCCGGGGCCAAGGCGGTGGCGACCTCCTCCGCTGCGGTGGCCTGGGCCTATGGCTATGCGGACGGCGACGTCCTGCCGATGGATCTGGTGGTCGCCACCATCGCCGCCGCCGTGAAGGCGGCGGGCGATACGCCGGTCACCGCCGACATCGAGGGCGGCTTCACCGACGACCTGGACGAGCTGTCGCGCAACATCGCCCGGGTGATCGAGGCCGGCGCGGTGGGGATCAACCTGGAGGACGGCGGCCGTGACCCGAAGCTGCACGCCCGCAAGGTCGCCGCGGTGCGCGCCCAGGCCGAGAAGCAGGGCGTGGCCCTGTTCATCAACGCCCGGACCGACGTCTATCTGCGCGGCCTGGCCGAGGGCGAGGCGGCCTATGAGGAGGCGGTGCGCCGCGCCGCCCTCTATGTCGAGGCGGGCGCGGACGGGATCTTCGTGCCCGGCCCGGCGGATCCGGCGCTGATCGGGCGCCTTGCCGCCGCGATCCGCCGGCCGCTGAACGTCATGGGCTGGGTGGGCGTGCCCAAGGCCGCCGAGCTGCAGGCCCTGGGCGTTCGGCGCCTGTCGTCGGCCACCAACCCGTTCCGCGTCGCCTACGCCGCCATGGGCCGGGCGGTGGAGGCCTATCTCCGCGACGGCGACCCCGACGCCCTGGCTCGCGCGGGAGAAGGCGCCGCGAACCTGCAAAAGCGCTTTGCATAGGTTCCGAGGCCGGGTGACCTTCGGGCCGCCCGGCCCTATCTTGGGGCCATGACCGACACGCTCGACGCCGCGCCGCAGACCCTTGGCGAGATCCCTCGCGAACCCACCCAGGACGGGCCGGCCATCCGGCTCTACCTGGTGGACGGCTCTGGCTTCATCTTCCGCGCCTTCCACGCCCTGCCGCCGCTGACCCGCAAGACCGACGGGCTCCCGGTGGGCGCGGTGTCCGGCTTCTGCAACATGATCTGGAAGCTGCTGGTGGACATGCGGGCGTCGGCCGATGCGCCGACCCACCTGGCGGTGATCTTCGACCACTCCGAGCAGACGTTCCGCAACAAGCTCTACGACAAGTACAAGGCCCACCGGCCGCCGCCGCCTGAGGACCTGGTCCCGCAGTTCCCGCTGGTGCGCGAGGCCACGAAGGCCTTTGGCGTCCCCTGCATAGAGCTACCGGGCTATGAGGCCGACGACCTGATCGCCGCCTATGCCTGCAAGGTGCGCGACCTGGGCGGGGAGGTGGTGATCGTCTCCTCGGACAAGGACCTGATGCAGCTGGTGGACGAGCGGGTGACCATGCTCGACACCATGAAGAACCTGAAGATCGGGATTGAACAGGTCGCCGAAAAGTTCGGCGTAACGCCGGACAAGGTCGTCGATGTGCAGGCCCTTTGCGGCGATTCGGTGGACAACGTCCCCGGCGCGCCGGGCATCGGCATCAAGACCGCCTCGGCCCTGATCAACGAATACGGCGACCTGGACACGCTCCTGGCCCGGGCTGGCGAGATCAAGCAGGACAAGCGCCGCCAGACCCTGATCGACTTCGCCGACCAGATCCGCCTGTCGCGGCAGCTGGTCCAGCTCGACTGCGACACGCCCCTGCCGGAGCCGGTCGAGGACCTGGCCGTTCGCGACCCGGACGCGGCCGTGCTGCAGGCCTTCCTAGAGCAGATGGAGTTCCGCACCCTGGCCAAGCGGGTCGGCGACGGAACATCGCCCGGGCAGGGTATCGCCGTCCCCGCCACGCCGGCGCCGGAGACCCGGGCGCGCCCGGCGCCCGCCCACGGCGCCATCGACGTCAACGCCTACCAGTGCATCCGCGACCTGGCGGCCCTCGACGCCTGGATCGCCAAGGCCTACGCGGCCGGCGTCGTGGCCTTCGACACCGAGACCGACGCGCTGTCGTCCTCGGCGGCCAATCTTTGCGGGGTTTCATTGGCCGTCGCGCCCGGCGAGGCCTGCTACATCCCGGTGGGCCACGCCCATGAAGGCGAGGGCGGGCTCGAGCTGGAGGCTCCGGCCGACCTCACCCAGATCCCCATCGACGAGGCGCTGGCGCGGCTGAAGCCGCTGCTGGAGGACGCCAGCGTCCTGAAGGTGGCCCAGAACGGCAAGTACGACATGGCCGTCCTCTCCCGCTATGGGATCGAGGTGGGGCCGATCGACGACACCATGCTGATCTCGTTCACCCTGGAAGGCGGGTTGCACAAGAGCCACGGCATGGACGAGCTGTCCAAGCGCCTGCTCGACCACGAGCCGATCAGCTTCAAGACCGTGGCCGGTGTCGGCAAGGCGCAGAAGAGCTTCAAGCACGTCGAGCTGGGGGCCGCGACCTGCTACGCGGCGGAGGACGCCGACGTGACACTGCGCCTCTATGAGCACCTGAAGCCGCGGCTGGCCGAGGAGAAGCTGCTGACTGTCTACGAGACCGTCGAGCGGCCGATGCCCAAGGTGCTGGTCGAGATGGAGCTGGCCGGGATCAAGGTGGATCCCGAGCGCCTGCGCGTCCTGTCCAACGACTTCTCGATCCGGATGGGCGAGTTGGAGCAGGAGGCTCACCGGGTGGCCGGGCGGCCCTTCAACCTGGGCTCGCCCAAGCAGATCGGCGACATCCTGTTCGGCGAAATGGGGCTGGCCTCGGGCAGGAAGACCGGCACGGGGGCCATGTCGACAGACGCCTCGATGCTGGAGGACCTGGCCGCCCAGGGACACGAGCTGCCGCGCATCCTGCTGGACTGGCGCCAGCTTTCGAAACTGAAAGGTACGTACACGGACAACCTGGTGGCCGCGATCGACCCCAGGACCAACCGGGTCCACACGTCCTACAGCCTGGCGGCGGCCACGACGGGACGGCTGGCCTCGAGCGACCCCAACCTGCAGAACATCCCGATCCGGACCGAAGAGGGCCGCAAGATCCGCAAATGCTTCATCGCGGATGAGGGCAAGGTGCTGATCAGCGCCGACTACAGCCAGATCGAACTGCGCCTGCTGGCGCACATCGGCGACATCCCGCAGCTCAAGAAGGCCTTCGCCGATGGCCTCGACATCCACGCCATGACCGCCTCGGAGATGTTCGGCGTCCCGGTCGAGGGCATGCCGGCCGAGACGCGGCGGCGCGCCAAGGCGATCAATTTCGGCATCGTCTACGGGATCTCGGCCTTCGGCCTGGCCAACCAGCTCTCGATCCCGCGGGACGAGGCGGGAGCCTACATCAAGACCTACTTCGAGCGCTTCCCCGGCATCCGGACCTACATGGACCGCATGCAGCAGCAGGTGCGCAGCCAAGGCTTCGTGACCACGATCTTCGGCCGCAAGGTCCACATCCCCGCCGCGCAGGGGAAGTCACCGGCCGAGCGCGCCTTCGGGGACCGCGCCGCGATCAACGCGCCGATCCAGGGCGCCGCGGCCGATGTCATGCGGCGCGCGATGATCCGTATGCCGGACGCGCTGCGCGCCGAGGGCCTAACCGCGAAGATGCTGCTGCAGGTGCACGACGAACTGGTCTTCGAGGCCCCGGAGGCCGAGGCGGAAGCCGTCATCGCCGTGGCCAGGCGGATCATGGAGCGCGCCGCCGAACCGGCGCTGCAGATCTCGGTGCCCCTGGTTGTGGAAGCGCGCGCCGCCGCCAACTGGGACGACGCGCACTAACCCTGGGTCAGCCGAACAGGTAGTCGCCGCCGCTGAGCTGATAGGCGTTCAGCAGCTTGATGACGTCGACCGAGCCGGTGGCGGCGTCGGTGATCTTCCAGTCCGTCGTGCTGCCCGCCACCTTGGCGATGGTCGAGCCGGCGCCGTAGCCCGAGAGCTGGAGGCGGTCCCCCGCCCCGAAGTCCTGGATCCGGTCGCCGTTGGCCTCGCCGCGGGCCAGGATGAAGCGGTCCTGTCCCCCCTCGCCCATGAGCAGGTCGGCGCCGCCGCCGCCGTTCAGCGTGTCCGCGCCGTCGCGCCCGTTCAGGGTATCGTTCCCCGCGCGGCCCTCCAGGCGGTTGGCCCCGCTGTTGCCCACGAGACTGTTCGCGATCTCGTTGCCGAAGCCGTCCATGGCCGACGCCGAGCCCAGATGCAGGTTCTCCAGGTTCGCACCGAGCGTGAACGTGCCGTAGCTGTAGACCAGGTCGGCGCCGCCGGCAGCGCCCGCGGTGGCCTCAATGACCGTGTCGCCGGTTCCGACGAGGTAGTAGTCGTTGCCGTCGCCGCCCCGCAGGACGTTCGCGCCGGCGTTGCCGGAGAGGCTGTCCGCGCCTGCGCCGCCATCCAGCGTATCCGCGCCCGCCCCGCCGCTCAGGGAATCATTGCCGTCCTGTCCGGCGATCGAGTCGGCATTGGCCGTCCCGACCAGCGTGTCGGGGCCGGCGGTGCCAGCGAACGGCGAGGCCGGCGGGTTGGCCGGCAGGGCGGAACCACCCTGCCACACAGTGTCACTGCTGCCGAGCTGATAGCCGTTCAGCAGCTTGATGACCTCGACCGAACCGGTCGCCGCATCGGTGATTTTCCAGTCCGTCGCGCTGCCCGCCACCTTGGTGATGGTCGAACCCACAGAGTAGCCCGAGAGCTCGAGGCGGTCTCCCACCGCGAAGTCCTGGATCTGCTCGCCCTGAGCCTCACTGCGCACCAGGACGAAACGGTCGGCCTGGTTGCCGCCCGTCAGCAGGTCGGCGCCCGCCCCGCCTTCGAGGATATCGGCGCCGTCCCGTCCGTTCAGCGTGTCGGCGCCCGCCCGGCCCTGCAGCCGGTTGACGCCGCCGTCGCCGACGATCGAATTGGCCAGTTCGTTGCCGATCCCATCGACCGCGCCGCTGAGCTGAAGGTTCTCCTGGTTCGCGCCGAGGGTGAAGTTCGCATAGCTGTAGATGAGATCGATCCCGCCGGCAGCGCCCGTGGTGGCCTCGATGACCGTGTCGCCGGCTCCAACGAGGTAGTAGTCGTTGCCGTCCCCGCCTCGCAGGACGTTCACGCCGGCGTTGCCGGAGAGGGTGTCTGCGCCTGCGCCGCCATCCAGCGTATCCGCGCCCGCCCCGCCGCCCAGAGAGTCGTTACCGTCCTGTCCGGTGATCGAGTCGGCATTGGCCGTCCCGACCAGCGTGTCGGGGCCGGCGGTGCCAGCGAACGGCGAGGCCGGCGGCTGGGTGACGGGTGGTTCGGGGTCGGCGGGCGGTGGCGTGGTGGAGTTCCCGGCCAGCCAGGCCTGATAGGCGGCCGCGCCCTGATCCGTGGCCAGCGCCAGCGTCGTCGAGCCGGTGTTCGCCACGTCGGAAAGACCGCTCAGTTGAAAGCTGGTCGCGGCGTTGTCCGTGAGGGCGCCTCCGGTCACCTTGGTCAGGCTGATCCAGGACGTCATGTCCGAGAAGCCCTGGACGACGTTGTCGTCCACCACGATGCCGCGGCCGTTGTAGACGTAGATGCCGTTGTACATCGTGCCCGCCAGGAAGTTCCCGGCGATCTTCACGTTGAGATAGGGCAGCGTGCCGACCTCTTCGCCGAGGAAGATGCCCTGCATCTGGCGGCCCGTGCCGCGCATGATGACGTTGTCCGTGATGGTGATGTCGTGGGCCGAGGCCCGGCTGTTCGTGGTGAAAAACTGAATCGCGTCCGGGTGGTCGGTGCTCGCCGGGAAGAAGTTGCGGAAGGTGTTCGCGTCGATCACCACGTTCGACGACCCGCCGCCCTGGATGCCGTCCGAGCGGATGTCGTGGATATTGTTGCCCCGGATCACCAGCCCCTCGACGTTGAGGTGCCCGATGGCGTTGGCGAGCTGCTGGAACTCCGAATTGGTGATGCTGATGTCGGAGCTGTCCCGGATCAGGACCCCGTTGGGGTCGTTGAGGGGATTGTTGTCTAGCGAGCCGTGGACCTTGAGGTCCGAGAAGTGGATATCGCTGCTGCTTCCGATCGTGAACGACCAGGCGGCGGCATCGCCCGGCTTGAGCTCAAGCCCCTGAAGGGTCAGGCCCATGCTGTTGCCGATGTTGAGGCCGGCGAGGACCGCAGGCGCGCCGGGGGTCGCCGAAGCGATCGTCACGTCCTCGGTGAATTTCAGATTGTTGATCGAAACGCCGGCGTAGGTGCCGGACCCCAACAGGATCGTGTCGCCGCCATGGGCGTTGGCCAGCGCCGAGTTAAGCGCAGCGGTGGTCGAGACGTTGAATGTCGTCATGAGGGCTCCCGTGTTTGAGGAGCCCCAGCATGGGTAGCGCAGCAGTTGTCTGGAGCCTGTACGGCGCGAGCCCCCTCACGATGTACAGATTAAACCCACGGCAAAGCTTAAGCTCTACCGCTCCAAACGCGTGCTGAAGCTACAAGGCGCTAGCCCGGAACTCCCGTCCATCCTGGGTGTACGCAATAGATCTGATATTTCGAAGGCGCAATGTTGACGCCGTGACCAGCTGCCGCAGGTTGCACAGATTCCCGGCGGAGCCTCGCTCCGCGGGGATCATTGGAATCATCGCGTCGGGTTAGGGGTTCCTGGTGGAGCCGAGGGGAATCGAACCCCTGACCTCCTCATTGCGAACGAGGCGCTCTACCATCTGAGCTACGGCCCCAGGAAGGCGCGGAATAAGGCGATAGAGGCCCCGCCTGTCAAGCGCCTCTGCGCACCGTCGCCTTGCCTCCGCCGCAAACGCCGGTAGAAGCAGGCCTATGGCTGGCTTTCTCTACTTCGTTATCGACGGCGCCCTGGGCCTCCTGATCCTGGCGATCATCGTCAGCGCGATCCTGTCGTGGCTGGTGGCGTTCAACGTCATCAACCTCAGGAATCAGTTCGTCTATGGCGTGGCCCGGTTCCTTGAGGCCGTGACGACGCCGGTGCTGCGGCCGTTCCAGAAGATCATTCCGCCGCTGGGCGGTGTCGACATCAGCCCCATCATCGCCATCCTGATCCTGCAGGGGATCAAGGGATACCTGCTGCCTTGGCTGTTCCGGCCGCTGTTCGCGATGATCGGCTGACGCGCCTCACCGTCCGCGTGACGCCGCGCGGCGGCCGCGACGCCGTCGAGGGCTGGATGACGGACGACGCGGGCCGGGCGGTCCTGAAGCTGCGCGTCAGCGCGGCGGCCGCCGACGGCGCCGCGAACGCCGCGGTGATCGTCCTGCTGGCCAAGGCGTTGAAGCTTCCGAAGTCGGCCATCCGCATCGCCGCCGGCGAGACGGCGCGGCTCAAACGCCTGGAGATCGAGGGCGTCGATGCGGACGACCTTGCCCGCGCCTTCGGTCCGGAACCCGATGGGCCGAGCGGCCGTTAGAACACCGATCGTCCAACGACTTGCCTGTCGGACACGGGCGATCCGGATCGGCCCGACCAACACCCTGGCATCCCCCCCGACCGAGGTTGGGCCGATCCCCTCCCCCAGATCGCAAGGAACGCTCCGCTCGCTCATCGGTTTTCAAACCGTGCAGCTTGAAAGACGGGAGTCGTCCATGGCCGACCATCAGGGCCTTCACGCAGGCAAGGGCCCCAGGGGGTGGACCCTCAGCGATAGTCGCCTCATCGAACAGATCTCGGACCGCCTGATGGAGGATCGGCTGCTGGACGCCACCGACATCGAGGTCGCGGCCGACGCCGGCGTCGTCACCCTGACCGGCGAGGCGCCCGGCGCGTCCGACGTCGCCCACGCCGAGATGCTGACCCGCCAAACGGCCGGCGTCCGCGACGTGGTCAACCGCATCCGTTTCCGGCCGGGACCCCGCGCCGTCGACAGACTGAGGCCTGAGGAGGAACCGAACCTGAACGGCCGCTGGGGCCGTTGGGTGCCACCTTTCGTCACCTGAGCAGGGCGCGCTAAGCTGGGGCCATGTCCAGCCCCCTTGGCTCGCAGAGGGCCGACCTCGCCCGCCTGATCGCCGACGCCCGACGGGTGGTGGTGTTCACCGGCGCGGGCATCTCCACCGAGAGCGGCATCCCCGACTTCCGCAGCCCCGGCGGCGTGTGGAGCAAGATGAAGCCGATCTATTTCCAGGACTTCGTCGCCAGCGAGGACCGTCGCCGCGAGGCGTGGGAGCGCGCCTTCGGCGGCCGCGCCGGCTGGGTGGGCCGCGAACCCAACGCCGGCCATATGGGCGTCGCCCGCCTGATCGCCAGCGGCAAGGCCAGCTCGGTGATCACCCAGAACGTCGATAACCTGCACCAGGCGTCCGGCGTGCCGGCCGAACGGGTCATCGAGCTGCACGGCAACGCCAGCTACGCCACCTGCCTGGAGTGCGGGCTGCGCCACGAATTGGAGGAGCTGAAGGTCCTCTACGAGGCCACAGGCGACCTGCCCGCCTGCCGATCCTGCAGCGGGATCGTGAAGACTGCCACCATCTCGTTCGGCCAGTCCATGCCCAGCGGGCCGATGGCGCGGGCCGAGGCCGAGTCCCTGGCCTGCGACCTCTTCCTGGTGCTGGGGTCGTCCCTGGTGGTCTATCCGGCCGCCGGCTTCCCGGTGATGGCCAAGCGCAACGGCGCGGTCCTGGCGATCGTCAACCGCGAGTCCACGGAGCTCGACCCCTATGCCGACCTGGTGCTGCACGACGAGATCGGTCCGGTGATGACCCATGCGGCGCCGGCCAACTAATTTCGCCCTTCCGCCGATTCGTCACATACGCGCCTTGATCTTCGGGCTAAGCGCTCCGCCGGTTTCTCATCGGAGCTCTCTGTGACCAGACCTGTCGTCGCGGCCAGCCTTCTGGCCGCTCTCCTTGCCGCCTGCAGCCAGGGCGGCGGCTCCAAGTCCGCCTCCAGCGATCCCTATGCCGGCCTCGACACCGAGATTCTCGCCTGGCGCACCTCGATCGAAGCGGGCCACCCGGCCTGCGCGGCCAAGGTGGAGGGCAAGGGCTGCCAGGACTTCCAGGTCATGTGCAAGGGCGCGCGGGACGTGAGCCCCGAAGACGCCGCCAAGGGCGTGAAGACCCAGGTCGTGGCCGCCATGACCTTCGCCGGCCGCAACACCGACGGCTCCACGGGCAAGTCCGGCTCGTCGTTCGCTCTCTTTTCGAAGACCGGCGACACCTGGGCGCGCAGCGAGACGCCGCCCGTCAACATGACGACCTGCGCCCAGCTCTAGGCTAGCCGCCGCGAGCTCCGACGACCTTGCGAACCTGCGCCGCCTGGCGGCGGGCCACCGGCACTTCGGCGCCGGATTGCAGAACCACCGCGGCCGGTCCCCCTGACCGGCGCGCCAGCCGCACGATGCGGTCGCGGCGGACCAGCGCCCCCCGGTGGACGCGCAGGAAATCCGCGGGATCCAGCTCGGCCTGCAGCTTGCGGATCGCCTTGCGGACCAGGAAGCTACGCCCGCGGCTGTGGATGCGGACGTAGTCGCGCTCGGCCTCGACCCAGTCGATGAGGTCGACCGGCAGGCGCAGCCGGTCCCCGCGGTCCGGGACCCAGATCTCCTCGGCGAAGCCGCTGTTCGGGGGCTCCGTGTCGGCGGCGCGCAGTGCGGCCACCACCTCCTCCAGTTCGGCGATCCGTGAGCTGGCGGCGCGCGACTGCAGGCGGACGCGCGCCCGCTCCAGCGCCTCGTGCAGCCGTTCGAACTCGACGGGCTTCAGCAGGTAGTCCACGGCCGCCAGCTCGAAGGCGTCGGTGGCGAAGCGGCTGAACGCGGTGACGAAGATGAAGATCGGCGCTTCGGCCGGATCGATGGCGCGGGCCAGGTCCAGGCCGGAGAGGCCCGGCATGCGGATGTCCAGCAGCATGACGTCGACGCCGCCCCTGCGGATCAGGGCCAGCGCCTCGTCGCCGTTGGTGGCCTGGCCCACGACTTCGACGTTGGGCGCCTTGTCGATCGCCATCTGCAGGCGCCGCAGGGCCGGCGGCTCGTCGTCGACGAGGGCCACGCGCAACGGCCGCGCCGGGGCCGAAATGATGCTGCCTTGGATCATGCCCGCTCCAGGGGGATTTCCACCGACGCCAGGAAGCCGTGCGGCAGCCTGGGTCCGCACGTCAGTTCCGCCGCCTTGCCGTAGATCAGGTCGAGCCGGCGGCGCACGTTCTCGAGGCCGAGGCCCAGTTTCGCCGGGACCTGGCCCGCACCGTCGCCCCCGTCGTCGGCCACGGTGAGCCGCAGCCGCCCTTCGGACGCCTCGGCCTTGATTTCGATGGTCACCGTCGCGTTCGAGCGGGCCACGCCGTACTTCACCGCGTTCTCGACGAGTGGCTGCAGGATCAGGCTGGGCGCCAGGGCGTCGCGCAGGTCGGCGGGAATGGATTCCACATAGTTCAGCCGGTCCTCGAACCGCGCCTGCTCGATCAGCAGGTACTGGCGTTGGGCCTCGATCTCGTCCGAGAGCGGGCCCTTGTCCGGCATCTCCTTTTCGAGCGTGTGGCGCAGGAAGCTGGAGAGCGACAGGACCACCCGCTCCGCCCGCTCGTTCTCCCTGGCGAGGATCAGCGAGCTGAGCGCATTCAGGGTGTTGAACAGGAAATGCGGGTTGATCTGATAGCGCAGCATCCGGTTCTGCGCGTCCATCGCCAGGGCCTGGGAGGCGACCAGCCGGAGGTTCTTCTCCTTGAGTTCCTCCTCGTAGCGAATGGCGAAGTACAGCGCGCACCACGAGATGAAGGTCCAGAAGAACATCGAGGCGGTGAACGCCACCGAGATCGGCGACAGCGGCTCCACCTTCCACATCGGAAAGACCATGTAGAACGCCGCGTAGTTCAGCAGGGAGTAGGCGAACCCGCCCAGAACCGAGAGCAGGACGGCCGCCGCGATGCGCCGCCACATCGGCTGCTCGGCCAGGGCGGAGAGAATCCTGCCGATCAGCAGGCAGGCCACGAAGCCGAACGCCGCCATGCCCAGCCGGCGCACCGCCATGTCACCTGCATGCGGGATCGGGTCGGCAAGCATCCGGGCGGTGACGATCAGATAGGTCAGCGCCCAAAGGACGAAGTTGGCGACCAGGTAGTTGTTCGGACGCGGCAGACGCATGCACCCTTCCCCAGAGCATCTCCGCCGGGATGGCGGCCGGTGGCGATCGAAATGCTCCGCCCCTGGACCGAGACGGCCCACCGGACCGTCCGCCGTCACATTCTGTAGAATTCCGGTGACAGACCAAGGCCGCTTGTCGACACGGCGTCACCGCTGGCAGCAAAAACCCCCGTTCACCGGCGCCGCACACCCCCTTCGCCGCATTTCGCATGAAGACTTTTCCGGCTTGGGCATCCTTGGTGGGCGGGGCCGCATGTCCCCGACGCTTTCAGGGGAGCCAGCCGTGCCGGTGCGACCGCCATCGTTGAGGGCCATCGCCGCCTTCGAGGCTGCGGCCCGGCACGAGAGTTTCACCAAGGCCGCCGACGAGTTGAACCTCACCCAGAGCGCCATCAGCCACGCCATCCGCTCGCTGGAGCTTCGCCTGGGGGTCGACCTGTTTGACCGCTTCGGCCGCACCGTGGTCCTCACCGAGCCGGGCCGCGCCTTCGTCAGCCGGCTTCGGCTCAGCCTGAACCTGATCTCGGAAGCTTTCGAGGCCCCGGCCCGGCTTGGACGCACCCGCCTCGTCGTCGCCGCCACCGCCGGCATCGCCGAGCGGATCCTGGCCAACCGCCTGCCAGGCTTCCTGGCCGGCAACCCTGACCGCGAGCTGGAGCTGCGCACCGTCACCGGGCCGGCGGAGGTCAACGCCGGCGAGGCCGACGTCGCGATCCTCTACGGCGCGGGCCCCTGCGCCGGGCTCACCCAGCGGCGGCTTGCGGGCGAGGCCCTGTTTCCCGTGGCGGCGCCCGCCGCCGACCTGCCTCGGCGCGCCGAAGACCTTGTGCGGGCGCCCCTCATCCACCAGCCGGAGCACCCCTGGCGGCTGTGGCTGGAGCAGGTGGGCCTCAGCGACCTGCCAACCCCCGCGACGCTCACCGCCGACAGCCCGCTCGCGGCGCTGGAGCTGGCCCGCAACGGCGCCGGCGTCTGCCTGGCCCGCGCGCTGCTGGTGCGCGACGACCTGCGCGCCGGCCGGCTCGTGCGCCTGTTCGAGGCCGAGGCCATGCTGCGCGAGGACTATACCGCCGTCTGGAATCCCGCCTCGCCGCGCGCCGACCTGATCCGGCCCTTCGTGGACTGGCTGGCCGGAACGCTGGACGCCGGCCCCGGCCCCGCGCCGATCCGGCACGCCGCCTAGCTTCCCAAGGCCGGTCAGCCGGTCACGCCGGCGTCACCCGATCCCTGATAGAGCAACGCCGGCCCGCTCCGTGCGTTGGCGGGGCGGAGGACGCATGCGTTTCCATATCCAGGCCGGGCTGACCTACGACTTCGCGGAGCGCTGCGAGGTGCTGCTGCTGCTCGAGGCCGCCCGCGGGCCGGACCAGGCCGTGCATCGTGAGCGCCTGACCCTCACGCCTGCCGCCGACCTCGCCCGCCTGGACGATTCGCTCACCGGCGAACGGCGAGCGGTGTTCACGGCCCAGGGCCGGGTGGCGCTGCGCTACGAGGCCGACGTGGAGGTCCTGGCGCGCGACGCCACGCTGGAGGGCGTCGCCGCCGTGGCGATCCGCGACCTGCCCGGCGAGGCCCTGCGCTACCTGCGCGCCAGCCGCTATTGCCCCTCCGACCGCTTCGAAAGCTTCGTGGAGCGCGAGTTCGGCAGCCTTTCCGGCGGGGACAAGGTGGCGGCGATCATCGCCTGGATCGGCCAGCACCTGGACTATCGCGCCGGCGTCAGCGACGCGGCCTCCACTGCCCTGGACACCTTCGTGGACCGGGCCGGCGTCTGCCGCGACTTCACCCATCTGGCCATCACGCTGTGCCGCGCCGCCGACATCCCGGCCCGCGCGGTCAGCGCCTACGCCTGGAAGCTGGAGCCGCCCGACCTGCACGCCGTGGCCGAGGTCTATCTGGGCGGCCGCTGGCGCCTGGTCGACCCCACCGGCCTGGCGCCGGTCGAGGGCCTGGTGCGGGTGGCTACGGGCCTGGACGCCGCCGACATCGCCTTCATGAGCATCTTTGGCCGCGCCGAGTTGGTCACCCAGAGCTTCGCGATCCAGAAGGCCCAGTGACCGCCCGCCAAAGAAAGGGGCCCCTGCTCGCGCAGGGGCCCCAGGCCTCAGGACGTGAGGTCCTTTCCTAGAAGTCCGCGGTCAGGCCCACGAACAGGTAGCGGCCGAAGGAATCGTAGACCTGCGGCCAGGTGTTCCCCGAGCAGGAGCCCGTGGGGCAGTTCGAGGCGCCGGTCAGCGGCGGATCCTTGTCGAAGATGTTGTTCACGCCGGCGCGGAAGTTGAGGTTGTCGCGCATCGTCCACGACGCCGTGAGGTCGAAGTAGTCGCGCGACTTCAGCACCCGGTCGCTCTCGTACTGGATTCCCGGGTTGTTCAGCTGCGGGTGGTCGTCGAAGGCGTCCAGCTTCACCTTGTCGAAGTGGCGCCATTGCAGCGAGACGGTGACGTCCTTGAACCACTCGCCGTAGGTCAGCGGCGTCGCCCAGCTCAGGCGGGCCTTGTGGCGCCATTTCGGGTTCGGGGCGGTGAAGCCCGACGAGACCGAGCAGATCGTGCCGTAGAGACCGGCGCAATCGAAGGCGTCGTCGCCCGGCAGGGCCTGCGCCTCCAGCTTGTCGAGGTAGGTGCCAACGAAGTTGAAGGACATGGAGCCCAGGCCCTGATCGTCAAGGTTCAGGCGGTAGCCGGCGTTGAAATCCAAGCCCGAGGTGCGGATCGAGCCGATGTTCACCGTCTGGTCGTCCACGAAGCCCTGGTTCGACAGCCAGATCGAACCTTCGGCGTCCCGATGCACCAGCGAGCAGAAACTGGCGTCCGACTGGCCGACGCAGCGGTTGATGATCACGTCCGCGCCGATGTTCGAGATGTAGTCCTTCACCTTGATATCGAACCAGTCGACCGAGGCGTTGAACCCGGGCAGGAACGACGGCTGCCACACCAGGCCCAGGGTGTAGGTGTCGCTGGTCTCCGGCTCCAGGTTCGTGTTCCCGGCGAAGCGGCCGTTGTACTGGGCCGCCGGGTTGGCCTCGATGGCCAGCACCTGTGCGGTGGTCAGGTTGAACAGCGAGGCGCAGCGCGCGACCAGCGGGTCGGCGGCGGCGAGGCCGGCGCAGGGGTCCTGCGTACCGTCCAGGGCGACGTTCTGCGGGCTGAACAGCTCGAGGATGTGCGGGGCGCGGACGGCGCGGTTGTAGCCGCCACGGATGCGGACGCCATCGACGGGCTCCCAGTCGCCGGCCAGCTTGTAGGTCTCCGTCGTGCCGATCGAGGTGTAGTCGGAGTAGCGGAAGGCCGTCTCGAAGGTCAGCGACTTGGCGAAGGGCATGTCCTGCAGGATCGGGACCCGCGCCTCGGCGAACACTTCATAGACGTCGAACGAGCCGTTGACCGGCGGGTTCGCGCCGCCCGCGCCGTTCAGCTGGCCGGAGGCGGCCACGAAGTCGGCGGCGTAGTCCATGGTCTCGCGGCGGTATTCCGCGCCGATCGAGATGCCGACGCCGGTGTCGGCCCACGGAGTCTTCACGCCGTACTCGGTGAGGTCGCCACCGATGTTGAAGCTGACCACGCGCTCGAACAGGTTACCGTTCTGGGTGGAGGGGGTTTCGAGGTAGTTCAACGCCGCCTGGGTCACGCCGCCCAGCTGCATGATGTTGTAGGGCACGCAGGCCAGGTCGGTGCCGTTGACCACGGATTGGCAGGTCGGGACGCCATTCACCGAGACGACGTTCAAGGCGTTGTTGATGGCGCCGGTGCGGAAGAAGCCTGTCTGCACCTGGCCGAACGACACGCGGCCGTACTGCATCGCGAAGTCGTAGTTCCAGTTGTCGTTCAGGTCGCCGCGGACGCCGACGACGTAGCGGTACTGCTGGTGCTGGGTCGTGCCCTGGCGACCACCGCCTTCGACGTTCCGGCGCGCGATGGTGCCGGTGAAGGTGCCCGCCGGGTTGGTGGCGCAGGTGCCGCCGCCCGACGCCGCCGTGGCGGCCAGCAGGCCGCGTTGCTGGGCCGACAGGAACGGGTTGGCGCAGTTGACCGAGAAGGTGCCGGCGAAGATGCCGCCCGCCGCGATCTGGTAGGTGGACGTGTCGTCCATGAACATCACGTCCATGTAGGCCGTCGCCCAGTCGTTGATCTCGTAGTTGGCGAAGGCGCCCAGCACGTAGCGGTCGTCAGGGCGCTGGTAGTAGTTCTGCGGGCCGAAGTTGAACACGTCGCGGGCGGCCACGCGCGGCCGGAAGGTGTTCCCCGGGCCCGTGATGTCGACGATGTTCGCGCCGAAGCGGGCCGGGAACGCGGTGCCCGAGCCGCCGCAGCCGGCGGCCGCGAAGCTGTCGCCCGAGTTCAGCGTACAGGCCGAGAAGTCGCGGTTGCCCTGGAAGATCGGTTCGACGTGGCGATAGCCGGCATAGGCCGTGACGTTGCCCTTCCCGTCCGGCGAGTTCACGCCGAGGATCAGGGTGACCTGCGAGCTCTCGCCGTCGCGCACGTTGTCCTTCGGCAGGCGGAAGAACTCGGGGCTGGCCGCGGTGGCCGCCCGGGCGCTTACGATGTCGGCTATCGGGCTGCTGTTGTCGTGCTGGTAGATCCCGTACTGGGCGTCGACCCGCACGCCTTCGAAGTTGCGCGACATGATGAAGTTGACGACGCCGGCCACGGCGTCGGCGCCGTAAACGGCCGAGGCGCCGCCCGTCAGCACGTCGACGCGCTCGATCAGGGCCGTCGGGATGAAGTTGAGATCTGGGGCGAGCGAGCCGCCCAGGGTGTTCGGCGTGCCGGGCATCAGGCGGCGGCCGTCGATCAGGACCTGGGTCCGCGTGGCGCCCAGGCCGCGAAGGCTCACGGTCGCCGTACCGGTCGAACCGTTGGACAGGGCCGAGCCCTGGGCGGCGAAGGCCTGGGGCAGGCTGTTGATCATGTCTTCGACCCGGGTCACGCCCGTGGCCTTGATTTCAGCGGCGCTCACCGCGGTCACCGGGCTGACGCTTTCCAGGTTCGGCGAGGGGATCCGGGTGCCGGTCACCACCACTTCGGAGACTTCATCGCCGGCCGTCTGGGCGGCGGCAGGGGTCGCAAGGCCCAGCAGGGCCACCCCACAGATCATCGACGACGCCAGAAGGCGCTCACGCGTGCTCTTGATATTCAAGGTCTAAGTCCTCCAGCGGCCGGCGACTCGTCGAGCCTCGGCCGAACCCCACATGAAAGCCGGCCCCCAACGCGGCCGGAGGTTCCGACCGCGCGCCCGAGCGCCGCTGGAGAAAAACTATTGTCGCGTGCAGCGGCTCTTTACTGAATTTATCTTATGCGAAGCATGAATACGCTTCATGTGACGGTAGCGCGCGGATGCGGAACACCTCACGTGGAGTTCAGATAATACACGTAAAAACAGCATGATAGCTTCAGTCCAGCCGCCGACCGGGAGTCGCACGATGGTTACGTCGGGATCGAGTTCGGCCAAGTCATTCGTGGAAGAATGTTGCAAAAAGAAAACAGCTATTGACCATCGTTACAATTGTCACAGCCAGGTGACACATGAAGTCGTTTCATGTGAAGTATGACGAGAAGTCGTCATCAAAATCCAACTGTCCGGGCTAAGGTGCTGGTGCGCCGGGGACCGACCCGGAGGTTTGGCCCGGGACAGAAGCCATCATGACTGCAGTCGCCTTCGAATTCGCCGCCGGTGGCGTTCCGGCGCGGGCCGCCGTCGCGCAAGGATCGCCCCGCGTGCTGTGGATCGACGCCGACGGGGGCTCCATCGAGCCGGGCCTCGACATGCTGCGCCGCCATGGCTTCGAGGTGGAGCGCGCCGATTCCGCCGCCGAAGCCCAACCCACGCTGGACGCGCGCGGCTGCGACCTGGTGATCCTGGAGACCGCCCTGCCCGACGCCGACGGCCTGGCGCTGTGCCGCAAGCTGTCCGAGGCCGAGAGCGCGCCGGTCCTTGTGGTCGCCCGCGCGGCGGACACCCTGGACCGGGTCGCCGGCCTGGAGTTCGGCGCGGACGACGTCCTGCCCAAGACCACCCATCCGCTGGAGCTGCTGGCCAAGGTGCGCGCCCTGCTGCGCCGCGCCGCACGCCAGGCGCGCCACACCGCCCAGGCTGTACTCGAGACCTGGCGGTTCGACGCCGAGCTCGGCTACGTCACCGCACCGTCGGGCCGCACGGTGCGCCTCAGCCCCGCCGACGCCGCCCTGCTGCGCGCGCTCGTGGCGCGTCCCGGCGAGGTGTTGCGCCGCGACGCCCTCATCGCCCTGTTGCACGGCGACGGCGCGGCGGCGGGCGGGCGCTCCATCGACGCCCGCGTCGCGCGCCTGCGACGCACGCTGTCGGCCTGCGACGGGGCCGGCGAGATGATCAAGACCCTGCGCGGCGGCGGCTACCTCTTCCAGGCCCAGGTCACGTCCCGGAGCGGGATGGTGGCGTAGTCGCGGCCTACCAGGCGCTCACCGCGCCGTAGGGGTGCTCGAACTGCAAGGCCACGAACCGTGCCGTGGAGCCGCCGTAGGCGCCGCGGATCTGGTCGAACGTGGCCGCCATGACCTCCGCGTGCGGCAAGGCGACCTGACGGTCGAACCGCCCCGGCAGGGTGCGGCCGCGATAGAGGACGAGACCGTGGCGCGTGACCACGCTGGCGGGACCCACGGCCCAGGCCGTCGAGCGATAGGTGCGCGACCAGGCGTCCATCGCGGTTCCGAAGGCGAGCTCGTCCAGGCCCTGGGCGAGCGGCACGGCCACGTCCTCATGGCTCCAGAACGCCATCCGATTGCCGACGACGAGACCGGCGCCCCGGGCGGTGAGGCGGAAATCGTCGCCCCGATGGCGCTGGTCCGGCAGGGGCAAGGCCAGGCGCCGGGCGGTGTCCCGCATCACGGTGTCGCCGGCGAGCCGCCGCAGGAGGTCGAGGGTCGCCGGCTCGCCGGCGCTGATGCCGGCCGTGGTGGTGATCGGCCCGTCCACGACCCAGCGCAGATCGTGCCGCCATTTCACCTTCGGATATTGCTGTGTGAGCTTCGCGCGACTGTACCAATGAACCGTCGCCTGGCGACCGTCGAGCAGGCCGGCGACCGCCAGCACCTTCGCGCCATTGCAGATGGACATGATCCGCGCGCCGCCGCGGGCCTGCGCCCGCAGCCAGGCAGAGCGCGCCGGATCGTCCACGACTTCGAGCGCCGGGACGATCACCACGTCAGGGCCGGCAGGCCGGGCCCGCGCCAGCTGGGCCAGGGTCATCTGGGGCGCCACCCAAGCGACGCCCGGCGTGAGGCGCACGGGCGCGGCCGTCGCCGACGCCACCTTCACCTCCACCGCGCCGCTCTCGGCCAGGATGGCGTAGGGGGCGAGCAGGTCAGTGGCCACCGTTCCGTCGGCGTCGGCTAGGATCACCACCAGCGGCCTGGCCCCCGCGACGCCGCCCATGATGAACAGGGCCGCGAGGCCGGCCAAGGCGCGGCCGATAGCGGCGGGGAGGACGGCGGCGACCGTCAGTCGAGACATAGCGGGCTCGCTGGATTGACCGCCGAGACCTAACCCCCGCACCCGCCGGCCGGAATGACAAACTTCCCACGAATCTTGCCAGCGACGCCGAAGCCGCCCGCTAGTCCTCGGCGAGGGGCAGCGGCGAGCAGAACCAGCAATCCTCGCCGATCGGACTGCCCGGCGGGGTCCTGGGCGCGGGCGCGGCCTCCGAGGCGAAGCGGGCCAGGGCCTCGCGGTCCGACTTGGCGAGCAACTCGGCCAGGAAGCGATTGTAGGCGACCGTCTCGGGTGGTCCGCCGGTGGTGTCGAGGGACCCGCCGAAACCCTTCAAGGCCTGTTGGACCAGGCCCGCGACGGTCGGCGACAGGCTCTTCTCGCCCAGCACGTCGGCCAGGTCCCCGATCAGCCGGGCCTGCTGCCGCCGCCGGATCTCGGCCGCGCGCGGCGTGTCGCCGGGCTGGACGCGGACCGCGCCGAACAGCGTCGACAGCAGCTCGTCGACGCCGAGCTGGCCGGCGTCCCGGCGATGCTGTTCCAGCACCCGATTGAGGCGGGGCGCCTCGACGAGCTGGCGCAGGATCATGTCCGAAGCCGCCGTCGCCGCGCCCACCGGATCGAAGACGGGTCCGCCCAGGGTGTCGAACAGCTCGATCTCGAACTGCCGGTCGGGGGTGCCCGACTGGGCCTGGGACAGCAGGCCGACCAGCTCGTCGGGGGTGTCGAGCAGCTGTGGATCGAGCGTCGCGGTGAGGGCGGCCAGCGCCTTGCGCTGGGCAGCGGGCGCGATGGCCCGCGCCGCCTCCTGCCCCCCGCCGTTGACCGCATAGGCATAGTCGACGCCGCCGACCTGCTTCACCACCGCGTCCACCTGATACCGGTGGAAAAGGTAGACCGGCACGAACACCCGGCGCAGGTCGGCCACGGGGGCCCCCTTGGCGATGTTGTGCAGGCCGAAGCGCCGCAGCGCGATCCGGCGGACGGCCAGCACGTTGCGCAGCTCGTCGATGGGGTCGGCGCCGTTGTCCCACTGGGTGCTGTCGGGGTGCTCGTCGTCGGCGATGAACCGCATGCCCTGGGCGGCCGGCTCGCGCGCGATCTTGTCGAGGGCGGCCGCTTCGTCCGTCCCGGGCGGGAACTGGGCGTAGAGCCAGCGGACGGAGAACTTGTCCCAGGCGCCCGCCCCGCGGACGTAGGCGTCGGAGAAGTCCAGCCTGTCGCCCCTCGTGCGGATCAGGGGCGCGGGGTAGTCCATGGCCGAGGCGCGTCCGGCGAAAGTGCTGCCCGCGAAGTTGTGCGAGAAGCCCAGCGCGTGTCCGGTCTCGTGCATGCCGAGCTGGCGGATCCGCTGCAGTGCGATCTGCACCGGGTCGTCGGGGCCGCCGCGGCCTGTCTGCTCGGCGCCCAGCAGGCCTTCGAAGATCAGCCGATCCTGACGGATGCGCAGCGATCCCAGCTGGACCACGCCACGCACGATCTCCCCGGTGCGGGGATCGACGATCGTCTGGCCGGTCGACCACCCGCGCGTCTGGCGATGGATCCAGTTGATGACGTTGTAACGGGCGTCCATGGGGTCGGCGCCTTCCGGCAGGACCTCCACCCGGAAGGCGTCGATGAAGCCGGCGGCGTCGAAGGCCTGGCCCCA
The DNA here is from genome assembly GCF_004297125.1 of Phenylobacterium sp. Lineage (GTDB taxonomy): Bacteria > Pseudomonadota > Alphaproteobacteria > Caulobacterales > Caulobacteraceae > Phenylobacterium. The sequence goes on along the minus strand of NZ_SCVD01000021.1, from coordinate 223,461 downwards.
CCAGTTGGCGCCTTCCACCAGCGCACTGCGGATCGGCTCCGGCGCCGCGCGGTCCACGTAGAAGACGATGGGTTTCTTGACCCGGGAGCGGGGGGACGAGGGATCGACCTTTTCCAGGCGGAAGCGGCGGGCCAGGCGGTACACGACCGGCGCGTCCAGCGGAGCGGCGTAGTCGTTCACCAGCACCTGGACCGAGGTCCCGGTCCGCGGGTCGTGCCGACGCGGCGTGAAGCCGGAACCGGGCAGCTTCACGAAGCTGTGGTGGACCGTGAGCGTCACGGACCTGGGGTCGGGCGCGACGGCCCGCACCTCGGCGCCCGGGTCGTCGGAGGTGAAGGTCTGCACCGCCTCGAACTCCAGGTTCTCGGGGAAGACGCCGACCCGGGTCGCGTCGGCGTAGGTCAGGGCCGGAGCGGCGCGAAAGGTCCCCTGCCGCCGGGCCTTGAGGCGTCCGGCGATGTCTAGGGTGTCCTGGGTCAGGAAGCTGGTGAGGTCGATGAGCACCGAGCCGTCGGGCCCCTCGGCGGCCACGTCGGCCGACCAGAGGTTGGACACGGCGAAGGAATCCCGGACGGCCTTGGCCGCGCCGGCGCCGCCGCCCTCGGCCCGGAAGCCGTAGTTCTCGGCCTGCAGGATCACCTTGCGGCCGGCCCGCCGGAACACCACCACCAGCGCCCGGCCCATCTCCGCGCGATCGAGGCCCACGGGCGTCGAGCCGAGGCCCGTGGCCAGACTGGCCTGGTAGATGAAGCGGCCCGAAACCCCCTCGGCGTCAGGCGGCGGCAACCGCAGCTGGATGCGGTTGGTCTTGCGGTCGACGAAGGTCCGCAGCAGGCCTTCGCGGGGCTCGGAGGCCGCCGTGGCCTTCGTCCAGTCGTCGCCCGGCGCGGCGCCGGCCGCCGCGGGTCCGGCCGCCAGGGCTCCGATCAGCAGGGCGAGGCCCACGGCCCGGCCTATCGTGTTCAACGCCATGTGACCTCGCTTCAAGATGGATGCGCCTCAGCTCGCCGGGGCCAGGCGGGGCCGCGGCCAGCAGAGGACCGCGAGGCTCGCCAGGGCGCAGGCCACGACATAGAAGCTGGGGGCGATCGGCGAGCCGCTCTCGCGCACCAGCACGGTGGAGATGAAGGGCGCGAACCCGCCGAAGATCATCACGGCCCCGTTGTAGCCCACCGACAGCGCGGTGTAGCGCACCGTGGTCGGGAACAGGTCGCACAGGACCGTCGGCGCGGCGCCATTGTAAAGGCCGTAGAGGATGCCGGCGACGACGGCGACGCCAGCCAGGACCGCGAAGGACGGGGCGCTCGCCAGCAGCATGAACAGCGGGATGCTCAGCAGGGCGAACCCTGCCGCCGAGATCACCATGGGGATGCGGCCCCACCGGTCCGACGCCAGGCCCGAAAGCGGCACCACGACCACATTGGCCAGCGAGGCGCAGATCGTACCCGACAGGGCCACGAGAGGCGCCATGCCGAGCGACTGCGTGGCGAAGGTCGGCAGGAAGGTGATGAAGACGTAGCTGGACACCGTCCAGATCATCGTGAGGCCGAAGCAGGTCAGCACGGCCTTGCGGTGGACCGTCAGCGCCATCCGCAGCGGGGCGGTGGGGATGCGCTTCTCCCGCGCGCTTTGCATGTATTCGGGGGATTCCTCGACGCGCGAGCGTAGGTAGTAGCCGATCGGGGCCAGGATGAAGCCCACCAGGAACGGCAGTCGCCAGCCCCAGGCTTCGAGGTCCGGCGTCGACAGCACGGAGTTCAGGAGCAGAGCCGAGCCGATGGACATGATCTGGGCCAGGCCCGTGCTGACCTGCTGCAGGCTGCCGTAGAATCCACGGCGCCCGGGCGGCGCATGCTCGACGAGGAAGGTCGTGGCGCCGCCCCACTCGCCCCCGGTCGAGAACCCCTGCAGCAGGCGGCAGACGACCAGCAGGACCGGGGCCCACAGGCCGATCGCGGCGTAGCTGGGCACGAGGCCGGTGAAGCCGGTCGCGACCGCCATCAGGGTGATGGTCAGGGCCAGGGCCGATTTCCGGCCGTGGCGGTCGCCATAGCTGCCGAGCACCATGGCGCCTATGGGCCGCATCAGGAATCCGACGCCGTAGGTGGCGAAGCTGGCCAGGACGGAGACCACCGGGTCTACCGAGGGGAAGATCGCCTTGCCGATCTGCACCGCGAAGTAGCCGTACACGCCGAAGTCGAAGAGCTCGAACAGGTTGCCGAGCAGGCAGGCCACGATGGCGCGCCGACGCGTGGCCCGGCTCAGGGGCGGTGTCGGCTCGGCGAGCGGCGTGGGCAAGGTCATCTCGGCCTAGACCTGGAACTGGAACCCGTCGATTACGAAGTCCTGGCCGGTGATGAAGCAGGGTTCGGACGCCGCGAGAAAGCGCACCAGTTCGGCGACGTCGCTCGGCGTGCCGACCCGGCCGAGTGCGATGCCGTCCCGCGCGATCTGGTCGCCCCGTTCGCGGATGACGCTGTTGCCGTTGACCTCGGTCTTGATCAGCCCGGGGCAGATCGCGTTGACCAGGATGTTCGGCCCGAGCTCCTTGGCGAGCGCCCGGGTCATGCCGAGGATGCCGGCCTTGGCGGCGGCGTAGGCGAAGCGGCTGACGGCGGCGGTCACCCCGCCGGAATGCGCGTTGAGCGACGACATGCTGATGATCCGGCCCCCGCCCTGCACCTGCATGACCGGCGCGACGGCGTGAATATAGTTGAAGCAGCTCTTCAGGTTGATCGCTAGAGTGGTGTCGAATTCCGCCTCCGCGATCTCGAAGATGCCCTTCGGCTGCGGTCGGCCGGCGTTGTTGACCAGGACGTCCAGCCGGCCGAACGCGGCCATCGCCAGGTCCACGACCTGATGGGCGCGCGCGAAGTCGCTGACGTCCGCCGCGTAGCGTTCCACCCGCCGGCCGAGCCCTTCGATCTCCGCGGCGGTGGCGGCCATCTCGGGTTCGAGCAGATCCACCAGCACCAGGTCGAACCCCGCCTCGGCCAGCGCCAGCGCGCAACCGCGTCCGATGCCGCGCGCGCCTCCGGTCACCAGCGCAACCCGCGCCCCCTCCTCCGCCGCCATACTCCGCCCCGATTTCGAATTCTGATTACAGGGGCATGGCGGATTTTTACAGTGTTCGCAACCAACTATTCTTTATACGTCGATGATTAGATTGGCTTTTGTCCGTCACAAGTTACACTGATGATTGTTGAACTGTCGGCCACGGCTTCGAATCCGTCGCTGAAGGCCGCCGCGATCGGCCCGAGTGACCCTGTCCCGATACGTCTGATTTTTGGGCGCCCTGAGCACCCAAAGCCGTCGGCAGCCTCCCCTCATCACCGTTCCGCCAGGTGAACGATGTTCTACTTGATGAACGCGGATCGATATGACTACGCTGTGACGTCGGGTACTCGAGGGGTTTGTCGTGACTCTTGAGCAATTGAGAATTTTCGTCTGCGTCGCCGAGCGTCTGAACATGACGCGGGCCGCGGAGGTGCTGCACATCACCCAGTCGGGGGTCAGCGCCTCGATCGGCGCGCTCGAGGGCGCCTATGGCACGCCGCTGTTCGACCGGGTCGGGCGGCGCATCGAGCTGTCCGTGGCGGGCCAGGCGTTCCTGGTCGAGGCCGAGAAGGTCCTCAGCCAGGTCCGGACCGCCCAGCGCACCCTGTCCGACCTCAGCGATCTGCGGCGCGGGACAGTCTCGATCTGCGCCAGCCAGACCATCGGCAACTACTGGCTGCCCCAGCTGATCGCCGACTTCCATGAACGCTTCCCCCACCTGGGTATCGAGCTGCAGATCAGCAACACCGCCGGCGTCGGCCGCAAGGTGCTGGATGGCGACGCCGAGCTGGGCTTCGTCGAGGGAAAGTACGCCGACGCGGCCCTGACCGGCTGGGACCTGGACGGCGATCGCATGAGCGTCTTCGTGCCGCCCGGCCATCCCTGGGCGAGCCGCCGGCCCAGCCCGGAGGCCCTGTTGCACGGGGGGTGGGTGCTGCGCGAGGAGGGGTCCGGGACCCGCTCCGAGTTCATCGGCGCGCTCAGGGCGATGGGTCTCGACACCCGGGACCTGGACATCCGGCTGGAGCTGCCGACCAACGAGGCCGTGCGCTCGGCCGTATTGGCCGGCGCGGGTCCCGGCGCGCTCTCCGACCTCGTCGTGCGCGACGCCGTCCAGTCTGGCCGCCTGGTCCGGGCGCCTGTCGACCTGCCGCGCCGGGCGTTCCGGATGTTCCACCATTCGGAGCGGAAGCTGAGCCGCGCGGCGGAGATGTTCCTGAACTCCCTTCCGGCGCCGCGCCGTGCGGACACGCCGGACCTGCGCCTGGTGGCCAACGCCTGAGCGCGGGAGGCGGCGTCCGCGCGCGGCTCCCGGACCCGTCAGAACTGGCGCACGCCCACGGCCGCGGCGTCGGGCCGGCGCGTGTCGGCCGCGCCGTACATGACTCCGTCCGGCCCGATCATGATCGACTGGGTGCTGCCGATGATCTGCGAGCGTTCGACCTTGTGCCCCTTGGCCTGCAGCCCGGCGACGAGGTCCTGGGGGATGGATTCCTCAAGCTGCAGGGGTCCGTCCACGCCGGCCTGGTAGACGCGCGGCCGCTGCGCGGCCTCGGCGACGTTCAGCTTGTAGTCGATCAGGTTGCTCAGCATCTGGACCATGGTCCCCAGGATCGTCCCGCCGCCCGGCGTGCCGGTGGCCACCCACGGCTTGTCGTCCTTGAACACGATGATCGGCGAGATGGTCGACTGGGCGCGCTTGCCGGGCTCGATGCGGTTGCCGAGGCTGTTCGGCCGGGGGTTCCAATCGAAGTTGCCCAGCGAGTTGTTGAGCAGGAAGCCGGTGCCGGGCGCGACCACGTGGGCCCCGAACGAGGCGGTGAGGGTGTAGGTGTTGGACACCACGTTCCCGTTCTTGTCGGCGACCGAGAAGTGGGTGGTGTCCGGGCTCTCGTAGGGATGCGGGTCGAGCGAGGGCAGCGACTTGCTGTCCAGCGACTTGTCCATCGAGATCAGCTTGGCCCGTTCCTGGGCGAAGGCCTTGCTGGCGATCCCCACCGCCGGCGTCTTCCATTGCGGGCCGCCGCCGGAGTAGCGGCGGTCGACCGTGACGATCTTCAGCGCCTCGGCGATGAGGTGCATGGTGGCGACGTTGCCCTGCCCCAGCTCGCCCATAGGGAACTGCTCGAGGATGTTCATCGCCTCGGCGACGCTCGAGGCGGCGGACGTCGGCGGCATGTAGGCGATCTTGTAGCCGCGATAGTCGGACCAGATCGGCTCCAGGACGTTGGCGCGATAGGCCGCCAGGTCGTCCTTGGTGATGATCCCGCCGCCGGCCTTGACGCCGGCCACGATCCGCTCGGCCACCGGCCCCTTGTAGAAGCCATCTGCGCCCCGGGCCTGGATATGCTTCAGGGTCCAGACCAGGTCCGGGTTCTTGAAGCGGTCGCCGGGCCTGTAAGGCGAACCGTCCTTCTTGAAGTAGACCTTGAGCGCGCCGCCGGGGTCCTTCGACATCGCGGACTTGCGCTGGGCCAGCGCCGTGGCCTCGTCGTCGCTCATGACGACGCCCTTGGCGGCGAGGTCGATGGTCGGCTGGACCAGCTTCGCCCATGGCAGCTTGCCGAACCGCTTGTGCGCTTCGTAGAGGCCGGCCACGGTGCCCGGCACGGTGACGCCCTTGAACGACTGCACCTTGTCGGCCGAGACCTTGTTGTCGGGGCCTAGCAGGAAGTCCGGAGTCACCCCCATCGGCGCCTGGCCGTAGTACTCGATGGCGACCGTCTTCCTGGTGGCGGCGTCGTAGACCAGCATGTAGCCGCCACCCCCCAGGTTCCCCGCCCGTGGCAGGGTCAGGGTTTCGGCGATCCCCACCGCCACCGCAGCGTCCACGGCGTTGCCGCCCTTGGCCAGGATATCGGCGCCGATGCGGGCGGCGATCTTGTTCTGCGCCACCACCATCCCCTCGCGGCCGATCACCGGATGGTGGATCGAGCGGTAGCCGATCAGGTCGCCGCCGGTCTGCGCCAGGGCCTGTGGCGGCGTCTCCTCCTGGGCCCAGGCCTGCGGGCCGACGGCGAACGACAGCGCCAGGACGCTGGCGAGGGCGACGTTCAAGACACCGCGGACGGCCTTACTCATGACTGCTTCCCGAAAAAGAAGACCCCTCCCGCGCCGCGGGAGGGGCTCTGGTCACCCGGCTTAGAAGGTCTTGCGGATGTTGAAGTAGAGGTACCGGCCGTAGGGGTTGTAGACCGAGGCCTGGTAGCCGTCGGTCGACGCCAGCGGCGGATCCTTGTCGAAGACGTTGCGCGCGCCGACCAGAACGCGCGTGCCTTCCAGGTATTTGCCGCCCTCCTCGAAAGTGTACGAGAGCGAGACGTTGTGCACCCAGGTGTCGGGCACCTTGTAGAAGCCGCCCGCCGCGTAGGTCAGCGCCGTGGAATAGAACTCACCCGTGTAGGTCGTGAACCAGTTGGCGGTGAAGTTGTTGTAGCGCCAGGTCACCGAGCTCGTGCCACGCCACTCCGGCGTGCCGTTCTGCCCGACGATGTCCTGACCGCCGGTGATGATCGTGCCGGCGTTGATCTGACCGGCCGCGCGCGCTTCCAGGAGCAGGGCCAGACCCTCGGTCGGGGACTGGTAGAGCTTGTCCAGGCGCGCGACGTTCACGTCCACGGTGAAGTCGCCGAAGCGGTCGGTGTCCAGGCGATAGTTGACGCCGACGTCGACGCCCTGGGCCACCTGCGGCAGCTGGTTGACGTACTTGTCGTCCGCGTACTCCACGAAGCCCACGGGCGTGAGGCCGGTGCCCGCGAACACCGCGATGTCGTCGGGGGTCGGAGCCAGGCGGTGGACCGCGGGGTTGGACGAGCCCTGCAGCCGCAGCACATAGTCGAGGATGACCGCGTTGCCTTCGCCGAACAGGCCGATGATGCCCTTCTGTTTGATCTTCCAGACATCGGCCGTGATGATGAGGCGGCCGAACTCCGGCGGGATGAATTCCGGCTGGAAGACGATGCCGTAGGACAGGCTCTCCGAGGTCTCCGGCTTCAGGTCGGGGTTGCCGGCGCGCACGGCGCGTGTGGTCCGCGACCGGGCGCACTGGGTGAAGCTGGTGATCCGCCGAGCGCGGAGGTCGGCTTCGCAGAAGTAGTAGTCCTGGCGGTTGTTGGTGCGGCTCACCTGGCTGACGTTAATCTGCTCCAGGTTCGGCGCCTTGAAGCCCTGCGACCAGGAGCCCCGCAGGCGGAAGCCGGGGATGATATCCCAGGCGGCCGCCACCTTCGGCTTCGCCACGCTGCCCACGTCGCTGTAGTCCTCGGCGCGTCCGGCCAGCTGCACCTCCACGCGGTTGACCAGCGGGATGTTCATCTCGGGAGAGACCAGCGGGATGGCCAGTTCGGCGTAGGCCGACTTCACGGTCCGGTGGCCGCTGACGTCGGGCGACACCGAAGTGCCCGGGATGTTGCCGAAGGCGACGGCGCCGCCGATCAACGGGCCCGTGATCGCGTCGACGTACGGGATAGTCCCGTCGACGTTGTCGTCGCGGTTGTCGCGATAGGTCTCGCGCCGCACCTCGACGCCGGCCGCGATGCCGATGTCGCCCGCCCACATCGAAATCAGGTCGGGCCGGCTCACCTTGAAGTCCCAGAGGGCCAGCGTCGTCTTGTTCGCGCGCGTGATGGGAATGATCAGCCCCGCCAGCGCCGCGGCGCTCGACGGAGTCTGGTCGCCGCCGGTGATCAGGTTCGACGTCCCGATGCCGTTGAAGGGGTTGTAGGCGTCCGGCGTCGTGCGGTTCACCGCCGCCGAGAAGGCCGTGCCGTCCAGGGCGTAGGACAGGTCGTCCACCGTCGCCTCGGAGTACAAGGCGGCGCTTTCCCAGTTGAAGCCGAACTTCTTGCCCTTCAGTCCGCCCAGCACCCGGATCTGGTCGTTCTCAACGATCACCTGCGACGGACCCAGGTCGACGAGGCCATAGGTGTTGAACGTCAGGCGCAGGCCGCCGGCGGGCACGCCCACCAGGTTCGGCAGGCGGTTCGGGTTCGGCTGGCCATTGGCGAGCGTCGTAGCGCCGAAGGGGTTGTAGTAGGCGTTGGGCCCGATGGTGATCGTGGGCGAGGTGCCGACGCTGTTATAGGCGGCGACGTTGCCTTCGGTGCGGGCGTGGTAGTAGCCCGCCTCGCCGAAGAAGGTGACGTCCTCGTTGATGTCGTAGTGGCCGGTCAGGAAGACGTTGGTCCGGTCGGCCTGCGGGATGACCGAGGCCTTGTTCGTTCCCAGGGTGTCGACGAGGCGAGCCCGGTCCGTCGTGGTGTTGAAGGTTCCTGGCACGACGCAGAGGCCCGGGCCGACCGCCACGGTGCAGCTCACCCCTTGCGGCGAGTAGTGGAAGATGCCGGTGGCGCCCGTGATCGCCGTCGTGCCCTGGCGGATCGCGCTCGTCACGCCCACGGCCTGGAAGGCGCCGAAGCCGGTCGTGGCGGACCGGCCGTCGAGGCTGACCGTGTTGGCGAATTCGGTGCCCGCATACAGCGGGCGCTTGTCGGACGAGGCGGTGTAGTCTTGATCGGACGCCAGCAGGGCCGAGCGCCGCTCCAGCGAACCGAAGAGGGTGATGTTGCCGCGATCGTCCTGGAAGTTGCTGCCGACCAGGCCGGTCAGCCGGCCCTCACGCAGGTTGGTTCCCGGCGCCGTGCCGTATTGGAACTCGACTTGGCTGCCGTCGAAGTCGTCCCGCAGGACGGTGTTGACCACGCCGGCCACCGCATCGGTGCCGTAGATGGCGGCCGCGCCGTCGCGGAGCACTTCGATGCTGCGCAGGCCCGCCACCGGGATGGCGTTGGTGTTGTAGGTGAAGGTCGGCACCAGGGACTCGGCCTGGGTCGTCGGGTGGTAGACCGTCCGGCGGCCGTTGATCAGCACCAGGGTGTTGCCGGCGCCGAGGTTGCGCAGGCTGATCGAGTTCACGTCACCGCGCGCCGAGTTGGACGAGCCTGGCAGGAAGCTCGAGTTGAACGTCACGTTGCCGGCCTGCGGGATGGTCCGGAACAGCTCGTCGCCCGATCCGGCCGCCGTCGCCTGAATCTGGGTTGCGTCCACCACCGTCACGGGCAGGGCGGCCGTGACCTTCGATCCCTGGATCTGGGACCCGACCACCACGATTTCGTCCACGGTGCTCGGGTCGGACCCGCCCTGCGCCCAGCTCGAACCGCCAAAACCGACGACCGCACAGATCGCACTCGTCGCAAGCAAGGCCATCCGGCCCCGCGATGGTCTGCCCATCATATCTTGTTTTCCCCTCATCCGGCCCCGGCGCACTTGGCGCCCGCCGACGAGGATAGTGGACGGCGGCGCCCGCCCCCGTCAAACAACTGTTCGTGGATCGTTCAATAACGATTGCTCATCGATCAGTCCCACGGCGCCCACAATGTGACGCAGGGACAGCAGCGACGCCGCTTTCGGTATCACATGGGCACAACCTCCAATAGAGACGAAACTCCGGCACTTGCAGGTGCCGCGACAATCCAGTCGCGATCGCTCCTCGCGGCGCCATGATTGTCCGACGCCGGCGCCTGATGAATTCCACAACTAAAATCCGCTTCGGCGGCATTGCTCCCTTGGATACTTGGAAAGGTCCCGCGGGCCTGCCCGCGAAACACGCCGGTTCGGCGATTGACGTCAGCTCAGCCAGGGGATGAATATGCGTTCAAGCATGAGAACGACATTCATATAGATGACCGACAATGTCCTTTCCGCCGCCCGGGTCCTGGACCTCGTCGAGTTGATCGCCGCGAGCGGAGACGGCGTCCTGCTGCGCGAAGCGACCACGCGGCTGAACGCGCCGAAGAGCAGCACCCTGATGCTGCTGCGGACGCTGGTGAACCGCGGCTACGCCTACCGCGACCCGCTGAGCGACCGATACCTGCTGACCGACCAGTACCGGGCGGGCGCGTTCGGCTGGGTCACGGATCCCTACGCCCGCCTGATCGCGGCGGCCCGGCCGGTGATGGAGCGCCTGAGCCAGGAACTGGGAGAGTCGATGACCTTCGGCGTTTTCGACACGCCGGGCTACGCCAAGGTGATCACCCAGGTCGTCGCCGACGTCGAGGTTCGCTACAGCGCCAACGTCAGCCGCCCGATCCCCCTCTACTGCACGGCCATCGGCCGGGTCCTGGTCTCGCGTCGGCCGCGCGCGGAGTGGCGTGACCTGATCGGCCACGGCCCGTTCCCGGCGGTCACCCGGCACACCGTGACCGACGACGAGGAAGTGCTGCGCATCGTGGCGCGGGTCCACGAGGAAGGCCACGCCATCGTCATGGAAGAATTCGCGCTCGGGGGCACGGGGGTGGCGGCGCCGGTGCTGGATGAGAACGGCCACGTCCTCGGCGCCCTGAACATGGGTTGCGTCACCAACCGGTTCGACGAGAAGCGCAAGCAGGTGGTCGCTGCGGTGATGGCCGCCGCCGGCGACCTGGGCCAGCAGTTGCGTGTGCGCGGGGGCGCCGCGGAGGCCGACGCCGGGCCGGGTTCATCTCCGGTGAGATCCTTTCGGTGAACGGAGGCGTGCCGACCGAGCACACGCCCGCGGGGCTGGAGCCGTGGCAATGGCCGCAAGCCCATTGGCGGGGTCTCGTGGACCGGGTTCGCGCCGGCCGTCGGCTGGCGCCTAGCGCCTGGCCGGGCGGGGCGCCGTTCGCGGTGGCGCTTTCGTTCGACAGCGACCATGAGACCAATGACCTGCGGGACGGCGGCGGCTCGATCAGCCGGCAGAGCTGGGGCCAGTTCGGCGCCCGCCGGGGCGCGCCGCGGATCCTGGACATCCTGGCCCGGCATCAGACGCCGGCCTCGTTCTACGTGCCGGCGGTCTCGGCCCTCCTGCATCCGGACGAGCAGCGGCGGGTCGTGGCCGAGGGCCATGAGATCGGGATCCACGGCTGGATCCATGAGCTCAACTCGACCCTCCCGTACGACGCCGAGCGCGACCTCATGCTCCGCGCCGCCGAGACCCTGGAGGCGATCAGCGGGATGCGCCCAACCGGGATCCGCACGCCGTCCTGGGACTTCAGCCCGCACACCCTGCGGATCATCTGCGAGATGGGGCTGGCCTACGACAGCTCGCTGATGGCGGACGACGACTGCTACGAGCTGGAGATGGACGGACGGCCCACGGGCGTCGTCGAGCTGCCGGTCGAGTGGATCCGCGACGACGCCGTCTATTTCGGCATGAACCGCTTCGCGGGCCTTCGCCCCTACACCCCGCCCGAGGCGGTGCTGGACATCTTCCGGCGCGAACTCGAGGGCGCGGCCCAGGAGGGCGGGGTCTTCCAACTGACCATGCACCCGCACATCATTGGCGCGCGCTCGCGGATCTGGATCCTCGACGAGGTCATCCGGATGGCCAGGTCCATGAACGGCTGGTTCGCCACCCACGCCCAGGTCGTCGCCCATGTGCGGGAGGCCTGCGACCTCCCGCACATGGGCGACTGAACCAAAGGATCAGAAGTTCACCGTCAGGCGGCCGTAGTAGTACCCGCCGTACACCCCGAACGGGGAGTTGCCGCCGAAGGGCGCGAAGCCGTTGGTGTCGGCGACGGTGTTCCGGTCGGGATAGACGTCGAAGATGTTGTTGGCGCCCACGGCCACCGAGATCCTATCGCTGACCTCGTAGCCGACCTCGAGGTCGGTCAGCCACTTCGCGCCGTAGTGCTGGTCGAAGGCGGGGTTGTTGTTGATGCTGTCGAACTTGCCGTAGCGGCTCTCGCGCAGGTTCACGCGCCAGCGGTCGTAGGTCCATTCCGCGCCCAGCAGCAGCTTGGTGCGCGGGGTCGAGCGCGTGGCGCTGCCCTGTTGCTGGCGGTCGAACAGGGTCAGGCCCAGGCCGGCGAGCTCGGGCGGATTGGGCGCGATGCCGGCGATGGTGGTCTTGTTCCAGTTGAAGCCCAGCGTGTAGCGCAGCCGGCCCAGGTCACCGATCTCATGGGCATAGGACGCGACCACGTCGACGCCCTTGGTGTTGGTGTCGATGGCGTTGGCGAAGTAGCGCACCGAGAGGTTGGTCGGGAACCCGTTGCGGGCCAACACCGCGGCGACCCCGGTCCCGGACAGCAGGCCGGTGAGCGCGATGCGGTCGCGCAGCTCGATCCGATAGGCGTCCACCGTGGCGCTGAAGCCCGTGAACGGGGTGAGCGCTAGGCCGACGCTGTAGTTGGTGGATTTCTCCGGCTTCAGCGGCTGGGCGCCCAGCGCCTGGCCGACCGGGGAATCCGGCCGCACGGTCTTCGATTCCACGAAGGTGAAGACGCCGTTGATGATGTTGGCCTGGTTGGCCGTCTGGGCGTAGCCCGACTGCGACAGCGAAGGCGCGCGGAAACCGTTGCTGACGGTGGCGCGCAAGGCCACCGCGTCGTTGAACTCGTAGCGGGCCGACAGCTTGCCGCTCAGCACGTCGCCGGCGGCGTCATCGTAGTCTTCGTAGCGGCCGGCGGCGGCGACCAGGAACCTATCGGTGACGTCCAGGCTGAGGTCGACGTAGGCCGCGTAGTTGGCGCGCGAGACGTCCGCCTCGTCGGCGGGGGTCAGGATCACGGCGCCCTGGGCGCCGACGCTGGCGGCGCGGCCGCCCAGGTTGCCGTAGCCGGCGGGGTAGACGTAGTTCCCCGCCGCGTAGGCCGCCGGATCGCCGGCCTTCGTCTCGTAATGCTCCCAGCGGTACTCGGCCCCGGCGGCGAGGGTCAGCGGCCGTCCGCCGAACACCTCGACTTCGCGATTGAGATCGAGGTTGGTCGTCCACTGCTCGAAGGTGGACCGGAAGGTGTGGAACTCCGTCGGGCTCGTCGGTCCGAGCGAGGCGTTCAGGGTGTTGCTGGAGCCGTGATCGACCCGGTTGCGGCCGTAGGTGGTGCTGAGGTCGAGGTTCCAGCCGCCTGCTTCCCAGCGCGCGCCGGCGGTGGTCTGGAAGTCGAGCTCGTCGAGCGTGTAGTTCGGCGCGAAGCCGTCCGGATAGAGCTGCAGCAGGTTCTGGTTGCTGTTGGGGCGACGAAAGCCCTGGCCCACCACAGCGTCGCGGAAGCTGAGCGTCCCCGAGCCGTAGACCTCCGCGCCCCCGAGGGTCTGGCCGACGTTGAGCGAGAGGTTCGCCGCCTTGGTCTTCGGCAGGCCCCCACGGTAGAGCTGGTACCGGTACGCCGTGGCTTCGCGCGGGTCGGCCACCCCGCCCGGCAGCGCAAAATAGAGCTGCCCCGTGAGGTCCACGCCGCGCAGCGAGTCGTGCTGCGTCTTGGCGTCGAGCGCGACGGTCGCGAAGCCGTCCTCCCCGAACGCGAAGCCGTGGAAGAGGTCCGCCTGCAGCGTCTCGCCATCGGAGACCCCGTTGTACGAGAAGCGCTGACCGGCGTTCACGTTCAGCCGTCCGCCGTCGCGGTCCTTGCGCAGGATCACGTTGATCACGCCGGCGATGGCGTCCGAGCCATATTGCGCCGCGGCCCCGTCGCGCAGCACCTCGATGCGCGAAATCGCGCTGGACGGGATCAGGTCCAGATCGACCGGGTTGCCGCCGTTGGACAGGTTGCCGGTGTTGAGGTTGAGCAGCGAGCTGTTGTGGCGGCGCTTGCCATCCACGAGGACCAGCACATGCACGCCGCCCAGGCCCCGCAGGCCGGCGGGCCGCGCCAGGCTGTCCCAGGACGAGGAGCCGACCGTCTGGGCCTGGAACGACGGGATGAGCTGGGTCAGGGCGTCCCGCAAGGGCGCCGCGCCGCCGAGGCGCTCGAGCTGTTCGCCGCTGATCACGTCGATGGGCGCGGGACTCGATACGACCGTTCGCGCCTGCCCCCGGCTGCCGGTGACCACGACCTCCGACACCGACTCCGCGCCGCCCTCCTGCGCCGCGGCTGACGAGGCGAGCACGAGGCCCGCGAGGCTGGAACACAGGAACAGGGATCGCTTGGTCATGTCTGGAGCTCGGCCTTTGAGGTGTGCGAACGGGACGCGTCGGACGGTAGGTTTTGTGAGGGGGATCACCTGGAAACTGACCGGATCCAGAACACGCCCCGCCCGCACTTCCTGATGACGAACCGCGGGCGAAAACACGCACCTTCCGCGGAAGATTTTTCACCCGAGCGCCTCGGGCGCCTCGCTCAGTTCACATCGACGGGCGGAGACGGCTTGGCGAGCGGCGCGGAGACATGCCTCGGCAGGACGACCTGGCCCCTGGCCACCCAGATGCGGCCGTCCTTGATCACCTGGTCTATGCGCGCCAGGTCCTCAAGGGTCTCGTCCGGGCGGCCGTCGACCACGATCACGTCTGCGAGTTTCCCCGCCTCGAGCGTGCCCAGCTTGTCGCCCATGGCGAGCAGTTCGGCATTGGTGCGGGTCGCCGCGATCAGCGTCTGGGCCGGCGTATAGCCGCCCTTCACGAACCACTTCAGCTCCGCGATGTACGGGTTCGGGGTCATCTGGTTGACCCGCCCGATGGTGTCGGTGCCGACCCCCATGACGACGCCGGCCGCCCTGAGCTTCTTGAACACGTCGAAGTTGGACTGGCTGGTCATGCTGAAGCGGCGCGACGTGGAGCCGTAGAACCCGCCGGCCGTGTCCAGGACGTTCTGGTAGACCTGCAGCGTCGGGACCGACGCGATCTTCTTGCGGCCCATGGCGGCGATCGTGGCGTCGGTGCGGGGCAGCGGATGCTCGATCATGTCGACCCCGGCCGCCACGGCGCGCTCGATGTAGATCGTCTCGCAATCACAGGTGACCGGCAGGCCCAGAGTGTGGGCCTCGTCCACCGCCGCGGCGACCTCCTCCGGCGTGAAGTGGCTGGCGATCTTGATGACGCTGGCGCCCTCCTTGAAGGCCGCGCGCACCGCGCCGCGCCAAGCGTCGGCGCCATCGCGCTCCCACTGGTAGGCGGGCCCGTGGTTAGGTGTGACCGGCCGCTCGGTGGCGTGGCCGCCGGTCCCGGTGATGATGTGGCCGGCGGCGAACACCCGGGGCGCAGGGATCTGGCCGGCGGCGCTCCACTGGGCGAGCTGGAACGGGGCGTTCAGCACGCCACCCAGATCGCGCACCGAGGTGAAGCCGGATTCCAGGAAATAGCGGAGGTTGCGCGCGCCGCGCAGCACGCCCGAGCCCTCGGTCGCCTGCTCGTCGAGGGGCGTGTCGGGGTCCGGATAGGTCATGTGCACATGCAGGTCGATCAGGCCCGGCATCACCGTCTTGCCGGCCACGTCGACGACGGTCGCGTCGGCCGCCCAGTCCGTCCGGTCCGGGGGCAGGATCGCCTTGATGACGCGGCCTTCGATGACGACGCTGGCGGGATAGGCGGTGGCTCGCACCGCGTCGAACACGCGGCCGCCGCGCAGGACCAGCTGCTTGCCGACGCCTGGCGGCGGCCGCCTGGGGATCCGCTGGGGATCGTCGGTGGTCAGCACATCGCGGGGCAGCACCGCCGCGCGGTCGTTGCGCGGGGTCTGGGCGTCGACCGGCGCGGCGGCGGCCGCGCAGGCCGCCGCGAGGAGCAGGCCCAGCCGGGCGGACAGGCGGTTCACGGGCGGGGCTGGCGGACGCGGAGCGCCTTGCCGGCCAGGCGGGACGGATCGACGTTCCGGACCGTGACGGCGCGGCGGCCCTGGGCGGTGAGGTAGGTCACCTCGACGGTGAGGCGCCGGGCCTCGCCGGTCGGGACGTGGACGGACATGGCGTTCTGGGAATCGTAGCCGCCGCCGGTGTCGACGAGCCGCGCGCCCAGCAGGCGCCCCGCCGCGTCGCGCACCCGCACCTCCGCCCCTGGGACGACGGACCGTCCCCCGGTGTCGAGCGCGAGGACCTTCAGCGCGCCGCGGTGGGCGGCGTCGGGACTGTCGTTGCGATAGACACGGCCACCGCCGACCTTGTCGTCGTTGTGGGTCAGCGCCAGGTCGAGGTCGCCGTCGCCGTCGAGGTCCGCCCACTGCACCCCATGGTCCGCGGGAACCACGGCGAGGCTCTCGGGCAGTTCGTCCACGAACCGGCCCGCCTGGTTGCGGTAGAGGTGGTCGCGCAGGTTGGGGTTCGGCGTGCGGAAGGTGGTCACATAGAGGTCGAGCCAGCCGTCCTGGTCCACATCGGCCCAGCCGCCGGCGACATAGTGGTCCTCGCCGACGATGCCCGCGGCCTCCGCCACCTCGGCGAAGGTCCCGCCGTCATTGCGATAGAGCCGGTTCTTGCCGTAGGCGGCGACGAACAGGTCGAAGTCGCCGTCATTGTCGTAGTCGCCCGGCGCGCAGCCCACCGAGCCATCCGCCGCCGGGCGTTCCAGGGGCGTGAGGCCCAGGGTCTCGGCGACGTCCGTGAACCGGCCATTGTCGTTGCGGAAGAACCCGTCCCGGTCGCCGGCCTGGTTGGCGACGAAGACGTCCAGGTCGCCGTCCTGATCGGCGTCGAAGAAGCAGGCGCCGACGCTCTTGCGCGGGTCGGCCAGGCCGAGTTCGGCGGCGACCTCCCGGAACTTGCCGCCCTCGTTGCGGAACAGCTGGTTGGGCGCCGCGCGCTGGGCCACGAACAGGTCCAGGTCACCGTCCCGGTCGATGTCGATCCACGAGGCCTGCCGGGTCGTGGCGTCGGCCGGCGACACGCCCAGGTCCGCCCCGACCTCGGCGAAGCGGCCGCCGCGGTCGTTGCGGAACAGCCGGTTGAGATGGCGCGGCGTGGCGGACGTGCCGACGTAGAGATCGGGGTCGCCGTCGGCATCGTAGTCGCCCCACGCCAAGGCGCGGGCGTCGCGGCCGCCGACGTCGAACGGGACGCCGGAGGGCGTCAGCTTGCCCGCGTCGTTCCTCAGCAGGATCACCGAGCCGTCCTTGAAGCCAGTGGCCAGGTCGAGGTCGCCGTCCCCATCGTAGTCGGCCCAGGCGTTGGCGAGCGCGCCGGGCTTGTCCAGGGCGGGGATCGGCAGCCGTTCGAACTGCAGCGGCGCGGCGTGGGCTGACGCCGCGAGCCACAGGCCCGATGCGGCGAGCGCGCTGAAGCGGATGGGTCCGCTCACGGCCGGGCCTCCCCCGCCTTGCGGCGGTAGTCTAAGGGTGGGGGCCGGTCACCGACCATGGCCTTGTAGGTGAAATCCGGTCCGCGCCGCTCGACGAGCTCCGCCTGGGCCTTCGCGATCATCGCGGGATCCCGCAGCAGGTCGGCGGCGGTGAGCGCGAGGGTCTTGGCCGCCACGACCCCGCCCTTGACCGCCATGTCCGTGCCGCCCGCCGCGACGGCCTGCCAGCTGTGGGCCGGGGTGCCGGGGACCCAGGTGGCCGCAGTCATGCCGGCCGTGGGCGTGACCCAGCTCACGTCGGCCACGTCCGTCGAGCCGCCGCCTCCACCGCCGATCCGGTAGGGCTGCACCTGGGCGGCGCTGGCGAGCGTGCGCTTGCCGGACGGCAGCTGAGGCGCCATCGCCTGGGCGAAGGCCGTATCCTTGGCGTCCCACTTCACGCCGCCAACCTCGCGCAGGTTGCCGTCCATCAACCGCCCAAGGGCGTCGTTGGGGAGCATGTTGTAGACCCCGCCGGTCTGTTCGAAGGCGACCTTGGTCTCGGTGGCCATGGCCGCGCCCTCGGCCGCCTTCTGGATCCGGCCGATGACGTCGCGCACGACCAGCGGGTCGGTATGGCGGACGTAATAGTAGACCTCGGCCTTGTCGGGCACGACGTTTGGAGCCTGGCCGCCGTCGGTGGTGACGTAGTGGATGCGCGTGCCGTCGGGCACGTGCTCGCGCATGTAGTTCACCGCCACGTTCATCACCTCGACCCCATCCAGCGCCGAGCGCCCCTTCTCCGGCGAGGCCGAAGCGTGGGCCGAGACGCCCGTGAACCGGAACTTGCCGCTGACATTGGCCAGGGAGATCGTCTGGGACGCGTCGTTGGCGTCGGAGGGATGCCAGTGCAGGGTCGCCGAGACGTCCTTGAACAGGCCTGCGCGGACCAGATAGACCTTGCCCGACCCGCCCTCCTCGGCCGGCGAGCCATAGACGCGGATCTCGCCCTTCACATTGTTGGCCTGCATCCAGGCCTTTACCGCCTGGGCCGCGGCGACGGAGGCGGCGCCGAAAATGTGGTGACCGCAGGCGTGGCCCGCCTCCTGGCCGGCGATGACGGCGCGCTGGGGTTCCGCCCGCTGCGCCAGGCCCGGCAGGGCGTCGTACTCGGCGAGGATCGCGATCACCGGGCCGTCGCCGTTGCGGAACCGCGCGACGAAGGCGGTGGGCATCCCGGCCACGCCGGCTTCGACGTCGAATCCGGAGGCCTTGAGCTCGGCCTGCAGCAGGGCGGAGCTCTTCGTCTCCTGGTAGCCCACCTCCGCGAAGTCCCAGATCTGGTGGGCCACCTCGCCCATGTGCGGGCCGGCCTTGTCGACCAGGGCCAGCAGTTCGCGGCGTTCGCCGGCTGCGACCTTGGCCTCCGCGACCCCCGTCAGCAGGAGGCTGGCGACGAGCGCGGATCCGGCGAAGCGGAGACGGGAGGATCGGGGCATTTAACGGTTCCACGGCGGGCATGTGGGCGCGACGCCGGCCGGCGCCACGCCCGCATTCGTTGACGAGCGGCGCACAGCTTTCCTCACCGGCGCGGAGAAAAAAAGCGCCTCGCACCGGCGCGCGGGCATGCGCCCTGGCCATGCAGCCCGCACCATGGGCATCCGGGCGGACTTGCCTGGGCGACCGCAGCCAGGCGTCGTCTTCCCCGGCATCGCGGCGTATTAGGCGGCCCGGGCTGCAGGGATCGGATATGGACGCCAAGGCTACAGCGGGCCGGGTCACCCTGGACCCCATGGACGTGCGGATCCTCGCGACGCTGCAGGAGGATGGCGCGCTGTCGATCGCCTCGGTCGCCGAGCGGGTCGGTCTCTCGAACAATGCGTGCTGGCGCCGGATCAGGCGGCTGCAGGACCAGGGCGTCATCAAGCGGCGGGTGGCTCTGCTGGACGCCGGGGCGCTGGGGATCGGCGTGACCGTCTTCGTCAATGTGCGGGCCGGCGACCACGGCGCCGAATGGTTCCGGACGTTCTCGGAGGCCGTCTCCGCGATCCCGGAAGTGGTCGAGTTCTATAGGATGAGCGGCGATGCCGATTATCTCCTGAAGGTGCGGACGCCGAGCATCGCGGACTATGACGCGGTCTATCGCCGGTTGGTGAACGCGGTCGGCCTGACGGACGTCAGCTCCACCTTCGCCATGGAAGAAATCAAGAACACCACGGCGCTGCCGCTGCCGAAGACAACCGTTCCCGATCGATCTCACAAATCCGACTGATCACCACTGCTTTGTGACAGTTTTTGTGGATGTTTATCCCAATTTTCTGACCTTTTCGGTCGAGGCGAGTGAGGATTTTCTGCCCGCGGCCATGGGACAGTGAGCCGGTCATCTCGGGGGCGGATGTGGGGACCACAGGACATCTGGCGCGATTTTGGGGCCCGGCGTGCGCCGTCGCCTCGCGAGGTCCGCGTTGAGCGCCACGGCGGCGGCGGACGTCTCTGTCCCGGCGGCGTGCCGGGGAAACGGCGTGCTGACGGCGGTCTGGCCGCATGTGCCCCAGCTGCGGGGCTACCTCCGAAAGCGGCTGCCGGCCAGCGAAGTCGACGACCTCGTTCAGGACATCTTCGTTCGCCTGATCCACCGGGTGGACGGCGCGGAGGTCCAGTACCCGCAGCGCTACCTCTACCAGGTTGCGACCGCCGCGCTCATCGACCGCCATCGGCACGAGAAGAGCCGGTGCGGCGGCCTGCATTGCGAACTGCTCGAAGCCGAGCTGCCGCACGACGAAGTCTCGCCCGACCGCGTGCTGGCGGCGCGCCAGGGCGTGCAGGCCGCACAGCGGGTGCTGGCCGCGCTTCCCGAGCGGACGCGGGCCATCCTGGTCGCCGTCCGCGTGGACGGCGCGAGCCTCAAGACCGTGGCGGCCCACCAAGGGATCACCGTCAGCGCCGTGGAAAAGCACCTGATCCGCGCGATCCGGGCCCTGCGGATCGATCGCGACGCGGCGTGAGCTAACCCGCGGGTTCGACCGCCAGGGCCACACCCGCCAAGGTCCACAGGCGGAGCGCCTCGTCCCACGCCTCGCCGGCCGACGGCGAGGCTGCGCACCAGGCGGCGAAGGCCTCGACCGTCTCGAGAGACAGGTCTTCACGCAACCTCAGAAGCCAGCTGAGGGCTTCCTCGAGCGCCGGCTCGCCGAGGCCGGGATGTGGGGCCGTGATCGGCATCGGATCCTCTCGTCGCCGGAGCGCTGAGAGCAGCGTCTGGGCGGCGACCTGTCCTTCGACGGAGAGCGGGGCGAAACCCTCACCGGAGCGTCCGAGGATCCGCCGCTCGAGACACGATCCGCCGGCTCGGGCAGCCCCGACCTCCGGGGCGATGGCGGCCGGCTAGCGATCGCCGGCGATGGCGGGCCCGTACTGCAAGCCGTTGAACAGGAACTTGAAGGCCGCGTGGGACTGGGCCCGCTGCGCGACCTCCGGCCCCATCAGGAACAGCCGCCCCTTGCCCAGCGGGACTTCGACCACCGCGCCGGCGCCGCCCAGCTTCTCCTGGCCGACCGCCCAGCCGCTGCGCAGCACGTCGCCCTGCGGATACCAGGCTGCCCGGGCCCCGACACCCGCCGCGAACGCCGGGCTCCGATCGAAGAAGACGTTCATCCGGCTGGGCGCGCCATAGGCGAGCGGCTGGGTGTTGTCGACGCTGACCTCCAGCAACGAGCCGGGGATGTAGAAGCTGTTGCGCGGCAGCGGCTTGCCGTCGGCGCCGTTCAGCGCGCTGGGCGCGGGGGTCCCCAGCATTTCCGCCAGTCGCGAGGAATTGCCGACCGCCACGACCGCGCCGCCGGCCTTCAGGAAGGTCGCGATCTGGGGCGCGGTCTTGTCGCGCGTGACCTCGCCCAGCCAGGGCCGGAACTCGGCCGGGATGTCCTCCGGCTTGGGCTGGCGGGGGCCGCTGCCCTCGCCGAACTCGTCGGCCGACATGACGTTGTTGGCGAAGATGAGGACGTCGAAATCCTTGGCGATGTCGCCGGCGTCCAGGCGCTGCGGATAGACCACTTGGTAGTCGAACTCGTACTGCTCCATCAGCCAGCGGGTCCAGCCGGCCGGCATGTTGCCGCCGTACTTGTCGACCACGCCGACGCGCACGGGCTTCAGCTTCAGCTTCTCGCCCGAAGGCGCCGCGCCAAGGGCGTAGGCCTTCAGCCCCAGCTCGCGCGTGGCCTTCTCGACGATGGCGCGGTTCTGGGCGGTGGCGGGAATCCAGAGCGCGCCGGGCGCGAACGGCCGCCCGGCCGCCTTGGTCGCCGCCTTCTGCCAGTAGACCGCCTGGCCGGCCTTCAGCAGGCGGTTGGACAGGATGAAGCTGTCGTTGACCTCATGGCTGACCAGGTAGCCGGCCTTCCCCGAGCCCACGATCTGGCCCGCCGGCGGCGCGATGAGGTCGGGCACCGCCTCGAAGGGCCCGTCGAAGCCGTCCAGCACCCGGTCGAACGCGACGCCCATCTGCAGGGCCAGCGTGTAGCCCGTGGAGTCATAGGGCGGGATCGGCGGGCCGCCCGGATAGGCGAAATCGTGCGGGTGATCCTGCGGCTCGAACATGTCCAGCACGTGCGGCCGGTAGGCCTGGTCGGCCTTCACGACATAGGAGCCCGCCGGATAGGTCTTGCCCGCGACCGTGAACGGCCTGGTCGCACGCTTCACGTCGACGCCGGTCTTGATCAGGGCGTTGAGGAACTTCACCGCCGTCGGCAGGTCGGCCTGGTCGGCGGGGATGACATAGCCGCGCGGGTCGCGGTTGGCGGGGTCGCGCAGCACCTGCTTGAAGAGGTCTGGCTGCAGGCCCTGGTTGCGGCCCGAGCCCACCAGAGGCTTGCCCTTGGCCGCGGCTTCCAGCGCCTCGATGCGCTTGGGCGTGACGGTCCAGCTATCCTCGCGGCCCCGCTCGATGGAGTTGTTCCCCATCCGCCAGATGTTGAACAGCAGGCGCTCGCGGTTGCGCGAGGCATAGTCCAGCACCGCGTAGTTCATGGTCAGCGAGTAGTCGATCGACTGGCGGAAACGCCAGGTCTGCGGCGCGATGGGCGCCGGCAGGTCGTTGCGCGCGATCTGGTTCCTGGCCAGCAGCGGGATCTCGGTCGGCGTCGGGTTGCCGATGATCTCGGTCAGCAGGCCGACCGCATTGTGGAAGTAGGTGATCGAGCGCTCCATCCCGTTGTTCCAGGTGGAGTAGGTGGCCCCGCTGCGCATGGTGGAGCCCGGTTTGCCCTCGGCGATCAGCCGGCTGTGCATGGTCGCGCCGACCTCGCTCAGCGTGCTCATCACCAGCGGGTCGTAATTGTAGTTGAAGGGGTCGCGGAACGGGGGGACGAACACCACGGTGCCGGCCGGTCCGGTCTGGTGGTGGTTGTAGATGATCTGCGGATACCACTCGCGGAAGAAGACGCGATTGACGTTCGTCGTCTCCTTCATCGCCGACATGTAGTAGTCGCGATTGTTGTCGTGGCCGATGTACTTCTGGTACAGCCGCGGCAGGCTGCCGAACTCGCGCTTCTTCTCGTCCGAGTTGCGCATGTACCAGTTGGAAACCAGCTCCATCCCATCCGGGTTCACCTGGCCGAACAGGATGATCACGTCGTCCAGGATGCGCCTGGTCTCGGCGTCGTCGCGAGTCAGCCACTGGTGCAGCGCGGCGATCAGCGCCTGGGGCGCCACGACCTCGGTGGCGTGCAGCCCGCCGTCGATCCAGATCACCGCCTTGCCCTCGGCGGCCAGCGCCCGGGCCTCTTGCTCGCTGACGCCTTCGGCCTTGGCCAGCTTACGGGCGATTTCCCGGTAGCGGTCCAGCTTGGCGAGGTTGGCCGGCGAGGAAACGATCGCCATGTATTCGCTTCGGCCCTCCTCGGTCTTGCCGATCTCCACCAGTTTCATGCGGTCGGACTGGCCGGCGACGGTTTTGAAATAGGCCTCGAGCTGGGTGTAGTTCGCCAGGAAGTAGTCGTCGCCGATGTCGTGGCCCAACGCCTCCTTGGGCGAGGTGACGGGCGCGGCGGCCTGGGCCAGCGGCGCGGCCAGCAGGGCGCACAGGGCCAGCGCCGCGGCGGCGCCCGAGAACGCGCGGTTGAACTTCATCGGCGATTTTCCCCAGTCTTCATTCGTCAGGCGTCAGTCGTTTGGCGGTCAGTAGAAGGTGACGTTGTCGATCTGCAGCCAGAGCCGCTGGCCGGCCTCGCGGCCGCCGCTGAACCCCAGGTCGATCAGGTCGGCGCCGGTCCAGGCGGCTGACGAGGAGGCGCCGCGGCCGGGCGCCCGCGTCAGGCTGTCGAACGGAATCTCCACCGTGGTCCACTCCGCGCCGGCCTTGATCGGCGCGCGCCAGCGGCCGCCCTGCGTGCCGACGGTGAAGGCATAGTCCCCGCCGTCGCCGCGCACGTCGAAGCGCACGCCCTTGAATGCGCTGGCGTCAACCGGCTCCACCGACCCACGGCTGAGCGGCAGCAGCACGCCTGCGGAGGGATCTTCCTTCTGGGCCATCTTGGCGGCCAGCAGCAGGGCGTGGTCCTGGCCGCCGCGGACGGCGATCTGGCTAACCTGCACCGAACGGTCGTGACCGCCGTCCATGTCGTCCAGGCGCAGGGTGTCGGCGCGGGTGCGGCCATCCGGGCGCTCGAAGTCATCCACCAGGGCCTTGGCCTTGATGGCGGGCATGGAAGGCTGCCCGTCGGCAGGTGTCGGCTTGAAGCCCGGTCCGAACGCCAGCTTGCCGTCGATATAGACGCGCTCGGTCTTGCGGATGTCGCCGATCTGCGCCCACGGCGTCCCGTCGATCAACACGAGGTCGGCGCGCTTACCCTTCTCGATGGTGCCGCGGTCCGTGAGCTCGTTCATGGCCTTGGCGCTGTTGGCGGTGCCCGCCATCAGCGCCTCGGTCGGGGTCAGGCCGGCCTGCACCAGCAGTTCCATCTCGCGCAGGGTCGCAGCGCCGTGCGGCGTGCCGGGCATGCCGGCGTCGGTGCCGACCGCGATGGTGACGCCGGCGTCGTGCAGGGTCTTCACGTTGTGTAGGGCGTAGCCGAACTTCTTCAGTGCGTTCTGCAGCCGGGCGTCGTCGCGGTTGGCAGGCTGCGGCTGGCCGGGCTTGATCGGCTCGTAGACGGCCAGCGTCGGCGCGTAGGTGGTGCCGTTGGCCTTCATCAGCGCCAAGACCTCGTCGTCGACCTCGCGGTCCTGCAGGCTGTGGGCGATCACGTCGACCTTCGCGCGGGCGGCGACCTTGCCGCGCTCGACCGTGACGGTGTGGGTCAGGACCTTGAGGTTGTTCTTGTGCGCCTCGTCCGCCAGGGCCGACAGCGTCCAGTAGTCCATGCTGCTGTTGTCGGGACCCGCGCCGTAGCGCCAGCCGTCGGCGAACGCCTTGATGGCGTCGGGCTTGTAGGGGAGCAGGCCACGGACGGCCGCGCGGGCGCCCTCCGCCGTGCTGACCCATTTGGTGGTCGCCTCGTCGGCCCAGTCGGCGCCGTGGCCGCCGGGCGTGCTGATCCGCGCGGTGAAGTTCACGTGCGGTGTGGTCAGGGTCGTCAGCCAGCGGCGGCGGGGCTCGTAGGCCTCCGGGGGCTGGTGGAAATCGTTCACCGTGGTGACGCCGGACGCCGCATAGGCGCTGGCGATCTGCGGGGCGACCGCCGGGGCGCCGCCCGGCGTCCAGTGGGTGTGGAGGTCGAAGAACCCGGGCAGCAGCGCCTTGCCCTTGGCCTGAATGACGGTCGCGCCGGCCGGGGGCCGCAACCCCGGGCCCACGTCGGCGATGCGCCCGTCGCGGATGATCACCGTGGCCACCCTGGGCGCCGCGCCGGTTCCGTCGAAGACCGTGGCGTCGACGATGGCCGTGACGGGGCCACGGACGGTGGCCGCCTGGGCGTGTCCCATGACCGCCACTGCGGCCACCGCCCCCAACACGCGAACCTTGCTCCAGCTGTAAGACACCCGCATCCCCTTTTTCCGGCCTATCCCCGGGCCCGTCTGACCTAGACCAGGGACGCATCCGCGCGGCGAATCCTCACCGCCATCCGCCGCGTCGCCGAGGCCGCCCACTCGGCCTCAAGGGACGGCGCAAATATTTCCGGGATATTGCAGGGACCGCAAGCGAAACCTCTAAGTTCGCAGGCATTACTTCGAGTTTTCTATTCGATAACGGCAATTGATGATCGCCGGCCCATACAAGTTTAATGTCCGAAAACCCGTCGCGGCCGCAGCGAGCCCGCCATGGCTAGTGCAGGGAGATCGCGCCCGGCGCCCCGAAGCGCAGCGCCAGCTCGTCGCCCAGCGCGGCGACCTCGGCTTCCAAAGCCCGCAGCGTGTCTCCATCCGCGTCGGCCGCCCGGGCGATGAGGCGGAGGCAGCGGTCGACGATGGCCAGGCCTTCCCGGTTGCCGCGCAGTTTCAGGCGCAGTTCCAGCAGATAGGCGATGTTCTCATCCATGCCGGCGACCTGCAGGAATCGAGCCGCCGCCGCCGCGACATTGTGGCCCACCCGCAGCGGCGGCCGATGCCGCGCCCCGAGGCCCGAAGGCGATTTCAGGAGAAACCCGGAGATGGATGGTGCCGCCTAGGTGACTCGAACACCTGACCTACGCATTACGAATGCGCCGCTCTACCGGCTGAGCTAAGGCGGCTCCTGTCCGGGGACGCGGGCTTTTACCCGCACGAACTCGATTTGCAAAGCGTCACGCCGCCACGCCCATCCGGTCGCGCCAGAACGCGCCCAGGGCCTGGACGAACGCGGCGTGGCTCCACTGGGCGGCGGTCTGGGCCGCGGCATGGCGCATGAGGGCCTGGGCGCCCCCGCCCCGCTCGGCCAGGGCCACCGCCCGAACCAGGGCGTGGGCGGCCGCCTCGCAGTCGTCCTCATCCACCCAGATCCCGTTGACCGCGCTGGCGAACTCCCGCGCGCCTATGCCGGTAAAGCCTGCGATCAGGCACTCGCTGGCCATGGCCTCCAGGGTGGTGAGGCTGAGCGCCTCCATCCGCGCCAGACTCAGGAACACCGAGGCGCGGCCCATGATCGCGGCCACCTCGTCCTCCGTGCAGGTTTCCATGACCTCCCAGCGCCAGGCCGGCGCGTTGGGATGCAGGCGCTCGAACATGTAGCGAATGGCGAGCTGCTCCACCTTCCGGCGCCGCGGCGAGCAGGCGATGACCTGTTCCTTGGGCGCCGGGCGGAACATGCGCGCGTCGGCGAACCCGGGCACCACGGAGATCAGGTCGTAGTCGAAGAACCGTGCGATCAGGCCCGCCACCCCGACCCCGCAGGCCATGAAGGTGCGGTACTGCGGCTTCAGCTCGGCCGGCAGGTCGGCCAGGCCGTAGCTCGCGAGCGCATAGGGGTTCTGGCAGAAGATCACCTTGCGGTTAGGCAGGGCCGCGCACTGCCGCATCGCCTCGGGCGAGTCCTCGGGTACGACCAGGATGTCGTCGTCATGCAGGGGGGCGGAGCCGTCCTCGGTGGGAGCCTCGTGTCGAAACCAGGTCGGCAGCTCCGCCTGCGCCGAGCGGCGCACCACCGCCCGGAAGCCCAAGGCGCTCAGAGCCTCCACATGGCGAAAGGTCAGCTTGTTGCCGCCGGAGCTCGAGCTCGCGTAGGGCGCGAGATAGACGATGCGGGTCACTCGCGGGCCCTGGGTCCAGGCCGGCGTGGCGGGACGGCCGCGGGCGGGGCTTCGGGTTCCTGGTAGCCCTCGTCCACCGGGTAGAGGACCGGCTCGGTCAGCATCGGGCCGGCGTCGGCATAGGCGATCGGCAGCTCCGGCAGTTCGCGCAGGCTGCGCTCGCGCCGCTCCAGGCGCGGATGCAGCAGTTCGCCGGTCTCGGCGAAGGCGATGGCCAGCCGAGCCCAGTCCTGGGCGTGGTAGGCGAAGGGACGGCCCTCGGGATCCAGGTCGGACCAGTCGGGCTCGGGCGGGGCGCTCATCCCCTTGGCCAGCCACATCCGCGCCTCGTCGACCGCGCCCGCGGCATAGGCGGCGCGCGCCATCAGCCCGGCGATGCGCGCGGTGACGGGCTGGCCCTCCAGGGCCCTGGCCGCCTCCTGCGCTGCGGTAGCGTCGCCGGCCACCAGGGCCTGTTCGACATAGAGCAGCAGGCTTTCGCGGTGGGTGGGGTTCACCGCGGCGAGCTGGCCCAGGCGCTGGGCGCGTTCGCGCGGGGTCTCGTCGGTGCGCAGGTCGCGATAGGCCAGCCATAGGGCCGGGTGCGGCGCGGCGCGCCAGGCGTTCTCCAGGGTGGAGGCGGCGCGGCCGACCTTGCCGTCCTCGGCCAGCAGGCGCGCGGCCATCACCACGCCGGGGGCGAAGCCGGGCTGCAGACGAGCCGCTTCGGTCGCCTGGTCCAGCGCCTGGGCTCGCGCCCGGGGCTCGGGCGCATGCTCGAGCTGGGCCGCCGAGGCGGCCAGCAGGGCGGCGCGGGCGCGTTCGGCCACGATGGGCGGCACGATCTTGCGGTCCAGGGCCCCCTTCACCAGCGCCAGCGCCCCATCCCAGTCCGCCGCCTCCAGCCGCGATTCCAGGATCGCCCGCCAGGCCCAGCGCGCGGTGCGCGCCTCGCCATAGGCCTCCTGGGCGTGGCGCAGCGCCGTCTCGCGCGCCCCTTGCGCCAGGGCGAGCTGCATCAGGCCCTTGTGGCCGGCCAGGCGCATCTCGGGGAAGCTCAGCATGGCGGTATAGGCGGCCTGGGCCTGAGCCACGTCGCCGGCCGCCTCCGCGGCCTGGGCGGCCAGAACGCGCACGAGGCCGGGCGCATCGGCGGCCAGCTCGGCGGCCTTCTTGGAGAGCCGCAGCGCCTCGGAGCCGTCGCCGGCCGCCACCGCCAGGAAGCCGCGGGCCAGGACGTCGTTGGATTGCCGGCGGCGCGCTTCGGTGCGGGCGCGCTCGGCCCGGCGCGGCGTATCCAGCACCCAGAGGATCGTGCGCCAGACCACCGCCGCCAGCAGGCCGAAGGTGAGCGCGATCAGAATCGCCGCCGCCGCCGTGGAGTCCGCACGCCAGCCCAGCCAGACCACGGTCGCGCGGCCCGGATCGTCGCTGAGCGCCAGCGCGCCCACCACGATGGCGGTCATCAGGATCAGGACGACGCCGGCGCGGATCATGCGGCCGGTCCCGGGGCCTGCAGCGCGCGGACGGCGCGACTGCGGAGCGCAGCGACCTCGCGGTCGATCTCGGCCCGCCGCTCGGCCTCGGCGCGCCAGGGAGCCAGCGCTTCGCGGGCTTTCGGCGGCAGGCCGTCCAACGCCTTCAGCGCCGGCAGCACCTGACCCTCCTGCAGCGCCAGCTCGGCGCGGGCCAGGATCGCGTCGGGGCTGGAGCCCACGGTCTCATCCACCCGGCGGACCACGACGACCTTGGCCGCCACATAGGCGATGCGCTGGGCGAGGTCTGCATCCCTGGGCGGCTTGCGCGCCCGGCGGGCGGCCTTGGCGGCGTAGGGCGGGAAGCTGGCCGCCAAGGCCGTGCGACTGGGGGCGCCGGTCTCCGCCAGCCGCGCCAGGCGCGCCAGCTCAGGCAGGCCGGGGGCCGCGGCGCGCAGGGTCGCCAACTCGCGCCCGAACGGCCTCGAACCCTGGCTGGCGTCGACCAACTGGGCCGCGGCCAGGGCGGCGGCGGCGGCCTCCGTGGTTCGCGCGCCCTGGTTCTCGAGGGTCGCGATGCGGGCGTTGAGGCGCGCCACCTCGTCCGCGGTCGGCGAGGCGACGACGATGGGCAGGGTGGCGGGCGGCGCGGACCCGGCCGCCGGCTGCGCCTGGGCGAGCGGCGGGGTTTCGACCCCGGCCGGCAGCAGTCTCGGACCGAACATCGCCACCCCCGCGCCGGCCAGCACGCACAGGACGCCGAACGCGATCAGCGCCCAGAAGCCCGCCCCCATCAGCGGCTTGCCACGATACGCGGCGGGATCCCTGGGCAGGTCGGGTTCGGGGGCGCTCATGCCTCAGGGCCGCCGGTCGATCAGGTTCAGCAACGCTGCTTCCAGCGGGAAGGGCGGGAACGCCTTCGCCGCGAGCCGGGTGCGGGCCAGCGGCTTTACGACGGCCTTCGACAGGCCCAGGGCGCGGAGCGCCGGCGCGGGATGGACCTTCAGCAACTTGGCCAGCACCTGGGCCGCGCGCGGCGAATGCAGCAGCACCGTGTCGCTGCGACTCAGCGCCTCGGCCTCGGCCGCAGCCAGGTCCACGGGTGCGGTCTCGTAGAGGATCAGCCTGCGCGCCTCGACCCCGTGCTTCTCCAGGGCGCCGGCCAGGTCGCCGGCCGGTTCCGCCGCGCCGGGATGCAGCACCGCGCCGCGCAGTTCGCTGCGGCGCACGGCGATGCCGTCGGCCAGGGCCTCCACGTCGCCATCCGCCGACAGCACCGACTTGAAGCCGGCCGCGCGGGCCGCCTGGGCGGTGGCCGCGCCGACCGCGAACACCTTCAGGCCACGCTCCCCGCTGACGTCCGCGAACGCCCGGACCCCGTTGGCGCTGGTGAACGCCAGGGCCGCGACGCCGCGCAGGTCAACACTGACATCGGGCAGGACCCGCACGGCCAGCAGCGGCGCGACGATCGCGTCATGGCCCATCGCCCGCACGCGCTCGGCGGTGACGTCCGCGCCGGGCTGGGCGCGGGTGATCCAGATTCTCTGCCTGCGGCCCGCCATAGGGCGATCCTGTTATCCGACCCGTCACGCTTCACCAACGACGATGCGGCCGGGCGACCGCTTGTACAATGCCGCAAGCGGCAAGCGTGGCCGTAAGGCCTCAGAGGACGATGGCGTCGCCCGCCTCGTCCTTGATCGCCTGGCCCAGGGAGACCCCCAGGTCGCGGGCCGAGGCCAGGGGATCGGAAAGCTGCGACAGTTCGGAGTCGCCTGAATGCCGGAAGCGCACCGAGCCGTCCGGCGCCAGGGCCTCGACGATCAGCTTCAGGCCGCCGCCTTCCAGCCAGGCGTGCGCGCCGATCGGCGTCTTGCACGAGCCTTCCAGGGCGGCGAGCGCGCCGCGCTCGGCGGTGACGCACAAGGTGGTGGTCTCGCAGCGTAGGCCCGCCACCCACGGCAGGTCGCGGTCGGCCTCGCGGGTTTCGATCGCCAGGGCGCCCTGGCCGGGCGCGGGTGGGATCTCCTTGGGATCCATCAGGCTCTTGGGCAGATCGCCCATGCCCAGGCGGCGCAGGCCGGCATAGGCCAGCAGGATGGCGTCGGCCTCGCCGGCCGCCAGCTTGGCCAGCCGGGTGTCGACGTTGCCACGCAGCATCTGCACATCCAGGTCGGGGCGGCGGAACAGCGACTGCGCCTGGCGCCGCAGGCTGGCGGTGCCCAGGCGAGCGCCTTGCGGCAGATCCTCGAGCGTCAGGACCTCGCGGCTCAGGAAGGCGTCGCGCGGATCCTCCCGCTCGGGGATCGCGGCGATGCAAAGGCCGTCGGGCAGCAGCGCCGGCATGTCCTTCATCGAGTGGATCGCACAGTCGATGCGGCCCTCGAGCAGCGCCTCCTCGATCTCCTTGGTGAACAGCCCCTTGCCGCCGATCTCCAGCAGCCGCCGGTCCTGCACGCGGTCGCCCGTCGTGGTGATGACGATCAGCGGAGCGACCCGCTCGACCTCGGTCGGGTTCTCGGGATCGGCCCCGAGGGCGGCGGCGATACGGCGCTGCATGTGCCCGGCCTGAGCCAGGCTGAGCTTGGAGCCACGGGCGCCGATCCGGACGGGCGGTTGCGAAGGCACGGTCGGCGGTCTACCTGCGGGAACGAAAACGTAGCAGGCCTGCTACAGGAGCAGCCTGCCCCCGGCAACCGGATGACCGAAACCCACACCGTTCTAGGCCTCGAAACGTCCTGCGACGAGACCGCCGCCGCGGTCGTGCGCCGCCATGCCGGCGGCCGGGTCGAGGTCTTGAGCTCGATCGTCGGCAGCCAGATCGCCGAACACGCCCCTTATGGCGGCGTGGTGCCCGAAATCGCGGCGCGCGCGCACGTGGAGGGCATCGACGCCATCGTGCTGGCGGCGCTGGCCGAGGCGGGGGTCGGATACGAGGACCTGACCGGCGTGGCGGCGACGGCCGGCCCCGGCCTGGTGGGGGGGGTGATGGTCGGCCTTTCATTCGGCAAGGCCGTGGCCCTGGCCCGTGACCTGCCGCTGGTGGCGGTGAACCACCTGGAGGGCCACGCGGTCTCGGCGCGCCTGGGCGCGGACCTGCCGTACCCCTTTCTGTTGCTGCTGGTCTCCGGCGGGCATTGCCAGCTCCTGAGCGTGGACGGCATCGGCGCGTGCCGCCGACTGGGCACGACCATCGACGACGCGGCGGGCGAGGCGTTCGACAAGATCGCCAAGGCCATGGGCCTGCCCTATCCGGGCGGCCCGGCGCTGGAGAAGATGGCCGAAGGCGGCGACGCCAGCGCCTTCCAGCTCCCGCGAATGCTGCTGGGCCGCAAGGATTGCGACTTCTCCTTCTCCGGGCTGAAGACGGCGGCCGCCCGGTTGGCCGAGGGCGTGACCACCGACAGGCAGCGGCAGGACCTGGCCGCCGCCGTCCAGGCCGCCATCGCCGGTCAGCTCGCCGAGAAGTCCGACCGGGCCATGAAGGCCTATGCCCTGGAGCATCAGGGCCGCGACTTGCGCTTCGTCGTCGCCGGCGGAGTCGCCGCCAACAAGGCCGTCCGCGCGTTGCTGCAGGACACGGCGGCCAAGCGCGGCTTCGGCTTCGCCGCCCCGGCGCTGGCCTACTGCACCGACAACGCCGCCATGATCGCGCTCGCCGGCGCCGAGCGGCTGGCGGCCGGGATCTCCGACCCGCTGGACGCGGTCGCCCGCCCGCGCTGGCCTCTGGACGAGGCGGCGGCCAACGCCAGCCCGACCCACAAGACGGGGCGCAAGGGAGCCAAGGCATGAGCACGGTGGGTGTCATCGGTGGCGGCGCCTGGGGCACGGCCCTGGCCCAGGTCTGCGCGCGGGCCGGCCGCGACGTGATCCTCTGGGCGCGCGAGCCGGAAGTGGTCGAGGCCATCAACGCGGCGCACGAGAACGCCACGTTCCTGAAGGGCGTGCCGCTGGAGCCCGCGATCCGCGCGACGGGCGATCTTGCCGACCTTGCCGGCTCCGACCTGATCTTGGCCGTGCCGCCCGCGCAGCACATGCGCTCGACCCTGGCCGCCTTCGCTCCGCACGCCCGCGACGGCCTGCCGATCCTATTGTGCTCGAAGGGGATCGAGCAGGGCTCGCTGAAGCTGATGACCGAGGTGCTGGCAGAGACCATCCCGCAGGCCCAGGCCGCCGTGCTCTCCGGCCCCAGCTTCGCCGGCGAGGTGGCGCGGGGCCTGCCGACCGCCGTAACCCTGGCCTGCCGCGACACCGGCTGCGCCGAGGGTCTGGCCGAGGCCATCGCCACCCCGACCTTCCGGCCCTACTTCGCCACGGACATGATCGGCGCCGAGGCCGGCGGGGCGGTGAAGAACGTGCTGGCCATCGCCTGCGGCATCGTCGAGGGCCGCGGCCTGGGCCGGTCTGCTCACGCCGCCCTGATCACCCGCGGCTTCGCCGAACTGACCCGCCTGGCCGTGGCCTTGGGCGGCGAGGCCGAGACCGTCGCCGGCCTCTGCGGCCTGGGCGACCTGGTTCTCACTTGCTCCAGCCCGCAGTCGCGCAACATGAGCGTTGGCCTGGCCCTGGGCGCCGGCCTGAGCCTGGAAGAAGCCCTGGCCGGCAAGCTATCGGTGGCCGAAGGCGTGGCCTCGGCGCCCGCCGTGCGCGAACTGGCCCGCAAGCTTGGCGTCGAGACCCCGATCTGCGAGGCCGTGGCCGCCATCCTGGCCGGCAAGGCCGGCGTGGACGACGCCATCCGCGGCCTGCTCTCCCGTCCCCTCCGCGAGGAAAACTGAATGCCGACATTTGTCCTCCACTGCCTCGACAAGGCCGACTCGCTCGACCTGCGCATGGCCACGCGCGAGCGGCATCTGGCCTATGTGAAGAGCCGCGCCGCCGACGTGAAGGTGGCCGGCCCGATGTTCGACGACGCCGGCGGAATGGCCGGATCCATGTTCATCCTGGACGTGGTCGACAAGGCCGCCGCCAGGGCCTTCAGCGACGCCGATCCGTACACCCAGGCCGGGCTGTGGCGACAGGTCGAGCTGAACGCGGTGAAGGTCACGTTTGGCCAACTTTGAGCCCGACAACCCGGCCCGGCCGGCCGCCGGCATCCGCCTCTGCGCCCTGGACGAGATCAGGGACCCGGGCGGCAAGTCCTTCCGCTTCCGCGACGGCTCGCGGATGTTCGCCGGCTTCGTGATCCGCCAAGGCGAAGGGGCACGCGGCTTCGTGGATAGCTGCCCACACGCCGGCTGGCCCCTGGCCCCGCTCGACGACCGCTACCTGACCCGCGACGCTCGCCACATCCTGTGCGCGGGCCACGGGGCGCTGTTCACGCTCGACGGCCTCTGCGTGGCGGGGCCGTGCGCGGACGAGCGGCTGGCGCCATGGCCGGTGGCCGTAAAGGGCGGTGACGTCTTCACGGCCTGACGTGCGGGCCGCGCAAACTCAGGACGGCGACTTTTCCGCCCCGAACTCGGCCACGTCCTGCAGCAGGGCCGCCGCGGCGGTCTTCACCAGTTCGCCGCCCTTTTCGGGGGTCGCCAGGCCGGGGTCCGAGCCCATGCGGCCGTCGGCGTAGCGGGCGCGGAAGTCTGCGGCCTCGCGGATCGGGCCGCTCGGCGCGATCTGCGGCGCGTAGTTGGCCGACTTGATGCTGTCGGGGTAGCCCCATTGGGTGACCGCGATCTCGGACGGGGTGGCGTGGCTGCCGTGGCCCACCGGGAACTGGCGGTTGGCGAGCGCGGTGACGCCCGAGAGGTCCCACCAGTTCTTCAGCTTGCAGGCGAAGCCGCGGTTGCGGCCGGCGTAGCTGGCCTCGGCGTAGAGCTCCGAGAAGGCCGCCTCGATGGTGGCGACGTTCCCGCCGTGACCGTTGAGGAAATACAGCTTCTCGAAACCCGCGTGGCTGAGGCTGCGGCACCAGTCGCCGATGGCCAGCATGAAGGTCGAGGGCCTGAGCGCGATGGTGCCCGGGAAGTCCAGGTGGTGCTGGGCCATGCCGATGTTGAAGGTCGGCCCCACGAGGATGTCGCCGGTCTTCTGCGCCTCATGGGCGATGATCTCGGGGCAGAGCCAGTCGGTGCCAAGCAGGCCGGTGGGGCCGTGCTGCTCGTTGGAGCCGATGGGAATCACCACGGTCTTCGAGCGCCCGAGGAAGCCCTCGATCTCGGCCCAGGTGGACAGGTGCAGCAGCATGGGGAGGACGCCTTCTCAAGGATTCATTGGGCGAACCCATAGGGTCTTCCGGCGGCTACAGTAAATTCCGAACTTCCGGTCAGCCGCCGACGCTGGCGATCTCGACCCGCAGGTCCAGGGCCCGCATGCCCACCAGCCGCCAATGACCCTTGGCCTCCGCGCCCGTGCCCTTGGCGAAGGT
Organism: Phenylobacterium sp.; assembly: GCF_004297125.1. Taxonomy (GTDB): domain Bacteria; phylum Pseudomonadota; class Alphaproteobacteria; order Caulobacterales; family Caulobacteraceae; genus Phenylobacterium. The sequence goes on along the minus strand of NZ_SCVD01000021.1, from coordinate 188,985 downwards.
GAGCAGGCAGTTCTCGGGCGACTCCGCGTCGCGCAGGCAGACCTTCTTGCCATCCACCACCTTCATCAGCGGCGCCACCTGCTGCGGGGTCGGGGCGGCGGTCAGCGGGGCGCCCTTGGCGTCGACGAGACGGAGCGCGTCGGGGCTGATCATCCGGTCGAGCGCGAATTCGGACGGTCCGCCGTCCACCTCCAGCGCCTTGCTGCGCGCCATCTCGTTCACCTGCCGGCGGACGTCGTCGCGCACGGCCGCGCGATCGATCTCGGCCTCGAACGCGACGCGGTCGTTCTTGTAGGCTGCGGTCAGCAGGCGGCTTGCGCTCTCGGCGGCCCCCTTGGGCGCGGCGCCGCTGCAGGACGAGAGGCCCAGGGCCGCGAGGGCGAGAACGAGGGTGGCGCGGAGCATCGCGGCAACCTCCTCCGGCCTTTGAGTCGCCGCAAGCGGAGCCGTCGGATCATCTGGAATTCACCGGTGCGCCGGAACGTCGCGCGGGCGGTTCGGACATTCGTCTTCCCGCTTGAGGTTGCGCACAGGCCGGCGCCCGGATACTCGACCCGCAGCGATCCATCGGAGGGTTCAGTGGTGTCCGACGGCGAGGTGTTCCCGGTTCCCCAGGAATGGGCCGACAAGGCTCTCATGGATGCGGCCGCCTATGACGCCGCCGTACGGCGCGTGGACGCCGACCCGGAGGCCTACTGGGCCGACATCGGCAGGCGCCTGGACTGGATCAAGCCCTTCACCGAGGTGAAAGACGTCTCCTTCGACCGCGAGACCTTCCGTGTCCGCTGGTTCGCCGATGGCGTCCTGAACGTCTCGGCCAACTGCCTGGACCGTCACCTCCACTCCAATGGCGACACCGTGGCGCTGATCTGGGAGAGCGACGACGGCCAGACCTATGACGCCCTGACCTATCGCCAGCTCCACGCCGAGGTCTGCCGCTGGGCCAATGTGCTGAAGGCCAAGGGCGTCAAGAAGGGCGACCGGGTCACCATCTACCTGCCGATGATCCCGGCGGCGGCGGCCTCGATGCTGGCCTGCTCGCGGATCGGGGCGATCCATTCGGTGGTGTTCGGCGGCTTCTCGCCCGACAGCCTGTCCGGCCGCATCCTCGACTGCGACTCCAGGATCGTCATCACCGCGGACGAGGGCCTGCGCGGCGGCAAGATCGTGCCGCTGAAGCTCAACGTCGACGAGGCGCTGCAGGCATGTCCCGGCGTCACCGACGTGATCGTGGTCAAGCGCACCGGCGGCGACGTGCCGATGACGCCCGGCCGCGACGCCTATTTCTCCGACCTGAAGCAGACCGTCTCGACAGAGTGCGAGCCCGAGCCGATGAACGCGGAGGATCCGCTGTTCATCCTCTACACTTCCGGGTCGACCGGTAAGCCCAAGGGCGTGCTGCACACCACCGGCGGCTATCTGGCCTGGGCGTCCTGGACCCACGAGGTGGTCTTCGACTACCGGCCGGGCGAGGTCTTCTGGTGTACCGCCGACGTGGGCTGGGTCACCGGCCACAGCTATGTGGTCTACGGCCCCCTGGCCAACGGCGCGACCTCGCTGATGTTCGAGGGAGTGCCCAACTTCCCGAACTCGTCGCGATTCTGGGACGTCTGCGACAAGCACAAGGTGGAGATCTTCTACACCGCCCCCACGGCGCTGCGGGCGCTCATGCGCGAAGGCGACCTGCCGGTGCAGCGGACCTCGCGCAAGTCGATCCGCCTGCTGGGCACGGTAGGCGAGCCGATCAATCCAGAGGCCTGGCTCTGGTACCACCGCGTGGTCGGAGAGGGTCGCTGCCCGATCGTCGACACCTGGTGGCAGACCGAGACCGGCGCCTGCCTGATGAGCCCGCTGCCCGGCGCGCACGCGCTGAAGCCCGGATCCTGCGCCAAGCCCCTGCCCGGCGTGAAGCCGATGCTGGTGGACGCCGAGGGCCTGGAGCTGACCGGCGCGGTCAGCGGCAACCTCTGCATCACCGACGGCTGGCCGGGCATGATGCGGACGGTCTACGGCGACCACCAGCGTTTCATCGACACCTATTTCAGCACCTACCCCGGCAAGTACTTCACCGGCGACGGGGCGCGGCGGGACGCGGACGGCTACTACTGGATCACCGGCCGCGTGGACGATGTGATCAATGTCTCCGGACACCGCCTGGGCACCGCCGAGATCGAGAGCGCCCTGGTCGGCCACCCGGCGGTCGCCGAGGCCGCGGTCGTCGGATATCCGCACGACATCAAGGGCCAGGGCATCTATTGCTACGTGACGCTGAAGGTCGGGATCGAGCCCACCGACGCGCTGATGGCGGACCTGCGCGGCTTCGTCCGCCACGAGATCGGGCCGTTCGCCGCGCCCGACGTGATCCAGTTCGCGCCCGGCCTGCCCAAGACCCGGTCGGGCAAGATCATGCGCCGCATCCTGCGCAAGATCGCCGAGGACGACCTGTCCAACCTGGGCGACACCTCCACCCTGGCCGATCCCGCCGTGGTCGATGACCTGGTCAACAACCGCGCCTCAAGGAAGGGCGACGACGAGGTGATGGTCGCGGGCCACCGCTTCTCCTGCGCCGAGCTCGAAGCGGCGCTGAAGACGCATCACGCGGTGGCCGGGGTCGCCGTCGTCGGCGTGCCGGACGCGCACAAGGGTGAAGTGCTCTGGGCGTTCGTCGAGCCCGACCCCGAGATCATGGCGTCCGACGTGCTGGGCGCGGAACTGAAGGGCTTCATGCGCCGGGAGATCGGCGAAGCGGCGGTTCCGACCCACGTGATCTTCGGCCCGCTGCCGAAGACCCCGTCCGGCGAAGTGGTCCGCCCCGTCCTGCGCCGGATCGCCGAGACCGGTGATCCGGGCGACGTCATGGGCCTGGCCGACCGGGCGGTCGCCGCGTATCTCGCCACCCAGCGGGCCGACGCCCTGAGCTGATGTCCGTCGAGCTCCCGCCCGGCCTGCGGGCCGCCATCGACCGGGAGCTTTCGGGCGCCTCGCGCCGCGACCTCGCCGAACGCACGGCCGCGACCAGCGCAGCCTATCGCGCCGGCCGCGGATCCTCCGCGGTGATCAAGGGCCGCGACGACGCCCTGGCCTACGCCCTGGCCCGCCTTCCCGCGACGTTCGCGGCCGGCGTGAGCGTATTCGCGGAAGCCCGGCGGCTGGCGCCGGACTTCGCGCCCGCCTCGCTGCTGGACGCCGGCTGCGGCCCCGGAGGCGGAAGCTGGGCGGCGGCCGAGGTCTGGCCGAGCCTGGAGCGCATCGTCTGGTTCGACGCCAGCGCACCCTTCCTGGACATGGCCGGGCGGCTTGCCGAGGACGCGCCCGATCCCGTCCGGCAGGCCGACGCCCAACGGGGCGACCTCGCCACCGGCCCGTTCCCCAAGGCCGACCTGGTCCTGGCCAGCTACGCCCTCGCCGAGATCGCGGCGGCGGCGCAGGCCACGGTCGTCGGTCGCCTCTGGGAGGCGTGCGAGGGCGTCCTTGCCCTCGTCGAGCCGGGGACGCCCGCCGGCTACGCCCGCATCCTCGCCGCCCGCGACCTGCTGATCGCCGCCGGGGCCCGCATCTTCGCGCCCTGCCCCCACGCCAACGCCTGTCCGCTGACCGCGCCGGACTGGTGCCATTTCAGCGTCCGCCTTCCCCGCTCCCGCGACCACCGCCTGGCCAAGGGCGCCGTCATGTCCTTCGAGGACGAGAAATTCGCCTATCTGCTGGCCGCGCGACCGGCGGTGGCGGCCGAGCCGGCGGCGGGTCGCATCCTCGCCCGTCCCAAGGCCGGCAAGCCCGGCATCGAATTCAAGGTCTGTGGAGCCGAAGCGCTGGAGCGGCGTTTCGTGCCGAGGCGCGACAAGCTGGGCCACGCCACGGCCAGGCGCCTGGACTGGGGCGAAGCCTGGCCATAGGCCATGTTTTGGCCCTGCGGGTGCGTCAGGGGAGTAGGTCGGGGTCGACGCGTAGCCACGGGGTTCCATGCCGCGCAGTTTGGCGGTGGCGCAGGGTCTGCGCCGACGAGATCTGATGGCCCTGGCCCCCGCGGCGTTGATCGCGGCCGGCTGGGCGCCCGGTGACGCCATCGGCGAGATGGTGCGAAGGCGCGCGCGCGATCTCGGCCGCGCACGCTACCGGCCCGTGGGCCGCCCACTGCAGGCCAGCCTCGCCGGCATGAGCTACGACGCCTACCGCGACGTGCGCTTCCGCCCCGACAAGTCGATCTGGCGCGCCGAGGGCCTGCCGTTCCAGCTGCAGATGTTCCATCGCGGCGGCCTGTTCCGCGATCCGGTGGACCTGTTCGAGGCGGACCGCGGGCGGGCGCGGCCGATACTGTTCTCGGAAGACATGTTCACCTATGGCCAGCAGCAGCCGGGCCCGCTCCCGGCCGACCTGGGGTTTGCAGGCTTCCGCGCGCATGCGCCGATGGAGGTCCCCGACCGCTTCGACGAGGTGGTCGCCTTCCTGGGCGCCAGCTACTTCCGCGCCGTGGCGAAGGGCGTCAGCTATGGCCTCTCGGCGCGCGGCCTGGCGCTGGGCGCGGGCGAGCCCGGCGAGGAGTTCCCGGCCTTCCGCGCCTTCTGGATCGAGCGGCCGGCGCCGGCCGCGCGCAGCCTCGTCATCCACGCCCTTTTGGACAGCGTCTCGACCGCGGGCGCCTTCCGCTTCCAGGTCACGCCAGGCGCCCAGACCGTCATGGAGGTCGAGGCGCGCCTCTTCCCGCGCCGGCCGCTGGCGTCGGCCGGCATCGCCCCCCTCACCAGCATGTACCTGTTCGGACCGGAGCAGCCGCGCCGCTACGACGACTTCCGGCCGGAGGTCCACGACAGCGACGGCCTGCTGACCGACGACGGCCGCGGCGCCCGGATCTGGCGGCCGCTGGTCCACACGCCGGGCACGCGGCTTGACGATTTCGACGCCGGTCCCGCGCGCGGCTTCGGCCTCCTGCAGCGCCAGCGGACGTTCGGGGCCTACCAGGACCTGGAGGCCGACTACCACCGGCGGCCGGGCGCCTGGGTGGAGCCGCTGGAGGGCTTCGGGCGGGGCAGCGTCCGGCTCGTCGAGCTGGGCTCGCGCAGTGAGGCCGAGGACAATATCGTCGCCATGTGGCGGCCCGCCGAGCCGCTGGCGGCCGGCCGCGAACACCGTTTCCGCTACCGCCTGACCTGGGGCGCCTCGCCAGAGCCCGCAACCCGGCTGGCCCGCGCCGTCGCGTGGCGGGGCGGGGCCGGCCACGATCCGGCCCGTCGCCGGTTCCTCGTGGATTTCGCACCGTTGGCGGGCGGCCTGGATGGCCTTGAAGCCCAGGCCAGCGCCACCGCAGGAAGCATTCGCGTCGAAACCGTGCAGCCGAACGCCTCAATTGGCGGCGCCCGCGTCAGTTTCGAGTTGAACCCCGCCGCCGCGTCGAACAGCGACCTGCGGCTAACGTTAGTGCGCGGACGGACGCCCGTCTCCGAAGTCTGGATGTATCGATGGATCGCGTAACCCGGCGCCTGTCGAGGTCCACGCCTGCACAGGCCGTGACCCTCGAGCGCACCGAACCCTTCCCCGAGTCGATGCCGGCGGAGAGGCCCCTCGACATGCCGACGCAGGACCTGGCGACCGCGACCGGCCGCCTAGGGCGCCTGCTGGACGCCCGCGGCCGGCGCCTCCTCGTCTTCGGCGGGACCGCCGGCGCGACCGCCGTTGCGGGGGGCGTGATGGTCAACCTGCTGTCGACGGGCGGCTTCACCGTCCTCGACGCGTGCGCCCTTGTCCTCTTCCTGGTGCTGTTCGGCTGGACCGTCTTCGGCTTCGCCAGCGCCACGGCCGGGTTCCTGGTCCAATGGCGGGCGACGCGTCCCCGGCGCCCCGACCCCCAGCCGGTGATCCTGACCCGCACCGCCCTGCTCATGCCCACCTACAACGAGGATCCGGGCCGGGTGATGGCCGCCGTGCAGGCGATCCGCGAAGATCTCGTCCGGCTAGGCGTCTCCGAGCTCTACGACATCTTCCTGCTCAGCGACACGCGGGACGAGACGACCGCTCGGCAAGAGGTGGTGGGCATGCTGCGGGTCAGAGCGCGGCTGGGCGGCGACGCCCGGATCTTCTACCGGCGGCGCCTGCAGAACACCGACCGCAAGGCCGGCAACATCGCCGATTGGGTGCGGCGGTTCGGCGGCGCCTACGAGGCGATGATCATCCTCGACGCGGACAGCCTGATGAGCGCCGACACCATCGTGCGGCTGACCGCGGAGATGGAAGCCGATCCGAAACTGGGCCTGCTGCAGACCGCGCCCGCCCTGGTCGGCGCCGAGACCCTGTTCGCGCGGCTCCAGCAGTTCGCGGCCCGCACCTATGGCGGCATGCTGGCCGCCGGACAGGACTGGTGGTCGGGCGCCGAGGGCAACTACTGGGGCCACAACGCCATCATCCGCGTGCGCGCCTTCGCGGGCTGCGCGGGCCTGCCGCACCTGCCGGGCCGGCGTCCGTTCGGCGGCCACATCATGAGCCACGACTTCGTGGAAGCCGCGCTGATGCGGCGGGGCGGCTGGTCGATCCGGCTAAACACCCGGCTCGGCGGAAGCTACGAGGAAGCGCCGCCCACCATCGTCGACATGGCCCGCCGCGACCGCCGCTGGTGCCAGGGCAACCTGCAGCACCTCGGCGTCGTGGGCGCCGCCGGCCTGCATTGGGTGAGCCGGGTCCACCTGGTCCGCGGCGTCCTTTCATACGTGACCTCGCCGCTTTGGCTGCTGCTCGTCGGCTTCGGCGCCACCGCCTGGCTGGGACAGCTCGGCGAGCCGGTGCGGGTGCATGGCGACGCCGCGGTCTCGCTGTTCGCGGTCACCCTGGGCCTGCTGCTCACGCCCAAGGTGCTGGCCGGCCTGCTGGCCCTGCGCGAGCGGACCGCCCCGGGCTTCACCCGCACCCTGGGCCTCTGGGTCGGCATCGGCCTCGAGGTCGTGCTCAGCGCCCTGGTTGCCCCGGTGCTGATGCTGATGCAGAGCGCGGCGGTGTTCGACGTCCTGCTCGGCCGCGACTCCGGCTGGAACGCCCAGCAGCGGGACGCGGGCCGGCTGTCGCGCAAGGAAGCCTGGCGCTCGCACCGGGGCCATGTGGTGATCGGCCTCGCGGGGGCGGTGATCGCCTGGCTGCTCGACCCCGCCATCTTCTGGTGGACCAGCCCGGTCTCGCTGGGTCTCTTCCTGTCGGCGCCACTGTCGCTGCTGATGGCGCGGACCGATGTCGGCCACCTGTTCCGCAGGCTCGACCTGCTGACGACACCGGAGGAACGCCAGGTTCCGCCCGTTGTGGACCGAGCCCTCGCATTGCGAGCCCTCTACGACCAGGAACAGCCTTCGAGGCTGCAGATCGATCGCCTCATGCGGGGGCCGACCAGCGTCTACCAGCCGGAAAGCCGCACGTTCGGCCTCTACACGGCCCAGGCCGCTTAGCCGACGTTCTTCGTCGGGAAGGGCACCACGGTGGCGGCGTCCTCGGCCAGCCGCAACCGGCCGCGTTCCTCGACCTTCTTCATGAAGTCCTGAAGGAAGGGCGCCAGGAAATCGATGAAGGCCCGCACCCGCGGCGTGTCTTTCAGCTCGCGCCGGGTGACGATCCAGGAGCTGGCGCGGCCTTCGGGAATGTCGTCCGAACAGCGCACCAGGTCGCGGTCCGGATCGGCGATCGTGCAGGGCACGGCCCCGATGCCGAGCCCCGCCTTCACCGCATGCAGGAGACTGCCCATGCTGTTGCTGCGGGTGATCGGCGGCTTGCCGCCGGCGTAGCGCATCATCCAAGTGGCGGCGGGGATCTCGCCGGTTTCCGGCGCCACGTCGATCAGGTCGTGATCCTGCAGCGCCTCCATCGACGCCGGCACGCCCCGCCGGGCGGCATAGTCGCGGCTGCAGTACAGCGCCATCGGATGCTCGGCGATCTTGCGGGCCACCAGGTCCGACGCCGCCAGCTCGACGGCCGTGCGGATGGCCAGATCGGCCTCGCCGTTCTCCAGGTCCAGGGTCCGGTCGGTGATGACCAGGTCGATCTGCACGTCGGGATGAAGCTTGCGGAACTCCACCAGCGCCGGAATCACCATGGTGTTGGCGACGAGCTCGTTGGTGGTCAGGCGCAGGGCGCCCGACACGCCGCGGAGTTGGCCGGCGGCCTGGTTGGAGAAGCGGATCGCCGCCCGCTCCACATTCTCCGCCTCGGGGATCATCGCCTGGCCGCCCTCGGTCAGGCGGCTGCCGGTCTGTCCGCGCTCGAACAACTTGAAGCCGAGATCGTGCTCCAGGCTCTCGACGCGCCGCGCCACCGTGGTCTGGTTGACGCCCAGCGCTTTGGACGCCGCGAGCGTAGAGCCCCCGCGGGCCACGGCCAGGAACGCCTTGAGGTCATTCCAGTCGAACATGGGTCCATACTGCGGTTGTGCAGACCCAACCTGCAAGAGCGCTGATTGCCCAAGGGTCAGGCTGCGCCGTATCTCCCGTGTCCCAGACGACGGGCCGGTCCAACGGCCCTCGTCCGCAAGAACAAGAAGGTGTGTGTCGATGAAACTCTACTGCGACCCGATCTCGACGACGTCCCGCCCGGTGCTGATGTTCATCGCCGAACACGGCCTGGACGTGGAGATCGTCCATGTCGATCTGATGGCCGGCGGCAACCAGGCGCCGGACTACCTCGCTCTCAACCCCAACGGCATCGTCCCCTTCCTGGTGGACGGCGACCTCAAGCTGGGCGAGTCGGCGGCGATCCTGAAGTACCTGGCGCGCAAGACCGGCTCGGCCGCCTACCCGTCCGACCCGCGGGCCCAGGCCAAGGTCGACGAGGCGCTGTCGTGGTTCTCGACCCAGTTCCACGAGTATTTCTGCCTTTTCGTCTGCTATCCGCACATGGGCGTGCCGCATGGCGCGCCGCCCGAGCTGATGCAGGCCATGACCGCCTTCGGCGGCGAGCACGCCCCGCGCTGGCTGAAGGTGCTGGACGGCCACATGCTGGCGGGACGGCCCTACGTCTGCGGCGAGGAGATCACCATCGCCGACCACCTGGGCCTAGCCTTCGTCCTGCTGGGCGACCTCCCAGGGTACGACTTCTCGCCCTATCCGAACCTCCAGGCCTGGATCGCCCGCCTGAAGGCGCGGCCGTCCTTCGAGCCGACCTACGGGACGTTCTACACGGTCATGGCCGCCTTCAAGGCCCAGCAGCAGGCGGCCTGACGGTTGCGGCTTGCAAGGAGCGGGCGCCCCCGACGCCCACATGACATCCTCGTAAGCTTCCCGCGTCCCGGTTGGGTGCTAGACAGTCCCCAACCAGCCCAACCGGGATGCTCCATGATCCGCACCTTCCGCGCCGCCGGCCTCGCCGTCCTGCTGACCACCACAGCGCTCGCGCCCATCGCGCTCTCCAGTCCCGCCCAGGCGGCTGAAGTTCCCCCGATCAAGTTCACCTCGCGCACGCTGCCCAATGGGCTGAGGGTGTACGCCTCGCTCGACCGCGCGACGCCGAACGTCTCGGTCCAGGTCTGGTACGGCGTCGGCTCCAAGGACGATCCCGCCGGCCGATCCGGCTTCGCGCACCTCTTCGAACACCTGATGTTCAAGGCGACGCGGAACATGCCGTCCGAGACCTTCGACCGCATGACCGAGGACGTGGGCGGCTTCAACAACGCCTCCACCGCCGACGACTACACCGACTATTTCGAGGTCGTACCCGCCAACCACCTGGAGCGGCTGATCTGGGCCGAGGCCGACCGGATGAGCACGCTGGTGGTCGACGAGGCGGTCTTCAAGTCCGAGCGCGACGTGGTGAAGGAGGAGCTGCGCCAGCGGGTCCTGGCCTCGCCCTACGGCCGGCTGATGGCGCTGTACCTGCCCCAAGCCAGCTATACGACCCACCCTTACAAGCGCCCCGGCATCGGTTCGATTGAGGAGCTGGACGCCGCCACCGTCGATGACGTGCGCGCGTTCCATCGCACCTACTACCGGCCGGACAACGCGGCCCTGATCATCGTGGGCAACTTCGACCAAGCCAAGCTGGACGCCTGGGTCGACCAGTACTTCGGGGCCTTGAAGAACCCCGCCCAGCCGCTGCCGAAGGTGACGGTCAAGGAGCCGCCGCGCACCCAGGCCGGCGTCTTCGACGGCTATGGCCCCAATGTGCCGCTGCCGGCCGTGGTGCTGTCGTGGCAAGGGCCCGCCGCGTCCGACCCCGACGCCCCGGCGCTGAAGGTGCTGGACGCCATCCTCTCAGGCGGCAAATCCTCGCGCCTCTACAACAGCCTGGTCTATGACCAGCAGATCGCGGTGGAGGCCTTCTCCAGCGCCGACCTGCCGCAGGATCCCGGCCTGTTCATGGTCGGCGCCATCATGTCGAACGGCAAGACCATCCAGCAGGGTGAGACCGCCCTGCTGGCCCAGGTGAAGCGCCTGCGGGACGCCCCGCCCACCGCCGCGGAACTCTCGGAGGCCAAGAACGAGCTGCTGGCCGGCGCGCTGCGCGAGCGCGAGACCATCGAAGGCCGGGGCAGCGCCATCGGCTACGCCCTGACCGTCGACGGCGACGCCAACGCCGTGAACACCGAGCTGGCCAGGCTGCAGGCCGTGACCGCCGCCGATATCCAGCGCGTCACCGCCAAGTACCTGGCCGAAGACCGCCGCATGACCATCCGCTACCGCCCGGAGAGCGAGCGGCCGAAGGGCGAGACCGTGGCCGCCACGCCGCCCCCGCCCAAGCAGGTCGCCACCTACGACGGCCCGGTCTTCACCCTGGCCCCCGAGGCCGAACGCACGAAGCCCCCGGGCATCGGCGAGCCGGTGCAGGCCGTTCTGCCGAAGCCCGCCGAGAAGACACTGGCCAACGGGTTGCGGGTCATCGTCGCCCGCTCGTCCGACCTGCCGCTGGTCACCGCCGACCTGACGGTGAAGACCGGCGCCTGGGCCGATCCGCAGGGGCTCGCGGGCGCGGCCAACATGATGGCCGGGATGCTGACCGAGGGCACCAGGACCCGCTCGGCGCAGCAGATCGCCAGCCAGGTCGAGAGCCTTGGGGCGTCGCTGTCGTCGGGCGGCGGCCTGGAGTCCTCGTCCGTCACCCTGAGCTCCATCGCCGACAAGCTGCCGGCCGCCCTGACGATCATGGCCGATGTGGCCAAGAGCCCGGCCTTCGCCGCGGAGGAACTGGAACGCCAACGCGAGCAGGCGCTGGATGGCCTGCGGGTCGCCTACCAGCAGCCCGGCTCGGTGGCCGGCTTCGCCGCCGCTCCGGTGATCTACGGCGGCACCCCCTTCGGCCATGTGCCGCAGGGCACGCCGGAGTCGCTCCAGCGCCTCAAGCCCGCCGACCTCGCCAAGCTGCACGCCGCCTGGTTCCGGCCCGACAACGCCGTGCTGGTTCTGACCGGCGACATCAGCGCCGAGCAGGGCTTCGCCCTGGCCGAGACGGCGTTCGGCGACTGGAAGAAACCCGCCGCGCCCCTGGCCGCGGCGCCCGCCATCACGCCCACGGGCAGGCCGCGCGCCGTGGCCATCGACATCCCCGGCACCGGCCAGGCCTCGGTCAACGTGATGAAGCCCGCCATCGCCCGCAACGATCCGGACTACTATCCCGGCGTCGTCGCCGCGACCGTTCTGGGCGGCGGCTATTCGGCCCGCCTGAACCAGGAGATCCGCATCAAGCGCGGCCTGTCCTACGGCGCGAGCGCCCGCCTTTCGCCCGCGCGGACCACCGGCTCGTTCCGGGCCAGCGCCCAGACCAAAAACGAGTCGGCGGCGGAGGTGCTGGACCTGATGAACGCCGAGCTGACGAGGCTGGGCGCCGCGCCGGCCAGCCCCGACGAACTGAAGGCCCGCAAGTCGGTGCTGGTGGGCAGCTATGGGCGCGACCTGGCCACCTCCGGCGGCCTGGCCGACGTGCTGGGCAACCTGGCCCTCTACGGCGTGCCCCTGGACGAGGTCACCCGCTACACCGCCAAGGTGGAGGCCGTGGACGCTGCGCAGGTTCAGGCGTTCGCGAAGCGCGTCTTCGACCCCGCCCAGGCCAGCGTCGTGGTCGCCGGCGACGCCAAGGCCTTCTCCCCCGCCCTTAAGGCCAGGCTGCCGGCCCTCGAGATCATCCCCGCAGATCAGCTGGACCTGGAAAGCCCCACGTTGCGGAAGAAGTAGGACCTAGGCCGGCAGGCGCGGCCGGCGGCGCATGCGCGCGCCGACGAGGCCGAAGCCCAGGATCAGGAGAGCCCAGGTTCCCGGCTCTGGCACGGCCACGACGGGAGGCGGCCCGATCACGGGGGGAACGATCACGGGCGGCTCGGTTCCCGGGCCGCCGGGCACAACCACCGTCGGCGGTCCGTCCGATCCGGGGAAGCCAGGACCGATGATCGGCGGCAGGACGGTCTCGGTATCCGTCCTCGGGAAGAGACCGTCCGCCGGCAGTCCCGGCTCGCCACCGGGCGCGTTCACCGGGGCCGCGGCCGGACGAGGCCCTGTCTCGCAGACCGTCGTGGCGATCAGTGCGAACGCGCGAGGCGTGGCGAGGTCGCGCGCCGCCGCCGGCATCGACGTGGGTTGGGGCAGCCTGGGCGCCGCGGCCGGCGCCATCGCGGCCCGGCGCAAACCGGCCACGGGCTTTCGCGCCGCGCGATGGACGCCCGCCTTGCGCGCAGGCCGCGCCTTGCGGACGGCGGAGCCCGCGATCCTGGCCTTCGTGGCGCGCGCTCGCGCCTGCGCCGCTGGGGCGGCGGCGAAGCCTCTGCGCATCATGTTCGCCCGATAGGCAGGGGCGGCCGCCGCGGGCGCGGAGACGGGCATCCGGCTCATCTGCTCGACGCAATCGGCGCGCGCAGCGCCGGGAAGGGCGAAACCGCCAGTGAGCACCGCCAACGCGAGTGCTCCAAGACGTGCGGGCGCCGCGATGGACCCCGCCAACCAGTTGCTGTGACACACCATTACGGTGAGCCAAAGGGCCCGTTAGCGTGGCTGTTCCGACGTTTTCGGGCGACCTGCGATATATTTCGTCGAGTGAAACCTCAGGAGAATCTGAGTGTTAAAGCCAACGCTCAAACCCAGATTTCAACCGGAGGGGGACAAGATCTCAACCGGAACGGGTCGTCCAACGCGCCAGGTCCCGCTCGCGCGCCATTAGAGCCAGTCCGGTCGCGATGGATTCCAGCTCGGCCCCCGTCTCGATACGCGAAGGCTCGAAGCGGCGGTGGAAGATGGCGCGGACCGCCGGCACCAGCGATGAGCCGCCAGTCAGGAACACCCGGTCGACTCCGTCCGGCGTCAAGTTGGCGTCGGCCAGGGCCGCGTCGACGGCGGTTTCGATCTGCGCCAGCTCCGGGGCGATCCAGCCTTCGAACCTGGTGCGCTCGACCTCGCGGACGATGGCGATGGAGCCGGCCTCGAACCGGAATTCCGCGGCGGCCTGTGAGGATAGCGCCTCTTTCAGCTTCGAGACGGCGCGATAGAGGCGGTAGCCGTAGTTCTCGTCCAGGGTCTCGACCAGGCGGGCGATCTTCTCCGGCTCCACCGCGTCGCGCTCCAGTTTGCGGATCTCCCGCATGTCGCGGCTGGCCCGCATCAGCGCCAGCTGGTCCCAGCGCGCGAAGGCGGCGTAGTAGCGGTTGGGCACCGGCAGCACCTTGCCCAGGCTGGTGTAGCTGGACCCCTTGCCCAGCTCCGGCGACACCAGATTGTCGATGATCCGGTAGTCGAAGGCGTCCCCCGCCACGCCGACGCCGGCGCGGCCCATCGGGATCGCGCGCATTTCGCCCGCGTGACGCTCGAAGCGGATGATCGAGAAGTCCGACGTGCCGCCCCCGAAGTCGCCCACCAGCACGGTGGCGTCGTGGTCCAGGTCCCGGGCGAAGAAGAAGGCGGCGCCCACGGGCTCGTAGGCGTACAGCACCTCCTTCACGCCCATCCGGTGGAAGGCCGTCTCGTAGCGGGAAAGCGCCAGCTCCTCGCTAGGCGAGGCGCCGACGAACCGGACCGGTCGGCCCACGATCACCCGCTCCGGCAAGCCGCCCAACTCGGCCCCGGCGTAGTCGCGCACCTTCAGCAGGAAGGTCGAGAGCAGGTCCTCGAACCGGTAGCGGCGGTTCAGGATCTGGGTCTCGGTGAAGCTGGCCTGGGCGGCGAAGCTCTTGAACGACTGGATGAACCGGGTCTCGGCCGGGTCCTCCACATAGGCCTCGATGGCCCATGGCCCGGCGGCGATCACCCGCTCGCTGGGATGGTCCGCCGGCGCGTGGAACGACAGGCACGAGCGGAAGGCGAACAGCTCGCCCTCCGGCGCCGGGAACCTGACCAGTCGCGCCGGACCACGCTCATCGGCCAGGCTGAGGACGGTGTTCGTCGTGCCGAAATCGATGCCCAGGCTGTAGCTCATGGCCGCCTCCAGGCACGCGCGAACACCCGCTCGGAGAGAGCGGCCGTCAGGTCGTGGCCGATGTCAGACGCGTCGGAGAAGAACCGAATCCTGCGTGTCGTTGAGGTCGTGCCCGCCGATCGCGAGCACCTCGAAACCACGCGCCCAGTGCCGGCGCACGTAGTCGTGCGTGTGGTAGGCGAGACGATAGAAGCTTGGCAAGCCCTCCGTCTCCGCCGCGTCATCCCAGTAGGCGAATCCCGTGTCCGCGGCCTGCTCCATGATCTTGGCGGGCAGATCGTAGGCAAAGGGGTTCATGATCGTGGTGACCAGGAGCGCCCCCGGCTTCAGCACCCGGCGAAGTTCGTCCAGCCAGGCGAACTGATGGTCTTCCGGCATGTGCGTGAACGTCGACAGGCTGAAGATCAGGTCGAAGACCTCGTCGGCGTAGGGAAGGGGCGGCAGGTGGGGGTTGACGGTAAAGGCGCCGAAATCGGCCAGCGCCGCCTGCGCCCACGCGATCGCCTCCGCGTCGATGTCGGCGCCGTGGAAGCGCACGCTCGGATGGCGGGGCGCGAGCGCGGAGATCAGGCGGCCGGGGCCGCAGCCGAAGTCGAGCACATTCTGCCCCCGCGCCAGGGAGAAGCCCGCCGCATCCGCCAGGGCCTCTAAGCGTTTCGCCGCCGCCTCCCCCGTGCGGTTGTATTCACCCGCCGCAGCGCCCGCGACGCGGATCTGGAGATGGGCCGGTGGGACCGCTCGGGCGCGTGGCCCGTCGCCGAACACCCTGCGCATCCAGCCCGGGCTCACCGCATATTCGAACACCCGCGATCTGTGGTCCGAACCCAGCTCGGCCTCGATCAGGAAGCCGCCCCGCGCCTGCTGGAGGTCGATGCCGGCCAGCAGGTCGGCGAAATCGACTGTCGCGATGACCCCTCGAACCTGGATCCCCGGAAAGTGGTTGCGCACTTGCGGACGAGGATAGACTTGCACCGGCGCGGGCCGGCCGTTGATCGTGAGCGTGACGTTCGGCGCGTCCTCGTCATCGACCTCGGTCCAGCCCCCGAACGTGAAGGTGGCCGCCTCGTCGCCCAGCTCATAGGGCGGATCGAGGGTCATCAGGTGAGGCAAGGACAAGGGTACGCTCCACGTCGGCCCCTACAGGGAACGCGGAGCCTCCGTCAGGCCATTTCCGGTTCGTCGCGCGCCGGACAAGGGGTTTGCGACGAACCGCACCAATTTCTCGTTACTCGGCGAGATCCACCAGCGGGCGGTCGTAGGCGCACATGGTGGCCATGTTCAGGATCTTGGACACGGACGCGCCCAGCGGACAGATCTGCACCGGCTTGGAGAGGCCGAGCAGGATAGGCCCGAGCACCTCCGCCCCGCCCAGCGACTTGACGAGCTGGGTCGAGATAGCGGCCGAATGGATCGCCGGCATGATGAGCACGTTGGCGGGACCGGTCAGCCGCATGAACGGATAGGCGCTGCGGCTCTC
This sequence comes from Phenylobacterium sp., assembly GCF_004297125.1. GTDB lineage: Bacteria > Pseudomonadota > Alphaproteobacteria > Caulobacterales > Caulobacteraceae > Phenylobacterium. Next base: position 173,162 of record NZ_SCVD01000021.1, on the reverse strand, counting down.
GGGATCCAACGCCAGCTCCGGAGGCATTTCGCCCTCGTACTCGAAATCGATCCCGTCGATCTCGTCCAGCATGGCCACCGCGTCGCGGACCCTCGCCGACCGCTCGCCCATCGGATTACCGAAGGTGGAATAGCTCATGAACGCCACCCGCGGCTCGTAGCCCAGGGTGCGCACCGCACGCGCAGCTTCGATCCCGATCTCGACCAGTTCCTCGGCCAGCGGCATCTCGGTGACGTTGGTGTCGGCGATGAACAGGGTGTGGCCCTTGGCCATCACGACGCTCATCCCGATCACCCGGCCGTCGGGCGCGGGGTCGATGACGTTCAGGACCTCCTCGAGCACCTGGTCGAAGTTGCGGGTGACGCCTGTGACCATGCCGTCCGCGTGGCCGAGCGCCACCAGCGCCGCGCCGAAACTGTTGCGGTCCTGGTTGATCAGGCGCTGGACGTCGCGGCGCAGGTAGCCCTCGCGCTGCAGGCGTTCGTACAGATAGTCCACGGAAGCCTGGTTGTGGTGCGAGACCCGGGCGTTCAGCACCTCGATATTGGCCTCCGCCGGCTCGAGACCGGCGGCGCGCATGTTTTCGTGAACCAGATCCTCGCGACCCACCAGGATCGCCTTGCCCAGCCCTTGGGTCTGGAAGGCGTAGGCGGCCCGGATCACCGACTGTTCCTCGCCCTCGGCGAAGACGATGGTCTTCTGGGGGCCGCTCAGCACCGCGCCCTGCAGCTTTTGCAGGAAGGCCGCGGTGGGATCCATCCGCTGCGCCAGCGAGGCGCGGTAGGCGTCCATATCGGCGATCGGTTTGCGCGCCACGCCGCTGTCCATGGCCGCCTGGGCGACGAACGGCGGGATGTAGGACAGCAGACGCGGGTCGAAGGGCGTCGGGATGATGTACTTCGGGCCGAACTTGAGCTGGGCGCCGTGGTAGGCCGCGGCCACTTCGTCCGGCACGTCCTCGCGCGCCAGCATGGCCAGGGCGTTCGCCGTGGCGATCTTCATTTCCATGTTGATCTGGCGGGCGCGCACATCCAGGGCGCCCCGGAACAGGTAAGGGAAGGCCAGGACGTTGTTCACCTGGTTCGGATAGTCGCTGCGCCCCGTGGCCACGATGGCGTCTGGCCGAACCTCGTAGACCTCCTCCGGGGTGATCTCGGGATCGGGGTTGGCCATGGCGAAGATGATCGGCTTGGGCGCCATCATCTTGATGTGGTCCTGGGTCAGGGCGCCCTTGGCGGACACCCCGATGAACACGTCGGCGCCGTCCAGGGCCTCGGCCAGGGTGCGCTTGTCGGTGTCGATGGCGTGGGCGGACTTCCACTGGTTCATGTCGTCGGCGCGGCCGCGCCACAGCACGCCCTTGCGGTCGACCGCGATGACGTTCTCATGTTTCACGCCCAGGGCCTTGATCAGACCCAGGGTGGCGATGCCGGCGGCGCCCGGGCCGTTCAGCACGACCTTCACCTCGGACAGCTTGCGCCCGGTGATCTCGCAGGCGTTGATCAGGCCGGCCGAGCAGATGATGGCCGTACCGTGCTGGTCGTCGTGGAAGACCGGGATGTCCAGCAGCTCCTGGAGCTCGGTCTCGATCCGGAAGCAGTCCGGTGAGCGGATGTCTTCCAGGTTGATGCCGCCATAGGTGACGCCGATGTTCTTGACGACGGTGATGATCTCGTCGGGATCGGTGCAGACCATCTCCACGTCGATGGCGTCCACGTCGGCGAAGCGCTTGAAGAGCACGCCCTTGCCTTCCATCACCGGCTTCGACGCCAGCGCGCCCAGGTTGCCCAGGCCCAGGATCGCGGTCCCGTTCGAGATCACCGCCACCAGGTTGCCCTTCGACGTGTACTCGTAGGCGAGCTCCGGATCCTTGGCGATCGCCAGCACCGGCACGGCCACGCCCGGCGAATAGGCCAGCGACAGGTCACGCTGCGTCGACATCGGCTTGGTGGCCTGGATGCCGATCTTCCCGGGGGTGGGATAGCGGTGGAAGCTCAGCGCCTCCTCGTCGGTGAAGGTGCGCTTTTCGACTTGGTCCATACGTGTTCGGCCCCGACCCCTAGGCATAGTCATTTGGGAAGCGGCCAACCTATAGGGCCGAGTGCATCGGGACAACGCTTGCTGCGGCGCCTGTCACGCTGGGGCAGCGGCCATTCTCGGAACCTTCAGCGACGAGACGGGTTGTAAGTCGCCGGGTGCGGGGGCGCGCATATGGGAGCATGCAAGCCTATGAACAAACGCCTTGCCTTCGCCGCCGTCGCGGTCCTGAGCCTCAGCGCCGCACCGGCCCTGGCGCAATCCACGACGGCCGCGCCGCCGCCGGACACCTCGGCCCCGCCCGCCACCAGCGCGACGCCGCCCGCCGATGAACCGGCCGCCGAACCGGCGCCCACCACCAGCAGCGCGCCCAGCGCCTCCGCTTCCGGGTCCGACGTCAGCGTTACGACCGGCATGGCCGTGAAGGACAACACGGGCGCCACCATCGGCTCGGTCGCGGACGTAAAGACCGGCGCCGACGGCAAGAAGACGGCCACCATCAAGATGGGCGCCGACACCTTCGCGGTGGATACCTCCGCCCTCGCCGTCGCCAGCGGCGCAGCCACGGTCAACGCCAGCCAGGCCGAGATCAAGGACATGCTGAAGAAGAAGTAGTCTCTCTTCGCATCGCCAAAGGAGGGCGGCCCCCGCGGTCGCCCTTTTTCTTGCCTCGACCCACGAAGACCCGCGCTAGTACCTCCGCCGCCGCGTCGGACGGCTTGCGCCCGCCAGTCCCCCCAGCACGCCGCGGATCAGTTCACGGCCGACCTGGCTGCCTATGGTGCGCAGCATCGACTTGGCGAAGGCCTCACCCATGCTCTGGCGGTTCGAGGCGCGGGCCCTGGGCGCCGGCTGGCCGGAGGCCTCGTCGCCGGCCCACGAGCCGCCGCGGGCCTTGGGCTGAGGCGCGGGTTCCGGCTCCGGCTCGGGCTCGGCCTTCTTCTGCAGCATCTCATAAGCGGACTCGCGGTCCACCGTCGTGTCGTAGATCCCACGCACGGGACTCGCGGCCATCACGCCGGCGCGTTCGGGCGGCAGCAGCGGGCCCAGCCGCGACGCCGGGGGGCGGATCAGGGTCTTCTGAACCACGGTCGGGGCGCCCTTCTCGTCCAGCACGGACACCAGCGCCTCGCCGACCCCCAGGGCCTGGATCGCCTCGGCGGTGTCGAAGGCCGGGTTGGTGCGGAAGCTCTCGGAGGCGGCGCGCAGACCCTTCTGGTCGGCGGGCGTATAGGCGCGCAGCGCATGCTGGATGCGGTTGCCGAGCTGGCCCAGCACGGTGTCGGGAATATCGGCCGGGTTCTGGGTGACGAAATAGACGCCCACGCCCTTGGAACGGATCAGGCGGACGACCTGCTCCACCTTCTCAAGCAGCGGCTTGGGCGCGTCGCGGAATAGCAGGTGCGCCTCGTCGAAGAAGAAGGCCAGACGCGGCTTCTCCGGGTCGCCCACCTCGGGCAGCTCCTCGAACAGCTCACTCATCAGCCACAGCAGGAAGGTTGCGTAGAGGCGGGGGCTGGCGATCAGCTTGTTGGCGGCCAGGATGTTGACGTAGCCGCGCCCGGACGGGTCGGTGCGCATGATGTCGGCCAGCGCCAGCGCCGGCTCGCCGAAGATGTTGGCCCCGCCCTCGGTCTCCAGCACCAGCAGGTTGCGCTGGATGGTGGCGATGGTGGTGGGCGAGATGTTGCCGTAGCGGGCCGACAGGTCCTTGGCGTTCTGCGAGGCGTAGGTCAGGGCCGCCTGCAGGTCCTTGAGGTCCAGCAGCAGCAGGCCTTCCTCGTCGGCGGCGCGGAACACCACCATCAGGACGCCTTCCTGGACGTCGTTCAGCTCCAGCATCCGCGAGATCAGCAGCGGGCCCATCTCCGAGACCGTGGCGCGGATCGGGTGGCCGGCCTCGCCGAACAGGTCCCAGAAGACGGTCGGGGCGGCCGCGGGGGTCAGGACCAGGTTCATGCCCTGGGCGCGGGCCAGCATCTTCTCGTTGGGCGCGCCCACCGCGGCGATGCCGGAGAGGTCGCCCTTCACGTCGGCGGCGAAGACCGGCACGCCGGCGTCCGACAGGCCCTGGGCCAGGATCTGCAGCGTCACCGTCTTGCCGGTGCCGGTGGCGCCCGCCACCAGCCCGTGCCGATTGGCGCGGTTGAGCAGAAGCTGCTCCGGATGATCCGAAAACCCGATCAGGACCCCGTTGTCGGCCATGGCTCACTCCTTGCGCTGCCCGCCTTCACTAAGCACCGCCGGCGGCGGGCTCAAACACCCTTGTCGGCGCGGCGCGACGGTGACTCGGCGAGTGCGTCGCGAATTCACGACAGTCCTTGCCGAAAATCCGCTGAAAGCGGGCAAAATCACTCCCCATTGGCGGTAAAGCGGGGTAGAGCACGCCCGATTTGACGGCGCGCGCCGTGCCGCCGACATTGCCGCCCAGCTTCCCCCGAAAGCGCGCATGCCCGCCACCGCCGCCGATCCGGTCTCGCGAAACGCCCTGGTGATCCTGGCGACGATCGCGGGCGGCGCGGTGCTCTACCTATTGTCCGACATCCTGACCCCGCTGGCGCTGGCCATGTTCCTGGCGGTGATGATCGACGGCTTCGCCCGCGTGCTGCAGGTCCGCCTGCCGGGCGTCTCCGCGCGAGCCGCGGTGCCGCTCGCGGTCGTGCTCTCGGTGCTGATCTTCGGCGGGGCGGCGTTCTTCATCGCCGACAACGCCACCAGCTTCGCGGCCCAACTGATCACCTACACCCCCAAGCTGAACGGCCTGATCGCCCGGGTCGCCAGCATGGTCGGCGTCGACGTGCCTCCGACCCTGACCGAACTGGTCCAGCGGCTGGACCCCGCCAGCCACCTGGGCCAGATCGCCCGCGGCCTGCAGAGCTTCGCGTCGACGGCGGCGTTCGTCCTGGTCTACCTCGGCTTCATCCTCGCCTCGCGGAGCGGCTGGGAGCGCAAGGCGGTCAACCTGTTCGCCAGCCGCGAGGAGCGCCAGGAAGCCGTCTCGGCGTTCCTGCGGATCCGGAACGGCGTCGAGCAGTACCTCTGGGTCCAGACCATCACGGGGCTGATGATCGCCGCGGCCTCATGGCTCGCCATGGTGACGGTCGGCCTCGACAACGCGCTGTTCTGGGCGATCCTGATCTTCATCGCCTCCTACATCCCCGTGGTGGGCGGCATCGTCGCGGTGGCGCTGCCCCCGATCTTCGCCCTGGTCCAGTTCGAGACTCTCTGGCAGGCCATCGTGCTGTTCGGCGTCCTGCAGGTGATCGGGATGTTCGTGGGCAACGTCGTCCAGCCCCGGATGCAGGGCCGCAGCCTCAACATGGACCCCATCGTCCTGTTGCTGGCCCTGGCCTTCTGGAGCGTGCTCTGGGGCCTGCCCGGCGCATTCCTGTCGACGCCGCTGACCACGGTCATGATGGTGATCCTGGCCCAGTTCCCCGGCACGCGCTGGATCGCCGTACTGCTCTCCGCCGACGGCGACCCGGGCCAGTTGAAGCACCATCCCGTCGAGCCCCCATCGCCGGCGGGTCCGGCCAAGCCCGCCTCCCGATCCACGGCCAAGCCGGCCGCCGAACGCCGCTCCAAGAACTTGAGACCCAGGACTTAAACTGTGACCTGCCTCTCCCTATCTAATGTTGGTCGGACGACACAGTCGCCCGGCGGGTGCGTCCGTCCCCCAACCCCCCGGACGCAGCGAGCACCCAGCGTTCCGTCGCTCCCCCACGACGAACGCACGCGGCGCCGGACACTCTCCTCCGGCGCCGTTCTCGCGTCCGGTCCAATCCTTGCTCTGAAAGAGTCGGCCGTTCCGGCCGAGGAGCGGCGGTCATGAGCCGCGCCCCCCGCATCGGATCAGGGTTGGCCAAGGCCCTCCAGAACGAACTCAAGGACGACGCTGCGCAAGCCGGCGCGAAGGCCTTCGGCAAGCAGGCCGCCGAAGACGCGCAGCCGGACGAACTGCCCGAGCTGTCCACCGCCGACCTCGCCAGGAACCTCGCCGACTTCTGGCGCTTCGCCGAGCGCCGCCGCGGACGCGCGGCCCAGATCCGCATCGCCCCCGCCATCGGCGCCGAATTGGACCGCCTGGAGATCGTGCAGGACGACGCGCCGTTCCTGGTGGACAGCGTCATGGGCGAGATCTCCGACCAGGGCCTGTCGGTGCGGGCCATGTTCCACCCCATCGTCGAGGTCCAGCGCGACCGCACCGGCCAGCGTGGCGACGCCGGCGGGGTCCGCCGGGAGTCGATGATCGAGGTCCTGCTCGAGAACATCGGCCCCGACCGCGAGCGGGCGCTGGTCGACGGCGTGAAAGCCACCCTCGCCGACGTCCGCGCGGCGGTGGAGGACTTCCCCGCCATGCTGGCGCTGATGACGAAGTCGGTTTCCGAACTGGAGGCCTCGGGCAAGGCCCAGCCGGACGAGGTCGAGTTCCTCAACTGGCTGCACGCCCAGCACTTCGTGTTCCTGGGCGCTCGGGTCTACGAGTACCCCCGGCTGAAGAGCGGCGAGTACGCCGCCGAGGAACCGGTCTACCAGGCCAAGGACGGCCTGGGCGTGCTGCGCGACCCCGAACGGACCGTTCTGCGCCGCGCCAACGAGCCGGCCGTGCTGATGAGCGCCGTGAAGGACCGCATCGTCCGCGACCCCGCGATCACCATCGCCAAGTCGAACGTCAAGAGCCGCGTCCACCGCCGCGGCTACATGGACTACGTGGGCATCAAGCGCTACGGCGAGGACGGTCGACCCAGCGGCGAGGTCCGTTTCGTCGGCCTGTTCACCGCAGAGGCCTACGACCAGCCCGCCGGGGTGGTGCCGCTGATCCGCGAGAAGGTCTCCCGCGTCATGAAGCGCGCCGGGGCGGCGCCGGGCAGCTACAACGAGAAGCGCCTCAAGAACATCGTCGAGAACCATCCCCGCGACGAACTCTTCCAGGTCAGCGAGGACGAACTCCTGGCCATGGCCATGGGCATCCTCCACCTGTCGGACCGTCCGCGCGTGAAGCTGTTCGAGCGCCGCGACCCGTTCGACCGTTTCGCCTCGGTCCTGCTGTTCGTTCCGCGCGACCGCTACGATTCCGATCTGCGCAAGCGGGCCGGCGAGCTCCTGGCCGAGGCCTACGGCGGACGGATCTCGGCCTACTACCCCAGCTTCAACGACACGCCCCTGGCGCGGGTCCACTTCATCGTCGGCTTCACGCCGGGCCAGCATCGCCGGCCCGACCTGCGTGAGGTCGAGGCCGAGATCGCCGAGGCGGCGCGCACCTGGGAGGACCGGTTCGACGCCGCCGTGCGGGGCAGCGGCCGCGATCCGGACGCCGTGGCGCCGATGGTGGCCCGCTATCGCGACGCCTTCCCCGCAGGCTACCGCGACCGCTTCGACGCCGCCGAAGCCCTGGCCGACGTGGCGGAGTTCGAGGCCTTCGGCGAGGGCCAGACGATCCGGGCGCGAGCCTATCGCACGGCCGCCGACGGACCTCTGCATTTCCGGTTCAAGCTCTATCGCCGGCGCGACCCCGCGCCGCTGGCCGACGTGCTGCCGATCCTCGAGAGCATGGGCCTGAAGGCCATGGCCGAGGCCGGCTTCAAGGTCTCCCCCGAGGGCCAGGACCCCTTCTGGGTCCACGACTTCGAGATCGAGGACCCGCGCGGCGGCAACCTGGTCTTCGCCGAGATCCGCGACGTCTTCGAGGACGCCGTGGTCGCCGTGTGGACCGGCCGCACCGAGAACGACGGCTTCAACCGCCTGGTGATGGAGCTCTCCATCCCGTGGCGCGACGCCGCCCTGGTCCGTGCGCTCGCGCGCTACCGGCAACAGTCCGGCCTCGACCCGTCGCAACGCGTGCAGGAGCAGGCCCTGTCGAACCATCCGGGCGTCACCCGGCTGATCCTCGACCTGTTCCGCATCAAGTTCGACCCCGCGATCGCCGCCGACCTCGAGGCCCGCCAGGCGCAGGCCAAGGCGGTGATGGACGAGATCGTCGAGGCCCTGCAGCTGGTCGAAAGCCTGGACGACGACCGCGTGCTGCGCCGCCTGGCCCTGCTGGTCGGCGCGGTCCAGCGCACCAACTTCTACCAGCGCACGCCCGACGGGGCGGTGAAGCCCTACATCTCGTTCAAGGTGGCCTCGGGCTCGCTGGCCGACCTGCCGGCGCCCAAGCCGTTCCGCGAGATCTTCGTCTGGTCGACCCAGGTCGAGGGCGTGCATCTGCGCTTCGGGCCGGTCGCCCGCGGCGGCCTGCGGTGGAGCGACCGGCGCGACGACTTCCGCACCGAGGTCTTGGGACTGGTGAAGGCTCAGCAGGTCAAGAACGCGGTGATCGTGCCCGTGGGCTCCAAGGGCGGCTTCTATCCGAAGCAGCTCCCCAAGGGCTCGCCCGACGCCATCCGCGCCGAGGCGATCAGCGCCTACAAGACCTTCCTGTTCGGCCTGCTAGACCTGACCGACAATCTGGACGCCAAGGGCAAGGTAATTCCGCCCGACGGGGTGGTGGTCCACGACGGCGACGACCCTTACCTGGTCGTGGCCGCCGACAAGGGCACCGCCACCTTCTCCGACATCGCCAACGGCGTGGCGGAATCCTACGGCTTCTGGCTGGGCGACGCGTTCGCCTCCGGCGGCTCGGTGGGCTACGATCACAAGGTCATGGGCATCACCGCCCGCGGCGCGTGGGAGGCGGTGAAACGCCACTTCCGCGAGATGGGCAAGGACATCCAGTCCGAGCCCTTCACCGTGGTCGGCTGCGGCGACATGTCGGGCGACGTGTTCGGCAACGGCATGCTGCTGTCGCGGCAGATCAGGCTGCAGGCGGCCTTCGACCACCGCCACATCTTCCTCGACCCCGATCCGGACCCGGCCAAGAGCTACGCCGAGCGCGAGCGCATGTTCGCCCTGCCCCGCTCCTCCTGGGACGACTACGACAAGAAGAAGATCAGCAAGGGCGGCGGCGTCTTCCCCCGCACCCTGAAATCGATCCCGCTCACCGCCGAGGTGCGCCGGTTCCTCGGGACCGACGCGGAGGCGCTGTCCCCGGCCGAGGTCATCAACCTGATCCTGAAGGCCCCCGCCGAGCTGCTCTACCTGGGCGGCATCGGCACCTATGTGAAGGCCAGGGCCGAGTCCAACATGGACGCCGGCGACAAGGCCAACGATGCGGTGCGGGTCAACGGCGCGGACCTGCGGGTCAAGGTGGTGGGCGAAGGCGCCAACCTGGGCCTGACCCAGGCGGGCCGGATCGAGTTCGCCGAGCACGGCGGCCGGGTCGAGACCGACGCCATCGACAATTCGGCCGGCGTCGACTCCTCCGACCACGAGGTGAACATCAAGATCACCACCGGCATCCTGGAGCGCCAGGGCAAGCTCACGCGGGCCCAGCGCAACAAGCTGCTGCCGTCGATGACCGACGACGTGGCCCGCCACGTGCTGGTGCACAACTACGACCAGACCCTGGCGCTCTCGCTGCTGGAGCTGGACACCGTGGGCGAGCTCGAGCCGCACGCGCGGTTCATGGCCGAACTGGAGCAGGCCGGCCGCCTGGACCGCGCGGTCGAGGGCCTGCCCGACGGGCTGACGATCCAGGAGCGGCTGAAGGCCGGCCGCGGCCTCTACCGGCCCGAGCTGGCGGTGCTGCTGGCCTACGGCAAGCTGGAGCTGAAGCGGGACATCGTCGCTAGCCACGCGCCCGACGATCCGTTCTTCGAAGGCCGGCTGGAGGCCTATTTCCCCAAGCCGCTGCGGAAGTACAAGGAGGCGATCCGCCAGCACCGGCTGCGGCCGGAGATCATCGCCACGGTCGTCGCCAACGACATCATCAACCGCTGCGGGCCCAGTTTCCCGTCGCGGACCATGACCTCGGCCGGTTGCGACGTGGTGGCCTTCACCGCGGGCTACGAGGCGGCCAAGCAGGCGCTCGACTTCGAGAAGCTATGGGCCGACGTCGAGGCGCTGGATCTCAAGATCCCGGCCAGCGGCCAGATGGCGCTGTTCCGCCGCCTGGTCACCGGGTTGCGGGGCGCCACGTTCTGGCTGGCGCGCCGCGCGGGCCGCGAAGGCCTGAACGTCGCGGAGCTCACCGCCCGATACGCTCCCGGCTTCAAGAGCCTGCACGGCCTCCTGCCCGAGATCCTGTCGAAGGCCGAGCGGGCCGGGGTGGATGGCCAGGTCGCCCGGCTCACCGAGGCCGGGGCGCCGCAGGCCATGGCACAGGCGGCCGCGGTGCTGGGGCCGCTGACCAACGCCGCCGACCTGGTGGACCTGGCGGAGGCCTCGAGCTGGCCGCTGCCCAATGTGGCGCGGCTCTACTACGCGACCGGCGCCGCGTTCGCCTTCGACCGCCTGCGGGCGGCGGCGGGCGAGTTCCGCGCCGGCGACATCTTCGAACGCACCGCGCTGCGGCGCCTGATCGAGGACCTGCTCGCCGAGCAGGCCCAGCTCACCCGCGCGATCATGGCCTTCGCCGGCGGGGCGCAGGCGGGCGAGGACGACGCCCACGCCAGGAACGCGGTCTCGGCCTGGGTGGCGCTGCGGCCCGACCAGGCGCGCGCGGCGACCCGCACGGTCGAAGAAATCGAGGCTGGCGGTGGCGCCTGGACCTTCGCCAAGCTCACCATCGCCAACGCCGCCCTGCGCGAACTGGCCGCCGAAGCGGCCAGCGGACGGAAACGCCGGGGCTGACGCCGGCCGGTTCCACCTCCGCCGCCCGTTCGACGGCCGTTCGGGGCGGGCGTCGCGGGGAGAGGCCGGTCGGGGAGACCCGGCCTGTGTGGCGGCGGAGGCAGGTCCGCGGCCGCGGGGATCGGGTGCGGCCGGGATGGGCGTCGGCATGGGTAGCTTGCGCCCGGCGGCCGGCGTCCGCACGCCGGATGCGATGGAAGCCGCCCGAACGTCGACGAACGTCAGCCCGCGCTCACGCCGAGACGGCCCAGGACCGCCTTCACATAGGTCGGCCCCACCGCCACGTTCACGCCGTCCCGCAGGACCAGCGAGACCAGGCCCTTGCCCTGACGCTGGACCTCCTGGACGCGGTTGAGGTTCACGAACGCCGAGCGGTGGACGCGGGTCAGCAGCTCGGGGTCCAGCATGTCCTCGAGCGCCGTCATGGTCACGCGGTGTATGTGGCTGCGGGTCGGCGTGTGGAGCAGTACATAGTCCCGGGCGGCTTCGATCCAGTCGAGGTCGGCCGACGAAACCCGCACGTGGCCGTTGCGGCCCGGGACCCAGAACGAGACGGCCTCCGGCGCGAGCGAAGCGGGCTCGGCCGGGGCTGCGGCCTCCTTCAGCGTCCGGCGGCGGCGCGCCCGCTCCACGGCCTGGCGCAGGCGGTCGAAGCGCACCGGCTTCAACAGATAATCGGCGGCCTCCACGTCGAAGGCGTCGGCCCCGTACATTTCGAAGGCGGTGACGAAGACGATCTCCGGGCGGTCCTCGAGCGGCAGGGTGGCGGCCACCGACAGGCCGCTGCGCTCGGGCATCTGGATGTCCAGCATGACCAGGTCGGGCTTGAGCGCCTGAACCTGCTCTAGGGCTTCGCGGCCGTTCCGCGCCACTCCCGCGACCTCGACGCCGGCGATCTGCTCGAACAGCGCCTGCAACCGCTCCAGCGCGGCGGGCTCGTCATCCACCAGAAGCACACGCATGTCAGGCCGCCCGCGCCGCCCGCGGCTTCACGGACCGGATCAGCGGCATCCGAACCAGGGCGAGGAAGCCCCGCTCCCGCGCGGTGGTCTGCAGGACGCCGCGGGGCCCGTACAGCACTTCCAGGCGCTGGCGGATGTTCTTCAGGCCGACGCCGGCGCCCTTCGCCGGCTCGCCCGACCGTTCGGCGTCGTCCTCGACCAGGACCACCAGGTCGTCGCCGTCGCGGGCGACCTCCAGGCGCACGGTGACCGGCCCCGACGCGCGCGACACGCCGTGTTTGATGGCGTTCTCGATCAGGGGCTGGAGGATGAAGCTGGGGGCCAAGGCCCCGCGAAGCTCATCCGGGCAGGAGAAATCCACGCCAAGACGGTCGCGGAAGCGCACGCTCTCGATCTCCAGATAGGCCTGGATCGTCGCCAGCTCGTCCTCCAGCGGGATAAGCCCCTCCGGATCGGCGGCCAGCGTCACCCGCAGGAACTCCGCCAGCTTCTCCAGCATGGACTCGGCCTCGTCGTTCCGCCGGGTGATCACGGCGGAGGAGACGGCGTTCAGGGTGTTGAACAGGAAATGCGGGTTGAGCTGGTAGCGAAGAGCCGCCAGGCGCGCCTCCGTCGCGGCCGCCTCCGCCTGGGCGGTGGCCGTGCGGGCGTCGGCCAGTTGGCGCTCGTGCTCGATGAGAGCCCGGTGCGCCAGCGTCATCATGTAGAGCGCACCTACCAGACCGAACATCCAGGCATAGGCGAAGAGGTTGCTGACCCCGCGGAACAGCAGGTCGTTCGGAGTCGGGGGCTTGGCGTCGGGCGCCACCAGGCCGCGCAGGACGCCGCCCAGGGTCAGGTCGACGATGGCCGTCACCGCGCCGCCCAAGAAGGCTGCGGCCAGGAGGCTCGCATACCGTGCGGCGGCCGGGCGCCGCCGCAACCAGGTCACCATCCGGTAGACCACGGGCGAAAGCACCAGCCCCGTCGCGGCGATCAGCAGCACGCTGACGACCGTCGTCGGCTTCATCGTCCCCCCCAGCGCGCGGGGCAGGATGTTGAAGACGACGTCCATCCCCCAGATCGCGACGGTGAGCCAGACGGCCTGCCGGATCGTCGCCCGGTCAGCCGCCCGCGAGGAAGAAGCGTTCATCCGGACAGATATAGCCCGGCCAGGTGATCCGGACGCCAGCGTTCGTCGCAAGTGTGACCGGTCCGGTCGATCCGGGCGGCGAGGCCGGTGGCGCGTTCGTCGCGCCGGGGGCGAGTTCCGCCGCTCAATCGCAAGCGTGGTGGGATGGGTCTAGCCGTGCCTGACGGGCTCGCTCGCCGCGGTCACGCTGGCCACGTTCCAACGAATGCTCATGGAGTTCCGAACGTGCGTAAGCTCATCGCCCTGGCCGCCGTCGCAGGCGCCGCCGCCCTGTCCTCCGCGGCGCAGGCCGAGACCATCTTCTTCCAGACCTTCACCGACGGCCTGACCGCCAGCGAGAGCCTGGGCGGATCCTTCAAGGCTGAGAGCGGACGCGTTGGGCACACCAGCGGTGTCTACGGCAATTTCGACTATTCCTACTATCAGGTGGCCCTGGACCTGACGCATTTCACCGACGCGCTGCTGACGTTCGACTACGACCTCGTGTCGGAGCAGTTCTACGACGGCTTCAACGTCGCGGCATCGACGACCAGCGCCTTCGACCCGAGCAAGGTCATCCGCTCATTGGCCAACGAGTTCTACCAGCCGATGACCAACAACCTGTCGCACCTAGGGCGCACGGCCGTCACGGGCAGCCGGCAAGGCACGACGCAGTTCGACCTGAGCCAGTTCGCCGGCGGCACGGTGAACCTGCGCTTCCAGTTCCAGTCCGACTATTCGGCCTTCGCCCGCGGTCTCCTGCTCGACAACGTCATCGTCACCGGGACGCCCGCGGTCTCGGCGGCGCCCGAACCGGCCGCGTGGGCCCTGATGATCCTGGGCTTCGGAGCCGCGGGCTCGATGCTGCGCCGCCGACGGCTCGCCGCCGCCTAGGTCCCGAGGGTGAACGGCACCGTGCGGCGCTCGTGCTTCGGCACGCTGAGCCGCCGGTCCACCGGGGGGAAGGCCCGCTGGGCGCAGTCGTCGCGCTCGCAGATGCGGCAGCTCACCCCGATCGGCGCGGCCGGGCCCTTCAGGTCCAGGCCCTCGGAATAGACCAGCTCGTGGGCGTGGGCGATCTCGCAGCCGAAGCCCAGCACATAGCGCCGGTCGGGGGCCAGGTAGCTCTCGGACCGCTTCACCACCGCCCGGGCCACGCACAGGTAGCGGTCGCCGTCCGGCATTGAGGCCACCTGCACCAGGAAACGGTCGGGTGAGGCCACCGCGTCGTGGACGTTCCACAGCGGACAGGCGCCGCCGAAGCGCGCGAACCGGAAGCGGGTGGCGCTGTGGCGCTTGGTGATGTTGCCGGCGTAGTCCAGCCGCACGAAGTAGAAGGGCACCCCGCGCTGGCCGGGCCGCTGCAGGGTCGAGAGCCGGTGGCACACCTGCTCCAGGCTGGCCCCGAAATGGGCGGCCAACTGCTCGACGTCGTGGCGCTGTTCGCGCGCGGCGGCGGCGAAACGGCGATAGGGCGTCATCAGCGCGCCCGCGCCATAGTTGCCCAGACCGACGCGACAGACGTCGACCGCCTCCGGGCTCTTGAACCGCGCCTGGCCGAGCTCGGACTCGATGATGTCCGAAAGGTTGGCCACCGCCACGTGGTAGGCCATCTGGAACGCTCGCGTGGCCGCCGGCTGGGCCGAGTTCAGCCAGAGCTCGTGCGTCGCCGGGTCGTAGCGCCGCATGGTGTCCCCCAGCGGGGCATAGCGCACCCGCACGCCCAGCCGCTCGCGCAGGTACATCTCCAGCAGCATGTCCGCCGAGGCCGGCCCGTCCAGGCCGATCTCCTGGGCCAGGTCCTCCGCCGCCCGGTCGAGGACGTCGATGTAGTTGTCCTTGAAATGGAAGAAGTCGCGCACCTCTTCGTAGGGCAGCAGCGAACTGGCCGACATGGCCTCGTCCAGCGACACGGCTTCCTCGGTCAGCTTCAGGCGCTCGCCCAGCCGGTGGTTGGCGCGGTGCAGGTCCAGGAACCGGCGGGCCAGGCCGGGCGATTGCAGGGCGACCTGTTTGAGCTCGCTGAGCGGAATCGGCGCCTCGGCCGAGCCGCTGTCCGCCACCGCCTCGCGCAGGTCGGCGATCAGCCGCTGGTCGTTGTCGGCCTCGAAGGTCTCGGCCGGCACGCCGAAGGTCTCGATCAGCCCCATGAGCACCCGGTCGGTCACTGGCCGCTGGTTGGCTTCGATCTGTGAAAGATAGCTCACCGAGATACCGAGCCTTCGGGCGCACGCCTCCAGCCGCCAGCCGTTCCGGGCGCGCAGCGCCCGCACCTTCGGCCCGACGAAAAGCTTGTAGCGCATTTTACAATTTCACAACTGCGGCGCCCGGAGGAGCCAACTCTTCGCACGATGTCATTTGAACGGCGAGAGAAAACAGCGCCATTTCGCCGCCGAGTATCCCGCTGCGTCATCCCCGTCGGCACAAGCTCAACTTCACCGGCTTGTGTGGATTTGCATACTCCACCGGAGCGAAGCATGACCCGAGAGAACATCCACCACCTGCCCCGGCTCGGCATGTCGGGCGCCATGCGCCTGTTCGGGCTGACCGCCCGCGCGCTGCGCTTCTACGAAGAGAAGGGGCTGGTCGAGGCGCGCCGCGACCGTCTGAACGCGCGCTACTACGACCCCATCGCCCGCCAGCGGCTCGAATGGATCGCCCGCCTGCGCAAGGCCGGTGTCTCCCTGCCGGACATCGAAGACGTGCTGCGCGCCGACGAGGACGGCCGCGGCCGGGAGTGCGCGGTGGGCAAGCTGGAACGCCGCCGCGAGACGCTGAAGGCCGAGCTGAGCCAGCTCGACGAGGTCCTCACCGAACTCAACACGCCTCGCACCGACGGCGCGGCGCGGCGCCTGGGCATCGGCGCCAAGGCGTAGACGCCGCAGGCGTCATTAAGCGCGGAAGACGCAGAGAGCGCAGGAGGCGACGCTGGCCTTCTGCGCTTTCGCGCCTTGAATCTAGTGCCGGAACACCCGCACGCCGGTGAAGACCATCGCCAGGCCACGTTCGTCGGCCGCCTCGATCACCTTGGCGTCGCCGATGGAGCCGCCGGGCTGGATCACCGCCGTGCAGCCCGCGTCCGCCGCCTGGATCAGGCCGTCTGGGAACGGGAAGAACGCCTCCGACGCACAGGCCGAGCCGTTCAGGTCCAGGCCGAAGTCGGCGGCGCGCAGGGCCGCGATGCGGGCCGAGTCCTTGCGGTTCATCTGGCCCGCGCCGACGCCCAGGGTCTGGCCCCCGCGCGCATAGACGATGGCGTTCGACTTCACGTGCTTGGCGATGGTGAAGGCGAACAGCATGTCGCGGACCTCCGCCTCCGTGGGCGCGCGCCTGGTCACAACCTTCAGGTCATCGGGCGTCAGACGCGTCACGTCGCGGCTCTGGGTCAGGAACCCGCCGGCTACCGACTTGAACACCGGTCCGGCCGACGTGGGGTCGGGCAACCCGCCGGTGGTCAGCAGGCGCACGTTCTTCTTCTTGGCGAACAGGGCGACAGCCTCTTCGTCGGCGTCCGGTGCGATCACCACCTCGGTGAAGATCTCCAGGATCCGGGCCGCCGTGGCCGCATCCAGCTTCGAGTTCAGGGCGACGATACCGCCGAACGCGCTGGTGGGATCGCAGGCCAGCGCCCGGTCGTAGGCTTCGGCCAGCGAGGCGCCCGTCGCCACGCCGCAGGGGTTGGCGTGCTTGATGATCGCCACGGCCGGCCCCTTGGCCGGATCAAACTCGGCGATCAGCTCGAAGGCGGCGTCGGTGTCGTTGATGTTGTTGTAGCTGAGCTCCTTGCCCTGGAGCTGCTTCGCGGTCGCCACGCCCGTGCGCGGGTCGGGAAAGCGGTAGAAGGCCGCCGACTGGTGCGGGTTCTCACCGTAGCGCATCGTCTGCACCAGCTCGCCGGCGAACGACAGGCGCTTGGGCGCCGTCTCGCCCAGCGCGTACGCGAACCAGGTCGAGATCGCCGCGTCATAGGCCGCGGTCCGGCCATAGGCCCGGGCCGCCAGGCTCTTGCGGAGCTTGAGCGAGGTCGCGCCGCCGGCCGCCAGTTCGGTCAGCACCTCGACCATGTCGTCGATGTCGGTGCAGACGGCGACGTAGCCGTGGTTCTTGGCCGCCGAGCGGATCATCGCGGGGCCGCCGATGTCGATGTTCTCGACGCAGGTCTCGTAGTCCGCGCCCGAGGCCATGGTCTGCTCGAACGGGTAGAGGTTGACGTAGACAAGGTCGATCGCACCGATCCCGTGCTCGTCCATCGCCTGCTTGTGGGCCGCGGCGTCACGGACGCCCAGCAGGCCGCCGTGGACGATGGGATGCAGCGTCTTCACCCGCCCGTCCATCATCTCGGGGAAGCCGGTCAGGTCCGAGACGTCCTTCACCGGCAGGCCGGCCTCGGCGATGGCCTTGCGGGTGCCGCCGGTGGAGACCAGCTCCACGCCCAGCGCGGCGAGCTGTTTCGCGGCCTCGATCAGACCGGTCTTGTCCGAGACCGAGATCAGGGCGCGGCGGACGGTGACCTTGTCGGGGGCGGCGGGGAAATCGGGGGCTGCGGGCACGGCATTCTCCTCTGAAGCTGGAAGGAAAAATGCCCAGGCGCGCGGCGTGATGAGATTCCGCGCTCCCCGGTGGTCACCCACCTTCAGTCGCCAGTCACGCGGAATGGCGCCGGACTACGCCTGCGGCTTGGGGCCGTCAATCGGTTGGCGGGCCGGCGCGAGCTTCCACCGCACCCGAGACCCCGAATCCGCCCGCCGCTGGCCACGCATCACGAGCTGCAGTCCGCGACCGCCGACCAGAGGCTCCAGCGCGATCTCGAGCGCGTCGTTGCGCAGGATCCAGCCCCCGCCGCCGCCCGGCGGGCGCAGCAGCACGCTGCGGCGGTCCTGCGAGACCTGGGCCTGCACGCCGCGGTGCAGGGGAAAGCGCACCGCATAGGGCACGAAGTGGCGGCCGTCTGGCCCCTGGGCCCGGGCGGTCGGGGTCAACCGGTCCTCGCCGCGCAGTTCCCCGGCGTCGAGGTCCAGGTAGAGGCGCCGCTGATGCACCAGGCCGTGGGCCTTCATCCATCCGTGGTGCGCCAGGTCCAGCCAGACCGCGCCCGGCGCCTCGTGCCGCTGAGCGTCCACGATCGCATCGGCGTCGACCAGCCGCGCGCCCAGCACCGCGGCGGCGAAGCCATCGAGCACCCTGCCGTGACCGCCCTCGCCGACCTGGACGCTGGAGGCGGCGGCGATGCCGCGTCCGGCGCCCGGGTCGATCAGCCGCCGACCGCCGACCAGCACCTGGATCGCCAGCGGCTGGTCGCAGGCCCGCTCTGCCCAGGCCCCGGCCGCCGGCGGCGCGATGTCGGCGATCACCTGGAGCCCGCGCGTGTCCATCCGCTGATAGCCGTCGAGGTCTGTCGCCGTGGCCCGGCCGTCGGCCTCGTCCTGCGCCCGCGCGGCGGCGACATAGGCGGGTGTCCGGGCCGATCCGCCGTGGAAATCGGCCAGCGCGCCGTCGTCCAAGGTGAAGAAGCGCACGGTGGCGGCCAGCCGGTCGATCGCCCGCTGCACGGTGTCGGGCGCCGCCAGCCCCCGCTGGACCATGGCCTCGTCCAGGGTTTGCAGGTCGAACAGCAGCTCCAAGGCCAGATCGGGCCGGCGCGACGCGTGGCCGCCATCGGGCCCCACCGTCACCGCGAGCGCGCGGCCCAGCCGGCCCAGGGCCCGGTCCAGCAACCGCTTGCCCGCCGGCCCGCGCAGCGCGACGCCCGCCACCGCCGCGCAGGCGGCCCGTTCGGCCGCGGTCGCCACGCTGCCGGGCCCGAGCAGGTCGCGGGCCTGGCGCGCCAGGTCGCCGGCGATCTTGGCCGTCTCGGCCTCGGAGGCGCGAGCCGCCAGCAGCGGGCCGGCGCAGGCCAGGTTGAACACCCGGCGCGCCATGATTTCCGGCGCCCAGGCGAACGCGTTCCACTTGCCGAACAGGCGGCGCCACTCCAGCACCAGGCGAAGCGCCTCGGCGGCGCCTTCCGGGCCGGCGGCGATCAGGCCGGGCAGCCAGTCGAAGCGGTGCAGGGCTTCCGCGAAGGCGCGCGTGGGGCTGGGCCGGTCCCATGGGTCGCCGCGCACGCCCGTCACCAGCGTCGCGCCCTCCAGGACGAAGGCGCCCGCCAGGATCGCTCGGCCGAGCTCGGGGTCCGCCGGGCGGAAGTCCTTGGGCTGAAGGCCGAACCCCATGGGTCGCGGCCTGGCGGTCAGCCAGCGGTAGGGCCCGGCGCCGCGCCACTCCTCCGCCAGGATACGGCCGGCGCCCACGATGAGCGCGCGGGCGAGGTGGCGTCCCGGGAGGCGTGGCGCGCGGAGCCCGGCCAACGGCGGCGCTCAGCCCCGGAGGGCGGCAATATTGGCGGCGTAACGCTCCGCCCCGCCGCGGAAGACGGCGGTTCCGGCCACCAGGGCGGTGGCCCCGGCGGCGATGCACAGGGGTGCGGTCTCGGGCGTGACACCGCCGTCGACCTCAAGGGGGATGTCGCGGCCCTCGGCGTCGATCATCTTCCGCAGCGCCTCGATCTTGCGAAGCTGGGAATGCATGAAGGTCTGGCCGCCGAAGCCGGGATTGATCGACATGACGAGGATCAGGTCCACCTCGTCCATCATCCATTGGATCACCGATGGGTCGGTCGAGGGGTTGAACACCACGCCTGCTTTGGCCCCCAGTTTGCGGATCTGCTTCAGCGTGCGGTTCAGGTGCGGCCCCGCCTCCGGATGGACGCTGACGTAGTCCGCCCCGGCGTTCACGAACGCCTCCAGGTAGGGGTCGGCCGGGCTGATCATCAGGTGACAGTCGAACGGGATCTTGGCGTGGGGCCTGAGCGCCTTCACCACGTCGGGCCCGATGGTGATGTTGGGCACGAAATGGCCGTCCATGACGTCCACGTGGACCCAGTCCGCGCCGGCCGCCTCGATCGCGGCGACCTCCTCGCCCAGGCGGGCGAAGTCCGACGCGAGGATCGAGGGGGCGATGATGGTCCGCTGAGCCATGGTTCCGCTTAACCTGATGCGGCCCCTGCTGCCAATCTCGGGTATCGGAGAGCGCCGAACCTATGAGGCCGCTTTCCTCATGCGGGCGACGTAGAACCCGTCCGTCCCCCCTTCGCGGTGGTGCGGCAGGATGCGCAGCGTCCCGTCTGGTTTGAGGCTGGCCTCGGGCGCCCCGCCCTCGCCGGGTTGCACGGGTTCCAGGGCGAAGTCCCTGTGGCGGGCGAGGAAGGCGGTGACCTGGTTCTCCCCCTCCTCCCATTCCAGCGAGCAGACGCAGTAGACTAGCCGTCCGCCGGGCTTCGTTCGCCGGGCCGCGCTGTCCAGCAGCTTCGACTGAACGGCGGCCAGCTTGGGGATGTCCGCCGGGCTGGCCACCCACAGCACATCGGGGTGGCGGCGGAAGGTGCCGGTGGCCGAGCAGGGCGCGTCCAGCAGCACGGCGTCGAAGGTGCGGCCATCCTTCCACTCCGCCGCGTCGGCCACAACCATCTCGGCGCCCAGTCCGGTGCGGGCCAGGTTCTCCGACACCCGCTTGATACGTCCGGCCGAGCGGTCGAGCGCGGTGACCTTGGCGCCGGCCGCGGCGAGCTGCAGGGTCTTGCCGCCCGGCGCGGCGCACATGTCGAGGGCCGTCTGGCCAGGCTGGGCGTCCAGCAGGCGCGCGGGGACCGCGGCCGAGGCGTCCTGCACCCACCAGCGGCCGTCGCTGAAGCCCGGCCAGGCCGAGACCTCGCCCTTCAGCCCCACGCGCAGGCTGCCGCCCGGCAGGGCCTGGGCCTCCAATTCGGCGGCGAGATCGCCGACATCGCCCTGCACGGTCAGGTCGGTGGCCGGCTCCATGCCGATCTGGGCGGCGATGGCGACCGCGTCGGCCTCGCCATAGGCCGAGCGCCAGCGCGCCTGTAGCCAGGTGGGGGCCATCAGCGAGGGATCGTTCAGTTCGGGCGGCTCGCGGTCCAGGCCGCGAAGCACGGCGTTGACCAGGCCCTTGAACGGCAGCCCGCCCTTCTGGGCCGCGGCCAGGTCGACGGTGGCGCCCACCGCCGCGTGGGCCGGTGTCTTCAGCACCAGGAGCTGGGCCGCGCCCAGGCGCAGGACGTGGACGATGTTCTCCGGCGGCGGCTTCTTCAGCCGCGCCTGCAGCGCCGTGTCGATGGGCCCGAGCCACCGCAGGGTCGCCATCACCAGGGCGCGGGCGAAGGCCCGGTCGCGGGCCGGCAGGGCCGCGAGGGCGGGATGGTTGAGGCCCTCGTCCAACCCGGCCCGCCGCGACAGGGCAGCGGTCAGCAGGTCGAGGGCGGCGGCGCGGGCCGGCAGGCCGCGGATGTCGTTGTTTTCGGGGTCGGTGGAGCTCACGGCGCGCGGCGTGCCCTCTTGGGCGCGGCGGCGCAAGGGATTAGATCAGGGACATGGCCGATCTCCCCCCCAACGCCGCCCCCGGCAAGGACCTCTCCCCCGCCGCGCTCCGCGCCCTGGAAGAGGCCGCCCAGCGCCACGCCGCCGAGGCGGCAGCCGCCGCGCGTCCGCCCGAAGACGGCGGCCCCAAGGGCCCGGAGCCCACGCGCTTCGGCGACTGGGAGCGCAAGGGCATCGCGGTGGATTTCTAGGGCCTAAACCCCGGCCATCTCGGCCGCCACCCGGCGCGCAGCGGTCTGCGGGTCGTTCGCCGCGGTGATGGGCCGTCCGCAGACGATATGGCTGGCTCCGGCCTTGAGGGCGTCGGAGGGGGTGGCGGCGCGGGCCTGGTCGTTCTTGGCCGACCAGTCGGGGCGGACGCCCGGCGTCACCACCAGGAAGTCCTTGCCGCCCAGCGAGCGGGCCAGGGCCGCTTCGTGCGGGCTGGCGATCACGCCGTCGCAGCCAGCGGCGATGGCCTGGTGGATGCGCCGTTCGACCAGGGCGCGGGCGGTCTCATGGTAGCCCGTCTCGATCAGGTCCTCGTCCGTCAGGCTGGTCAGCACCGTCACCGCCAGGATCTTGAGGTTCGAGGCGCCCCTGCCGCGCACCGCCGAGGCCATGACCTGGGGCTCGCCGTGGACGGTGAGAAAATCGCAACCCGAGCCGGCCAGCACCGCGGCGGCGCGCTGCACGGTCGTGCCGATGTCGTGCAGTTTCCAGTCCAGGAACACCTGCTTGCCGGCCGCCTTAAGTTCGCGGGCAAGGGTCATGCCTTCGCCCCCGGCAAACAGCTCCAGGCCCACCTTGTAGAAGCTGACGGCGTCGCCCAGCGCCTCCACCATGGCCCGCGCCGCGTCCACCGACGGCAGATCCAACGGGATGATCAGGCGAGGATCGGCTTTGACGGCGGGTTGCGCGAGCGTGTCGGCGGCGGCCATGGCATGGCTCCGGTTGGGGGCGGGGTGTTCCGCCGTCATCGATTTGGGCTAAGACCCTGACATGGGCCAGGCTGAGTTCGCGGTCAACTTCTTCGTCGCGCTGTTCGCGCTCCTCGACCCGGTCGGGAACGTCCCGCTGTTCGCGGCGGCGACCGCTGGCGCGAAATCGCGCGATCGCGCCTGGATCGCGCTCTACATCTCGCTGTTCGTCCTGGGTTTCCTGACCTTCTTCTACTTCACGGGCCTGAGCCTGCTGGAATTCTTCGGCATCTCGCTGCCGGCGTTCCGGATCGCGGGCGGCATCATCCTCTTCCTGCTGGGCCTGGAGATGGCCCGCGACGATTTCACCGCCACCTACGCCGAGGCGGCGGAAGCGCCGGTGGCCTCGGGCCGGGCCTATGTTCGCAAGCGCTTCGAGCGGATGATCGTGCCGTTCGCCATGCCGCTGCTGATCGGGCCGGGAGCGATCTCCAGCGTGGTGATCTACGCCAGCCAGGCGCGGCAGTTCGGGCTGCAGGGCGCGTTCGTCGGGGTGGGGGTGATCGGCGCGGTGGCGCTGGCCACCCTGCTGTCGTTCCTGGCGACCCCGATCATCACCAAGCTCCTGGGCCGCATCGGCCTGACCATCGTGGTCCGCGTCCTGGGGCTGATCCTCTGCGCGCTCGCGATCCAGTTCATACTGGCCGGCTTCGCCGAGAGCACGACAGGCTTCATCCGCCCCGGTGTGGCGAACCCATACGGGCACTGAAACTCAGAGTTTCCTGAACCTCGCGCCCTGCGACGCCATCAGCGCCAGGGCCCAGTCGTCGGGGATCGCCTTGGCGAAGGCCGCGATGGCTTTATTGGGTGCGCCGGGCACGCAGACGGCGCGGTTGGCCTCCATGGCCTCGTAGCCTGCGGCCGCCACCTCGTCGGCGCCCATCCACAGCCAGGCCGGCGTGGACGAGCTGGCCAGTTCGCGCGTGCCGTTCACGTCATGGAACTCGGAATAGGTGAACCCCGGGCAGAGCGCCGAGACATGCACCCCGTCGGCGGCGACCTCCAGGTGCAGGCTCTGCGAGAACCGCACCATAAACGCCTTGGACGCCGCATAGAGCGTATGACCTGCCGCGGCCGGGACCAGCCCGGCCAGCGAGGCCACGTTCACGATCCGCCCGAACATCCGCTGCTGCATGCCGCCCAACACCCGGTGCGCCAGTTCGCAGGGGGCGGTGGTCATCACCTGGATGAAGGCCGCCTGCTCCTTCCACAGGGTGTCGCCATAGCCACCCGGCAGGCCGTAGCCGGCGTTGTTGACCAGGCAGTCCACCGTGCGGCCGTGGGCGGTCAGGTGGTCCAGGATATCGCCCGGCGCCTCAGGCTCGGTGAGGTCGGCCGCCACGGTCAGGGTCTCGACCCCGTAGCGGAGGCGGATTTCCTCGGCCAGGGCGTCCAGCCGCTCGATCCGGCGCGCCGTCAGGGCGAGGTCATAGCCGTGGCTGGCCAGGATGCGGGCAAAGGCCGCCCCGATCCCCGCCGAAGCCCCGGTCACCAGCGCCAGTTTTCGATCCATTCCGCGCCCCGCGAGTCGACACCTGCGAAACTAGGGGCACGGGTGAACCGTTCAAGGTACAAGCGGCGCTGCGACATCTCCGACCGGCGGGCTGCGATTGAACGCTGTAAGGATTGGGTGTATTCGCGCCCGCCGCGACGGCATCGGGCCGCCTATGGGAGCCTTGTTCAGGTCTCCCGGAGATAATGGATGGCTGATCAGGCCGTCGACGCTCAAAAGGCGTCCGAAGACCCGTCGCATTCCCCTCCCAAGGAAGGATTCTGGGCGCTCGCGCTCGGGTCCATCGGCGTGGTGTTCGGCGACATCGGGACCAGCCCGCTCTACGCCATGCGCGAGGCCCTGGGCCATTCGCGCGGCGGCGGCGGCGGGGAGATGGCGGTGCTGGGCGTGGTCTCGCTGATCACCTGGGCGCTGATCCTCATCGTCACCATCAAATACGTCGTCTTCCTGATGCGGGCCGACAACAAGGGCGAGGGCGGGACGCTCGCGCTCATGGCCCTGGCCCAGCGGGTCAGTCCGGGCGGGCGCTCGCGGATCATCTTCTTCCTGGGCGTGGTGGGCGCGGCGCTGTTCTACGGCGACGGGATCATCACGCCGGCCGTCTCGGTGATGGGCGCGGTGGAGGGCCTGAAGCTCGCGCCCGGCGTCGGCCCGAGGCTGGACCAGGGGATGGTGCAGGCGATCTCCGCCGGCATCCTGGTCGGGCTGTTCCTGGTGCAGTCGCGCGGTACGGCCATGGTGGCGAAGTTCTTCGGACCCATCACGGCGCTCTGGTTCCTGACGCTGGCGGGCCTGGGGGTGTTCCACATCGCCGACGACCTTTCGATCCTGCGGGCGCTGTCGCCTCACTTCGGAGTCATCTTTCTGATCGACAACGGTTTTCTGGGTTTCGTGATCCTGGGCAGTGTGTTCCTGGCCGTCACCGGAGCCGAGGCGCTGTACGCCGACATGGGCCACTTCGGGAAGAAGCCGATCCAAGCCGCGTGGCTGATACTCTGCCTGCCCTGCCTGTTGCTGAACTACTTCGGCCAGGGCGCCCTGGTGCTCTCTGACCCGACCGCGCGGATCAACCCGTTCTTCCGGATGATCCCGGAGGTCGCCTACTGGCCCGTGCTGGGGCTCGCCACGGCGGCCGCCATCATCGCCAGTCAGGCCGTGATCACCGGCGCCTTCTCCATGACCCAACAGGCGGTGTCGCTGGGCCTGTTCCCGCGCATCGACATCCGCCGGACGTCCGAGACCCAGGCCGGGCAGATCTATGTGCCCCAGGTGAACACCTTCCTGCTGATCGGCGTCCTGGTGCTGATCGCCATGTTCCAGAACTCGTCCAACCTGGCGTCCGCCTACGGCATCGCGGTGACCGGATCGATGTTCGTGGACACGCTGCTGTTCTTCTACATCGTCCGCTACATGTGGAAGCGGCCGGTCTGGCAGGCGGCGGCGGCCTCGATGATCTTCGGGGCGCTGGACGTCGTGTTCATCACCTCGAACCTGCTGAAGTTCTTCCACGGCGCCTGGCTGCCGCTCGCCATGGGCGCCTGCCTGATCGTGGTGATGTGGACCTGGAACCGGGGCGCCCAGATCCTCACCGACAAGACCCGGCGCGACTCCGTCAGCCTGACCGAACTGGCCGACATCCTGAAGGCCCGCGCGCCCTACCGAGCGCCCGGCACGGCGATCTTCCTGACCAGCGATCCGGACACCGCCCCCGTCGCCCTGATGCACAACCTCAAGCACAACAAGGTGCTGCACGAGAAGAACATCATCCTCTCGGTCTCCACCGCCGAGACCCCCAGGGTGAGCGACGACAGCCGCGTACGGATCGAGCCGGTGAACGACGACTTCAAGAAGGTGATCATCGGCTACGGCTTCATGGAGAGCCCGAACATCCCCAAGGCGCTGGGCCTGTGCCGCAAGCAGGGGCTGAAGTTCGACATCATGGCGACGTCGTTCTTCCTCGGCCGCCGCTCGGTTGTGCCGTCCGCCCAGTCGGGCATGCCCCTTTGGCAAGATAAGTTGTTCATCTTCCTGATGAAGAACGCCGCCAACCCCACCGACTTCTACAAGATCCCGCCGGGCCGCGTGGTCGAGATGGGAACCCAGGTCACCGTCTAGATGCTCACCGTCCTGCACTATCTGGCCGATGGCCTGTGGATCCTGGCCATGGCCCTGATCGCCTCCACCAGCCGCGGGGCGCTGAAGCGCGTGCCGGCGGACGCGAAGATGCCGATGCAGTGGGGCAAGGACGGCAAGCCGACCTGGCGGCTGGCCCGAAACGTGGCGCTGGGCGTGATGTTCGGCGTCCCCCTGGTGCTCGGCCTGGCGCTGTCGGCCCTGTCGCGCATGGCGGTCTACGACGCCCAGTCCGCGGTGATCCTGTTCCTGATGCGCACCCTGCTGGCGGGCCTGTTCGCCGTCGTCTGCCTGACATGGCTACGAGGCAGTCTGCGCACGCTGGAGGACGAGGGCGTCGTTACCCCTTGAACCCTGCGGCCACGTGCCCTTAAAGGCGCGCGACTTTTCCGTTTCTCGCTACGAAAGCTCCTCCCGCAATGGCCGACATCAAGAAGGTCGTCCTCGCCTACTCCGGCGGGCTCGACAGCTCCACCATCGTCAAGTGGCTGCAGACCGAGCTGGGCGCCGAGGTGGCGACCTTCACGGCCGACCTGGGCCAGGGCGAGGAGGTCGAGCCCGCCCGCGCCAAGGCCATCACCCTGGGCGTGAAGCCGGAGAACGCCTTCGTCGAGGACGTGCGGGAGGAGTTCGTGCGCGACTACGTCTTCCCGATGTTCCGCGCCAATACGGTCTATGAGGGCCAGTACCTGCTGGGCACCTCCATCGCGCGGCCGCTGATCGCCAAGAAGCAGATCGAGATCGCCCGGAAGATCGGCGCCGACGCGGTGGCTCACGGGGCCACCGGCAAGGGCAACGACCAGGTCCGCTTCGAGATCGCCTATTACGCGCTCGAGCCCGACATCCAGGTCGTGGCGCCCTGGCGCGAGTGGGATTTCAAGAGCCGCGAGGCCCTGCTGGACTTCGCCGAGAAGCACCAGATTCCGATCACCAAGGACAAGCGCGGCGAGGCGCCCTTCAGCGTCGACGCCAACCTGCTGCATTCCTCCTCGGAGGGGAAGGTCCTGGAGGACCCGGACGTCGAGGCCCCCGAGTTCGTCCACATGCGCACGCTCTCGCCCGAGGCCGCGCCGGACAAGCCCACCGTCTTCACGATGGACTTCGAGCGGGGCGACCCCGTCGCCATCGACGGCGTGGCCATGTCCCCGGCTGCGCTGCTGACCAAGCTGAACCAGCTGGGCCACGACAACGGCGTCGGCCGCCTGGACCTGGTCGAGAACCGCTACGTCGGGATGAAGTCGCGCGGCGTCTACGAGACCCCCGGCGGCACGATCCTGCTGGCCGCCCACCGCGGCATCGAGTCCATCACCCTGGACCGGGGCGCCATGCACCTGAAGGACGAGCTGATGCCGAAGTACGCGTCGCTCATCTACAACGGCTTCTGGTTCGCCCCCGAGCGCGAGATGCTGCAGGCGGCGATCGATTTCAGCCAGGAGAAGGTGACCGGACAAGTCCGGGTGAAGCTCTACAAGGGCAATGTCACCATCATCGGCCGCAACAGTCCCTACTCGCTGTACGACCAGGAACTGGTCACCTTCGAGGAAGGCAAGGTCGCCTACGACCACCGCGACGCGGCGGGCTTCATCAAGCTCAACGCGCTGCGCCTGCGCGTGGCGGCGAAGCGGGACAAGCGCGGATAGCGCCTTCGGAAAGCCGTCGGCCGGGGCGTCCCGGCGGCGGCCCGCCAACTCTCGCGCTCAGCCCTCCAGGCGGTTGTAGGGGTACTGGTCGCGGATCTCTGCCTGGAAGAACCGACCTTTGGAGTCCGCGTCCAGGAACGAGCGGCACACCTCGCCGGGCACGCCGACGTAGAGGTAGCGTTCGCCGCTCATGAAGCGGACGAACAGCTTCTCGTGGTCCGCATCGTAGTCGATCGCCTGGATGGCTGTGGAGTCGACGTCCATGGGCGGTGCTCCCGGAGGGCCTGACACCCCCTAGAACGCGCGGGCCGATCGTATCGGTTCCCCCGGCCGCCATAAGGCGCCAAGGTCTTCGGAACGGCGGCGCTTGTTCGCCGCTGTCGAGGAACCCCCTGGATGCAGTCCCACGCCCTTGTCGCCATCGTCACGCTCCTGGCCCTGCTGACCTATTTCTGGATGAGCCTGCAGGTGGCGCGGGCGCGCAGGAAGTGCGGGATCGACGCCCCCGCCATGACCGGCGACCCGGTCCTGGAGCGCACCATCCGCGCCCACTACAACACCCTGGAATGGCTGCCGCTGTTCCTGGTCCCATTGTGGCTGTTCGCGATCTACTGGAGCGACCTTTGGGCCGCGGCCATCGGACTGGTCTGGATCGTGGGGCGGATCGTCTACCAGTTGGGCTACGTGGCCGACCCGAAGAAGCGCGAAGCCGGCTTCCTGATCCAGGCCCTGGCCGTGGCGGTCCTGCTGTTCGGGTCGCTCGGCCGGTTGATTTACGTCCTGGCGGTCACCCAGGCCTGAGAACCGAAACGCCGCAACCACAATTGCGGCGAAGTGTTGTGGAACATACATCCCTGCGGATGGGGACGTCCGAGTTCGAGATAAGCAAATGTCAAAGAAATCAGCCGCTTTCGCAGTCGCACTGGTTCTCTCGGCCGGCCTCGCCGCCTGCGCGACACCTACGCCCTACCAGCCCAACGTAAAGGGGCAGTCCACGGCGGGCGGCTATTCCGAGGTTCGCCTCGAGCCCAACCGGTATCGCGTCAACTTCATGGGCAATTCGCTCACCAGCCGCGAGACCGTGGAGGGCTACCTGCTCTTCCGGGCCGCCGAGCTGACGGTCGAGAGCGGCTACGACTGGTTCGCCGTGGTCGACCGCGACACCGACAGGAAGACCCAGTCCTATGTCGAGCCGGATCCGTTCTATCGGCCCTGGTACGGGTCATACGGCTTCTGGCGTCCGTCGTGGCGTTACTATGGCCGCGGCTTCGGCTGGCGCGGCTGGGATCCCTTCTGGGGCGACCCCTTCTGGGCCGACCGTGTGGACGTGCGCACGGTCGAGCGGTTCGAAGCCTCGGCCGAGATCGTCATGCAGAAGGGCGCCAAGCCCACCGACGATGTGAAGGCCTTCGACGCCCGGGCGGTGATCGAGAACCTGAAGCCCCGGGTCCAGTACCCCGAGGCCAAGCGGTAACGGAACCAGGTCTCGCTCTCCCATCCGCGGGGAGGGAGACCGCCGGCGCCCATCCTCGCGCCGCCTACCAGAGCGATTTCGCCGCGCGTGACGGCCAGTCGTCGTCGTAAGCCTTGCCGCCGACTTCGCCCCCGCTGACGGCCGCGAGCATTTCGCCGGGCGTAGGCAGATCGCCGGCCTTGACGTGCCTGGCAGGATTCCAAAGCGCGGAGCGCACCACCGCCCGGGCGCATTGGAAGTAGGCGGCCTCGACGCTGACGATGATCGCGGTCCTGGGGGCCGACCCCTCGACGGCGAACGAATCCAGCAACTCGGGGTCGGCCGAGATCACCGCCCGGCCGTTCACGCGAAATGTCGTCCCCGAGCCGGGGATGAGGAACAGCAGCGCCACGCGCGGGTCGCGGACGATGTTGCGCAGGCTGTCGATACGATTGTTCCCTCGACGGTCCGGCATGATGAGGGTCTTGGGGTCAGCCACTCAGACGAAGCCGGGGCCGTCCCCCCGGGGGCTGCAGTCGAGGCCTTCCGGCCCGCTCGTCGCCAGGGCCACGAATGGAGAAGCCTCGATCAGGGCCCGGTACGCAGGGGTGATCCAGGCCACTTCCTTCACAACCGAGGCCGGCGCGAGAGGCGCCTGGTAGATGGAGCACAGCTGGTCGAGGTCGCGAACGATCATGCGTAAGCATCGCTCAAGCCGGAGACGCGCGACAGCCGGTTTGGGCCGCGTGGTTCTCGCAGCACGCTGGGGGGAGCCGCAAAGCCGGCCGCCGGCGCTCCCGCGGCGCCTCCAAGCGGTCCCGCCGAACGAATAGAGGGAATACGTCGCAAATTCGGCGGGTTGCGTCTCGCAAAGCGCTGCTGTTTGGGATTTTTGAGTTATTCTGGTGAAGCTTGGGTTGGAGGGGCGAAGTGATGGGTAAGGCGTGGTCGCCGCCCGGGGCTGGCCGTGGGCCGAAGACGCGCTGGAAGGCGGTCTTCGCGGCCGTCGTCATCAACGTCGCCGTCGCCAATGGCGCCTGGGCCGCCCAGCGCGTGGCCCTGATTGTCGGCGTCTCCAAATACGACAAGGTTCCCAGCCTGGCGAACCCGGCCAAAGACGCCCGCCTGGTGCAGGCGACCCTGCAGAAACTTGGTTTCCAGGTGAAGGTGCTGACCGACCCCAACCGCGCCCAGCTCATCGAGGGCCTGGGCGACTTCGAAGAGGCGGCCAAGGGCTCCGAAGCCGCGGTGATCTACTACGCCGGCCACGGCGCGATGATCGACGGCGTGAACTACCTGCTGCCCAAGGACGCCGTCAGCACCAACAAGTCCGCCCTCACGGGCTCGGCCGTGGAATCCGCTCGCCTGGGCCAGGCGATGGTCGGCGCCAAGGCCGTCCGCCTGATCATCCTGGACGCCTGCCGCAACAACCCGACCGCCACCCGCAGCATCGGCGGCAATTCCCGCGGCCTCGCCCGGGAATCCGGCCCGACCAGCGTCGCGGTGGTGACCCTGATGGCCGCCGGCCCCGGCCAGGTGGCCCAGGACGGCGCCGCGGGCGCGGCCAACAGCCCCTTCGCCATCGCCCTCACCCAGGGCATGACCCGCCCCGGCATAACCGTCGGCGAACTGCCCAGCTATGTGCAGGCCGAGGTCGAACGGATGACCGAGGGCGAGCAGACTCCGGACCTGCAGGGCATCTGGCCCAACGTCCACTGGAGCTTCGACCTCAACGGCCCGGTGAAGCAGGCGTCCGCCGCCCCCACCGCCGATCTCACCAAGATCAAGTGGGAGAAGGACCAGGTCTTCTGGAACACGGTCAAGGACTCCGACGATCCGGCCGACTTCAAGGCCTATATGGAGGCCCAGGACCGCGGCGAGATCACCGGTTCGTTCCGCAAGCTGGCCTCCAACCGCATCCGGGCGCTGGAGAAGCTGCCGGCCGGCTCGTTCCAGGTGGCCTCACGCTCCGCCCAGCCCGGCCAGGACCTGGTGATCAGCGCCCGCGACGCCTTCGCCCGCGGCGATTTCGCCGCCGCCGCGCGCGACTGGACCACCGCCGCCCAACAGGGCAACGGCGCGGCCATGTACAACCTTGGCGTCATGTCGCTCACCGGTAAGGGCGCGCCCAAGAGCGCTGAGGCGGCGGCCAAGTGGTTCAAGGCCTCGGCCGACGCCGGCCACTCCGGCGGCATGGTCAACTGGGGACTCTGCCGCCTGAACGGCTTCGGCACGGCCAAGGACGAAAAGGCCGGCTTCGACTGGATCCAGAAGGCCGCCGACCGCGGCTCGGCCAACGCCATGGGCATGCTGGCCGAGGCGTATCTGCGCGGCCGCGGCGTCGGCCAGGATCCCCGCCAGGCGGCCGGCTGGCTGCAGAAAGCCGTGGACGCCGGCGACGGCCCGTCGATCGCTCAGCTCGCCGAGCTGTACGAGCGCGGCCAGGGAGTGGCCAGGGACGGCCGCCGCGCCTTCAACCTCTACCAGCGCGCCGCAGTGGCCGGCGACACCGACGCCATGGTCCGCCTGGGCTACGCCTACGAGGACGGCGAGGCGGTGGCCAAGGACGAGGTCCAGGCCGCAACCTGGTACCAGCGCGCCGCCGAGGCCGGGAACAGCGAGGGCATGTCCAGCCTGGCCGTCATGCTGGAAAACGGTAGTGGCCTACCGCAGGACTACGCGCGCGCCGCAGAATACTACCGTTTGGCCGCAAACGCCGGTGACGCCCGCGGCTATCTTGGCCTAGGCAGCATGACCGTGCGTGGCGCGGGCGTGCGGGCCAATCCGGCCGAGGCCGTGCGGCTGTTCCAGGCCGCGGCGGACCGCGGCAGCGCGCTCGCCATGCGCAACCTGGGCATCATGTACGAAACCGGCCAGGGCGTGCGCGCCGACCGGAAGAAGGCGATCGACTACTACCGCAAGGCGCTGGCGGCCGGCGATCAGGAGGCCCGCGGCGAACTCGAGCGGCTGGGGGCCGTGAGCTAGGGATTACGGGGGGACTACAGATGAATACGCTTCGCAACTCACGGCTGCGGATGGCGGTCAGCGCGGTCGCGCTGCTCAGCCTGACGGTCCAGCCGGTGATGGCCCAGGGCAAGGGCGGCAAGGACGCGATCCTCAACGCCTGCGCGCCCCAGCGCGAGCCCTTGCAGAAGCTCGACAAGGAATACGCCGACCTCAAGAAATCCAAGATGAGCGCCGCCATCGGCGAGGGGCTCAAGTCGGGCGCGATGGTGCTGGGCAAGGCCGTCATGAGCGGCGGCATCCCGATGGGCCGGGGCGGCAGCGGGTTCGGCGGCGGTGGGTTCGGCGGCATGAGCAGCCTGATGGGCGCGGTCGGTGGCATGGCGATGCAGAGCGCCGCCCAGCAGCAGGCCCAGGCCGGCGGCGCGCCGGCGGCGGCCCCGACCGCCTCGCTGATGTTCGGCCAGGACATGCTGAGCGGCGCCATGGGCCTGAATGTGCCGGGCGTCAGCGGCTACGGCGGCTTCGGCGGCAGCGGCGGCGACAACATGAAGGCCTATGCCGCGCTGGCCGTGCTGGTGGCCATCGTCGCGACGGCCGACGCCTACGCCAAGCTCAAGGAGCAGGAGGCCGGCGGCGACCTGAAGAAGGCCTCGTTCAACATCGACCAGGACGCCGGACGCCAGCTCGCGGTCAGCCGCTCGATCGCCGACAACGGCGCCGCACTGGTGGAGTGCCGCTCGGCCCAGCTCAACGACATCAACACCCGCCTGGCCGGCGCCAGCAACGACAAGGACCGCAAGGCGATCAAGCGCGAGCGGACCGAGCTGACCAGCGCGCTCAAGAAGGACATCGACCTCACCGGGGGCGTGGTCGAACAGCACGCGGGCATGGCGAAGACCTTCACCCAGGGCCGCGCCATGACCGACGGATCTTCGGAGGCCGAGGTTCTCGGCAATCAGACGCCGGCCTATGCCACCGCGGCCTCGGTGACCAAGCTCTCCATGCCCAAGGCGGGCGCCGCGCCGGCCCAGGGCCAGGCCCAGCAGGCCCCTCCGGCCGCCGCGCCGCCCGCCCTGGTGACCATCAGGGCCGCGGTGGTCCGCTCGGCCCCGGTGGCCTCGGCCGCCCCGGTCAAGAGCCTGCCGGTGGGCAGCGCGCTGCAGGCCAAGGCCGGCGCCGCCGACGGCGGCTGGTGGGAAGTCGAGGTGGGCGGCCAGACCGGCTACGTCCGCGCCGCCGAGGTGGGTCCGCCCGGCTCCGCCCCGGCCCCAGTCCAGACCGCCGCCAAGGGCGGGGGGAAGGGCGCGGCCGCCCGGCGCGCGCCGGCTCCGCCACCCCCTCCGGCCCCGGTCGGCCCGTCGAACATCCGCGCCTACAACCAGTCCGTCATCGCCGCGCGCGACAACGGAAAGGGCCGGCTCTCGACGCTGATGACCGACATCCAGGCCGCCCAGCGCAAGGAGTCGGTGTTCTACGCCATGATCTCAAACTGGCGGCTGGGCTGAGGCGCCCGGAAGGCGGTCAGGCGGCCTGCGCCTGCCGCCGCCTGGCCAGCAGGATCTCCGCGCACGCATAGGTGCGGGCGTTGTCCACGTCGATGGCCTGGGCGCCGTCGGCAAGGATCACCGGCTCCACCGCCAACCGGAAGCGCCGTGACAGCCGCCGGAGGGCGCCGCGCAGGGACAGGCGTTTCATCAGCAGCAGGGCCAGGTTGACCGGCCCCAGGGCGACCATCATCCGCAACGGCTTCTTGGCGAACTGGCCGCCGCTCCGGAAGCTCTCGGCCACCCGCATCGCCCCCGGTCCGCCGAGGGCGTAGAGGTTGCAGTTGGAATAGGCGTCGTCGGAGAATCGATAGAACCGCCGCTGACCCTGCGGATGGGCGGCCAGCACCGCCGCCTCCGTGGCCAGCGCCAGCGACACGTCGGCGCCCGCCGCCAGCGGCGCGAGGGTCGCGCGGACCGCCTCGGGCGTCAGCAGGACATTGTCGGAGGTGGTCACCAGCATCGGCTGATCCACGCCCGCCACGGCCGCATAGACGCTGTCGGCGAGATTGTCGGCCGCGGTCACGAAGTCGACAGGGGCCGGCCCGCGGGGGAGCGCGGCCGCGATGGCGGCGGCCGTCTGCGGCTCCACCACGATCCGCACGCGGCTGAGCCCGGGCGTGGCGAACAGCGCCTCGACCACGTGGCGGATCAACGGTGCGCCCTGGATGGGCGCCAGGCTCTTGTTGGTGACGCCCGCCTCGACGGCCAGGAGATCGACCCGGCCGGCGCGCTGGGCGGCCAGCACGATCGCCGTGAACGGCGTGGGGTCAGGCGGCGACATCGATTTGCCTGGCCATCAGCCCCTGGCGGCGCAGGCTCTCGGCCAGGATCGTCTCGATCAGTTCGCCATGGCTCCAGCCGATCTGGGCGGCGGCCATGGCGATGGTCTTCCGGGACCAGAGGTTGCAGTTGAGGTTGACCTCCAGGAACTGGATCGCGCCCGTCGCCACATCGACGCGGAACTCGAAGCGCCCGTAGTCGAAGGGCATGAACTCGCGCATCATCTCGCGGGCCCGCGCCTCGACCACGTCCAGCACGCGGGGGTCGGTCAGCGGCCGGATCTCGTAGGCCTGGCCGGCGCAAAGGTTGCGCTTCTCCTGGTAGGTGCGCAGGAGGCCCGGGTCCGCCTGTTCGACGATCTGGGTGGGTAGGACCAGCGGCGCGTCGTCGATGGTGATCACCGAGACCTCGATGTCGTGGCCGGCGATGAACGGCTCGACGATGGCGTCGTGGCCCTCGTCGTGCAGCCGGATCACAGCCTGGCGCGCGCCGGCCCAGTCGTGGGCGTCCGAGACCCCCCAACTGGCCGAGCTGGCGTTCGGCTTGATCACGAAGCGTTCGCCGGGCGGGCAGGCCGCGGCCTCGATCGGCGCGCCCCGGCGGAAGATGGCCCAGGGCGCGGTCGGCACGCCGCGGGCCAGCGCCGCCCGCTTGGCCAGGTGCTTGTCGTCGGCCAGGCCGCGCAGGATGGGCGTGGCGCCCAGGTACGGCAGGTCCAGCCGCTCGCACAGCAGCGGCAGCAGCATCTCGGAGTTCAGAAAACCGCCGCGATTCAGCAACGGGAAGACGAAGTCCACCAGCGGCTCGTCGAACAGCACCCGGTAGTCGTCGGCCAGCACCAGGTTCAGGCCGATGGCCTCCAGCACCTGGCGCATTTCCCGGTGATAGACGGCGTGGGTGCCGTCGTCGGGGTGCAGGCCGCCGTCCCATCGGGCGTGCTTGGCGACGAACAGGACCCTCAGGGTGCGTTTCAGGGCCGCGGGAATGGCGCGCGGCATGGCGTGACGGCTCATCGGATTCTCCCCAATCCGCGGCCCGGCGAGTGGTCGGCCGACTCAGGGACGACGGGCCTTCGCCGCTCAGGTACGCGCCGCGCGTGACGCCCACGCTACGCTTTGGTGGCAAGATGATGAGCGAGCAGCGCGCCATAGCGGCCCTCGCCCAGGCCGCGCCGGGCCGCCCGCTGGGGCATCAGCACCCCCGGCTTGCCGTTGCCCTCGACCAGCAGCGGGCCGCCCGGCGTCATGGCCACGTCCCATCCGACGAGGGCATAGTCGGCGAACGCCTGCGCATGGGCCCATACCGAGAGGGCCTTGACCGCCGCCCAGTCCGGCAGCGCCCGGCCGGTGATCCGCGCGCCCGTCACCGGGTGGACCTCATGGTCCCCGCCGCCATAGCCGCGGCAGGCCACGCCCAGGGTCCCGGCCTCCAGGTCCACCGCGGCGATCAGGCCCCCGGCCTTCATGTTGTCGACCCGCGCGGCGGGGTCCGACGCGAAGCGGAAGGTCGCGCTGACCACCTCGGGCGCGCCCGCTTCGTCCAGGATGGTCACCACGCGCACCGTGGGCAGGGCGGCCAGGGCCAGGTCGCGCAGCGCGGGATGGGTCCCGATCCGGGGCTGGATCACCGTCGCCCCGCGCGAGGCCGTCAGCGCCGCCGGCAGCCGCGCCTCGAAGTCGGCCGCGTCGGCGAAGGCGCCCAGCAGGACCAACCCGTCGCCACCCTCGCCGTCCGCCGGCTTGGCCACCAGCTCGCGGCCGGCTGGGTCGGCGTGGAGCGTGAACCGCCCGGCCTCGATCACCGCCACCGTCTCGGGATGCGGCAGGCCGGCGTCGCGGCAGCGGGCGTAGAACCGCGCCTTGTCGGCCAGGGCGCAGGCGGGCGTCCAGCCCAGTGGGTTGATCAGCTTGTTCAGCGCCGCATCCTCGAAACGCCGGATGTATCCGTCCAGGGCCGCGGCCTCGTCGATGCGGAACAGGGCCACGTCCTGCGGGTCGGCGAAGCGCATCCGCGCGATCTGGATGGCCCGCGCGCGCCAGGCGCCGTCCAGGCCGAACTTCCTCTGCACCTTGCGCGCGCGCCACGGGATCCAGGCCCGGAAACCCAGGCCCACCAGGACGTCCAGGGCCGCCCGCAAGGGCCCGCGCAGGGCCCGCCGCCGGCGGTAGTGCTCGGCCAGGAACCGACCGCTCACCGGCGCCGTGACGCCCGGATAGATCGCGTAGGCCTTCTTGAGGAAATAGAGCCGATCGTACCCCATCGGGGCGGCCTAGCATCCGATTGTTACAGTACGGCGGTAGCACGGGCGATCTTCGCCGGAGCCTGCGATGCGCCACGTCTATCTCTACGTCCACGACCTTCGCTCCAGCGGCGTGGTGCGCAACGCCATCGACTTCGCCAGGCGGCTGGCGGAGGACCACCCGACCACCTTGGTCGCGGGCTATGGCGATGGCTTCTTCGCGGAAGAGGCGGCGCGTGGGCCGTTCGCGCTGAAGGTCCTCGCGGAGAAGGAGGGCGCCCTGGGCCGCGGGGCCGCCGCGCTGCGCCTCAGGGCCTGGCTCTCCGGCCAGCCGGCCGGCGCCCTGATGTCGGTCGGCAACATGGGGCACTGGACGCCGTTCCTGGCCTGCCAGGGGCTGCGCCACATCGCGCGCATCTACTGCATCAGCAACGAGGTGGCGCGCGACGACGGACTGAAGAGCCGCACGCGCCTGGCGTGGATGAAGCTGCTGATCCTCGACGCCGCCAGGGTGGTGGTGGTGGGCCGCGCGCTGCGGCGGTTGCCGCTGTTCGCCGAGGCGATCGCCTCGGGCCGGGCCGCCGAGCTGCCGAACGGGGTGGACAACGCCCTGGCCAGGCGGCTCGCCCGGGCCCCGGCGCCGCATCCATGGCTGGAGGAACCGACGCCGGTGGTGGTCGGCATCGGCCGGCTGCGACCGCAGAAGAACTTCGACCTGCTGATCGAGGCCGTGGGCCGGGCGCGCGGAACGCGCCGCCTGCGCCTGGCGATCATCGGTGGCGGCGCAGCGTCCGAGCGGGCGCGGCTGGAGGGCCTGGCGCGCGACGCCGGCCTGGGCGACGACTTCCTGCTGGCGGGCGAAACCGGCAACGTCTTCGCCTGGCTGAGCCGCGCCGCGGTGTTCGCCCTGCCGTCCCGCTGGGAGACCTCGTCCCTGGCCCTGCTTGAGGCGCTGGCGGCGGGCGCGCCCGTCGTGGCCTCACGGATCGCCGGTGACGCCGCCCAGGTGCTGGACGAGGGCCGCTACGGCCTGCTGTTCGATGGCCAGGACCCCGACGCCCTGGCCCAGGCCCTGCTGGCCCAGACCGAGGCGCCCGTGCGCCCGCAGGACCGCGCCATCGCCTACGACCTCAGCCTGACCAACCATGCCTATGCCCGGCTGGTGGACGAGGTGCTTGCGGCCGGAACGCCCCGCCGGCGGCGCGCGCCGAGGATGGCGGCGGCAGGTTAGTTGCCGTCACGCCGCATTCACATTCTTGGGTGGGCGCGCGACAATCCAGCAACCCCACGAGGCACGCTTCTTGCTACTCTCGCCCTACGGGACTGAGTTTGTATCCGGGGGAAGTCGCGTTGAAACCGGTTCGTAGCGGCAGCGCCGCCGAGCGCATCACGGCCCTGAATCGCGGTCTGCACAAGGCCCTGGTGATCGACCTGAACAACTTTTCGACCTTCCCGACCCTGGCTGTCGGCATCCTGGTGGCGTCGCTGCGCAACGCCGGCTTCGCCGTCGAGCTGCTGTCGCCCTTGGCCTATGACGTACCCGCCGCCGAGCGGGAGCGGGCCGAGGCCCTCCATGACCATCTGATGCGCCGGATCCACCTGTCGACCCACCCGGCGTTCCGGTCTGCCCGGGACGGCCTGCGGGGCGTGCGGCGCTGGTGGCTGGATCGCCCGCATGCGCGGGTCATCGCGGAAACTGAGCGGGCCCTGGCCGCTAAGCCCGACGTGCTGCTGTTGTCGGCCTACATGCAGCACTACCCCACCGTGGTGGAGCTTGGGAAACTCGCCCAGCGGCATGGCGTGCCCATGCTGCTGGGCGGACCGATGTTCAACCTGGAGAGCGCCGCGACGGTCTGGGCCAAGATACCTGGATTGACGGCTGTGGTCGGGGCGGAAACGGACGTTTCGGCGCCCGACATCGTCCGCACGGCCTGCGAGGGCGGCGACCTGCTCTCCTTCCCCGGCATAACCTTGCCCGACGGGCGCCGCTCGGGCGCCGCGCCACCCCTGAGGCCGCTGGATGCGACGCCGGTGGCCGACTTCACCGATTTCCCGTGGGACCGTTACAGGGTTCGGATCATTCCCCTGATGGCCAGCCGTGGATGTCAGTGGAGCCGCTGCACGTTCTGCAGTGACGTGGTCTCGGTGAGCGGTCGGACCTTCCGAAATCGTTCGGCCGATCATGTGCTGCATGAGATGCGCGAACAGTCCCGGCGGCACGGCACAAGCAACTTCCTCTTCCTCGACCTCAAGCTGAACTCCAACCCGGAGCTGATGCGCGGCATCGTGGAGGGCGCCCAGCGCAATGTGCGGGGCGCGCAATGGATCGGCACCGTCCACGTCGACCAGCGCCGCGACAACGGGCTCTCGAAGAAGGACCTGCGCGCCGCCGTCGCCGCCGGCATGCGCCGGGTCAGCTTCGGCCTCGAGAGCGGCAGCCAGGCGCTGCTGGATGCGATGGACAAGGGTTGCAGCGTCGAAGGGAACGCAGAGTTCATCCGCAACGCTCACGAAGCCGGGCTCAGCGTGCGCGCCACCATGTTCAAGGGTTTCCCCGGCGAGACGGTGCGGGACCTGGAACTGACCGCCGAGTTCCTGGAACGGCACTCGGACTATATCGACCGCATCCGCTACAATGAATTTTCCATACCGGTCGGAACACCCATCCATCGTGCGGTGATGGAAAGCCCCGAAGCGTATCCCAACCTGCGGCTAACACGGCTGGACGGCCGGCGGGCGCAGGCGCGGTATGTGAGCCGGGACGGCTCCAGCGCCTCATATCGAAAGGCCAAGCTGAAGGTCCTGAGGGCGGTCTATGCGATCAACCGGCGTCCGATCCGCTCGTCGGCGCGAGCCTTCGACGGCCTGATGTAGGGCGCGCCTTGTTCGTCGACACAGCCTCGCGCTCAGACCCCCTCAGGCGACGCCTGCGGCATCTCACGCCGGGCGAGCGGGCCGAAGAGACCGCCGCATTCGTCGAGCTCTTTCACCGGGAGACCGGCCTGCCCATGGCCGCCATGAAAGCCCGGCGGGCCGAGGTGCTGCGGTCGCTGCGGCGGGAAGGCTGGTACGAACACACCGCTGACGAGCTGGCGTTCGGCGCGCGGGTCGCCTGGCGGAATTCCGCTCGGTGCATCGGCCGGCTCTTCTGGAAATCGTTGGAGGTGATCGACTGCCGATCTGTGACCGAGCCGGACGAGATGGCCTCGCGCCTGTTCGCGCAAATCCGGATGGCCCACGCGGGAGATCGGGTGGCGCCGATCATCTCCATCTTTCCGCCCGTGAAGGGCGAGGCCAGCCCGCCCTATGCCGAGAACGCCCAGCTCATCCAGTATGCGGGTTATCTCGACCCATCCGGCGGCGTGATCGGCGATCCCCAAAACCTCGAATTCACCCGCATCGCCCGATCCTTGGGTTGGCGACCGCCCGAACCTCAGGGTCCATTCGACGTCCTGCCTCTGATGCTCCGCACGCCCGGCGGCGGCCGGCGGATCTATCCCCTGCCGAAGGATCTCGTCCGCGAGGTCCAGATCCGGCATCCCTCCCGCGCCGGGCTCGCCGACCTCGGCCTGCGCTGGTACGCGGTCCCGTTTGTCAGCGACATGATCCTCTCGATCGGCGGGATCGACTATCCCTGCGCTCCCTTCAACGGCTTCTACCAGGGCACGGAGATCGCTTCCCGAAACCTCGTGGACAGCGCTCGCTACGACCTGCTGGAGCCCGCGGCGGACGCCATGGGCATTGATCGCTCCGAGCGGCTCTGGAAGGACGACGTCCTGACCGAGTTGAACAGGGCCATCCTGTACTCGTTCGACGAGGCCGGGGTCTCGATCTGCGACCACCATGCCGCGAGCGAATGGCACCTGACCTTCGTGCGAACCGAGCAGGCGGCCGCCAGAGCGGTCGCCGCCGACTGGGCCTGGATCGTGCCGCCCCAGGCCTCGGCGGCATGCCCTGTGTTCCATCTGCCCATGAACGGCCTGAGCGACGTGCCGAACTTCTACCGATCGCGGGCCTCGGACGGGGCGGACCTCGCCGTGAGGCGATCGACCGAGGTCGAGGGGCGCATGCTCGGCCGCTGGCGACGCCTGCAGCGGCGGTGGCGGAAGTGGATCCGCGAGCGGCGGCGGTGAGGCCGCCGGCGCTCGACATCATCATCCCAGCCCGCGGGGAAGGCGCAACCCTCGAGGCTTGCCTGGACAGCATCGCCGACGACGCCGGCGGCCTGGACCTCCTGGTGGTCGTCATCGTCAACGGACCGGATCGCGGCGCGACCCTGGAGGCAGCCGCCCGGGGCCATCGCCGGCTGGACTCGGCAGGCGTCCCGGTCCGGATCATCGAGGCATCGTCCGCCGGCAAGGCGTCGGCCCTGAACCGAGGCGACGCCGAGCGGCGAGGCTGTGCGGCGGTCTATCTAGACGCCGACGTGACGCTGCTGCCCGGCACGCTGACGTCGCTGGCCGGGACTCTGTCAGGCTCCGCCGCGGTGCTGGCCGCGCCACCGTTGCGCCTCGCGCCGTCCCGCAGCCCGATCACGCGCGCGTTCGCCCGGGTCTGGTCTTCCCTCCCGGCGGTGGCCGGCGATGTCGTCGGCGCCGGCTGCTATGGCGTCAGCGCCGCCGGCCGCGAGCGCTGGCGCGACTTCCCGGACCTGGTGGCCGACGATGCGTTCGTCAGATCGTGCTTTCTGAAGGCCGAGCGCCGGCTGACCGACAGCGGAGGGTTCGTAGTCACCTTCCCCGACGGGGCGCGCCTGATCCGCACCGTAAGCCGGTGGCATGCCGGCAATCGGCAGCTTCGGTTACTGCCGCCAGGCCGCGGGGGCGAGCGGCGCGACCCTGGCGCGGGTCCCTGGCGCAATCTCGCGCATGTGGTCCGGAGGGTCGACGTCTGGCCCAACCTTCCTGCATATCTCTATGTGCGGGCGGCCGCTGCGCTGGTCGCCTACCGGGGCTCCGGCTCGGCATGGGCGCCCGTACGCCAGCCCGTCCCACGGGGCGGCACCGACACCGTCGAACCAACCGATGTCTAGGAAAATTTGGAGCGGGCGAAGAGATTCGAACTCTCGACCCCAACCTTGGCAAGGTTGTGCTCTACCACTGAGCTACGCCCGCGCTCCGTAGGGACTGAACAAGCCCCAAATGCGAGAGGCGGCCTTATGGCAGACGGACTTTGGCTTTGCAAGCGGTCCGATCGCCTCGGGCGTCAGCGGAATTTCGGGGCCTTCAATCGGCGCTTGTTCACATGGCCTTCGGGGTTCGGCGCGTTGACCTCTTCGGGGAACTCGCCCTTGAAATAGTAGCGCTGCCAGGCCGCCTTGGTGGCCTCGGGATCGCCGCGGAAGATCTTCTGGTTGAACTCTGAGCGGTGCTTCTCCCAGACGTCGTACTGGTGGCGCAGCTCGGGGTCGGAATCCATTC
Source organism: Phenylobacterium sp. (assembly GCF_004297125.1). Classification (GTDB taxonomy): domain Bacteria; phylum Pseudomonadota; class Alphaproteobacteria; order Caulobacterales; family Caulobacteraceae; genus Phenylobacterium. Next base: position 131,299 of record NZ_SCVD01000021.1, on the reverse strand, counting down.
GCCGGATCACCGGCTGAATCTCGTGCAGCGTCTTGTCCTGCACCAGGGTGATGAAGCAGAAGGGCTCGCCCTTCTCGAAGCGCACGCGGCCGGGCCGGGTGAACATCCAGTTCATCGTGAAGGGGAAGGGCAGCCAGTCGGTCTCCACCACGCCCGCCAGCGCCTGAATGCCGTCCTTCACGTGGTTGGGCGGCCCCATGGCCATCATCGACCAGCCCGGGGGCGTGCGGAACAGGTAGCCGGGGTGGAGGGTCAGCACCCCATGGCTGAAGTGGCTGGTGGCCAGGCGGTGGAAGTCGGGGTTCGGATAGTCCGGCTTCAGGGTCAGGTCGGCTTGCATCAGGCCGCCGTTCCACTCCGCGGTGAAGGCCACCGGGCACAGGATCTCCCAACCCGAGGAGTTGGCCATGCTGAGCGGTAGGCAGCGATAGGGGTGGCGCGCGGTGAAGGCGTCCATCCAGGCCCGTTGCGGCCGCCCCGGCACGATCTCCGGCGGGCGCTCCGTGGTCGGGAAGCATTCCAGTTCCATGGGTCTCACATACGCATTGGCTGACGGCCAATGACCCTTAAGCGCCGCGCCGCGCTCACGTCCAGCGGACTGAGTCTGCGCACAAAGAAAAGCCCCGGCCGCTTGCGCGACCGGGGCTGTCCTTGTTGCCGGCGAAGCCAGAAGGCTTCGCGGCGAAGTCGTACTAGGCCACGGCCATCTTGCGACGACGGATCATCGCGCCGGCGCCGCCGAAGCCCATGATCATCAGGGCCCAGGTGCCGGGTTCCGGAACGCCCAGGGTGCCGGCGAGACCGTCGAACTCGAACGAGTTCTGGCTCGATTCGAAGGTGATCGCGTCCACGCCCGAGCCGCCGAAGTCGTAATAGACGCGGTAGCCGTTTTCACGGTTGCCGTCGCCGGCCGGATTGCCGCCCCAGATCGCGGTGCCTTCCAGCACTTTCGTCGTGCCGTCACGCAGGTGGAACGTGACCTTGTTGTAGGTGTCCGGCGAGCCCATGTAGAAGCTGAACGAACGGAAGAAGTTGCCGTTCTCGCCGGCGAACGTGGCGGAGCCACCGCCGCCAACCGACATGTAGTCGGTCGGGTCGACGTAAACCGTGCCCGCCGGGTTGGCGTTGCTCGTCACCGGCACGCCGCCATCCGCCAGCGGGAGCGGCGGCGGAGCCGAGGTGCTGATCGGATCGGGCGTGGTGGTGATTTCGGTGCCGCCCGTGAACGAGACGTTCGCGACCGCGATCGCATCGAAATCGTAGAGCATCGTCTGACCGTGGGCGGCGAGCGTGTTGCCGTACAGGTCGTTCTGTTCCGTACCCGCCACCGTGATGAGGGCGTTGGCGGACGAGGCTGCCATAGTCAGACCGAGAGCGGCAGACGCCGCGAGTAGCATACGCATCTTCATGTTGTCTTCCCCAGCGCTTGGTCCGCCCCGAAAATGCCGGACGCGACCTTCAGCCTTAAGAATAGATTAAGGTCGATTGAACGCCGAATCGATTCGCCTGATAGGTGTATGTTTTTAGGAAGCTCTGCAAAAACAAGCAGATAAGCTTCACAATCCAACGACCGTAACGGGTAGATCAAAGCCGGCGCGTCAGCTTGACTATGACGGGATAGATGGTGACTCGCAACGAACTATTGACCTTCCTTGCAGCAGCGGGCGTCGAGGCCGTCACCCACGACCATCCGGCCGTCTTTACGGTCGGCGAAGGCGCCGACATCAAGGCGCGGATCCCCGGCGCGCACACCAAGAACCTGTTCCTGAAGGACGCCAGGGACGAGCTCTGGCTCATCTCAGCGGAATGCCACGCCAAGATCGACCTGAAGCGCCTGCATCACGTGATTGGATCGGGTCGGCTGTCGTTCGGCAATGAGGCGCTGATGGAGGCGACGCTGGGCGTCACGCCGGGCTCGGTAACGGCCTTCGCCTTGATCAACGACAAGGCCCGTCGCGTGCGCTTCGTTCTGGACCGCACCCTGGCTGAAGCGGACCTAGTCAACTTCCATCCGCTCACCAACACCGCGACCACGACGGTCAGCGCGGCGGGCTTTCGGAAATTCCTGAAGGCTCTGGATATCCAGCCGCTCGTGGTCGACTTCGTCGCGATGGCCGCGATCGGCAACTAGCGATGACGCCGACTTGCGACCATCTTTGCGTGAAGACGTTCCACGACATCAGACAAGGGATTTTCAGTCGATGACCCTGATCGGGGAAACCCAAGGCGCGCCGGCGGCCGCCGACCTCATCAAGGACACCACGGACGCGAGCTTCGTGGCCGACGTGGTCGAGGCCTCGAAGACCACGCCGGTGATCGTCGACTTCTGGGCGCCCTGGTGCGGCCCTTGCCGCCAGCTGGGCCCGGCCATCGAGAAGGCCGTCCTGGCCGCCAAGGGCGCGGTGAAGCTGGTGAAAGTCGATATCGACCAGAACCCCGCGTACGCCGGCCAGCTGCGCGTGCAGTCGATCCCCGCGGTCTTCGCGTTCGTCGACGGCCGCCCGGTGGACGGCTTCATGGGCGCCCTGCCCGACAGCCAGGTGAAGGCCTTCGTCGACCGGCTGGCCAAGCAAGGCGGCGGCTCGCCCGTCGACGAACTCCTGGAGATGGCCAAGGAGTCGCTCGACCTGGGCGACCTGGGCGGCGCCGCCCAGGCCTACGCCCAGGCGCTCCAGATGGAGCCCGGCAATGTGAAGGCCATCGGCGGCATGGCGCGCCTCTATCAGCAATCCGGCGACCTGGAGCGGGCCGCCGAGGTGCTGGAGATGGCGCCCGAGGGGGCGAAGGACCCCGGCATCGACGCCGTGCGCGCGGCCCTGGCGCTGGCCGCCGAGGCCCCGTCCGAGACCGCCGAGTTCGAGGCCCGGATCCTGGCCGACGGCGACGACCACGAGGCGCGCCTGGAGTACGCCAAGGCGCTGGCCGCCGGCGGCCGGATGCACGAGGCGGTGGACCAGCTCATCGAGAGCATCCGCCGCGACCGGGCCTGGAACGACGAAGCGGCGCGCAGGCAGCTCCTGACCATCTTCGAGGCGGCCGGGCAGATGTCCGACGTCGCGAAGCAGGGCCGCCGCAAGCTGTCGTCGATCCTGTTCAGTTGAGGGGAACCCGCCTGATGGCGTCCTACCGCCAGCTTTCCGACCTGCCGCAGCTGATCCCCGTGTTCCCGCTGGACGGCGCCCTGCTGCTGCCTGGCGGCGAGCTGCCCCTGCAGATCTTCGAGCCGCGCTATCTCAACATGGTGGACGACGCCATGGCCGGCGACCGGGTGATCGGCATGATCCAGACGCGGGGCGGCAGCCGTTCGCGGCCGAAGCTGGCCCAGGTGGGCTGCGTGGGCCGGATCACCAGCTACGCCGAGACCTCCGACGGCCGCTACCTGATTACCCTCACCGGCGTCTGCCGTTTCCAGGCGGGCGAGGAGCTGGACCTGCGTCTGCCCTATCGCCAGCTGCGCGCCAACTACGAGCGCTTCGGCGACGACCTCGGCGACGACGAGGCCGTGGCCAGCGAAGCCGCCCGCTCCCGGTTCGCCACGGCGCTGAAGCGCTACCTCAACCAGCGCGAGCTCGATATCGACTGGGAGACCGCCCACGAGGCCCCGCTGGAGGCTCTGGTCAACAGCCTCTGCATGGGCCTGCCGTTCGAGCCGGCGGAGAAGCAGGCGTTCCTCGAGGCTCCGGACCTGGCCGGCCGCTTCGAGGTGCTGACCACCCTGCTCGAGATCGACGCCTCCGATCCGGATGACGAGCCGCATCCTCTGCAGTAGAGGGACGCCATGAGCGACCCTACTCCCAACCTCGACGTCGACCCGCGCCTGCTCGAGATCCTGGTCTGCCCGGTGACCCGCGGCCCGCTGGACTACGACCGCGAGAAGGGCGAGCTGGTCAGCCGCCGCGCGCGTCTGGCCTACCCGATCCGCGACGGCGTGCCGATCATGCTGCCTGAAGAGGCCCGCGAGCTGGGCGAAGGGGAGTAGTCCCGCCGTGACCGTCCCGAGGGGAACGGACTCTATAGCGCCTCGCCCTTCAGCAGCCGGGGCAGATCCCCCACCGCGCCGCCGGCCTCGTGCATGAAGAAGCGCCGGGCCGGCGCCACGCGGTTCACCGCCGCCATGCCGGCGCCGCGGGCCAGGCGCAGCAGCGGATTGTCGTTCGAGAACAGGCGGACGAAGGCGTCCATGCCGGCCGACAGGGTCACGGTGTCGAAGCGGCGCCAGGCGGCGTAGCGCTCCAACACCACCTCCGAGCCGATGTCCTCGCCGACACGCAACGCATCCACGAGCACTTCGGCCAGGGCGGCGGCGCCCTTCAGCCCAAGGTTCAGCCCCTGGCCCGCGATCGGATGGACGCCGTGCGCGGCGTCGCCCAGCAGGGCGGTGCGCGGGGCCGTGAACCGCTCCGCGAGCTGCAGGCTCAGGGGATAGGTGAACACCGGCCCCTCCACCGTCAGCCCGCCCAGGAAGTCGCCGAACCGCCGCTCCAGGTGCGCCTGGAAGATCTCCGGCCGCGCCGTCTTCAGCGCCGCGCCACGCGCGGTGCTCTCCGTCCAGACCAGGCTGGCGCGATCGCCGGTCAGGGGCAGGATGGCGAACGGCCCGCCGGGCAGGAAATACTCATGGGCCACGCCCTCGTGCGGCCGTTCCATCCGCACCGTCGCCACCACGCCGGTCTGCGAATAGTTCCAGCCGATGGCGCCGATCCCCGCCTCCGCCCGGATCACCGAGCCGCGGCCCTCGGCGCCAACCGCCAGCGGTGCGCTCAAGGTCCGGCCGTCCGCCAGGGTCACCTCGGCCGATCGGGCGCCGAACACGGCTTTCGTCACCCGGGCTGGCGCCAGCACCTCGATCCCCGCAGCCTGGACGGCGGCGGCGAGCACGGCGCGGGTGTGGCGGTTCTCCAGCAGATAACCCAGCGGCTCGCCGTCGGACCGGTCGGCGATCTCGGCTGAGTCGAAGCGCAGGAAGAACGGCGACGGCCCGCCCGCCGCGGCCCCGGGGGTCGTGCCGTCGGTGACCAGGATCTGCTCGATCCGCTGCGCGTGCGGGTCCAAAGCGTCGGCCAGGCCCAGCGCGCGCCACTGGCGGTAGGCGGCGTAGGCGATGGCCGAGGCGCGCCCGTCGAAGGTGGGCGCAACCTGGGCGTCGAAGGCCACCGGGTCGATCAGCACCGGCTTCAGGCCGGCTCGCGCCAGCGACAGGGCGAGTGTCGCCCCGGCGATCCCCGCGCCCGCGATGATGACGTCGGCATCCTGGCTCATGACGCGGATAGGCCACGAACCCCGCCCTGCGTCCAGACGCCACGACTAAAGTTGGACCCTGCCGTCCAATCTTCACTTGCGGCTAACCGGGGGCGGGCATATCTCCCGACATGTGGGGTGGACCGCTGGGTCCATTTTTCGGGCGAAGGACTCAGCGTGATGGCCGGCAGACTCAAGGGCCGCATCGTCCCCATCGCCGCGGGCGGACTGGCCGCCTTGGCGGTCGCCGTGGGCGGCGGCTTCTGGTGGATCGACAAGCAGAAGTACGAGACCACCGACAACGCCTTCGTGGCCGCCGACAAGGTCACCGTCGCGCCGCTGGTGGACGGCTATGTCGCCGAGGTGCTGGTGGACGACAATCAACCTGTGAGCCCGGGCCAGGTGCTGGTGCGGATCGATCCAGCCACGCTCAAGGCTCGCCTGGCCCAGGCCGAGGCCAATGCCCAAGCCCTCGAGGCCGCCGTCGCCGCCGTGGACGACAAGGCCCGGCTGGAGCAGGCGATGATCGCCCAGAAGGCCGCCATGGTGGACAGCGCCCACGCCGAGGCGAGCCTCGCGGACGCCGAGATGAAGCGGTACGGCGCCCTGGCCCAGTCGGGCTGGGTCTCTCCGCAGCGCGCCCAGACCGCCCGCAGCGTCCAGCAGCAGGCTGCCGCCGGCGTCGGCCAAGCCAAGGCCGCGCTTGAAGCGGAACGCCGCGCCGCCCAGTCGCTGGGCTCCGCCCGCGACCAGAGCCTGGCCCAGGCCGCCGCGGCCCGCGCCGCCGCCGAACAGACCCGCATCGACCTTTCGCGCACCGAGATTCGCGCGCCGGTGGCCGGCGTCGTCGGCGCCCGCGCCGTCCGCATCGGCCAGTACGTCCGCCCGGGCGGCGCCCTGATGAGCATCGTGCCCCTGGCCGACGCCTATGTGGTGGCCAACTTCAAGGAGACCCAGGTGTCCCGCCTGCGGCTGGGCCAGCCGGTGGAGATCCATGCGGACGCCTTCGGCAAGGACGTCATCAAAGGCAGGGTCGCCAGCTTCGCTCCTGCCACCGGCGCCGAGTTCGCCTTGATCCCGGTGGAGAATGCGGTGGGCAACTTCACCAAGATCACCCAGCGCCTGCCGGTCCGCATCGCCATCGACCGTAACCAGAAGCTGGCCGGGGGTCTGCGCCCCGGCCTGTCGCTGAAGGTCAAGGTGGACGTCACCCGCGACACGGGCCCGTCGTTCGCCGAGTCCGGCCAGACGCCGGCCCGTTTCGCCCGCCAGGGCGCGCAGAACTAGTCCGGCGGCCGTTGTGACAGACGCCGTCCTCCATCCGGATTCCGCCCAGGCCAGGACGCCCGGCGCCCCGGTGATGCTGGGCTCGGACGGCGCCCACGTGAACTGGGTCAAGGTCTTCCTCGGCTTCGGCGGGATGGTGATCGGCCAGTTCATGGCCATGCTGGACATCCAGATCGTCGCCAGTTCGCTGGTGCAGATCCAGTCGGGCATCGGCGCCACGGCCGACGAGATCAGCTGGGTGCAGACGATCTACCTGTTGGCCGAGGTCGTGATCATGCCGCTCACGGCCTACCTGACCAAGATGTGGGGCACGCGCCCCTTCTATGTCTTCGCGGTGCTGGGGTTCATCCTCACCTCCGTCGCGGTGGGCCTTTCCTCGTCCGTCGGCATGATGATCGTGTTCCGGGCGTTCCAGGGCGTTTTCGCCGGCGCGATGATCCCGCCGATCTTCGCCACCGCTATGACCCTCTTCCCGCCCGAGCGCCGGATCACCGCCAATGTCATCGTCGGCCTGATCGTGACCCTGGCGCCCACGGTCGGGCCCACGCTCGGCGGGCATCTCACCGATGCGCTGAACTGGCGGTGGCTGTTCTTCATCAACGTGCCGGTGGGCGCACTGGTCGTTTTCCTGGTCTGGCGCTACGCCGACTTCGACAGGGGCGACCCCAGCCTCTCGAAGGGCATCGACTGGTGGGGCCTGGGCCTCATGACCGTCTTCCTGCTCTCGATGCAGTACGTGCTGGAGGAGGGGGCGGACGAGAGCTGGTTCCAGGATGACCTCATCCTCTGGCTGACGGTGATCGCGGGCCTCACCGGCGTGGCGTTCATCTGGCGGCAGCTTGCCTACTGGCAGCCGATCGTCTCGCTGAAGCCCTTCCGCGACCGCAACTTCAGCCTGGGCATCGTCATGACCTTCGTGACGGGGATCAGCCTGTTCGGCGGCACCTTCCTGCTGCCGATCTTCCTGGGCCAGGTCCGGCACTTCTCCTCGGCAGAGGTCGGAACCACCATGCTGGTGTCCGGCCTGGCGATGTTCATGAGCGCGCCGATCGCCGGGCGGATCGTGCGCATGATGGATGCCCGAATCTCCATGGTTGGGGGATTCGCCCTCGCCGCCTGGGCGATCCAGCTGGGCGCGCGGGTCACCGACCAGTGGGGGTTCTCCGAGTTCTTCGTCCTGCAGGCCGCCCGGGGCCTGGGCACCATGATCGCCATGATCGCCGCCCAGCAGATGAGCGTCTCCACGCTGCCGGTCTCGATGATGAAGGATGCTTCGGGGCTGATAAACCTGGTCCGCAACGTGGGCGGCGCCATCGGACTGGCCGTGCTGTCCACCATCCTGACGCACCAGACCGCGGTCCACTATGCCGACCTGGCGGCGGCGGTGAACACCGCCAACCCCACCAGCCAGGCGATGCTCGAGGGGCTGACGCAGATGATGTCCGCCGGCGGCATGGCCGATCCGGAGGCCGGCGCGCGGAAGGCCTTCTTCGGGATGATCCACCGCCAGGCTTCGGTCCTGAGCTTCGGCGACGCGTTCGCCTTCCTGGCCCTGGGCTGCTGGGCCGCGGTCGCCCTGGCGCTCTTCGCCAAGCCCGGCAAGGCCATGCCCGCGCCGCAAGGCGGGGGTCACTGATGGCGCGGGTTGCGGGCCAGATCGACGTTTCCAAGAACGAGGCGATCCTCGACGCCGCCATCGAGGTGATGGCCGAGCGCGGCCTCGGCGCCTCCATGGGCGAGATCGCCCGCCGGGCCGGAGTCTCGAAGCAGACGATCTACAACCACTACGGCTCCAAGGCCGAATTGGCGCGGGCCATGTCCGAACGCCGCGCCCACGAGGTCAGCGAGGTGCTGGGCGCCCCCGGCGCCATCGACCGGCCGGAGGAGGCGCTGGCGGCCTATGCGCGGCTTCTGATGGTGGCGGTGCTGAACGCCCGCAGCATGGCGATCTACCGGATGGCGATGATGGCGGCCGTGACCATGCCCGACGTGGCCAGGGCGATCTACGAGGCCGGCCCCAAGGCCAGCCGCCGGCACCTGGCCGACTTCCTGCGCCTGGAGAACGCGGCCGGCCGGATCGACGCCCCCGACCCGCTGGAGGCGGCAGAGTTCTTCGCCGGCATGGTGCTGGGACGTTTCCAGAATCCCGCCCTGCTGGGCGTGAGCGTCGACCTCACCGACGCGGAGATCGAGCGCGTGGCCAGGGAGGCCACGACCCGGTTCATGCGGGCCTATGCGCCCTAGCTAGCCCTCGACGCCCTCGTCGTCCGAGAAGCCCATGATGTGGAAGCCGGCGTCCACGTGGATGACTTCGCCGGTTGTCGACCTCCCGATGTCGGACATCAGCCAGAGCGCCGCGCCGGCCACGCCCTCCATCGAGGTGTCTTCCTTCATGGCCGACAGCGAGCGGCCCTTGGCCAGCATGCCGCGGCCCCCGGATATGCCGGCCAGGGACAGGGTCTTCATGGCGCCGGGCGACAGGGCGTTCACCCGGATCCCCTTGGGCCCGAGATCGCGCGCCGCGTAGCGGGTCGCCGCCTCCAGCGCCGCCTTGGCCACGCCCATGGTGTTGTAGTTCGGGATCGCCCGCTCGGAGCCCATGTAGGTCAGCGTCACGATGGAGCCGCCGGTCTCGGGCATCAGCTCGGCCGCGCGCCGGGCGCAGTCCACGAAGCTGAACGCCGAGATATTCATGGCCCGCAGGAAGCCCTCGCGGGTGGTGTTGTCCACGAAGCTGCCCTTCAGCTCGTCCTTGTTGGCGAAGGCGATGGCGTGGAGGAAGAAGTCGATTTGTCCGAACGCGCTCTTCACCGCCCCGAAGGCCTCGTCCATCGAGGCGTCGTCGGTGACGTCGGCGGCGACGATCAGCTTGGCGTTCACGCTCTCGGCCAGCGGCGTCACCCGCCGCTCCATGCCGGGCAAGTGCATGAAGGCAAGCTCGGCGCCCTGGGCGGCCAGCTGGCTGGCGATGCCCCACGCGATGGACTGGTGGTTGGCGACCCCGGTGATGACGCCCCGCTTGCCCTTCATCAGGGTCCCGGTCGGCATCTGGTATTCGTCGGCCACGTGGTGCTCTCCCATCCGTCGTTGGCGGTTTGTGGCCGATCAGCCGCCGGGTGTCATCCCCCGCTGAGCCGCCAGCACCTCTGCCGGGTCATGCCCAAGGGCCCGAATGCGCGCCTCCCAGCGCTCCATGGCGCGGTCGTAGTAGTCGAGGATGCATGGGTCGCAGCCGCGCTGGCAGCATTCCTGCGGGCCGGGCTCCTGCGGCGGGCGCGGCAGGTCGGCCACCGCCGTCAGACCCGCGACATCACCAGGCAGCCGTTGGTGCCGCCGAAGCCGAACGAGTTGCTCATCACTGTGTTCAGCGTCCGGTCCTCGCGCTTTCGCACGATCGGCAGGTCGGCGAAGGCCGGGTCCAGGTTCTCGATGTGGGCGCTTTCGGCCACGAAGCCATTGTTGAGCATCAGGAGCGAATAGATCGCCTCCTGCGCCCCCGCCGCGCCCAGGCTGTGCCCGGTCAGGCTCTTGGTCGAGGAAATCAGCGGGGCCTTGTCGCCGAACACGGCGCGGACCGCCTCCATCTCCTTGAGGTCGCCCACCGGCGTCGAGGTGCCGTGCGGGTTCAGGTAGTCGATGCTCCGGCCGTCCGGGTTGGCTAGGCGCATGCAGCGCGTCGCGCCCTCGCCCGAGGGGGCGACCATGTCGTAGCCGTCGGAATTGGCCGCGTAGCCCACGATCTCGCCGTAGATCTTGGCCCCGCGCGCCTTGGCGCGTTCGTATTCCTCGAGCACCACCACGCCCGCGCCGCCGGCGATCACGAAGCCGTCGCGGTCGCGGTCATAGGCGCGGCTGGCCACGGCCGGAGTCGCGTTGAAGTTCGAGCTCATGGCGCCCATGGCGTCGAACATGACGCTCAAGGTCCAGTCCAGCTCCTCGACGCCGCCCGCGAAGACGACGTCCTGCTTGCCCATCAGGATCTGTTCGTAGCCGACCCCGATGCAGTGGGCCGAGGTGGCGCAGGCCGAGCTGATCGAGAAGTTCAGGCCGCGGATCTTGAACCAGGTGGACAGGGTCGCCGAGGCGCCCGAGCTCATGGCCTTGGGCACGGCGAAGGGGCCGACCCGCTTTGGGCCGCGCTCGCGCGCCGTGGCCGCGGCCTCGACGATCGTGCGGGTCGAGGGCCCGCCCGAGCCGACGATCAGGCCGGTGCGTTCGTGGGAGACCTCGTTCTCCTCGAGGCCCGAATCGGAGATCGCCTGCTCCATGGCGATGTGGCCATAGGCCGTGCCCTGGGCCAGGAACCGCGCCGCCCGGCGATCGACCATCGACTCCCAGTCGATCGACGGAGCCGCATGCACCTGGCAGCGGAAGCCGAGCTCGGCATACTCCGGGGCGGCGCTGACGCCGGACTTTGCCTCGCGCAGGGAGGCCAGCACCTCATTGGTGTTGTTGCCGATGGATGAGACGATGCCCATTCCGGTCACGACCACGCGCCGCATCACACGCACTCCCTCCGACTGCCGCCCGGCTCAGACCAGGTCTTCGGGTTTGAAGAGGCCGACCCGCAGATCGCTCGCTTCATAGATGGGCTTGCCGTCGGCCAGCAGAACCCCATCGCCCACGCCCATCACCAGTTTGCGCATGATCACGCGCTTCAGGTCGATCTTGTACGTGACCTTTGTGACCTTTGGCGTCACCTGGCCCGTGAACTTCACTTCGCCCACGCCGAGCGCGCGGCCTCGGCCCGGCGCGCCGGACCAGCCCAGGAAGAACCCGACCAGCTGCCACATGGCGTCCAGGCCCAGGCAGCCGGGCATGACGGGGTCGCCGATGAAGTGGCAGCCGAAGAACCAGAGGTCGTCGCGGATATCCAGCTCGGCCTCGACGTAGCCCTTGCCGTGCGCGCCGCCCGTCGCGGTGATCTGGGTGATCCGGTCGAACATCAGCATCGGCGGGGCCGGAAGCTGGGCGTTGCCCGGCCCGAACATCTCGCCACGGCCGCATGCCAGGAGCTCGTCGAGCGTGTAGCTTGAGGGCCGTGTCGCCGCGTCGTTCATTCGAGGAAGCCTTGAGTTCTTAAGAGGGGCCGGGCCTACCACAGGCGCACGGGCGGCCTCAACGACATTGCAGGGCTTCCGCCGTGCCCCACAGGGTCCCTTCGCGCACCCAACCGGACGCGCCGTCGGCCTTCACCTTGCACCAGCCCTTCTCGCAGCGGACGAGGGAGGCCATGGCGCGAACGTTGAGGAAAGCGGCCGGTTCCGCCCCGGGTTTCGGCCTGCGCAGCAGCGGCACGGGCCGGTTTCGGCTGTTGATCACCGCGCGGCGGCCGTCGGTGACGCGCTTGTGCACCCAGGCCATGCCGCCTTCCGGATCGCAGACCCGGCGCCATTCCGCTGTCTCGGCCACCACCTGCACCGGCAGGCCGCGCGTGCTGTAGACCCACAGCAGGCGATGGTCGTCGCCCGGCCCCGCGCGGGCGTTCACCTTGCCGAACTTCAGCGTGACGTAGCGCGGCACCGGATAGCCCGACGGCGTCGGGCGGTCGGCGGCCGGGGCGGCGCCCGCCGCGACCATCGAAACCGCCAATCCGAGCGCCGCAAACGCCAGCGGCCGCCTCTGCCGTGCCTTCAATCCGAGCCCTTACCTCTGAATGCGACCAGCCTCGCCTTGGCCGTGCCGAGCCCCTTTGCTAAGGGTTCGACAAGTCGCGCGCCCCAAGCGGCGCAGGAAACGCACCCTTTTTCCCGTAGGCACATGCCCGCCCGCAAGCCGAAAGTCATCGTCACGCGCAAACTGCCGGACTCGGTAGAGACCCGGATGCGCGAGCTGTTCGACACCGAACTCAACGTTTCGGACGAACCCATGAGCCGCAAGGCGCTGATCGAGGCGGTCGGCCGCTGCGACGTGCTGGCCTCCACCATCACCGACAAGATCGACGCCGGCCTGATCGAGAAGGCGGGCGACCGGCTCAAGCTGATCGCCAACTTCGGCGCCGGGGTGGACCACATCGACGTGGCCGCCGCCAACGCGCGCGGCATCATGGTGACCAACACGCCCGGCGTGCTGACCGAGGACACCGCCGACCTGACCCTGGCGCTGATGATGGCCACCCTGCGCCGGATGATCGAGGGCGCGGCCGCCGTGCAGGCGGGCGAGTTCACCGGCTGGGCGCCGACCTGGATGCTGGGCCGGCGCATCACCGGCAAGCGGCTGGGTATCCTCGGCATGGGCCGGATCGGGGCGGCCGTCGCCCGCCGGGCCAAGGCCTTCGGCCTGCAGATCCACTACCACAACCGCAAGCCGGTCAGTCACGTCGTCGCCGACGAGCTGGGCGCGACCTACTGGGACAGCCTGGACCAGATGCTGGCGCGGGTGGACATCGTATCGGTGCATGCGCCCGCCACCCCGGCGACCTTCCACCTGCTCTCGGCGCGCCGCCTGAAGCTGCTGCAGCCGCACGCCATCGTGATCAACACGGCGCGCGGAAGCATCATCGACGAGCATGCGCTCACCGAGCTGCTCGCCGAGGGGAAGATCGCCGGGGCCGGCCTCGACGTCTTCGAGCACGAGCCCCGGATCAATCCGAAGCTGCTCAAGATGCCCAATGCGGTCCTGCTGCCGCACATGGCCTCGGCCACCGTCGAGGCGCGGGTCGATATGGGCGAGAAGGTGATCATAAACATCAAGACCTGGATGGACGGCCACCGCCCGCCCGACCGGGTCCTGCCGCAGATGCTCTGATCAGCCCCGCCGGGCGGCGATCACCGTTCGCAGACGGTCCATTTCGCCCCGGTCGATCACTCCGTCGCCGTTCTTGTCGCCGAAGTCGAACAGGCGCGCAGGACCGTTCACGAACTCGGCCCGGCTGAGGCGCCGGTCGCGGTTCTCGTCGAGGCTCTGCATGGCCCGGTCCAGCTTGTCGCCCGCCCGCTTGCGGACGATGCGTGGCAGGTCGTCGTCGGAGAAATAGCCGTCGTCGTTGCGGTCCATCTTGGCGAACCGCGCCCGACGGGCGTCGATGAACTCCGCGCGGCTGATCGCGCCGTCCCGATTGGCGTCGGATTGGGCGAGCAACTCCATAGGATCGGGACGGTCGCGCGCCGCCGCTGGCGCGGCCAGCGCCGCCCCCGCGAGGAGGGCGGCCGCCAGCGTCTGGATGGCGCGCATCTCAGTCGGCCCGCGGCCAGGTGCGCGACCGCGACCAGCTGTCGCCCGAGCCGGTGACGCCCGAGCGGTTCACCGTCACACCGTCCTCGCCGAACGAGACATCCTTCGTGCCCGTGACCGAACGGCCGCCCGAGCCGGACGCGCTCCGGGTGCGCGTATAACCGTCGTCGGTCCGATAGAGCGTGCTCCACCCCGACTGGCTCATGCCGTTGTTGAAGGTGCGCTGGCCCTGGCGGGTGACGGCGCCGTCACCCCAGCTGGCCGAGCGGCTGGCGGTGTAGCCGTGGCCGAACCGGCCCTGGACCGAGCGCGACTGGCTGCGGCTGCCGGCCTCGGCCGCAGTGGCCGCGAAGCTCAGGGCCGCACAGGCCAGAAGAAGGACTTGGGAACGCATGGGGGGAACTCCGTTGTTGAGGCCTGGAATGTCCGCCACCCACTTGGGCGTCCCATGAACCCCGGAATACGGTCTGTGACGAAGTGTATCCGCGCCGGTTTGCGGCTTCCGCCGCGCCCATCGGTCTGCGAACTAGTCGGCGAGCGCCTGTGATGTCCGAAAACACCCTCATCGCCGTCGTCGAGGACGATCCCGAGATCCGGGCCCTGGTCAGCGGCCTGCTCGCCCGCGAGGGGTTCCAGGTGGCCGCCTGCGCACATGCGGCCGAGCTGGACCGGGTGCTGGAGAGGCGGCGCGTCGACCTCGTGCTGCTCGACCTCATGCTGCCGGGCGAGGATGGCCTGTCGATCTGCCGCCGGCTGCTGGGCGCGCCGGTGGCCACGCCGGTGATCATGGTTACGGCCAAGGGCGACGATATCGACCGCATCCTCGGATTGGAGCTGGGCGCCGACGACTATGTGGCCAAGCCTTTCAATCCGCGCGAACTGGTGGCCCGCGTCCGAGCGGTCCTGCGGCGCACCCGCGAGGCCCACAGCGTCGCCCGGCCCATGCCGCGCGAGACGTACCGCTTCGCCGGCTGGACCCTGGAGGCCGCGGGCCGACGCCTCGTCGATCCAGAGGGGACCGACGTCGACCTGACCGGCGGCGAGTTCGATCTGCTGATGGCGTTCCTCACCCATCCCCAGCGGGTGCTCAGCCGCGAACAGCTGCTCGACTGGACGCGCGGACGCGACGCGACGCCATTCGACCGCACCATCGACGTCCAGCTCAGCCGCCTGCGCCGCAAGCTCGGCGACAGCTCCCGCCAGTCGGTGATGGTCCGGACGGTCCGCGGCGGCGGCTACCTCTTCGCGCCGGCGGTGGTCCGCATCTGATGCCGCGGCTGACCGACAGCCTCACGGTGCGGCTCGCCGCGGTGATGGTCGCGGGGCTGGTCCTGTTGCAGGCGGCGGTCGCCGCCGTGGTGATCTGGCCCGACGGCCGGCCGATGGTGTTCCGGCTCCCCCCGCCCCGGGACGCGGCGGCCATGGCCCGCGCCCTTGAAGCCTCGCCGGGCGACGTCCGTCCGCTGGTTCTCGAAGCCCTGAACCAGGGACCCATGTCGGTCCAGCTCTTGCCGGGCTTCCCCATCGAACCCCCCGGCGCCATGGCGAACCGCGCCCCGCGCCTGCGACGGCTGTTCGACGGCTACGCCCGCGCCCTCGCCGAACGCCCCTTTCGCGTGCAGGTCCGGCGCGACACTGACGACGGCCAGGGCCGCCTCGGCCCGGTGCGCCTGCTGGTGCAGCTGCGGACCGGCGAGGTGATGATCGTCCAGCGCGACCAGACGCTGGTGCAACGCTTCAGCGAACGCGCATTCCTGCTGGCCGCGGCCGCCCTGGCGGTCATGCTGGGGGTGCTGGCCGTCAGCCTGCGGACCATCCGGCCGGTCGGCGCCCTCGCCCGCGCCGCGCGCGGTCTCGGCGACGACGTCAATGCGCCCGACCTGCCGGTCCGGGGCGTGCGGGAGGTCCGGGCGCTCTCCGAGGCGCTGAACGCCCTGAAACATCGGGTGCGCGGCCTGCTCGACGACCGCACGCGGATGCTGGCGGCCATCGCGCACGACCTGCGCACCTACCTGACCCGGCTGCGCCTGCGGGCCGAGTTCATCGCCGATCCCGACCAGCAAGCCCGCGCCATCGCCGACCTGGAGGAGATGGGCCAACTGGTGGACGATGCGCTGCTGTTCGCCCGGGACGCCACGCGTGCGCCTGGCGGCGAGCCGGAGACCCTGGACGTACGCGCCGAGTTCGCCGCCCTGGTCCAGCGGCGCAGCGAGCTGGGTCAACCGGTGTCCGACGCCACCGCTCCCGGCGGGCCGCTGCACGTCCGGGCCTCGCCGATCGCCCTGCACCGGATCCTCGACAATCTGACCGACAACGCGGTCCGCTATGGCGGGAGTGCGTGGCTTAGAGCCTGGCGGGAGGGCGAGATCGTAGCCCTCGCGGTGGAGGACGACGGGCCCGGCGCGCCGCCCGCCGCCCTGGCGCGCCTCACGCGGCCTTTCGAGCGCCTGGAGCCGTCGCGTGGCCGGGGCACTGGGGGCGCGGGCCTCGGGCTCGCCATCGTGGAAGGGCTGGCCGAGAGTCAGGGCGGCAGCCTCACCCTCGAGAACCGGCCCGAGGGTGGGCTGCGCGCCACTGTCCGGCTGAAGTCGGCCTGAGGGTTCAGAACCGCCCGCGAAACCCGACCCGCAGTCCGGTGGTGTCCAGCGCGCCCCGCCCGAAGGTCCCGCCCAACTGGAGGCTGCCCGAGAGCCCGGCCTGCAGCTCGGCCGTCACGCCGACCGCATAGGCGAAGTAGCTGTCGTCCGGCCGGAACGTCTCGCTGGTGAACGAGACCGGCGCGCCGCTGGGCGTGATCGTCAGCCGCTGCGCCTCGTCCAGGAGATCGGCCTCGTAGCTCAGCCGCGCGAACGGCCGGGTCCTCTCCGTCGCGGCCCAGCCCACCTCGGCTCCGAGCGAGGCCGTCAGGCTCTCCACGGTCTGCTTGCCGAAGGTGATCTGGGTGGAGCGCGCGCCGGATTCGGCATAGGTGCCAACGGTGACGTGCTCGTAGCGCAGCCCGGCCAGCGGCCGCACCGTGAAAGCGCCCGCCTGCCGGGTAAGGCCGACCTCCGCGCCGGCCGACCACATCCGCCCGTTGGTGTCGCCGGCCTCGATCCGCTCGGCAGGGCCGAGCACCACCCGCCGCTCGACGTCGTCGAACGCCAGGTCGCCATAGGCGGCGTGCAAGGCGGCGTCGAACGGACCCCGCTCGACCCTGGCGAGGGCCGTCACGGTCACGGTGCGCAGGTCGAACCCGCCGGTGTCGCCGCCGAAGTCGCCATCCGTCTGGCCCCAGCTGAACGCGCCGCCCACGGTGACCCCGGGCCGTACGGTCCGCATGGCGCCGACCGTGGCCGCGGCGGTGTCGCCCTCCAGGCCGCTGGCGCGCGCGCGTGTGTCGATGTCGAGCTGGCCGCCCTCCGCCCAGCCGAACAGCGTCCATCCGCCCCCGCGCGCCGGCTCAGCCCGCCCGAACTCGGCCAGGCCGTCCTGGGTGGAGCGCATGATGGCGTGCGCCGCGAACGGAAGCTGGCCCACCTGGTTCGGGGCGCGGAGGGCCGCCAGCACAGCGTCGCCTTCGATCTCATGCACGACGCCGGTGAAGTGGACGTTGTCCGCGTAGAGGTAGGTGCGGTTGGCGTCGGGCGTCACATAGGTCGCGGGCAGGCAGCGGAACGAGTCGAGCGCCGTGCCGCGACAGGCTCGGTCGGTGGTGTTGACGATACCGAACTCGCCCGGATTGGTCTCGATCTCGGCGATCAGGGCCGCCACGTCGAAATAGAGGACGTTGGCGCCGGTAGCGGCCAGGGCCGACCGGTAGCGGCTGTTGAAAACCTCGAACTTGGGCACGCTCACGGTGACGAGGGTCGCCGAGCCTGCGTCCTCGATTCGCTTGACCTGCGCCGCCAGGTCCAGGGCGGCCTGGTCCAGGACCGCGAGGTCGACAGGCGTGAAGCCGAGGCCGTTCGTCTGGGTGGCGAAGACGTCGTTGCCGCCGCCCTGGATGACCACGAGCATGCCGGGGTCGAAGGTTCCGCCCTTGGCCAGGAAGGCGTCGATCTGGTTGACCACCGGCGTGCGCGGCAGGTCGCCGGGCGCGTCGGGACGGGCCTCCTTCACCCGCGCGCCGCCCTCGGCGTAGTTGTCGCCCCCCGCCACGTGGGTCGTGAGCGGCAGGCCGACGCCGGAGGCGATCACCTCCACCCACACCGGATCTGGGTTGGTGGTGAAGCTGCCCGCTCCGGCGGGCGCCTTGGTCCCATAGGCGCCCCCGTCCGAGATGCTGTCGCCGAACACCACCATGCGGCCATAGGGCGAGGCCTCCTGGGCGGCGGCGGGCGCCGCGAGCGCCAGCGTGGCGCCCGCCGCCAGCAGGCGCGAGGTCAATCGGCGGCGCGGGGCGTTGGGAAAGGGCGGCATAGGGGTACTCCTCACTCGTGGGAGCGGGACCATCCTGCGGCGACGGCGCTGGCCTGTGAGCGGCGCGTGACCGATCGTGACAAACTGTTGCCACCGCTACGCCGGCCCCGGTGCGCCTGGTCGCCATTGACGGGCGCTCGCGCGAGCCTCAAGCATCGGCGTTCAATGAGCCTGGGATTTCCGTCCGGACCATGCTGACGCGCCGCGCGATGCTCGCCGCCGCCGCGATGGCGCCCGTTGCGGCGCAGGCGTCCGGCGCGGCCCCGGTCCCGCCGACCCTGGAAGAGCTGCTGCGCGAACCCAGCGTCCACGACGCCGCCATCTCGCCGGACGGCGAGCAGCTCGCGATCCTGCGCACCCAGGTGAAGGACGGCCGGAAGAACGCCTTCGTCACCCTCTCGCGGATGGCCGACCTGTCCGCCCAGCCCGCCGCCGCGGTAATCGGCGAGCAGACCGTCAGCCACGTGGAATGGGCGAACAACGAGCGCCTGCTGATCTGGATCACCTTCCACAAGGACGACAAGGGCCAGCCCTATGGCCTGTGGTTCTACGACACCTTCGTGCCCATCCCGGTGAAGCGGGTGGTCTCCGTCGATCTGAAGGGCCAGGACCCGGTGGTCATGTTCACCGGGTCCCGCTCGGTGCTGCGGCGCGGCTTCGACGCCTCGCGAGTGGTCGACTACCTGAAGGACGATCCGCGCCGGGTGCTGATGCAGGCCTGGAACGACAGCCGCGGCGCCTACGGCCTGTTCCAGGTGGACGTCTACACCGGCGCGGCCGAGCTGGTGGAGCAGGGGGTCGCGGCCACCGACTTCTGGCTCACCCAGGGCGGCGTGCCGATGCTGCGGATGGACAGCAACTCCCGCGGCACGATCGGCTGGGTCTACGGCCGCGCGCCGGGCGAAAAGGACTGGAAGCTGATCCGCAAGTCGCGGTTCAACGAGGTCAAGAAGCTGCCCGACTTCGACGTGGTGGGCCCGACGCCGGACGCCGGGGTGTTCCTCGTCTGCCAGCGCATGGAGGGCAGGGACACCAGCGTCATCCGCACCTTCGACCTCGCCAACCTCAAGTTCGGGGACATCGTCGCCGAGCGCCCCGACCGCGACTTCGACACCGCCTTCGTCGATGAGAACCTGCGGCTGGTCGGCAGCGCCTACTGGGACGACCGGCTGAACTACCAGTTCGCCGATCCGGCGCTGGCCCCGCACTTCCGGGCGGTGAACGCGGCGCTGAAGAACACCTGCAACGTCGAGCTCTACGACATCGATCTTGCGCACCGGCGCATGCTGCTGCGCGCCACCGGTCCGCAGGAACCGGGCGCCTTCCAGCTCTACGACCGCGAAAAGCGCAGCCTGGAGTACGTCGGCCATTGCAAGCCCTGGCTGACCCCCGAGCGCCTGGCGAAGACCGAGGCGCTGCAGGTCCGCACCCGCGACGGCGCCCAGATCACCGCCTACCTGACCACGCCGATCAACGCCGGCAAGGGCGCCCTGCCCATGGTGGTCATGCCGCACGGCGGGCCCGAGATCCGCAACTACCTGGACTACGACACCACGGTGCAGGCGCTGGCCGCCAGGGGCTGGCTGGTGCTGCAGCCGAATTTCCGCGGCTCGGGCGGCTATGGCCGCGCCTTCGCGGAGTTGGGCAAGCGCCAGTGGGCCGACCGGATGCAGGAGGACGTCGAGGACGCCGTCGCCCAGGTCGTGGCGTCAGGCCGCGCCGACCCGAGGCGCCTGGCCATCTTCGGCGCCAGCTACGGCGGCTATTCGGCCCTGATGGGCGCGGTGCGCCGGCCCGACCTCTACAAGGCGGTGGTCTCGGTGGCCGGCGACGCCGACCTGATCGAGAGCCTGGCCTTCTCCCGCCGCGAGGACGGGATCGATTCCCCGACCTACGCCTACTGGCGCGCCTCGATGGGCGACCCGAAGGCCGACGAGGCCCTGCTGGTCCGCGCCTCGCCCGCCCGCCGCGCCGCCGAGATCCAGGCGCCGGTCCTGCTGATCCACGGCCAGGCCGACACCATCGTCGACCCCAGGCAGTCGAAGCTCATGGCCAAGGCCCTGCAGGCCGCCGGCAAGACCTGCGAGCTGGTGGAGCTGAAGGGCGAGGGCCACCGCAACTGGTCCGACGAGACTTGGAGGACCGTGCTGCAGACGACGACGGACTTCATCGCGAAGTACGTCTGACCACCTCTCCCTCTCGCTAGGCAGTGAGAGAGGAGGAACCACACACCGGACACTCCGGGTCCCCCGCGACCCGCACCGTCCGCGTCTCGGCCGCCAGGGCGTCGTAGATCAGCAGCCGGCCGGTCAGCGCCTCGCCCGCGCCCGCGATCAGCTTCACCGCCTCCAGCGCCATCATCGAGCCGATCACCCCGGCCAGGGCGCCGACCACCCCCACGGCCACGCAGGTCTCGGCCTCCGGCGGGATCTCGGGCACCAGGCAGCGGTAGCAGGGCTGGCGGCCGAACACCCCCACCTGCCCCGTCCAGCGACCGATGGCGCCGGAGACCAGCGGCTTGGCGTGGCGCACGCAGGCGTCGTTGACGCAGAACCGCGTGGCGAAGTCGTCCGTGCCGTCCAGCACCAGGTCGACCCCCTCGACCAGCTGGTCGGCCGTCGCGGCGTCGAAGGCGCCGTTGTAGCCGGCGACGAAGACGTGCGGGTTGAGCGCGTGCAGGCGGTCGGCCGCCGCATCCACCTTGGGCCGCCCGAGGTCGTCGGCGGCGTAGATCACCTGCCGCTGCAGGTTGGAGACGTCCACCTCGTCCGGATCGGCCAGGATGATCGTGCCCACGCCCGCCGCCGCCAGGTACAGCGCGGCCGGCGCGCCCAGGCCGCCCGCCCCCACGATCAGCACGCTGGAGGCCTTCAGCTTCTGCTGCCCCGGACCGCCCACTTCGCGCAGCACCAGGTGGCGGGCGTAGCGCTCGATCTCGTCGTCGGTGAAACTCATTCCCTTGACCTCGATGGGCGCGCTGCTCACATCGCCCGGATGTCGAATAACTCAGCCTTTCCCGATTGGCACGGGACCACGATCCTGGCGGTGCGCAAGGGCGGCAAGACCGTCGTGGCCGGTGACGGCCAAGTGTCCATGGGCCAGACCATCGTCAAGGGGACCGCGAAGAAGGTCCGCAAGCTGGCGGGGGGCCGCGTCATCGCGGGCTTCGCCGGGTCCACCGCCGACGCCTTCACGCTGATCGAGCGCCTGGAGGCCAAGCTGGAGCAATATCCCGAGCAGCTGGCCCGCGCCTGCGTCGACCTCGCCAAGGACTGGCGCACCGACCGCTACCTGCGCCGGCTGGAGGCCATGCTGATCGTGGCCGACAAGGACCAGATCTTCACCGTCACCGGCGTCGGCGATGTGCTGGAGCCCGAGTATGGGGTGGCGGCCATCGGCTCCGGCGGAAACTACGCGTTGGCAGCAGCCAGGGCGCTGTTGGACGTAAACGGGTTGGATGCGGAGGCCGTCGCGCGCAAGGCGATGGGCATCGCCGCAGACATCTGCGTCTACACCAATGGAGAACTGACGGTTGAGGTCCTCTAGCGTCGCCCTGATCGCGGCCTTCCTCGCCTTCCCTGCCCTCGCCGCGCCGGTGACGCCCGCGGCGGTCGTCGCCGCCGAGCGGGCATTCGCGGCCGACGGAAGGGCGCTGGGCGTGCAGGCCAGCTTCCTGAAGCATTCGGCCCCCGACGGCATCGTGTTCGCGCCCGAACCCCTGCTGGCCAAGGCCGTCTACGGCCAGCCGCGGCCGAAGGGGGTGGAGCTGATCTGGTGGCCCCTCTGGGCGGGGATCGCCCGCTCGGGCGACCTGGGCTTCACCACCGGCCCCTACACCGCCGACGGCAAGCCCGGCGGCTACTACTTCACCGTCTGGGCCAGGCAGCCGGACGGTTCCTGGAAGTGGCTGTTCGACGGCGGTCCGCCCAGCGACCAGACCGGCGCCGCGCCGCAGGGCTCCGACGTCGCCTACGCCAGGCTTTCGGCGAAACAGGCCGGCTCGCCCGCCAAGGCCATGGATCAGGTGATGAAGGCCGAGGTCGCCCTTCACGCCGCGGCGAAGACCGACGTCAAGGCCGCCTTCCTGGCCGCCGTCGCCGAGGATGGCCGCATCGTGGGCTCGCGGGCCCGGCCGCCCGCCAGCCGCGCCGAGCTGGAGGCCGAGCTCGCCACCCGGGCCGCCTCGGTCGCCTTCACCCCACTCGGCGGCCAGGCGTCCAGCGCCGGCGACATGGCCTGGACCTACGGCGTCGCCAAGTGGACGGCGGACGGAGCCGAGCAGCGCGGCCACTATGTGCGCATCTGGCGGAACGACCAGCCGGGCTGGCGGCTGCTGTTCGACGAGCTGCTTCCGGCGCCGGCGCTCAAATCTCCGCCTGTGACGCCGCCCGCTTCGTGACTATCTAAGCGCCGACATGACAGAATTTTCCCCCCGCGAGATCGTCTCCGAGCTCGACCGCTACATCGTTGGCCAGCACGAGGCGAAAAAGGCCGTGGCCGTCGCCCTGCGCAACCGCTGGCGCCGCCGGCGCATACCGGACGACCTGCGCGACGAAGTCACGCCGAAGAACATCCTGATGATCGGCCCCACCGGCGTGGGCAAGACCGAGATCGCGCGCCGCCTCGCCAAGCTGGCCCAGGCCCCGTTCCTCAAGGTCGAGGCCACCAAGTTCACCGAGGTCGGCTACGTCGGCCGCGACGTGGACCAGATCGTCCGCGACCTGGTGGAGAGCGCCATCGCCATGGTGCGCGAGAAGCGCCGGGCTGGCGTGCGCGCCCGAGCCGAGGCCGCCGCCGAGGAGCGGATCCTGGACGCCCTCACCGGCCCCGGCTCCACCGCCGCCCGCGAGAGTTTCCGCAAGAAGCTGCGGGCCGGCGAGCTGGACGACAAGGAGGTCGAGCTGCAGCTCGCCGAGAGCGGGCCGTCCATGCCGATGATGGAGATCCCCGGCCAGCCCAATATGGGCATGCTCAACATCGGCGAGATGTTCGGCAAGGCGTTCGGCGGCCGAACGAAGACCCACAAGACCACCGTGGTCGGCGCCTGGGCCCCGCTGATCGCGGAGGAAAGCGACAAGCTGGTCGATCAGGAGGCCCTGACGACCGAGGCGCTGGAGCTGGCCGAGAACCAGGGCATCGTCTTCCTGGACGAGATCGACAAGGTGGCCTCCAGCCGCGAGCGCTCCGGCGCCGACGTCAGCCGCGAGGGCGTCCAGCGCGACCTGCTGCCCCTGATCGAGGGCACCACGGTCTCGACCAAGTACGGCCCGGTGAAGACCGACCACATCCTGTTCATCGCGTCGGGCGCCTTCCATGTGGCCAAGCCGTCCGACCTGCTGCCCGAGCTGCAGGGCCGCCTGCCGATCCGGGTGGAGCTGAAGGCCCTGAGCCGCGAGGACATGCGCCGCATCCTGGTCGAGCCCGAGGCCAACCTGGTCCGCCAGCACCAAGCCCTGCTGGCGACCGAGGGCGTGACCCTCACCTTCACCGAGGGCGCCTATGACGCCCTGGCCGACGCGGCGGTGGCGGTGAACGGCTCGGTCGAGAACATCGGCGCGCGACGGCTGCAGACCGTGCTGGAGAAGGTAATGGAGGAGATCAGCTTCACCGCCGGCGACCGCAGCGGCGAGTCCATCGAGATCGACGCCGCCTACGTCACCGACCGGATCGGCGAACTGGCCGGGAATGCCGACCTGAGCAAGTTCATTCTCTAAGCTCTGTGCCGCCGCGCCTGGCGGATGGCCTCTTCCAACGCCTTGGCGAACTCGCCGCGCTCGCCGGGGCTGAGCGCGGCCGCCACGGCGGTCTCGCGGCCCGAGAGCGCCAGGCGCAGCGCCATCACCCGGTCCTCGTCGTCTCGCTCGGTGGTGACGCGGGTGAAGGCCGTGGGGCTCTCCCAGACCACCCGCGTGGCCTTCGACGTCTCATAGGTGATCCGCACCTCGGCCGGGCTCACCTGCACGCGTTCGATCACCCGGCCGGCCTTGAAGCTAGCCATGAAGGCCACCACCACCGCGAGCAGGTCGAGGCCCAGGAAGGGCAGCACGAAATGCGCGCCCATCCGCACGAAGACCGCGGCCGAGGCGACGTTGGCCAGGGTGATGATGGAGATGAGGATCACGAATCCCCGCTCGGACAGCGAGCGGTTCGGCTTGATCTCCGCGTCCATG
Source organism: Phenylobacterium sp. (assembly GCF_004297125.1). Classification (GTDB taxonomy): domain Bacteria; phylum Pseudomonadota; class Alphaproteobacteria; order Caulobacterales; family Caulobacteraceae; genus Phenylobacterium. The sequence goes on along the minus strand of NZ_SCVD01000021.1, from coordinate 107,030 downwards.
TAGAGCGGCCAGGTCATCGGCGTCGACGATAGCGGGAAGTCCACGCGCGCGGAACTGGCTGCGACGCCCGACTTGAAGGCCCCGCCGCAACGACCTAATCCCGGACGCAACTCCGTGACGAAGGTGGAACGATGAGCGAGACCTGGGCCCAAGGCCGCATCGCCCTGGTGACGGGCGCCACATCCGGATTCGGCGAGGCGATGGCCAGGCGGCTGCTGGCCGCCGGCGCAAGGGTGATCGCCACCGGCCGCCGGACCGACCGGCTGGAGACGATGGCCGGTGAGCTCAAGACCGACCGCCTGCTCATCCGCGAGCTGGACGTGACCTCCGAGACGTCCATCGCCGCCTTGCTGCCCAGCCTGCCCGCCGGGTTCGAGGCCATCGATATCCTCTACAACAACGCCGGCCTCGCCCTGGGCCTGGGCAAGGCCCACGAGGCCTCGCTGGCCGACTGGGAGACCATGATCGCCACCAACGTCACCGGCCTGGTCCGCATGACCCGCGCGGTCCTGCCCGGCATGGTGGCGCGCAACCGCGGGGACGTGATGAACCTCTCCTCCGTGGCGGCCAGCTACCCGTACCCCGGCGGCAACGTGTACGGGGCCACCAAGGCGTTCGTGCGCCAGTTCTCGCTGAATCTTCGCGCCGACCTGATCGGCACGAAGGTGCGGGTCACCTCCATCGAGCCCGGCATGGCCGACACCGAGTTCTCCGTGGTCCGCTTCAAGGGCGACCAGACCGCCGCCGACAAGGTCTACGCCGGCGTCCACGCCATGAGCGCCGACGACGTGGCCCTGGTCTGCGAGAGCGTCCTGAAGCTCCCGGCCCACATCAACGTCAACACCCTGGAGCTCATGCCGGTGCAGCAGGCCTGGGGCCCGTTCGCGGTGGATCGGGGGTAGCGCCTCCTCTCCCCCACACGAAGTGAGGGGGGAGAGGGTAGGGTGAGGGGCGGCTCTGCATCGCGCCCGCCGCTCCCGGTTCAGCGAGGATCATGGCTGAACCATCCTGCCCGCCGAAAGGCCGGCGTCGCCCCTCACCCTACCCTCTCCCCTCGGGCTGCGCCTCCGGGGAGAGGAGCGGATGACATCACCTGTCGCGTCAGGACATCTTCCCCCCATGGCCAAAACCCCGCCCCGGAAGAAGCTGAAACCCGCCGAGCAGGCGCGGATCGCCGAATTGTTCGAGCGGTTCGAGAGCCAGGAGAGCGACCCGCGGACCGAGCTGAACTACGCGAGCCCCTATGAGCTGGTGGTCGCCGTGGCGCTGTCGGCCCAGGCCACCGACGTCTCGGTCAACAAGGCCACCACCAGGCTGTTCGCCGTCGCCGACACGCCGCAGAAGATGCTGGCCCTCGGCGAGGCCGGCCTGAAGCCGTTCATCTCGTCCATCGGCCTCTACAACATGAAGGCCAAGAACGTGATTCGGATGGCGGAAATCCTGATCGAGCAGCACGGCGGCGAGGTGCCCCTCGACCGCGAGGCGCTCCAGGCCCTGCCCGGCGTCGGCCGCAAGACCGCCTCGGTGGTGCTCAACGAGCTGCGGATTGAACCCGCCATCGCCGTCGACACCCACGTGTTCCGGGTCTCGCACCGCCTCGGCCTCTCCACCGGCAAGACGCCCGACAAGGTCGAGGCCGACCTGATGGCGATCGTGCCGGAGCCCTACCTGACCCGCGCCCACCACTGGCTCATCCTGCACGGCCGCTACATCTGCGTCGCGCGGCGGCCCAAGTGCGAGGAGTGCCCGGTCGCCGACCTCTGTCCGTCGCGGCATCTGTTCCTGGCCGCATGAGCGCCCCTCGCCTCCCGCTGACCGCGCTCCGGGTCTTCGAAGCGGCGGCGAGGCACGAGAGCTTCCTGCAGGCGGCGGAGGAGCTGGCCATCACCCCCGGCGCCGTCAGCCGCCAGATCAAGGCGCTGGAGACCGAACTGGCCGTGCGCCTGTTCGAGCGCTTCAACCGGGCGGTACGCCTCACCGAGACCGGCCGCCGCCTGGCTACAGGGGTGCGCCAGGGTCTCAGCCTCATGGAGGAGGCCGTCGCCGAAGTCCGCGACGAGCGCCCCGGGGTGCTGGCGGTCACCGCGATGCACTCGTTCGCCGCCCGCTGGCTGGTGCCCAGGCTCCATCTGTTCAACGAGCGCCACCCGGACATCCAGGTGCTGGTCGCGGCCTCCGACACCAGCGTCGACCTGGTGCGGGAGCGCTACGACGTGGCGATCCGCTTCGGGCGCGGCCCCTACCCCGGCTTCCACGCCCGCAAGCTGGTCTCGCTGTTCATGTTCCCGGTCTGCAGCCCCCGCCTGCTGGAGCACGCCCGGCTCGACACCCCGCACGACCTGGCCCACGTCCACCTGCTGTCCGACGTCTACCTGGCCCAGGGCGAGCCGCACTGGGGCGACTGGCTGGCGCTGGCCGGCGCGCCGGAGGTGGACTGGCGCCGGGGCCAACAGTTCTCGAACGTCTACCTTGCCATCGAGGCCGCCATCGCCGGCCGTGGCGTGGCGCTGGGCGAGCGCGCCCTGGTGCTGGACGAACTGGCCACCGGCCGGCTGGTGAAGCCCTTCGACATCGAGCTTCAGAGCACCTACAGCCAGTGGATCCTGACCCTGCCGGAAAAGGCCGACCGGCCCGACATCCGCAAGTTCCGCAACTGGATGCTCGCCCAGGCGGACGTCGACGGACTGCAGCGCTTCGAGTGATCTGAGATCAACTGAACAGCCGACTTCTCCTTTGTGAGAGACCCTTGATCGGCGTTTAAAGGGGCCGTCCGAAACCTCCTCTCCCCGGGAGTTCCCCATGACCACCGAGTGCATCGATCAGCACCATTTCGAAGCCCGCCAGAGCTATCTGCACGACGCCGTCATCGGACTGGTCGTCGCGGTGGTCTTCGTCATCCCCGCGACCCTGGCCGTCTTTACGTTCCTGTAGAGCGCGACCCCGTCGCCAGGCCTGCGCTCCGCAACGCGCAGGGCCTGGAACTCCAGAAGACACGGACGGCCGCGCAGCCCGTGCGCCTCCGTGTCTTCTGCCTTTTCGGACCCGCTAGAGGATCACATGCGGCACGTACCGGCTCAGGTTCTTCGTGACACGGCTGCGGTCCTCGCGGATGCCGATGCCTGCGGGTTCGTCGCCCACGATCCAGGCCCCCACGACCGGGTAGTTCCCATCGAACGGCGTGAGCGGATGCAGCGCCTGGCGAATATGGCCCTCTTCGCCATAGCCCTCGTCCAGAACCTTCGCGCGCCGGCCGTCGTCGACCAGCTCGATGTTGGCGCCCTCGCGGCTGAACAGCGGTTTCCGCACATACGACTTGGCCAGCTCCGCTGATCGGGGATCGTCCTCGAAGAAGGCCGGCAGCAGGTTCGGGTGGCCCGCGTGGCGCGCCCACAGCAGCGGCAGCATGCCCTTGTTCGACAGGATCGCCTTCCAGGCCGGTTCCAGGAACTGGGTCTTCGAACCCTTGATCTTGGGCGCGTAGTCCTCGCGGAACATCTCCTCCCAGGGATACAGCTTGAAGAGCGCGTTGATCAGGTAGTTGTCCTGGTCGACGAACCGGCCGTCCGCGTCGAGGCCGATCTTCTCGATGGGCACGAACTTGGGCTCGATCCCGGCCTGGGCGGCGATGTCCTCCAGGTACTTGACCGTCTGCCGGTCCTCGACGGTGTCGGGATCGCTGGCGAAGTGGACGAAGCCGCCATTCGGGAAGATCGCCCTGAACCGCTGCTCCAGCTTCTCGTGCAGGCTGTTGAACTGGTCGGCCGAGGCGGGCAGGGCGCCGGCCTCGATCATGTCCTCCAGCCAGATCCACTGATAGACGCCAGTCTCATAGATGCTGGTCGGCGTGTCGGCGTTGTACTCGAACAGCTTGGCCGGACCGGCGCCGTCGTAGGCGAAGTCGAAGCGGCCGTAGAGCGAGGGATCCTTGCGGGCCCAGCTCTCGGCCACGTCGTCGCGGGAGGCCTCGGGGATGGCGAGTTTCGCCATCAGCTCCTCGCTCCTCACCACCTCGTCGACGAGGCCCAGGCACAGGGCATGCAGCTCGCGCGCCGGCTCCTCGATCTCCTCCTCCACCTCGTCGAGGCTGAAGGCGTAGTAGGCCCGCTCGTCCCAGTACCGGGCGCCGTCGAGATGGCGCCAGGTGAAGCCGAGCGCCTCGGCCTTCTCATCCCAGCCGGGGCGTTCGGTCGTCCTGATGCGTTTCACGGGAGCCTCAGCTCTCCTCGCCGCGCTTCACGGGGACCGACTGGGCCTCGATCTGCAGGCGCGGCGCCTCCAGCTGGACCATCGGCTCTTCCTTGGGCGCCTTCAGGCGGGCCAGGACGTCGTTGGCCGACGAATGGCCCGGCAGGATGCCGGCCGCCTTCAGCTTCGCGTCCAGGTCGGCGCCGGTGCGACGGTCTTCCAGCTCGCCGGCGGCCTTGAACTTCTCGTCGGCGATGGCCTGGCGCTCCTTGATGCGCTTGAGGCTGTCGGCGGCGGAACCTAGGCGGGCGGAGGCGCCGGCGCCCTGGCTGGCCACGGCGGCCTGCGCGCGCTGGACGCTGTCGTTGACCTTCACCACGTCGATCTCGCGGCGCAGGTTCTCGACCCGCTGCTGGGTCGCGGCGATGGTCTGGTGCATGCGCTCCTCGGCGGCGCGCATATCGGCCAGTTGCGGCGTCTTCAGGCCGACCTCGCTCTCCAGTTCGGAGATCCGGGTCGCCACTTCCAGCGCCAGGGACTCGTCGCCCTTGGCAAGCGCGGCGCGGGCCGAACTCTCATAGCGGCCGGACTGGTCCTGCAGGCCCTGCAGCTCCTTCTCGAGCATACGGCGCTTGGCGACCAGGGTGGCCAGGTCGTCGCGGGCGCGGCCAAGCGCGTTGTCGGCGTCGCGGATTTCCTGATCCAGGATCCTGAGCGCGTTGGCGTCGACCACCGCCGCGCCGGCCTCGTGCGCCGTGCCGCGGAAGAGGGTGATGAGCTTCGTGAAAATCGACATTCAACAATCCTCAAGCCGCGGCGGAGAAGTTTTCGCGCAGTTCGTCCGCCGCGCGGATGGCGTTCTCGGCCAGCATGCGCAACTCGATGATGACCGTCTGCAGCGTGGTCTTGCACGACAGCTCGCCGAATACCTCATAGTAGTCCCGGCCGCCCACGGTGGTGATGCCGAAATTCGACAGTGGCACCAGCTTCTGGGCCTTCAGCAGGAAGACGTTGAACGCCGCCTGGTCCTTCTGTTCGTCGACCGGCCACATCAGGGCGGACACGACGATTTGTTCGGCTCCGACCGACAGGAAGATCGGCAGGTCGCCGAACTCATGCATGGTGATCTGCAGTACGGGCTCGGAGCCTTCCAGCACGCGGGCGGTCAGCTCGCCGTCGCGCAGCAGGCGGGTCTCGGTGAGCGCCTGCGAAAGACTCTTCACCGACCAGTCGGTGTCGATGACGTGGTCCATTTGGAATGATCCCTGCGGAGGGTCTGGGTTTCTCAACAGCGCCGGTCCGCGGCTCGAAGCTGTGATAATGGCTCTTGCGGCGGCCTGGATATCGGACTTGGCGCCCGGCGGAACCCACAGCTCCAGCTTCACGAGCCCGAGCCGCTGGCGCTCCTCGCGCCACAGCCGGGTCCGTTCCGCGGGGCTCAGGCCCGTCGTCCTGTCTTTAGGAGTCCGCATACCAGGTATGTATACGCGTATGTTTGACAAGCCACAACATGGGACTATGATTAAACCTCGACAAGGGCTGATGGCGTGATCTTTCGCGGACTGTTCGGCGGACGCAAGGACGAGGCGAAGGCCCCGGCCGTCCCGGTGGTGCGAAATGTCACCATCGGCCGCAGCGTCCGGCTGGATCCGCTGGCCTGGCGCCGCTACGGCGGCGACACGCGGGTCAAGCTCAAGGTCGACGTGCTGAACATCGTGGCCCAAGGCCTGATCGACCTCGGCGCCGACGGCTTCGTCCACCGGTTCTACACCGAGGACGACCTGATGCTGCAGATGGTCAGCCCCGACGCTGGCGGGCTTGAGGCCGACGACTTCACGATCTTTGTACCCTGGTCTTCGGCCTACCCGCCGGATGCGCGGGCCAAGCGAGAGTGGGCCGACCGCCTGCGCGCCCGCACCTTCAGCGACCAAGACCTGCCCGAGTACCGCCGCTTCTGGTTCGGCGACGCCGACGAGCGGCAGGACCCGGTCAGCTTCTGGGAAGAGGTGTTCGACGACCGCGAGGGCCGCCATGTGCGGCGCATCTACCAGACCAGCATGCTGTTCGCCCGCGACCTGCCGGGCGAGGGGCGCGAACTCCTACTCGCCATCGAGATGGAGCCTGAGGGCGGCGACCTGACCCACGAGGTCATGGTCGGCATTCCACTGAACATTGGAGAGTTCGAAGCATGATCGGGTTCGACCCCTACGCGTTCAGCCAGGGCGCGCTGAACTTCGCCCTCGCGTTCCTCGCGGCCGGCGGCTTCACCTTGATCTTCAAGGCGATCTACCGCTGGATCACGCCGCACGACGAGGGCGCCCTGATCCGCGCCGGCAACTCGGCGGCGGCCGTCACCCTGGGTGGCGCCCTGCTTGGCTACGTGATCCCGCTCGCCTCGGCGCTCACGCAGACGCATTCCCTGCCGGAGTTCGTGGCCTGGGCCCTTCTGGCCGGCGTGATCCAGATCGTCACCTTCTGGGCCGTGCGCCACATTGCTCTGAAGGACCTTTCGGCCCGGATCGAACGGGGCGAGATGGCGCCGGCGCTCTATATGATGATGATCTCCATCGCGGTCGGCATCCTGAACGCCGCCTGCATGACGGCGTAACCGCCATGAAGCGCTCCCGGAAACTGGTCCTCACCACCCTGATGGCGGCGGGCGGCGTCTCGCTGACCGCGTGCGGCGACACACCGACCCCCACCATCGCCGACCAGGGCAAGACCACCGACGCCTACGCCTACCAGTCGTTGCAGGAGTGCAAGGACAAGAACGAGGTGCCGGACGAGGCCTGCGACACGGCCCAGAAGAACGCCAAGGACGACGAGAACGCCGAGGCCCGCTACGCCGACTCCAAGACCTGCGAGGACGTCTACGGCCCCGGCCAGTGCGTGCCGCGCTCCAGCGTCGGCGGCACGGGCTCGTTCTGGGGTCCCCTGGTGGCGGGCTTCGTGGTCGGCCGGATGATGGACGGCGGCTGGGGCGGACGCGGCCTCTACCGCGACTGGCGCGACGGCGGTTTCTACACGCCGAACGGCGGCCGGGTCTGGACCGACTATTCCTCGGGCCGCACCAAGATCGGCCAGCGCGGTTTCGACGCGCCGGACATCGCCCGCGGCCCCGAGAAGGCCATCACCCGCTCCTCGGTCATCAGCCGCGGCGGTTTCGGCGGCCGGATGGCCAGCCGGAGCTACTCGGGCGGGAAGAGCTGGGGTGGCTGACGGCCGCCGCCCCATATTGAGTGACTCGGCCGGCCCGGAATTCCCAGATTTAAGAGAAGGTTATCCCTGTCCAGATAGCTTCGTTCTGCGAGATTTGCGTATGCGGAGAACTCCGTCGGCGCCTCAAGGACGAGTCAACATCCGATGCGCATCGGCGCCGCCTATCCCGAACCCATCCACACCGCGGTCATCCACGCGGCTGAACGCCACGGCCTGACCAATCTGGCGACTCAGGTCTTGGCGGCGGCAGGTGTCGCGGTCGCGGGCGGGCGCAACGACGCCGACTGGTATGCGGCGTGGTTCATCTTCGGCCTGCTGATCGTTTCCATTCGTATCGTGGTCGGCCTTCGGCTGCGTAGAGGCGTCCAGAATCCGGCCCTGGGCTTCGAACACCTGCGCCGGCGCCAGTTCGCGCCGATCTTTTTCCTGATCCTGACGGCCGGCCTGTGGACCGCCCTCGCCTGGAGCCGCCTGCCGGTAGAAGGCCTCGACCAGAGATTCACGATTATCGTGGTGCTTTCGGCGCTCGCGGGCGGTGCGGTCGGCGTGCTGTCGCCGCTGCTGTGGACCGGGCGGGCCTACATTTCGCTGGTGCTGGTCCCGGCGAGCATCAGCCTGCTGCTGGGCGGCGACGCGGATTCCATCCTGGGCCTGCTCGGCCTCATGTTCTGGGTGGTGATGTTGGTCGCGCACAGCTCGAACCACCGGTTGCTTCTCCAGACGATCACCCTTGGCCTCCAGAACGCCGAGCTCGCGGACGCCCTTCGGGCACGCACCGCAGAGGTCGAGGCCGCAAATTGCGAGCTCGAAGCCCGCGTCAAGATCAGAACGCAAGAGCTCAGCGAAATGGCGACCAGGGCGCAGGCCGCCAGCCGCGCCAAGTCGGAGTTCCTCGCGACGATCAGCCATGAGATCCGAACGCCGCTGAACGGCGTCGTGGGGATGGCGCAGGTGATGGACCACTATCCCCTCTCGCGGGCGCAACACGAGCGGCTGCGGATGATCCAGTCGTCGGCCGGATCGCTCCTGGCGATCATCAACGACGTCCTCGACATCTCGAAGATCGAAGCCGGCCGGATGGAAGCGCACATCGAGCCGTTCGACCTGCGCGACTTCTCATCCGGGATCGAGCGCATCTACGCACCCCTCGCCCGGGAGAAGGGTCTGGGCTTCAGGATGACGCTCGAGACGGGGGCGCCCACCACTCGGATGGGCGACGCGCTCAAGCTCCGGCAGATCGTCTCGAACCTGGTCGCGAACGCGATCAAGTTCACCGCGCACGGCGAGGTCGGCATGGACATCTCCTTCGCCGGGGACGACGTCCGCTGCAGCATCTGGGACACGGGCGCCGGCATTCCCGCGGAGATGTGCGGCGCGGTGTTCGAACCCTTCGTGCAGGTCGACGGCTCCATGACGCGCCTGGCCGGCGGCTCCGGCCTGGGGCTATCCATCTGTCGTGATCTGTCCAAGCTGCTCGGAGGCGAGATCGCCCTGACCTCGGCCGTCGGGGCCGGATCCCGATTCGACCTTCGCCTTCCGATGCCTGCCGCCGAGCCTGCCGCCCGAACGGCAGAGCCGCAGGCCGCCGCGGCCGACCGCGGACACCTACGGATCCTGGTGGTGGACGACAACGCCAACAATCGCCTCGTCCTGCAGTCCCTCCTGCAACAGTTCGACATCGCCTCCGGCTGCGCCGCGGACGGCGCCGAGGCGGTGATGGCCTGGAACGATAACCCTTGGGACGCCATCCTCATGGACGTGCATATGCCGGTGACCGACGGCCTGGACGCGACCCGCCAGATCCGTGCGCTGGAACGCCAGCGCGGCCGGGCCCGGACCCCAATCATTGCGGTCACCGCCAGCATGATGAGCCACGAGACCGAAGCCTACCTGGCCGCCGGCATGGACGGCGTGGTCGGCAAGCCGATCCAGGTCGGCGAATTGCTCGGGGCGCTCCAAGACCGGCTGGCGCCGCTGAAGGCGGCGTAGGCACGCGGGCACGGCGCACGGCGCCTAGCCTCCGGCCCCCTTTCCCTGTAAGTCGCGGCCCCTACGCGCTCAGGGAACTCCACTCGCAATGCCCGACCTTTACGACGTCGCCGCGATCGGCAACGCCATCGTCGACGTGATCGCGCCGTGCACCGACGCCTGGCTGGCGGAGAACAACCTGACCAAGGGCGCGATGATGCTGGTCGATCCCGTCCAGTCGGCCGCGCTCTATTCCAGGATGAACCAGGCGGTGGAGGCCTCGGGCGGCTCGGCGGCCAACACCATCGCCGGCCTCGCCAGCTTCGGCGGCAAGGGCGCCTTCATGGGCAAGGTCGCCGACGACCAGCTGGGCGGCGTCTTCGCCCACGACATGCGCGCCATCGGGGCCCGGTTCGAGAACGAACCGCTGGTCGGCGGACCGGCCACGGCGGTCTCGATGATCAACGTCACCCCGGACGCGCAACGCACCATGTGCACCTTCCTGGGCGCCTCGGTGGAGTTCACCGACAGTGACGTGGACGTCGAGACGGTCGAGGCGGCCAAGATCGTCTACCTCGAGGGCTACCTGTTCGACGCGGAGGCCGCGCGCCGCGCCTTCGCCAAGGCCGCGGGCCTGGCGCACGGCTCGGGCCGCAAGATCGCGCTCACCCTGTCCGACAGCTTCGTGGTCGAGCGTCATCGGGGCGGCCTCAGGGGTTTCATCGAGGCCCAGGTGGACCTGCTGTTCGCCAACGAGGCCGAGCTGCTGGCCCTCTACGAGACGTCCGATTTCGACGAGGCCTGCGAACAGCTCCTGCGCCATTGCGACCTCGCCGCGGTCACCCGCAGCGAGAAGGGCTCCGTCGTGCTTTCGAAGGGCGAGACCCTGCACATCGCCGCCGAGCCCGTGGAAAAAGTCGTGGACACCACCGGCGCGGGCGACCAATACGCGGCCGGGTTCCTCTTCGGCCTCTCCCAGGGGCGGTCGCTGCACGACTGCGGCCGGCTGGCCTCCGTGGCGGCGGCCGAGGTGATCTCGCACTACGGGCCGCGGCCGCAGGTTTCCCTCAAGAACCTCGCCGCCTCCAAGGGACTCTAGCGATGAGCCGCAAGGCCGAGGTCGTCCGCAACACCAAGGAGACCCAGATCCGCGTGGCCGTGGACCTGGACGGGACCGGCGTGTCCAAGGTCTCCACCGGCATCGGCTTCTTCGACCACATGCTGGACTCGTTCGCCCGTCACGGCGGCATCGACATCGACGTCGAGACCAAGGGCGACCTGCACATCGACATGCACCACACGGTGGAAGACACCGGCATCGTGCTGGGCCAGGCGATCAAGGAGGCGCTGGACGGGTTCAAGGGCATCCGCCGCTTCGGCCACGCCTACATCCCGATGGACGAGACCCTGAGCCGCTGCGCCATCGACTTCTCCAACCGGCCCTACCTGATCTGGAAGGTCGACTTCAAGACGCCGAAGGTCGGCGACATGGACACCGAGCTGTTCAAGGAATTCCACCACGCCTTCGCCATGAACGGCGGCGCCTGCGTGCACCTGGAAACCCTCTACGGCGCCAATTCGCACCACATCGCCGAGAGCGGCTTCAAGGCCCTGGCCCGCGCCGTGCGCCAGGCGGTGGAGCTGGACCCCAAGACCCACGGCCATGCCCCCTCCACCAAGGGCGTGCTCTAGGAAACCATCCTGATGAAGAGCGTCGCCCTGATCGACTACGGGTCGGGCAACCTTCGCTCGGCCGAAAAGGCCCTCGTCCGCGCCGCGGCCGGGACGGCGAACATCGTCGTGACCAACGACCCCGAGACGGTGGCCAGGGCCGACCGCATCGTCCTGCCGGGGGTCGGAGCGTTTGCCGCCTGCATGGCCGCGCTCAGCGAGCGGCCGGGCGTGATCGAGGCCATGACCAACGCAGTGATCCGGCGCGGCGCGCCGTTCCTCGGGATCTGCGTCGGCATGCAGCTCATGGCCTCGCGCGGCCTGGAGTTCGGCGAGACGCCCGGCCTGGGCTGGATCGAGGCCGACGTCCGCAGGATCGAGCCCGCCGACCCGGCCCTGAAAGTGCCGCACATGGGTTGGAACACCCTGGAAGACGTCTCCGACCTGCCGATGCTGGCCGGACCCAAGGCCGGCGAGCCGGTCTATTTCACCCATTCCTTCGCCATGTTCCCGGCTGACGCGGCGGACGTGGCGGCCTATGTGGACCACGGCGGGCGGTTCCCCGCGGCAGTGGCGCATGACAACTTCGCTGGGGTGCAGTTCCACCCCGAGAAATCGCAAGCCGCCGGCCTGAAGCTTCTGGCCGACTTCCTGGAGTGGCGCCCTTGATCCTCTATCCCGCCATCGACCTGAAGGACGGCCAGTGCGTGCGCGTCCTGCACGGCGACCTCTCCACGGCGACCGTGTTCAACACCGAGCCCGCCGCCCAGGCGAAGACCTTCGTCGCCGCCGGCTTCCACTGGATCCATGTGGTCGACCTGAACGGGGCCGTGCAGGGCAAGGCCGTGAACGCGCCGGGCGTCGAGGCCATCCTGTCGTCGGTCTCCGTGCCCGTGCAGCTGGGCGGCGGCATCCGCACCCTGGCCGACATCGAACGCTGGATCGAGGCGGGGGTCAGCCGCGTCATCCTGGGCACCGTGGCGGTGAAAGAGCCCAAGATCGTGCTGGCCGCGGCCAAGCTCTATCCCGAACAGATCGCCGTCAGCGTCGACGTCCGCAAGGGCAAGGTCGCCGTCGAGGGCTGGACCGCCGACAGCGAATTGGACGCCATCACCGTGGCCAAGCGGTTCGAGGACGCCGGGGTCGCCGCCCTGATCGTGACCGACATCGACCGGGACGGCACCGTCATGGGTTTCAACGTCGAGGCGTTCGGCGCCATGGCCGACGCGGTCTCGATTCCGGTCATCGCCGCCGGCGGCCTGGCGACGGTGGACGACATCGTCAAGCTCAAGGCCCGCAAGGGCGTGCCGGTGGCCGGCGCCGTGCTGGGCCGGGCGCTCTACAACGGCGCCATCGACCCGGCCCAGGCCCTGGAGATCGCCGCGTGAGCCTCAAGGTCCGGGTGATCCCCTGCCTGGACGTGAAGGACGGGCGCGTCGTGAAGGGCGTGCAGTTCGTCAACCTGGTGGACGCCGGCGACCCCGTCGAACAGGCCCAGGCCTATGACGCCGCCGGCGCCGACGAGCTGATGTTCCTGGACATCACCGCCTCCCACGAGAACCGCGGCACGATCCTGGACGTGGTGGCCCGCACGGCCGACGTCTGCTTCATGCCGCTCAGCGTGGGCGGCGGCATCCGCACCGTCGAGGACGCCCGTCGCCTGCTGCTGGCCGGGGCCGACAAGATCTCGATCATGACCGCCGCCGTGAACGACCGCGACGTGGTCAGCCGCTGCGCCGACGCCTTCGGCAGCCAGGCCGTGGTCGTCTCCGTCGACGCCAAGAAGGTCGGCGAGCATTGGGAGGTCTTCACCCACGGCGGCCGCAATCCCACCGGCCTCGATGCGGTGGCCTACGCCGCCGAGGTGGTCGCCAAGGGCGCGGGCGAAATCCTCCTGACCTCCATGGACCGCGACGGCGCCAAGATCGGCTACGATCTGGAGCTGATCCGCGCGGTCAGCTCGGCCGTGTCGGTCCCGGTGATCGCCTCGGGCGGGGCCGGCAATACGCGCCATCTGGTCGAGGCCGTCGGGGCCGGCGCCGACGCCGTGCTCGCCGCCTCGATCTTCCACTTCGGCGAGATCTCGATCGGCGAGGCCAAGGCCGCCATGGCCGCGGCGGGCATTCCCGTCCGCCTTACGGAGCTAGCACCCGCATGACCCGCTTCGCCAAGGTGATCGACCGCCTCGCCGCCACCATCGAGAGCCGGAGGGGCGGGGACACCAGCACGTCCTACACCGCTCAGCTGCTGGGCGACCTGGACCGCGCCGCCAAGAAGCTGGGCGAGGAGGCCGTCGAGGTCGTGATCGCCGCCGCCCAGGGCGACCGCGAAGCCGTCACCGCCGAGAGCGCCGACCTGCTCTACCATTGGCTGGTGGTCATCGCCGCCGCCGGCGTAAGCCTCGAAGAGGTCGCGGAACGGCTGGAGGCGCGCGAGGGAACGTCCGGCCTGGCCGAGAAGGCTTCGCGCAAGGCCTGACCGGTCGGCCCACGGGCTCCGCCGCTCGTCCCAAGCGGGCTTTCGGCGGGACGTTTTCGGGCGGCAGGCTGGGCCATGACCCGCGCCCAGCTCCTCCTCTCCGCCGCCCTCGTCTCGCTCGCCGCCTGCAGCCGCGCCCCCACGCCGCCGCCGGTCCCCGACGTGGATTGGGCCCACTACGGCGGCGACGCCGGCGGCCAGCGCTTTTCCCCCGCGGCCCAGATCACGCCCAAGAACGTCCGCGGGCTGAAGGTCGCCTGGCGCTATGTCACCGGCGACCTCTCCACCCACGCCGAGGCGCTCGAGCACGCGGCCTTTGAGGCGACGCCGATCCTGGCCGGCGGGCGGCTCTATCTCTGCACCCCCTTCAACGTGGCCAGCGCGCACGACCCGGCGACGGGCCGGGCGCTGTGGCGCTTCGATCCCAAGATCGACGCCACGCGGCGCTATCCCAACAGCTTCAACTGCCGGGGCGTGACCTACTGGCGCGATCCCGCCACCCCGCCGGCCGCGCCCTGCGCCGAGCGGGTGTTCATGGCCACCAACGACCGGCGCCTCTTCGCGCTGGACGCGGCCACCGGAAAGGCCTGCGCCGGCTTCGGCCACGGAGGCGTGGTCGACGCCATGCCGGGCGCCCGGTTGGCCCGACCCGCCGGGGCGCAGATCACCTCGGCGCCGGTCGTGGTCGCAGGCGTCGTGATCGTGGGCTCCTCGATCGACGACAACCAGCGCGTCCACGAAACCTCCGGCGCGGTGCATACCTTCGACGCGGTCACCGGCGCCCTGCGCTGGAGCTACGATCCGCTGTCCGGCGCCGATCCCACAATCAAGGCCGGCGCCGCCAACGTCTGGGCGCCGATGTCCGTGGACGAGGCGCGCGGCCTGGTCTTCCTGCCCACCTCCAGCCCCAGCCCGGACTTCTACGGCGCAGCGCGGCCGGGCGACGCCGGCCATGCCAATTCCGTGGTGGCGCTGCACGCCGCCACCGGCCAGCTCGCCTGGGCGTTCCAGACCACCCATCACGACGTCTGGGACTATGACGTCCCGGCCCAGCCGACCCTGGGCGTCGTAGGCTACGGTGGCGTGGCGCGACCGGCGGTGATCCAGACCACCAAGCAGGGCCTGGTCTTCACCCTGGATCGCGAGAGCGGCCGGCCGATCATCCCGGTGGAGGAGCGCCCCGTGCCCCAGGGCGGCGAGGTGGGCGAGGTCCTGTCGCCGACCCAGCCCTTCCCGATCGCGCCCGCGCCGCTGGCCCCGAACCGCATCCGGCCCGACGAGGCCTATGGCCTGACGCCCTGGGACCGCGACGCCTGCCGCAAGCTGATCGCGGGCGCGCGCAACGAGGGCATCTACACGCCCCCTTCGACGAAGGGGACCATCCTCTATCCCTTCACCGGCGGCGGCTCGAACTGGGGCGGCATCGCCTATGACGCCCGCCGCGGGATCGCGTTCGTCAACACCTCCTCGGCCCTGCACAAAGTCACCCTGATCCCCGCCGCCCGCGTGGAGGCCGAAGAGAAGGCTCACCCGCACGCCGAAATCAGCCCCCAGGCCGGGGCGGCCTTCGGCATGCGCCGCGAGGTCCTGCGCTCGCCGCTGGGCCTGCCGTGCAACCCGCCGCCGTGGGGCCTGCTGTCGGCAGTGGACATGACGACCGGCAAGATCCTGTGGCGGACGCCGCTCGGCACCACCCGCGACCTCGCGCCCGGCTCCCAGTTCTTCACCAAGGGCGTCGGCACGCCGAACTTCGGCGGCCCGATCGTCACCGGCGGCGGCCTGGTGTTCATCGGCGCGGCTATGGACAACTACCTGCGGGCCTTCGACGCCATGAGCGGCAAGGAGCTCTGGAAGGGACGCCTGCCCGCCGGCGGCCAGGCCACCCCCATGACCTACGTCTGGAAGGGCCGCCAGTACGTCGTCATCGCCGCCGGCGGCCACGCCAAGGCCGACACCAGGCGCGGCGACCAGGTCGTGGCCTTCGCGTTGCCCGATTAGGGACGCGGCTTCCGCTTCAGCGCAACATAGAGCGCGCCTTCGCCGCCGTGGTGGCGGGCCGCCTCCGAAATCCCCGCCACGATGTGGGAGAGGTGCGGCGCGCCCAGCCAGCCGGGGACGGCCTTGCGCAGCACCCCGTCGCCCTGCACGCCCTTGCCGGTAATCACCAGGACCGCGCGCCAGCCGTCGTCCCAGGCGCGGGCCACGAAGGCCTCCAGCGCCGCGCGGGCGCGGTCCTGGGTCATGCCGTGCAGGTCGATGCGGGCGCCGATCTCCTCGCGTTCCTTGGCGATGCGGTGCTTGCGGCGCGGTTCGATGCCCTCGACACCGTAGCGCAGGGTCTTGGCCCGCTCGGCGGGCCGCTTGGGTTCGACGCGCGCGGCGGCGTCCAGGGTCTGCGGCATGGCCTTCCGGGGCTCGCTTCGGCCGGTCAGCGGATGGACGGTGGCCGCCACCATCGACCAGATCCGCTGCTCCTCCGGCTTCAGGGGCCGTTTCATGGGCGCGGGACCAGCCGGTAGAGCCGCAGGGTGTGGCGCACCCGGCCCGCTTCGGCGCCCGCGGCGGCGCCTTCGCCCAGGTAGAGGTCGGCCCGCACCTCGCCCTTGATCGCCCCGCCGGTGTCCAGTGCGGTCGCCAGCCGCCGGTAGGCTGGGAAGGCGCCCGCCAGCAGCGGCGCCTCGGCGTCCACCCAGAGCAGCTCGCCGTAGGCATGGAACGCCGGATCGATCGCCACCGCGCGGCCGGCGGGCAGGGGGACGTTGGCCGCGCCCACGGGCGGCTTGCCGTCGTCGGGGGCCAGGCGGAAGAAGGCGTAGCGCGGGTTCAGCCGCATGATCTCATCGGCCTCGGGCCCGCGATGTGTGGCAAGCCAGCCGCGGATGGCATCACCCCCCGTGTTGTCCCGGGCCAGCATTCCGCGGTCTCGCATGGGATTGGCGATCCCGGCGAAGGGGCGGCCGTTGTGGGCGGCGTAGATCGCCTTCATCCGCCGGCCGTCCTCGAAGGTCAGCACGCCCGAGCCCTGCACCTGCAGGAAGAACAGCTCCTCCGGCCGCATCCAGGCCAGCGGCCTGTCGACGGGTGAGGTCTCGATGGTCGCGCGGTCGGGGTATGGGCGAGGACCGTCTGCAGCGCCCGGCCCCTGCATCACCTCGCCGGTCGTCGTCACGAAGAGATCGGCCGGCTTCGGCCGGACCGGCGCGCTGAACTCGGCGTCGGGTTGGCGCCGCGCCTCGTAGACCGGCGCAAAATAGGCGGTGAGCACGCCCTCGGCCCCGATCCGTTCGGCCTCGAAGAAGGCTTCGAGGAAGGCGCGCCCGACGCCGGGGCCGACCTCGCGCACCGCCCGCGCTCGGCGGCAAAGTTCCGCCGCCGCCGGATCGCGCGCGGCGTGGCAGGTCTCGCGCCAGGCCGCGAAGGCGGCGTCGTGGTCCTCCATCGCCCAGCCCGGAAGCTGCGACAGCTCCAACCGGCGCGGCGGTTCGGGCGGCTGGGGCCGGGGAACGGGCTGGACCGGCCGCGGATAGCCGGGCGGCGGCGGGCCGTGCTCGGACGGCGTGGCGCAGGCAGCGACGCTCAGGGCGGCAAAGGCCGCCGCGACGAACCCCCAACGCACCGAACCTAGGCCTCGGCGGCGTCGACGTGGACCAGGGTCCAGTTGGGATCGCGGCTCTTGAGCCGGCGCTCGAAGGTCCACAGCTCGGCGGTGCGCCGATCCTCGACGCCCTCGCCCTCCGGGCCCTTGGTGCGGCTTCGGAACTCGGCCAGGAAGCGCACGGTGAGGTGCGCCAAGTCGCCCTGGGTGACGTCGGCCTTCTCCAGGTCGGCGCGGGGCGCGTGGAAGAACTCCACCGTCTCGGTCCGGCCCTCGGCCGCCTTCTGGTCGATGGCGGCCTCGAAGCTGGCCAGCACGCTGGGCGCCAGGAGGTTGCCCAGGGTCGCCTTGTCGCCCTGGGCGAACGCCTTCACGATCATCTCGTAGGCGCCCTTCGCCCCCGCCAGGAAGCGGTTCATGTCGAAGGACGGGTCCTTGGACTTGATCGCCGCCAGGCCGGTCAGCTCAACGCCGTCGTCGATCAGGTCGGCCGGGCGCTCCGGCGGGCGCACGGAGGCGGCCGCGGCTTCCACCGCCGGCCGATCCTCGGGCTGGCGGCCCACGCGGCGGCCCAGCACCGAATAGAGCTGGTACAGCACGATGACCGCGAGGCCGGCGAAGATGATGAGTTCCAGGACTTGCAACGAGGCGCTTTCGGGAGTGGGGAGGCTTCTGGGACCTTATACGCTGAATATCTCAATATAGTCCGCAGGAACGCTGGCGTCAGGGGCGGCGTTGCATCGCCCTGGGCGCCATGATAGCCGCTCGGGCCCGAACAAGCGCGATCCTCGCGTTTCCGCGTATAGAGAATTCCGTCAGATCATGAGCGAAATCGACCTCGGCGCAGGTGCGCCTCAGGCCCAGGGCGGCGAGCCCGGGATCCGCATCCTGGCCCAGTTCATCCGCGACCTCTCCATGGAGAACCCGCGCGCGCCGGACGCCCTGCGTCCCAGCCCTGACCAGCCGCAGATCGACCTCAACGTCGAGATGAACGCCCGGGGCCGCGAGGACGGCCTGTTCGAGGTGGACCTGAAGCTCTCGGCCCGCGCCGCTCGTCCCGACGGCCCGCTGTTCCACGTCGAGCTGCTGTACGGCGGCGTCTTCCAGATCGGCGGCGTGCCGGCCGAGGAGATGGAGCCGGTGTTGCTCATCGAGTGCCCGCGCTACCTGTTCCCCTTCGCCCGGCGGATCATCGCCGAAGTGACCTCGGAAGGCGGCTTCCCGCCCTTCCTGCTCGACCCCATCGACTTCGCCGGCGTCTACGCCGCCCGCAAGGCCCAGGGCGAACCCCAGGTCGGCCACGCCTGATTTTTCCCTCTCCATGAAAGGGAGGGAAAATTACTTCACCGTCCCGATGTAGCGGTCCCTGAGCGCCCGGTTGCGGGCTGTCAGGGGCTGTTCGACGCCGCGGATCATCACCATGCGCGCCACGCTCGTGGTCTCCAGCGGATCGCCGCTCCACAGCACGAGGTCGGCGTCCTTGCCGGCTTCGATCGAGCCGAAGGTGTCGGCGAGACCGAAGATCCGCGCCGGATTGATGGTGATCGCGGCCAGCGCTTCGTAGGGCGACAGGCCGTAGCGCGCCGCCCGCCCAGCGATGAACCGCGGCGTGCGGATCAGGAAGACGATCCGGGCCACGCTGGGCTTGAAGGCGACCAGCACGCCGGCGTCGTGCAGGATCGCGGCGTTCTCGTAGGTGGCGTTGAGGCTCTCGAACTGGAACGCCTGGTTCTCCTCCGCGTCGATCACCACCGGGATCTTCGCCGCGGCGATCTCCGGCGCGAGCATCCAGGCCTCGGCGGCGCCGGACAGGATCACGCGCACCTTCTCGTCCCGCGCCAGCGCCAGGACATTGCGGATGTCGGAGGCGCGGTTGACCTCGACCAGCAGCGGCTCGCGGCGCTGCACGACAGGAACCAGGGCGTCCAGGTCGGCGCGGGACAGGGACATCTCGTCCAGCCGCGCCGGGTCCAGCGAGGCGGGATTGCGGGCATAGGCGCGGGTATCCGCGAACGCCTGCTTCAGCAGGGTCAGCAGCGCGCCGCGGGAGCCGCCGGCCGCGGACGCACCCTGTTCGCCGGCGTCGAGGTAGACCGCCACCCGCGGCTTGACGGTGAGGTCCCCGCCCTCGCCCAGCTGGATGACCGCCGCCTGGCCGCCGAACAGGCGCGCCGGGGTGTTCGGCGCGCGCGATTGCGGATTGGGCGTGATGATGGCCCGGGTCACGCCCTCGATCCGCGCCTCCGGGATCTGCGGCGAGGTCGGATTGACGTCGTAGCTCACGTCGAACCCGGCGCTGAGGCGAGGGTTGTTCGATCCACGGCCGCCGTAGCCGCTGCCGATCGTGTCGTTCAGGCCGATCGGGGAGACTGTAGCCGTCAGGCCGGGAGTGAGGATCTGGCCCTTGGCGTCGATGACCCGCGCTTCGCGGGGGATCGCGAGCCGCTCCCCGATCCCCACGATCTTGCCGTCGCGGACCAGGACGGCGCCGGACGGCAGGTCGCCGACGGGGCCCATGCTGAGCACCCGCGCATTGACGATGGCCACGGTCTCGGCGGCGGCGGCGGACGTTGCGGCGGTCGCCAGCGCGGCCGCGAGAACCAGGCAACGGATCATCGGGGCGCTCCCAGGCCACGCGGCGCGGGTCGCGCCGGAGATACGGGCCGGCGCGCGTTGCCCAGCTCGAAGTCGGACTGCGGCGCCCGGCCGGGAGCGGCGCGGTCGTAGATCAGCGCGCCGTCGATGAAGACCAGGTCCGGCAGGCTGTAGACGCTGAACGGATCGCCGTCCCAGAGCACCACGTCGGCCATCTTGCCGACCTCAAGCGATCCCACCCTGTCGGCGACGCCGATCACCTTGGCGGGGTTGAGGGTGACCCAGGCGATCGCCTGTTCCGGTGTCGTCCCCAGGCCGGCCTCGCGCCCGGCGGTCATCGCCCGCGCCGCCTCCTGGTTCAGGTGCTGCATCAGCATCACATTGTCGGAGTGCATGGTGGCCACACCGCCCGCCTTCTCGACGAAGGCGGCGTTCTCCATGATCGAGTCGTAGGCTTCCATCTTGTAGCCCGACCAGTCGCCGGCCCAGGTGACCACGGCGATCTTCTCACGCGCCAGCAGCGGCGCGATCTTGAACGCCTCCAGCGCATGGTGGAACGCGGCGATCCTGAACCCGAACTCGTGGCTGAGGTCGATCATCTGCACCATCTCGTCTGCGCGGTAGCAGTGGATGTGGACCTTGATGTCGCCGTTCAGCGCGCCCGCCACCGTCTCCAGCATCAGGTCGCGCCGCGGCGGATCCCCCGCCCCGCGCTTGCGCCAGTCGGCCCAGCTCTGGGCGTAGGCCTGGGCGGCGATGAAGGTGTTGCGATAGCCCATCATGCCGCCGGCCCGGGTGCCGGGCTTCCCCGCGCCGCCGCCCGTGGGATTCTCGCCGCAGGCCATCTTTAGGCCGTAGGGCGCACCGGGAAACTTCATCCCCTGCGGCGCCGTCGCCGGCACGTTCTTCAGCGTGACCGTGCGGCCGTTGAACAGGTTGGACGAACCCGGAAGGATCTGGACCGTGGTGACACCCGCCTGCCGCGCGCGTTCGAACATCGGGTCCTGGGTCCAGACCGAATGCTCGATCCAGACACCGCCGGGGTTGGGGCCGCTCTCGTTGCTGCCGTCGCCGTTCGCCGCGGTCGGGCTCGAGCCCGCGCCGATGTGGGCGTGCGGGTCGACGATCCCCGGGGTCAGCCAGCGGCCGCCGGCGTCGATCACCTTGGCGTCGGCCGGGTGGGCGATGTCCTTGCCCACTGCCGCGATCCTGCCGTCGCGGATCAGCAGCGACCCGCCGTCGATCCGTGGCCCGGCCGCCGTGAGGATCGTGGCGTTGACGAACAGCACGGGTCCGGCCGGCGCAGGCTTATAGGTGGAGGGGAACGGATCGGGGCGGGTCGCGGGGTCCAGGCCGGCGCGGATCGGCTTCGGCGCGGCGGCTGGCGGGGCGGCGGCGTTGGCGGCAGGCTTGGGCGGCGTCGCACACGCGGCGAGCGCCAGAGCGCCCGTCAGCAGCGCCAGACCCGTTCGGCGTCTCACCCACGTCGTCATGCAGACTACCCCTGCAGCGTCACCAGGACGCGTCTTCCCAACCGTGAATGTAATTCATCATCGGCGCAATTTTTATTCGAACTATGTTCTCTGCTTCCTCTCATGGCATCATCCATTCGCGCGATTACTCGAAGGCGCATAGTTCATCTTACGAGTAGGGAGGCGAGGCATGGCAGTGGATCGGCGGATGATGTTGGGTGGAGCCGCGGCGCTGTGGGCCGCGGCCGGTTTTCCCGCGAACGCGCAGACGGCGATCCCCACCGCGGTGCGCCAGGGCCGGATCACCGTGCGGGGCCGCCAGATCGCCTATCGCGCCGAGACCGGCGAGATGGTGATGCGCAACGGCGCGGGGCAGGGCCGCGCGACGATCTTCTCGGTCGCCTACATCGCCGAGCGCGCCGACCCGAAGGCCCGGCCGGTCAGCTTCGTGTGGAACGGTGGGCCGGGCGGCGCCAGCTGGCACCTGCGCGAACACCTCTCGCCCAAGATGACGGTCGCGGCCACAATGCGGGGCCACTATGCCTTTGTGGCGAACCCCGACAGCCCCATCGACGTCACCGACCTGGTCTTCATCGATGCGCCAGGCACCGGCTACAGCCGCTTCCTCTCCGAAGAGGCCAAGCCTGAGTACTGGGGCGTCGAGCAGGATGGCCAGGCCTTCGCCGACTTCATCGCCGGTTGGCTGAAGGACCACGACCGCCTGGCCTCGCCCGTCTACCTGGTGGGCGAAAGCTACGGCGGCACGCGCGTGGGCCAGATCGCCAAGTTCCTGGCCGCCCGGCCCCAGCCTGTCGGGCTCGCCGGGGTCGTCCTGATCTCGCCCACCCTGGGCAGCGGCGGCCCCGCGAACCCGCCGCAGCCGGTGCTGGCGCTCCCCAGCCTGGCCGCGACGGCGCACTTCCACGGCCGCGGCCTGCGCGCCCGCCAGCCGCTGCAGGCGGTGGTCCGCGCCGCTGAAGCCTTCGCCGATGGCCCCTATGCCGCCGCCATCGCCAAGGGCGAAGTCACCGACGCCATGGTCGATCAGGTCGCCGGCTTCACGGGCCTGCCGCGCCAGGCGATCGTGGACGCGAAGCTCGCCCCCTCGCTCCAGCAGTTCCGCACCGGACTGCTGGCCGACAAGGGCGAGCGACTGGGAGGCGGCGACGGTCGGGAGCACAAGGTCCCGCCACCGCCGGCGCAGGACACCGTCGTCACCGCCAACGACGACTACGACCTGCACGCCTCCATCGTCGGCCTGCTGACCGACGAGCTCGGCTACACGCCCGCCGGCCCCTATGCCCGCGATCCGGTCGAGGCGAACCGCAAATGGAACCAGCAACTCACGGGCCCAGCCTACACGCCGGAAATCCTGCGCACCCTGCCGTCGAAGCCAAAGGTGTTCCTGGTCGCCGGCTACTACGACCTGATCGTGCCCTATCGCCAGCCGCTCAAGGCGCTGTCAGCCGCCGGGTTCGCGCCGGGCCGGTTCCAGGCGCACATCTATCCGACGGGTCACGGGGTCTACGAAGACCTGGCGTCGCGCCCCAGGGCCACCGACGACCTGCGGGCGTTCTATCGGGGCTAAAGCCCGAACTTACCCCAGAGGTCTTCGCTCTTGAGCACGCCGCGGATGAAGGCGGCGTGGACGCTGCGTTCCTCTTCGGTGGAGCGGGGCGCGAGCGGGCGAGGGCGGGCGCCGTATTCGGTCTTCGAGGCGACAGACACCGCGTTGATCATGGTCGTGGTCGCCAGTTCCAGCCGGCGCTCGCGGCCGCCCTTCAGCTCCAGGTAGACCGCGGCCAGCAGCTTGGCGTCGATGAGCGCCCCGTGCTTCTCGCGCTCGCTGAGCGAGACCTTGAAGCGCTTGCACAGCGCGTCCAGCGAGTTGTGCATCCCCGGGAACCGCTGCTTGGCCAGCGCCAGGGTGTCGATCCAGCGATGCTCCGGCAGGTGCTCGCGCCGGCAATTCGCCAGTTCCCAGTTGATGAAGCCGCGGTCGAAGCCGGCGTTGTGAGCGATCAGCGGCGCGTCGCCGATGAACTCCAGGAAGGCCTCGACCACCTCGGGATGCTCGAACCGGGGCTTGCCGCGCAGGAATGAGGCCGACAGGCCATGCACCTTCTCGGCTTCTGCGGGCATATCGCGGCAGGGGTCGATGTAGACGTGGAAGCTGCGGCCGGTCGGCACGAAGCTCTCGATCTCCAGCGCCGCCAGTTCCACCAGCCGGTCGCCGGTCTTGGGGTCGAATCCGGTGGTCTCGGTGTCGAGGACGATCTCGCGGGCCATGGGGCTTTAATGCCCCGATCCGGGGCCGGTCTTCAACCGGCGGAAGCGCGCAGGTTGGCGATGATCGCCTTAACCTGTGCACGGGCGGGCTCCAGCCCTTTGCCGGTGTCGACCACGTAGTGGGCGCGCGCGCGTTTCTCGGCGTCGGCCATCTGCTGGGCCAGGATGGCGTCCAGGCGTTCCGGCGTCATGCCCGGCCGGGCCAGCACCCGCTCGCGCTGCATCTCGGGCGGCGCGGAGACCACCACGACCGCATCCACGTTCGCATGGCCGCCGGTCTCGAACAGCAGGGGCACGTCGAACACCACCCAGTCGGCGCCGTCCGCCTCGGCCTGCTTCAGGAAGCCCACGCGATCCAGGCCCACCAGCGGATGGACGATGGCGTTCAGGCGTTTCAGTTCGTCCGGCTGACCCAGCACCCGCTGGCGAAGCGCCTCCCGGTCGACACGTCCGTCCTTCACCACGCCCGGGAAGGCGTCTCCCACCGGGCCCACCGCCGCCCCGCCCTGGTCGTAGAGGTCATGCACAGCCGCGTCGGCGTCGTAGACCGGGATCCCGGCCTCGCGAAACATGGCCGCGGTCGTCGACTTGCCCATGCCGATGGAGCCGGTGAGGCCGATGATCCTCATTGGCCCATCGCCTTCAGCGCCAGGGCGCGGACGTCGATCCCCGGCGGCTGGGCGCCGAACAGCGCCTCGAACGACGGCGCGGCCTGCTGCACCAGCATCTCCAGCCCATCCACCGTCCGCCGGCCCAGCGCCTTGGCCCGCGCCAGGAACGGCGTCTCCAGCGGCTTGTAGAACATGTCCATCACCACCGCGTCCCGAGGCGTCGCCTCCAGCGGAACGTCAAGGCCCGGTCCGCCCGCCATGCCGGCCGCCGTGGCGTTGATCACCGCGGTGACGCCCGCGAAGGCGCCTCGCGCGCCGGCGAGGGATGACGGTGCGACCTTGCGGCCCAGGTCGATGGCCAGGTCCTGCGCCTTCGACAGCGTGCGGTTCAGCACCCGCACCTCCGGCGTCCCGGCCAGCAGCAGGGCGGCCACCGCGCCCCGCGCCGCGCCGCCCGCGCCCAGCACCGCCACCGGCCCCGCGGCCGGGTCGAAGCCCGGCGCCTGTTCGTCGAACGCCGCCAGCAGGCCCACGCCGTCGGTATTGTCCGCGCGGATCCGGCCATCGGTCTCGAACACCAGCAGGTTCGCCGCCCCGGCCAGCCGGGCCCGCGCGCTGGCCTCGTCCGCCGCCGCCAGGGCCGCCTCCTTGAAGGGTACGGTGACATTCACACCTCGAATGGCGCCGCCCCCCCTCTGGCCTTCCACGAACGCCGCGAACCCCTCCGCCCGCGGCGCGAAGGCGACATAGACTCCGTCGATTCCCGCCGCCGCCAGCCAGGCGTTGTGCAGTACGGGCGAGAGCGAATGGCCGATCGGCTGGCCGACGACGCCGGCCACGACGGTGCGCGCGGTGATCATGCCGCCAGCTCCCCATGCCGCCGCAGCAGGTCCAGCAGGCCCATCAGCGGCAGTCCCAGGATGGCGAAATAGTCGCCCTCGATCTTCGAGAACAGCTGCGCGCCCGGTCCCTCCAGCCGATAGCAGCCCACCGAGCCCAGGGCGTGCGGGCCCTCGCTCTTCAGGTAGTCCTCGAGGAAGGCGTCGGAGAAGTCGCGCATGGTCAGGCTGGCGCTCACCAGCTCGCGCCAGATCGGCGCGCCCTCCTTGGCCACCACCACCGCCGAGTGCAGCTTGTGGGTCTTGCCCCGCAGCAGCCTCAGCCGCGCCCGCGCCGCGTCGAGGTCATCGGCCTTGTCATAGAGCGTCCCGCCCAGGTCCAGGGTCTGGTCGGCCCCGATCACGAAGCCCGGCTTCGCCCGCGACACCCGGATCGCCTTGAGCTCGGCGAGCGCGTCGGCGATATCGCGGGGCCCGTGGCCCTCGGCCAGCAGCGAGGCCTTCACCGACTCCTCGTCCACCCCGGCGACGGTCGCCTCATAGGCCACGCCCGCTCCGTCCAGCACGGCCCGCCGCGCGGCGCTCTTCGACGCAAGTATGATGCTCACCCCAGCACCTCGACCTGGCCGTGGCCCTTGTGCAGCAGGTTCAGCACCGCCGCGGCGGTCTCCTCCACCGAGCGGCGGGTGACGTCTATGGTCGGGAAGCCGTGCCGCTCGTACAGCCGCCGCGCCGCGATGATCTCGTCGCGCACCGCGTCCTGGTCGATGTAGGTCGACTCCCGGTTCTCGTTCAGACTGAGGAGGCGGTTCCGCCTGATCTGGATCAGCCGGTCGGGCGAGATCACCAGGCCGACGATCAGGGCGCTCTGCAGCTGGAACAGCTTCTCCGGCAGCGGCCGGCCCGGCACCAGCGGCACGTTGGCCGCCCGCACGCCCCGGTGCGCCAGATAGATGCAGGTCGGCGTCTTGGACGTCCGCGACACGCCCAGCAGCACCACGTCGGCCTGGTCCAGGTCCTGGCCGCCCTGGCCGTCGTCATGGCCGATGGCGTAGTTCAGGGCGTCCATCCGGTTGAAGTAGTCGTTGTCCAGCCGCAGGTGCGCGCCCACCCGGCTGGTGGTCGCCGCGCCCAGGTAGCGCTGCATGGCGCTGACCAGCGGGTCCAGGGCCGGCAGGCACGGCATGTCCATCCGCCGGCAGCCCTCCTCCAGCGCCTCGCGCAGCTTGTCGTCGACGATGGTGTGCAGGACGATGCCAGGCGCCTCCTCGATGTCCGCCAGCGCCCGGTCCAGCTGCCGCTGGGATCGCACCAGGGCGTAGATGTGCTCGATGGGCAGGACGTTCTCGAACCGGGCGCAGACGGCGCGCGCCATGGCGTTCAGGGTCTCCCCGGTGGAGTCCGACACCAGGTGGACGTGGAAATAGGTGGCGAGGCGGGCCGGCGCGGTCATGTCCAGGTGCGGTCCAAAATTCTGCTGGGGATGGATCCTGTGGACTCACTCTTAGCGAAGCTGGACGGCCTTGGGGATAGATGGGCGCCGAAAGCCGTCAAGGCCCGGCGCCCAATGATCACGAGGACGGATCACCCCGTTAACCATCTATTAACCCCCAGGGCCCGCCCCCGGGGCGCCGTTGGCTGGGCGCCGATGCGAACAACTCGATATCCCACAGGGCGCCCCGGCTTCTTAACCAAGTCCTTACCGAAACCTTAAGGCCTTCCGCCGCCTCTAGCCTCGCTCCCCGCAATTCACAGGCTGTCACATCCTGTGCCGCCGTCTGGGGACGACCTGGGGAGAACCGCCGGATTGTCAAAGGATCGTCAAGGTTTTCCCCGCTGCCGACAGCCTCTACCTCTCCTGCTCCAACCCATTTCAAGATTCTTCTAGATTGAAGGGAAGAAGGGCCGGGCGGGACGTACAGGGTCGCTCTTGAGCCTGGGGGTCTGGCAGGCTTTAAGTCGACCTCATGACGACCGAGACGCCCCGCCTGCTCCGCGTGCTTGCCGGAGAAACCCTGGACCGTCCGCCGGTGTGGTTCATGCGCCAGGCCGGCCGGTCCCTGCCGGAGTACCGCGAGC
The DNA here is from genome assembly GCF_004297125.1 of Phenylobacterium sp. Lineage (GTDB taxonomy): Bacteria > Pseudomonadota > Alphaproteobacteria > Caulobacterales > Caulobacteraceae > Phenylobacterium. The sequence continues at coordinate 80,029 of NZ_SCVD01000021.1, read as the reverse complement.
TGCGCGCCCGGGCGAAGGATTTCATCGCCTTCTGCTTCGATCCCGAGATGGCGGCCGAAGCCACGATGCAGCCCATGCGCCGCTTCCCCATGGATGCGGCCATCGTCTTCGCCGATATCCTGCTGCTCCCCCAGGCGCTGGGCCAGGAGGTCTGGTTCGAGGCGGGTGAGGGGCCCAGGCTGGGCGCCCTGCCGCCGATCGGGGCGCTGCAGGACGCCATCGAGGGCTCCACCGCCAAGCTGGCCAGCATCGGCGAGACCCTGGTCCGCGTCCGCGCCGAACTGGAGCCAGAACGGGCCCTGATCGGCTTCGCCGGCGCGCCCTGGACTGTGGCGACCTACATGCTTGAGGGCCGCGGATCCCAGCGCGAGGCCGCCCGCACCTACGCCTACGAACACCCGGAAGAGCTCGACGCCCTGCTGAACGTGCTGGTGGAGTCCACCGCCCGCTACCTGGTCATGCAGGCGAAGGCGGGCGCCCAGGCGCTGAAGCTGTTCGAGAGCTGGGCCGACAACCTGGCCGAGGACGTCTTCGAGCGCATCGTGATCGGACCGCACCGCCGCATCGTCGAGAAGGTTCGCGCCGCTGGCGTCAACACCCCGTTCATCGGTTTCCCGCGCAGCGCCGGCGCCCTGGTCGAGCGCTACGCCGCAGAGGTTCCCGTTCAGGCTGTCGCACTCGACACCCAGGCCAGCGCGGCCCTGGGCCGGAAGATCCAGGCCGGCGGCCAGGCGATCCAAGGCGCGCTCGACAACCTGCTGCTGCGCGCCGGCGGCCCGGCCCTGGACGCCCGCGTCGACACCCTGCTCCAGCAATGGAGCGCCGGTCCCTACATCTTCAACCTCGGCCACGGCGTCATGCCCGACACCCCCATCGAGCACATCGCCCGCGTCGTCGAGCGTGTCACCGGCAAGTCCGTGAAGGCGATGGCGGCGGAATGACCAGTTTCCGCTCCTCACCTGTCGCACAGACGACGGGGGAGGTGGATCGGCGCGCCGCGACGAGACGGAGGGGGCGCAAGACCTCAAGCTCCACGACGCAGCCGTCACGCCCCCTCCACCACTTCGTGGTCCCCCTCCCCCGAACTCTTCGGTTCAGGGGAGGAGCGAGATGAAACTCGCCGTCGTACTCTTCAACCTGGGTGGGCCGGACAGCCTCAAGGCCGTCCGCCCGTTCCTGTTCAACCTGTTCCGCGATCCGGCGATCATCCAGCTCCCGACCCCGGCACGCTACGCCCTGGCGGCTCTGATCTCCACCGCCCGCAAGAAGTCCGCCCAGGCGAACTACGCGATCATGGGCGGACGTTCGCCGATCCTGCCCCAGACCGAGGCCCAGGCCACCATGCTGGAGGCCGAGCTGAAGTCCGAGGGTCACGAGGCCCGGGTCTTCGTCGCCATGCGCTACTGGAAGCCGTTCGCCGACGAGACGGCCCGCCAGGTCGCCGCCTTCGCTCCCGACGAGATCGTGTTGCTGCCGCTTTATCCGCAGTTCTCCACCACCACGACCGGCTCGTCGGTGAAGGACTGGGCGCGGGCCTACAAGGGGCCTGGCCGTACGCGAACCGTCTGCTGCTACCCGACCGCGCCCGGCCTGGCCGACGCCCACGCGGCGGAGATCCGCAAGGTCTGGGAGTCCGCCGGCAGGCCCGGGAACGTGCGCCTGCTGTTCTCGGCCCACGGCCTGCCGCAGCAGATCGTCGACGGCGGCGATCCCTACGAGGCGCAGATCAACGCCACCGCGGCGGCCGTGGCCCAGCGCTTGCCCGAACTCGCCGACTGGCGGGTCTCCTTCCAGAGCCGGGTCGGGCGGCTGCAGTGGCTGAAGCCCTCCACCGAGGACGCCATCCGAGCGGCCGCCTCGGACGGCAAGGGCGTGCTGATCTCGCCCATCGCGTTCGTGTCCGAACACGTCGAGACCCTGGTCGAGCTGGATCATGAATACGCCGAGCTGGCGGCTGGCCTGGGCCTGGCGCCCTACCTCCGCGCGCGCACCCCCGGCGTCGGCGCGCCGTTCATCGCCGACCTGGCGCGCGCGGTCACCGACGCCCTGCCGCGGGAGGGTGTCGCGCCGTACGGGCCTTGGCGGTGTCCGGCGGGTCATGGCAAATGCTTGTGCAGGGAGGTGCAAGCCGCATGAACTGGTTCGACCTGCTCCGGGGCCTGCACATCATCGCGGTGATCGCGTGGATGTCGGGGATGATGTACCTGCCGCGCCTCTACGCCTACCACACCGAGACCGCGCCTCCGGGCAGCGAGTTCGACGCCCACTTCAAGGTGTGGGAAGGCAAGCTGCTGAAGATCATCATCAATCCGTCGATGAGCCTGACCTGGGTCCTCGGCGTCAGCCTGATCCTCTGGCACGTCTACGCGGCCAAGGAGGGATGGGCCTTCCTGCTCCAGCCCTGGATGATGGTGAAGCTGGCGGCGGTGATCTTCCTCTCCGGCTGGCACGGCTTTCTGGCCGGCTCGTACAAGAAGTTCCTGGCCGGCGAGCGTCCCAAGACCGGGAAGTTCTGGCGCGCCACCAACGAGATCCCGTTCCTGGCCGCCGTCGTCGCCGTCCTGGCCGTCACGCTTCAGTTCTTCAGCCGCTGATCCTATCTGAACCCTGTCATCCTCCGCGCATGGGGGTCGGCCGGGAAAAAGTTGACCCCGAACGCCGGACGTGGTTCCCCTTCGTCCACGCGTCGGCTTCCGGCGCGCCCCGCCTTATCTCCGGCTCCGCGCTGCCAGCGCCCTGAGCCGGCTCCCAGACGAAGTTCAAATCGGCGCCCGACGGCGCCCTCAGACTAACCCGCCCGCAATCGGACACCGTCCGGTCGCGCGCGAATTCCAAAGTGAAATCAATGCAAGACGATACTCAAGACAACGCCCCCGCGGAAGAGACCGAAACCAACGGCGCGGCCGAGGCCGACACCCTGGCCGACACGCTCGAGCCGCAGCTCGCCGAGGTCGACGCCGAAGAGGCCGCCGCCGAAGCCGAGAACGACGAACCCAGCGAGGCCTCCAAGGCCATCGCCTCCATGGGTTTGACCCGCATGAGCCTGCAGGAGCTGAAGGACAAGTCGCCAACCGACCTGCTGGCCTTCGCCGAGCAGCTGGAGATCGAATCCGCGAACTCCATGCGCAAACAGGACATGATGTTCGCGATCCTGAAGGTCCTCGCCGAAGAGGGCGTGGCGATCTCGGGCTCAGGCACCCTGGAAGTGGTGCAGGACGGCTTCGGCTTCCTGCGCTCGCCGGAAGCCAATTACCTGCCCGGTCCGGACGACATCTACGTCAGCCCCTCGCAGATCCGGAAGTTCGGCCTGCGGACCGGCGACACCGTCGACGGCGAGGTGCGCGCCCCCCGCGAGGGCGAGCGCTACTTCGCCCTGGTGAAGGTCGACCTGACCAATTTCGAGAGCCCCGACGCAGTCCGCCACAAGGTGCTGTTCGACAACCTGACGCCGCTCTATCCCGACGAGCGCTTCAAGATGGAGATCGATGATCCGACGCTGAAGGACCGCTCCGGCCGGGTCATCGATATCGTCGCCCCGCTCGGCAAGGGCCAGCGCTGCCTGATCACCGCCCCGCCGCGAGTCGGCAAGACGGTGATGCTGCAGAACATCGCCAAGTCGATCGAGACCAACCACCCCGAGTGCTACCTGATCGTGCTGCTCATCGACGAGCGGCCCGAAGAAGTCACCGACATGCAGCGCACCGTGAAGGGCGAGGTCATCTCCTCGACCTTCGACGAGCCGGCCACGCGCCACGTGCAAGTCGCGGAAATGGTTATCGAAAAGGCCAAGCGCCTGGTCGAGCACAAGCGCGACGTGGTCATCCTGCTGGACTCGGTCACCCGTCTCGGCCGCGCCTACAACACCGTGGTCCCGTCGTCGGGCAAGGTGCTGACCGGCGGTGTCGACGCCAACGCCCTGCAGCGCCCCAAGCGCTTCTTCGGCGCGGCGCGGAACATCGAGGAAGGCGGCTCGCTGACCATCATCGCCACGGCCCTGATCGACACCGGCAGCCGGATGGACGAAGTCATCTTCGAAGAGTTCAAGGGCACCGGTAACTCGGAGATCGTGCTCGACCGGAAAGTTGCGGACAAGCGGATCTACCCGGCCATCGACGTGCTGAAGTCCGGCACGCGGAAGGACGAGCTGATCACCGAGAAGAACCAGCTTCAGAAGACCTACATCCTGCGACGGATCCTCGCGCCCATGGGCGCCCAGGACGCCATCGAGTTCCTGCTCGACAAGCTACGCAGTTCGAAGAACAACGACGAGTTCTTCCAGTCGATGAACACCTAGGGCCGAGCGCCGAACCTAGCGCCCTCCTCTCCTTGCGGGGGAGGGCGGGGGGCCGGGGCCTCGGCCGAATCTCGATCGGGCCTTGGGCCTAATCGACCGCGTTCGCGGCGGAGCTCAACGTCGCCGCCGTACAGATCTCGCGGAGCTGGCGGGTGAGCATCGGCCCTTCGAGCTGGCTCACGGACAGCCCCTCTTGCTTCAGGCGCTTCCTGACATCGGAAATGCTGGCGCACTCGCCGGAGCGAGCGAGTTCGAAGGCACGTTCTAGGGACGTCGGTTGAAAACTCATGCCCCCTATAACGCATGGCGGCGGCATTTCGTCGCCAACGCTTTGCGGTTCGCGCGTCTTTTCTGGCAAGTAGGGCGCCCACGCCCTACATGAGGCCATGCAAACCTTCAGAGCTTACCTCAACGGCCCGGCCGGGACGATCATCTGGGCCGCGTGGATCGAGGCGTCCGACCGGGCGACCGCCCAGGTCCGCGCCGCCGGTCTTTGCGCGCAAGGAAATCCCACCGTGGACCTTTGGACCGCAGCGGCGCGGATTCCGGTCGACGACCTCGAGGCCGTCTGACCCCCGTTCACGAACGGGGTTTTTTGGGCGTCGGAAAACCTTAACGATTTCAACAGTCCGATAACCGAATTGGCCGTGTGGCGAATTAGGCCGCGTCGACCGTGTGGTAGTGCGTCCCCGTGCGCGAGAGAGCCGCCATCTTGTGGCTGCAGTGACCACCGACCCCACCCTCGGTAGAGCCGGGGCCATACCGGTATTACGAGCGTCACTGTTTCACGTGAAACAGCGGCGAAGCCGTTGCTCTCGACAGGAGAGCAACGGCCAAGTTTCTAGGGAATCAGTAGGCTCGCCCCGACCGTCGCGCGGCTCTCCAGGGCTTCGTGTGCCTTGCGGGCATCGGCCAAGGCGAACGTCTGGCCGATCTCGATCTTCACCTTGCCCGACCGGATCACGTCGAACACCGCGGCGGCCGAAGCGTCCAGTTCCTCGGTCGTGACGATGTAGTCGAACAGGGTGGGGCGGGTCAGGTAGAGCGAGCCGGCCTGCGCCAATCGCCCCGGCGCGAACGGAGCCGCCGGCCCCGAGGCATTGCCGAAGCTGACGAACAGGCCGCGCCGAGCCAGGCTGGCCAGGGTGCCTTCGAAGGTGTCCTTGCCCACCGAGTCATAAGCCACCGGCACGCCCTTGCCCCCGGTTATCCGTCTCACCTCGGCCGCTACGTCTTGATCGCGGTAGAGGATCACGTGGTCGGCTCCCAGCTCGCGCGCCTTGGCCGCCTTGGCCTCGGAGCCCACCGTGGCGATTACCTCGGCGCCCAGCGCCTTGAGCCACTGGGTCATGATCTGGCCGACCCCGCCGACGGCCGCATGCACCAGCACCGTCTCGCCCGCCTTTACGGGATAGGTGCGGCGGATGAAGGCCTCGGTCGTCATACCCTTCAGCAATACGGCCGCGGCCACGCGGGTCTCTATGCCGTCGGGGATCTTCACCACCCGGTCGGCCGCCACGACATTGGCCTCGGCATAGGCGCCGAAGCCCCCGGAGTAGGCGACGCGGTCGCCCACCTCGTGGCGGGTCACCCCTTCGCCGACCGCCTCCACGACGCCGGCGGCTTCACCGCCCGGCGTGCAGGGCAGTTTCACGGGATAGAGGCCGGTCCGGTGATAGGTGTCGATGAAGTTGATCCCGATGGCCTCGTGGCGGATCCGCACCTGGCCGGGCTTGGGCTCGGGCGTGTCGACCTCGACGACCCTTAGGACTTCGGGACCGCCGGTGGTTTCGAATTGAACCGCGCGCATCAGCCGAGTGTCCTTTGGAAGAATTGCTGGGTGCGGCCGTTGGCGAGCTTGGCGTCGGCCTCGTGATAGTGCTCGCCGCCCACCCGAGCGAAGGCGTGGTCGCGGCCAGCGTAGGTGTGGATCTCGATTTGGGGGTGGTCCTTCAGCGCCTGGAGGATGATGGCCTGCGCCTCCTTCGGCACGAATTGGTCCTCTTCTGCGATGTGCATCAGCAGCGGCCGGGTCAGCTTCTCGGCCTCGCCCACCAAGCTCTCCAGCCCGACACCATAGTAGGAGACCGCGGCGTCGACGTCGGTGCGGGTGGCCGTAAGGAAGGCGAGCTTGCCGCCCAGGCAATAGCCCACGGCGCCGATCTTGCCGTTGCATTGCGCGTCGGCGCGGGCGGCCTTGATCGTCGCCTGGATGTCCTTGACCCCCTGGTCGACGTCGAAGGCGTTGAACAGCTCGAAGGCCTTCTTCCATTCGGCTTCGGACTTGTCGGTGATGTCGATGCCTGGCTCGATCCGCCAGAAGAGGTCGGGGCAGATCGCGAGATAGCCCTCGCTCGCCAGCCCGTCGGTGATGTCGCGCATCACCTCGTTCACGCCGAAGATCTCCTGGATCACCACCACGGCCGGGGCCTTCTCGGCCTTCGGGCGGGCCACATAGGCCGAAAACTCGCCGGCCGGCGTCGAAATGCTGATGCGTTCGCCCATGTCCCGTCCTCGTTCGTTACTGACTGCCGGGTGGTACTAGCGCACAAGCCCGGCTCACGGCCATATGGTGGACTAGGATAGAGAGGGCCAGACGTCATGAAGATGACCATCGAGGTGGATTGCACCCCGGAGGAGGCCCGGCGGTTCATGGGCCTGCCGGACGTCAGCGGATTGAACGACCACCTGGTCGGCGAGATGACCAAGCGGATCGACGCCAATATCAACATGCTCAATCCGGAGGAGTTCATGAAGAACTGGATGACCTTCGGAACCGGGGCCCAGGAGCAGTTCCGGAAGTTCATGGAAGTCGCCACCACCCGCAAATGACCGACACCATCTACGCGCCGGCGACGGCCGCGGGCCGGTCGGCCGTCGCGGTGGTGAGGCTGTCCGGGCCCAGGACCAAGGATGCGGTGAGGGCGCTGGCGGGCCGCGCGCCCGCGGCGCGACGCGCGACGCTCAGGACCCTGCGCGAGGCCGGCGGGGAGGAGATCGATCGGGCCTTGGTGCTCGTGTTCGATGGGCCCGAAAGCTATACCGGCGAGGACGCCGCCGAGTTTCACGTGCATGGCGGTGCGGCGGTGGTCGCGGCCTTGATCGAGGCGCTGAGCGCCCTGGGCCTGCGCCTGGCCGAGCCGGGCGAGTTCACCCGTCGCGCCTTCGAAAACGGCAAGCTTGACCTCGCCCAGGCCGAGGGCGTCGCCGACCTGATCGAAGCCGAGACCGAGGCCCAGCGCCGCCAGGCGCTGGAGCAGCTGGGCGGACGGCTTTCGGACGTGCAGGCCCGCTGGACCGAGGCGCTCATCGAGGCGCTGGCGATGTTGGAGGCGGCGGTCGATTTCCCCGATGAGGAAGTGCCCCAGGACGTCGCCGCCCGCGCCCGACCGGCGCTGGAACGGCTGGTGGCCGAGCTGGAGGCCGCAGCGACCGACGCCGAACGCGGCGAGCGGATCCGGGAGGGCTACCGCATCGCCCTGATCGGCGCGCCCAACGCCGGGAAGAGCACCTTGCTGAATGCGCTTGCCGGCCGCGACGCCGCGATTGTGACCGCCACCCCCGGCACCACGCGCGACATCATCGAGGTCCCGATGGTGCTGGCCGGCTACAAGGCGCTGATGGCCGACACCGCCGGGCTGCGAGACACCGGCGACGAGATCGAGGCGGAAGGGGTCCGGCGTGCGCGGGCCTGGGCGGCGGCCGCGGATCTACGGCTCTGGCTGGTGGACGGTTCCAGCGCCGAGACCGGCATGGTCCCCATGGAGCTGCGGCCCGGCGACCTCTGCCTGATCACCAAGCGCGACCTGCCCAGTGGACCGGCCGGCGCCTGGGCCGCGGGGCAGGCGAGGCGGCTCGGACTCTCCGCCACGGAGATCACCGCCAAGGGCCCCGGCGACCTGGCCTGGGTGCGCGCCACGTTGGACGAGCGCATCGTCGAGGCCCTGGCCGGCGCGGAGCCCCCGGCCGCCACCCGCCTGCGCCACCAGGAACTGCTGAGCGAGGCCGCCGATCGCCTTCGCCACGCCCTGGACCAGGACGAGCATCTCGAACTCGCCGCCGAGGACGTCCGTCTGGCCGCCCGCGCGCTCGACCGTATCACCGGCCGCATCGATCCGGAGGATGTGCTGGGCCGGATCTTCTCGACCTTCTGCATTGGGAAGTGAACAGGGACCGGTGGCGTTGTTTCACGTGAAACGTCGGCGCCTTTCCCCTATATGCAGCCCTTCATGACCTGGGATGTGATCGTCATTGGGGGAGGGCACGCCGGCTGCGAGGCGGCGGCGGCGGCGGCGCGGTTCGGCGCGCGCACCCTGCTGCTCACCCACAAGCTCGAGACCATCGGCGAGATGAGCTGCAACCCGGCCATCGGCGGCCTGGGCAAGGGCCACCTGGTCCGCGAGATCGACGCCCTGGACGGCCTCATGGGCCGCCTGGCCGATATCGCAGGCATCCAGTTCCGTATGCTCAACCGCTCGAAGGGCGCCGCCGTCCGCGGCCCTCGCAGCCAGATCGACCGCCGTCTCTACCGCGAAGCCATGCAGGCCGAGCTGTGCGCCACGCCGAACCTGGCCATCGTCGCCGAGGCGGTCGAGGACCTGATCGTCGAGGACGGCACGGTCGGCGGCGTCGTGGGCGCCACGGGGACCGAATACCGGGCCGGCCGCGTCGTGCTGACCACCGGCACCTTCCTGAAGGGGATGATCCACCAGGGAGACCAGCGCATCCCCGCTGGCCGCGTCGGCGACGCACCCGCCATTGGCCTCTCCGACCGCCTCTACGCCTCCGGCCTGCAGATGGGCCGCCTCAAGACCGGCACGCCCGCGCGCCTCGACGGCGCCACCATCGCCTGGGACCGGCTGGAGATGCAGGACGCAGACGCCGAGCCTATTCCCTTTTCTTTCCTGACGGGCTCCATCACGACCCCGCAGGTCCAGTGCGGCATCACCTACACCACGGAAGAGACCCATCGGATCATCGCCGAGCGCCTGGGCGAGAGCGCGGTCTACGGCGGCCGGGTCTCCGGGCGCGGCCCGCGCTACTGCCCGTCCATCGAGGACAAGGTGGTCCGCTTCCGCGACAGGACCAGCCACCAGATCTTCCTGGAGCCCGAGGGCCTGGACGACACGACGGTCTATCCGAACGGTATCTCCACCTCGGTTTCCGCCGAGACCCAGGACCTGTTCCTGCGCACCATCCCCGGCCTGGAGCAGGTGGTGGTGAAGCGGCACGGCTACGCCATCGAATACGACTACGTCGACCCGCGCGAACTCTACCCCACCCTGGAGGTCAAGCGCCTGGCGGGCCTTTACCTGGCCGGCCAGATCAACGGCACCACGGGTTATGAAGAGGCGGGAGCCCAGGGCCTGGTCGCCGGCCTCAACGCGGCCCGCGCAGCCTCCGGCGCAGACGCCGCCCAGTTCGCCCGGGACGAGGCCTATATCGGCGTCCTGATCGACGACCTGGTGACCCGCGGCGTCACCGAGCCCTATCGCATGTTCACCAGTCGGGCCGAGTTCCGCCTGACGCTGCGAGCTGACAACGCCGACCAGCGGCTCACCGGCAAGGGCGTAGAACTTGGCGCTGTCGGCTCAGCCCGCGCCGCGGTATTCCACGTGAAACAACGGCAGCTGGCGGAAGCGCGGGCGATGGCCCACGACCTGACCCTCACGCCCGCCGCCGCCGCCAAGGCCGGCTTGCCGGTGAAGGCCGATGGGCAACGGCGCGACGTGGTCGAGCTGCTGGCCTATCCGACCATCACCTTCGAGGACTTGGCCCGGATCTGGCCGCAGATCGGCGCCTGGGGGCCGGCGGTGCGCGAGCAGATCGAGATCGACGCGTCCTACGCCGGCTACCTGGATCGCCAGGCCGCCGACGCCGAAGCCTTCCGGCGCGACGAAGACCTGCGCCTGCCGGCCGAGCTGGACTACGCCGCCATCGGCGGGCTCTCCAACGAGGTGCGCGAGAAGCTGGCCACCGTGCGCCCGCTGACCCTCGGCCAGGCCGCCCGCATTGAGGGGGTGACCCCCGGCGCGCTTACCGCCCTGCTGGCCCACGTCCGGCGCCGCGCGGCCTGAGCGTGGCGGTCACCGACGTCCAGAGCTTTGCCAAGGCGGCCAAGGCGACCCCCGAGCAGGTGGCCGAACTGTCGCGCTTCCTCGATATGCTGACCGCCGGCAACGAGGTGATGAACCTGGTCGGTCCCGCGACGATCCCCGATTTCTGGAACCGCCACGCGTGGGACAGCGCCCAGCTCTTCCGCCTGGCCCCGCAGGCGCTCACCTGGGCCGACCTGGGCGCCGGCGCGGGTTTCCCGGGCCTGGTCCTGGCGATCCTGGGAAAGGGGCGCGAGGGGTTCCACGTGCATCTGGTGGAGAGCATGGCCAAGCGCTGCCGTTTCCTCTCCCAGGCGGTCGCCGAGCTGGACCTGCCTGCCACGGTGCATAACGAAAGGGCGGAAAACCTCTCGCTGGCTGTGGACATCGTCACCGCACGCGCTTGCGCGCCTCTTCACCGCCTGTTGGGGTATGCCCGGCCATACTTGCTGAGTGGGGCGCAGGGTTTGTTCCTCAAGGGTCAAGATGTGGTGGCGGACATGTCCGAGGCCGCAAGATATTGGGAATACGAGGCGGATGTCGTACCGTCGCTCAGTGATACGCGCGGCCGGATCGTGCGTGTGAGGAGGTTGGGTCGTGCCCGCAAGGTCTGACCGGAGACTACGCGTACTGGTCGTCGCCAACCAGAAGGGCGGCGTCGGCAAGACCACGACCGCCATCAACCTCGGCACGGCGCTTGCCGCCGTGGGCGAGAAGGTGCTGCTGGTGGACAGCGATCCCCAGGGCAACGCCTCCACGGGGCTCGGTGTCGGCCGGGCGCTGCGCAAGAAGACGCTCTACGACGTGCTGATGGGTGAACAGCCGCTGCTGGACGCCGTGGTGAGGACCTCGGTGCCGGGCCTCGACCTCATCCCCTCCGACCCGGATCTGTCGGGGGTGGAGCTGGAGCTGGGCCAGCAGGCGCGGCGCTCGTTCAAGCTGCGCGACGCCCTGATCCCTGCCCGCGAGGGCGGCGCCTATACCTATGTCCTCATCGATTGCCCGCCGTCGCTGAACCTGTTGACGGTGAACGCCATGGCCGCGGCCGACGCGGTGCTGGTGCCGCTGCAGTGCGAGTTCTTCGCCCTTGAGGGCCTCACCCAGCTCATGCGCACCATCGACCTGGTGCGGGGCAGCCTGAACCCGTCTCTGGAGCTGCAGGGGGTGGTCCTGACCATGTACGACCGGCGCAACTCGCTGTCGGAACAGGTGGCCACCGACGTACGCCTCCACTTCGGCGAGGCGGTCTACCAGACGGTGATTCCGCGGAACGTGCGGGTCTCCGAGGCGCCGTCCTTCGGCAAGCCGGTTCTGGTCTACGATCTGAAGTGTACGGGCAGCCAGGCCTATCTGAAGCTGGCCCGCGAGGTGGTGCTCCGCGAACGCAAGCGGCGCACGGAACAACTGGAACTGAGCTGATGGCGGAAAACCGCAGGGGATTGGGGCGCGGGCTGTCCGCGCTGCTGGGCGAGTCGGAGGAGATCGCCCACGCGTCGGATCCGGCGTCCGGCGTGCGCGACATTCCGATCGAGCTGATCCATCGCAACGCCGAGCAGCCGCGCCAGACCTTCGACGAAGGCGAGCTGGCCGAGCTCGAGACGTCGATCCGCGACAAGGGCGTGCTGCAGCCGATCCTGGTGCGGCCATCGCGCCGCGACGGCGAGTACGAGATCGTCGCCGGCGAGCGCCGCTGGCGCGCCGCGCAGCGGGCCGGCCTGATGGCGATCCCGGCGCTGGTCCGGACGCTGGGCGACACCGAGGCGTTCGAGATCGCGATCATCGAGAACATCCAGCGCGCGGACCTGAACCCGATCGAAGAGGGGCGGGCCTATTCGTCCTTGATGGGCCGCCTCCAGATCACTCAGGAGGAAACCGCCAAGCGGCTGGGCAAGTCCCGCAGCCACGTGGCCAATACCCTGCGCCTGATGCAGCTGCCGCCCGCCGTGCAGGACCACCTCGTGGCCAAGCGGCTGACTGCCGGTCACGCCCGCGCGCTGCTCACCGCCGACAACGCCGAGGCCCTGGCGGACCGTATCGTGGCCCAGGGGCTCTCCGTGCGCGAGACCGAAGCCCTGACCCGCGACAGGCCGGATGCGCCGAAGAAGGCCTCCGGTCCCCGCAAGGCCAAGGACGCCGACACCGCCTCCCTCGAGGTGGATCTGGAGGATGCTCTGGGCATGACCGTCGACATCGCCGACCGCGGCGGCGCGGGCGAGGTGAAGATCCGCTACGCCAGCCTGGAACAACTGGACGAGATCTGCCGCCGGCTGATGCGGCGGTAGGAAGCGGGCTTCCAAAGGCGTCATCCGGATCCTTGCCTTGGGGCGACGCCGGACTAGCGCGTGGCCCTGCAAAATAGACCGCATTTCGACTGTATCGAAAATAGCTTGCGGCCTGCTGCGGTTTCGATGTATCTAAATATCAGACATATCGAAATAGGATCTAAACCAGATGCACAGACACTTTCACGACCGCGGCGAACGCGGATTCCATCGCAGCCGGCACGGCTGGGGCGGGCGCATGGGCCATCACGGCGAAGGCCGCGAAGGCGGCCGTGGGCGCTTCGGGCGGTTCTTCGGTCACGGCGACCTGAGGATGGTCATCCTGGCGCTGCTCGAGGAGCAGGCCCGCCACGGCTATGAGCTGATCAAGGAGCTGGAGGAACGCACCGGCGGCGCCTACCGGCCTTCGCCCGGCGTGGTCTATCCCACCCTGGCCATGCTCGAAGACGAGGGCATGATCCGCCAGGCGCAGGGCGAGGCGGGCCGCAAGCACTTCGAGATCACGCCCGACGGCAAGGCCGAGCTGGACCGTAACCGCCCCGGCGTGGACGCGGTTTTCGCCAAGATGGACGACGCCTCCAAGAGCGCCGGCCCGGGCCGTCCCCGCATCGGTCGCGCGATGATGAACCTCGGCATGGCGCTGAAGAACCGGATGGGCCGTCCGGTCAGCCCGGAGGACCTCGACCGTATCGTCGACATGATCGACGAGACCGCCGCCGCGATCGAGCGCAGCTGAGCCCTCGACAGGCCCGTCGGACCCCGCCAAACTCCATCGAAAAGGCGGGGGAGGACGCGATGCGTATCGGATTCGAGCCGCAACGGCGGGATGTGCTGGGGGGCCTGGGCGCCTTGGCCGCCGCCGGCGCGGCGCGGGCGGCGCCGGCGGGACGGCCTCCCAACATCATCGTCGTGCTGGCCGACGACCTCGGCTACGGCGACCTCGGCATCCAGGGCTCGCGCCTGATCGCCACCCCGAACCTGGACCGCCTGGCCCGCCAGGGCGTGCGGATGACCGACTTCTACGCCTCGGCCAACATCTGCACCCCCTCGCGGGCCGGCCTGCTGACCGGGCGCTATCCGATCCGCACGGGGCTGGGGCATCAGGTCATCCAGCCGCCCGACACCAACGGCCTGCCGCTCTCGGAGATCACCATCGCCGAGGCGCTCAAGCCCGACTACGCCACCGCCTTGGTCGGCAAGTGGCACCTGGGCCATGTGGCCCCGTTCTGGCCGCCGACCGTGCAGGGCTTCGATCTGTTCTTCGGCCTGCCCTACAGCCACGACATGAAGCCGCTCGGCCTCTATGCCGCCGGTCCGGGCGTGGAGCTGACGCGGGAGGACGTGGACTTCCCAAAGCTCACCGAGCGGTTCTTCGACCGCGGCCGCAGGTTCATCGAAGACAACCGGCAGAAGCCCTTCTTCCTGCTGATGGCGCTAACCGCGCCGCATCTCGCGCTATTCCCGCACCCCGACCACGCCGGCCACTCCAAGGCCGCCGCCTATGGCGACGTGGTGGAGGAGGTCGACATCCAGGTCGGACGGATGATGGAGCACCTGAAGGCGCTGTCCCTCGACCGCGACACCCTGGTCATCGTCACCTCGGACAACGGTCCCTGGTTCGAGGGATCCAGCGGACCCTTGCGCGACCGCAAGGGCGGCTCGGGCTGGGACGGCGGCTATCGCGTGCCGTTCATCGCCCGGGGCCCAGGCCTTCCGGCCGGCAAGGTGAGCCGCGAGATCGCCATGAATATCGACATCCTGCCGACCATCCTGGCCATGACCGGCAGGCCCCTGCCGCAGACCGAGATCGACGGGCGGGACCTCACGGGCGTGCTCACGCGCGGCGCCAAGAGCCCGCACGAGGAGCTGGTGCTGTTCAATAACGAGCTGGTCGCGGCCATCCGCACCGACCGCTGGAAGTACGTCGGGCGCAGCTACTACCGAGGCGCGGAGTATCCGCTGACCGCCGTGCGCGGGGCGGGCCTGTTCGACGTGCGCGCCGACCCGTCGGAGGCGTACAACCTCTCCAGCCTGCACCCGGACGTGGTCAAGGACATGGAGGCGCGGTTCGCCGCCGCGAAGACGACCTTCGAGCCCCTGGGCAGGCGCAACCGCCCCGCAGCGTGATTCCGCGGCGGTTCTCGCCTATATGCGGCGCCATGAACCGTCCGTTCCTCAAGATGAACGGGCTCGGCAACGACTTCGTCGTGGTCGAGACCCGCACCGCCCCGTTCGCGCCCACCGCCGACGAGGTGCGGGCGATCGCCGATCGGGCCACCGGCGTGGGCTGCGACCAGCTCATCGTCGTGGAGAAGGCGGATGGGGCCGACGCCAAGGTGCGGTTCTGGAACGCCGACGGCGAGGAGGTGTCGGCCTGCGGCAACGGCACGCGCTGTGTGGGCTGGCTCCTGATGCAGGCCTCCGGCAAGGACGAGGCGGTGATCGAGACCAAGGCTGGCCGGCTGGTGGCGACGCGGGCGGGCGACCGCCTGGTCAGCGTCGACATGGGCGAACCGGGCCTGGACTGGACTCAGATCCCGCTGGCCGAGGCCCGGGACACGGCGGCGCTGGACGTCGTCCTCTATCACCACGCCGACCTGATGGCGCCTCCGGGTTGCGTCTCCATGGGCAATCCGCATGTGGTGTTCTTCGTCCCCGACGTGGAGGCTGTGCCGATCGCCCGGATCGGGCCGGTGATCGAGAAACACCCGCTGTTCCCCGAGCACGTGAACGTCGGCTTCGCCCAGATCGTCGGCCGCCAACACATCCGCCTGCGGGTCTGGGAGCGGGGCGCGGGCCTGACCAAGGCCTGCGGCACCGGAGCCTGCGCCGCCCTGGTCGCGGCCGCGCGCCGTGACCTGGTCGGCCGCCACGCCACGATGGAGCTGGACGGCGGCGAGCTGCACGTCGAGTGGCGCGAGGACGGCCACGTGATCATGACCGGGCCGGCCGCGGTGGACTTCATGGGCGAGCTGCCTTGACCGAGACCTACGCCCCGCGGCCCCGCCGCTGGTGGATCGCCCTGATCCTGAACGCCCTGTTCCCGCCCGTGGGCTACGCCTACGCCGGCGCGTGGAAGATGGTGGGCATCACGGTCGTCGGCGTCATGGCCGGCGCCGTGGCGCTCAACGAATGGACCCTGGCCTCGCCGCCCGGCGTCTACGCCTACGGGTTGAACGGACTGTTGATCGGCGCCGCGGTGCTGGCCGCCGTGCTCGGCCTCCACGCCGCGTGGCTGGCGTGGCGCGCGCCGGCGCGGGGCGGCCGGCCCAGCAAGCTGGCGCTGCTCTACATCGCCCCTTGGGCGCTGCTGTTCGGGGCCAATGCGCTCTACAGCGCCTATGGCCCGCACCCGACCTACAACATCACCTCGGCCTCGATGACGCCGACGCTGCGGGCGGAGGACATCGTCATGGTCGACGGCGCTCGCGCCGACTGCGGCCATCCCGGCCTGAAGGCCGGCGATGTCGTGGTGTTCCGCAAGGCAGGCTCGGCCGCGCCCTACGTCCACCGGATCATCGCCGGGCCGGGCCAGACGGTGGCGATGAAGGAGGGGCTGCTGATCATCGACGGCCAGCCGGTCCCGCGGCGCGCCCTGGGCTCGGTCGCGCTGCCCGACGTGGCCGTCCGGGCCACCGAGGTGGAGGAAACCCTGCCGAACGGAAGGCGCTACCGCACCTACGACCTCGGGTCCGAGGGCCCCTTGGACAATGTGCCCGAGAAGACGACGCCAGCGGGTTCGTGGTATCTGATGGGCGATAACCGCGACAACGCCGCGGACTCGCGCACCTTCGGCCCCGTGCCGGGCCGCGACGTCTGCGCGGTGGCGCTGAAGATCGTCTATGCGAAGGACAGGACCCGTGTCGGCCGACAACCCTGACGTCGACATCGTCACGTTCGGCTGCCGGCTGAACGCCTACGAGAGCGAGGTCATCCGCAAGCGTGCTGCGGAGGACGGGCTCTCCGACGCCATCGTCTTCAATACCTGCGCCGTCACCAACGAGGCCGTCCGCCAGGCCCGCCAGGCGATCCGCAAGGCGCGGCGCGAGCGGCCGGGCGCCAGGCTTATCGTCACCGGCTGCGCGGCCCAGATCGACCCCGCGGCCTTCGCCGCCATGCCGGAAGTCGATCTGGTGCTGGGCAATGCGGAGAAGAGCCAGGCCGGCGCCTATGCCCAGCCTTCGGTTGAAGACGGGGCCGAGCCCATGCGGGTCCGGGTCAACGACATCATGAGCGTCCGCGAGACCGCCGGGCACCTGATCGACGGGCTGAAGGACCGGGCGCGGGCCTATGTCGAGGTCCAGAACGGCTGCGACCACCGCTGCACCTTCTGCATCATCCCTTACGGCCGCGGGAACTCGCGCTCGGCGGCGGCGGGCGAGGTGGTGGAACAGGTGCGGCGCCTGGCGGCGGAGGGCTACCGCGAGGTGGTGCTGACCGGCGTGGACGTGACCAGCTGGGGAACCGACCTGCCGGGCCAGCCGACCCTGGGCCAGCTGGTGGCGCGGATCCTGAAGCTGGTCCCCGAGCTGCCGAGGCTCCGGCTGTCGTCGATCGACGCGGCCGAGATCGATCCGGACCTGATGCGGTGCCTCGCCACCGAGCCGCGGCTGATGCCCTACCTGCACCTCTCGCTGCAGGCGGGCGACGACATGATCCTGAAGCGGATGAAGCGCCGCCACAGCCGCGCCGACGCGCTGAAGCTGGTGGCCGAAGTCCGCGCCGTGCGGCCGGACACCGCGTTCGGGGCCGACCTGATCGCCGGCTTCCCCACCGAGACCGACGAGATGTTCGAGAACTCGGTCCGCCTGGTCGAGGAGGCCGGACTGGCGTTCCTGCATGTCTTCCCGTTCAGCCCGCGTCCCGGCACCCCGGCGGCGCGGATGCCGGCAGTGAAGCGCGACGTGGTCAAGGCCCGCGCCGCGCGGTTGCGGGCGGCGGGCGAGGCGGGTCTCGCGCGTCACCTCGCGCGGCAGGCGGGCCGGACTTTGTCGGGCCTGGTCGAGCGGCCGGGCGTGGCGCGGGCCGAGGACTTCACCGAGATCGCCTTCACCGGTGAGGCGGCCGTGGGCCAAGTGGCGGCGCTGCGCGTTGTCGGCCACGATGGCCGGCGCCTGCTGGCGGAAACGATGGTGCTGGAGGCCGCGTGAGCCGATCCGGCGGATGTCAGTGCGGAGCGGTGCGCTTCTGCGTCGAGGGCGAACTGGGCCGCGCCAGCATCTGCCACTGCCGCATGTGCCAGAAGGCGTTCGGGGCGTTCTATGGTCCCTATGTCTCGATGACGGCGGAGCAGGTGACCTGGACGAGGGGTCAGCGAAAGCTGTTCGCCAGCTCCAATCTGGTGAACCGCGGCTTCTGCGCCGACTGCGGGACCCAGCTCACCTTCGAAGGCGCGGGCTTCTTCGACATCGCCATCGGGGCGTTCGACGATCCGACGGACATCCGGCCCACGGTGCAGATCGGGCTGGATTCTAAGTTGCCCTGGGTGGACGAACTGGGGTCGCTGCGGACCCAATCGCCGGAGGGCCAGGCCAAGACCGCCGCCTATCAGGCGCAGGTGGTCTCCCACCAGCATCCCGACCACGACACCTAGCCTTCTCCGCATGGCGCCGGTCGGGGGCTTGCATCCTCGCCGTGCGCGTGATTGTGTAACCCAATGGTTACGCAGCATTCCGGAGACGCCGTGTTCGGCGCCATCGCCGATCCTACGCGGCGGGCGATCCTGGACCTCCTGCGTGGGCAGGAGCTGCGGGCGGGCGAGCTGGCGGCCCACTTCCCGGTCAGCCGCCCGGCGATCGCCAAGCATGTGGGCGTGCTGAAGCGCGCCGGGCTGCTGCGTGAGCGGCGGGCCGCCCAGGCGCGGCTCTACAGCCTGGACCCGGCGGCGCTGGCGAGCGTCGACCGGTGGCTGGCGCCCTACCGCCTCTACTGGGCGGCCCGGCTTTCGGACCTGAAGCGGACGGTCGAGGAGGACCAGCGTGGCTGAGCTCAACCATACCTTCACCTGGCAGTTGAAAGCCCCGCCCGAGCGGGTGTTTGCGGCCCTGACCGAACCGGCGGAACTGAAGGCCTGGTTCGCCGATGAGGCCGAGGTCGAGCCGCGGAGCGGCGGCGCGTTCCGCTTCTGGGGCCCGCACGTGTACGGCGCGCCCCGGGCCGGGACGCAGCGCCTGACGCGCTTCGAGCCCGGCAAGGCCCTGGCCTTCACCTGGGAGATGGACGGCCAGCCCAGCGAGGTCGTGCTGGAGCTGACCTCCGGCGACGCCGAGACGAACGCCGGCGGCACGACGCTGACGGGGACCCATGCCTTCGCCCAGGCGCCCGCCATCGGCCGCGCCGCCGAGATGGTGGATGACCTGTGGCGCATCCTGAACGGCAACCTGGCGGCCCACCTGAAGGGTGGCGAGGGTCTCTGCCGGCCGGACTTCGCCAGTCCGCATCCCGAGGTGCGGGTGTCGACGGTGATCGACGCGCCGGTGGAGAAGGTCTTCGAGGCGTTCATCGACCCCGAGCTGCTGAAGCGCTGGTGCGGCGCCCCGGCGCCGGTGGTCGAGCCGCGCGTCGGCGGCGCCTATGTCTACGGCTGGAGCTACGAGGTCGATGGACGGCAGGTGGCGGGCGGGCCGACGCGGATCCTGGAGTACGAGCCGAACCGCAAGCTGGTGACCGACTGGCCGGATTGGCGGGGCGACCCGACCGTGCCAGTGCAGAGGATCACCTGGCTGTTCGAGGACCTGGGCGGCAGGACGCGGGTGACGGTGGTGCATGACGGCTTCGTGCGCGCCGTGGACATCAGCGACTACCCGTTCGGCTGGGCCGGATTCGGCGAGATGCTGCGCTCGATCTTCGCGCCGGCGGAGAACGCCTAGCGCCGCTCCGCGCGGACCGCGGCCACCACCTCGTTCACGGCGGCGATCACCGCCTCGGGCTTCTCGGTCTGGATGTTGTGTCCGGAGGCGACCATGCGGTTCTCGCCGCGGGTCGACAGGCCGGCCGCCTCGTCGTGCATGGCCTTCCAGACCTGGCCCATGGCCGCCTGCTCCTCGACCGGCGTGGGTGGCCCCTTGCCCGTACCCTCGGCCGTCAGCACGATCCACGGCAGGTCGCCGAGCGGCCGCCGGGTCCTGTCGATGTCGGCGGAGGACGAGCCGGCCATGCTGTCGACCTCGGAGGCCTGCATCCGGTAGCGCCAGCCTTCGCCCTGCCGCTGCAGCGTCACGGCGCGGACGTCCTCGGGCAGGGTGGCCGGCGGCGGCGGGAAGCAGAGAGAGAAGCCGGGTTCGCCGGGCTTCAGCGTCCCGGCGACCACCTTGTCGGCGCAGCCGCGCATCATCCCCATCATCTTGTCGTTCATCGCCGCACCCTTGGGCGCGACCTCGGCGAACCGCCGCGCCTGGTGCGGGTTGGAGGGGTCGACCAGCACGGCGCCGGCCACCTCCTTCGGATAGAGCGAGGCGTAGAGCCGGACGTGCAGGCCGGCCATAGAGTGGCCGACCAGGACGTAGGGGCCCTTCACGCGCGCGGCCTTGAGCGCGGCCCGCTCGTCGGCCACGACGGCGCGGGCGTCGCGGGGCAGGGGGCCTTCGTCGCTGAAGCCCATGCCGGGCCGGTCGAAGGCGCAGACCCTCGTGGTCTCGGCGATCGCCGGCTGCACCTTGGCCCAGGCGCTCATGCCGGAGCCCCAGCCGGCGTCGAGCACCACCGTGGGCGCGCCGGACCCGAGGCAGAACAGGTTGATCTTCCGCCCGTCCGGCAGGGCCACGAGCCGCGCGGGCTTGGCATAGGTAGACGGTGGGAGTGGTCCGGCGGCGTTCGCGGCGGTGGCGAGCAGCGTCGCGGCTGCGACCAGCATTTCCTTGAGCATTCTTCGGCGCCTCCCGGCGGCACCGTACTGCGCTCCTGCGCCCCTACAACCC
The DNA here is from genome assembly GCF_004297125.1 of Phenylobacterium sp. Lineage (GTDB taxonomy): Bacteria > Pseudomonadota > Alphaproteobacteria > Caulobacterales > Caulobacteraceae > Phenylobacterium. The sequence continues at coordinate 59,442 of NZ_SCVD01000021.1, read as the reverse complement.
CAGCCGCCGCGCACGACCCGCGACCGTCAGCGCCAGGCGTTCGGCGATAAGGCGGTCGGGGGAGCCCGCGGTCTTGCAGGCGCGGTCGGCGTTGAGGACTTCCGGCTGGATGCGGTCCAGTTCCTCGAGGGTCCAGGTGCGGGCCTGGCGCAGGAACTCACGCTCCTGTTTCCAGAACACGCCGGAGGCCTTGGCGGCCTCCTGCAGGCCGGCGCCGTTCTTGGCGAGGGTGAGGGTGCGGCGCAGCTTGCCGAGGTGCATGCCGATGGCCCGGACGGCGGCGGGGCCCGCCTCGCCCTCCTGGGCCGCGCGACGCAGGCCGGCCTGCGCCTCGCCCAGGCGGCCGCCGAAGGCGTCAGAGGCGGCGTCGAACAGCGAGGACTCCGGCTCGACGCCCAGGAACGGCTCCAGGTCGGCCGGGGTGGCGTTGGCGCCGCTGCCGGGGCCGAGGTAGAGGGCCAGCCGCTCGATCTCCTGCCGCGCCACGCCACGCTCCTTGGGCAGGCGGGCGACGAGCAGCTGCAGGGCGTCGGCGTTCAGCGACACACCGTCCTTGGCCAGCAGCTCGCGGATCAGGCGGGCGACATCGCCGGGCTCGTCCTCGTAGCAGGGGATGGCGGCGGCGGCGTTCGCCTTCTCGCAGGCCTTGCGCAGGGCGGAATCGCGTCCGAGGTTCCCCGCCTCGATCAGGAAGAAGGCGTCGGGATTGAGCTCGCCCTTGGCGTGGCGCTCCAGGGCCTCGGCGGCCAGCTTGTCGACCGCCGGCTTCTCGCTGCTGAGCCGCAACCGCACGAGACGGCGCCCCCCCATCAGCGACTGGGCCGCCAGCTCGCCCTCCAGCCGACCGCCGTCGTCGGAAAGGTCCTGCTCGGTCAGCAGCGAGACGTCGAAAGGGTCGTCGGGATTGGGGACCAGCCTGGCCGCCAGCTGGTGGCCGCGGTCGCGCACCACCCCGATGTCGCGGCCGTAGATCAGGGCCGCGCGGATGGCCGGATCGGGCTTGCCGAGGAAGCGCTCGATATCCGGACGCTTGCCGAGGATCACTTGGCCGCGGCCACCTTCGCGCCGGTGGCGAGCCAGACCGCCAGTTCCAGCTCGATGCGGCGCGCCGCCTCGTCCGCGGCGCGGTCCTGGGCGTCCTGCTGGGCTGAGATCGAGGCGTAGGGCTGGTCGGCGCTGTCGTAGGTGAGCTCGACGCGCACCTGGCCCTGCTTGGCCAGGGCGTGCGACTTCACATCGCGCAGGGCGTAGCTGGCCGTCAGGACGTATTCGTAGCGGGTGGCCACGTTGTCGATCCGCACGCCGCGGGGATAGCGCGCCTCGCCCAGGCTGAGGTCCATCGTGTAGGTCGGCGCCACGGAGTGGTCCTTGGCGAAGGCGTCGTCCAGGTGCTGGCGGATCAGGTAGCCGGTGCGGCCGGACGGGGCGGTCACCTGGATGGCGGCCAGGTTCCGCACGACTTCGGGCTGGGCGTACAGCGGCTGGAAGCCCGCGCAGCCGCCAAGGGCGACGGTCGAGGCCAGGGCGAGGGCGAGGAACCTGCTCATGCGGCCACGATATTCACGATCCGGTCCTTGACCACAATGATCTTGCGGATCGTCAGGCCCTCCAGGCGCTGGGCGATGTCGGGGTCGGCCCGCAGGATCGCCTCGACCTCGGCCTGCTCCGCCCCGGCCGGCGCGGAGATCTCGCCGCGGCGCTTGCCGTTCACCTGCACGGGCAGGACTTTGACCGCGTCCTCGGTGAGCGCGGGATCGAAGGTGGGCCATTCGGCTTCCACGACCATGCCGGTCCCGCCGATGCGGGCCCAGCATTCCTCGGCCAGGTGGGGGGTGAAGGGAGCGATCAGGCGGGCGAAGGCCGAGAGCGCCTCCTGACGCGCCGCCAGCACCGCGGGCGTCGCGCCCGCGACCGGGTTGGCCTTCAGCAGGTTCAGGAACTCGTACAGGCGCGCGATGCCGGCGTTGAAGCGGAAGGTGTCGATCGCCTCGGTGACCTGCTTCACCAGCTTGTGGGTGGCGCGGCGCAGGTCGGCGTCCGGTTCTCCGGCCGTCGCCTCCGCCGGCTGGCTGTCGAACTCGTCCCAGACCCGGTTCACGAAGCGCCAGGAGCCCTGGACCCCGCCGGAGGTCCACTGCACGTCGCGCTCGGCCGGGCTGTCGCTCAGCACGAACAGGCGCGCGGCGTCGACGCCGTAGACGTCGAATATCTCCTCGGGCGCCACGGTGTTCTTCTTGGACTTCGACATCTTCTCGATGTCGCCGATCGCCAGCGGTTCGCCGGTCTCGATCAGCTTGGCGCGACGCGTGGCGCCCTCCGCGACCACTTCGACCTGGCCGGGCTCGACCCAGTCGCCGTTCTGGCGGCGGTAGGTCTCGTGGGTGACCATGCCCTGGGTGAACAGGCCGGCGAACGGCTCGCGTACGGAAAGCTGGCCGTCGTCGGCCAGGGCCTTGGTGACGAAGCGGGCGTAGAGCAGGTGCAGCACCGCATGCTCGATGCCGCCGATATACTGGTCGACCGGCAGCCAGTAGTCGGCGGCCGCCTTGTCGATCGGTTCGTCCGCGTCCGGGTTGGCGAAGCGGGCGAAGTACCAGGAGCTGTCCACGAAGGTGTCCAGCGTGTCCGTCTCCCGCGTCGCCGGGCCGCCGCACTGCGGACAGGTCGTATGTTTCCAGGTCGGATGCCGCTCCAGCGCGTTGCCCGACTTGCCGAATTCGATGTCGGCCGGGTGCGCGACCGGCAGGGCGGACTTCGGCAGCGGCACGACGCCGTGGGTGGGGCAGTGGACCACCGGGATCGGGCAGCCCCAGGCGCGCTGGCGCGAAACGCCCCAGTCGCGCAGGCGGAACACGGTGGCGCCCTCGCCGTCGCCGGCCGCCTCGATGCGGTCGATGGCGGCGGCCTTGGCGGCCTCGATGTCCAGGCCGTCCAGGAAGCCCGAATTGTAAATCGTCCCAGGGCCAACATAGGCCTCGGTCCCGATGGCGAAGGTCGCGGGATTCTCGCCGGGCGGCAGGACCACCGGCGTCACGGGCTGGCCGTACTTGCGGGCGAAGTCCAGGTCGCGCTGGTCATGGGCCGGGCAGGCGAAGATCGCGCCCGTGCCGTAGTCCATCAGGATGAAGTTCGCGATCCAGACCGGCAGCTCCCAGTTCGGATCGAACGGGTGCTTCACGCGCAGGCCGGTGTCGTAGCCGGTCTTCTCGGCGGTATCGATCTCGGCCTGGGTGGCCGCGCCCTTACGGCATTCCTCGATATAGGCGGCCGCCTTGGGGTCGCGCGCCGCGACCTCCGCCGCCAGCGGATGGTCGGCGGCGATGCCGACAAAGCTGGCGCCGAACAGAGTGTCCGGGCGGGTGGTGTAGACTTCCAGACCCTCGGGACGGTCTTCGCCGGTGAAGTGGAACCTGAACTTCAGGCCCTTGGAGCGGCCGATCCAGTTCTCCTGCATGACCCGGACCTTCTCGGGCCAGCGGTCCAGGGTCTCCAGGTCGTCGGTCAGCTGATTGGCGTAGTCGGTGATCCGCATGGACCACTGGTTCAGCTTGCGCTTTTCCACCACGGCGCCCGAGCGCCAGCCGCGGCCGTCGACCACCTGCTCGTTGGCCAGCACGGTCTGGTCCACGGGATCCCAGTTGACGACGCTTTCCTTGCGATAGACCAGGCCGCGGGCGAACAGATCCAGAAACCAGGCCTGCTGCTTGCCGTAGTATTCCACGTCGCAGGTGGCGAATTCGCGGGACCAGTCGATGGACAGGCCCAGCTCCTTCAGCTCCGCTCGCATCCGGGCGATGTTCTCGTAGGTCCAGGCCTTGGGATCGACGCCGCGCTCCATGGCGGCGTTCTCGGCCGGCAGGCCGAAGGCGTCCCAGCCCATGGGATGCAGCACCGAGAAGCCCCGGGCCCGCTTGAACCGGGCGATGACGTCGCCCATCGCATAGTTGCGGACGTGGCCCATGTGCAGGCGTCCCGACGGGTACGGGAACATCTCCAGCACGTAGTACTTGGGCTTCGACGGATCTGCGACCGCGCGGAAGGCGTCGGCGTCGGTCCACGCCTGGCGCCACTTGGGCTCGGTTTCCTTGGGATTGTAGCGTGCCATGACGGCGCCTTTGGACTGGAGTGAGACTTCCGGTCAACGGCCCCGAGAGTTTCCCGGCCCCCCAAGGCCGAGAAACTCTCAGCCTTCTGGAGGATTCTGAGCATCGCGTTGCGATGCTCAGGGCAGGCGCGTCGACAATCGAACGGGGCTGGATCAGCCCTTGATGTTCGAAAGTCGAAGCTGGCGCGCCCGGGTCAGGATCGAGTTCTCGATGTCCGTCTCGGTCTGCCCGGCCGTCGGCGCGTCCACCCAATTGCCCGTGCCGTCGCGGTTCTGCTTGAAGACCGCCACGTTCAGGCCGTCCGCGCGCAGGCGCGAATCCAGGATGTAGACGGTGCACTTGAAGCGCTCGTCCGGCTTTTCCGGATTGGTGTACCAGTCGGTGACGATCACGCCGCCGTACGGGTCGGCGGACTGCAGCGGCATGAAGGACAGGGTGTCCAGCGTCGCGCGCCACAGGTAGCCGTTCACGCCGATCGCCGCGGCGTTGTCGCCCGAGGAACGGACCTTGGAGGATTTTCCGCCGCCCAGCGGGTTGGGGATGCTCCCGCAGGCTCCCACGGCGACGACGCTGAGCGCCACAGCCGCGATCATCACGCCACGCATCCGATTACCGCGCACAAACGGCATATGTATCCGTCTCCATAGTTTTCCGCAGCGCAAGCGCTACGGCGCCGCCCCGCGCCGGCTGCCTCTATAACAATGCCGTGCAGGTCGCCAAACAGGAATCGCGTGGCCATACCGCCACACAATCGAAGCATCTTATGCTTAAGAGAGCACGCGAAGGGCGAGTCCCGTTGACCCGGAAACTTCGCGCGCCTTAATGCGATGGCAATCGCGAAGCTGTGCTCTAGGGCCAAGTCGCAATTGCCGACCGTTGGGGCCATATAGGTTGTCATGTCCAAGCGCCGCTTGAGCGTCGTGATTGTTGCAGCCGCGCTGATCAGCGCGGCGGGCGGCGTCGCGTCTGCGGCCGACAAGGCGCCGGCCAAGCCCATGGACTTCACCGTGAAGTCCGAGCCGATGACCGCGGCCCCCAATCCGGGCCGCAACATGAAGTGGGACGCCTCCAAGGGCCGTTTCGGCTTCACCCTCGACATCCAGCAGCCCGATGGCCGCCCGGCTGTGCCGAATGACGTCTCGGCCGGGGCCTACTTCCGGATCACGCCGTCGGTGCGGGTCGGTGGTTCGGTGGCGCTGGGCGAACAGGACCTCACCCCGCGGCGCAACGCCTCGCGCCCGGCCGACCAGCCCAAGGTGCGGCTGGAGTCCACCTTCAAGTTCTAAGGCCGTCCACGGCCGCCAGTCCGACCAGGCCCGCGTCCTTGAGGCGGCGGGCCGTTTTTTCGTTCACACCCCCCAGCGCATAGGCCGGCCGTCCCGCGGCGCGGACCAGGGCCGCCAGGCGGACGGCCCCCAGCGCCGGGCCCGCGGACCCGCTCTTCGACGGGAACGCGACAGAGATCACCACCGCGTCGGCCCCGCTGGCCCGCGCGCCGGCGAGGGAATGGGCGGCCGAGGTGACGATCCAGCCGGGATGGGCGCGTTTCAGGCCCACGGCGTGGTGGGCAAGGCGCTCGGGCAGGTGGACGCCGTCCGCGCCGACCCGGCGGGCCAGGGCGACGTCCTGGCCGATCAGCAGCTTCAGGCCCCGGGCGCGGGCTATGGCCCTGAGCCGGAGGGCGCGGGCCTCGGCGTCAGCCGCGCCGAAGTGGCGGTAGACGATGGCGTTTCCCATCGCCAGACGGGCCGCAACCGCCTCGGCGTCCGGCGTCCGTCGGGGATCGGTGAAGAACAGCAGCGCCGGCAGGGCCTTCCGCATGGACCGGCGCCTCGGTAGAAGCCGAGCCGTCCGTTGAAGGGTCCAGAAGTCCGAAATGAGCGCCGCTCCAGAAGCCTATGCCGATGTCGTGGCCCGGATCGCCCGCGCCGCGCAAGCCGCCGGGCGCGATCCCGCGGACGTGACCCTGGTCGCGGTCTCGAAGATGCAGCCCTGGGAGGCCATCCAGCCGGTGCTCGAGGCCGGGCAGCGGGTGTTCGGCGAGAACCGGGTCCAGGAGGCGATGGCCCGCTGGGAGAACCGGGCGGATGGCCTGACCCTGCACCTGATCGGCCCCCTGCAGACCAACAAGGCCAGGGAGGCGGTGGCCTTCTTCGACGTCATCGAGAGCGTCGATCGCGAGAAGCTGGCCCGGGTGCTGGCCGAGGAGGTCCAGAAGCAGGGCCGTTCGCCCCGGTTCTACGTCCAGGTGAACACCGGCGAGGAGGAGCAGAAGGCGGGCGTGCTCCCCGCCGACGCCGACGCCTTCATCACCACCTGCCGCGGGACCTACGGCCTGCAGCCGGAAGGCCTGATGTGCATTCCCCCGGCCGATGAACCCGCCGGCCCGCATTTCGCGCTGCTGCGGAAGATCGCCGCTCGAAACGGTCTCGCGAAGCTCTCCATGGGCATGAGCGGCGACTTCGAGACGGCGATCCGCTTCGGCGCCACCAGCGTGCGCGTGGGCTCGGCGGTGTTCGGCGTCAGGTCTTAGGCCTGGGCCAGAGCTGGTCGGCGGGGAGGCCCAGCACCGCCGCGGCCGAGGCGTGCAGGCTGGCCGGCGCCAGTTTCCCCGACTTCACCGCCAGGGCCATCCAGGTCTCGATGTTCCCGCCGGTGCGGTCGTAGCCCTCGGCCTTCAGCATGCCATAGAGGCCGGCGGCCAGGACGTGCATGCCGTCGTCCGCCTCGGCCCAGCGCTTCGCGGGCGGGCGCGAGACCCCCAGGCGCTCCGCGATGAGCTGGTCCAAGGCCTCCACGGTGTCCTCGTTGAGGATGCCTTCCATGGTGTTGTAGCCGAACGCCGGGTCATGCTCCTTCAGGATGCGGACCATTAGCGGGTCGCGTTCCAGCAGGGCGATGGCGGCCTTGGCGGCGGGGCCGTCCATCGGGAACGGCGGATGCAGGATCTCGTGGCCGGCGATGCGGATGGTCAGTTCGTCGGGGTAATCGACGTGGCTGAGGAACCGCTGGCCCTGGATGCGGGTCCCGTGCGGCTTGGAGAACCACAGCAGGACGATCTCGATGCCGGGGTCCAGCTTGCGGCCGATCAGGCGCTCCTGCTCGGCGATGACGTCCATGGAGGCGAGGCGCGTGGACAGGGCCGGGATCCTCGCCTCCAGCCGCGCGGCCACGAAGCGCCGGCGGAAGTCCGGAAAGCCGGCGTCGCGCAGGCCCTCCAGCGCCGCCAGCAGGTCGGCGCGGCCGGCGAGCAGCAGGTCCCAGTTCTCCTGGTCCCAATATTCGCTGGCCCTGTAGGTCGGCAGCACTCGGGTCTCGGCCTCGCGAACCGAGAGGAGAATGTCGTCCAGGGTCGCGTCCGGCGCGGCGGACAGCAGGGTGCAAAGGCCGGGGGCGAGCAGCCAGCCCTTGGCGTCGGCCAGCTTCTGAAGCCGGTCCAGGGCGGCCTGGGCGGCGAACTTCGGCCGGAGCTCGGCCAGTTCGGCTTCGTAGTAGCGCGTGTAGAGCGGCTTGCCCGAGAGCGGGCCCAGGAAGCAAAGGGCGTCGAAGCCCTCCGACCCTCTGACCTTCCATTGAGTGCGGATGGCGGCGAGGGCGGGAAGCGGCAGGGCCGCGGCCGTGGCGGCGGCAAGGAGCTGGCGGCGGTTCATGCCCGACAGATGGCGGGAGATCAGGCGGGGGTCTTGAACGGGCTTGATACGCGCCAGGCGCCGGGGGTGCGGCCGGTCACGGCGGCCACCGCGCGCGTCATGTGCGCCTGGTCGGCGAAGCCCCGATCGAAGGCGATGCTGGCCAGTGACGCTTTCGAGCTCGCCGCATCGGCGGCGGCGGCGCGGGCCCGCGCTTCCAGGCCGAAACGCTGGGGCGCCACTCCGAAGACCTTTCGGAACCCGCGCGACAGGTGCTCGGCCGAGAGACCACGCGCCTCGGCCCAGGCCTGGAGGTTGGCGGGTTCGGCGGCGAGCAGCCGCGCCAGGTCGTCGGGCCAGTCGGAGCCGTGCGACGGCGCGGGCGTGAAGGCGGCCTCCAGCGCGTGGAACGCCGCCATGGGGTCGCGCTCGGCGGCCCGGGCGACCTCGTCGGGATCGGCGACCCGGCCGAAACCGGCCGGCAGCCAAGCCAGCAGGGGCAGGTTCAGCACCACCGCACCGCGGGACCGCACGCGGTTCAGATGCGCCTCGAAGGGGTGGTGGACGATCACGTCGCCGGGCGCCACCTGGCGCCGGCCGCCCTCGCCCGCCTCTTCGTAGCCGCCGCTCAGCACCACGGCCAGATAGCCCTCCGCGTGGCGGTGGCGGGCCAGGTCACCGCCCGCGAGGCCCTGGCGAAGGGGCGGATGGGCCATGCTAGCTACGGATCTCGACGGCGTCGCCGGGCCGGGCCACGGCCAACAGCGCCTCCAGGTCGGCGCGGGTCACCGCCACGCAGCCTTCGGTAGGCGGATAGCCCGGCCGGCAGATGTGCAGGAAGATCGCAGAGCCCATGCCCGCGACGGGCGGGTCGTCGTTGTAGCCCAGGGTCACGACGATGTCGTAGACGCCGTCTTCCCGCCAGAGCCGCTCGGCGCCGGCGGGATAGGGCAGCTTCACCGGGCGGTTGTACTCGGGGTCCGCCGGGTCGTCGCACCAGCCATCGTCCTCGGCCATGCAGCGCACGCGGATGGCGCTGGCCGGCGGCGGGCCGCGGTCGGGGCGGTAGAGAATCTCGCGGATCGGCCAGACGCCGGCCGGCGACGCGCCATCGCCCTCGCGTTTGGCGGCCGCGGGGATCACGCCGGCGGGGCCCAGGGCGCACCGCACCTTGCGCTCGCCGAGGTCGAGCCAGCCGTCGGATGTCGCCACGAAGATCAATGGAACCTCGAAACCCTTTGCCGCGAACCCAACACATGGTGTTTGTTGCCGCTCATGGCTCAACGCAAGACCCTCCTCATCGTCGACGACGACCAGGACCTTCGCGGGGCGATCGCCGAACAACTGCAGGCCGAAGCCTTCGACACCGTCGAGGCCGAAACCGCAGGCGACGGCATTCGCCAGGCGCGGGACGCCAAGCCGGATCTGATCCTGCTCGACGTCGACCTGCCGGACATGGACGGCCGTGAGGCCTGCAAGCGCATGCGCGAGGATGGGGTGACCACGCCCGTCATCATGCTCACCGCCGCCTCGACCGACGACGATACGGTCATGGGGCTGGAGAGCGGCGCCAACGACTACGTCACCAAGCCCTACAAGTTCGCGGTGCTGCTGGCCCGCATCCGCGCCCAGCTCCGCGACTATGAGCACTCTGAGGGCGCGATCTTCCGGCTGGGCGTTTACGAGTTCCGGCCCGCCGCCAAGCTGCTGGTGGACGAGAAGGGCAAGAAGATCCGTCTCACCGAGAAAGAGACGAACATCCTGAAGTACCTCTACCGCGCGGGCGAGAAGGCCGTGTCGCGCGAGGAGCTGCTGGCCGAGGTGTGGGGCTACAACGCCGGGGTGACCACCCACACCCTGGAGACCCACGTCTACCGCCTGCGCCAGAAGATCGAGTCCGACCCGGCCAACGCCCGCCTGCTGCTGACCGAGCAGGGCGGCTACAAACTGGCGCCTTAGCTTACAGCACCAAATCCGCGCTGACGGGCGCGTGGTCGCTCGGTCGCTCCCATGCCCGCACATCGTCGTGGATGCGGGTGGCGGGCGCGCCCAGACGGAAGGCGGCGTCGCGCAGGCCGGGGGTCACCAGGATGTGGTCCAGGCGCAGGCCGCGGTTGGACTGGCGGAAGTCGGCGGCGCGGTAGCTCCACCAGGACGCCAGCTTGGTCGGCTCCGGCGTCGCCTCGCGCATCAGGTCGATGAAACCCAGCGAGGCTTCCAGCTTGCGGAACGCCTCGATCTCCACCGGGGTGTGGCTGACGATCTTGGACATGTACTTGTGGTTCCAGACGTCGAACTCGCCGGGGGCCACGTTCAGGTCGCCGACGATGGCCAGCGGCGCCGCGGGATCCCGCGTGCCGAGCTCGGCGGTCAGCTTCTCGTAGAAGTCGAGCTTGTGGTCGAACTTCGGGTTCTCGACGCGGTCGGGCGTGTCCCCGCCGGCGGGGATGTAGAAGTTGTGCACCTCGACGCCGGCGATGACGCCGCCGACGCAGCGGGCGTGCTTCTCGCGGCAGACGTCCAGCGGCGGGGCGTCTTCGATCGGCAGGCGTGAGGCGATGGCCACGCCGTGCCAGCCCTTCTGGCCGGCGATCTTCAGGTAGGGCAGGCCCATGTCCTTGAAGGCGTTCACCGGAAACTCGCCCTCGCGGCACTTGATCTCCTGCATGCACAGGATGTCCGGCGCCTGTTCCTGGACGAAGCGGGCCGCCTGCTCCGCGCGCAGTCGGACAGAGTTCACGTTCCAGGTGCAGATTCGAAGTCGCATCAGGGTTCTTTAGACCAAAAGAAAGCCCGGGCGCATGGCGTGCGCCCGGGCCGTAAGAGTTGTCTCTCATGCCGCCGCCGGGAGGGGATAGGTTCCGGCACGGACTTCGTCGACACGACCGGCGCGCCGACGACGTAGTGATAATATCGCCACACTATGACAGAATGTCAAAGGTCTTTCGTGGTAACGCTTGCGTGTGTCGATGAGGGCACACTTTTTGCAACCTAAACCTTTCCTCTGCCAGGGTTCTTGGGACGCGGGTCCTTCAGCACGAACAGCGAGCGGTCCAGGCCCGCGGTGCGCTCCAGGCCCTGAAGCTGGACGCGGGTGGGCCGGTTCTGCGCGTCGGTCACCGTCCAGCCGGCCAGGGCCAGGGGCGCCTCGGTGAAGCTGAGCGTGATCGCGCCGGCGGTTTCCTTCTTTCCGTCCCGGGCGGTGATCGAGAACCCATCGGCCATACGGGCGACCCGCGTGATCGTCACGCCCCGGTCCAGCCGGATGGTCCTGGCCAGGAACAGCGACAGCGGCGTCGCGCCCAACGGGTACTGGTCGAAGGTCTTCAGGCGCTTGTCCTGCACCGAGACGACCCCGCCGTCCGAGACCACCAGCAGGCCCGAGGGCGGATCGTAGGCGAACCGCGCCTTGCCGGGCCGCTTCATGAACAGCTGGCCGGTGGTGACGCGGCCGCGGCCGTCGGTCTGCACGAACCGGCCCTTGGCCTCGCTGAGGCCTTCCAGATAGGCGACGGCTCGGTCGACCAGGGCCTGGTCGGCGGCGGGCAGCGCCGCCTGCGCGAAGGCCGGGGCGGCGAGCGGGGCGGCGGCCAGCGCGAGCGTCAGGCTGCGTCTGGTCAGGGTCATCTTGGGCTCCATGCGGCAGGATATGGCCCGCCCGATGGGCCGCATTAGGGCGCTGGCGGGGCGCTGAGCAACGCCCAAGCTTCGGGTCTTGTTCCTAGAAACGGCCCGTGGTGCTGGGCGTCAGAGCGATGCGTTTGTCGTCCGCGGCCCCCGCGCCGCCCGGACACGCGGCGGGCCTGTAGGCGAGATCGTAGCAGAGTCGGACTTCCGTCAGCCGGCCTTCTTTGTCCGTGGCGACGAAGATCGCCTCGGCCGGCAGCCAGCGGTTCCTGGTCACGAAGGCACGACGGAGCGCGCCGGCGGTCAGGTCGGGCAGACCTTCGATCTTGGGCAGGGCCACGCGGTCGTAGAGGCGGGCGGCGTCGCGGAAGTAGGCGGCGGGCGTCTTCCAGCCGCAGGAGCCGTGCGCCTGCCACTCGTGCTGCATCAGGGCCGCCGACGGGGTGCGGCAGTACATGGCGCTCACGGTGGCCGGAGCGATCGTGCCGACCGGGCGGCAGTTGCGCGGGTAGGGCGGCCCCACCTTGCCGTTGGGCCAAAGGCCGTGCAGCGCGAAGCCCTGCGGACGGATCTCGGCGTCGATCATCGGCGTGGCGGCCTTGGTCTGGCCGTTGATCCGCCGCCAGTCGGGCGTCCAGGTGATCGCCAACAGGTAGTAGGCGGTGGGGATCCCGGTGACGATGTCGCCCGGTTCCACGGCCTCGACCGGCGCGGGGGCCAGGCCAGGCGGGCGCGGGCACGACGGCGCCGCAGCGGCCGGGGCGGCCGGGGCGGCAAGGACGAGGGCGGCTAGGAGGGGCGGGACGAAACGCATGCGGCGAGTAGAGCGGGGACGCGCCCGTCAGCGCAATCGGCTAATCTCGCCTCATGGGCATGATCGAGGACCTGGAACGGCGGATGGCGCAGGCGGCCGAGGCCGGCGACTTCGAAACCGCCGCGACCCTGCGCGACGCCATCGCCCGGATCCGCTCGGGCGACACGAGCCTGCGCGAGCAGAAGCCCGGCCGCATGGGCCTGGGCTCGAGCCAGGAGCGCTATGTTCCCGATCCCACGCGGCCGCTGCCCAAGAAGCCAGACCCGATGACCAGCGGCCACAGGCCCGGCGGCAGGCGCAGCCGCTAAGGCGCCGCGCTGACCAGGATCTCGCGTTTGCCGGCGTGGTTGGCGGGGCCCACGACCCCTTCCTGCTCCATCCGCTCGATCAGCGAGGCGGCGCGGTTGTAGCCGATCTGCAGGCGGCGCTGGATGTAGCTGGTCGAGGCTTTGCCGTCCCGGGTGACCACTGCGACCGCGCGGTCGTAGAGGTCGTTGCTCTCCTCCCCGCCGCCGAAGCCCAGGTCGCCCTCTTCGCCGTCCTCGTCACCGCCGGCGGTGACTTCGTCCAGGTAGCTGGGCGTGCCCTGGTCGCGCAGGAACTTGGCCACCGCCTCGACCTCGCCGTCCGAGACGAAGGGGCCGTGCAGGCGGGTGATGCGTCCGCCGCCCGCCATGTAGAGCATGTCGCCCTGCCCCAGCAGCTGCTCGGCGCCCTGCTCGCCCAGGATGGTGCGGCTGTCGATCTTGGACGTGACCTGGAAGCTGATCCGGGTCGGGAAGTTGGCCTTGATGGTCCCGGTGATCACGTCCACCGACGGCCGCTGGGTGGCCATGATCAGGTGGATGCCGGCCGCCCGCGCCATCTGGGCCAGGCGCTGGACGGCGCCTTCGATGTCCTTGCCGGCCACCATCATCAGGTCGGCCACCTCGTCGATGATCACGACGAGATAGGGCATCGGCTCGGGCCGGATCTTCTCGCTCTCGTAGGTGGCGCGGCCGCCTTCGTCGAAACCTGTCTGCACCGTCCGCTCGAAATGCTCACCCTTGGCCAGGGCCTCGCGGGCGCGCTCGTTGTAGGAGGCGACATTGCGGACGCCGATCTTGGACATGCGCCGATAGCGGTCCTCCATCTCGCGCACGGTCCACTTCAGCGCGACGATGGCCTTCTTCGGGTCGGTCACGACGGGCGCCAGCAGGTGCGGGATGCCGTCGTAGACGCTGAGCTCCAGCATCTTGGGGTCGATCATGATCATCCGGCACTGCTCGGGCGGCAGGCGGTAGAGGATCGAGAGGATCATGGCGTTGACCCCCACCGACTTGCCCGATCCGGTGGTGCCGGCGATCAGCAGGTGGGGCATCTTGGCCAGGTCGGCGATGTAGGGTTCGCCGCCGATGGTCTCGCCCAGCGCCATGGGCAGGTTCTGGCCGCCCCGCTCGTACTCGGCGGCGGCGAGCAGGTCGCGCAGGTAGACCGTCTCGCGGCGCTGGTTGGGCAGTTCGATGCCGATGGCGTTGCGGCCGGGCACCACCGAGACGCGGGCCGAGGCCACGCTCATGGAGCGCGCGATATCGTCGGCCAAGGCCACGACACGGGCCGACTTCACGCCCGCGGCGGGCACCAGTTCGTAGAGGGTGACGACCGGGCCCGGGCGGATCTGGTCCACTTGCCCGCGCACGCCGAACTCGGCCAGCACGTTCTCCAGCAGCTGGGCGTTCTGGCGCAGAGCCCCTTCGTCATACTGCGCGGCGCGCGGCGGGGCCTTGGTCAGCATGGCCAGTTCGGGAAGCTGGAAGCCGCCCTCCTGGGCGAAGGAGAAGGTGGCCTGCGCCTCCTTCTGTTCGCGGACGCTCTCCTTGGGCGCGGGCTTCGGCGCCTTGACCTGCAGGACCGGACCGTCGGCGGCGACGGGGATCGGCGCGGGATCCAGCGCGGCGTCCGGGATCCCCGGATCCTGCGCCCTGTTGCGGCGGGCGACCTTTGCGGCCCCGGCGGGTTCGGGCTTGGCGGCCTTGAGCTTCGGCTTCGGCGCGAGGGCATGGGCGACGCCGTCGGCCACGCCGCGGAAGTCCACCCGTGAAAGGCCCAGGCCATAGCCGTAGGCGACCAGGCCCCCGACGGCGAGCACCGAGCCCGCGATGGTGGTCCCGAAGGCCAGGCGGGCGTATTCGATCAGGCCGGCGAAGCTCGTGAGCAGCGCATCGCCCCAGAATCCGCCCAGGCCCTTGGCCAGCGGCCAGCCCGCCGGGATCGGCGCCCAGGCGAGCGCGCCGGCCAGGGCTAGCACACCCAGCGTCCCGATGGCGGCGCGCAGGCGCAGGCGACCCCGGCTCAGGTCCGGCTCGGGGTCGGCCACCCGCGACAGGCCGCAGGTGACGATCAGCAGCGCCGCGAGGCCCGCGGTCACGCCCAGGGACTGCACGCCGATGTCGGCCAGCACCGCGCCCGCACCGCCCAGGGCGTTCTGCGGCAGGGTCGGGCCCGCGGCGTTCAGGCTGGGGTCGGCGGCGCTATAGGTCGCGAAGGCCACGGCCAGGGCGGCGCCGAACGCGGCGGTCACCCCGCCGCGCAGGCGCGCCGTCGCCGGATGGTTCCACGTCAGCCTGGCGATGTGGAGCGCAAGCTCCCCGCCGGTTTTCCGCGCCGCCCGCGCCATGCGCCCAAGGTCTCCAGACTGAATCGATCACCCCTGTTTGCGGCAGGGACCGTTAATCGCGCGTTTACCGTGATCCGGGGGCGGCGCGATCGGCCTTTCGTGCGGCGCGCGACCGCACTAGTTTGGCCGTCATGAACTGGTCCATGCCCCGTCCCGTGCTGCAGGTGGTCGCCACAGGCCTGGTGGCCGCGTGCCTCGGCGCCTTCGCCCTGGGCGCCATCACCGCCCCCTCCCGCAGCCGGTTGCCGGGCGAGCGGCCGGACGGCGCCGTTGGTCAGGTGCTGGAGGCGCAGGACGCCACGCCGCTCACCGACGAGCGGATCATCGGCGCGACCCAGGACAAGGAAGAGCTGACGCCCGAAGAACAGGCAGCCCTCGACGCCCAGAAAAAGGCCAAGGCCGAAGCGGCCGCCCTGGCCAAGGCCGCGGCCGAGAACGGCGCCCCGGCCGGTCCGGAATCCGCCCCGGTGATCGCGCCCCCGCCCCCGGCGGCGGCGGCCGAAGTCGCCCCCGCCCCACCCCCGCCGAAGGTCGAAGAGCCGCCGTTCTAGACGCCGTTCTTCTTGAAGAACGCGAGCATCCTGGCCCAGCCGTCATCGGCCGCCTCCTTGTTGTAGGAGGGGCGGTAGTCGGCGTGGAAGCCGTGCTGCGCGCCCGGGAAGACGACGATGTCGCTTCCCGACTTGCCGGCCGCCTTCAGGGCCGCCTTCATCTTCTCGACGTCGGTGAGCGGGATGCCGCTGTCCTTCTCAGCGTAGAGGCCCAGCACCGGCGCCTTCAGTTCGTTCACGACGTCGAGCGGGTTCTTGGCGCCGGGATCCGGCTGCGACATGCCGCTGGCGAGCCGGCCGTACCAGGCGACGCCGGCCTTGAAGTCCGGCCGCCGCGCCACCGTTTCCCAGACCACGGACCCGCCCCAGCAGAACCCGGTGATCGCGGCGCGGTTGGTGTCGGCCCACGGCTGGGCCTTGAGGTAGGCGAGCGCGGCGTCCACGTCGCCGGCCACCTGGGCGTCGGTGGCGGTGGCGACGATCTTCATGATCGCCGGGAAGTCGGTCATGGTCGACGGGTCGCCGGCGCGGACGAAGAAGTCCGGCGCGATGACCGCGTAGCCGGCCTTGGCCAGCCGCCGGGCGGTGTCGCGGATATACTCGTGCAGGCCGAAGATCTCGGAGATCAGCACGACGCTGGGGAATTTCCCCGACTTCGCCGGCCGCGCGATGAACGCCGGGATCTCCCGGTCGGGCGCCTTGATCTGCACCATGCTCTGGACCAGCCCCGCGCCGTCGGTCTTGATCGGCGCGGCCTCGGCCGACCAGGCGGCCAGCGCATAGCCGCCGGTCAGCGCCAGCGTCAGGCCGCGCCGCGACAGGTGGACGTCTTCGGGGCGCGTGCCGTCGGGGCGGGTGAGCGTGACCATGGGCGTTTCCTTATGCTGCGGCAGGGGTGATGGTGGCCACGGAACCGACAGCCCGCCATTGCGTCAACCGTCCATGACCACGTCCGGCATGAAACCGCTCGCCTCGCGCCCGCTGACCGCCGGCGAGCGGGGCTTCGCCGCCGAGATGTTCGGCGCGGGCCTGGACGCCGGCCGGGTGCGGATCTTCGCCATTCCGCTGTGGCGCCGCGCCTTCGTGGCCGGGCCCGGGCTGATCGTCTGGCCCGCGGCGACCGTGCGGCCGGACTTCGCCGCGCCGCAGGTTCCGCTGCGGGTCCAGGCGGTGTTCGTGCATGAGCTGACCCACGTCTGGCAGGCGCAGCATGGAGTCTCGCTGATTTTGGCCAAGATCAAAGCGGGCGACAGCCTGGCGTCCTACGCCTACGACCTCCAGGGCGGAAGGGCGTTCACGGCGATGAACATCGAGCAGCAGGCCATGGTGGTGGAGCACGCCTTCATCGCGTCGAGGGGCGGCGAGACGCCGCATCCGGCGCCCCTTTACGCCGCGGCCAGCGCGCAATGGCGGCAAACATGAGTCATGCCCTTGATCGGATTAGGGGCTTTCGCTCTTGCAGCCCCCGCAATTTCCCCCATATCGGCTCTCGACGCTGGCTTCCGCGAACGGAAAGACGGAAGCCGGACGGGAGACAATCGAACCGGGGGCGTCGCAATTGCCCGGGCGCTTCAGTAGAAGGCCCAACCCGCGACGTTCGCCAAGCAAGGAGCGAGTAGACCAAGGCTATGAGCAGGATCATCGGCATCGACCTCGGCACGACCAACTCGTGCGTGGCCATCATGGACGGCAAGACGCCGAAAGTGATCGAGAACGCCGAAGGCGCGCGGACCACTCCATCGGTGGTGGCCTTCATGGACGACGGCGAGCGCCTCGTCGGCCAGCCGGCCAAGCGCCAGGCGGTGACCAACCCTTCGAACACGCTGTTCGCGATCAAGCGCCTGATCGGCCGCAACTTCGACGACCCCGTGGTCGCGAAGGACAAGGGCATGGTGCCCTATGACATCGTGAAGGGCCCGACCGGCGACGCCTGGGTGAAGGCGCACGGCAAGGATTATTCGCCGCAGCAGGTCTCGGCCTTCATCCTTCAGAAGATGAAGGAAGCCGCCGAGCAGCACCTGGGCGAGAAGGTCGACAAGGCGGTCATCACCGTCCCGGCCTACTTCAACGATGCCCAGCGGCAGGCGACCAAGGACGCCGGCAAGATCGCCGGCCTCGAGGTCCTGCGGATCATCAACGAGCCGACCGCCGCGGCCCTGGCCTATGGCCTGGAGAAGAACGACGGCAAGAAGATCGCCGTCTACGACCTGGGCGGCGGCACCTTCGACGTCTCGGTGCTGGAGATCGGCGACGGCGTGTTCGAGGTGAAGTCGACCAACGGGGACACGTTCCTCGGCGGTGAGGACTTCGACATGCGCATCGTCGACTACCTGGCCGACGAGTTCAAGAAAGAGAACAGCGTCGACCTGCGCAAGGACAAGCTGGCCCTGCAGCGCCTCAAGGAAGAGGGCGAAAAGGCCAAGAAGGAACTCAGCTTCACCACCCAGTACGAAGTGAACCTGCCCTTCATCTCGATGAACGCGTCGGGTCCGCTGCACCTCAACATCAAGCTGTCGCGCGCCAAGCTGGAAGCCCTGGTCGAGGACCTGATCGCCAAGACTGTCGGGCCCTGTGAACAGGCGCTGAAGGACGCCGGCCTGAAGAAGGGCGACATCGACGAGGTGATCCTGGTCGGCGGCATGACCCGCATGCCCAAGGTCGTCGAGACGGTGAAGGCGTTCTTCGGCCGTGAGCCGCACACCGGCGTGAACCCGGACGAGGTCGTGGCGCTGGGCGCCGCGGTCCAGGCCGGCGTGCTGGGCGGCGAGGTGAAGGACGTCCTGCTGCTGGACGTGACCCCCCTGACCCTGGGCATCGAGACTCTGGGTGGCGTGTTCACCCCGCTGATCGAGCGCAACACCACGATCCCGACCAAGCGGTCCCAGACCTTCTCGACGGCGGACGACAACCAGTCGGCCGTGACGATCCGGGTCTTCCAGGGCGAACGCCCGATGGCGCAGGACAACAAGATGCTGGGCCAGTTCGACCTGGTCGGCATCCCGCCGGCGCCGCGGGGCGTGCCGCAGGTCGAGGTGACCTTCGACATCGACGCCAACGGCATCGTCAACGTCTCGGCCCGCGACAAGGCCACGTCCAAGGAACAGTCGATCCGCATCCAGGCCAACGGCGGCCTTTCGGACGCGGACATCGACGCCATGGTCAAGGAAGCCGAGTCCAACAAGGCGGACGACGAGAAGCGCAAGGCGGCGGTGGAAGCCAAGAACCAGGCCGACGCCGTCATCCACTCCTCGGAAAAGGCCCTCGCCGAGCACGGCGACAAGGTCTCGGAAGTCGAGCGGACCGCCATCCAGACGGCGCTGGACGACCTGAAGGGGTCGCTTGAGTCGGGTGACGCGGACGCGATCTCGGCCAAGACCCAGACCCTCATCCAGGCTTCGATGAAGCTGGGCGAGGCGATGTACAAGGCCCAGCAGGGCGATGGCGGGGCCGAAGACGCCACCGCCTCGGGCGCCGGCGAATCTTCGGACGACGTGGTCGACGCGGAGTTCGAGGAAGTCGACGGCGACGGCAAGAAGTCGGCGTGACAACGCACCTCATGGCCCTCCTCGGAAGCAAGTGCGATGAGGAGGGCCATGGGGACGTCGCCGCCGCTTTCGCGGGACTAGAGGCCCCCGTCCGCTCGGTGCTACACCTTGCAGCCGGGCGGGGGCCCACCCACTTCAATTCACAAGCAAACCTGAGCTTCTGACGTTTCCATGCGGGACTATTACGAGATCCTGGGCGTCGAACGGGGCTGCGATGACAGCGCCCTCAAGGCAGCCTTCCGTAAGCAAGCGATGGAGCACCATCCCGACCGCAACGGCGGCTGCGAGGAGGCGTCCGGCCGCTTCAAGGAAGTCAACGAGGCCTATTCGATCCTGTCGGATCCGCAGAAGCGCGCGGCCTACGACCGCTTCGGCCACGCCGGCGTCAACGGCAATGGCGGCGGGCCCGGGAACGGCCAGTTCCACGACGTGCACGACATCTTCAACGAGGTGTTCGGCGACATCTTCGGCGGCCGTGGCGGCCAGCGCCAGCGCAGCGGCCCGGCCCGCGGCTCGGACCTGCGCTACGACCTGGAGATCAGCCTGGAGCAGGCCTATGCCGGCTCCGAGGTCGAGATCACCATCCCGGTCACCCTGTCCTGCGAGGCCTGCGAAGGCTCCGGCGCCAAGCCCGGCACCAGCCCGACCCAGTGCACCACCTGCCATGGCGCGGGGCGGGTCCGCGCCAGCCAGGGCTTTTTCTCCATCGAACGCGCCTGCCCCCGCTGCGGCGGTTCCGGCCAGATGGTCATGGATCCCTGCACGGAGTGCCGCGGCGCCGGCCACGTCCGCCGGCAGCGCACCCTGGCGGTGCGGATCCCCGCCGGCGTCGACGACGGCGCGCGCATCCGCCTCGCCGGCGAAGGCGACGCGGGCCAGCGCGGCGGGCCGCGCGGCGACCTCTACATCTTCATTTCCGTGAGGCCGCACGAGCTGTTCGAGCGCGACGGCCTGGACCTGCTCTGCACGGTGCCCGTGCCGATGTGCGTGGCGGCCCTGGGCGGCGAGATCGAGGCGCCCTGCCTGATGGGCGGCGAGGCCTGCGATGGCCAGTGCAAGATCGAGGTCAAGGTCCCCGAAGGCGCCCAGACCGGCAAGACCGTGCGCGTGAAGGGCCGTGGCATGCCGTCCCTGCGCTCGCGCGAGCGCGGCGACCTGGTGGTCGAGCTGTTCGTCGAGACCCCCACCCGCCTGACCGCGCGCCAGAAGGAACTGATGCGCGAGCTGGCCGAGATCTGCAGCGAGCAGCAGCATCCCAAGTCCGCCGGCTTCACCGGCAAGGCCAAGCGCTTCTGGGAAGACGTGACGGGCAAGGCCTGATCACACTCTCTATCCCTCCCATGAAAAAGAGGGATGGCTTCAGCGTTTCGGCCGGTACGCCACCAGCACATTGCCAGCCTGCTGCCCGAAAGAGCCGTAGCCCGAGCTGACGAACAGGAAGCCGTCGCCGGCGAAGGGGCCGGCCGCGTCGATCGACCCGCCGGCGCCCGCCAGCTTGTTCACGCCCTGGAACGGGACCGCCGTGTCGTGGGTGGCCAGCAGCTTGCCGGTGGCCGCCTCGAACACATAGACCCGCCCGTCCAGGCCGCCCGCGACAACCGCGCCGTCCACCACCAGCGGCGGGGCCGACAGGCCGAACTTGCCGTCGCAGCTGGGGACGCGCGCCTTGCGGTCTCCCGCGCAGTCGGCCGAGGCCTTCCACGACCAGGCGAGCTTCCCCGTCGCGACGTCGATGGCGTAGAGGCCCGCGGCGTTGTCCGGCTCGGGCACGTTGGGGTCGGCGATCGGCGCGTAGACGCGGGTCGCATCCGCCGCGATGCCCCAGTGAACGCCGCCCAGGGCCGAGCCCTTCCCGAACTGATGGCGCCAGACCTTCCTTCCCGTCGCCGCCTCCAGCGCCCAGACGTCGCCAGACTTCTGGCCCCCCAGGATCAGGGTGCGGCCCCCCTTCTTCCCATTGGGGCCGCGCCAGATCAGCGGCCCGCCGCCGAAGTCGTGGTCGCGCAGCACGCTGCCCTCGGCCGCGAAGAAGCAGTTCGGGCCGGGCGCACGGCCGCCGGTGGGCGAGCCGATCGGGCACGACATGTTCCAGACGTCGTTCTCCAAAGCCTGGAACACCCACTTCTGCTTGCCGGTGGCGAGGTCCAGCGCCACCAGGCTGTCGCTGGTGTTGGTGGCCGGGGGCGAGGTGTTCTCGCCGGTCGCCGCATAGACCACGCCTGCCTTCACATCGACCGAGGGGCTGGACCAGATCGGCGCGCCGGAGGGGCCGTACATCTCGACGCCCTGCGAATTCTTGCGCCCTAGCGGCTTGGCCGGCTCCATGGTGTGCCAGGTCCAGAGGATCTTGCCGTCGGCGGCGTCGAGCAGCGCCACGGCGCCGTGGGCCTTGCAGCACTCGAAATTGGGCCGCATGGCGTTGCCCACGTCGATGGCCGAGATCGGCACGACGATCCTGTCGCCGGCGAAGATCGGGCTGCCCGACAGCGGCACGGTCTTGTCGTGGCGCGGATCCACCGACCAGACCACCTTGCCGGTCTTGGCCTCGAAGGCTGTCAGCTTCCCCTGGCCGTCGCCGCCGACCACCGCCCAAGGGCCGTCCTTGCCGAGCCGGCCATAGGCCAGGCTCGCGCGCACGCCGCCCGGGGTCGCCCACTTCACGCAGCCGGTCCTGGTGTCCAGCGCGATGACGTAGCCGGCCTGCCCGGCGGGATAGAACAGGGTCGAGCCCACGACCACGCCCTGCCCTCGCAGGCCCGACGTGCGCGGCATCACGAACGACCACGCGACTTCGAGGTTGGCCACGTCCTTGGTGGAGAGGCCGGCCTGGGCCGCCGTCATCCGCCGGGAATTGTCCTGGTCGACGCCGAAGCCCACCTGCGCCGGCCCGGCGGAAAGGTCGACGGTGCTGTCCGCGCACCGGTTATCGTCGAGCCAGCCCGTGCCGACTGGCCCTTCCGGCGCCGCCAGATAGCTCACCACGTCGCGGATCTGCCGGCGATCGAGGCCATCGCCGATCGCCTTCATCACGCCGGTGGTCAGCGCCGCCGTCAGGGTCTGGGCGCTCATCTTGCGCAACGAGGCCACGGGCGGCGCGCGGTCGCCGGCCGGAGGCGCGTTGTGGCAGGCGGCGCAGTCGGCGTCGTAGACCGCCTTGCCGGGGTGCGGCGCGTCGTCGGTCGCCTGGGCCTGTGCGAGGCTTCCGATCCCGATCCCCGCCAGGACCGTGGCCGCGGCGCCCGCGCCCACGCCTGCGACCCGCTTCCAGACGCCCATGTGCTTCCCCCAAAACATACCGGCCATTCGACCGCATTCTGTGGGCGGAAGCTACTCGCGGCGGCGCTCGGGCGAATTGCCCTGCTGAAATCCGCCGAGCGAGTTTGCGGCAGCGCGTCCTTTCAGCTAGAGACACCCTCCGCTGAAGACGCACCCGTAGCTCAGCTGGATAGAGCGTTGCCCTCCGAAGGCAAAGGTCACACGTTCGAATCGTGTCGGGTGCGCCACTTCCCTCTTTGATCGGCGCGATCCAGGCGCCGCCGCACCCCCAATCGGGGGATGAGCGCGGCCCCGCGTCGCCTTAGCCACGGACCCCTCAGTAGGGGGATTATTCCGTGAAGATCATGCTCGGCCTCGGCGCAGGCCTGTTTTCCATCGCCCTGGCGGGCGGCGCATTCGCCCAGGCCACGACCCCGACCACGCCCACCGTGCCGGGCGGCCTGGGGACGACGGTGGTGACGCGGCCCGACGGCACGCGGATCGAGACCACCATCATCAGCCCCACCCAGCTCAAGATCGTGATCACCGGCGGCCCGGACTTCACCGGCGCGCCCGCGACGATCAACTTCACCAGCATCAGCGCGTCCGGCACGACCCAGACCTATACCGGCGATGTGACCCGGCTGGGCTCGACCACCCCCTTCACCTGCATGCTCAACACCTCGACCGGCGCGGTGACCGGGAGCGGCGCCTGCGCCGACGCCCTGGGGGGCAGCTCTACCACGCCGACGACCCCGACCACGCCCACGACTCCCACGACCCCCACCACGCCGACGACGCCCACCACACCTACGACTCCAACCACGCCCACCACCCCGACGACCCCGACCACGCCGGTGGCCGAGCCGACCATGACGGCGCCCGACGGCACCACGATCACCATCGCGGTGGGCAATCTGCGGCTGCTCAGCGCCGTCACCACCGACCAGTTCCTGAACTCGATCCTGGGCGACGCCCTGTCGGCCAGCTTCGGCCAGGCCTTCGCAGCGGCGCGGCTGCAGGTGCTGGCGGCGGGCGCAGGCCAGCTCACGTCCAACGACACCTACCGCGGACTCTCGGCCGGCGAGGGCGACGGCCCGATAGGCGTGTGGATCAACGCCCAGGGAATCCGGCTGAAGGACAACCGCGCCGGCCGCGACCAGAAGGGCTGGTCCAAGAGCGTGGCGGCCGGGGCCGACTATCTGGTCTCGTCGTCCGCGGCGCTGGGCGTGTTCGCCTCCTGGGGCGACACCGACCTGGACGGCCCAAGCTCCGGGTACGAGGCGGACGGCTGGACCGGCGGTCTCTACGGCTCGTTCCTGCTGTCGCCCAACCTCTCCCTGACCGGGGTGGTCGGCTACAACACCCAGGACGTCACCAATGAGCGCACCTTCGGCATCCTGTCGTCGCGGGGATCCACCGACCGCGAGCAGGTGTTCGGCAGCGTCACCCTCGAGGGCCGGTTCGAGGTGGCGCCGCAATGGCTGGTGATGCCGGCCGCCTCGGTGTTCCTGTCCGACTCCAAGACCGACGCCTACCGCGACAACGCCGGCCGATTGATCCAGGGCTTCGACAACAGGCTGTCGATCCTGCGGGTGGGGAGCACCTTGTTCTACCAGGCCGGCATGATCTCGCCGTATGTCAGTGCGGCATGGGACCACTACCTGAACGACGAGTTCGGCGCCGACGGCGATTACGCGCGGCTGGGCGCGGGGGTCTCGATCACCCTCTCGCCGGCCAGCTATCTGTCGATCGGCGGCAGCACGACGGTGGGCAAGAAGAACGAGCGCGAGACGCTGGTCGGCGCGACGCTGGGCGGCCGGTTCTGAGGCTCGGACGGGGGCTGGCGCTCGTCGCCGGCCTCCTGTCGGGCTGCGCCACGTCGCCGATGGAGAGCGGCGGCTGGGCGCGGCGCGACGTGGCGGTTGCGGGGCGCGTGCTCGCCACCGCCGCGCCCCTCGGCCAAGCCGGGGGCGCGGTGCTGACCGTCGTCATCGAGGGCGACGGCCGCGCCCACGACCGGTTCGGCCGCCCGACCGCCGATCCCACGCCCGCCGATCCCCAGGGCCTGCGCATCGCCCGCGCCTGGCCGGACGCGCCCAAGGCCTGGATCGCGCGCCCGTGCCAGTTCACCCGTCACGCCGACGCGCGCTGCCGGGCCGAGGACTGGACGGTCGACCGGTTCTCGGACGCGGTGCTCGCGGCGATGGACGCCGGCGTCGACCAGCTCAAGCGGCAGGCCGGTGCGGGGCGCGTGGTGCTCGTCGGCTGGTCGGGCGGCGGCGTCGTGGCCGCGGCGCTGGCGCGGCGGCGCTCGGACGTCGCGGGACTGGTCACCTTCGCCGCGCCGCTGGACATCGCCGGCTGGACCGCCGAGCGCGACCTGAGCCCGCTCAACCTGGCGGCCGACGCGCAAGGGCTCGCCGAGCGGCTGCCGGCCATTCCCCAGGCCCACTACCTGGGTCTCCGGGACCGGGTCGTGCCCGTGGAGGCCAACCCCGCGGCCGAGGACACGGCGGACGAGGCCCACGACTGCTGCTGGGAACGCCGAGCGGCGCAGGCAGCGGCGCGCTTGAAGGCGCGTTAGCCGCCCTTCCCTTTCGGATAGACCGCGTCATGGGCATGGGGCCGAGCGTGCCCCTGGGTCCGCAGATACTGCTCGTCCAGCTCGGCGATCAGGGCCTCGCCCTTCTCCTTGCCCACCAGGCGTAGCAGGGCGTCGATCTTCGCCTCGGTGCGGTCGTCGTTCTCCTTCGACGCCGGCGAGCCGACATATAGGAAGTAGGCCAGGCCCACGACCTGCCAGAGCAGTTGCAGGAACTCGGACTGCCAGTTCTCGAACGTGTCGCGGCCCATCTCCATGAGGTAGGGCCCGACCCGCGCCGCCTCGCCGTGCGCCTGCTGGTCGTCGGCGAAGGCGTACCAGCCGAACAGCCAGTGCAGGACGATGGAGATGAGGAAGAAGCCGGCGGTCAGCCAGGCGTAGGCGTAGCGTTTCATCGGTGCAGCTCCCGCATTGGCGCAACGCCAAACTCCGGCTGCCCGACGCGGTTCCGCCGGTTGACGCCGCGCCGTTGGCCCCCTCACCTGGCGCCAGACAGGGAGCGGCGCATGGCTGGGACGAAGGTCGCCTACTCGGCGGAAGGGGTGGAATTCGTCGGCACGGTGTTCCTGCCCACGGGGTCGGGTCCCGCCCCCGGTGTGCTGGTGGCGCACGAGTCGCCTGGTGTCACCCGGCACACCCTGGACGCCGCCGAACGGCTGGCCGGCCTGGGGTTCGTGGCCCTGACCGTCGACTATCAGGGCGGCGGTGTCCCGTTGACCGACCGGGACGAGATGATGCGGCGCTACGCTTGGTTCATGGCCGACCCCAGCCACATCCGAACCCGCCTGCAGAGCGCCTTGGACACGCTGTTGGCGCAACCCCGGGTGGATCCCGCTCGAATCGCGGCCGTGGGCTACTGCTACGGCGGAACCGCGGTGCTGGAGCTGGCGCGCGGCGGTGCGGACCTGAAGGCGGTGGCGGGCTTCCATTCGGGCCTGCAGACCGCCCGGCCGCAGGACGCCGCCAACATCAAGGGCAAGGTGCTGGTGCAGATCGGCGCCGACGATCCGGTGGTCCCGGCCGACCAGCGCGTCGCCTTCGAGCAGGAGATGACCGCGGGCGGCGTGGATTGGCGGATGCAGGTGTTCGGGAACACCGGGCATAGCTTCACCAACCCTGAGATCGACGCCTATGGCCTGCCGGGTTTCAGCTACCAGGCCGACAGCGACCGGCGGTCCTGGGACGCCATGAAGGCGCTCTTCGACGAGGTCGGGCTGCTCTAGGCTCCTGTTGCCGCCGCGCAACATTCGCCTGCCAAGCGTAGCCACTCGCCTTTGCGGCCTGCCATTACGACGGTTTTTTGACTACCCCTGCCGCACAAACAGGCAGCGACCACAAGCTGCGGTTGCGGAAGGACATCTCCATGAATACCCGTAAGCTCGCATTGACGGCGCGCGCCAGTGCGCTCGCCCTCGTCATCGGCCTGCCTTCCGGCCAGGCCTTCGCCGCGGAAGGCGACGTCGAAGTCCAGGAGCTGGTCGTCACGGCGCGCAAGCGCGACGAGCAACTGATCGACGTGCCGTTCTCGGTCGCCGCCCAGAGCGAAGCGGTGATGCGCAACCGCGGCATCACCAACGTCGAGGAGCTGTCGCGCACCGTCGCCAGCTTCACCGTCCAGAACCTCGGCCCCGGCCAGAGCCAGGTGGCGATCCGCGGCATCTCGGCCGGCCAGATCGTCCGCGACCAGCCGGGCGTGAAGGAGCAGGTGGGCGTCTACCTCGACGAGTCCGTGATCTCGATGTCGCTGTTCACCCCGGACCTCGACCTCTTCGACCTGAACCGCGTCGAAGTGCTGCGCGGGCCGCAGGGCACCCTGTTCGGTTCGGGCTCGCTGTCGGGCACCGTCCGCTACATCACCAACCAGCCCAGCCTCGACGCCTTCTCGGGCACGGTCGAAGCCACCGCCTCGACGGTGCAGGGCGGCTCCACCGGCGGCAACCTGAAGGGCGCCGTGAACATGCCGCTCAGCGAGCAGGCGGCGCTGCGCATCACGGCCTATGCGGAGAAGTTCCCCGGCTTCATCGACGCGGTCATGCCGGGCGGCTCGGTGGACAAGGACGTCAACGACGGCACGCGCTACGGCGTCCGCGCGGCGCTGCTGTTCAAGCCGACCGAGGACCTCTCGATCAACCCGCGGGTGGTCTACCAGAAGATCGACGTCGACGGCTTCAACCGGGTCGACGTCTACAACATCCTGGGCAACCCCTTCACCACCACGCGGCCGCGCGTGACCCTGGGCGGGACGAAGCAGTTCATCCAGCTGCAGGAGAAGTTCAAGGACGAGTTCCTGCTGGGCGACCTGACCGTCCAGTACGACATGGGGGACCTGCGCTTCACGTCGATCACCAGCTACAGCGACCGCGACGTGCTGGTGCTACGTGACGCCGGCGCACTGACCAGCTCGATCACCGGGGGCTCCATCGGCCTGCCGCAGGCGGTCTACACGCTGGACTCGCCGCTCGCCGACACCACCGACTCCAAGACCTTCACCCAGGAGGCCCGCGTCGGCTCGACGGGCGACGGCCCGCTGCAGTGGGTGCTGGGCGCGTTCTACTCGCACATCGACCGCGACTACGCCCAGGACCTGTTCGTGCAGGGCTTCAGCGCCATCAGCGGCATCCCCAGCGCCAGCGACGTGGCCCCGACGGACCACCTCTACTACTCGACGGTGCCCTACAAGCAGAAGCAGTTCGCGGTGTTCGGCGAGGCGACCTATTCGGTCACCGATCGTCTCGACATCACCGGCGGCCTGCGCTGGGCGGACTATAAGGAAACCCGGACCCTGACCTTCGACGGCATCTTCGCCGACAAGACCATCGCGGTCCCCGGAAAGACCAAGGCCGACGCCTGGGCGCCCCGCGTGATCGTGGCCTACGAGGCCACCGACGACGTCACCCTGAACGCCCAGGTGTCGAAGGGCTTCCGGCTGGGCGGGATCAACGATCCGCTGAACCGGCCGCTCTGCACGCCGGCGGATTTCGCCACGTTCAACGCCCTGTCCTCGCCCAGCTTCAAGAACGAGACGGTGTGGAACTACGAGGCCGGCATGAAGGCGCGCCTCGGCGGGGGCCGCGGCTCGCTGACCCTGGCCGGCTTCTACGCCGACATCTCGAACCTGCAGGCGACCATCGACGCCGGTTCGTGCTCGTCGCGGATCATCGCCAACGTGAAGAGCGCCAAGTCATCCGGCTTCGACGCTGAGTTCGCCTATCGGATCACCGACCACTTCGACATCGCGGCGACCGCTTCGTACAACGACGCCCAGCTCACCTCGAGCCTCAACGACGCCGCCGGCGCCCCGATCCAGGGCCTGCGCGACGGCAACCGCCTGCCGACCGTGCCCAAGTTCCAGGGCTCGGTCAGCGTCGGCTACGAGCAGGAGGTGGCCGCCGGCCTGGAAGGGTTCACGAACCTGACCTACCAGCACGTGGGCAAGCGCTACACCCAGGTCTCGGACCAGGAGCAGAACCCGCGCACGGTGCCGCTCTTCCCGAACGTCGGAGCCGGTACGGCCAACAGCCTGATCTTCCCGCTGGAGCTGCCGTCCTACGACATCCTCAACCTGCGGATCGGCGTGCGCGGCGACGGCTGGGAAGCCGCGGCCTTCGTCAACAACCTCGGTGACGAGCGCGCCAAGCTGGCGATCGACCGCGAGCGCGGCCTGCGGGCCCGCTACGGCTTCCTGACCAACCCGCCGCGCACCTACGGCGCGACGGTGCGGAAGTCGTTCTAGTCGTCTGCGGGGCGAGGCGGAAACGTCTCGCCCCGCTCTCGAACCCGCGGTATCCCCTGCCGATGGGGATGGGCGTGACACGGCCGCGGTTCGCCGGCCTCGTGACCGGATTGCTGATGGCGACGTGGGCCGGGGCGGCCCTGGCGCACAACATCGGCGGGACCGACGCGGCCTTCGTGGCGGCGACCCGGGGCCCTGACCCGATCCCCTTCATGTACCTCGGCGCCAAGCACATGGTGACCGGCTACGACCACCTGCTGTTCCTGGTGGGCGTGATTTTCTTCCTGTTCCGGCTCCGGCAGATCGCGCTCTACGTCAGCCTGTTCTCGCTGGGCCATTCGGTCACCCTGCTGGCCGGGGTGTTCTTCGACATCCACGCCGATCCGCACCTAGTCGATGCGGTGATCGGGCTGTCGGTGGCCTACAAGGCCTTCGACAACCTGGGCGGCTTTCGCACCCTGTTCGGCGTGCAGCCGGACCCGCGCGCCGCGGTGCTGGGCTTCGGCCTGATCCACGGCTTCGGCCTGGCCACCAAGCTGCAGGCGCTGAACCTCAATCCGCAGGGGCTGCTGGTGAATCTCGTCTCGTTCAACGTGGGCGTGGAGATTGGGCAGGTGCTGTCGCTGTCGCTGATCCTGGTAGTCATGACCCTTTGGCGGCGCACACCGGTCTTCGACCGGACGGCGGCGGGGGCGAACGTGCTGCTGATGCTGGCGGGCTTCGTGCTCGCGGGCCAGCAGGTCGCGGGCTACATCTTCGGCGGAGCGGTTTCATGAGCGAGCAAAGGGCCATGCCCAAGGGGCGGCTGATCGCGGCCACGCTGGGGGCAGTGATCCTGGCCGTGCTGATCGTGCTGGGCGCCATCCTGCCCGCGGAGTTCAACCGTGACCCTCTGGGCGTCGGCAGGCTCTCCGGCCTGTCGCGGCTCTGGGCGCCGGAGGACCAGAAGGCCGCCGCCAGCGACGGCGTGGCGTGGGCCCGCGAGTATGACATCCCCTTCCGCACCGACGTGGTGGAGATCCCGCTGGGCGACTTCCTGGCCGGCGCCGACAAGTCCGAGCTCGAGTACAAGGTCCGGATGAGGAAGGACGCGACGCTGACCTATGCGTGGGAGGTGATCGGGACGAGCGAGCCGCGTGACTTCCATTTCGACCAGCACGGCCATACCACGCCGGCGCCCGGCCAGCCGATGACCGTCTCGACCTACCGCCAGGGGTTCGGCCTGAAGCAGCAGGGCGCGCTCACCGCGCCGTTCGACGGCATCCAGGGCTGGCAGTTCTCAAACTCCAGCGAGAAGCCGGTGGTGGTGCGCCTGCGGCTGGCCGGGTTCTACGAGCTGATCCCGTCGGGACAGCCGGGCAACGAGGCCGGCATCGTCGCCAATGTGCCCGCCGTCCAAGCGCGGCCGTAGGCTTGCAACACCTTCGCCGCAATTGGCGCGCCTAGTGTCGGCCCGAGGAGACTTTCGTATGCGTATCCGTCTCGCCCTGCTGGCCGCCCTGATCGCCGCGCCGGCCCTCGCCGCCGAACCTGACGCGCCTGTCGCGACGGCGCCGGCCCAGGCTGAAACCACGGCGCCCGCGGCCAGCACGGCCCAGCAGATCGACGACTTCATCAAGACGTCCCCCGTGCCTGACGCGCGCCGCGACGACGCGCTGGACGGCGTGGTCCCTCGCGACGACGGCAAGCCGCACGGCGAGATCAGCGTGAGCGTCGGCACCGGCGGCTATCGCAGCGTCTACGGCCGCACCGAGATCCCGGTGGGCAAGAACGGGCGGGTGAGCCTGGCCTTCGAGGACACCAAGGGCGGCTACTATGGCTATGGGCGTCGCGGCTACGGCGGCCCGTATGCCGGTGGCCCGCTCGGCATCGGCGGCGGTCCCGACCGCCAGCGCTGCGACCTGGAAGGCATGGGTCCGGTCCGCCCGCTCGACACGGTCGTCGCGCCCCTCGGGCGGTGCGCGAGACCCCTCTCCGGCTGGTAGCTACTTCTTCTTGTCGTCGGGGATGGCTGGCAGGGGATCGCCCTTGGCCGGGCCGTTGGCCTTGATGTCGGGCTGGATGACGAACTGCTCGTGGCAGGCGACGCAGACCTCGTAGACCTTGCCGCCCTCGTCGAAGACCGCCTGCTTGTCGTGCTTCTCGGCTGCGGCGCGGGCGATCGCGGCCCGCTCGGTGAGGAGCTGGGCGTACTTGTTCCAGTCCGCTTCCGGCGCGCGGGTGCGGCCGGGCATCTGCAGGAGGTTGCCGGCCTCCATCAGCATCGTGGCGCCGCTCACCAGGACGTCCCAGCCCTCGTCGGTGGTCGGCGACAGGTCGCGCTCGCCGGCCTCCGTCATCTCGTAGCCCGAGCCCTTCCAGTACATGAAGGCGGCCGGATCGACGAAGTGGCCCATGAACTCGGTCATCGGCAGGTCGGTGTTGAACTTGGGCTCGCCCGCCTTGGGCGCGCCGGGCTTGCCCGGCGAACAGGCGGTCAGCAGCGCGGCGCAGGCCGCCAGGGTGATCAAGGGCGTCGTGATCAGATGCTTCAAGGGCCAAACTCCTGGGCCGCGCGACAATGTGCGGCGCGACCTTAACCGCGGCTTTCGAGGGCGCCACCGTACGGAACGGTTACAAACTGCGTCTGAGCCGGCGGTTCGCGCCCGCAACTCGATCCTGAGGAAGGGCCCAGCCTCCATGGTCTAGATTGTTCTTGCCGGCGGGAAGGGAAATTCGGGTCGGGTGTTTCCCTTCTGGTGGGCATTGCGCAATATAACGCCCAATCGTCGTTCGCCGACTCGACCAGGATGCTTCCTTGACCGACCAACCCCTGCCGCCTCCCGTGGCGAGCGCCCTCGACCTGATCGGCCATACGCCGATGCTGGAGCTGACGGGTTTCGACACCGGCCCCTGCCGCCTCTTCGTGAAGCTGGAAAACGCCAACCCCGGCGGCTCGATCAAGGACCGCATCGCGCGCTCGATGATCGAAGCGGCCGAGAAGGACGGCTCGCTGAAGCCCGGCGGGACGATCGTCGAGGCCACTGCCGGAAACACCGGACTGGGCCTGGCCCAGGTGGGGATCTTGAAGGGCTACAAGCTGCTGCTGGTCGTGCCGGACAAGATGGCGCGGGAAAAGATCCAGCACCTGCGCGCCATGGGCGTCGACGTGCGCATCACGCGCTCGGACGTCGGCAAGGGCCACCCTGAGTACTACCAGGACATGGCCCAGGCGCTGGCGGCGAAGCTGAACAACGCCGTCTTCATCAACCAGTTCTCCAATCCGGCGAACCCGCTGGCGCACGAGACCACCACGGGCCCGGAGATCCTGGAGCAGATGGAGGGCGACGTGGACGCGGTGGTCGTGGGCGTGGGCTCCGGCGGCACGCTGACGGGCCTGGGCCGCTTCTTCGCTAAGGCCTCGCCGAAGACGAAGATGGTGCTGGCCGACCCGGTCGGCTCGATCCTGGCGCCGCTCGTCGAGCGCGGCGAAAAGGTGGAGCCCGGCTCCTGGGTCGTGGAAGGGATCGGCGAGGACTTCATCCCCGACAACTGCGACCTCAAGCTGGTGGCCAAGGCCTACGAGATCTCGGACACCGAGAGCATCGCCACCGCGCGCCTGCTGCTGACGAAGGCCGGGATCCTCGCGGGCTCGTCCTCGGGCACCTTGCTGGCCGGGGCGCTTCGCTATTGTCGCGAGCAGACCGAGGCCAAGCGCGTGGTGACCCTCGTCTGCGACACGGGCTCCCGCTACCTGTCCAAGGTCTACAACGACAGCTGGGTCGCCGAGCAGGGGCTGATGGACCGCGAGCTGCACGGCGACCTGCGCGACCTGATCGCCCGCACGCCCGGCGACGCGGTGACCGTCGGCCCGACCGACACCCTGCTCACCGCCTACAATCGCATGCGCCAGACCGACGTCAGCCAGTTGCCGGTGATCGACGACGGCCGGCTGATCGGCCTGATCGACGAGAGCGACCTGCTGGAGGCCGTGGAGGACCGCCGCCAGGACGCCCGCTTCCGCCAGCCGGTCTCGACCGCCATGACCGCCAAGCTGCACACCCTGCAGGCCGCCGAGCAACTGGACGCCCTGCTCCCCATATTCGAACGCGACGAGGTGGCGATCGTGATGGAGGGCAAGGAGTTCCTGGGCCTGATCACGCGGATCGACCTGATCAACTATCTGAGGAAGGCCGCGTGAGCGACGAAACCCACGGCAAGAACCGGCTGGACTTCGCCACCCGCGCCATCCACGGCGGCCAGGAACACGATCCCACGACCGGTGCGGTCATGCCGCCGATCTACGCGACCTCGACCTATGCCCAGTCGAGCCCCGGCGTGCATACGGGGTTCGAATATTCCCGCAGCCAGAACCCGACCCGCTTCGCCCTGGAGCGCGGCCTGGCCGACCTGGAGAGCGGGACCAAGGGCTACGCCTTCGCCTCCGGCCTGGCGGCCATCGCGACGCTGCTGGAGGCGTTCGACGCCGGCGACCACATCATTGCCAGCGAGGATCTCTACGGCGGCTCGTTCCGGCTGTTCGACAAGGTCCGCACCCGCTCGGCAGGTCTGCGCGTCACCTATGTGGACCTGGCCGATGTCGCCGCGATCGAGGCCGCCATCGAGCCCCGCACACGGATGGTCTGGGTCGAGACGCCCACCAACCCGCTGCTGCGCCTGGCCGACCTCGAAGCCATCGCCGCGCTCTGCAAGGCGCGCGGCTTGATCGCGGCGGCGGACAACACCTTCGCCAGCCCCTACATCCAGCGCCCGCTGGAGTTCGGCTTCGACGCGGTCATGCACTCGACGACGAAGTACATCGGCGGCCACTCCGACGTCGTGGGCGGCGCGCTGGTGGTGGGCGAGAACGCCGAGTTCCGCGACAAGATCACCTTCCTGCAGAACGCCATCGGCTCGGTGGCCTCGCCCTTCGACAGCTTCCTGACGCTTCGGGGCATGAAGACGCTGGCGCTCCGCATGCAGCGGCACTGCGAGAACGGCCAGGCGATCGCGGAGTGGCTGGAGGCGCGCAAGGACGTGGCCAAGGTCGTCTACCCCGGCCTGAAGAGCCACCCGCAGCACGAGCTGGCCAGGCGCCAGATGTCCGGCTTCGGCGGCATGATCACCGCAGTGCTGGACCGCGACCTGGACGGCACGAAGCGGATGCTGGAACGGACCGAGCTGTTCACGCTGGCCGAAAGCCTGGGCGGTGTCGAAAGCCTGATCGAGCACCCGGCCATCATGACCCACGCCTCGATCCCCGCCGAAACCCGCGAACGCATCGGCATCGTCGATGGCCTGATCCGGCTCAGCGTCGGCGTCGAGAACGTCGACGACCTGATCGCGGACCTGGAGAGAGCATTGGCCTAGAGGAACAGGTCGGCGCAGGCATCGACGATGGCGTCTACGTCCAGGCGGTAGTGGGCGTAGAGGTCGGGCAGGTCCCCCACCTGGCCGAAGCTGTCGAGGCCGAGGGCGCTGACCCGCTGGCCCAGGACGCCGCCCAGCCAGGACAGGGTCGCCGGCGAAGCATCCACGACCGTAACGAGGCCGGCGCCCGGAGCGAGTTGGCCGAGCAGAGCCTCGGCGTGGCTGACCTGCTTGCCGGCGCCCTGCCAGCGGCTGCGGCGGGACGCCATCCAGTCGCGGTGCAGCAGGCCGGGCGAGACCACGTTAAGCACGCCGAGGCCGGGGATGTCGTCCGCGAGCTGCTCGGCGGCCGCCAGCACCTCGGGCGCGATGGCGCCGCAGAAGACGACGGCCGCGTCACTGGCCGGGCCGGGGGCCTTCAGCCAATAGGCGCCCTTCAAGGCATCCTCCCGCCAGGCGTCGTCGGCGCGCTCGACCTGGGCGAGCGAACGCGTGGTCAGGCGCAGGTAGACCGAGCCGCCGTCGTCGGCCTGCATGTGGCCGAAGGACCAGCGCATGACCTCGGCCAGCTCATCGACGAAAGCGGGTTCGAAATAGGTCAGGCCCGGCTGGCCGATTCCGATCAGCGGTGTGTAGATCGACTGGTGCGCGCCGCCCTCCGGGCCCAGCGTCAGGCCGCTGGGCGTCGCCACGAGCATGAACCGGGCGTCCTGGTAGCAGGCGTAGTTCAGCGCATCGAGGCCGCGGCTGATGAAGGGGTCGTAGACCGTCCCGATCGGCAGCAGCCGTTCTCCAAACAA
The DNA here is from genome assembly GCF_004297125.1 of Phenylobacterium sp. Classification (GTDB taxonomy): domain Bacteria; phylum Pseudomonadota; class Alphaproteobacteria; order Caulobacterales; family Caulobacteraceae; genus Phenylobacterium. Next base: position 24,772 of record NZ_SCVD01000021.1, on the reverse strand, counting down.
GGGAGCCGACAGGCCGAAGGCGGCGAGGTTCAGGAACAAGTTGTGCTCGGCGATGCCCAGTTCGACGTGCTGGCCGGCGGTCTTGCCGGCCCATCGCTGGGCCGAGGGGATCTTGGCGTCGCGGAACACGTCGGCGGTTTCGCGCCTACGGAACAGGCCGCGCTGGTTCACGAAGCCGCCGAGGTTGGTGGAGACGGTCACGTCCGGCGAGGTGGTGACAATGCGGTCGGCGATCGGATGACCGCTCTTGGCCAGATCCAGCAGGATGCGGCCGAAGGCCTGTTGCGTGGACTGCTCGGCGCCGTCGGGGCTGGGGAACTCCGCGCGGCCCGGCACGGGTATGGCCGCCGCGATATGGCGGCGTTGGGCCGGCTGGGCGAAGGGCGCGGCCGCCACAAAAGCCTTCACCGCCTCGGCCTCAGCGGGCGCAAGGCCGGCCAGCGGCTCCCACTCCTGACCCTCGGCCACCCCCATGGCCTGCCGGAGGGTCTCGACCTGGCTGGGCGTCATCAGGCCGGCGTGGTTGTCCTTGTGCCCCTGCAGCGGCAGGCCGAAGCCCTTGACCGTATAGGCGATGAACATGGTGGGCGTGTCGTCCTGGGCGGCGTCGAACGCCTCGGTCAGGGTCTCGATGCAGTGGCCGCCCAGGCCGATCATCAGGCTGTGCAGGTCCTCGTCGGTGAAGCTCTCCAGCAGGGCGCGGACGCCGGCCTGGCGGCCGATGTCGGTCATCAGCCGGCCGCGCCACGCCGCCCCGCCCTGGTAGGTCAGGGCCGCGAAGTCGGCGTTCGGGCAGGCCTCGATCCAGGCCTGCAGCGCCTTGCCGCCGGGCCGGGCGAAGGCGCGCATCTGGGCCTTGCCCCACTTCAGGGTCACCACCCGCCAGCCGGCCGTCTCGAAGATGTCGTCGAAGCGGTCGAACATCCGGTCCGCGGTCGTCGCATCCAGGCTCTGGCGGTTGTAGTCGACGATCCACCAGACGTTGCGGATGTCGTGCTTGTAGGCCTCGATCAGGCACTCGTAGATGTTGCCCTCGTCCAGCTCGGCGTCGCCCATGGTGGCGACGAAACGGCCGCGCCGCCCGTCCGCCAGCCAGCCGTGGCCGGAAAGGTAGTCCTGCATCAGCGAGGCGAAGGCGGTGATCGCCACGCCTAGGCCCACCGACCCGGTGGAGAAGTCGACGTCGTCCTTGTCCTTGGTCCGCGAGGGGTATGACTGGGCCCCGCCGAAGCTGCGGAAGCCCTCCAGCTGCTCGCGGCTCTGGCGGCCCATCAGGTATTGGGCGGCGTGGAAGACGGGGCTGGCGTGCGGCTTCACCGCCACCCGGTCCTCGGGCTTCAGGGCGTGGAAGTAGAGCGCCGTCATGATGGTGGTCATGCTGGCGCAGGACGCTTGGTGACCGCCCACCTTCAGCCCGTCGCGGCTCTCGCGCAGATGGTTGGCGTTGTGGATGGTCCACGCGGCCAGCCAGCGGAGGCGCTCATCGACGCGGCGCAGCATCTCGATGTCGTGTTCGGCGCCGCGATTGTGACCGGCGGGGGCGGCGGGCTGGGTCTGGGGCATGGAACTCGCGGCGATGGGTCGTTCGGGGGAAACTTGCCTCCCGTCCTTACGGAAAAGGGGCCGGTTGATACCGCTTCTAGCAGACTTCAGGGTCGAAGGTCAGGCCGGCGAGCCTGCGTTCGCATGCCGATGATTTCTCGAATAGAGGGTACGTTTTGATTGACGGGTCTGACCCGTTGAGGTTCGCTTGGCGATAGAACGCGCCTGAAGAGCGTGTCGGAGGAACAAGGTGTCATGACCCAGACCGCCTCGGCTGCGGCCGACCGCCTGCCGTTCAAGACCAAGCTCGCCTTCGGGATCGGCAGCGCCGCCGAGATCATCGCCCTCTATTCGGTCTCAAGCTTCGCCCTGCTGTTCTATAATCAGGTACTGGGTGTCCAGGCGCACTGGATCGGCATCGCCATATCCGCCAGCCTGGTTTTTGACGGCCTGACAGAGCCTCTGATCGGTTCATGGTCGGACCGCACGCGATCACGCCTTGGCCGACGCCATCCCTGGATGTTCGCGGCGCCGATCCCGATCGCGCTCACGCTCTTCGCCATCTTCAACCCGCCGGCCGGACTGAGCCCGATGGCGCTGGCGGTCTGGTGCGGCGTGGCGGTGTCGCTGATGCGGCAGGTGATGACCTTCTTCCACACGCCCCACCTGGCGCTGGGGGCGGAGCTGTCGCCGAACTACGTCGAGCGCTCGAAGGTGATGGCGTACCATAGTTTCTTCACCTGGGCCGGCGGCGCGGGGATGACCTGGGTGGCGCTCACCTACTTCTTCCCATCGACCCCGGAATATCCGCGCGGGCTGCTGAACCCGGAGCCCTGGACCAACTTCGCGCTTGCGATGTCGCTGACGATCGTGGCGGTGCTCTTCGCCTCGGCCTGGTTCACGCGGGACCGGATCCCGCTCCTGCCGCCGCTCGCGGCCGACACCAAGCCATTCACCCTGGCGGAGTTCTTCGCCGACGTCTGGAAGGCGCTGCGCAACGTCAACTACGTCTGGCTTCTGGTCGGCTACTTCTTCCTTTCCATGATGATCGGCCTGAAGGAGGGCCTGCGGCTCTATACCGGCACATTCTATTGGGGGCTGAGTAGCGAGGAGCTGCGGTGGTTCGTGATCGGCAGCTTCATCGGTTATGCCGCCGCCTTCGCTTTCGCCGCGCGGATGCACGGCCGCTTTGACAAGAAGGCCACGCTCGTCTGGGGCGCGGTGTCCTATGCGCTGGCGACCGCTGCGCCGCTGGGGCTGGGTCTCGCGGGGGTGCTGACGCCGGAGACGCCCAACCTGCTGGCCATCCTGCTCGCCTTCTCCGCATTGGCGTACGGGTCGATGAGCGTGCTGCAGATCGGCGCGATGTCGGCCCTGGCCGACGTGGCCGACGAGAACGAGCTGCGGTTCGGTGTGCGGCAGGAGGGCATCCTCTATTCGACCCGCGCCCTGGCGGCGAAGATCGACCAGGCGATCGGCTCGGCCCTGGCCGGCTTTGTCCTGCTGCTGATCGCCTTTCCGGAGAAGGCGAAGCCCGGCGCGGTGGCGAGCGATGTGCTGCATAACCTCGCGCTCTGGGATGGCGTGGTCGCCGCCGTTCCCGGCCTGATCGCCGCCGTCTGCTACGGCCGTTATCGGATCACCAGGGCCTCGTATGAAGCGACGCGGGCCGCGCTGGCCGAGCGGCGGGCCGCTGCCGCTCCCATGGTCGCGCCGAAGGCGGGTCCCACCCCCGCCGCCGCCGCGATCACGCCCGCCGAGTGATCACCCGGGGCGGAGCGCCTGCATGAGGCTGCCGGTGTAGGCAGCGTGGCCGACGTGGGTTAGGCGGGCCTCGAAGTCGGCCCAGATGTCGCCGCCCAGGTCGCGCCAGCGGCGGCAGAAGGCGTAGTCCTCCGATAGGTACTGGCCGGTTTCGGGCTCGATCATCGTGTCGAACACCATGACCGCCTCGGGCGCGAGCTTGTCGCCCATGTCGCCCATCTTGGCGCGCAGCTCGGGGTGGGCGTCGACGATCTTCTGCATGGCGCCGCGGCGGATCAGCAGGAAGCCCGTGCCGCCGTAGGCCACCTTCGCCATGCCGTTGTCGACCTCGACGCTCTTGTCCGGCGTGGGCAGGAAGCGGACGACATAGCCGATGGCGGCGGACTGCAGGTCGGCGACGCCGGCCTTCGCGGCGGTGCGCACCTTCTCCCAGTCGATGGTCTTGAGTGGGCAAACGGCGGCGATCACATCCTTGTCCGCCTCCAGCAGGCGGAAGACGTTCTCGGGCGCGAAGCCGATGTCGGCGTCGATGAAGAGGATGTGGGTGGCCTGTGCGTGCCCCAGGAACTGCGCCGCCAGCCGCGAGCGGCCGCGGGTGATCAGCGCCTCACCCCCCATCATGTCTACGTACAAGCCTATCCCGCGCTCGCGGCAGGCGTCCTGCAGCCGCAGCAGCGAGCTGACAAAATGCAGGGTGAGCTGACCACCGTAGCAGGGGACGGCGAGGTAGAGGAACGGCTTGGACGCGTCGGGCATGGCGCGACCATAGTGTGCGCTTCGGGCCAGGTCGATCAGGCCGGACGGCGGCTCTGGAACCAGCGAAAGGCCAGGAACCCGGCCACCCCCAGCGCCACGCCGGTGGCGTCGGCCACGAAGTCGAGCGGGTCGCTGTGCCGGCCCGTTCCGGCCGCGCCCTGCAGGATCTCGATCAGGACCCCGTAGACCAGGGCGAAGGCGGGGATCGCCAGGACGCGCCGCGGGGCGAGGACGTAGCCGGTGACGGTGAGCACCAACCAGGCGGCCGTGTGCTCGAACCGGTCGCCGGTCCCCGGATCGGGAAGATCCTCCGACGGCAGGACGCACAGGACGAACAGGATCGCGGTCGCCAGGGCGTAGAGGCCCAATCGGACGCGCCTCGGAAAGCGGGAGGGAAGCATCGGCCTTACTTGCACGTCCGCCGCCGCCTCTCTAGCGTCCGGCCGCTCAAGAATTGGCTGAGGAACGGTGCAGTGGCGGTCGAGGCGGTGATCTGGGATTTCGGCGGGGTGTTCACCACCTCGCCGTTCGAGGCCTTCAATCGCCTGGAAGCGGAGCGCGGCCTGCCAAAGGACCTGGTCCGGCGCGTGAATTCCATGAACCCCGACTCGAACGCCTGGGCCCTGTTCGAGCGCAACGAGATCGACGCGGCGGGCTTCGACGCAATGTTCCTGGCGGAGTCCACATCGCTCGGCCATCCCCTGCGCGGGGCCGACGTCCTGCCGAGGCTGAACGGCGAGCTCAGGCCCCGGATGGTGGCGGCGCTGAAGGCCTGCAAGCAGCACTTCAAGGTCGGCTGCATCACCAACAACGTGGTCTCGATGCACAGCCCCGGCCAGGACGAGGGCCAGAAATCAGCCGGCGCCATGGCCCAGGTGATGCCGCTGTTCGACGCTATCATCGAGAGCTCGAAGGCCGGCGTCCGCAAGCCCGACCCGAGGATCTACCTGATGATGTGCGAGCTGCTGGCGGTGAAGCCGGAAGCCTGCGTGTACCTCGACGACCTGGGGATCAACTGCAAGCCGGCCGCCGGGCTGGGCATGAAGGCGATCAAGGTCGTGGACGTGGACCAGACCCTGGCCGAGCTGTCGGGCCACACCGGTCTCACCTTCGGCGCGGAGCAGCCCGCATGACCCGGCCGACCCGGATCGGCGCCGAGGCGGCGCTGGCGAAGCTGGAGGGCTGGGCGAAGGTCGAAGGCGACCGCGACGCCATTTCCAAGACCTTCAGGTTCGCCGACTTCAACGCGGCCTTCGGGTTCATGACCCGCGTGGCGCTGATGGCCGACAAGCTCGACCACCATCCGGAGTGGTTCAATGTCTACAACCGCGTGGAGGTGCTGCTGGCCACGCACGACGTCGAGGGGGTCAGCGAGCTGGACGTGACCCTGGCGACGTTCATGGACCAGGCGGCGAAGGGTTAAGGGAGAAGATCGATGGCGGGACGTGTCGCGGGCAAGAAGGCCTTCGTCACCGGTGGGGCCCAGGGGCTGGGCGCGGCGTTCGCCCGCAAGCTGGCGGCCGAGGGCGCCAAGGTCACGGTGGCCGACATCAACACCGAGGGCGCCAAGGCGGTCGCCGCCGAGATCGACGCCACGCACGGCGCCGGCACGGCCTTCGCCTTCCCGCTGGACGTCACCAAGGAGGACCAGTGGATCTTCGCCCTGGAGGAGGCCGACGCAGCCATGGGCGGGATCTCGGTGCTGGTGAACAACGCCGGCATCAGCCGGGGCGGCAATATCGAGGAGCTGAGCTACGAGGACTGGAAGCTCGTGATGAGCGTCAACGTCGACTCGGTGTTCCTTGGCACGAAGCACGCGCTCAAGTACCTGCGCCAGAACCAGCCCGGCTCGATCGTCAACATCTCTTCGATCGCCGGCGTGATCGCGGCCCACAACACGCCCGTCTACAACGCCTCCAAGGCGGCGGTCTGGCTGCTGAGCAAGGGCATCGGGCTGCACTGCGCCAAGCAGGGCCTGGACGTGCGGTCGAACTCGATCCACCCGACCTTCATCGACACCCCGATCCTCGACCCGCTGCGCCAGCGGTTCGGCAAGGAGGAGGCCGAGGCCAAGCTCGCCCGCCAGGTGCCCCTGGGCCGGATCGGCCAGCCGGAGGACATCGCCAACGCCGTCCTCTACCTGGCCTCGGACGAAAGCCGGTTCATGACGGGGGCGGAGCTGCGCCTCGACGGCGGCATCAGCGCGATGTGAGGCGGCGCGCCGACGGCGTCAGTTGACGACGACGGAGCCCAGCAGGAGGCGGGCGCCGGGGCGGCCGAGGATGGCGTCGGTCTGGCGCTGCAGCGTCTGGGCGATGTAGTCGACGTTCGGCAGCGCCCCGTCGCTCAGGCCGGCGGCGTAGGATTGGACGGTCTGCACATAGGCCGCGCGCAACCGGGGGATGGACTGCTCCACCCGGGTCCGCAGCACGGGGTCCGGCACGTCGAGGCCGCAATCGACCGACATCACGCCGTGGCGGCTGGCGGAGCGGATCGTGGCGCCGAGCAGGGTCTGGATCTGGACGTAGGAGCCCCCGCCCGACTTCTTCTTCTCGCCGTCTGAGGCGAGCGCCATCGCGGGGGCGGCGGCGGCAAGCGTGGCCAGGGCGAAAAACAGGCGGCGGTTCATGGCCCTGCGTATCGCCGATCATGGTTAGCGGTCTCTTTACGCGGCGCAGCGAGACTGCCGACAACTGAGCTGCCTGCGGAGCGCCCCTTGGGCCGATTTGCGCCGACCAACCTCGACCTCGACGGCAAGGTCATCCTCGTGACGGGCGGCACCGGCTCCTTCGGGCGACGGTTCGTCGAGACCGTGCTGGATCGCGCCAAGCCGCGGAAATTGATCGTCTATTCGCGCGACGAACTGAAGCAGAGCGAGATGCAGATCGACCTCGCGGAGCGGTTCGGCCCCGAGAAGATGTCGGTGATGCGCTTCTTCCTGGGCGATGTGCGCGATCGGGAGCGGCTCAGCCTGGCGTTCCGCGGTGTCGACATCGTGATCCACGCCGCGGCCCTGAAGCAGGTGCCGGCGGCGGAGTACAATCCGTCCGAGTGCATCCACACCAACATCATGGGCGCCGAGAACGTGGTGCGCGCCTGCCTCTCCAACGGGATCAAGCAGGTGGTGGCGCTGTCCACCGACAAGGCCTGCAACCCCATCAACCTGTACGGGGCGACGAAGCTGGCCTCGGACAAGACCTTCGTGGCCGCCAACAACCTCTCGGGCGACATCGGGACGCGGTTCTCGGTGGTGCGCTACGGCAACGTCGTGGGCAGCCGGGGCTCGGTGATCCCGTTCTTCCAGCGGCTGATCCAGCGCGGCGCCACCGAGCTGCCGATCACCGACCCGCGGATGACGCGCTTCCTGATCACCATCGAAGAGGGCGTCGACTTCGTGCTGTCTTCCCTGGACCGGATGCACGGGGGCGAGGTTTTCGTGCCCAAGATCCCATCGATGAAGATCACCGACATCGCCGCCACCATGGCGCCGGGCATGGCGACCAGGACCGTCGGGATCCGCCCTGGTGAGAAGCTGCACGAAATGATGATCAGCCAGGACGACGCGCGGAACACGGTGGACCTGGGCGACCGCTACGCCATCGAGCCGGCCTTCGTGGAATACACCCGCGCGCCGCTCGAGGGCGGCCGGCTTGCCGAGGACTTCAGCTACGCCAGCGACACCAACCACGACTGGCTGGACGGCCCCGGCCTGATGGCCATGCTGGACGACGGCAAACCGCGCCGCCGCCGCCGGGCCGACGACTGAAGAAGGCGACCGACATGCTGCCCTACGGCCGCCAGACCATCGAGGACGACGACATCGCCGCGGTGGCCGAGGCGCTGCGCGGCGACTTCCTGACCACCGGCCCCGCGGTCGAGGCCTTCGAGCGCGCCTTCGCCGAGACGGTGGGCGCGCGCCATGCGGTGGCCTGCGCCAACGGGACGGCGGCCCTGCACCTGGCGATGCTGGCGCTGGACGTGAAGCCCGGCGACGCGGTGATCGCGCCCAGCATCACGTTCCTGGCGACGGCCAACTGCGCCCGCTACGTCGGCGCCGACGTGGTGTTCGCCGACGTGGACGCCGACACCGGCCTGATGACGCCGCAGACCCTGGCCGAGGCGATCGGCCGGGTGGGCGAGCGCCGGCTGCGGGCCGTGTTGCCGGTGCATCTGCGCGGCGACGTCGCCGAGCTCCCGGCGCTGGCTGAGCTGGCCGGGGCGGCGGGCGCGGTGCTGGTCGAGGACGCGCCGCACGCGCTCGGGACGACCATGACCTTCGGCAACACAGCCGAGACGGTGGGCGATGTCCGCCATTCGGCCATGGCGACCTTCTCGTTCCATCCGGTGAAGACCATCGCCACGGGCGAGGGCGGCATGGTCACCACCAACGATCCGGCCCTGGCCGAGCGCCTGAGGATCATGCGCTCGCATGGCATGGTGCGGCCGGAGGGGGCGGACCCCTGGTGGTACGAGATGCCCGAGCCGGGCTTCAACTACCGCCTGCCGGACATCCTCTGCGCCCTGGGGCTGTCCCAACTGCGGAAGCTGCCGCGGTTCGCCGCGCGACGCCGGGCGCTGGCGGCGGCCTATGGCGAGGCCCTGGCGCCCCTCGCGCCCGTCGTGCGCCAGGCTGTGCGGCCAGCGTGGAGCGACCCGGTCCTGCACCTGATGACCGTGCTGATCGACTTCGAGGCTGCGGGGCGCTCGCGGCGCGATGTGGTGGAGGCGCTGAAGGCGCGCGGGGTCGGCAGCCAGGTCCACTACATTCCCGTCCATCGCCAGCCCTACTATCGCGAGCTCTACGGCGATCTGGACCTTCCCGGCGCCGAAGCCTGGTACGCCCGCTGCCTGTCCCTTCCGCTCTACCCCGGCATGGCGGACAGCGACGTCGCCACGGTGGTGGAGGCGTTGGCGGCGGCGCTAAGCCGCTAGCCCTGCCTGGTGGATCAGGTCGCGGACCTGCCTCATCTGATCGGGGGCGGCCGCGAGCTCGGCGCGGGTCTCGTCCAGCCTGAACAGCTTCAGCGCCTCGGCGCGGGCGCGGTTGGCGGCCGGACCCAGGGGCGCGTTCTCGCCGGAGGCCAGCTTCAGCAGCAGGGTCAGGCGCTGGAGCAGCGGGACGTTGGCGCGGGCCACGGTCTGCGACAGCCGGGCGTGAGCCTCGACGTGACCGCCGATGTCGCCCAGCTTCTCCTGGATCGGATGAAAGTCCTCCGGGACCAGGCCGCAGCGCCCCACGGACTTGTGCAGGGCGGCCAGCTGGCCCAGGCGCGCGCCGGGGTTCTCGTCGCCGCCGAGCATTTCCTTCTCGAAGCGCAGCGAGGCGATCACGGCCTTCAGCCAGCCGCCGGCTTGGCGCTTGTTCCCGGCTCCGATCACATTCTCGGTGAGCCAGATCAGGGCCTCGACCTCCTGCTGCGACGACATGCCGGACCCCAGGTAGGCCTCCACGAAGTCGCCGGTCACCAGCATCTTGGAGCGGGCGATGAAGGCGGACTGGACTTGCTCCAGCGGCAACAGCTTGCCCGACGCCGCGGTGAGCGACATGGCGAGCGCCCGCAGGACGTCGATCTCGCGCGCCGCTTCGCCGGGACAGAGGCGCCGCGGACCCACCAGTTCGCGCAGGATGCGCCGGCCGATGGCGGCGCGGGTGTCCTGGAAGTTCTCGCCGGTCAGCCATTGGGCGAGGCGCGTCGCCTGCGGCGAAAGCTCGGGCATCACCTTGGCGACCGAGCCTTCGAGCTTGATGAGCGCCTCGACCGAGTCGTAGGCCGCCAGGCGGGTCATGGCGGCGAGGTTGGCGCCCAGGTCCCGGCCCTTGCCCAGGATGTCGGTGATGCCGGGCTTGGCCTCGAGGATCTCGGCCAGCGGCTGCTGGATCGTGCTGAGCGCCAAGCCGCGGGCCGGACCCTTTTCGGGCGCGGCGTCGGCCAGGTCGAGCAGGCGGTTGACCTTGTCCGACCATGACCTGGCCGGCGCGATGGCGGCGGCGACGCCGGCCCCGAGCAGGTAGCCGCGCTCGGGGTCCTGAGCCAGGCGCTCGGCCGCGGCGGCGAACCCTTCCTTGTCGAGATTGGGCAACGTGCCCTTGCGATGGTCCTTCAGAAGCCGATCGACCGCCCGCTCGATGAGGGCGTGGAAGACCCGGATCAACTCATGCACCGACATGGAGCGCGCATGGGCCTCGGGGATCGCCAGCTTCTGGACGGCGTGCTGCAGGTCCGTACCCGACGCTTCCAGGGCCTCGACCAGGTCTGGTCGATGCAGCAGCTCGAAGGGCGTGGCATGGTTGCGCTCCAGCCACCCTTCCAGCAGGCGGCCGATGCGCTCGCGCGCGTGGATGGTGTAGAGGTCCTGCGGGGTGACGCACAGCGGCTGGGCGTCGGCCTGGGGCTTCGCCTTGGCGACCGCTTCGGCGGCGCCCAGCTTGAGGATGATGACCGACTGGAACTCGCGGCTCTCTTCGTCGAAGACCTCTTTCGAGACCCTCGCGGCGGCCACCCGGCCTTCGGACATCAGGTCCTGGGCGGTCTGCAGCGCGGCCGCACGATTCTCGGTTGCGAGGTCCAGCGTCCATGGGCCGCCGGGCGCCTTCCGGATGAAGACCTCGAAGTGCACTCTCGTACCATCCATCTACGCATCCCCCCTGAGGGAATGACGTTCTCTCAACAAGCTTAAGGCCGTGTTGACTTTACTCGGTTTCTGCACCCGGCCCCATTGAGGCCACGGTGAAGGCTCAATACCTTCCCGCACTTCGGTTAAGGAGAGTTCCACCTCAGATGGCGAAGATCACCTTGGTCGACGATGACGAAAACATCGTCACGTCCGTCAGCCTGGCGCTCGAGAGCCACGGGCACACCGTCAAGGCCTATTACGACGGGGCCTCGGGTCTTGCCGCGCTGGAGAACGATCCGCCGGACGTCGCGATCCTGGACGTCAAGATGCCGCGCATGGACGGCATGGAGGTGCTGCGCCGCCTGCGCCGGACCTCCGACATGCCGGTGATCATCCTGACGTCGAAGGACGAGGAGATCGACGAGATCCTCGGCTTCAACCTCGGCGCCGACGACTACATGCACAAGCCGTTCAGCCAGCGCCTGCTGATCGAGCGGGTGAAGGCCGTCCTGCGCCGTGCGGGCCGCGGCGAGACCGACGGCGCGGAGGGCCCGTCCATGGGCGCCGCGGACGTCGCCGCCCGGGCTCTGAAGCGCGGCAAGCTGACCCTGGATCCGGCCCGCCACGAGAGCCTGTGGGAAGGCAAGCCGGTGAAGCTGACGGTCACCGAGTTCCTCCTGCTGCAGTCGCTGGCGCAGCGCCCGGGCTTCGTGAAGAGCCGCGACAACCTGATGGACGCGGCCTACGAGGATCAGGTCTATGTCGATGACCGCACCATCGACAGCCACATCAAGCGCATGCGGAAGAAGTTCCGCGAGGTGGATCCTGAGTTCGACGCGATCGAAACCCTCTATGGCGTCGGCTACCGCTACCGGGAATCCTGAGCCGACGGACGTTCGCGAGCCGGTGACGCCCGAGCGGCCGGCCCGCCGTTCGCGTTTCCGCGGCCTGCCGGGTTCGCGCCTCGGGCGGCTGATCCTCGCGCTCAACCTGCTGGGGCTGGCGATCCTGATCGTCGGCGCCCTGGTGCTCAACGAGGTGCGCCAGGGCTTGGTCAACGCGCGCATCGACAGCCTGACCACCCAGGGCGAGCTGATCGCCAGCATCCTCAACCAGGCCGCCACGGTCGGCGAACCCGAGCCGCAGATGGACGCGGCCCTGGCCACCGAGCTCCTGCAGACGCTGTCCAATCCCAGGGCCCAGCGGGCGCGACTGTTCGACAGCCGGGGGCGGCTGGTGGCCGACTCGGACTGGATGGCCGACGAGGTCGTGCGGCGCGACCTGCCCCCCGCCAGGGCGCGCGATGAGAAGCCGGGCGGCTTCAACCTCTTGCCCAAGCGCCTGCGGCCGACCCGCGACGAGGTCCAGAAGGCGCTGGCCGAGGAGGTGGCCGCGGCCCTGCAGGGCCGCCACCAGGCCCAGAAGCGCCGCGGCGCCAACGGCGAGCAGGTGGTCTCGGTGTCGATCCCGATCCAGCACGTCCGCGCCGTGCTGGGCGTGGTGACGCTGGAAGCCAGCGACGTGGACAAGATCATCGCCGACGAGCGCCGGGCCCTGATCCCCTTCATCCTGATCGCCATCTCGGTGACCGTGGCCTCGTCGCTGTTGTTGAACAGCCTTGTGGCCCAGCCGGTGCTGCGCATGGCGCGCGCCGCCGACCGGGTGCGCCAGGCGCGCGCTCGGGCGATCTCGCTGCCCGACCTGGCCAAGCGCGACGACGAGGTCGGCGACCTGACCCGCAGCCTCGAGGCCATGACCCAGTCGCTCTCCGAACGGATGGACGCCATCGAGAGTTTCGCGGCCGACGTGGCGCACGAGATCCGCAACCCCCTGACGTCGCTCAGGTCCGCGGTGGAGACCCTGGACATCGTCAGCGACCCGGCGGCGCGGGAACGCCTGATGAACGTGCTCAAGAACGACGTCCAGCGGCTGGACCGCCTGGTCACCGACATCTCGAACGCCTCGCGGCTGGACGCCGAGCTCTCCAGGGACCAGCCGCGGATCGTCGACCTGGGACGGCTGATCGGGGACATCGTCGCCCTCTACCAGGCGACCGCCAAGCCCGGCGACGTCCAGGTGAAGTTCGCGCCGCACCAGGGAATGGAGGCGATCACGGTGCTGGGCCGCGAGGGCCCGCTCAGCCAGATCGTGCGCAACCTGATCGACAACGCCCGCTCGTTCAGCCCGCCGGGCGACGTGGTCCATGTGGGCCTGTTGCGGGTGAAGGGCGAGGCGATCGTCACGGTGTCCGACAACGGGCCCGGCATCCCCACCGAGAACCTCGAGACGGTGTTCGAGCGCTTCTACACCTCGCGGCCCAAGGGTGCGGCGTTCGGCGGGAACTCGGGCCTGGGCCTCTCCATCGCCCGCCAGATCGCCGTGGCGCACGGCGGAGGCCTGCGCGCCGAGAACCGCACGGGGGCGGGCGGCAAGGTGCTGGGCGCCATGTTCACCCTGACCTTGCCGGAAAGCGCGGCGTGATCCGCCACGCCGGCCTGATCGCACGGCGGATGGCCGGAGTCTGGAGGGGCGTGTTGATCGAGGGCCCCTCGGGGTCGGGGAAGAGCGACCTGGCGTTCCGGGCGCTCGCGCAGGGCTTCCGGCTGGTCGCCGACGACCGGGTGCTGGTGTGGGCCTCGGAGGGCCGCCTCTTCGGACGCGCCCCGGACACCTTGCGCGGCCTCATGGAGGTGCGCGGGCTGGACGTGGTGGCGGTGGAGCCGTTGCCGTTCTGCGAAATCCGGCTGGTGGCGCGCCTGGGCGCGCCGGAGCGCATCCCCGATCCCGCAACCACGACGATCCTGGGAATCGCAATTCCACTCCTGGCGGTAGATCCCTTCGAAACCTCCGCCCCTGCGAAACTAAGCCGCGCGATGGAGGCCTTTGACGCGGCGCACAAGAGGCGTATCTAGCACGGCTCGCGCCTCTCCTCAGGCGTCGTCACGGGTGGGGATACCCTTGGATTTTCGGGCATGATTGGCCTCGTGATCGTCACGCATGGCCGTCTCGCGCAAGAGTTCGTGTACGCCATGGAACACGTGGTCGGCCCCCAGGCCGCCGTGGAAGCCATCTGCATCGGACCCGAAGACGATATGGAGCGGCGCCGCCAGGACATCCTGGCGGCCTGCGGGCGCGTGGAGTCGGGCGCCGGCGTCATCCTGCTCACCGACATGTTCGGCGGCACGCCGTCCAACCTCGCCATTTCGGTGATGGAACAGACGAAGGCCGAGGTCATCGCTGGGCTGAACCTGCCCATGCTGATCAAGCTCGCCAGCCTCAGGAACCGCGTCAGTCTCGAAGATGCGGTTGCCGCGGCGCAGGAAGCAGGGCGAAAGTACATCTCCGTGGCCTCCTATGTCCTGGCCGGAGAGAAGTGAGCTGAGCGAAGCGAACCGAACCGTCGAGATCGTCAACAAGCGGGGGCTGCACGCCCGCGCGTCGGCGAAGTTCGTGAAGCTGGCCGCCACCTTCGAGGCGGAAGTCAAAGTCTCCAAGGACGGCCAGACCGTCGACGCCCGCTCCATCATGGGCCTGATGATGCTGGCCGCCGCGCCGGGCTGCTGCATCGACATCGAGGCTGAGGGCGAACAGGCCGAAGAGGCCGTCAACGCCCTGGTCGAACTGGTGGCCGCGCGGTTCGAGGAAGACGAGTAGCGTCCCTCCCTTAATGGGGAGGGACAGACCGCGAAGCGGTCAGGGTGGGGAGGTCCGCTTCAGGCTCAGTCCCCGCAGATGGTCTCGTCGAAGGCGCCGCTTCCAGCGTGGCGATGATCTGGTCCATCACCCAATCCGCATCCTGCCGGACATCGGACGCCCAGAAGCGGAGCGTCCGGAAACCGTGCTTCTGCAAAACCGCGTCACGCACGGCGTCATGCTCAGCCTGCGTATCGACGCCGTGCTGCGCGCCATCGACCTCGATGACAATGCGGCGCGTGTTGCAGACGAAATCCAGGAAGTATCCGCGAAACGGCGCCTGCCTCCGGAAGTGGAAGCCGCGGGCACGCAGCAGCTTCAGTCGGCTCCAAAGGATCACCTCGGGCTCGCTCAGGTCGCTCCGCATTCTGCGGGCGCGGGTGATCTCGCGTCGCACGTCACCGATATTGTTCTTTATTTGTTCCAGCTTCAAGCCCTGAGCTCGATCGTGCCCGCCCCACCCTGCTCGCCTTTGGCGAGTTGTCCCTCCCCATTAAGGGAGGGACTTGGCGCTCAGGTCTTCAGCCGCCAGCCCGTCCGGAAGATCCAGGTCACCGCGGCGAGGCAGACCGCCAGGAAGCCCAGGGTCGCCGCCAGGCTGACGCCCACGCCCACGTCCGAGACGCCGTAGAAGCTCCAGCGGAAGCCCGAGACCAGGTAGACCACCGGGTTGAACAGGGCGATCGTCTTCCAGACGCCGGGCAGCATGTCGATCGAGTAGAAGCTGCCGCCCAGGAACGTCAGGGGCGTGATCACCAGGGTGGGAATGATCGAGAGCTTCTCCCAGCCGTCGGCCCAGATGCCGGTGAGGAAGCCGAACAGGCTGAAGGTCACCGAGGTCAGCACGAGGAAGGCCAGCATGACGAATGGGTGGCTGATCTCGTAGGGGACGAAGATCCGCGCCGTGGCCAGGATGACCAGCCCCAGCACGAACGACTTGCTGGCCGCCGCGCCCACATAGCCCAGTACGACCTCGGCCGCCGAGACGGGCGCCGACAGCACCTCGTAGATCGTCCCGGCGAACTTGGGCATGTAGATGCCGAACGAGCCGTTGGAGATGCTCTCGGTCAGGATCGACAGCATCAGCAGGCCGGGGACGATGAAGGCGCCGTAGCTGACTCCGTCGATGGACGGCATCCGGCTGCCGATCGCGGCGCCGAAGACGATGAAATAGAGCGAGGTGGTGATCACCGGGGCGGCGACGCTCTGGACGATGGTCCGGACCCAGCGGTGCATCTCGAAGAAGTAGATGGCGCGGACGGCGTGCGGGTTCATGCGCGGGCCCTCACCAGGCTGACGAAGATGTCTTCCAGCGAGCTCTCCTGGGTGCGCAGGTCCTTGAAGTCGACGCCGCGCTCGGCGAGACGCTTCATCAGCTCGGCGATGCCCGTGGTCTCGGCCTGGGCGTCGAAGGTGTAGACGAGCTCGGAGCCCTCCGCGGCCAGTTCCAGCTGATAGCCGTCGAGGCCGGGGGGCACGGTCTTCAGCGGCTCCTGCAGATGCAGGGTGAGCTGCTTCTTGCCCAGCTTGCGCATGAGCACGTCCTTGTCCTCCACCAGGATCAGTTCGCCGTTCGAGATCACCCCGATCCTGTCGGCCATCTCCTCGGCCTCCTCGATGTAGTGGGTGGTCAGGATGATGGTGACGCCGTTCTCCCGGAGGCCCCGGACCATCTCCCACATGTCGCGGCGCAGCTCGACGTCGACGCCGGCGGTGGGTTCGTCCAGGAACAGGATGGTGGGCTCATGGCTCAGCGCCTTGGCGATCATCACCCGGCGCTTCATGCCGCCGGACAGCGCCATGATCTTCTCGTTGCGCTTGTCCCACAGGCTGAGGTCCTTCAGCACCTTTTCCAGGTGGGCGTCGTTCGGCGCCTTTCCGAACAGGCCGCGGCTGAACTTGACCGTGTCCCAGACCTTCTCGAACGCGTCGGTGGAGATTTCCTGCGGCACCAGCCCGATCTTCATCCGCGCGGCGCGGAAGTCCTTCAGGATGTCGTGGCCGTCGGCGGTGACTGTCCCCGCCGTCATCCTCACAAGGCCACAGACAATGCCGATCAGGGTGGTCTTGCCGGCGCCGTTCGGACCCAGCAACGCGAAGATCTCGCCCTTGCGGATCTCGAGGTCGACGCCCTTCAGGGCCTGGAAGCCGCCGGCGTAGGTCTTGGCCAGGCCCTGGATGGATATGATCGGCTGCACGCGCTCTCCTCGACGCCTCCCAGATAGGGTCCTGAGGACGGCTGAGCTAGACCCGTCCCGACAACGGGGGTTCCTAGCGTGGGGCTGGCCCGAAAGGTGTCAGCAGCGGATCAGGCGGGCTGCGCGGCCCTCGATCCCATCGGCCGCATCTTCAGGTCGGCCAGCAGGGCGTCGTCGTTGTCGCGGCCGGGGTTGTTGGTCGTCAGCAGTCGGGCGCCCACGAAGATCGAGTTGGCGCCGGCCAGGAAGCACAGCGACTGCAACTCCTTCGACATGTGCTCGCGGCCGGCGGCGATGCGGACCATCGACTTGGGGCACACGAGGCGAGCCACCGCGATCATGCGGACGAACTCCAGGCCATCCACCGGCTCCGATTTGCCCAGCGGCGTGCCCTCAATGGGCATCAGGTCGTTGATCGGCAGGCTCTCGGGGTGAGAGGGCAGGATCGCCAGCTGGTGGAGCAGCCCCGCGCGGTCCCGCCGTGTCTCGCCCATGCCGACGATGCCGCCGCAGCAGGTGGACATGCCGGCGTCGCGCACGGCCTCCAGGGTGTCGAGGCGATCCTGGTAGGTCCGGGTGGTGACGACCTTGTCGTAATAGTCCGGGCCGGTGTCGAGGTTGTGGTTGTAGTAGTCGAGGCCGGCCGCCTTCAGCGCCTTGGCCTGGTCGGCGGTCAGCATGCCCAGGGTGGCGCAGGTCTCCAGGCCCAGGGCCTTCACGCCCGAGATCATGGCCGCGACCTTGGGCAGGTCGCGGTCCTTCACGTCGCGCCAGGCCGCGCCCATGCAGAAGCGCTGGGCTCCGCCGGCCTTGGCCTCCCGGGCGGCGGCGATGACGGTGTCGGCGTCCATTAGCTTCGAGGCGGCCGTGGCGGTCTTGAAGTGCTGCGACTGGCTGCAGTAGCCGCAGTTCTCGGGGCAGCCGCCGGTCTTCACCGACAGGAGCTGCGAGAGCTGCAGCTCTGTGGGATCGAACCAGCGCCGGTGGACCTCGGCCGCGCGGAACACCAGCTCGGTGAACGGCAGCTCGAACAGCGCCTCCACCTCCTCCAGCGTCCAGTCGTGCCGCGGCTGGGCGGAATCCGTCAGGCGGGTGATCGGCGCATTCATCGGCTTTGCCTCCGGGAAGGAGGCGCCGGGATAGACCGGTCACGCTGCGGCGGGCAACGACAGTCGCATAAAGAATTCTTTATGTGTATTGTTGATCCGTTAAGGGCGCGCGGCTATAGGGGCGCCAACGCTGACACTCCGATCAGGATCGAAGATGACCGACTATGTCGTGAAGGACCTGTCGCTTGCCGACTGGGGCCGCAAGGAAATCGAAATCGCCGAAACCGAGATGCCTGGCCTGATGGCCACGCGCGCCGAGTTCGGCAAGTCGAAGCCGCTGAAGGGCGCGCGCATCGCCGGCTCGCTGCACATGACGATCCAGACCGCGGTGCTGATCGAGACGCTGCAGGCCCTGGGCGCCGACGTGCGCTGGGCCTCGTGCAACATCTTCTCCACCCAGGACCATGCCGCGGCCGCCATCGCCGCCAAGGGCACCCCGGTGTTCGCCATCAAGGGCGAGACGCTGGTGGAGTACTGGGAATACGCGCACAAGATCTTCGAGTGGTCCGACGGCGGCTATCCGAACCTGATCCTGGACGACGGCGGCGACGCCACCCTGCTGTGCGTCCTTGGCCCCAAGGCCGAGAAGGACCCGACCCTCCTCAACAACCCGACCAACGAGGAGGAGGAAGCCCTCTTCACCGTGATGAAGCGGTACCTGAAGGAGAAGCCGGGCTTCTATTCGGGGATCCGCGACGCCTGCCAGGGCGTGTCGGAAGAGACCACCACGGGCGTTCACCGCCTGTACCAGATGCACGAGCGCGGCGAGCTTCCGTTCACGGCCATCAACGTCAACGACAGCGTGACCAAGTCGAAGTTCGACAACCTGTACGGCTGCCGCGAGAGCCTGGTCGACGCCATCCGCCGCGGCACCGATGTGATGCTGGCCGGCAAGGTGGCCGTGGTCCTGGGCTACGGCGACGTGGGCAAGGGCTCGGCGGCTTCGCTCCGCAACGGCGGCGCCCGGGTCATGGTCACCGAAGTCGATCCGATCTGCGCCCTGCAGGCGGCGATGGAAGGCTATGAGGTCGTGACGATGGAATATGCCGCCGACAAGGGCGACATCTTCTGCACGGCCACCGGCAACAAGGACGTCCTGACGGTCGACCACATGCGGGCGATGAAGAACAACGCCATCGTCTGCAACATCGGCCACTTCGACTCGGAAATTCAGATCGCTGGCCTGCGCAACTACAAGTGGGACGAGATCAAGCCGCAGGTCCACCATGTGGAGTTCCCGGACGGCAAGAAGATCATCGTGCTGTCCGAGGGCCGCCTGGTGAACCTGGGCAACGCCACCGGCCACCCCAGCTTCGTGATGAGCGCCTCCTTCACCAACCAGACGCTGGCCCAGATCGAACTCTGGGTGAACGGCGCCAAGTACGAGAAGAAGGTCTACACCCTGCCCAAGCACCTGGATGAGAAGGTGGCCATGCTCCACCTCGACAAACTGGGCGCGAAGCTGACCAAGCTCTCGCAGGAGCAGGCCGACTACATCGGGGTCACAACCCAGGGGCCGTTCAAGCCGGAACACTACCGCTACTAGAAGCCACAGGCATTTACCTTCTTAGGTAGAAGAACGCTGGTTCCGATTCACTGATTGAGCTAGAGGCGCCTCGGTGCCTCTAGCTCTGATCCTCTCTTCGTTTGTCGCGGCCTCGCGGATCGGCGGGGCGGCGCAGCAGTATGTTCTGGCGGCGCACAAGATCGATCCGGTCCTGGCTCCGACCGTCATGTTCGGCCGAACCCCAGCCCGGGGCGGCAAGGGCGAGGTGACCTCGCCCGACGTCTTCCGGCGAATGCTGGGGGACATCGAGGCCGACGCCCTGTTCGGCATGGTCGACCTGATCATCACGGGCCATTTCTCGGATCCCGAGCAGGTGCAGATCGCCGCCGGCGTGATCGAGCGCGTCCGGACGGCCGACCGGAACGACGCCTGGGGCGCGCGGCCGCTGGTGCTGGTCGATCCGGTCCTGGGCGACGCGCCCAACGGCCTCTACGTGACCTACGAAGTGGCCGAAGCGGTCGAGCAGCGCCTTGTACCCCAGGCGGACTGGATCACCCCCAACCTCTGGGAACTCGCCTTCCTCACCGACCGGCAGATCGACACCGCCGCCCAGGCGCGCGACGCGGTGCGGGCGCTGGGCCGGCCGGCGCTGGTGACCTCGGCCCCGGCGGGCGACGGTGAGGTGGGCCTGCTTTATGTGGACAAGGAAGAGGCGGTGCTGTTCGCCCACCCGCGTCTGGAGACCGCGCCCAAGGGCACCGGCGACCTAGTGACCGCCAGCTTTGGCGCCGGCCTCGTCGAAGGCAAGGATCCCCGAGACGCCGCGGAGCGCGCGGCTCGGGCGGCGGCGGAGGCCGTGGCGCTGGCCAAGGCCTGGAAGTCCACCGAGCTGCCGATCGTGGCCATGGCCGATCGGATCGTGAATCCTACCGCGGAAGTGCGTATTGAACGCCTATGAGCGTTGAGATCTCCGGGTTCGCCCCGGCCAGGTTTTCCCGGGTCAAGGACGTGTTCGCGGCGAACTTCGCGGCGGGCGAGGAGTTGGGTGCGCGCTTCACCCTGGTCGAGGCGGGTGAAGTGGTGCTGGACCTGATGGCCGGCTGGGCCGACCGAAAGCGGACGGTGGCCTTCGACGAGCGCACCCTGGCGGCCGTCTTCTCCACCACCAAGGCGGTGGCGGCCCTGATGATCGCCCGCCTCGTGGACGCCGGAAAGCTGGACTACGCCCAGACCGTCGCCAGCGTGTGGCCCGAGTTCGCCCAGGCCGGCAAGGCGGAGGTCACGATCGAACAGGCCATCTCGCACCAGGCGGGCCTGCCCGGCTTCCCGGACCCCATCGACCCCGCCCTGTGGGCCGACTGGGACGCCATCTGCGCGAGGCTCGCCGCGATGGCGCCGATGTGGCCGCCAGGAACGGCGAGCGGCTATCACCCCGTGACGGTGGGCTATATCGCCGGCGAGATCTTCCGCCGGATCGACGGCCGCGCGATCGGGACCGCGTTCCGGGAGGACATCGGCAGGCCTTTCGGCCTTGAGCTCTGGATCGGCCTGCCGGACGGTGTCGAAGACCGCCTCGCCGAGCTGCAGCGGCCCAGCGCGCTGCCGGAGTTCGGCGAGATCAACGAGCCTACGCGCGCGGCCTTCCTCGCCCCCTGGTCCTCCGCCGCCGGCAAGGCCGCAGCCGACTATCGGCGCATGGAGGTGCCGTCGACCAACGGCTACGCCACGGCGGAGGCGCTGGCGAAGCTGATGGGCGCGCTGGGCAACGACGGCTGGCTGGACGGCGGCGAGATCCTGTCGCCGGCGCTGATCGCCGAGGCCAGCCGCGAGCGCATCCGCGGCCAGGACTTGGTCCTGCCCTTCGTGATGAGTTGGGCGGCGGGCTTCATGCGGAACGAGCCCTGCTTCCCGTGGGGCCCCGGAACGCTGGCGTTCGGCCACTCAGGCTGGGGCGGCTCCTGCGCCTTCGCCGATCCCGAGCGCAGGCTGGGCGGCGCCTACGTCATGAACAAGCAAGGGACCGCCCTGATGGGCGACGCCCGGCCGAAGCGGCTGATCGAGGCGGCCTACGCCGCGCCGTAGACCCACGAAAAAGGGCCCCGGCGGGGGCCCTCGTCCGATGCCGGGAGGCCGAAGCTCAGACGCCGAGGCCGGCGATCGCGAAGGCCGCGACGAGGCCCAGGGCGATCAGGAAGGCCGGGGCGATCCGGTCGAACGAAGCTTCGAAACGCGAAAAGGTCATGACACACACCTTAAGGTCTTAAGTGAACCCCGGGGGAGCGGGGCGTCCGTTTGGACAACCGATGGCCAACACCATCTGAGCACTGCATAGATCAGCGTTTTTGCGCGGCCGATATGCGATTTCGCAAACGGCGCGGGTTTACTCCGCCGCCGCCTCGGCCGTGTCGCGCGTCGCCCGCATCACGCTGCGCGACCGCCGCCAGGCACCGTACAGGAACACCGCCGCGCCGCACCAGATGAAGGCGAATGAGATCGCGCGCGCCGGGGTGAAGGCCTCGCCCTGGGTCAGGCCGATGACGAAGCTGATGGTTGGCGCCAGGAACTGGAGGAAGCCCATGGCCGATAGCGGGATGCGCCGGGCCGCCCACGAGAACAGGACCAGCGGAACCGCCGTGATCGGCCCCGAGGCGATGAGCCACAGGGCGGTGGGCAGGTCCTGGGTGAAGTGGCCCTGTCCCTGCATCTGGAGCCAGCCGATGAAGGCCAGGCTGGGCAGGCCCAGCACCAGGCATTCGACCAGCAAGCCGGTCTGGGCGTCGGCGGCCACCTGTTTGCGGACGACGCCATAGCCCGCGAAGCTGAAAGCCAGGATCAGCGACACCCAGGGCAAATGGCCCAGCGCCACGGCCTGGAACACCACACCCACCAGGGCCAGGCCGATGGCCACGAACCCGATCCGGTCGATCCGTTCGCGGAAGATCAGGGCGCCCGCCGCCATGTTGACCAGGGGGTTGATGTAGTAGCCGAGGCTGGTCTCCAGCAGCCGGCCGCTGGTCACCGCGCCGATGAACACCACCCAGTTGATGGCGATCAGGACGGACGACAGGCCAAGCCACGCCAGCACGCGCGGCTGGCGCAGCACGCCCGCCACCTGCCGCGCCTGTCCCGCCACCAGCACGAACACGGCGGCCGCCGGCACGCTCCAGACGATGCGCTGGGCCAGGATCTCCCAGGGCCCCACCCCATGCCGTCCGATGGCCTGGAAGGCCAGGGGCACGAAACCCCAGATCAGGTAACAGGCGATCCCGGCCGTCAGCGCCAGGCGGGGTTCGCCGGGCGCCGACGACCTCATCCTAGGCCAGCGCCTTCTGGCGGATCAGGCCGCGCTCGTGGAGCAGTTCGGCGATCTGCACCGCGTTGAGCGCCGCGCCCTTCCGCAGGTTGTCGGCGACCACCCACAGGTTCAGGCCGTGTTCCACGGTCGGGTCGTTGCGGATGCGGCTGACGAAGACCGGGAACTCGCCCTGGGCCTCCTTGGGCGTCATGTAGCCGGTGGGTTCGCGCTTATCGATCACGATGAGACCGGGGCTCTCGCGCAGCAGGTCGCGGGCCTCGTCCTCGTCGATCGGGTCGTGGAACTCGATGTTCACGGACTCGGAGTGGCCGACCATGACCGGCACGCGCACGCAGGTGACCGTCAGCTTGATGGCCGGGTCGATCATCTTGTGGGTCTCGTTCCACATCTTGGCTTCTTCGTCGGTGTAGCCGTCGTCCTGGAAGGCGCCGATGAAGGGGATGACGTTGAACGCGATCTGCTTGGGGAACTTCTTCGGCGGGGTCGCGCCCAGGACGTAGACGTTCTTCGTCTGGTCGAAGAGCTCGTCCATGCCTTCCTTGCCGGCGCCGGAGACCGACTGGTAGGTCGAGACCACCACCCGCTTGATCCGCGCGCGGTCGTGCAGCGGCTTCAGCGCCACCACCAGCTGGGCGGTCGAGCAGTTCGGGTTGGCGATGATGTTCTTCTTGTTCGCCCACTCGACGTCGTCGGGGTTCACCTCGGGCACGACCAGCGGCACGTCGGGGTCCATGCGGAACGCCGAGGAATTGTCGATGACGATGGGGCCGGCGGCGCCGATCTTCGGCGACCATTCCTTGGAGAAGGTTCCGGACACGCTCATCAGCACCAGGTCGACGGTGGAGAAGTCGAACTGCGCGATGTCCTCGCACTTGACGATCTTCTCGCCGAACGAGACTTCGAGGCCGATGGATTTGCGGGACGCGATGGCGTGAATCCTGTCCACGGGGAATTTCACTTCCTCGAGGATGTTGAGCATTTCACGGCCCACGTTGCCCGTGGCGCCAACAACGGCGACCCGGTAACCCATTGGTCGTCTCCTAGAACTTGAGGGAGCGTCCCGTTACGCCCTGGCGCCAGCCAAGGCAACTGAGCGATGCTGAACCTTCCATCAGATAGGCTGCGAACTGGCTGGCGGAAGTCGGCCTCCGCGAAATCCATGACCTGCCAGGTCATGGCCGCGCGCAGGCCGGCGGCCTATTCGATGGAGAAACCGAGGAGGTTCGCACCGTGACCGACACCGGCATGCCGTTTTCCAACCTGATGGGCGTCGAGATCGTGGAGCGCACGAAGGCGCGGGTGCGCGGGCGCCTGACGGTGCGCGAAGACCTCTGCACCGCGGGCGGCATCCTGCACGGCGGCGCCTACATGGCCTTCGCCGACGCACTGGGCGCCATCGGCGGGGTGATGAACCTGGCCGAGGGCGCGCGCACCACGACGCTCGAGAGCAAGACCAACTTCCTAGGGAGCGCGCCGGTGGGGGCGACCATAGAGGGCGAGGCGACGCCGCTGCACGTGGGGCGCCGCTCCTCGGTCTGGCAGACCCGGATCACCAATGCGGACGGCAAGCTGCTCGCCCTGGTGATCCAGACGCAGATGACGATCCAGGGGTAGGTTCCGGCCTTTCCCTTTCAAAACCGGGAGGGTCGTGGCGGGCGTCTAGCCCGAACTCTTCCAGGGCGGTTCGGCGTAGCCCTTCAGGTCTTCCAGCCAGCTCTTGAGCACCTCGACGTCGGGGTCGGGCAGGTCGCGCCAGCGGGCGACGTTGTCGGGGTCGAGATCCATCTCGGCGCAGATGTCGGCCACGTGTTCGTCGAGGTCGCGGGTGACGAAGGCGTCCTCGCAGCGCTCGTCGATCAGCCAGTCTTCCAGGCGGCGATAGAGTTCGCCCTCGAGCTGCTGCTCGGCCTCCAGCTCGCTCTTCTCGAACCCCTCGGTCCAGATGACCCGGCGGACGGCCGTGCGCAGCTCGTCGGCGCGCCGGTTGGCGGCCTCGATATCGCGCGGGAACGTGCGCCGGGGTTCCTCCGGCGGCGGCGGGTCGAGCATCGCCGCGCGGCGGGCCTCCTGGGCTTCCTCGCGCGCCTCGCGGGCGGCGGAGCGGTCGAACCGTTCGTGCAGGGCCAGGGACTGGCGCAGCGAGCGGCCCATGCGCTGGTAGGTGCGGCCCTTCTCGGCCTCCTCGGGCGTGTCGATGGCGGCCAGGTAGCTGGCGTGCGCGGCCTCGGCGGCCACGAGATCCAGCTCGGCCAGCCGCGCCAGCATCTGCTGG
>NZ_SCVD01000020.1 GCF_004297125.1 Phenylobacterium sp. | reverse complement strand
GTGGGCATGTACGGCCCCCGCGGGGCCGGCGTGGCCGAGCGTGACGGGGTCATGGACCAGATCGACATCGTCGAGGGCACGCTCGGCAAGGCGTTCGGCGTCATGGGCGGCTACATCGCGGCCGACGCGGTGATCTGCGACGCGATCCGCAGCTACGCCGACGGCTTCATCTTCACCACCTCGCTGCCGCCGGCCCTGGCGGCCGGCGCGGTGGCCTCGATCCGCTACCTGAAGGCCCACAACGAGATCCGCGTGGCCCACCAGGAGCGCGCCGCGGCCCTGAAGCAGCGCCTGACCAAGGCCGGGCTGCCGGTAATGCCCAGCGTCAGCCACATCGTGCCGGTGCTGGTGGGCGACGCCGTCCACTGCAAGCTGATCTCCGACATCCTGCTGGAAGACCACGGCATCTACGTCCAGCCCATCAACTACCCCACCGTGCCCCGCGGCACCGAACGCCTGCGCTTCACCCCGTCCCCCGGACACACCGACGGCATGATGGATGAACTCACCGACGCGCTGGGCCGACTGTGGAGCCTGTGCAAGCTGAACAGGCTGGACGTCGCGGCCTGACCGAGGGCTCGCCCATCCGGATCGCTACTTAGGGGACGCTCCCGAATGTAGCCGCGGCGGACGATTGGCTATTCAGACCGGGTCAGCGCGGGATCTTTCCCGCACAGTTTGAAAGGCTTCTCGCCATGTCCGGCCCGTCTGCCGACCTCTCTGTCCACTACCAGCCCCGCGGTCTCTCGGACCGGGTGGCCTTCGGCTTCGTCAAGGCCTTGCGGTTCTGCGCCGACACCTTCTTCGCCAGGCGTTACGGCCACCGGGCCGTCGTGCTGGAGACGGTGGCCGCCGTGCCTGGGATGGTGGGCGCGACCTTGAACCACCTGAAGTGCCTGCGCCGGATGTGCGACGACAAGGGCTGGATCAAGACCCTGATGGACGAGGCCGAGAACGAGCGCATGCACCTGATGACCTTCATCGAGGTCGCCAAGCCGACGGCGTTCGAGCGCTTCGTGGTCGTCGCCGCCCAGTGGGTCTTCTACCTGTTCTTCTTCGGCCTCTACCTGATCTCGCCGAAGACGGCGCACCGGGTGGTCGGCTATTTCGAGGAAGAGGCGGTGATCAGCTACACTCACTACCTGGCCGAGATCGACGAAGGCCGCTCGCCCAACGTGCCCGCGCCGACCCTGGCGATCCGCTACTGGAACCTGCCCATGGATGCGACGCTCCGCGACGTGGTCGAGGTGGTCCGCGCCGACGAGGCCCACCATCGCGACGTCAACCATGGCTTCGCCAACGAGCTGGCCGGCCTTGTCGAGCCGGTGAAGATCCCCGCGGTATGGCCGCATGAACAGCTCCAGCCCCACTGGCGCGACGCGGCGTGAGCGACGCCGAAACCCCGAAACTGCGCATCGGCCCCGGCGTCGCCGCCGGGGTCGATGAGGCGTTGATCGCCCGCCAGGTCCATGCGTTCTATGGCCGCGTGCGAAAGGACCCGGCGCTGGGGCCGGTCTTCGAGGCCGCCGTAGAGGACTGGGACGAGCACCTCGCCAAGCTCTGCGACTTCTGGTCCTCGGTCCTGCTGATGACCGGTCGTTTCAAGGGCTCGCCCATGGCCGCCCACGCGCAGGCGCCGGGTGTGCTGGACGAGCACTTCGCGCTCTGGCTGGACCTCTTCGAGCGCACTGCCCGCGACATCTGCCCGCCGGCGGCCGCGGAGCTCTTCATCGAGAAGTCCCGGATGATCGGCCGCAGCCTGCGCATGGGACTGGCCGCGAGCCGCGGGACCCTGATCGCGGATCTCACCGCGCGCTAAGGCGCAATCCGCCGATGCAGAAGGCGGTCTGACAGCCCGGATCCAGCTAAGAATCAACGAGATGGTGGCTTCTTGCCCCTCCGATTGATTCCGTCTTAAGGGCGGGCGCTAGGCGCCCGGCCGGGTGTTCGGCTCGAGCAGCCGGTGGATGGCGGCGACCAGGGTTTCCCCTAGCAGGGGTTTCTCCAGGATCGGAGTTCCGGCGCGGGCCGCGGCTTCGCGCAGCGGGGCGTTGGGGTGACTGGTCACCAGGATGGCGGGCATGTCGACCTGACGGTCGCGTAGCTGGCGCAGGGTGGCGAGCCCGGAGACGCCGGGCAGGCGCTCGTCCAGCACCAGACAGCCGGGTCCTTCCGGGGGGAGGCGCAGCAACAGGGCCTCGCCGGAGTCGAAGGTCTCGACCGCGAAGCCCTCAAGGTCGAGGGCGAACTCCAGCGCGCGTCGAACCGCGGCGTCATCGTCGACGACGAACACCACGGGAGGCCGGCTGGGGAGGCGCTGATCCATGACGCAAGCGTCGCACGGCCCTGGGGTCCGCGCCTTGATCTCGCGCAACGCCGTTCAGAAACCGGCGAGGAGGGCGATGCGGACCAGCTCCGAGAGCCCGTTCGCCTGGGTCTTGTTCATGACGTTGGCGCGGTAGACTTCCACGGTGCGCGGGCTGATCCCGAGCTCGTAGGCGATCACCTTGTTCATCTTGCCGGCGACGACCCCGCGCAGGACGTCCTTCTCGCGGCCGGACAAGGTCGAGAGCATCTGTTCGAAACGTTGCCGCTCGATGTTCTGCTCGTCCGTACGGACCTGGGCGTCGAGGGCCGAGCGCACGGCGCGAAGCAGGACCTCATCGTCGAAGGGCTTCTCGATGAAGTCGACGACCCCCGCGCGCATCGCCTCTACCGCCAGGGGCACGTCGCCGTGACCGGTAATGACGATCACGGGCAGGGTCACGCCCCGCTCCCGCAGGCGCCGGATCAATTCCAGGCCGCTCATCTCCGGCATCCGTACGTCGGTGATGATGCAGCCTTCGGTGAGGCCTTCGGCGACGGCGAGGAACTCCTGCGCCGAGGCGTAGGTCTTCGCCGGCAGGTCGGCCATCTCCAGGACGAAGCCCAACGAGACCCGCACCGGCTCGTCGTCGTCGATCAGATGGACGGTGGGCTCACTCATGATCCGTCAATTCCTCCTCTCGGACCGCCGGCAGCGTGAAGCGGAAAGTCGCCCCGCCGTCGGCGTTGGACTCGACCCAGATCCGGCCGCCGTGCGCCTCGATGATGGTTCGCGAGATCGACAACCCGATTCCCATACCCTGCGCCTTGGTGGTCATGAAGGGCTGGAATAGCTGTTCCGCCACTTTCGGACTGAGGCCGTGGCCCGTGTCACTCACATATACCTCGACCATGTCGTCGGCCGCCGGCACGGCGCCCACCACCAGGTCCCGGCGCGGAGCCTCGTCCATGGCCTCCACCGCGTTGCGGATCAGGTTGAGCGCGACCTGCTGGATCTGCACCTTGTCCGCCAGGACGAGGCTCACGCGCGGGTCGATCGAATAGCGCAGGCGCACGCTCTTCTCCTTGGCGCCCACCATGGCCAGCGCGCCGGCTTCCTCGAGGAGTTGCGGCAGGCTCTCGATGCTCCGATCGGCCTCGCCCTTCGAGACGAAGTCGCGGAGCCGGCGGATGATCTGGCCGGCTCGGAGCGCCTGGTCGGCGCCCTGGCTGATCATGTCCTCGAGGCGCGCCTTGTCGGTCGGCTCGCGCTTCAGGAGCACGAGGCATCCCTTCATGAAATTGGCGGCCGCTGTCAGCGGCTGGTTGAGCTCGTGGGCGAGGGCGGAGGCCATTTCGCCCAGCGCGGTGAGGCGGCCTACGTGGACAAGCTCGCTCTGGACGTCCTGCAGCCGGCGCTCGGCCTGCTGCCGTTCGCTGAGGTCACGCACGAAGCCGGTGAAATAGCGTTGCTCGCCGGAGCGCATCTCGCCCACCGAGAGCTCCATCGGGAAGGTCGAGCCGTCCTTCCGCTCGCCGACGACGACGCGGCCGATGCCGATGATCCGTCGCTCGCCGGTGGTCAGATAGCGGAGCAGGTAGGCGTCGTGCTGGGTGCGGTAGGGGTCCGGCATGAGCATGCTGACGTTGCGGCCAATGACCTCCGCCGCGGTCCAGCCGAACTGACGCTCCGCCGCGCTGGAGAACGACTGCATGACCCCACGCTCGTCGATGACGATCATGGCGTCCGGCACCGTGTCGAGGATCGACTGCAGGTGGGCCTCGCGGGCCTGGAGGTCGGCGACGAACCGACGGATCTCGCGGGTGTCGCGCAGCATCCGCGAGCCCACAAAGCCGATCGCGATCGTCAGGGCGACGAAGACGCCGCCGCGCACGAACAGCTCCGGGTCGTACGTGGTCGGGAAGCCGATGAAGGCGAGGCTCAGGGCGATCGAGAGGGCGCCCGCGAACAGCGTAGGGCCCACGCCCCCGAGCGCCCCGCTCGCGAGCAGGGCCGGGACGAACAGCAGGAACACGAGGTCGTCGTGGAAGTAAGGATCGAAAAGAAGCCGAAGCGCCGCGCAGGCCAGCGTGGCCGCGATGGCGATGGCATAGCCGGCAAGCCACCCGAACCGGGCGGGCGCGCCGCTACTCAAGGTTGGGGCCAATGGCATGGCCGTAGCGGTAGGTCCGAAGGTTCTCTGTGGCAAGGCGGGGTTCGGCCTATTCGTAGGACAGACGTCGTCAGCGTCGGGGCGCAGGACGGGCGAAGCTGGTGGCCACGAGCGCCGCGCCGCTCGTGGCGAAGGCGGCGCACAGCAGGATCGCGATGGCCTGGGGCGACCGCTCCGGCAGGCCGGCCGCGAGCAATCCGGCGCTCGCCAGGCTGGTCATGGCCGAGGCCAGCAGCCACCGCCACGCGACCAGCGGGCGCAAGTGCAGGGCCGCAGCGAGCTGGAAGCTGCCGTCCATGACCAGGGCCGCGGCAAGCATCAGGGCCGTGGCGAGCGCCCCGGCCGTGGGGTGGAAGGTCAGGTAAGCGCCGAGCCCCACGGCGGCGAGCGAGGCGGCCACCCCCAGCCACCGCAGCCAGCCATTGAACATCAGCAGGGCGCCGCCCAGCATGAGGGCGCCTGCGAGCCACAACAGCCAGCCCCCTGCGGCGCCAACCAACAGGGTCGTCTCCGCGGGGAAGGCGATGGCGGCGCCGGCCAGCAGGATCAATCCGACCCCCGCCGCGAGCGCCGGACGCCGGCGGTCGGGATGCAGGTTGACGAGGGCGCGGAATTCCATGGCGTCGGTCGCGGTCATGCGACCCCTCCGGAGGCTTGGGGATGGAGGAGGCGGTCGCCGAGGACGTCCTCCACATACAGGTGGCGGACCACGACGTAGGCGACCACCGCGAGCGGCGTGGCGAAGAGCACGCCCAGTGGGCCGAGCAGCACGCCCATGGCCAGGACGGCGAACAGGGTCAGCCCCATGGGGAGCTCCACCATCTGGCGCAGAAGCAGGGGGGTCACGACATTGGCCTCGAACTGCGAGGCGCCCAGGTAGATGGCCGCCGCCCAGGCCAGGGTCTGCGGACCCTGGGCGGCGGCGACGATCAGTCCGGGAAGTGTGGCGGCCCAGGGACCGACCACCGGCACGAACTGGGCCAGGCCCGCCAGCACGCCCAGCGCCAGCGGCGAGGGGACGCCGGCCCACCAGAGGCCGAGGCCGACCGACCCGCCGACCAGGAACATGGAGGCCAACTGTCCGAGCAGCCATCGGTTCAGGGCCTCGCCGCAGGCGGCCAGAACCTGGCCGGCCCGCGCCCGGCGCGGGGGCGGGATGAGGTGCAGGGCCCCACGCAGATAGGTGGCCGGATGGAAGGCGAGGTAGAGGCCGCTGAACAGCACGATCACCGTGGCGGCGGCGGTGCTCGCCGACCCCTGGATCAGCCGCGACGCTGTTTGCACCACCAGCCCATCCGCGTGACGCAAGCGCTGCAGGTCGTCCAGGACATAGGCGCCCAGAGGCGAGGTGGACAGCGGCGCCTGCAGAGCGCTCCACGCCTTTGGCACCAGCTCGCCGAGCGTGGCGACCTGGACGGCGATTTGTTGCCCGAACAGCCATACGGCGCCGCCGATCGCGACGGTCAGGCCGGCCACGGCGAGCGCCAGGGCCAGCGGCCGGGGCCAGCGCAGGCGGATGGTGAGCGGCTCGGACAGCGCATTCAGCAGGACCGCGACCAGAATCGCGCCGAAGGCCAGCAGCAGGACGTCGGCCAGCCGCCAGACCAGCAGCCCCGCGACCACGAGCACCGCGAGCTGCAGCGGAGCGCCGAAGCCGCGGGCCCGGGCCCGCATCCGCGGCAGGATCGCCGGCTGCGAGCTCAATGCGACATCAGCACGGGACATGGAGGGGCCTCGAGCATGGCGTCGGTCGCGCCGCCGAGTACGAACTCGCGGACGCGGGCGTGGCCGAAGCCGCCCATCACCAGGAGGTCGAGCTGGGTAGCGGCGGCATAGTCGGCGAGACGGTGGCCGATGGATTCGTCGTGCGCCAGGCGCTCGTCCACCGAGGCGCTCACACCATGGGCCGACAGATGGCGGACGAGGTCGTGCGCCGCGCCCTTCACCGCCTGCGGCTTGTCTCCCAGGGCGATGAAGATCCGCACGTCCCTGGCGCGCCGCAGGATCGGCAGGGCGTCGGCCACGGCGCGCGCGGCGCGGGCCCCACCGTCCCAGGCGATGGCCACCGTGCCGAACCGATCGGCCGGCGCGATCTCCTGGCCCTCGGGATAGACCAGCACTGGACGCCCGGATCCGAAGAGGACCGTCTCGGCCAGAGCGCGATCGGCCAGCACCGCAGGGCCGATCGGCACTAGCGTCGCGTCTCGGGTGCGCGCCGCCCGCGCGATGGTCTCGGCTTCCTCGTAGAGGCGGGCCGTCACCGTCTCGGTGCGGATCTGGGTCCCGGCGTCGGCGGCGGCGATCCGCGCGCAGACCGCCTCGAGCCGCGCCGTCGCCGCGCTGCGCGCCTCCTCGAGCTGGCTGAGCTGGTCCAGGCGCAGGAGGGCGTTGGCAAGCGGATTGTGCAGCTCGGGGATGTCTACCTGCACGGTGAGCAATGTGAGCTCGCCGCCCAACCGTTTGGCCAGGGCGACGCCGCTCCGCAGGGCGCGGTCCGGCGTCGCGTCCGGGTAGGTCAGGGCCGTGAGCAACAGGTCGCAGTAGGCCATGGCGGGGTCCTCGGGCTCAGTTGCCGTGAAGGCTGTCGAAGTAGGCGATCAGGTCTTCGGCTTCGCCCCTTGTGAAGGGAATGGACGGCATCCGGTCGAAGCCGTGCTGCGACACCTCGGCGAAGCGGCGCTCGAGCTGCAGGGCGTTGTAGCGGCGGGCCAGCTTGTAGAAGGCCGGCCCGTCGCGGGCGTCGCCGTCGTCGAGGCCCACGGCATGGCAGCCCGAACAGCGGCGAACCGCGAGGTCGTGGCCGCGCTGCTGAACGGAATCGAGGGTCGGCAAAGGCGGGACCGACGACCAGTCAGGCCCGGCTGGCGCGGTCGAGGTGGCGCACGCCGACAGCAGAAGCGCCGCGCCGACGCCGGCGATCGATCTCAAGGCGGGCATGGCGGGCTCCTCGGCGAACGGCCTGCGGCGCGGGGCCGTCGCCGGCCCCGCATCCTGGCGACGATCAGTGGCTCATCAGCACGAAGCAGGTCGGGCGGTGCATCAGGTCGTCGGTGACCCCGCCGAAGGCCCACTCGCGCAGACGGCTATGGCCGTAGGCGCCGCAGACGATCAGGTCGGCGTTGTTGAGCTGGGCGACCCGCTCGATCTCCTGGGTGACGCCTTCGGGGGCCACGCTGGTGACCAGCCCGCGCGCCTCGACGCCGTGCCGCTTGAGGTTCTCGACCACGTCGTCGACCTCGAACACCATCCGGTCGGCTTCGTCGGCCTTGCAGACGGCATGCACGATCACATCCTCGGCGCGCTGCAGCAGCGGCATGGCGTCGTCCAGGGCGCGGCGGCATTCCCGGGTGTCCTTCCACGCCACGACCACGCCCATGGCGCGCAGATGGTGGCGGTCCTCGGGCACGATCAGGACCGGCCGGCCGGCGCTCATCACCACGTCCGCGGCGTCCGTCGCCCGGGTCGTGTCGCCGCTTTCCTTCGGGCTCACCACGATCAGGTCGCAGGTGCGCGCCGCCTGGACCAGGGCGCGGCTCGGATAGTCCTGAACGCTGCGCCAGTCGATGCTGGCGCCGGCCGCGTCGCGCCGGAACGCGGTCTCGGCCTCCGTCAGGCGTCGGGCGACCTGCTCCTGGAGCATCGCGATCAGCTCGCCGCTGGCGTAGCCGGAATAGGGATCGGAGGTGACGATCGGTTCGTAGGTTTCGGCCCCCAGCCCAATCAGGCGCGCATCCAGGTCGCGGGCCAACCGAGCGGCCACCTCGACGCGATGGGTGGCGGCGATGCCAGGCTCGGCGTGGACGAGGATGGTCTTGTAGGTGTCGGGGCGGACGACGACTTCGGTCGCGACCCGTTCCATTGTCTTGGTCATGGGAGGGCTCCATTGCCAGGTCGCGGCCGGCTTGAAGCCTGCGGCCGCACAGGTGTTGGCCCGCCCTACGCGGCGAGCGCCTCGAGCGCGGTCCACTTCCGGACCTGGAAGCGACGCGACGAAGGGAATTCGACGATGGCGTCGCCCTGCAGCTGGGTGAGCATGCGCGACACCGTCTCGATGGTGAGGCCGAGGTAGTCGGCCATGTCCTGCCGGCCCATGGCGAGGTCGGCGTGTTCGTCGGACTGCCGCTGGGCGATCGACATCAGGAAGCTGGCGACCCGCTCGCGGGCGCTCTTGCGGCCGAGCATCACCACGTGCTCCTGCAGGCGCTCCATCTCCAGGCGCTGGGCCTCAAGGATGGCGCGATCCAGGGCGGCGTCGCCGGCGAAGGCGCGCACGGCGCTGCGGCGGACCACCAGGATTTCGCAGTCGTCCAGGGCTTCCGCGGCGAAGCGGTGATCGGGACCCGGCTCCAGGCCGAAGATGTCGCCGGCGTAGTAGAAGTCGCCCACCTGACGGCGACCGTCGACGGTCAGCCGGCTGGTGCGCACCACACCCTTCACGACCCGGTAGAGCAGTTCCACCTCGTCGTCCTGGGCGTAGATCTCTTCGTTGCGGGCGTAGATCATGCGCACGCCGTGGCGCTCGAACGCATCGGCCAAGGCCGACGTGGGGCGGGCGGTGCGGGGATCCGTCAGGGGATAGGCCAGGGTCATCGCGGGCTCCATTTCGATGACCCACTGACTAAGCCTCGCCGCCTCGCGGGGACATTTGGGAGCGTCCCCTAAGTAGCAGCACGGAGGCGACAGGGGCCCGGAATTGATCTGCGTCACAGAAGGAGGCGTCGGCCCGCCCATACTCGGTATTCGGAAACTGGAGGGCGAGATGGACGAAGGCGGCGTGACCTGGATCGTGGCCGCGGATGCGGTTGAGGCACGGGTGTTCTCGGAACGCGTGCGCGGAGGGCCGTTGCGAGCGTTGCCGGAGTGCTCGGTGTCCGCGAACGCCGCCGAACGCCGTCACCACGGGCTGGACAACCGCGCGGAGCACGAGTCCCACCTTCGTTTTTTCCGCCGGATCGCGACCCGCTTGGCGCTCGCGGCCTCACGCGGCGAGTTCGAGCGGCTCGCGCTCATGGGACCGCCGCGGGCGCTGGGACTGCTGAGGCTGGCGCTTCCGTCGGAGGTCGCGCGCCGGGTCGACGTGACGGATCCTCATGATCGCGCCCTCGACGACGCCGAGACCCTGCGGCGCTGCCTGAGCCAGGCGCGGGCGCGGACCTGGTCGCCGAACGCGGCGGGTGGGTGACAGGCGCTGGCGATGTGCGACGAGATCGACCGCCAGCTGGGTCTGCGGCTGCGCCGCCGCCGCCGACTCCTTGCCCTGACCCAGCAGCAACTCGCGGCCCGGATCGGCGTCCGCTTCCAGCAGGTCCAGAAGTACGAATCCGCCGCAAACAGGATGTCGGCGGGAATGATCGGGCGCATCGCGCACGCGCTCGGGGTCGAGGTCGGGTACTTCTATGCCGGGCTGGAGCGCCTGCTGGCGCCGCAGAACGCCAAGGACGGTCCGCCACCGAAGCTTCAGCGGGGCCTCGGCCGTGCATCCGGGCGGCGCGCGGCCATTTGATCTCGCTCACGGCGGCCGTGACGAGCTGAGGCGAGGATCCGTTCGCACCTTGGCAGACGGATTCCGCGATGGCCTTCGATCTCACGTTCCACGGCGCCGCCGGCTGCGTCACCGGCTTCTGCGCCCGCCTGACCACGGACAAGGCCAGCGTGCTCATCGACTGCGGCATGTTCCAGGGCTCGAAGACCCTGAAGGCGCTGAACTACGAACGCTTCCCGTTCAACGCGGCCGAGATCGACGCGGTCCTGCTGACCCATGCCCACATCGACCACTCCGGGCTGCTGCCGAAGCTCATGCGCGCGGGCTTCAAGGGTCCGATCCTGGCGACCGCGGGGACCCGCGACCTCTGCGCGGTGATGTTGCCGGACGCCGGCGACATCCAGGAGAGCGAAGTCCGCCACCTCAACCGCCGCAACCAGCAGCGCGGTCGCGAACCCGTCGAGCCAATCTACACCGTGCGCGACGCCAAGCGCACGCTGGAGCTCTTCCGGCCGGTCAAGCTGGGCCGCGAGGTCCAGGTCGCCCCCGGGATCACCGCCCGCTACTGGGAAGCCGGCCACATCCTGGGCTCCGCCTCCATCGAGGTGCGGGTGGAGACCGATGAAGGGCCCGTGACGCTGTTGTTCTCCGGCGACCTGGGTCCCGGCGGGCGTGACTTCCTCCCGGACCCCCAGGGCCCGACAGGCGTGGACTACATGGTGATCGAGTCGACCTACGGCGCCCGGCCCCGGACGCCGCTCGATCCCGCCTCCCGCCGCCGCCTGCTCGCCCGCGAACTGCGCGAGGCCCAGAAGGCCGGCGGGCCGTTGCTGATCCCGGCCTTCGCCGTGGAGCGTTCGCAGGAACTGCTCGCCGACCTGCAGATCCTCACGCGCGAAGGCGAGATTCCCGAGGCCGACATCTTCCTGGACTCGCCGCTGGCGATCGAGGCGACCGAGGTGTTCCGCAAGCGGGGATGGAGCCCGGTGCTGGAGCGCAATCCCTTCGAGGATCTCCGGCACAGCGGCCGACTGATGTTCCTGCGGGAGCCCTGGGAGAGCGACCGCCTGGAGCGCCTGCGCGGCTGGCACATCATCCTGGCGGCCAGCGGCATGTGCGACGCCGGACGGGTGCGCAAGCACCTGAAACGGCTCCTGTGGCGGCAGGACGCCACCGTCCTGCTGCCCGGTTTCCAGGCCACTGGCACGCTGGGCCGCTACCTGGCCGAAGGGGCGAGGTCGGTGCGCATCCAGGGAGAGGACATCTCCGTAAGGGCCCGCGTGCGGTCGCTCGACATCTACTCGGGCCACGCCGACCAGACCGGCCTCGTGGCCTGGGCCAAGGCCCGCCAGCCGGTCGCTGGGACCGTATTCCTCGCGCACGGGGAACCGGAGGGGCTGGAGGGGCTACGCGATGCGCTGGCCAAGTCCGGATTCCCGGCGGAGCGGCTGGCGATCCCCGCGCTCGACGATCGCTACCGCCTGACCAAGGCCGCGGCCACCGCCCAGCCCGGCGAAGCTCGCATCCTTGCGGACGCCGCCGCGCGCCCGGACTGGCACAACGCCCGGGCGCGCCTGATAATCGACCTCAACGCGCGGCTCGAAGCCCTGCCGAGCGATGCGGCTCGCGAGGCGATGATCGAGGAGCTGGCGCGGTCGGTGGCCGTCGGCGGGGCGATTGACGCCGGTCAAGGCGCGACGCCCGCCAAGGCCGCAGTCTGACGGTCTCGCTTTCAAGAACCCGTTCGCATCCAAGCTGGAGACCTCCCATGTCGAAATCCCTGACCCGCAAGGTGAAGCACGAACTCGAAGACACCCTCGAGGATGTCGCCAAGACCCTGCGCCAGGCCGCGGACGGCCTGAGCGACGACGCGGAGAAGGCTGTGGCCCAGGCCACCCAGGCGCTGCGCCAGGCCGCCGAGGCCCTCGCCGAGAAGACCCCGCCGGAGGCGAAGCACCTGGCCCAGAAGGCGCTGCAGGAGGCCAAGGCCCACCCGATCGCCACGGCCGCCGCCGCCCTGTCGGCCGCTGCGGCGGTGATCACCATGCTGGGCCTCGGGCGCAAGAAGCCCGCCTAGGCGCGGTGTCGAAGGTCCTGTCGCCGCCGCGGCGAGACCATTCCGGGCGGACGGGGAGGGCGCGATGCTCTGGCTGATGGCCTTGACCGTCGTGACCGCCCTGCCGCCGCCGGTCCCCACCCATCCCGGCTTCGTGGACGCCGCCCAGCTCGCGGCGATCTGTTCGGCCGACGGGCCGGAGGCGGAGGGTCCACGGGCGCTTTGCCTGGGCTATGTCACCGGAGCGGTGGACCAGCTGCTGGCCCGAGTTCCCGGCCGCCGGCCGGCCACGGTCTGTCCGCCGGCCGATCTCACCCCAAAGGCCGCCGTCGACGCGGTCATGCGGTACGCCCGCTTTGCCGCGACCGGCAAAGGGATCGGGGCCGCCGACTTCGTGCGCTTCGCCCTGGAGCGCGCCTATCCCTGTCCCGTCGACCGGAGCCGCCGATGACCCACCATCGGCTCAGGCCGTGGAGCGCCCGTCGTTCCCGCGAAGGGCCAGCGCTCTTTGGGGTCCGGATCGACGCCGATCAGGTGGTGGACGCCTTGGCCCTTGTGATCACGGCCAGCGGATTGGGCGCGGGCTCGGCCACCCTCACCAGGGTGTTGCGGTCGAGATGGCGGAAAGGCTCGGCCTGGCCGCGCACCGTGAGCATGGTGTCGGAGACGTAGCTCCAGCTCCCGTCGGCGTTGAAGGTGACGTCGAGCGTGTAGGAGTCGGTGCGGAAGGCGTACTCGAGGAAAGCGGTCGAGACGATGCCGTACTCGGTGTCGCCGCGCCGGGCGCTGACGATCAGGCCGCTGCCGTCGGGCTTGGCCGAGCCGCCGGCGAGCAGCGACTGCCCGCGGGGAATGGTGAGGCTTTGCATCACCAGGCCGGTCGCCGGCTCCCACAGCCAATAGCCGACCTGATCGTGGAAGGTGATGTCCTCTTCCTCGGTGTTGATGTGGACGTGGTAGCGCAGGCCCCTGAGCAACTGCGGCCCGTTGGCCTGGGGGTCGATCGGCTGCAGGTCTATGCGCTCGAGATAGGCGCGCCGCTCCGGGCCGTCCGCCTTCGGGTTCAGGTCGATGCCCTTGCGGCCCTCCCAAACGCCCGCAAGCCGGGCGAGCGGACCGAGATTGGCCAGGGTGTCGGGATCGACATCCTCCGGCTCGGTGAAGATGTCGTCGGGAAAGGGGTTCATCGCAAAGCTCCGTCAGGCCGGCGATGCCGCGCCGGAGGCGGAGCGTCAAGGACCATGGCGCCCGGGGCCCATCGCATCGCTACGTCAGGGGCAGGCCCACGTAGTTCTCGGCCAGGACCGTCTGGGCGGCGCGGGAGCTGCGGATATAGGCCAGCTCGGCCGTCTGCATGCGGCGCTCGAAGCCGCCGTCACGGCTGGTCCCGCGCCCGGCGTGGACACGATGCGCGGCGACAACGACCATGCGCCGCGGATCGGGCGCCAGCATAGGCTATGCCGGGCCGCCGGCGGCATCGCGACAGATTGCAAAGAAAATCCTGCGCGCGGCCTCTAGCTTGGTCGGGTCGACAGGGGAGCGCGATGCCGCACGTCACCAAACGAACGCTGCTGGCCGCGGCTGCGCTGACCACGCTCGTCGCGGGCGCGGCCCGGGCGCAGGGTCTGGCGGGCGGCCCCTTCGTCACGCGAGGCTCCGGGGTCTTCAGCGGACACAAGGTCGATTACCTCGCGACGGTGGGCGAGACGTTCGTGCCGGGGCCGGACGGCCAGCCGGGCGTTCGCTTCGTCTGCACCTCCTATGTGGCGCAGGGCGCCGAGGCCGCGCGCCGGCCGGTCTTGTTCGTGTTCAACGGCGGCCCGAGCGCCTCCTCGGGCACCCTGCACATGCTGGCCCTGGGGCCGAAGCGGCTGGCGATCGCGCAGGATCCCGCCGCCGCTTCGCTCGGCGAGCATGTCGTCGACAATAACCTGACGGTGCTGGACGTCGCCGACTTGGTCTTCGTCGACCCGGCGGAGACGGGCTTCAGCCGGGTGCTCCCGGGATCGAAGCTGCCCTACTATTACTCGGTGAACGGAGACGCCCAGTCGGTGTCGGACTTCGTCGTGGCCTGGACGAAGGCCAACGGCCGGGAAGCCTCGCCGAAATATGTGGCGGGCGAGAGCTACGGCACGCTCCGCGCCGCGGTCATGGCCGGTCAGTTGGCCGGCGTGATGCCGCTCGACGGCGTCTTCCTGTTCGGCCAGGCCGTGAACATGATCGAGACGAGCCAGCGGGCGCAGAACGCGATCTCCTACGCGACGAACCTCACCGCCCTGGCCGCCA
Source organism: Phenylobacterium sp. (assembly GCF_004297125.1). Lineage (GTDB taxonomy): Bacteria > Pseudomonadota > Alphaproteobacteria > Caulobacterales > Caulobacteraceae > Phenylobacterium. Next base: position 450,198 of record NZ_SCVD01000020.1, on the reverse strand, counting down.
TCGCCGCCTACCATGGCAAGGCGCCCGCCTGGAAAGGCAAGTCGATGACCGCCGTGGTCGACGAAGCCTACGCCTGGGGCATGGGCGAGTATCTGCAGGCCCTTCTGCAGGGAAACGACCTGCCGGCGGCAAGGCGCAAGGCGATCGCCGCGAAGCTGCGGGCGATGACCGGCATCGGCGCCGACTACTATCTGGCGCACGACCTCGCGATCACGAAGATCGCCTTCGCGCGGGAGCTCCTGAAGGACCGCGGCCTGATCCTCGGGACCTACGACGCCCGCTACGTGGGACCGGCGGCCAAGCCGGGTGCGCGCGCGGAGGATCCTATGTCGCCGGTCATGCGCCTTGTCGGCCCGGCGATCGCCGACCATCTGTCGGGTCAGCTCGGGGTGACCTGGCCGGTGAGCGAGTATCGCGGCGCGGCCCCCGGCGCCGGAAGCTGGGAGTGGAACGGCACGCTCGGGCCGGGCGGTCCGTTCCTGGACTACGACTATCAAAGTCGGCTGTCCGAGGCGTTCCGGGCGAACCCGCGCTTCCGCCTGATGATCGGGACCGGGATCTACGACCTGACCACCACGGTCGGCCCGGCCCGCTATCTCGTGACGCGCAGCGACTGGCCCCGCGACCGGGTCTTCCAGCGCCAGTACGTGGGCGGGCACGTCGCCTATATCCACGAGCCTTCGCTGAGGGCCTTCACCGACGACATCCGCGCCTGGGTGACCGGCGGCAGGCTCTGACGCGAAGCGTCGGGGTGCAGAAGACCGAGTTCGGGGCGGTGTGGACAGGTCAACCTTGACAGGCGAGTTTGGCGCATCCGCTATGCGTCCATGGCGCGTATCAAAGACACATCTATGCCGAGCGGCCTGGACGCTATCGACGTCAAGATCCTTGAGCTTCTGCAGAAGGACGCTTCGCTGTCGACCGGCGAGCTGGCGGAGCGGGTCGGGCTGTCGCAGTCGCCCTGTTGGCGCAGGATCCAGCGGATGCGCGAGGAGGGCTACATCAAGGGCATCGTGGCCCTCGTCGACCCCGAGCGCCTCGGCTTCAAGATGCAGATCTTCGCCCAGGTGAAGATGACCACCCTGACCGAGGACGAACGCGCCGACTTCTACCGGCAGATCAACAGCGTCCCGGAGATCCAGGACTGCTGGACCGTCTTCGGCGAGATGGACATCATGATGAAGATCCTGGCCCCCGACGTGACCTGGTACCAGGACTTCATCTTCTCGGTTCTGCTGAAGCTGCCGGGGGTCGTGGATGTCCGCTCGATCGTCACGCTCGGCTCCCAGAAGAGCACCATGGCCGTGCCGCTGGTGGCGCGGCAGTTCCGCTGAGTTTGAATAGTCCATTCCGCGAACGGGCTGCGGGCGCCGAAGTACGAAAAGATAATCCGCGCCTGACCTCCTAGGCTCATCCGCGGTGGGAGGGCTCATGAAGCTCAGTCGCAGAGATCTGGTCATCGGGGCGGCGGCCGTGCCCGCGGTCGCGGACGCGACGGCGCAGCCGATCGACGCTGTCCTGCTGCCGGCCAAGGCCGCCTTCGCGAAAATGCCGTACGTCTACCTCGACGCCGGCTCCACCCATCCGATGCCGCTGGGGGCGAAGGCCGCGCTGGAGGAATACCTCCGCTACAAGACCCGCGACGGCCTGTGGGCCGGCTATTCCATAGACGCCAAGGAGAAGATCGTCCTCGCGGGCTTCGGCGCCCTGGTCGGCGCGGCGCCGGACGAACTCACCTTCATCCAGTCCACGACCATGGGCGAGAACCTGGTGCTGAAGGCCCTGGGCTTCCCCGAGGGCGGCGGCCGGATCGTCACCGACGCCCTGCACTTCTTCGGCTCGTTCTACACCTACGGCGAGCTGGCCAAGCTGGGCATGGACGTGGTCACCCTGCCTATGACGCCCGAGGGCCGCATCGACATGCAGGCCATGGCCGCGGCGGTGAACGACAAGACCCGGCTGGTCTCCATCAGCCACGTCTCGACCACCAACGGCTTCGAGCACGACCTGAAGGCCGTCTGCGACCTGGCCCACGCCCACGGCGCCTATGTCTATGCCGATATCGTCCACGGGGCGGGATCGACCCCGCTGGACCTACGCGCCGCCGGCGTCGATTTCGCGGCCACCTCTTCCTACAAGTGGCTGATGGGCGACTTCGGCCTGGGCTTCCTCTATGTGCGCAGGGAGGTGCAGGAGAAGCTCCCCCGGCCCTGGTGGGGCTATCATCAGGTCGGCGGCCGGTTCGTCACCCACGTCTTCCCCTTCGACCCACCCGGCCAGACCGTCGCCGACTACGGCTACGCCCAGGGGGCGGCGGGCAAGTTCGCCATGGGCACGACCTCGTGGACCGGCGTGGTCCAGCTGGAGCACAGCCTGGGCTTCATCCAGAAGCTTGGCGTCGCCAATATCCAGGCTTGGCGCCAACCCATGGCCGTCGCGATCCAGACCGAGCTGCGCCGCCGCGGCTACCAGCCGATGACACCGCTCGGCAGCCGCACGCCGCTGGTGGCCTTCGCGCTGAAGGACGCCCGCGCCAAGCTGGGCGAACTCCTCGCCAAGAACGATCTGCGACTGACCGTCAGCGCCAACCGCTTCCGCGTCTCGCTCGGGGTGTTCAACGACATGAACGATATCGACCGCCTGCTGGCCGTTCTGCCCAAGGCGCCGCCCGCGTGAGGCTGGCCGCCTTCCTGGCCGCCACGGCGCTGACGGCCTCGTCCGCCTTCGCCCAGACGCCGGCCGCACCGCCGAACGCGGGGCCGTTTTCGATCCCGATGTCACGGCCCACGGCGCCCGGTCCGGTCGAGCCGCTGCCCGCGCCCAAGCGGTTCGTGACCAAGCGGGCGATCACGGTGAAGGGCGTGAAGATCCCCTACACGGCCATCGCCGGCGAAACCTACCTCTACAACCGCGCCGCCGAACCGATCGGCTCGATCTTCTCCTTCACCTACCTCAAGGACGGGCCGCCGGATCCCAGGCGGCCGGTGCTGTTCGTGTTCAACGGCGGACCAGGATCGTCGTCGCTCTGGCTGCACATGGGGGTGGTGGGGCCGCGCCGGGTGGTGCTGGACCGGGAGGTGAACCCCTCCAACGTCCCGCCCTTCGGCGTGGCGGACAATCCCTACAGCCTGCTGGACGTGGCCGACCTGGTGTTCATCGACCCCGTCGGCACGGGCTGGTCCACGGTAGTGGGCAAGGGGACCACGGCCGACTTCTGGGGCGTCGACGAGGACGCCGATACCGTCTCCCAGTTCATCGAGCTCTGGCTCACTGAGCACAAGCGTTGGAACGCGCCGAAGTTCGTGATGGGCGAGAGCTACGGTTCGGTCCGCGCGGCGGTGCTGCCCCGGGCGCTGATGGGCGGGCCGCTCTACGTGGGCGTGATGCGGGGCATCACGCTGAACGGCGTCATCCTGCTGGGCACGACGCTGGCGCCACGCAACGCCTCGGGCGAGGCCGGCGCGGCGGAGATGCGCCAGGCGCTGGCGTTGCCCGCCATGGCCGACACCGCCTGGTACCACCGCAAGATCGACCGCAAGGGCCGCGACCTGGAGACCTTCCACCAGGAGGTGCAGGCCTTCGCCAAGGGCGACTATCTCGAGGCGCTGAGAAGGGCCAAGGCCGGGACGCTGACCGCGGACGAGCGCACCGCCATGGCCGGCCGCCTGGCCGCCTACACCGGCCTGCCAGTCTCGGCCTACGAGAAGGCGCTGACGGTCCAGGACGCCGCCTTCGGCCGCCAGCTTCTGGCCGACCAGGGCCTCCAGGTCGGCGCCTATGACAGCCGCTACACCCTGCCGTTGGCCGGCAGCGGCAACGACCCTGTGGGTGACGACCCGGCCATGGGCCGCTACGTTCCGGGCTTCGTGGCCGCCTTCCATCAGATGGTCAGCGACGACCTGAAGATCGAGATGGACCGGCCGTATGGCGCGATCGTCTGGAAGGACCTGCTGCCCTCCTGGAACTGGGATCGCAAGGGCGTCCCGGAGGGCCAGAGCTTTGCCACGGACCTAGCCGTCGCCATGCGCCGCAACGAGAAGCTCCGCGTGATGGTGGCGTCGGGCTACTACGACCTCACCACCCACGCGGCCCCAGCGGAATATTCGGTCGAGCAGGCCAAGCTCCCCGCCGACCGCCTGATGCTCCGCCGCTACGCCTCAGGCCACATGCTCTACCTCGGCGACACCGCCGCGAGCTTCGCGGACGACGTGAGGGCCTTGATCCGCGACGCCTCCCGCTGAGCCGGAGCCCGGCGGCATGTCGTGACTGAGGTCACTTCGCGGCGTCGAGCAATGCGCGGATGTCCCGGCTGAACGCCAACCGCGAAGGCTGGTCGCGGTAGAACATGTGCCCGCCCTCGTAGCACTTGAACGTGACCGCGCCCTTCAGGGGCGTGGGCAGGTTTCGGGCGACCTCGCCGTTGCTGCTGCAGCTGTTCAGCGAATCGAACGAGCCGGCGGCGACCAGCACCTTCAGGTCCGGGTTCAGCGCGACGGCCTCGGCGGTCGACGGAAGCGGCGGGCCCAGGCGGGGCGGTCCGCTGCCGCTCGCCATGGCGGCCTGCATCGCGGCCGCCCTTTCCGCTTCGGACACCGGAGCCGTGGCGTAGTCCCAGCGAGCGCCCGGCCCCTCAGGCGGCTTGCCGCCGGGCGCGAAGCCGTCCCGGAGGCCTTCGACGCCGAGGTAGGGCAGGTCCGTGTGATAGGCGAGGGCGCCGCGCAGATAGCGCAGGATCGCGGGGTTGAAGGCCCGCGGCGGGTCGGCCACCTTGCGCATGTCGAAGACGTTCAGGACCTTGGCGGGCTCGCCGAGCAGGGCGGTGCGATAGGCGCGGGGCCCGAAGGCCAGGGTCTTGCGGTCGATCTGGTCAGCCGGCATGCCCGTGCGCCGCGACAGCTCCCCGACGATCCGGCTTCGCTCGTCCTCTGACAGGCTGGCGGCCCTGGCCAGCGCCGGCGCATAGGTTTCCCTGGCCCAGGCCGCCGCGTTCCGTCGGGCGGCGTCCGCATCGCGGCCCAGCTCCGGCGGCAGGCGGCCATGGAACAGGGCGACCGGCGCGAGGTCGGCCACGCGAAGGGCGGCGAGCAGCTCCGGGGCGCCGTAGGCCGCGGGCAGGCCCGAACCGCCGGAGATCAGGACCAAGCCCTTCACGGGCACGCCGCGCTTCAGGAGCGCGTAGCCGACGCTCCCGGCGCGGCCGGCGCCCCAGCTTTCGCCCGCTAGGAAGATCGGCGCGTCCTCGGCCCCATGCAGGAGCCGCCAGCTACGCACGAACTCGGCCACCGAGGCGACGTCGCCGACGGTGCTGTAGAATTCCTGCGCATACTCAGCCCTGGCCGGTCGGCTGAACCCCGTGCCGATAGGATCCACGAACACCAGGTCAGTGTCAGCCAGCCAGGTCTCGGCATTGTCGACCAGCCCGGCGCCTTCGCCCCGCTTTGGGCCGACCACCTCGAAGTGCAGGGTCGACGAGTCGGCCCCGGGGCCTCCGTTCCAGACGAAGGTCAGAGGCCGCGGCGGCCCCTTGGTGCGCACCCGGTATGCGATGTAGCCCATGAAGCCGTGGGGCTCCCCGGTCTCCACGTCCCGGATGGGGATCCGGCCCACCTCCGCGGCGTAGGCCAGCGTGCGGTCGCCCACCCGGACGGTCTGCTGCGTCAGGACGGGCGCCTCCGGCGCGGTCGCCGCACCGGCGGGCGACGACGCGGCGAGGCTGACGACCAGGACGGCCGCCGCGCTGGCGGCTCCGCGCCGTCGGGCGGTGGACAGGAGACCCCCCGAAGATCCGCGCCCGCCCTTTTTCGATCCCGATCGCTTCAGCATTCGCGTTCGAAGCCTCACCCTATCGGCCACATCCTACGGGGACGGCGCGGAAATGCTGTGCGTTTCCAGGCTTCCGACGGCGGCATGGCGCATAGATCTCGCGCCCGGCGTTTGGCGCGCGCGGCATCTATGTTCCCTCCGGGATTGCCGCGTTTCCGCCTGTCGCGCGTCGGCCGAGATCGCCACCCACCCTGGAACCCATGGCCGATCGAGGCCTTTCGCAAGGGAACAAGCCGGGCAGTGGGCGCCGGCAAGATGTGAAGCAGGGCCATTGTCGGAGATCGACGACAGTTTGATCGATGGCGCCCTGGTCGTCCTGGTCGATGCGCGGAACGGGTATGAACCCGTCTACCTGGCCGCCGACACGCCGGGGCGCGAGGTATGGGTGCGGACGGCTGGGTCGGCGACGATCTACTCGACGCTCAAGGCCGCCCAGAAGGCGGCGCTGCTGGCCCGCCGCCGCCCTGGGCGACGCCAGCCTTACGCGATCCCCCGCCGTCTCGTCGGAGCTTAGGCCTCGAAGCCGCGCCGCGAGGACGCGACCTCGGCGACGCCGCTGGGCATCAGCCAAGCGGACACGCCGGGCATCTGGTCGGATGAGCAAGTGGCGCCTCGCAAATGCGTGACTTGAAGACTTCCCGATTGTCCCGCCCGTGCGAACGAGGTTCACCCTCCGGGAGACCGGAAGCGCCCAGGGCGCAAGGAGCTGGACCATGGGCAAGAGCCTTCGCGAGTTGCTGGGCGAACTCCACGCCGAACGCGAGCGGACCTGGGACGCCGGCCAGTTGCAGCTCAACATCGATCAACGGCGCGAGCTGGTTGAGGCCGCCGATCCGTCCTCCTGGATCGCCGCCGGGGATCCATTGCCGGACTTCGCGCTGGAGGAGGTCGACGGCGGCCATCTCACCCTGGAGAGCCTGACGGCGACGGGCCCCGCGGTCCTCCTCTTCTTCCGCTTCGCCGGCTGTCCGGCCTGCAACATCGCGCTGCCCTACTACGACCGCGAGCTGGCGCCTGGCCTGCGCGAGCTTGGCGCAACGCTGGTGGCGGTCAGCCCACAGGTCCCCGAGCGTCTGGTGGAGATCAAGCGCCGCCACGACCTCAGCTTCCCGGTGGCGACCGACCGGGACAACGTGCTCGGCGGCAAGTTGGGCATCCTCTACACGGCCAACGCCGCGACCCAGCTCGCCGGCCGCCTGAAGGGGAGCTTCATCGGCGACACCACGGGGACCGGGACCTGGGACCTGCCCCAGCCGACCGTCGTGGTCGTCGGGCAGGATCGGCGGGCGGCGTTCGTGGATGTCAGCCCCGACTGGCTGGTGCGGGCCGAGGCACGGCCGGTCCTCGAGGCGGTGCGCGCCCTGGCCCCGGTCGCGGCCAAATAGCCCGTCGGGCGTCCATCGATTACGCTGTTGCCCGTCTGGGCGCCGAGTGGGTGGGCATCGGCTCTGACTTCACCGCCACCAGCCGTAGCCGGCTGGCGTAGCGGCGTTCTGCTGTCCAGCTTCAGGCCCGGGTCAACGTCGACAACCTGCTGGACGAGGACTACCTCGGCACGATCTCGACCACGATCAACACGCCGGCCTCGTTCCGGCCGGGGCCGCGCCGGACGGTTCAAGTGACGCTGTCGACCGAGTTCTAGATGCAACGGCCGCGGCGCACGGCGTCGCGGCCGCTCAGCCTGGGTCAGGGAACGAACAGGTCGGCCAGGGCGCGGGGAAGCTCCTTGAGGTTGGAGTCCGTGAGGTTGGTCTGCATGGCCAGCACCAGCTTCTGGTTCGGATAGAGGATCAGCATCGAGTTGCCGCCGACCGACGAGCCGGAGTGCCAGTAGACGGGGTTGCCGGCCTTATCCTTGTCGAGGAACCAGTTCATGCCATAGCCAGTACCCTTGCCGTCGGCGGTCTTCTGCTCGGTGAAGAGCTGGCGCAGGGTGTCGGCCTTCAGGAAGCCCGGGTTGAGATGGGCGTTGCCGAACTTCACCAGGTCTTCCGGCGTGGTCAGGTAGCCGCCCGAGGCGAACTTGTTGCTGTTGTCGCTGTAGGGCGCGTTCAGCAGGACGCCGCGCTCGCCGTTCCCCCAGGATGACTGGCGGATGCGATAGGTGCGCTCTCCGCCCGTGCGCTCGTAGTAGCGGACGCGATAGGGGATGATCTCCTCGTTCCGGTCGGCGACGGTGTGGACCATGCCCAGCGGCTCGAAGACTAGTTCCTGCGCCAGGTCGGGGAACAGCTTGCCGCCCGCCGCCTGGGTCATCGCCCCCTGCAGGTTGGTGCCGGGGCTCGAGTAGAAGAACTTGGTCCCCGGCTCGGCGACGAGGGGGTCGTTCTTGTAGGTCTCCACGTAGTCCAGGAGGTTCTCGTATTTCGTGGAGTTGAAGAAGTCGTCGCTGCCCAGGCGATAGTGGCGCAGGCCGCCCAGCATGCCGGCGAGCATGCGGAAGGTGATCGGCTTGCTCTTCACCGGGAAGCTTGGGACCAGCGACTGCACGGGCGCGTCGAAGTCGAGCTTGCCGCGGTCGTGCAGGACGGCGGCGACCGACATGCTCATGGGCTTGGCGACGCTGCCGGTGCGGAACATGGTGGCCGGCGTCACCGGGACGCCCTGCTCGACGTCCGCCAGGCCGAAGCCCTCGGACCAGACGGTCACGCCATCGACGGAGACGGCGATGGAGAGGCCCGGGACCCCGCGTCGCGCCATATAGTCGGCGATCATCTTGCGGCCGGTCGTGACGGCTTTCGCGCGGCTGGGCGTGGTGAGGTGCTGGGCGTACGGGCCGGCGGGCGCCAGGGTCTCGGGCGAGGTGGCTTGGGCCGACGCCACGCCGGGAAGGACGACGAACAGGCTCGCCGCGCCCGCCAGGGCCAGGGTCTTCAAGGTCATCGATCGCCTCCCGTGTGCGCTGATCTCGCGGGCGGTCGTGCGCCGCCGCCAACCGCCAGGCTTCCGGTCAGGCTGGCACACCAACCTGACGCCTGCCTTACAGCCCTGAAGCGCTGGCGCGCCACCGGTTCCTCTGCTGGACTGGCGGGCGGAATGAGCCGGCGTGCGATTGGAAGGAATCGGCCTTGCGGGTGCTTGTGGTGGAAGACACCGTCGATCTGGGCGAGGGGATGGTGGCCTGCATCGAGCGCATGGGCCATGCCGTGGACTGGGCCCAGGACGGCGGCGGCGCAGACCGACTGCTGCGCGATACCGCCTATGAGCTGTTGGTGCTGGACCTGACGCTGCCCGAGATGGACGGCGTGGCCGTACTGCGCGGCCTGCGCAGTCGCAAGAGCACGACGCCGGTGCTGGTGGTGACCGCGAGGTCCGAGGTCGAGGATCGGGTCAAGGTGCTGGACGACGGCGCGGACGACTACCTGGTGAAGCCGTTCGACTTCCGCGAACTGGAAGCCCGGGTCCGATCGCTGCTGCGCCGGCGGAGCGGCGACCGCACCAATACCCTGGCCTGCCGGGGCGTGGCGCTGGACCGCGCCGCCCGGACCGCGACCATCCACGGCGCGCCCGTCGGCCTGACGCGGCGGGAGCTGGCGCTGCTGGAGGTGCTGCTCGCCAACCAGGGCAAGATCCTGAGCAAGAGTGTCATCATGGACCAGATCTTCGACTTCTCGGCCGAGCCCAGCGAGAACGCCATCGAGGTCATCGTCACCCGGCTGCGGCCGAAGCTGGCGGGCTCGGGCGCGGAGATCCGCACCCACCGGGGCCTCGGCTACCAGATCGGCGCCGGAGCCTAGGGCGAGGGGGCCTCGGGAGGGCGGGTCGCGCGACGCCATTCCTGGATGAAGGCCGCGCGCCGGGCCGCGTCGCGCAGGGCGAGCTGCGACGAACTGACCGCGATCTGGCCGGCGCGCTCGGTCTCCGAGACCGCGCCGATGGTGACGCCGTTCGGCGGCGGCGTGGTCATGGCCTCCGCCAGCGCCTTGCCCCTCGGGGACAGCAGGGCCTGGACGAAGGCGACCGCGTCGGCCCTGTTGCGCGCATCGCGGCTGACCATCACCGAGCGGGACTGGATGGCCTGGTAGTCCGATGGCAGGACCACGCCGACATGTCGGCTCTGCCGCTGGCCGGCGTAGGCGTAGGAAAGCTGGACATTGTAGGCCAGGGCGATGTCGCCGTTGCGGACGGCGTCGACCATCAGGTTCGAGCAGCAGTACGACTTCACCTGGCTGCGCCCGAAGCTCTCGATCAGGCGACCGTAGATCGCCGCCTGGCGGGCGTCGAAGCTGGCGTAGTTGTAGCCGGGACCGGACTTCTCGATGTCGTAGGTCCCGATGCGGCCCCGCCAGGCCTCCGGGTCCGCCCGCATGGCCTCGATCAGGTCCGGGTGGCTGCGGGGCACGGTGTGGGGCGAGAAGCGGCGGGTGTCGTAGACGAAGACCGCGGGCTCCAGGCTGAAGGCGATCACCTCGCGCCGCCACTGCGCCCAGTCCGGCGCCTGCGAAGCGACGGCTTTCGGCAGCGGCGAGGCGCAGCCGCTGTTGGCGAGCTCGACAAGATGGTCGGTCGAGATGCTCAGGTAGAGGTCCGGGGTCGCCCCGGGCCGGCGACAGGCCGCGCGCGCGTTGCCGAGGAGTTCGCTCGACAGGGTGTCGACGTACTGCACCGCCACCTGTGGATTGGCCTTCTGGAACACCTCAATGAACGGCCGCATGAAGCTGACGTCGGTGGCGGCCTCGATCGTCAGCAGCCGGGCCGGCCGCGCCGAGGCGGGGAAGATGGTCTGTTCGCCGTAGGCCGGCCGCGGGTAGGGCGCGCGGGCCTTCGGCGCATGCGGCCGCATCACCATCCAGCCGACAGCGAACACGGCGGCCATGGCGACGGCCAGGATCACGAACCGCCTCACGGGCGCTCCGGCGTCGGCAGGCTGACCCGCACGGTGAAGCCGCCGTCCGGCGGCAGGTCGAACTCGAGCCGCCCGCCGTGGGCTGTGGCGATCTCATGGACGATGGAGAGGCCGAGGCCGGCGCCTGGGCGGCCGGTACGCGGTGCGGTGAAGGGGGTCACCGCCGCCGCCCAGGTGTCCCGCGGAATGCCGGGGCCATTGTCCCAGACGCTGACCGTCGCCCAGCCGTCGCTCTCGTCCACTCTGACCTCCAGCCGCGACGGCGCGCCATGCACCGCGGCGTTGTGGACCAGGTTGGTGAGCCCCTCGTGCAGGCTGAGCGCGTCGCCCTGGACGCGGATCGATCTGGATGGCGGGTGGAAGGTGACGATCAGGTCGCGGTCCAGGGCCTGGGGCACGCCTTCGCGGAGCGCCTTCCGCGCCACCTCTCCCAGGTCGACGATGGCGTGGGGGGCGGTATCGGCGCGGTACACGACCATGGCGTGGCCCAGGAGCTGGTTCGTCAGCCGCCCGAGCTCGGCCAGCCGGCCGCGGATCCGCTCGGCCCGCGCCCGCCGCGCCGCCGGGGTCCTGTCGGCCTCCAGCAGCTCAGCCTGGGCGGTGACGGCGGCGATGGGCGTGCGGATCTGGTGGGCGGCAACGCCCACGAAGGCCTGCAGCTTGGCCATCCGGTCCGCCAGGCGGGCCATGACCTGGTTGATCGCATCGACCAGCGCCTGGGTCTCGCGCGGGCTCGACACCGCGAGCGGTCGCACGTCGTTGAGGTCCCGCTGGCCCAGCGCCTGTTCGATCCGGGCCAGCGGCAGCAGGGCGCGGCGCGCGACCGCCAGGGCGGAGAAGAAGCCGAGGGCGCTGACGAAGACGATCAGCGCGCCGATCTTCAGCATCAGGTTCACGGCCAGGGCGTTGCGGGCCAGCCGCGTCTGGGCCACGACGATGCTGGCCCAGCCTGCCTCGCCGGGCGTGGTGATGTAGCGCCCGATGGTGGCGGTGCGGACCGCCTCCCCGGCGACCTCCGCGTCTGCCAGGCGCGGCGACTCCAGTTCGCGGCCGGACACACGGGCCGCCAGCATGCCCGAACCGGTCACCAGACGGCCGTCCGGCGCCCGGACCGCATAGAAAAGGCGGTCGTCCCGGGCGAGCGCGAGGGTCTCGAAGGCGGCGTCCGGCGGGTTGGCCGTCACATGGGTCTGGTCGATCCCCACGGTCTCGGCGATCTGCACCGCGGCGCTGATCAGCAGGCGATCGTAGGTGTCGTTGGCCAGGGCGTTGGAGAAGAACCAGGCCGCCAGCAAGGCCAGGGCGCCGCCCGACAGGAAGACGCCGGCCAGCAGCAGGCGCAGGTGGTCGAAGACCGATCGCTGCGCCCGGTCGCGCAGAAAGGTCATGCCCCGGCCGGCCGGATGGGCTGCGCTGGTCATCGCCGCGCGGCCCTCCCCGAGCCGCGCGGCCAGCCTAGGGGCGAAGATGGGCCTTCGTCATCCGTCGCGAGGCTGACAGGTTGCTGCAAGGCGGCTGTCGTAGCGTAGGGCCCAAAGGCGAGAAAACGCCTGGCCGGCGCGCCGCGACCGGGGGATTAGGGCAGGACGAACAGCTTGGTGACGTCGAGTCTTCTGCTTTCCGTGTTCGGCTTCGCGATGGTCGCGACGTTCATGACGCTGATCATGACGCGACGGCTGTCGCCGCTCGTGGCGCTGATCGTCATCCCGATCTTCTTCGGCCTGCTCGCCGGCTTCGGCGCGGGCCTTGGGCCGATGATGTTGGACGGCATCAAGAACATCGCGCCCACGGCGGTGATGCTGATGTTCGCCATCCTCTACTTCGGCCTGATGATCGACGCGGGCCTGTTCGACCCGGTCGTCGGGCTGCTGCTGCGCCTGGTGCGGGGCGACCCGGTGCGGATCATCGTGGGCACCGTGGTCCTGGCCACCTTCGTCTCGCTCGATGGCGACGGCTCGACCACCTACATGATCACCGCCGCGGCCCTGCTGCCACTGTACAAGCGGATGGGCCTGAACCCGCTGATCATGGCCTGCCTGATCATGCTCTCGAGCGGGTTGATGAACATCACCCCGTGGGGCGGCCCGACCGCGCGCGCCGCCAGCGCGCTGCAGCTCGAGCCGGCGGACGTCTTCCTGCCGCTGGTGCCGGCGATGGTGATCTGTTTCGCGTGGCTGCTGGTGCTGGCCTTCGCCTACGGGCGCTTCGAGCGGCGCCGGCTGGGCGTGCTGGTGCTGGGCGCCGATCCCGTCATCTACCAGCCGGCGCTCGTCGGCGATGCGGGCGTCGACGAGATGGTGTCGGTGGACGGCGGCGCCTTCACTGTCTCCGCCGATCCCGAGGCGCGCCGCCCGAGGCTGGTCTGGTTCAACGCGGCGCTGACCGTCGCCCTGATCGTCCTGCTGGTTCTGGGCGTCCTGCCGCTGCCGGCGCTGTTCATGGGGGCGTTCTGCATCGCAGCCATGGTGAACTATCCCAGCCTGGAGGCGCAGAAGGTCCGCGTGGCGGCCCACTCGGCCAACATTCTGGCGGTGGTGTCGCTGATCTTCGCGGCGGGCATCTTCACCGGCATCCTGAACGGCACGGGCATGGTCGAGGCCATGTCCCGCAACCTGCTCGCGGTCATCCCGCCGCAGCTCGGGCCGTACCTTGCGCCGATCACCGGGCTGATCAGCCTGCCCATGACCTTCTTCATCTCGAATGACGCCTTCTACTTTGGGATGCTGCCGATCCTGGCCGAGACGGCCTCCCACTACGGGGTGAGCCCGCAGGCCATCGCCAGCGCGTCGCTGGTGGGGCAGCCACTGCACCTGCTCAGCCCGCTGGTGCCGTCCACGTACCTGCTGGCCAACCTGGCCGGCGTCGAATTCGCCGAGCACCAGAAGTTCACCGCCCGCTGGGCCATCGCCACCTCGCTGGTGCTCCTGGTCGCGGGCCTGGCGGTGGGCGCCTTCCCGTTGCTGGCCGCAACATGACCCTTGGACGACAGGCTGCTGTCAGGTTCGCGCGCTAGGTCTTGCGCCAAGGGCTCATCAGGATCGCGCAGACGCTCCGAAAGAACGCCCGGGGAATTAGGGAGCTGAACAATGCGTCAACGCATCCTGTGGGCCGGTGTGTCCGCCATCGCCATGGCGCTCGCCGCCAACGCCGCCCAGGCCCAGACCGCCGCGCCGGGAGAGCCGGCCCTCGATGAGGTCGTCGTCACCGGCTCGCGCGTCGTCCGCGACGGCTTCCAGGCGCCGACCCCGGTCACCGTGGTCGGGACCGAGCAGCTCAAGGAACAGGCCGTCACGCGGCTGGTCGACGTGTCGCGGAACCTACCGGTGTTCCGCAACCAGGGCGGCGCGCGCAGCGGCAGCAACAGCAGCGCGAACGGCGGCCAGGGCAGCCTCGACATGCGCGGCCTGGGGGCCAACCGCAATCTGGTCCTGCTGGACCGCCGTCGCGTCGTGCCTTCGACCGGCAACGGCGTCGTCGACGTCAATATCCTGCCGAGCGCGCTGGTTTCCCGCATCGACGTGGTGACCGGCGGCGCCTCGGCCGCCTGGGGTTCGGACGCCGTCTCGGGCGTGGTGAACTTCGTGCTCGACACCGGCTTCACCGGCCTGAAGGCCGAGATGTCCGGCGGGATCTCCGGCCACGGCGACAACGGCGAAGGCACGGTCTCCGCCGCCGTCGGGCGGGACTTCAACGACAAGCGCGGCCACTTCATCGCCTCGGCCGAGTACTTCGTGGGCGGCAAGCAGGACCTGATGGACCGGGACTGGCTGGCCGCGCGTCCCGGCGTTATCAACAATCCGGCCTACACGCCGACCAACGGCCAGCCGCGGCGCATCAAGGTGTCCGAAGGGATCGTGGCCGCCTACATGTCCACCGGCGGACTGGTCAACGGCTGCCGCACGGCCGCCGGCGGCAACATCCCCAACTGCGCGCTCGCCGGCACGGCCTTCGGTCCTGGCGGCGCGACCCACCGATTCGTCTACGGGACCTACGTCAACCCGACCGGCAACATGATCCAGCCAGCCGGCCCCGACACATTCGGCGACTACACCCAGATCTACGACAACATCAAAATCGTGAACCCGTCCGAGCGGGTCAGCCTGTTCAGCCATGTGAAGCACGAGCTGACGGACAGCATCCAGGGCTTCGTTGAGGGCACGTACACCAAGAGCATCATCGGCCCGGCCTATTCGGTGCCGCCCTACCGCTTCGGGACCAGCGCCACGACCTGGCTCTCGGTCAGCGCCGACAACGCCTTCCTGCCCGCCAACATAAAGGCGCAGATGTCCGGTGTCGGCGGCGGCAATCCCGCCGGCCCCGCGTTCCTCAACATCGGCAGGATCAACGAGGACTGGACCGGCAACTCGCGGATCAAGAACACCAACGAGACCTATCGCTTCGTCACCGGCCTGAGCGGCGACCTCAAGGGCGACTGGTCGTGGGACGTCTACTACCAGTTCGGGCGGAACAAGTACTTCGGTACGGTGGACGACAATCTGATCACCTCGCGGGGCGGGGTCACGGCCCGGGGCAACGTGAACCTGGCGACGGACGCGGTGGTCGCTCCGGCCGGCAACGCCGCCGGGATCGCCGCCGGAACCATCGTCTGCCGCTCGACGCTCACGAACCCGACCAACGGCTGCGTGCCGCTGAACATCTTCGGTCCCGGCGCGGCTTCGCAGGCCGCCATCGACTACATTCTGGGCGATCAGTTCACGCGCCAGATCTACAGGCAGCATGTGGTCGAAGCCTCGATTCACGGCGACCTGTTCTCGACCTGGGCCGGGCCGGTGTCGTTCGCCGCCGGCGGCTCGTACCGCCGGGAGGAGATCGACGCCACGTCGGATCCGCTGTCGCTCGAGAGCGCCTTCGGTATCGGCAATCCGAAGCCCTACGCCGGCGAGTACAACGTCAAGGAAGCCTTCGGCGAACTGGTCATACCGGTGCTGAAGGACGAGGGCCTGGGGACCGCCGACGTCAACCTGGCCGGCCGCGTCACGGACTATTCCACCTCCGGCCGCGTGGAGACCTGGAAGGCCGGCTTCACCTGGGCGCCAACGGACGAGTTGCGGCTCCGGTTCACTCGCTCGCGCGACATCCGCGCACCCAGCCTGCAGGAGCTGTACACGGGCGCCACCCAGGCCCGCGGGTCGGTGATCGACCGCTTCAAGCCGGGCTCGGTCACCTTCAACATCCAGCAGATCGGCGGCGGCAACGCCGCCCTGACCCCGGAGATCGCCGACACGATCTCGGCCGGCGTCGTCTATCGGCCCGCATGGCTGCCGGGCCTCAGCGGCTCGGTGGACTACTACCGGATCAAGATCCGCGACTCGATCTCGACCCTGGCCGTGCAGCAGATCGTCGATCGCTGCTTCGCGGGCAACCAGGACCTCTGCGGGCAGATCACGCGGGTCAACGGCGACATCATCGAGATCCGGTCGACCAACCTCAACCTGGCCGGTTTCGAGACCAACGGTCTCGACATCGAGGCCGCCTACCGGACCTCGCTCTCGACCTTCAATCCGGGCTGGGAGGGCGACGTGGGCATTCGCGTGCTCGCCAACTACGTGGGCAAGTTCGAGACCAGCGACGGCGTCACGGCGCTGGACCTCGCAGGCTCGCTGGGCGACCGCCAGCCGGACTGGACTATCCAGGCCACCACCTTCTACGAGCGCGGTCCGATCCGCGTGACGGTGGTCAACCGCTACCTGTCCAGCGGCGTGGTCAGCAACGACTTCCGCGCGCCCAACGAGATCGACGACAACCACGTCGCGGCCCGCCTCTACACCAACCTGAACCTCAACTATAAGTTCGAGCGGTTTGGAGCCGACGCCGAAGTCTTCTTCAACGTCGACAACCTGTTCCAAGTGAAGCCGCCCAAGGGCTTCGGATGGGGCTATGGCCTGAACGCTTCTCCGCAGTACGACGTGATCGGCCGCATGTTCAAAGCGGGCCTGAGGCTCCAGTATTAGGTGGACGAGGGGGGCGGTCATGCGGCGTTGGCTGATCGGACCGTTGCTGGGGGCCCTGCTCGGGGTCTCCGGGATCTCTGACGCCCAGCCGTTCCCGACCCAGGAGCATGTGCAGACCGGCGACGCCGCCCGCATCCGCGTGCTGTCGTCGCACAACGACCTGGTCACCGGCGGCGACGCCCTGGTGGAGATCGTGGGGCGGACCGGCGCGGCGGTGACGTTGAACGGCCGGCCGGTGACCGACGCCCTCCGCCCGGTCGCGCGCTCGGGGAGGCGCGTAGGCCTGATCACCGGCCTGAAGCTCGGCGACAATGTGCTTGAGGTGGCTGGAGGCCGGGCGCCGTCCCGCCTCATCCTGACCAACTGGCCGCTGCAGGGGCCGGTCATCTCGGGCCCGCACGAGACGCCGTTCATCTGCATGACCGACAGCTTCGAGCTGCCGGTCACCGGCGGGACGCTCGGGCCGGCCGCCAGCGCCGACTGCGATGCCGCGACGCGCGTGGACTACGTCTACCGCCGCCGCGAGGGCGGTTTCCGCCCGCTGCCGGCCGGAGCCATGCCGGGCGACATCGGCGAAGTGGTCGATGCGGCGGGCAAGCCTCACCCCTACATCGTGCGGGTGGAGACCGGGGTGGTGAACCGCTCGATCTACCAGCTCGCCATGCTGCACGATCCGCGGACGGCCGCGCCGACGCCCGCCGCGCCGTCGCGGAGCTGGAATCGCGGGCTGATCTATGTGTTCGGCGGCGGCTGCCCGGGCGGCATGTACATCCAGGGCAAGACCACCGGCGGCGTGCTGGACGACCAGATGCTGGCGCGCGGCTACGCGGTCGCCTCTTCGTCGCTGAACGTCTTCGGCAACAACTGCGACGACCTGCTGGCGTCGGAGACCATGATGATGGTCCGGGAGCGCTTCATCGAGCGCTTCGGCCCCATCTCGCGGACGATCGGCTGGGGCTGTTCCGGCGGCTCCTACCAGGCCGAACAGATCGCCGACAACTATCCGGGCCTGCTGGACGGCGTCGTGGTGGGCTGCAGTTTCCCCGACGTGGGCTACGCGGCGGTGAGCGTCCATTCGTTCGGGGCGCGGCTGGTCTACAACTACTACCGCCACGGCGCGACGACGCCGTGGACCGAGGCGCAGATCGTCGCCGTGTCGGGGCTTCCGGATTTCGTCTCCCTGCGGACCCAGGGCGACCGCGGCGACCGGATCGATCCGGCCGGCGTCTGCTCCCCGGCGATCCCAAAGGCGCTGCTCTACGACGCCAAGACCAATCCCACCGGCGCGCGTTGCTCGATCTACGACCACGGTCGCAACGCCTACGGCCGCGACCCGGCGACCGGCTTCGCGCGGCGACCGCTCGACAACATCGGGGTCCAGTACGGCCTCGTCGCGTTTCGCGCCGGCGTCATCACCAAGGCTCAGTTCATCGACCTCAACCGGCGCATCGGCGGCGTGGACATCGACGCGAAGTTCACCGAGGCGCGGACGGCCGGCGACCCCGAAGCCATCCGCCGCGCCTATCGCAGCGGACGCATCCTATCGGGCGGCGGCGGCCTGGCCGGAGTCCCCATCATCGACTACCGCGCCTACGCAGACTTCGCGAAGGGCGACCCGCATCAGCGGTTCCACTCGTTCTCGTTCCGCGAGCGCCTGGTCGCCGCGAACGGCGACGCCGACAACCAGGTGATGCTGACGGAGAGCGCCCGACGTGGCCTGTTCAGCCTGGAAAGCCCGGTCCTGCAGGGCGCCCTCGACGGCATGACCGCCTGGATCCAGGCCATCCAGGCCGACCGCTCGGCCCGTCCCGCGGCGCAGAAGGTCGCTTCGGCGCGTCCTGCCGGCCTCGTCGACGCCTGTTTCACGGAGGATGGCGCGAAGATCGTCGAGCGCCAGGTGTGGGGCAAGGCGACCGCCTGCAACCGCCTCTACCCGCCGCACAGCAACCCCTACATCCAGGCCGGCGCGCCCCTGGCGAACAACGTCCTGAAGTGCGCGCTAAAACCGCTCGATCCCGCCGACTACCCCGCCGCCTTCACGCCGGAGGAGTGGGCGGAGATGCGGAGAACCTTTCCGACCGGAGTCTGCGACTACACGCGGCCAGGTGTCGAACAGCAGCCTCTCGCCGGCAACTGGCTGTCGTTCGGCCCGGCGGGCGCGCCGAACATGTGGGTCGTTGACTGACGCTGAGACAGCGCGGACCAGTGGGGCGGCACGGGGCCACGACGCCCACAGCCCACCGGGACGAGGAAACATGAGCGCCTTTAAGGACAACCTGCTGGTCGGCAAGACCGCCTTCATCGCCGGCGGCACCAGCGGCATCAACCTGGGCATAGCCAAGCGCTACGCCGAGCTCGGGGCCAAGGTCGCGGTGGCCGGGCGCAACCCGGAAAAGGCGGCCAATGCGGCGGCCGAGATCGGCCACGGGGCCCTTGGCCTGTCCTGCGACGTCCGCGACTACGCGCAGATCCAGGCGGCGCTCCAGGAGGCCAGGGACAAGCTGGGTCCGCTGGACATCGTCGTCTCCGGCGCGGCCGGCAACTTCGTGGCGCCGGCGCTGGGCATGTCGGCCAACGGTTTCCGGACGGTCGTGGACATCGACCTGAACGGCACCTTCAACGTCTTCCGCGCGTGCTACGACCTGTTGAACCGGCCCGGCGCCTCGCTGATCGCCATCACGGCCGGCCAGGCGGTGAACCCCGCGATGATGCAGGCCCACGTCTGCGCGGCGAAGGCGGGAATCAACCAGCTGATCCGGGTGTTGGCCATGGAGTGGGGCCCCTCGGGCGTCCGCGTGAACGGAATCTCGCCGGGACCCATCGCCGGCACCGAGGGCATGGCGCGGCTGAGCCCGACGCCGGAATCCGACAAGGCGATCACGGCCCGCATCGCGCTGCGCCGGTTCGGCGAGGTGGGCGAGGTGGCCGAGAGCGCGGTGTTCCTGGTCAGTGACTCCGCCCGCTATGTCACCGGCACGATCCTGGACTGCGACGGCGGTTCGCAGCTGGGCGACGCGCGGGACCGCGACGTGGCGGGCGGCATGAGCTGATGGCCAGCGACCTCTTCGACCTGACCGGCAAGGTGGCGCTGGTCACCGGCGGCAGCCGCGGGCTGGGCCAGCAGATGGTCATGGCCTTCGCCAAGGCTGGCGCCGACGTGGTCATTTCCAGCCGCAAGCTGGACGCCTGCGAGGCGGTGGCCGCCGACGTGCGCGGACTGGGCCGGCGCGCCATGGCCTATGCCGCCCACGCGGCGAGATGGGACGAGATCGACGGCCTGATCGAGGCGGCCTACGCCCAGTTCGGCCGCATCGACATCCTGGTCAACAACGCCGGGATGTCGCCCGCCGTCCCCAGCCATGAGGTGAGCGAGCAGTTGTTCGACAGCGTGCTGGGGCTGAACTTCAAGGGCCCGTTCCGGCTGGCCAGCCAGGTGGCGCACCGGATGAAGCAGGCCGGCGGCGGGGTGATCATCAACATCTCTTCGTCGGGCGCCCTGATGCCGCTGCCGGCGGTGGTGCCCTATTCGGGGGCGAAGGCGGCGTTGAACGCCATGACCGTCTCGATGGCGCGAGAATACGGGCCGGAGGTGCGGGTGAACACCATCTCGGCGGGGCCGTTCCTCACCGACATCTCCAAGGCCTGGAGCGAGGAGGCGCGCGAGCGGTCGGACAATGCGTTGGGGCGGCCCGGTCGGCCGGAAGAAGTGGTGACCTCGGCGCTCTACCTGGCCAGCCCGATGTCGTCCTTCACCACCGGCGCGATCCTGCGGGTGGACGGCGGCCAGTAGGTCAGCGAAGCGCGGCTAAGCCCGCGCGCAGGCGCAGCATGCCCTGGTCGATGGCCGGGGCGTCGGCGCCGTAGCCGATGCGGATGTAGCCGGGGGCGCCGAAATACTCGCCCGGGGCCACCAGGACGTCGAACTCGGACAGCAGGCGCTGGGCCAGGGCGCGGGTGTCGTCCACGCCGACCACACGCGGGAAATACATGCAGCCGTGGGGGGGCAGGTCGCCCGCCAGCAGGCCGTCGGCCACGAGGGCGTCGACATGGCCCCGCACCACCGGCCGCGTGGCCGCGAGCACCGCCTTCCAATGGGCCTCGAAGGCGGCTGGGGTCTCCAGCACATGGGCGGCCACGGCGTGGGACAGCTTCGAGACGCCCATGTCGCCGTCCGGCGCGCCGGCCCGCAGGCGCGCGACCAGGTCGGCGTCGCCCGCCAGCCAGCCGAACTTCAGCGCGAAGAGGCCGAACACCTTGGTCAGGCTGGAGACGGTGACGATGTTGGCCGCGAGCGTCGCGGCCGGAGGCGCGCCGGACGCCGCGGCGAAGTCGGCATAGACTTCGTCCACCAGCAGCACGGCGCCGACCAGGTCGGCCGCTTCGGCGATGGCGGCGATCCGCTCCGGCCGCAGCCAGGCGCCGGTTGGATTGTGCAGGTTGGTGATCAGCACGGCGCGCGTGCGGGGCGTCAGGCGGGCGCGCAGGTCGTCCAGGTCGACGTCGTACGTGGGCGCCGGGCGGGCGAATTCCTCGACGACGGAGCCGGCCTCTTGCGCCAGGCGCGACAGGAAGTCGAAGCCGGGGCGTTCGACCAGAACATGGTCGCCTGGGGAGACCAGCGCCTTGAAGGCCATGACCAGCGCCCCGGTCGCCCCGGTTGTGGCCACGATCTGGTCCGCGGAGAGGCCATAGCGCTTCGCCACGGCGTCGATGGCGTAGCGGTTGCCGTCGGCGAAGACGCTGACATAGCGGGAGGTGACCTCCTGCGAGAACGCCTCGCGCACCATCGCGACCAGTTCCTCCGTGGGCTCGGCGATGGTGCTCTCGAACAGGATGCTGACGTCCGGGCGGGCCGCCTTGATCCGCATGGCGCCGCGAACCCAGTCCGCATAGGACGGCGCGTCGAACAGGCCATCGCCCGCACCGCGGGGCGGAGCGCCGGCCGCGCCTGTCGAGTGGACTGAGGTCAACGAAACATCCCTGCACGCCGCCCTCGAATTCGGCGGATGGTCGTAGCATAGGCGCCGGAGGCGGACTTTCTTTGCGAATTTGCCCCCACAAGGGGCACATCGCGAGCCGCCTATTCGCGCACTTCTCCCCAGGCGCATAAGTCATGCAGGGCGCCTTGGGGAACTCCGGTTCGCGGGGCGCGGACGGCCCCATGGCGCGCGCATAACGAAAAGAAAATCCGTCCGTTCGCCGCTAGGCTCGCCGCAGGTCCGGGGATGCAGATGACGACACCGCGCGACGGCGGCCTGGCCGCGCTGGGATTTGCGATGCTGGCGGGGGTCGCCTTGCCCGCCGTGGCGCAGGCCCCGGCCATTCCGGCGACGAGCGAGGCCCGCACTCCGCGCGTGGCGGTGACCCGGCACGAAGGCGTCTTCAACGGCCAGAAGGTGCGCTACACGGCCACGGTCGCCGAGACTTTCCTGGACGACGCATCCGGCAAGCCCGCCGCGGCCGCCACGACCATCGCCTACGTCCGCGACGGGGTGAAGGACCGGGCCAGGCGGCCGGTCATGTTCCTGTTCAACGGCGGGCCGGGAGCGTCGTCCTCGCCCCTGCACATGAGTGCGCTCGGACCCTACAGGCGCACGCCGACCGCGCCTGGCGACCGCAGCGGCGGCGGCTGGGTGGAGAACGCGACCAGCCCGCTGGACGCCGTCGACCTGGTCTTCGTCGATCCGGTCGGGACTGGCTTCTCCCGGCCGTTCCCCGGCGCGGACGGCAAGGCTTTCTACAGCACATCCAGCGACGCCCAGGCGGTGAAGACCGTCATCCAGGCCTGGTTGAAGGCCAACGGCCGCGAGGCCTCGCCCCGCTATCTGGCCGGTGAGAGCTATGGGACCACGCGGGCCGCCAGCATCGTCAAGATATCTCCGGACCTGCCGTTCGACGGCGTGCTGCTGATCGCTCTGGCGGGCGAGGTCCCCGGGCGCGAGATGCCTTATGTCGTCGCCCTGCCGACCATGGCCGCGGGGGCCTGGTATCACCAGAAGATCGACCGGGCCGGGCGCTCGGTGGACCAGGTGTTCGCCCAGGCGCTGCAGTTCGCGCGGACCGACTACGTCAGCGCCCTGATCCAGGGCGGCAGCCTGCCGGCCGCGGAGAAACGGCGGATCGCCGAGCGGATGTCGGCGCTGGTCGGACTGCCCGCCGACCTCATCGAAGACAGGAACCTGCGGCTGTCCAAGAACGACTGGATGTTCAACGTTCTCAAGGACCGCGCGCTGCGCACCGGCCTGCTGGACGTGACAGTCACCGCGCCGCTGGAGGCCGGCCAGGACGGGGCCATCGACGATCCGGCCCTGGGCGTCGTGCCCAAGCGCGCGCCGGGGGCCGTGGCCGGCCCCCCGCCCAACCCCGCCGCGATCGGCCCCGTGCCGAGCCCCGTCGTCGGGCGCTACCTGACCGAGGTGCTGAAGTATCCGGCGACCGACCCCTATTACGGCGTGAATTTCTCGGTGAACGCCGCCTGGACGCACGAGCGGGGCGCCAACCCCTATGAAACCCTGGGCCAGGCGATGCGCGAGAACCCGAGGATGCGGCTGTTCTGGGCGGCGGGCTACTACGACCTGACCACCCCCGCCTACGCGGGGCGCTATGTCCTGGACCAGGCCGGCGTTCCGGGCGGCCAGCTCACCGCGGCCTACTTCGCCGGTCCCCATGGCGTCTACGACCACCCGGAGAACCTCGCCCGGTTCGACGCGGCCGTCAGGGCCTTCGTCACCCCCTAGCGGTTGGATGAATTATCCAAGCGCTCAGCGAAACCGCCGCGCCGTCGGCGGCACGGCCGTGCGCCCTTCTGGGCCGTCAGGGAACAGGAAGGTCGCGAACCCAGGATACCCACGCGCTGGGCGACTGCATTGCTCATTCGCGGCTGGGGCGACGGCCGCATTATCAATGTGTGTCGAATAGGCAATGGTTCGAAGAACGAAAAGAAAAACCGGCGGCGCGGACCTACCGTTTCCGCAAGGCAGGGGTTCGGCCGAGGACACGCGAAACGCGGCTTCGGCCCAGGCTCCGGACCTGGGGGATCTTGAGATGAACGGCAATTCCATTCGCGGGCGGATGTTGGCTTCCACGGTGCTGGGAGGCCTTGTGCTGATGGGGGCCGCGCCGGCCTTCGCCCAGGCGGAAGCGGGGGCCAGCGAGATCGGGGAGGTCATCGTCACCGGCTCGCGTATCAAGCGGGCCGAAACGACGACCGAGGCGCCGGTGTCCATTCTGACCGCACAGGCGATTGAGGATCGCGGCTTCATCCAAGCCGGCCAGGCGCTGAACGAGCTCACCGCCAACATGCCCCAGTTCGCCCAGGCCTCCGGCAACGGATCGGCCGCCGGCAACGCCCAGCAGTTCCCCAATCTCTTCGGTCTGGGCGCCGGCCGCACCCTGACTCTGGTCAACGGTCGTCGGTTCGTGACCTCGTCGTCGGGCCTGTCCATCTCGACGTCGGTGATCGGCGACCGCGCCGTTGACACCAACGTCATACCGACCGGGCTGATCTCGAGGATCGAGGTCGCGCAGGCGGGCGGGGCGGCGGTCTACGGCTCGGACGCCATAGCCGGTGTCGTGAACTACATCCTGCGGGACGACTTCACCGGCCTGGAGCTCGACGCCCAGTATGGCATCTCCTCGCGCGACGACTATCCGACCCAGAGCCTGCGCGCGACCGCCGGTCGCAACTTCCTGGACGACCGCGCCAACGTCGCCGTCAATGTGGAATGGTCGAAGACCCGGCCGCTGTTCGACTACGACCGCCCGCGCTCGAACCTGGGCCGGGTGACGATCTCGAACCCGGCGAACCGCACCAATTCCGACGGCGTCCCCGCGGTCACCGAGAACCTGAACACCCGCTTCGTCAGCTTCAACGCCAATGGTGTGCTGTTCTCGCCGGGCCCGCCGTTCGCCAGCTCGATCTACAAGGTCAACGGGGCGCCACAGCAGTTCAATGCCGCCGGCTCGGCCCTGATTCCCTACGACGTCGGCAACCTGTTGAACAACGCGGTCCCGCCCTTCACCAGCGGCGGCGACGGCAATCCGTACCAGGAACTCGCGGCCCTCGTGACGGGCGTGGAGCGTTGGAGTGGCACGGTGCTCGGGCACTACGACATCACCGACCGGATCAAGTTGTCTGGCGAGTTCCTCTACGCCCGCGTCGAAGGGCGCGATCCGTACGCCAACCAGGCCAGCAACACGGTGCTCAACAACGCCGCGAGCGGCGCCGGGGCAATCTCGATCTCGCGCACCAATCCCTATCTGTCGCCGGCGGTCACCGCGATCCTCGGCCCGGCGGGCGCGCCGCTCACCCTCTCCAAGTGGTGGACCGATCTGCTGCCGACGCGTGAGCAGACCTATCAGACGGATACGGTCCGCGCCCTGGTGGCGTTGGACGGCGACTTCGACCTCGGCGAGCGCAATTTCTACTGGAGCCTGTCGTTCAGCCACGCCGAGACCGATGGCGAGACACGCGGCTATCGAGCCTACACGCAGCGCTTCAACAACGCGATCAACGCGGTCCGCAACGGCTCCGGCCAGATCGTCTGCGCCATCAACGCCGATGCCTCGGCCGCCAACGACGACCCTGCCTGCGCGCCGATCAATCCCTTCGGCGTGGGCAATGTGAGCCAGGAAGCGCGCCTCTACGCCACGACCCAGGTCGGCCAGGATTACCTGAACACACAGGACGACCTGCTCGCGACCTTCGGCGGCGATCTGTTCGCCCTGCCGGCCGGCAAGGTGAAGTTCAGCGCCGCCTACGAGCATCGCGAGGAGAAGGCGAAGTTCGTCCCGCTGGCGGCCAATCAGCGTGGCTTGGTGGAATCTCAGGTGCCGACCCTGGCCACGAGCGGCAGCTACAACACCGAGGAGTTGTCCGGGGAATTGCTTGTCCCCGTGCTTGGTGGCGATTTCTCGCTGCCGTTCGCCCGCACGGTCGAGCTCAACGCCGCCTACCGTTATGTCGACAACTCGATCGCCGGCAAGGAGGACGTCTGGGGTGTTGGCGGCCGGTGGGAAATCGTGGAGGGATTCACATTCCGCGCGTCGCGTAGCCGCAACTTCCGCGCCCCGACCCTCGATCAACTGTTCGCTCCGACCCGTACGGCCTTGGCCAATTCGGGGAATGACCCGTGCGACGCCGACCGGATCGCCTCGGGTCCGGCGCCGGCGACGCGCCTCGCCAATTGCCAGGCGCTGTTCGCCGCCAACCCGGGCTATGGGCCGCTCGCGACCTTCCAGGACCAATCGGAGAACTTCTCCCGCGCCCTCGTGACGTCGGGCGGCAATGCTGAGTTGCGCAACGAGATCTCCAAGACCTGGACCTATGGCTTCGTGTTCCAGCCGATTTTCGCGCCGGGCCTGAGCATCGTGGTCGACCGCGTCGAGGTGGACCTGAAGGACGGCCTTTCCGCCTTCACGCCCGCCAGCTTCATGGCCACCTGCTATGACTCCGCGGAGCAGCCGGCCGACATCTGCGGCACGTTCACCCGCGACGCCCAGGGCAACATCGCCACGGCGCGCTCGACGACCTTCAACGCCGGCCGGATCACCTTCCGGGGCGAGGTCTACAACATCAATTACAGCTTCCCGATCGGTCGCTACTTCGGCGACCGCGACCTGGGCGAACTGGAGCTGAACCTCGAGGCGACCCGCATCGAGAAGTTCGAGATCTCGGTGACCGGCGTCGACGTCACGCGGGTCGACAACACCGCGGCGACCACCGACTTCGGGCCGTCGCCCGATCTCTCGGCCCGCTTCGACGCCCGCTGGCGCAGGGGGCCGCTGCGCCTCAACTATTCGATCAACTACATGTCTCCGGTGAAGTTCACCTACACCGCGACGATCGAGAACGTGCCGACGCCCACGGTGAAGGAAAACCTGCGCCAGAACGTCTCGGCGTCATACGAGATCGGCAACTACACGATCCGCGGCGGGGTCACGAACATCACCGACGAGGAACCTTCGTACCCCACGCGGAACTACGGCGACATCCTGGGCCGGCAGTACTACGTCGGGCTGAAGGCCCGCTTCTAGTTCAGCGCGACCCGGCGTAACGGTCGCGTGGGCGCGGCGATGGTCCCCACACCGTCGCCGCGCCCCGATCTTTCGGGAAAGGCTGCTGATGCGCGTAATTGATCGGGATGAGGTTCGCCGGCGGCTGACCTACGAGGTCTGCATCCCGCTGGTGCGCCAGGCGATGATCGCCTTCTCGAAGGGTGAGACGCTGCAGCACCTGCGCTTGATCCTGCCGCTGAGCGAGGGCCGTGCGTTCGGGATCATGCCGGGCGCGCTGGGCGATCACGCGGTGTTCGGCGCGAAGCTGATCAGCGTCTTCCATGACAACTTCGCCAAGGGAATCCAGTCGCACCAGGGCGTAGTGGTCCTGTTCGACGGCGAGACCGGCGCGCCGGTCTGCATCGCCCACGCGGGCGAGATTACGGCCATCCGCACCGCGGCGGCCAGCGCCGTGGCCACCGACGCCCTGGCGCGGCCGGACGCCTGCCGCATGGCGATCCTGGGCTACGGCGAGCAGGCGGCCACCCACGCCCGCGCCATCTCCCGCGTTCGCAAGCTGGAGGCGATCACCGTCTGGGGTCGCGACGCCGACCGCGCCAAGGCCTTCGCCAAGGCGACCGAGGCCGAACTGGGCCTGCCGGTGTTCGCGGCGCCCAGCGTGCGCCAGGCGGTGGCGGGGGTCGACATCGTCACCACCGTGTCCGGCGCGCGCGAGCCGATCCTGGAGGGCGCCTGGCTGGCCCCGGGGACGCATGTGAACCTAGTGGGCTCCAGCGGGCCGGGGCCGACCGAGGTCGACGACGACCTGGTCGTGTGCTCGCGTTTCATCGCCGACAGCCGCGAGGGCGTCCTGGCCCAGGGCGCGGAGTTTCTCTACGCCAAGGCCGCTGGCCTGATCGACGACAGCCATGTGGTGGGCGAGATCGGTCAGGTGCTGGCCGGGGACCTCGAGGGCCGCCAGTCCGCCGACCAGATCACCGCCTACAAGTCCCTGGGCCACATCGTCCAGGACCTGGCGGCGGCCAAGGCCCTCTACGAGGCGCAGTGATGAAGCGCGGGGCCTTCGCCCCTGCGGCCCAGCGAAAGCCCGCAACATAGCCTATGTCGACGCCCGTTCGGCCGCGCATTGAACTTGTCGCGCGCCAGGGCGGCGGGCGGCACTTCGAATAGAAAATCCTGGCCCCGGAGGTACGATGCTGCCGCCGTGTAGGGGTGTCTCATGTCGCCAAGAACCGCCGCCGCCGTCGGCGTCCTCCTGTCCCTGTGCTTGGCGGGAACGGCCTTCGCCGAGACCTTCCGGTATGTGGTCATGGCCAACGGCGAGAAGGTCGGTCACCTGGTCGCCGAGGTGCAGGGACGCAGCACCTCGGTCGACTATGCGGTGGTCAACAATGGCCGCGGCCCCAAGGCGCGCGAGAAGATCGAGGCCGACGCCGCCGGCATGCCGGTGACCTGGACCATCGAAGGCGAGTCCCTGTTCGGAAGCCCGGTACAGGAGCACTTCACCTGGAGGGCCGGCCAGGCCGAGTGGGTGAGCCAGGCCGACAAGGGCCAGACGCCTGCGCCCAAGCCGCTGCTCTACATCGGCAACGACGTCAGCCCGTGGATGCTGGGAGTCTATGTGAAGGCGCTGCTGAAGGCGCCGAACCACACGCTTCCCGTCCTGCCGTCGGGCCAGCTGCGTCTGGCCGAGGCGCGCAAGGTCACGCTGGGCGAAGGAAAGGCCGCCGTCCCGCTGACGGTCTACGAACTCTCCGGCATCGACCTGCAACCCGACTACGTCCTGGTCGACAGGAAGGGCGATCTGTTCGCGTCCGGGGGCCTGATCCGCGAGGGCTACGAGACCCAGATTCCGGTCCTCCAGAAGATGAACCGCGAGATATCCCAGGCCCGCGCCGAGGAGGCCCAGAAGAAGCTGGCCCACCGGTTCTCCGGCCCGGTGCGGATCCGCAATGTGCGCGTCTTCGATCCGGTCTCGATGAAGGTCGGCGGGCTCTCCACCGTGGTGGTCTATGGCGACCGCATCGCCACCGTCGGCGCCAACGATCCGGCCGGCGCCGCGCCGGCGGGCGAGACGGTGATCGACGGGCAGGGCGGGACGCTGGTTCCCGGCCTGCATGACATGCACTCGCACACGACCCTGTCGTCCAACCTGTTCAACCTGGCCGCCGGCGTCACAGCCACGCGCGACCAGGGCAACGACAACGAACAGCTGCTGGCGATGATGGAGGGCCTGGCCGCGGGCCGGCTGGCGGGGCCACGTATCGTGCGCAACGGCTTCCTGGAGGGCCGCAGCCCCTATTCGGCGCGCAACGGCTTCATCGCCGACAGCCTGGAGGACGCGCTGAAGGACGTCCGCTGGTACGCCGATCGCGGCTACTGGCAGATCAAGATCTACAACAGCTTCAACCCGGACTGGGTCGCCCCCGTCGCCGCCGAGGCCCACCGGCTGGGCCTGGGCGTCACCGGCCACGTGCCGGCCTTCTCCTCGCCTGACCGGGTGATCGGCGACGGCTACAACGACATCGCCCATATCAACCAGCTCATGCTGGGCTGGATCCTGGATCCCAAGGAGGACACCCGTACGCCGCTACGCCTCACCGGCATGGCGCGGGGCAAGGACCTCGACCTCAATTCGCCGCGGGTCCAGAAGACCGTCGCCCTGATGCAGGAGAAGGGCGTCGCGCTGGACACCACCGCGATGATCCTGGAGCGCCTGATGCTGTCGCGCTCGGGCGAGGTGCAGGCGGGCGACAAGCCCTACCTCGACCACGTGCCGATCGGCTACCAGCGCTACCGCAAGCGCAGCTTCGTGACGATCAAGACGCCGCAGGAGGACGCCGATTACCAGGCCGGCTTCAGGAAGGTGCTGGAGGTCCTGAAGATGCTGGACGACAAGGGCGTCCAGCTGCTGCCGGGCACGGACGACGGCACGGGCTTCTCCAACCAGCGTGAGCTGGAGGTCTATGTCATGGCCGGGATTCCGGCCGGCAAGGCGCTGCGGCTGTCGACTCTGGACGCCGAGCGGTACTTCAAGCGCGACAGCCAGCTGGGCTCCATCGAGCGCGGCAAGCTGGCCGACTTCATCCTCGTGGACGGCGACCCGACGGCCGATATCTCGAAGATCCGCAATGTGCGCATGACCATGGTCGGCGGCGTCGCCTACTATCCCGCCGAGATCTACGAGCACCTGGCGATCAAGCCGTTCGCGCCCCCGCCGCCCGTCGTCGCGCCGCGGCCGGAGACCAAATGACCGACCAGCTCCGAGCCGGCGTTCGCCTGATCGACCTCGTCATGCTGGGGGCGGGGACCGCCATCGGCGCCTCGATCTTCTCGGTGCTGGGCCCGGCGGCCCAGGTGGGCCACGAGGGCATCCTGGTGGCCTGCGTGCTGGCGGCGCTGCCCATGGTTCTGTTCGGCCTGGTCTACGCCTACATGGCCTCGGCCGTGCCGCGGACGGCCGCCTCGTTCGAGTGGCAGCGCCAGTTCACCCACCCGCTGATCGCCTTCGGCATCGTCTGGCTGCGCATCCTGTCCAACGCCGTCGTGATGATCGTGCTGGGCACGGTGCTGGTCAGCTACCTGGGCAAGGTGATCGCCATCCCGGGCAAGCCGGTGATGTTCGCCCTGTTCCTCGCAGTGTTCGCGATCAACTACCTGGGCGTGGCGGTGGCGGCTCGGGCGCAGACGATCCTAATGCTGATGCTGCTGGTGGTGTTCGCGGTGTTCGTGATCGCGGGCGCGCCCTCGCTGAAGCCGCAACTGGTGGCGCAGTCGCTGTCGGTGGGCTGGGCGCCGATCGTCGCGGCCCTGCCGCTGATGATCCAGCTCTTCCTCGGCATCGAGACGACCACGGAGGTGGGCGAGGAGGTGGCCGATCCCAAGCGCGTGGTGCCGCTGGGCTTGGCGCTCGCGCTGATCCTCACGGTTGTGGTCTACCTGGCCATCGCCTTCACGGCCCTGAGCCTCGTGGGCGCCGACGCCCTGGCCGCCAGCGACGCCCCGTTGCTGACGGCCGCCGAGGCGGCGCTGGGCGACTGGGCCATGCCAGTGATCGTCACAGCCGCGGTGCTGGCGCTGTCGAAGTCGATGAACGCGGTCTTCCTGGTGTTCGCCCGCTTCCTTTACGCCATGGGCCGGGCCGGCGTGCTGCCCGCGGCCCTGGGCAGGATCCACCCGAAGTTCGGAACGCCGCACATCGCCACCATCGTGGCCTTCGGCGCCTGTTGCCTGGGCCTCTTCCTGCCCTCCAGCCTGCTGTTCCTGCTGCTGGCGGTGAACATCCCGACGATGATGAAGTACGCCGGTTCGTGCCTGGCCGCCTACAACGTCGCCGCCAAGCATCCCGACGTACACGCCCAGGCGCGCCTGCGGCTGGGCCGGGGCACGGTGCGCGTGCTGGCCGGGCTCGGCATGGCGGCCGCGGTGATCATCGCCAGCCTGGGCTTCAGCACCGATTGGAAGCCCTACACCCTGCTGGCCGGCTGGCTGGCGCTGGGCCTCGCCTACTACGCCCTCGTCGCCCGCAAGACCGCGTCGTAGGCTCCGGGCTTTCCCCTCCGGAGGAGAGTCCATGCGTCACAGGACGTTCGAACGGCAGGCGCGGTCCTACTCCCAGGCCTGCCTCGTCGAGGCGCCGCGGCGCTGGCTGTTCGTCAGCGGTCAGACACCCACGGATGCGGAGGGGGCGGCGCCCGAGGCCTTCGAGGACCAATGCCGGCTGGCCTGGGGTAACGTGGAGCGGCAGCTTGCGGCGGCCGGGATGGGCCTCGACGACCTGGTGAAGGTGACCGTCTTCCTGGCCGACCGCCGCTATCGCGAGGCCAACTACACGATCCGCCATGAGGTTTTGGCCGGGCGCTCTCCTGCCCTCACCGTCATCGTCTGCGAGATCTACGATCCCGCATGGCTGGTGGAGATCGAGGCCGTGGCGGCGGACTGAGGGCTCGCGTGGGCCGTCGCCGGATTGCCGGAAATCGCGGTGATGCCCCTGCAGCACCGTCAAAGGTTCTTGCTGTGGTTGTGAATTCGGAGATTACTGCTCGGAGATCTGAGCGGGGGCTGCGATGACCAACAAGTACGCCGGCTTGCGGGGGCTGCTCAAAAACGACGCTCCGGCGGGGCGGCGCTGCGCCGAGCGGCTGCTGAAGATGCGGGCCTCGCTGCAGGACCTGCGCGCGCGAAAGAGCGACGACACGCTCATGCTCGCGACCTGGAACATCCGCGACTTCGATTCCAACAAGTTCGGTTACGGCTACCGGCTGCCGGAGACCTTCTACTACCTCGCCGAGATCATCTCGTGCTTCGACCTCGTGGCGTTGCAGGAGGTGAACCGCGACCTCTCGGGCCTGGAGACGCTGATGCGGATCCTGGGCCGCGAGTGGGACTACATCGCCACCGACACCACCGAAGGGCCAGGGGGCAACGGCGAGCGGATGGCGTTCGTCTTCAACACCGAGAAGGTCTGGTTTCGGAAGATCGCCGGCGAGGTGGTGCTCCCCGAAGGTCAGTTGATCGTCACCCAGAAAAAGAAGAAGGCGTCGAAGGCGGACGCCCCCGCCCTGGAGCCCGGCGCGGTCGCGGCGGCGAAGGTCAAGGAACAGTACGAGGAGGTGAAGCAGCAGTTCGCCCGCTCGCCCTTCCTGGTCGCCTTCCAGTCGGGCTGGTTCCGCTTCAGCCTCTGCACGGTGCATATCTATTACGGCGAGGACCGGGGCGCGAAGCTGCAGCAGCGGATCGACGAGATCGACCGTCTCGTGTCGTTCTTCAAGAAGCGTCAGGACAGCCAGAGCAGCGCGGAACGCGACCGCTCAGGCGCCGTGGAGAACTATCTGCTGCTGGGGGATTTCAACGTCGTCAGTCCCGAGCACGAGACGATGAAGGCGCTTAAGAGGCACGGCTTCCTGGTGCCGGAACAGATCGACGGCGACAAGGTCCGCAAGGACGGTCAGCACTACTACGACCAGATCGCCGCCAGGGTGAAGGACAAGCGGTTCAAGGTCATCGATGGGGGCATGGTCGACATGTACGCCGACGTCTTCCGCGACGAGGACCTGCCGATCTACCAGGCGTTGATGCCGGCGGTGGATCCGGAGAAGAGCGCGCGGGCCCGCGCGACGACGCCCGAGAAACTCTTCAACAAGTGGCGGACCTGGCAGATGTCGGACCACCACCCGCTGTGGATCCAGATCAAGACCGACTTCGCCGACACCTATCTCAGCGACCTGCTGACCCCGCCGCAGCCCTAGCGTCCGGCGGCGAACAGCGTCTCGCAGCCGGTCCCGGCGAGGGCTGCATCCACCCGGGCGCGGTCCCTGTCGCCCAGCGCCGCGTACTCCTCGCGCAGCCATGCGAGGCACTTGGCCTGGTAGACGAAGGGCTGCATGACCCACGGCTTGCCGTCGATCTCGGCGTTCACCTCGGAGGCGCCCGCCTGCACGGCCGCGGCGTTGGCCAGCAGCAGCGGCGCATAGGTGCGGCCGGCCTCGCCCAGGATCGCGGTGAGCGTGGCGGGCAGGGCGTCGGCGTCGAACCAGTCGGCGGGCTTCGGGTCCTCGCCCGACAGGTCCTCCATCAAGAGCACCCAGGCGGCGACGCGTTGGGCGCGGGCGTGGGTGAGCGCCATCGACGTGGGGTCGAAATGGACGAGCTGGGTGAGCTGGCCATAGCTGGCGAAGTCGCTGGCCGAGGGCCGGCCGCCCAGCAGGAAGCGATGGTCGCGCAGATGCGCTTCCAGCAGGTCGATAAAGCGGACGTAGCTAGCCTCGATCACCGGGCCGGTGACGGCGTTGGACCCCACGTAGCGCAGGCGCGGGATCTGGCGTTCGGCGAAGGCTTTGCCGGCGGCCCGAAGCTCGACGTCCGGTAGCCGGGCGCGGGTGTAGGCGGGCAAGACGGCCGCCGCCTTGGCGACGTCGGCCTCATAGGCCCAGCGGTAGTGGAACATGGCCTTGGTCAGCCACTCGTCGCCGAAGTCCTCGAGCAGCGCGTCGATGAGCGCCAGCGCGGGATCGGCCGGCCGCGCCTCGCGCCCGGCATGTTCGCGCTCCAGCCGCCGAAGGATCGGCGTCGAGTCGGTGACCGCGACGAGGTCGCCATCGGCGCCGGGGAAATAGAAGGTCGGCAACAGCGAGACCTTCGGCCGGGGCAGATCCGGCGCCTCGTGCGAGAGCTGGATCAGGCTATAGGGGATGCGGCGATAGCGCAGCAGGGCCAGCATCTTGCGGGTGTAGGGCGAGCCCGGAACCCCGCTCAGCAGCACTCGATCCTCGGTCGTTCCCATGCGCGCCTCCCGGCGTCCCGTTGACAGTCCGGGACCTTGCGCGGAGCATGAAGCGGAATTCATGTTCCGGAAAGAGGGCGCATCCGGGACACACCGCCGTTCCATTTGGAAACGCCGCGGGAGGCGGCTAAACCGCAAGGCGAGCAGCGGAAGACCTAGATGCCGAAAGCCAAGCCTCTGGACGCGACCGAGCCCGATCCGACCTGGACCCGGCCTGCGTACCAGAACCGGAGCCGCGAGCAGCGGGACCGGTTGCTGAAGGCCGGCGAGCGGGCTTTCGCCGCCTCGGGGTTCTGGCAGACCCACATCACCGACATCGCCAAGCGCGCCGGCTGTTCCGTCGGCAGCTTCTATCGGCGCTTCGAGGACAAGGAGGCGTTCTTCCTGGCGCTCCAGTCCGACATGGCCTCCCGTGCGGAAGCCAACATCGCCAAGTTCTTCGAGGATCCGGCGCGGGAAGCGGAGGCGCTGGACGAGCTGCTCACCCGGCTGGCCCGCAACACCGCGCGCACCATGCGCGGCATCGAGGGCTACTACCGCGCGCTGTTCGAGCTCAGCCTGCGAGGCCAGAACGTCTGGCCGCCCATGCGGCGCGTGGAAGCCATCGAGGCCGAGTTCCTGGTGAAGCTGCTCAAGACCCGCGGCGTCTCCACGGACGACAGGTTCCAGAAGCGCGCCCACCTCGCCATTCGCATGATGCATGGTCAGATCGTCTCGGCGATGCTGCATGGGCCGGGCCCGTGGGCCGCCGACGATCCCGAGCTGCACGAAGAGCTGAGCCTGATGTTGATCCGCTACCTGAGGATCGAGGGTGCGGCGCCGGCGAAGAAGAACAGGTAGCAGTCCCGAAACGGACGCGTGGAGGAATGGCCATGGCCGAGGTCTATCGGATCTTCGGATCGGAGATGTCGCCGTACTCGGTGAAGGTGCGCTCCTACTTCCGCTTCAAGGGCGTCCCGCACCGGTGGATCCCGCGCAACGCGGCCTCCGACGAGGACTACAAGCGCTTCGCCAAGCTGCCGATCGTGCCGACGGTCGCGACGCCCGAGGACGAGGGCCAGCAGGATTCGACGCCGATCCTGGAGCGGGCCGAGGCGCGTTTCCCCGAACCCTCGATGCACCCGTCCGATCTGGCGCTCGCCTTCCTCTCGGCGCTGGTCGAGGAGTTCGGCGACGAGTGGGGCAACAAGCTGATGTTCCACCATCGCTGGTACGCCGACGTCGACCAGGCGGCCTCGGCCCAGACCCTGGCGCGGCTGTCGCTGCCGGACGGCACGGCCGAGGAGGTGGCCGAGCGGACGAAGTTGGTGCGCGAACGGATGACCGGCCGCGGCCACTTCGTGGGCTCCAGCGACGCCAACGCACCGCTGATCACCGGCTACTACCTTGAGCTCCTCGACATCCTGGAGGCGCACCTACGGGATCGGAAGCACCTGTTCGGGGGGCGTCCCGCGTTTGGGGATTTCGGGCTCTCCGCCCAGCTCTACGAATGCTCGGTCGACCCGACCTGCGGAGGGATGATGCGGGCCCGGGGGCCGGCGGTGCTGGACTGGTGCCACCGGATGATGGAGCCGCGGGTGGATGGCGCATTCGAGAGCTGGGACAGCCTGAAGCCGACGCTTGCGCCGCTGCTGGCCTACATCGGCCGCTACTTCCTGCCGTGGTCGACGGCCAACGCCGCGGCCCTGCTGGAAGGCGATCCGGAGTTCACGATCGAGCTGGCGGGACAGGGCTATACCCAATCGCCGCAGAAGTACCACGCCAAGTCGCTGGCGGCGCTGCGGGCGCGCTACGCGCCGCTGGCGGGTGACGTGGGTCTGGCCGAAATCCTGCGCGAGTCCAACTGCTTGCCATTCCTGAAGCCGGTCTAGGCGGACCGGGCCATGGCGCGAGAAACCCTCCAGGCCGGCGGCCTGCGGCTCACCTTCGATCCGGAGCTTGGCGGGGCGATCCTGTCGCTGACGCGCGACGGCGAGGACCTGTTGCGGCCAACGCCGGAGGGCGCGGCGGACGTGCTGGAGACGGCGTGTTTCCCCCTGGTCCCCTACGCCAACCGGATCGCCCACGGGTGTTTCAGGTTCGGCGGCCGGACCGCCGCGCTGAGCCGCAACATGGTCGGGCAGGAGCATCCGCTGCATGGGGAGGGCTGGCGGGCCGCGTGGCGGGTCGAGGCGAGGGGCGCGGATTTCGCGACCCTGGTTTTCGAGCCCCGGGCCACCGAATGGCCGTGGCGCTACCGGGCCCGACAGACCTTCAGGCTGACGCCCGAAAGTTCAACCTTCGAGGTGAATGTGTTGGATATGGCGGACGAGCCCGGTCCGTTCGGCCTGGGCTTCCACCCCTATTTCCCACACAGCGCCACCGCGCGCCTGACCGCGCACACGACCGGCGTCTGGCGTTCGTCGGCCGACCTGCTGCCCACCGAGCTGGCGGCGGGCGCGCCGTGGGCGGACGGGGCGGCGGTGCGGACCGAGCGGCTCGTCGATCATTGCCACGCCGGCTGGGTCGGCCTCGCGCGCATCGACCTGGGCCCTGGACGGCCGAGCCTCCAGATGACCGCCTCGCCAGAGTTGGGCTGGCTGCACGTCTTCGCGCCGCCCGGCGAAGAGTTCTTCTGCGTCGAGCCGGTCAGCCATGCGCCCAACGCCTTCAACATGGCCGATCCCGCAGCCCAGGGGGTGCGGGTGCTAGCGCCGGGCGAGACCCTGACGGCCTGGATGCGCCTCGATCTAATGTGAGCGCTAACAATCTGCTTGATTGGTCTGACCACCTCCGGCACAAACATCCTACAACATGGCGGCGCCAGACCGCCTGAGGATGCGGAGGAGGGCGCGTGGCGGCGATGTCGCGGAGGCAGGTCTTGGCGCTGGTCGCCGCACTGGCCCTGGCCGGCCCTGCCGCCGCCGCGGAGGCGCGGTTCGATTGGTTCGACTATCGCGGCAGCGACCCGGCCGACGCCGCGCCGCTGAAGCCCGGCGCGTACCGCAACCCGATCCTGCGCGGCTTCTATCCGGATCCCAGCCTCACGCGGGTGGGCGACGACTTCTACCTGGTCACCTCGACCTTCGCCTATTTCCCCGGCCTGCCGGTGTTCAAGAGCCGCGACCTGGTGAGCTGGACCCAGATCGGCAACGCGATCGACCGGCCGGACCAGCTCGATTTCACCGGCCTGGGGCTCTCGCGCGGCGTGTTCGCCCCGACCATCAGCCACCGCGACGGAAC
The DNA here is from genome assembly GCF_004297125.1 of Phenylobacterium sp. Classification (GTDB taxonomy): domain Bacteria; phylum Pseudomonadota; class Alphaproteobacteria; order Caulobacterales; family Caulobacteraceae; genus Phenylobacterium. Next base: position 413,036 of record NZ_SCVD01000020.1, on the reverse strand, counting down.
GTTCTACATCCTGAACACCTGCGTGGACTGCGGGGGCAACTTCCTGATCACGACCAAGGACCCCGCCGGGCCGTGGTCGGACCCGATCTGGATCAGGGACATCGACGGCATCGACCCGTCGTTCTTCTTCGACGACGACGGCCGGACCTGGATCCTCAATAACGGCCCGCCGGAAGGCGAGCCCCTCTATCCCGGCCACCGCGCCATCTGGCTGCAGGAGTTCGACCTCGCCGCCCGCAAGCCGATCGGGCCGCGCAAGGTGCTGGTGAACGGCGGCGTCGACATCTCGACCAAGCCCGTCTGGATCGAGGGGCCGCACATCTTCAAGCGCGGCGGCTGGTACTATCTGAGCTGCGCCGAGGGCGGCACGGCCGAGGGCCATTCGCAGGTGATCCTGCGCAGCCGCACGGTGACCGGGCCCTACGAGGCCTGGTCCGGCAACCCGATCCTGACCCAGCGCGGCCTGCCGGCCGACCGGCTGCATCCGATCACCTCGGCGGGTCATGCCCAACTCGTGCAGACGGCCAGGGGCGAATGGTGGGCAAGCTTCCTGGCGACCCAGCCCTACGCCGGGGACTTCTACAACACCGGCCGCGAGACCTTCCTGCTGCCGGTGACCTGGACCGCCGACGGCTGGCCGGTGATCCTGCCGCCCGGCCAGGCGATCCCGCGGGAGGTCCCCAAGCCCGACCTGCCGGCGGCGCCCGCGAAGGCGCGGCCGGTCCGCGAGGACTTCGGCAAGCCGCTGGGCCCGGAGTGGATGACGATCCGCAACCCGCGCGGCCCCTGGTATCGGCTCGACGCCGGCGCGCTGGTGCTCGACGGCGCCGAGCCGCTGGGCGGAACCGGCCATCCCGCCTACGCCGGCCGCCGCCAGCAGCATGTCGACGCCGAGGCCAGCACCCGCCTGCGCTTCACGCCCGAACGCGACGGCGACCGCGCCGGCCTGGTCGCGCTGCAGAGCCCCGACTTCTTCTATGCCCTGACGGTCACGCGGAAGGGCGCCGCCACGGTGGTCGCGCTGGAGCGCCGGGCAGGTCCCAAGGACCCGGTGAGCGGCGCGCTCGTCGCGAGCGCGGCGATCCCCGACGGCAAGCCGATCGACCTGCGCATCACGGCGCGCGGCGCGAAGTACGACTTCGCCTATGCGCTCGCGCCCGGCCGCTGGACCACCCTGGCCGTCGACCAGGACGGGACGATCCTTTCGACCAAGACCGCCGGCGGCTTCGTCGGCGCGACCTTCGGACTCTATGCCTACAGCCCGGCCGCGCCGGACGGAGACTGACATGACGACCCTGACCCGCCGCCGCTTCGGCGCCAGCCTCGCCGTCCTCGCCGGAGCCCTCGCCGCGCCCGCCGCCCACGCGCAGGGGCGGCCGCTCTACAAGGATCCGAAGGCGCCGGTCCCCGCGCGGGTCGACGACCTCATGGGCCGCATGACCCTGGAGGAGAAGGTCGCCCAGATGGTCGGCATCTGGCTGAAGAAGGAGGATATCCAGACGCCGGACGCCGAGTTCTCGCCCGAGGCGGCGTCGAAGGCCTTCCCGAACGGCCTGGGTCAGATCTCGCGGCCCTCCGATCGCCGGGGCGCCAAGGCAGGCGCCCACGCCGGCGCAGAGCCCGGCACGGTCAATCGCACGCCGTCCGAGACCGCCCGCTACATCAACGCCGCCCAGAAGTGGGCCGTGGAGAAGACCCGCCTGGGCATCCCGATGCTGATGCACGACGAGGCCCTGCACGGCTACGTCGCCCGCGAGGCCACCAGCTTCCCGCAGGCCATCGCGCTGGCGTCGACCTGGGACCCCGAGACCGTCGAGAAGGTGTTCGCCGTGGCCGCCCGCGAGATGCGGCTGCGCGGCTCCAACATCGCGCTCGCCCCCGTGGTGGACGTGGCCCGCGACCCGCGTTGGGGCCGGATCGAGGAGACCTATGGCGAGGACCCGCACCTTTGCGCGGAGATCGGCCTGGCCGCCATCCACGGCTTCCAGGGCCGGACCCTGCCGCTGGCCAAGGACAAGGTGTTCGTCACCCTGAAACACATGACCGGCCACGGCCAGCCGGAGAGCGGGACCAACGTCGGCCCGGCGCAGATCTCGGAACGCACCCTGCGCGAGAACTTCTTCCCGCCTTTCGAACGCGCGGTGAAGGAGGCCAACGTCCGCGCGGTGATGCCGTCGTACAACGAGATCGACGGGGTGCCGTCGCACGCCAACCGCTGGCTGCTGCACGATGTGCTGCGCGAGGAGTGGGGCTTCCAGGGGGCGACCCTGAGCGACTATTTCGCGATCCGGGAGCTGGTGACCCGCCACAGGATGTACGAGACGCCCGACGACGCGGCGGTGGCGGCGATGAGGGCCGGGGTCGATGTCGAGCTGCCGGACGGCGAGGCCTACAACCGCCTGCCGGAGCTGGTCCGGGCGGGAAAGGTCCCGCAGGCGGAGATCGACGCCGCCGTGCGCCGGATCCTGACCCTGAAGTTCGAGGGCGGGTTCTTCGAGAACCCCTACGGCGACCTGAAGAACGCCGACAGGCTGACCGCCGCGCCCGACGCCATCGCGCTGGCCCGCGAGGCCGCGACGCGGTCGATGGTGCTGCTGAAGAACGACAAGGGCCTGCTGCCGCTGGAGGCCGGCAAGGTCGGCCGGCTGGCCGTGCTGGGCACGCACGCCCGCGACACGCCGATCGGCGGCTACAGCGACATCCCCCGGAAGGTCGTCAGCGTGCTGGAAGGGCTGCAGGCGGAAGCCGCGAAGACCGGCCAGTTCCAGGTGGACTACGCCGAGGCCGTGCGGATCACCGAGAGCCGGGTCTGGGCCGCCGACGAGGTCAAGCTGGCAGATCCCGCCGTCAACGCCCGCCTGATCGCCGAGGCGGTCGAGGTGGCGAAGAAGGCCGACGTGGTCCTGATGGTGCTGGGCGACAACGAGCAGACCAGCCGCGAGGCCTGGGCCGACAACCACCTGGGCGACCGCAACAGCCTGGACCTGATCGGCCAGCAGAACGACCTGGCCCGCGCCATCTTCGCCCTGGGCAAGCCCACCGTCGTCCTGCTGCTGAACGGCCGCCCGCTGTCGGTGAACCTGCTGGCGGAGAAGGCCGACGCCCTGATCGAGGGCTGGTACCTGGGCCAGGAGACCGGCAACGCCGTGGCCGACGTGCTGTTCGGCCGGGTCAATCCGGGCGGCAAGCTGCCGGTCTCGATCGCCCGCGACGTCGGCCAACTGCCGGTGTTCTACAACGCCAAGCCCACCGCCCGGCGCGGCTACCTGTTCGCCGAGGCGACGCCGCTCTACCCGTTCGGCTTCGGCCTCTCGTACACGACCTTCGAAATCGGCGCCCCGAAGCTGTCGCGGACCAGCATCGGGGCCGGCGAGAGCGTGCGGGTCGAGGTGGAGGTGGCCAACACCGGCAAGCGGGTCGGCGACGAGGTGGTGCAGCTCTATCTCCACGACGAGGCCGCCTCGGTGACCCGGCCCGTGAAGGAGCTGAAGAAGTTCCGGCGCGTGACCCTGGCGCCCGGCGAGCGGCGCTCGGTGGCCATCGAGCTGACCCCCGCCGACCTGGCGATCTGGAACATCGACATGAAGCGGGTGGTGGAGCCGGGGAAGTTCACGGTGATGGCGGGAGGCAACTCCGCCGATCTGAAGTCGGTGACGCTGACGGTGGCGGGGTAGGCGTCGGGAGATCGCGAGGGCGCCGGGTCACGACTAAGGCGCGCGTTCGCGGGGTCCGCCCAACCCACGCCGAAGGACCGGCCGCCGCCGGCTCACTGCAACCGCGCATGGCGCGGACCTTGCATCGCGCGCCGGAGCGAGGAACATGGGTATCATGACGGTCATCCAGCCATCGTCGGCCTTTGCGGGGCGAGAGCCCAGAGCGCCTCAGCTGCTTGCGCAGCACTACGATGAACTGCGCCGTATCGCGCGCCGGATCATCTGCACCGACGCGCAGCGTCACGCCCTGCAGGCCACAGAGCTCGTGAACGAGACGATACTTCGCCTGATCCGCTCGGGACTCGAGAGCGTCGATCAACGCGAGCACCTGCTGGCGCTCGCCTCCCGAACCATGCGCCGGGTGCTCATCGACGAAGCGCGCCGCGCGCTCGCCGCCAAGCGTCGCCAGCCCGCCCTCCTGACGCGGTGGCCCGGTGGGCCGGCCACAGGCGTGAATGTCGAGGCGCTCGACGACGCCATTGCGGCGCTGGAGCGCTTCTCGCCCGAGCACAGCCGGATCGTTGAATTGCGCTTCGGCCTGGGCCTCAGCGTCGAGGAAACGGCCCGAACCACCGGCATCGCCGAGCGCACGGTGAAGCGCCGCTGGCAGGCGGCGCGAACCTGGCTGCACAACTACCTCACGCAGGATGAACTCTCCGCGGTCGGCTGAGGTCGAGCGGCGGGCGCTCGCGCTGTTCGAGCGCCTCAGCGCCCGCCCGAAGTCACGAGACCGTCTTCTCAAGGCGGAGACTCCCGACATCGTGGCCCGCGTCGAGGCCCTCGAACGGAGCGCCGCGGCGGCGCGGGCCATGTTGCCGACGGACGCCGGGCTCAGCGCGCCGATCGAACCGCCGGACCGAGTTGGGCCGTTCCGGTTGATCCGTCAGATCGGCAGCGGCGGCATGGGTAGCGTCTGGCTCGCGGAGCGTGACGACGGGCTCTACGAGCAGCGTGTCGCGGTGAAGTTCCTCCACGCCGAGCTGGGTGCGCTCGCGGCGGAGCGGTTCGCGGTCGAACGGCGTCTACTCGCGAAGCTTGAAGCGCCCTCCATCGCACGCGTCATCGACGGCGGCCTGACGGCCGACGGCCTGGCCTATGTGATCATGGAGTATGTCGACGGCGAGACGATCGACGTCGCGTCGGCAGATCATCCGGCTCGGGGCCGTGTGGGCCTGTTCAGGGACGCCGCGGAGGCCGTGCAGTTCGCGCACAGCCGGCTGATCGTCCATGGCGATCTCAAGCCGTCGAACATCATGGTGGATCGCGACGGTCGCGTCCGGCTGCTGGACTTCGGCCTCGCGCGCCTCACGGACACGGACGACGACGGCCACTCCGCGGCGCATGGGCCAATGACCCATGGCTTCGCCAGTCCGCAGCGTGCGGCCGGGGCCGCGGCCAGCATCGCCGATGATGTCTTCGCCCTCGGCGTGGTGCTCGGGCAACTGATCGGCGGCATGGGCGAGCCCGACCTCGCTGCGATCGCGAACAAGGCCGCCTCGCCGGCGGAGGACGACCGCTACAGCAGCGTCGCGGCGCTGATCGCCGACATCGACCGCTGGCGCGAGCGGCTGCCGGTGCGCGCGCGGCCCGCCTCGTTCGCTTACCGCGCTCGCCTCTTCGTTCGACGCCACCGGGTGGGCGTGGCCATGACGGCGGCGGCCATGCTCGTGCTGGCGTGTTCCGCGGGCGTCGCGACCGCGAACTACGTGGCGGCGGAGCGGGCCCGCGCGCAGTCCGAGCGGCGGTTCAGCGAGGTGCGGGCCATCTCGCGCTACATGCTGTTCGACCTCTACGACCGGCTGGCGAACGCGCCCGGCACCGTGGAGGCTCGGGTCAACCTGGCCCAGACCGCGGGCCGCTACCTCGACCGCCTGAGCGCCTCGCCGGGCGCGCCCGTCGATCTGCGGCTCGAGATCGCCCAGGGGTATCGACGCCTGGCCCGGGTGCAGGGGATCACCAACATCGCCAACCTCGGTCAGCCGGCCGCGGCGGAGCGATCCCTGGATCGCGCCGAGGCGCTCGCGGCTGGCGTGCTGGCGGCGCAGCCGGGTTCGGCTGAGGCGCTGGAGCTCCGCGGGTGGATCGAAGTCGATCGCTGGACCCTGAAGCCCGACACCGCGGAATCCCGCGCGGCGACCGAGCGCGGCCGCAACTTCTTCCTGCAGGCCTTGAAGCAGGAACCGGGTCGCACGAGCGCCAGGCTGGGGTTGCTGGAGACGGAGAAGGACCGCGCTTACGACCTGACCTGGGGCGAGAACCGGCCCGCGGATGCGATCCCCGTATTGCAGGCCGCCCTCGCGGAGCTGCGCCGGCTGAAGCTGGAGACTGACGAGGCAAAGCTCGTCGAGGTCGGGATCCTGAACCGGCTTGGGGACGCAACCTATTACGCGAACCACATCCCGGAAGCTCTGGAACCCTACCGGGCGGCCGAAGCCATCGTCGACGAGCGGCTGCGGCGCGGCGAGAAGCTGGAATGGCTGGCGCGGAAGGGCGAGAGCGCCTGGAACGTCAGCGGCACGCTGAGCGACATGGCGCAAAAGCCCGCCGCGCTCGATAAGGCCCGGGAGGGAGAGGCGGTCATGCAGCGGGTGCTCTCCTACGGCCCTGACGCGCAGGCCGAGAAGCTGCTCCTCGTTCTCTATGGTCATGAAGCGACGCTGCTTGCGGACCTGCAGCGACCTGTCGAGGCCATCGCGCCGGCGCGACTCTCACTCGCTTTGCGGGAAGCCCGGGCGAGGCTCGCGCGCGGCGATCCGGCGCGCGAGCGGGACCTGGCCGTCGGGCTGGAGTTCACGTCGCGGGTCTTCGCCGAGGCCGGTCGACGGCGCGAAGCCTGCGCGATGGCCCGCCGGTCGACCGCGACCTGGGACGCCATCGCGGCGGCCGGACGCCTGGGCCAGAAGGACGCGGCCGACGCCCGCCGGAGGGCCGAGCAGGCCGAAGCCCGCTACTGCTGAGATTTTCCTGCGGTCGTGGTGGCCCGCAATTCCCTCGGTCTGCGCACTCCCCACTGACAGCAATGTCCAGGATCAGGAGTGGGGTAATGCGCAGATACTTGTTCGCCGCCAGCGCGGCGGTTCTGATGATCGGTGCGGCGGGCGCGGCCTACGCCGAACCCATCGTCGTCTTTGGACCTCAATCGACCGCTCGCGCCAACGCGCAGGCCCACCAAGGGCCGCACGTACACGGCGCGTCGATCGGGATCACCAACGGCGTCGTTGACCCGTTCTACACCGGCGTGAATCCGACCGACGGCGGCACGGCCTCGGCCGGGACCAACGGCGGAAACATCTACAGCGTGTACGCCTCCGCCTTCATACCCGGCGGTGCGGGCGACGTGGCCTTCTCGTCCAGCGCCTACGGGTCGGCGGACCTCACGACCGGGCAGCTCAAGGGAACCGTCGACAACAGCTACGTCAACAACTTCGGGAGCCCGCTGGGCTTCGTCAGCGACTACATCTTCGACACCGTCTACTTCAACAACACGTCTGGGAGCGCCATCGAGCTGGCCGTTTCCTATAGCGTGGACGGCTCGATCCTGCTCGGACCCGGCGCCGCCAACCAGGGCGGATCGGCGCAACTCTTCCTCGCCGGCTGCGGGGCCTGCGGCAACACATCCGGCCAGGGCGTCACGTTCGACGACGGCGCCGGCCTGTACAACAACCGCATGAGCTTCAACGAGGGCGGGGTCTATTCGTACGACAGCTCGCCCCAGTGGACCTTCTCGGCCAATGGGGTCGGCGGCACGCTGTCGGCGATCCTGTCCATTCCGGTGGGCATGACGACCATGGGCATCGGGGCCGACCTGCAGCTCGACTGCCGCGCCGGCACGGATTGCCTGTTCGGGCATACGGCCAGCCTCGGTTTCGGCCCCCTGGCCAGCGGCCTCAGCTACACTTCCGCATCGGGAACCTTCCTGACCGGCCTCGTCGGGCCGCCGACCGGCGGCGTCCCGGAACCGGGCACGTGGGCGCTGATGATCACCGGCTTTGGCAGTGTCGGCGCGATGATCCGGCGGCGTCGCCTCGCGGCGGCCTGACGGCTGCGACGGCGCCGTCCGGGGAAGGCCTCCCTGGACGGCGCCGGCGGCGTGCGCGCGCCACGCCGGCCCTAGAGCGCTATTCGCTTGGCCACCTGGCTGCGGCGGGCCTCGCTCTCCTGCTGGGCCTTTTCCATCGCCTCGGTCTCGGTGGCGTGCAGGAGGTGTTCGATCACGCGTTCCAGGTGGTCGCGCATGGCCTGGCGGGCCTCGGCGGGGTCGTGGGCCTTCAGGGCGTCCACCACCCGGCGGTGTTCGACGATGCGCGGTTCCAGGCCGCCGCCGCGGGCGCGGGTCAGGATGTTGCGGGCCAGCGGTGAGCGGTTGCGCAGCTCCCACAGGTTCTCGATCGTAGCCACGATGGCCCCGTTCCCGGTCGCCCGGGCGATCACCATGTGGAACTCCCTGTCGGCGTCCTCGGCCTTCAGCTCGTCCTCGTCGGACATCAGGCCCAGCAGGCGCTCCAGCTCGGCCAGCGCCTCGTCGTCGATGGTGGCGGCGGCCAGGGCGGCGGCCTCGCCCTCGAACAGGCGGCGCGCCTCGATCAGCTCGAACGCCCCGATCTCGAAGTCGTAGGCCGCGGCGGTGAGCGGCAGCTGGGCGCGGGTGACGTAGATGCCCAGGCCGTGGCGGGCCTCGATCATGCCCAGCATCTCGAGCGCGATCAGCGCCTCGCGCAGGGACGGGCGGCTGACCCCGAACTGCTCGGCCAGCTCGCGCTCGGTCGGCAGGCGTTCGCCCACATTGTATTTCCCCGCCTCGATCTCGGCGGCGATGGAGTCGGCGAGGCGACGGTAGAGCTTGCCGCTGACGGCCATGGGCGTCTGGGATTTCCTTGCTGCGCCGGGAGGCGGGCCTGTCGATATCATGAATTCGCCTCCCGTATCGAACGCGCCGGTCACCAGTCGTGCATGGTCCCGTCCTGCAGCCGCGCCACGGGCAGGTAGGCGCGGCGGTAGGGGAATTCCGCGGCAGCCGCCTCGTCGATGTCGACGCCCAGGCCCGGCGCCTCGCCGGGGTGCAGCAGGCCGCCCTCGAAGCTGTAGGCGTGGGGGAAGACCGCGTCGGTCTCGGCCGTGTGGCGCATGTACTCCTGGACGCCGAAGTTCGGGACCGACAGGTCGAAGTGCAGGGCCGCGGCCATCGAGACCGGCGACAGGTCGGTGGCGCCATGGCAGCCGGTGCGCACGCCGTAGAGGTCGGCCAGGCCGGCGATCCGGCGCAGGTGGGTGATGCCGCCGGCATGGGTGACCGTGGCGCGGATGTAGTCGACGAGCTGGTTCTCGATCAGGCCCTTGCAGTCCCAGATCGAGTTGAAGATCTCGCCCACGGCCAGGGGCGTGGTGGTGTGCTGGCGGATCAGGCGGAAGGCGTCCTGGTTCTCGGCCGGCGTCGGGTCCTCCATCCAGAACGGGCGGTAAGGCTCCAGGTCCTTGCCCAGGCGGCCCGCCTCGATGGGCTTCAGCCGGTGGTGGACGTCGTGCAGGAGGTGGATCTCCCAGCCCAGCGCCTCGCGGGCGCCGGCGAACAGCTCGGGCACGACACGCATGTAGGGCTCGCTGGCCCAGGTCGTTTCGGTGGGCAGATCGGCGTCGGCCGGCTCGTAGAACAGCTTGTCCTTGGAGACGCCATACGTGCCCTTGAACCCGGGCACGCCGGTCTGCAGCCGCACGGCCTTGTAGCCGGCCGCCTGGTAGTCCCGGGCCGCGGCGACGGTGTCCTCGATCGTCTCGCCGTTGGCGTGGCCGTAGACCATGACGCCCGCCCGGCTGGCGCCGCCCAGGAGCTGGTAGACCGGCAGGCCGGCGATCTTGCCCTTGATGTCCCACAGCGCCATGTCGACGGCGGCGATGGCGCTCATCGTCACCGGTCCGCGCCGCCAGTAGGCCCCCTTGTAGAGGTACTGCCAGATGTCCTCGACCTGGTGGGCGTCGCGGCCGATCAGGCAGGGGATGACGTGGTCGTCGAGGTAGCTCTTCACCGACAGCTCGCGGCCGTTCAGCGTCGCGTCGCCGACGCCGTGGACGCCGTCCGAGGTCTCGATCTTCAGGGTGACGAAGTTTCGCCCCGGGCAGGTGACGATCGTCCTGGCGGCGGTGATCTTGGGCATGGAGGCCTTTCGTACGCGGGTTCTGGGTAGGCCGGCACAGAAGGGTTGTCAACGATGTGGTCTGACCAATAGAAGGTTAGTGTTACGACCACTAGGAGCGAGTTCATGAAGCGCCGTCCCCTGCTCGCCCTGCTGGCCGCCGCGTCGGTCTCCTGCGCCACGGCCGCCCGTGCAGAGGACGGCTACGACCTCTGGCTCCGCTATCGGCCGGTGGAGGGCGCGGCGGCGGTGGGCGGGGTCACGGTGCTGGGCGAGAGCCCGACGCTGCAGGCCGCGCGCGCCGAGCTGGAACGGGGCCTGGCGGGCCTGCGGGGCGGAGCCGCTCCGTCGACCCGAGCGGCCCTGCTGGCCGGGACCGCGTCCCAGGCGCGGATCGCGGGGCTGAAGCTGCCGCTGCAGGCGGCCGGGCCCGAGGGCTATGTCATCCGCTCCATGCAGGTGGACGGCCGGCCGACGACGGTCATCGCCGCCAACTCGGACGTGGGGGTGCTGTATGGCGCGTTCCATTTCCTGCGGCTGGTCCAGACGCGCCAGCCGCTGGACAGGATCGAGGTCGCCTCCGCGCCCGCCGTGAAGCTGCGGCTGCTGAACCACTGGGACAACCTCGACCGCTCGGTGGAGCGCGGCTATGCGGGCCAGTCGATCTGGGACTGGTGGAAGCTGCCGGACTACAGGGACCCCCGCTACGTCGACTATGCCCGCGCCAACGCCTCGCTGGGGATCAACGGCACGGTCCTCAACAACGTCAACGCCAAGGCCGACAGCCTCACCGAGCCCTACCTGGAGAAGGCCGCCGCGGTGGCCGAGGTGCTGCGGCCGTATGGGATCAAGGTCTACCTGTCGGCCCGGTTTTCGGCGCCCAAGGAGATCGGCGGCCTGGCCACCGCCGACCCGCTGGACCCCGCCGTCCGCGCCTGGTGGAAGGCCAAGGCCGACGAGATCTACCGCGCCATCCCCGACTTCGGCGGCTTCCTGGTGAAGGCCAATTCCGAGGGCCAGCCGGGGCCGCAGGACTACGGCCGCACCCACGCGGACGGAGCCAACATGCTGGCCGAGGCGGTCGGGCCGCACGGCGGGGTCGTGATGTGGCGCGCCTTCGTCTATTCGCACGAGCAGCCCGAGGACCGGATCAAGCAGGCCTGGTCCGAGTTCGTCCCGCTGGACGGCAAGTTCGCGAAGAACGTCATCGTGCAGGTGAAGAACGGGCCGCTGGACTTCCAGCCGCGCGAGCCGTTCCACCCGCTGTTCGGGGCCATGCCGAAGACCCCGCTGATGGCGGAATTCCAGGTCACCAAGGAATACCTGGGCTTCGCCACCCACCTGGTCTTCCAGGGCCCGCTCTGGGAAGAGGCGCTGCAGGCCGACACCTGGCGGGCCGGCAAGGGGACGACCGTCGCCAAGGTCGTCGACGGCGAGGCCACGGGCCAGACGCTGACCGGCATGGCGGGGGTGGCCAACATCGGGGCCGACCGGAACTGGTCCGGCTCGCACTTCGACCAGGCCAACTGGTACGCCTTCGGCCGCCTGGCCTGGGACCCGAACCTGACCTCGAAGGCCATCGCCGAGGCGTGGGCGCGGATGACCTTCTCCAACGACCCGGCGTTCGTGAAGCCGGTCACGGAGATGATGCTGTCGTCGCGCGAGACGATGGTGAACTACATGACCCCGCTGGGCCTGCATCACATCATGGGCAACAGCCACCACTACGGGCCGGGCCCGTGGGTGGCGGGCGGGGAGCGCGCCGACTGGACCAGCGTCTACTATCACCGGGCCTCGCCCGACGGGATCGGCTTCGACCGCATGGCCAGCGGCAGCAACGCCGTGGCCCAGTATGCACCGGAAGCCGGCAAGGCCCTGGCGGCGGACGAACGCTACCTGCTGTGGTTCCACCGCGTGCCCTGGGACCGCAAGACCGCCTCCGGCCGCACCGTCTGGGACGAGCTGGTGGTGCGCTATTCCAGGGGCGTCGACGAGGTGAAGGCGATGCGCCGGAGCTGGGCGGCCATGGCGCCCTATGTCGATCCGGAACGCCACGCCCAGGTGGCGGCCTACCTGGCGATCCAGGAGAACGAGGCCCAGTGGTGGCGCGACGCCTGCATCGCCTATTTCCAGACCTTCTCGAAGCGCCCGCTGCCCGCGGGCTACGCCCCGCCGCCGCATCCGCTGGAGTGGTACGAAGCGCTCAGCTTCCCTTACGCGCCGGGCGGCTGACCCGACCGGGCGGGGGAGGGGCGAGGGGTTGCATCGCTCCAGCTTCGCTTTATTCGTCGGCGCCCGATGCTTTGCCGTCTCCTGTATGTCAGCCGCATCTCGCCGGAGGCGGGGTCCCGTATCGCCGGCACGATGGAGGACATCCTCGTGGTCTCGGCACGGCGAAACCGCGCCGACGCGATCACCGGCTTCCTGCTCGCCGACGGCGAGAGCTTCGTCCAGGTTCTGGAAGGCCCCGAGGCCCGGGTGATCGCCTGCTACGAGCGGATCGCGACCGACGGGCGCAACTGCGACGCCAGGCTGAGGTTGCTGACCCCGATCGACCACAGGCGTTTCCCCAGGTGGTCGATGTGCGGGCTGCGGCTCTCGGAAGCGGACGACACCCTCCTGAGTCCGTCTGACATCCGCTTCGATCTCGTCGACGCCGAAGCCGGCGCGTTGCTGCAGCACCTGGAAGGCATCGCCCTGCGCCATGCGAGCCAACTCGACGCCGCGCACGAGAGGATCGCCTCAGCGTCCTAGAGCGTTATTCGCTCCGATTGAATCGAAGCTGCGCTCCAGGTCTTTGCTTTGTCGCGCTTTCTGGCGGCGAACCGGTATCCACTTGGCCGGAAAGCGCTCTGGGACGCCGCCCAAACAAGACGGGCGGCGCGAGATGCGCCGCCCGAGGGTATGCCGTTCTCGAGGGGAGTGAGAAGGCAGGTTCAGAACTTGCCGCGGATGCCGATCAGGAAGGCGCGGCCGGGCTTGTAGTAGGTGAAGGCGGCGTTGGAATACTCGAACGTCTGGCGCTGGGCCTCGTCGGTCAGGTTGATCGCGTCGAAGGTGATCCGCGGCGAGGTGGGCAGGAAGCCCAGCTCGTAGCTGGCCGACAGGTCGAGCTGCCCGCGCGCGTCGGTCCGCAGCTGGGCCACCGGGACGCTGTTCTGGTTGGGGCCCGAGCTGATCTGCTTGTCGTTGTAGGTCCACGACAGCCGGATCGAGCCGGGGCCCTTCTCATAGTAGCCCGTGAGATTGTAGGTGTAGGGCGAGACGCCGATCGCCACCGCCGGCGCGCCGGCGCCCGAGGCGCTCTGGTAGATGCGCGTGTAGTTGGCCGTGAAGCCCAGGCCGTCCAGCACGAAGCTCAGCGGCTGCACCCAGGTGAGTTCGTACCCGCGGATGGTGAGCTTGCCGCCGGCGTTGACCTGCTGGCTGACCGTGACCGTGGCCGCCGTGGGCCCGCCGCGGTTGTTGATCGCCTGCTGCTGCAGGGCGGTCAGGGCGTCGAAGGGGATGCCGAGCTGACTGAAGGGGATGGTGGTGTTCCCCTGCACCGTGAAGCCCTGGATCTCCTTCTGGAAGCCGACCGCGCCGATGTAGCCTTCCTGGCCGGTGTACCATTCGACGCCGATGTCGAAGTTGTTGGAGGTGTAGGGTGTGAGGTTGGCGTTGCCCTGGCTGGCCTGCTGCGCCGACGGATCGCTGAAGGTCGTGCCGGGCAGCATGTCGCTGGGGTTGGGCCGGGTGAGGGTGCGCGAGGCCGCCAGGCGGAAGACCACGTCGGGCCTTACCTGCAGCGAGGCGTTGAACGACGGGAGGTAGGCGTCGTAGCGCGACTTCAGGGTCTGGAAGGTGGTGACGTTGTTGATCGTCAGCGGGCCGGTGATGGCCTGATCGGTGGACACGTAACGGACGCCGGCGTTGTAGCGCAGCTTGAAGTCATTGAACTCGGAGACGCCGCTGAACTCGGCGTACCCGCCCACGGTATCCTCCACGATGATGCCCGAGCGGGCCGAAGTGGCGGCCGCGGACGAGAACGGGGCGGAGTCGTTGAAGGTGTCGTAGTTGGTGGCCTGGGCGAACGACTTGAAATCGACGGTGATGAAGCCGTCGGGACCGGGGCGCAGGTAGGACGCCAGGGCCGACTGCGGGATGGCCGAGCCCGCCTGGCCGTTGCAGGCCGGCTGCGGCGCGGGCGCGGGCTGGAAGGTCCCGCCGCCGCCGCAGACCGCCTGTTGCCAGGCCAGGCTGTTGTCGAGGGCGATGATCGAGCGGCGCGCCTTGTCGTAGGCGGCGCCGACCTTGAGGCTGAGGGTGTCGGCATCCCCGAAGGTGGTGTCGAGGTGGGCGCCCTTGGTCTTGGTCACCCGGCGCTCGTTCTGGATGTTCATCCGTCCGCCGGCATAGGTCCAGCCGAGGTTCGGGTCGTTGAGGTCGGCGCTGGAGGTGATCGTGGGGAAGGCGCCGCCGGTGTTGTCGTAGGTGACGGTCAGGCCGCTGTTCAGCGGGGTGTTGATCAGCACCGTGGGGGCTTCCCGGAAGAAGGTGCTCTTGCTCATGTTGAGCTGGGCGTCGACCTTGATCCAGTCGTTCACCTGCCAGCTCGCGCCGGGGTTCACGTTGAAGAAGTCCACGTCCTCGTCGTAGGGCCGGTACTCCAGGAAGAACTGTGAATTGGCGAAGGTCCCGGAGGTGACGACGTTGTTGGAATCGACCTTCACGTTCAGCGGAACCATGAAGTTGGAATTCCGCACCGACCAGTTGACGTCCAGGCGCTGGAACTTGCGCTCGCTCTGGCCGAGCAGGGTGTCGAGGTAGAAGCTCAGGTTCTCGGACGGCCTGTACTCGATCGAGACCAGGGCGGAGTCGCGGTTGCGGTGGCCGGCGCTGTAGGACGGGCGGCCCAGGCGCGGCACCAGGCCGTCGCTGAGCTGCTGCAGCGTGGTCCCGGGATTGCGGCCGGTCAGGAAGGCGTTGTCGATCACCGTGCCGGCGGTCAGGCCGTTGCCGGCGTTCGCCGGGACCACGCCCGGGATGTTGAAGCCGTTGCCGCCGTTGGTGTTGCAGCCCGCGCAGGTGATGTTGGTGGCGTTGGTCCAGCCGATGGTCTCGAAGCCGCGGGTCTCGACCTTGTTGCGGGCGATGGCGACGCCGGCCAGGATCCCGATCTCGCCGATATTGGTGTCCCAGGTCTGGCTGGCGATCAGGGCCCCGCGCGGGCTCCACTTCTTGGAGTTCTCGTTGTAGGCGCCCTGAAGGGAGTAGTTGAGCTGGCGGCCAGGATTGTCGAACGGCCGGGCGCTGCGCATGTTGACGGTGCCGGAGACGCCGCCTTCCAGCATGCTGGCGACCGGCGTCTTGTTCACGTCCAGACGGCTGAACAGTTCCGTGGGGAACAGGTCCAGATCGACCTCACGGTTCTGGTTCTGCGAGTCGGTGCGGCCGGAGGAGGCGACGGCGATCTGGTTGCCGTTCAGCAGGACCTTGGTGAAGTTCGTGCCCAGACCGCGGATGGCGATGTTCAGGCCTTCGCCGGTGATCTCCCGGGTCAGCTGGACGCCGGGGATCCGGTTCAGCGATTCGGCGAGGTTGGTGTCCGGGAACTTGCCGATGTCCTCGGCGAAGATGGAGTCCTGGATGCTGGTGGAGTCGCGCTTGGCCAGGGTCGCTTCCTGCAGGCTGCGGCGGAAGCCCGTGACGACCACTTCGTCGACGGCGGCGCCCGCGGCCGGAGGGGGCGTTTGTGCTTGAGCCTGCGTGGCGAGGCAGGTCGCGAGGCAAGTCGCGCCAAGCAGCATGGCCTTGGTACGCGCAGACGTCTGCTTCGTGGAAGAATTCATAGTTCCCGTCCCCTTTGTGTGTGCCCCGCACACACTTGTTGTTATTTGCGCGCTAACGCTCCGACCGGTCTTTGACCGTGCCGTTTCTCGGAACAGCTCTCTGACCGCTACCTTGTTACGTAATGATAGCGGTCACATTGACATTGGTACTAGGTCAGTTCTTTGCTGTCAATACGGTCTGACCGCGTGGGTCGCGTAGGTCAGACCAATGGATTTTCTAGGACTTTTCCTGTCTGTCGCGCGCAGGCTTGAGAAGCGCGGCCGGGTAGGCGACAGCTAGGGCGCATTCAGGAGAAGCAGGGTTGGAGCCGAAACCGGCGCGTCGCCAGAGAAGCTCGCTGACGATCCACGACGTGGCGCGTTTCGCCGGCGTGTCGCCGATGACGGTGTCGCGCGTGATCAATGGCGAGAAGAACGTCCGCGATTCGACCCGCGAGGCGGTGAACGCCGCCATCAAGGAGCTGAACTACGCGCCCAACCCGGCGGCGCGCAGCCTGGCCGGCGCGGACCTGGTGCGGATCGGGCTGCTCTACTCCAACCCCAGCGCGGCCTATCTCAGCGAATTCCTCGTCGGGAGCCTGGACCAGTGCAGCCGCGGCAACATCCAGCTCATCGTCGAGAAGTGCGACGACGAGCGGGCCGAGACGGCCGCCACGCGCCTGGTGGCGGCGGGGGTCGACGGGATCATCCTGCCGCCGCCGCTCTGCGACAACGCCGCGGTGACCAAGGCGCTGGCCGACGCCGGCGTGCCGGCCGTCGCCGTCGCCACCGGCAAGCCGCCGGCCGACGTCTCGGCGGTGCGGATCGACGACTTCGCCGCCGCCCAGGCCATGACCCGCCACCTGATCGGCCTGGGCCACCGGCGGATCGGGTTCATCGTCGGCCACCCGAACCAGACCGCCAGCCGCCAGCGCCTGGAAGGCCATCTCGCCGCCCTGGCCGAGGCGAGCCTGCCGGCGCCCGGCGAACTGATCGTGCAGGGCTATTTCACCTATCGCTCCGGCTTCGAGGCCGCCGAGCAGCTGCTGGCGCTGGAGCCGGCGCCCACCGCGATCTTCGCCAGCAACGACGACATGGGCGCGGCCACGGTCTCGGTCGCCCATCGGCGCGGACTGGACGTGCCGGGCGACCTGACCGTCGTCGGCTTCGACGACAGTGCGCTCGCCACCACAGTCTGGCCCGAGCTCACCACCATCCGCCAGCCGATCGCCGAGATGTCGCGCCAGGCGGTGACCCTGCTGGCCGATGAGATCCGCAGCCGCCGGGCCGGAGAGAAGGCCCAGCATCCGCACGCGCTTCAGGATTTCACCCTGATCCGCCGCCAGTCCGACGGTCCCCCCGCCAAGGCCTAACGGCAGAACCCGTCCGGCGTCGCCGGGCCGAAGGCGAACGCCCTCACGGCTTGAACAGCGACAGCGGGACGGCCGCGGCCATGGCGCGATAGCCCGCCAGCGAGGGGTGCAGGTGGTCGCCGGAGTCGACGCTGGCCTTCATCCGGTCCGGCTGGGCTGGGTCGCGCATGACCGCGTCGAAGTCGATCACGGCGTCGAAGTTTCCCGGCGCGCGGATCCAGGCGTTCAGGGTCTGGCGGTCGGCCTCGTTGGCGGCCGTGGGCTTGTAGAACGAGCCGGCGAACGGGAGGATCGTGGCGCCGATGACCTTCAGGCCGCGCGCCCGGCCGCGGGCGACCATCTGGCGATAGGCGCCGAGCATGTCGGCGGTCAGCCGGGCATGCGCCTCGGGGGAGATCGGCGCGTCCTGGGTGGACGTGCCCAGGTCGTTCACGCCCTCCAGGATGATCACGTAGCGCACGCCGGTCTGGCCCAGGACGTCGCGCTCGAAGCGGGCCAGGGCGTTGGGGCCCAGGCTGTCGTTCAGCAGCCGGTTGCCGCCGATGCCCTGGTTGAGGACGCTCAAGTGGCGCGTCGCCGGGGCGGCCTGCAGCCGCTCGGCCAGGGCGTCGGGCCAGCGGTCGTTGCGGTCGGGGCCGACGCCGAAGCCGTCGGTGATGGAGTCGCCGAAGACAACGATCGCGGCGCTCTTGGGCGCGGCCGGCACGTCTATCCCGGAGACCTGGTACCAGCGCACCACCTTTTCTGCGCCGGGCAGGTCGGCGGCGGCCACGTGCTGGCCGTGGGCGTAGAAGGTGGTCGTGCGCGACCCGGGGTGGCCGGTCTGCACCGTCGGCGCCTCGGGCAGGTGGAAGCTGATCGCCACGCTTTCGAGCGGCTTCACCACAAAACCCACCGGATCGGAGACGTATTCTGCGCCCGCCGGTACGGTGACGCCCGGCTGTCCGTTGAAGGTCACGGCGTGGCCGCCGGGAGCGATCGCCGCTGAGCCGGGCGCGCTCGGCCGCGCCACGTGGACGGCCGAGAACCGCAGCGGGGCGGTCCCGAAGGCGTTGGAGAGCCGGATGCGGATCTGCGGGCCGCCGGCCGTCACCCGCATGATCTGGCGCACGGTGGCGTCCGTCAGCGCCCCAGCGGGCAGGGTGTTGCGCGGCTCGGGAACCTGCTGCGACGCGGCCCAGGCGCCGACCCAGGCCCGTTCGCGGGCGTCGGCCGGGGCCGTGAGGGCCAGGGCCAGCACGGCTGTCGCGGCCAGCCGGCCCAACGACGGAAAGATGAGCTTCAGCTTCACGTGGTTCCTCGCCTCGGTATGGCGGCTCTTCGGAGGCTGCCTTCGAAAGCTCACCTTGACAGGTTGGGCTTCGGATTGATAGCGCTACCAAAAATAGGGAGGTCTGACCATGGGCGGAGCCGCGACGCGGCCGACGGCCTTTCTGCCGGACGACTGGCAGACCGCGATTCTGGTCGGCCGTATCGAGACCGCCGCCGGTCCGACCCCGGTGGTTGGCCGCGAGGGCCGGCTGCTGGATGCCTCCCAGGCGGCGCCCACGGCAGCCGATCTCCTGAACCTGGACGTTACGACGATCGCCGGCCGCGACCTCGGGCCCATCGACGAGTTCGACTTCGCCGCCCAGCCGCTGCTGGCCCCCATCGACCTGCAGTGCGTGAAGGCGGCCGGCGTGACCTTCGCGGTCTCGGCGGTGGAGCGGGTGATCGAGGAGCGCGCCCGCGGCGACGCCGCCCGGGCCGAGGCGATCCGCGCCGACCTGCGCGACCGGGTCGGGTCCGATATCCGCTCGGTCGTCCCAGGCTCCGACGAGGCGGCGAAGCTCAAGGCGGCGCTGATCGCCGACGGCCTCTGGTCCCAGTACCTGGAGGTCGCCATCGGCCCCGACGCCGAGATCTTCACCAAGGCGCCGGTGCTGTCGTCCGTGGGCCATGGCGCGCAGGTGGGCATCCGCTCCGACTCCGCCTGGAACAATCCCGAGCCGGAGGTGGTGCTGGTGTGCGACCGCGCCGGGCGGGCCGTCGGCGCGACGCTGGGCAACGACGTGAACCTGCGCGACTTCGAGGGCCGCTCGGCGTTGCTGCTAGGCAAGGCCAAGGACAACAACGCCTCGTGCGCGCTGGGCCCCTTCATCCGGATGTTCGATGCGGTGTTCACTGTCGACGACGTGCGCAACGCCCGCGTCGACCTGGTCATCCAGGGCGCGGACAACTATCGGCTCGAGGGGCACAGCTCGATGGACCAGATCAGCCGCGACCCGCTGGAACTGGTGCGCCAGGCGCTCAGCGAGCACCAGTACCCGGACGGCTTCGCCCTCTTCCTGGGCACGCTGTTCGCTCCCACCCAGGACCGCGACGTGGCGGGACAGGGGTTCACCCACAAGGTCGGCGACGTGGTGCGGGTGTCGAGCCCGCGCCTGGGCGTGCTGGAGAACGAGGTGACGACCTCGAAGGCCGCCGCGCCCTGGAGCTTCGGGGTCGGCGACCTGATGCGAAACCTGGCCGGACGCGGCCTTCTCATGGCCCGGGCGGCGCAATGACCGACACCTTACCTCAGTACATCGGCGGCGAGCGCGTGCGCGCGGCGGCGGCCGAGGACAGCACCAATCCCTCCAACACCACCGACGTGGTGGCCCACGTGCCCCGCGGCGGCGAGGCCGAGGTCGACGCCGCGGTCGAGGCCGCGCAGGCCGCGTTCCCCTCCTGGTCCGACGCCTCGCCGGAGGTTCGCTCGGACCTGCTGGACAAGGTGGGCGACACCATCCTGGCCCGGCGTGAGGAGCTGGGCCGGCTGCTGTCCCGCGAGGAGGGCAAGACCCTGCCCGAGGGCATCGGCGAGACCGTGCGGGCGGGCCGGATCTTCAAGTATTTCGCCGGCGAGGCCCTGCGCCGCCACGGCCAGAACCTGGACTCGGTGCGCCCCGGCGTGGAGATCCAGACCTATCGCCAGGCGGTGGGCGTCTATGGCCTGATCACCCCCTGGAACTTCCCGATCGCGATTCCCGCCTGGAAGAGCGCGCCGGCGCTGGCGTTCGGAAACACCGTGGTGCTGAAGCCGGCCGGCCCGACGCCGGCCACCGCCGCCGCCCTGGCCGAGATCATCTGGGAATGCGGCGCGCCCAAGGGCGTCTTCAACATGATCTTCGGCCCCGGCGCGATGGGGGCCAAGCTGGTCGACCATCCGGGCGTGGACGGGATCTCGTTCACCGGGTCGCAAGCGGTGGGGACCGGCGTCGCCGAGGCGGCGGTCAAGCGGCAGGCGCGCGTGCAGCTCGAGATGGGCGGCAAGAACCCGCTGGTGGTGCTGGACGACGCCGACCTGGACCGGGCGGTGATGGTGGCCCTGGACGGCTCGTTCTTCGCCACCGGACAGCGCTGCACGGCCTCCAGCCGGATCATCGTCACCGACGCCATCCACGACCGCTTCGTCGCCGCCCTGGCCGAGAAGGTCGCGGGCTTAAGGGTGGGCGACGCGCTGAACCCCCAGACCCAGATGGGCCCGGCGGTCAGCGAGGCGCAGATGGAGACCAGCTACCGCTACATCGACATCGCCAGGTCCGAGGGCGGGCGCATCGTCACCGGCGGCGAGCGGCTGAAGCTGGACACGCCCGGCTGGTACGTCCAGCCGACGCTGATCGCCGACACCGACCCGGACATGCGGATCAACAACGAGGAGGTGTTCGGGCCCGTCGCCTCCACCGTGCGGGTCAAGACCTACGAGGAGGCGCTGGCGGTGGCCAACGACGGCGACTTCGGCCTCTCGGCCGGCATCGTCACGACCTCCCTGAAACACGCCCGCGACTTCCAGCGGCGGGTGAAGGCCGGGATGGTGATGGTCAACCTGGCCACCGCCGGCGTCGACTATCACGTGCCGTTCGGCGGCTCGCGGAAGTCCAGCTACGGGGCCCGCGAGCAGGGCTTCGCGGCGGTCGAGTTCTACACCCAGACCAAGACGGCCTACTCATGGGCCTGACGGTGAATGTGGCCGCCCAGCCCAAGGGGGCGATCTATCCCAGCCTGGAGGGCAAGCGCGTCGTCGTGACCGGCGGCGGCTCGGGCATCGGCGCGGGCCTGGTCGAGGCCTTCGTCGGCCAGGGGGCCGAGGTGCATTTCCTCGACGTGCTGGAAACCGAGTCCAGGGCCCTCGCCGACAGCTTGGGCCAGGCGACGATCCCGCCGCGCTTCCACGCCGTCGACCTGCGCGACCCCGCCGCGATCGCCGCCTTCTTCCGGTCGATCGGGCCGGTGGACGTGCTGGTCAACAACGCCGGCAACGACGACCGCCATACCCTGGCCGAGGTCACGCCCGCCTATTTCGACGACCGGATCGCGGTGAACCTGCGCCACATGCTGTTCTGCGCCCAGGCGGTGGTCGAGGGCATGAAGGCCGCCGGCGGCGGCGCGATCATCAACTTCGGTTCGATCTCCTGGCACCTGGGGCTGCCGGACCTGGTGCTCTACGAGACCGCCAAGGCCGGGATCGAGGGCATGACCCGCGGGCTGGCCCGCGAGCTGGGCGGGTTCGGCATCCGGGTCACCTGCATCACCCCCGGCAACGTCCGCACCCCGCGCCAGATGAAGTGGTACACGCCCGAGGGCGAGGCCGAGATCGTGGCGCAGCAGTGCCTCAAGGGGCGGATAGAGCCCCGCGACGTGGCGGCGCTGGTGCTGTTCCTGGCGTCGGACGACGCGCGGTTCTGCACCGGTCACGAGTACTGGATCGACGCGGGCTGGCGATGAACGCGGCCGCGCCCGAGTGCGTCCTCAAGTCTGCCTGCGAGCTGGGCGAGGGGCCCGTCTGGCGCGCCGCCGACAAGTCGGTGTGGTTCGTCGACATCAAGGGCCTGCGCATCCATCGCTACGAGGTCGAGACCGGCGCCGCCTTCAGCTGGGCCGCTCCGGCCCAGCCCGGCTTCATCGCGCCGACCGCAGAGGGCGGCTGGATCGCGGGCCTGAAGACCGGCCTGCACCGCTTTGACCCCAGGAGCGGTCGGTTCGACCTGATGACCGCGGTGGAGGACGCGAGCCTCGGCAACCGCCTGAACGACGGCTTCGTGGACGCCAGCGGCCGGCTCTGGTTCGGCTCGATGCATGACGCGGAGACGGCGCTCTCGGGCGCGCTCTATCGCCTGGACGAGCGCGGCCCGCGCCGCATGGACGACGGCTATTGCATCACCAACGGCCCGGCGGTCAGCCCCGACGGGCGCACGCTCTATCACACCGATACGCTGAAGAAGGTGCTGTACGCCTTTGACCTGACCCCCGACGGCGGCCTGTCGAACAAGCGTGTGTTCGCGGCGATCGAGGACGGCGCGGGCTATCCCGACGGCCCGGCGGTGGATGCCGAGGGCTGCGTCTGGACGGCGCTCTTCGCCGGCTGGGGCGCGCGGCGCTATTCGCCGAAGGGCGAACGGATCGGGTTCGTCAGGTTCCCGGTCGCCAACGTCACCAAGCTGGCCTTCGCCGGGCCGGACCTGAAGACCGTCTACGCCACCACGGCGTGGAAGGGCCTGTCGCGGGCCGAGCGCGAAGCCCAGCCCCTGGCCGGCGCCCTGTTCCGGTTCTCCGTCGACACGCCGGGCCTGCCGCAGCACGATGCCCGACATGCCTGACCGCACGCCCGCGCGCCCGTTCCGTTCGCGCGACTGGTTCGCCGATCCCGCCCGCTCGGACATGACCGCGCTCTACCTCGAGCGGTTCATGAACTACGGGATCACGCCGGCGGAGCTGCAGGCGGGCCGGCCGATCATCGGCATCGCCCAGACGGGCAGCGACCTTTCCCCCTGCAACCGCATCCATGTGGAGTTGGCGAAGCGGGTTCGGGACGGCATCCGCGACGCGGGCGGCGTCCCGATGGAGTTCCCGGTCCATCCGATCTTCGAGAACTGCCGCCGGCCGACCGCGGCGCTGGACCGCAACCTGGCCTACCTGGGCCTGGTCGAGACCCTCTACGGCTATCCCATCGACGCGGTGGTGCTGACCACGGGCTGCGACAAGACCACGCCCAGCGGGATCATGGCGGCCTCGACCGTCGACATCCCGGCCATCGTCCTGTCGGGCGGGCCGATGCTCGATGGCTGGCACGAGGGCGAGCTGGTCGGCTCCGGCACGGTGATCTGGCGCAGCCGCCGCAAGCTGGCGGCCGGCGAGATCGACGAGGCCGAGTTCCTGGCGCGGGCGACGGCCTCGGCCCCGTCAGCCGGCCACTGCAATACGATGGGCACGGCCTCGACCATGAACGCCGTGGCCGAGGCGCTGGGCCTGTCGCTGCCCGGCTGCGCGGCGATCCCGGCGCCCTATCGCGAACGGGGCCAGATGGCCTACGAGACCGGGCGGCGGATCGTGGAGATGGCCTACGAGGACCTGCGGCCGTCGAAGATCCTGGACCGTGCGGCCTTCCTCAACGCCATCAAGACGGTCAGCGCCATCGGCGGCTCGTCCAACGCCCAGCCGCACATCGTGGCCATGGCCCGCCACGCCGGCGTCGAACTGGCCCCCGACGACTGGAGCGTCCACGGCCTGGACGTGCCCTTGCTGGTCAACATGCAGCCCGCCGGGAAATACCTGGGCGAGCGGTTTCACCGGGCCGGCGGCGTGCCGGCCGTGCTGTGTGAGCTTCTGGCGGCGGGACAGATCGAGGGCGGCTGCCTGACGGTGACCGGCCGCACGATCGCGGAGAACGTGGCCGGCCGCAGCTCCACCGACCCCGAGGTAATCCTGCCCTACGACCAGCCGCTTCGCGAACGCGCCGGCTTCGTGGTCCTGAAGGGCAACCTCTTCGACTTCGCGATCATGAAGACCTCGGTGATCTCCGAAGAGTTCCGGGCCCGCTATCTCAGCGAGGCGGGGCGCGAAGGGGTGTTCGAGGCCAAGGCGGTGGTCTTCGACGGCTCCGACGACTACCACAACCGGATCAACGACCCGGCGCTGGGCGTGGATGAGCGCTCGATCCTGGTGATCCGCGGCTCCGGACCGATCGGCTGGCCGGGCTCGGCCGAGGTGGTGAACATGCAGCCGCCGGATGCGCTGATCCAGCGGGGGATCACCAGCCTGCCGACCCTGGGCGACGGGCGTCAGTCGGGCACCTCGGACAGCCCGTCGATTCTCAACGCCTCGCCGGAGAGCGCGGCGGGGGGGGGCCTGGCCTGGCTGCGGACGGGGGACACGATCCGGATCGACCTGAACGCCGGCCGCTGCGACGCCCTGGTCGATGAGGCCGAGATCGCCCGCCGCCGGTCCGCAGGCCCGCCGCCGGTCCCGGAAAGCCACACGCCGTGGGAAGAGCTCTATCGCGAGAAGACCGGCCAACTGGTGGACGGGGCGGTGCTGGAGATGGCGGTGAAATATCGCGGCGTCGCGGCGAAGACCCCGCGCCACAACCACTGATCCGTCTGGCGGATCAGCCGCGGTAGGCGAGAACCTGGGCGGCCGACCCGCGGCGCACCCACCACTCCACGCCCCAGGCCAGCGCCGCGACGGTTCCGACCTGAAGGGCGACGGACAGGGGCTCGAAGGGCTGCGGCGCGGACTGGGTCAGGAGGACGGGCTTTGCCAGCAGGGCGAGGCCGAGGTTGTTGGCCAGGTGCGCCCCGGCCGCGAACTCCACGCCGTCCAGCCGCAGGACGATCCAGGCCCAGCCGATGCCGAGGGCCAGGCGCGTGACGAGGCCGCCCACGCTGGGGTCGCCGTGGGCCAGGGAAAAGGCGACGGCGTTGATCGCGACGATCACCGCGACGCTGCGGGTGAAGGCGCGCGCCTGTTGCAGCAGCCAGCCCCGGAACAGCACCTCCTCCGCCAGGGCGGCGAGCCAGAGGAATCCCGCGGCGGCGGCGACGTAGATCAGCCGATCCCCTACGGACGCGCCGGGCGTCGCCACCGGCGCGGGATCGGTGGGAGGGTGGACGACGCCGTCCAGCCAGATCTCGGCCGCCACCACCGGCAGGAAGATGAGCAGGCCGGCGAGGGCCTGCCGCCAGCGGAAGCGCGGCGCCACGGTGAGGAAGGTTCGCATCGGCCGTCCTGCCCGTCGTGCGGCGACGGCGATGAAGGCGCCGGCCGCCGAGATCGAGGCGCCGCCGACCATCGCGAGTTCATAGGTGTAGCTCAGCAACGACCGATCGGGGCGGTCGGCCTCGGTCAGGAGATTGATCGAGGCCAGGAAGCCGGCGCCGGTCGTCGCCGACCAGAGCCCCGCGGCGATGAGATGCAGCAGCGTCGCAGCGGAAAGGGCGGCGAGGAGGCCGGCGGCGGCCCCAAGCGCCACGGTCACGCAAACCCGAACGAGGCCGCGCTCGGCGGGGCCGGCCTTGTCCAGAAATGGGAAAGCCAGGCGCTCGGCTGGATCGTCGGCCATTTTCCCTCAGCTACCCCGCCGCCTGGCGCCGCGCGCACGGCGGCTGTCGATGCGAAGGATGCCGCAGGCTTGGTGCAGGCTTTGTTACTAGAGCAGCTTCACGCCGAGATGCGCCACGATGACGGGCAGGAGCACGATGAACTCGATCAGGGCGACCGTGTAGAGCAGCGCCAGCACCGGACGGCCTTCGCGGAGATTGAACACCACGCCGGCGATCAGCGGCCCGGAGACCGGCCCGAGCAGGAAGAACGGCGCCAAACGTTTCCAGCGGATCATGGGCCGTCCCTATTCGATGCAACTGGCCGGACCCGATGCAACTTGCGCGCCGCCGCCAGGACGGCCGAAGTGGCGCGCAGGTGAGGGCGCCCGCTCCTGGGATCGAGCCAAGGTCAAACCATTGGACTTGACCATGATAGCGCTATCATCAAGTGTGCGTTCGGGCGTCGGCGGCCGAAGAGCCGCTGCGCCATCGCGAGGAAACCGCGGGCCGACGCCCGCCAGGGAAGGGTGATCTCAATTGTCCGCCACCAGCAGTCCGGCCGGCGCCGGGACGGGGGATAGCGCCCGCGTCAACATGGCCTTCATCGCCGCCATCGTGGCCGTCGCCACCATCGGCGGCTTCATGTTCGGCTACGACAGCGGCGTCATCAACGGCACCCAGGACGGGTTGGAGCGGGCCTTCAACCTCTCCAAGCTGGGCACCGGCTTCAATGTCGGCGCCATCCTGCTGGGCTGCGCCGTCGGCGCCTTTTTGGCAGGCCGGCTCGCCGACCTGATCGGGCGGCGCACGGTGATGATGATCGCCGCGGCGCTGTTCATCGTCAGCGCCCTGGGCGCGGGCGCCGCCGACAGCTCGCTGATCTTCGTGATCGCCCGGTTCATCGGCGGCGTCGGCGTCGGCGCGGCCAGCGTGCTGTCGCCGGTCTATATCTCGGAGGTGACGCCGGCGGCGATCCGGGGAAGGCTCTCCAGCGTCCAGCAGATCATGATCATCACCGGCCTGACCGGGGCCTTCGTGGCGAACTACGCGCTGGCCGCGACGGCCGGCGGCTCCACCGCCGAGTTCTGGATGGGCTATCCGGCCTGGCGCTGGATGTTCTGGATGCAGGTCATTCCCGCCGGGATCTTCCTGCTCACCCTGCTGCTGATCCCCGAGAGCCCGCGCTACCTGGTCGCCAAGGGCAAGGAGGGCGCAGCCCTGGTCGTGCTCACCCGCCTGTTCGGCGCGGGCGAGGCGGAGCGAAAGGTGGTTGAAATCCGCGGCTCGCTGGCCGCCGACCATCACCGCCCGACGCTCAGGGACCTGGTGGACAAGACCACCGGCAAGATCCGCCCGATCGTGTGGACCGGGATCGGCCTGGCGGTGTTCCAGCAGCTCGTCGGCATCAACATCGTCTTCTACTACGGCGCGGTGCTCTGGCAGTCGGTGGGCTTCAGCGAGGACGACGCGCTGAAGATCAACATCTTGTCGGGCTCGCTGTCGATCCTGGCGTGCCTGGCCACCATCACCCTGATCGACAAGATCGGCCGCAAGCCGCTTCTGCTGATCGGCTCGGCGGGCATGGCGGTGACCCTGACCGTGATGGCCTGGGCCTTCTCTACCGCCGCCATGGTCGACGGCGCCCTGCACCTGGCCGACGGCCCGGGCCTGGCCGCCCTGATCGCCGCCAACGCCTATGTGGTGTTCTTCAACCTGAGCTGGGGCCCGGTGATGTGGGTCATGCTGGGCGAGATGTTCCCGAACCAGATCCGCGGCTCGGGGCTCGCGGTGGCCGGCTTCGCCCAGTGGATCGCCAACTTCGGGATCTCGGTCAGCTTCCCGGTCCTGGCCACGACGCTGGGCCTGGCGCCCACCTACGGCTTCTACGCCCTGAGCGCGCTGGTCTCGCTGTTCTTCGTCCGCGCCATGGTCACCGAGACCCGCGGCAAGGAACTGGAGGCGATGACGGGCTGAGCGCTCGCTTCGGGCCCGTCCCATGAAGACCCTCAAGGCCCTACGCTGGTGGATCGTCGGCCTGGTGATGCTGGGCGCGATGCTGAACTACCTGACCCGCTCGGTCATGGGCGTCGCGGCGCCCACCATGCTGGCCGAGCTCAGCATCACCGAGCAGCAGTACGGCTGGATCACCGCCGCCTTCCAGGCGGGAATCATCCTGCAGCCGGCGGTGGGCTATATCCTGGACAGCGTGGGCCTCAAGTACGGCCTGGCGCTGTTCGCGGGCGCCTGGTCGGTGATCTCCATGGCGCACGGGCTGGCCAGCACCTGGCCGGTCTTCGCGGTGCTGCGCGGCCTCTTGGGGTTCGCGGAGGGATCGGCCGGCCCGGGCGGGATGAAGGTGGTCGCCACCTGGTTCCCGGCGCGGGAACGGGGCTTCGCGGGCGGGTTCTACAACATCGGCGCCTCGCTCGGCAGCATGCTGGCGCCGCCGCTCGTGGCCTGGGCGATCCTGGCCTACGACTGGCGCGCCGCCTTCGTGATCACCGGTTTCGTGGGCCTGGTCTGGGCGGCCGTGTGGCTGTGGTTCTTCCATCCCGCCGAGCGCCATCCGCGGCTGTCGCCCGCCGAGCGTGAGCTGATCGAGGCGGGCCAGGAGAAGGATCTGGCCGACGACGGCGCGCGGCCGTCGATGCTGAAGCTGCTGCGCCGCCGTGACTTCTGGGGCATCGCCATCCCCCGCCTGCTGGCCGACCCCACCTGGGGCACGCTGTCGTTCTGGGTCCCGCTGTACCTGGTCCAGACCCGCGGCTTCGACCTGAAGCAGATCGCGCTGTTCGCCTGGCTGCCGTTCCTGGCCGCCGACCTGGGCTGCCTGTTCGGGCCGGCAGTGGTGCTGTTCCTGCAGCGGCGCGGCGTCAGCCTGATCAACGCCCGGCGCGGCGCGTTCACGCTTGGCGCCCTGATGATGACCGGCATGATGTTCGTGGGCCGGGTGGAGAGCCCCTACGCCGCCATCGCGCTGCTGTGCCTGGGCGGCTTCGCCCACCAGACACTTTCGGTGACCGTGATCACCATGGCGTCGGACCTCTTCAAGCGCAGCGAGGTGGCGACGGTGGCCGGCATGGCGGGGACGTGCGGGAACCTGGGCGTGCTGCTGTTCTCGCTGGCCATCGGCGGGTTGGTCGCCACGGTGGGCTACGACCCGTTCTTCCTCGCGCTGGGGCTGCTCGACATCGCCGGCGCCGTCGTCCTTTGGACCCTCGTCAAGAACCGTCCGGCATGATCCGCAACCCGATCCTGAAGGGGTTCAACCCCGACCCGTCCATCGTGCGGGTCTGCGACGACTACTACATCGCCACCTCGACCTTCGAGTGGTTCCCGGGCGTCCAGATCCACCATTCCCGCGACCTGGCGAACTGGCGGCTGATCGGCCGGCCGCTGAGCCGCTCCAGCCAGCTCGACATGCGGGGCGACTCGGATTCCGGCGGCGTCTGGGCGCCGTGCCTGACCCATGCCGAGGGCCTGTTCCACCTGATCTACACCGACGTGAAGCGGTATGGCCGGACCACGGTGGGCGGCGCCTCGGGCGCGTCGCTCAGGGACTTCCACAACTACCTGGTGACCGCGCCGAGCATCGAGGGGCCGTGGTCCGATCCCGTCCACCTGAACTCCAGCGGCTTCGATCCGTCGCTGTTCCACGACGACGACGGGCGGAAGTATCTCGTGAACATGCTCTGGGACCACCGGCCCGGGCGCAACCGCTTCGCCGGCATCGTCGCCCAGGAATATTCGCCGGCCGAACGGCGGCTGGTGGGCGAGCGGCGGGTGATCTTCGAAGGGACCGAACTGGGCCTGACCGAGGCGCCGCACCTCTACCGCCGCGACGGCTGGTGCTACCTGCTGACCGCCGAGGGCGGGACGGGCTTCGGCCATGCGGCGACCCTGGCCCGCGCCCGAAGCCTCTGGGGGCCGTACGAGCTGCATCCCGAGCGCCAGATCCTGACGAGCCGCGACCGGCCCGACGCGCCGCTGCAGCGCGCCGGCCACGCCGACCTGGTGGAGACGCAATCCGGGGAGACCTACGCCGTCTACCTGTGCGGCCGGCCGATCCCGAACCGGGGCCGCTGCATCCTGGGCCGGGAGACGGCGATCCAGCGGATGGTCTGGGGCGATGACGGCTGGTTGCGCACCCTCGATCGGCGCGGCACGCCGGAGCTGGAGGTCGAAGCGCCGGACCTGCCGCCGCATCCCTGGCCGACGCCGCCGGAGCGATCGGACTTCGACGGCCCGGAGCTGCCCATCGATTTCCAGTGGCTGCGCTCGCCCTATCCGGAGGAGCTGTTCAGCCTGAACGACCGCCCCGGCCACCTGCGGCTCTTCGGCCGGGAGAGCCTGGGCAGCCTGTTCCGCCAGGCGCTGGTGGCGCGCCGCCAGCAGGCCTTCTGCTACACCGCCGGCACGCGGATGGATTTCGAGCCGGCCCACTACCAGCAGGCCGCCGGGCTGGTCTGCTACTACAACGGCTCGAAGTTCCACTACCTGATGGTCACTCACGACGCGGCGCTGGGCCGCTGCGTCCAGGTGATGTCGGCGCTGCCGGACAGCCCGCAGGCGGACGCCTTCACCGCGCCGATCCCGGTCGGGCCGGGGCCGGTCGAGCTGCGCGTCGACATGGATTTCGAGCGGCTGCGGTTCGCCTTCCGGCCAGCCGGCGCTGAGGGCTGGACCCGCCTGCCGGAGGTGTTCGACGCCTCGATCCTCTCCGACGAGGCCGCGGCGCCGGGCACGCCCAACTTCACCGGGGCCTTCGTGGGCGTGGCCTGCCAGGACACCGCCGGGACGGCCAGGCCGGCCGACTTCGATTGGTTCGATTACCGCGAGCGGGACTTCGAACCCTAGCGCCGCCGGCGCTGGCCACCCTCGGGCGGGCGCGGCCCGGTGCGTTTGCCGGGCCGCATGGCCGCCATGGTCTGGGCCGGCGTGGCCTTGAGGTCGGTGAGCAGCAGGGCGCCGTCGCCGTCCACGTCCAGCAGGGCGAAGCGGCGGTCGCTGGCGACACGCCACTCGGCGCGACTGACCCCAAACGAGAAGTCGCTGTCGGCGCCGCGGATCGGGTGCGGCTCGTTGATCAGGCTGTAGGCCGCCGCGCCCTGCAGCCGGGTGTCCAGGGTGTTGCGCTTGGCCGCGGTCGGCCGGCCGGACGCGCCGCGCATCCCCAGGCCGGAACGGGTGATCTCGGGGACCAGCTCCTCCTCCCAGCGGGTGACCTCGGGCATGCTACCCTGGCCGTCGCCGTCGACGTCCAGGGCCTTGAACCAGAGATCGGCGTCGGCGCGGAACTCGTCGCGGGTCAGGCGGCCGTCGTGATTGGCGTCGGCCTGGGCGAACCAGACGGCCACGGGATAGGGCTGGCCGGCCGGGGCGCGGAACGGCTGTCCGGCGGGACTGATGAACAGCTGGGCCCGCGGCCGGGGCGGGCCGTCGCCGTCGTCATCGTCGCCGAAGCCGGGCGGGGGACCGCCGCCCCGGCCTCCGGCGCAACCGCTGGCCACCAGCGCCGCGCCCACAAGGGCGATCCAGTTCCTGATACGCATGCCTGTTCCCGACCGACGAACGTCCGCTCCTCGCCCCGCAAAGCGGCGAGCCCATGTCGGACGCGCCACAATCGCGGGGATTTGCCCCGCCGTCAGCCCCCGTCGCGGAACCGGCCGATCCAGGCGGCGAGGGCGGCGAGGTAACGGGCCAGGTATTTGCGGGTGTTCTCGTCGACCAGCCGGCCTTCGGCGTCGAACTTCTCGTGCGCGCGGAACACCAGGATCTCGGGCTGCGGCATGCAGTAGGAGTTGGTGAACTCGAAGGCCTGGCGAAGCTGGCTCTGGCCGCGGGCGCTGCCGGTCTGGCCGGGCGAGGCGCCGATGATCCCCACCGGCTTGCCCGACAGCGCGGCGCTGGCCGGCGGTCGCGAGGCCCAGTCGACGGCGTTCTTCATCACGCCCGGGACGCCGTGGTTGTACTCGGGACAGGCGAACAGCACGCCGTCGGCGGCCCGGATCGCCGCCTTGAACGCGGCCACGCCTTCGGGATCGCCGGCCGCTTCCACGTCGCCGTCGTAGAGCGGCACCGCCAGCAGGTCGAAGGCCTCGATGCTGACCCCGTCCGGCGCCAGCTCGGCGGCGGCGCGGAGCAGGGCGCGGTTCAGGGAGCCGCGGCGCAAGCTGCCGGCGACGCCCAGGATTCGGATCGATTCAGCCATGCGCACTTCCTAGCACGCAAAACGGCGCCGCCGTCGGGGGGAACGGCGGCGCCAGGGCCAGTCTGTCTCGGGGGAGGGAGGGTCAGGCGGGCTGGAGCGCCGCCTCAGACTGGCCGGTGGTTTCCAGCTCGCCCTTCAGCCAGGCGAGCAGGTCCTTGTTGATGATGTCGGGATGGGTGCTGGCCATGCCGTGCGGCAGGCCGGGGTAGATCTTCAGCGTGCCCTTCTGGAGCAGCTTGATGCCCTTCAGCGCCGCGTCCTTGTAGGGGACGATCTGGTCGTCGTCGCCGTGCATGAGGAAGACGGGCACGTCGATCTTCTTCAGGTCCTCGGTGAAGTCGGTTTCGGAAAAGGCCTTGATGCAGTCGTAGTGGGCCTTCACGCCGCCCATCATGCCCTGCAGCCACCACTTGCGGATCAGGCCCTCGCTGACCTTCGCGCCCGGGCGATTGAAGCCGTAGAAGGGGCCGGTGGGCACGTCGATGTAGAGCTGGGCCCGGTCGGCCAGCACGGCGTCGCGGAAGCCGTCGAACACCTCGATCGGCAGGCCCTCGGGATTGCTCTCCTTCTTGACCATCACCGGCGGCACGGCGCCGATCAGGACGGCGGCCGCGGCGCGGTCGGTCCCGTGGCGGCCGAGATAGCGGGCGACTTCGCCGCCGCCGGTGGAGTGGCCGATGTGGATGGCGTCCTTGAGGTCCAGGGCCAGGACCAGGGCGCGCAGGTCGTCGGCGTAGGTGTCCATCTCGTTGCCGTCCCAGGTCTGGGTGGAACGGCCGTGGCCCCGGCGGTCATGGGCGATGACGCGGTAGCCGTTGCTGGCGAAGAACATCATCTGGGCGTCCCAGTCGTCCGCGCTCAGCGGCCAGCCATGGCTGAACACGATGGGCTGGCCCGAACCCCAGTCCTTGTAGAAGATCTCAACGCCGTCCTTGGTGGTGATCGTGGGCATTTGGGGGGCTCCTCTTCAAGCTCGAAGCCACTCTGCGCCCCGCCCGTGACGGTCTCAATTCAACCTTGGTATGGGGTCGCTGATCCGGGGCGGTCAGACCTCCGCCGCGGGCAGGGTGAACGCAAAGCAGGCGCCCGGCCCGCCGTCGTTGTTCCGGGCCCAGATCTCTCCGCCATGGGTCTCGATGATCGTGCGGCAGATCGGCAGGCCCATGCCCATGCCCTCGGCCTTGGTGGTGAAGAAACTGTCGAATAGGCGGGGCAGGTTGTCGGGCGCCACGCCGGGGCCGGTGTCGCAGACCGTGGCCACCACGCGGCCGTCGCCGTCCAGGGCGGTGCGCACCCGGATCTCCCGCGGCCCGTCGGCGCCGGCCATCGCCTGGATCGCGTTGGCGGCCAGGTTCACGACCACCTGCTGGAGCTGGGTGGCGGCTGATGCGTTCTTATGACACAGCCGCCCGGCCGGCGCCGCTCATACGATGATATGAAGCGGCGAGCTCAGTAGGCGCCGAAACGGACCTCGGCGCTGTTCGCCGGCAGCTCGATGGTCATGCCGTCCTTGGCCAGGCGCCAGTCCAGCTTGCCGCCGTCGTCCATGCCCTTGGTGAAGGCCTCGGGGGTGAAGAACGGCAGGCCCGCCTGCGTGAGGTGGCTCAGCACCAGGGCCTTCACGCCCGCGGCGCGGGCCAGGTCGGCGGCTTCGACAGGCTCGGTGTGGTAGGTCACGGTGTCGGCCATCAGCGAACTCATCCGCGCATTTCCCATGGCCGCCAGGCCCTTGGACATCTGCATGGTCATGCCGTTGTTCTGGGCCTCGTGGACCAGGACGTCGGCGCCCTTGGCGGCCACCGCCAGCGGGGCCCACTTGATGGTGTCGCCGCTGACCACCACCGAGCGGCCCCTGTAGTCGAAGCGGTAGGCGAAGGCGGGGTCGATGGGGTCGTGATGCACGCGGATCGCGGTCACCGTCAGGTCGCCGTCCTTCCAGGCGACCGCCGTGCCGTCGGGCTTGGGGATGGTGACGATCTTGGGCTGGAGCAGGCCCGCGCCCAGGTCGAACTTGAAGGCGCCGTGCTCGTGGTGCGCCCTGCGGAAACCGTGGTCGTTTTCGTAGGCGAGGTTCAGGCCGTTCGCGAGCTTGTCGACGCCCGCGGGCCCCACCACCGCCAGCGCCTGGGGCCGTCCGGCGACCCAGCTCTGCAGGTTGAACTCGCCCAGGTCGCCGATGTGGTCGGAGTGCAGGTGGGTGATGAACACCGCCTTGGCCGTGGCCACCGGAAGGCGCCAGGTCATCAGGTTCTCGGTGGCCTCGGGGCCGATGTCCACGAGGTAGAGCGCCCCGCCGGCCTGGACCGCGGTGCAGGGCTTGGCGCGGCCGGTGACCGGCAGCGGCCCCGACGTGCCGCAGAAGATCACCTTCAGACCGTCGAAGGCCGGCGCGGGGGTCTGGGCCTGGGCGGTGGTGGCGGCCAAGGCCAGCGCGACGGCGGCAAGGAGGGGGCGGATCATGGCGTTTCTCCCCAGAAACGGAATTGGAATTCACGTTTCTATGCTACAGCTGGCGAAACACCAAACGGGAAGGTCGCGATGACGATCAGCTACGACCTCTACTGGTCCTTCCGCTCGCCCTATTCGTACATGATCGCGCCGCGCCTCCTGGCGCTGGAGGCGGAGTACGACGTGGCCTGCAACGTGCGGCCGGTCTATCCGCTGGCGGTGCGGACGCCGGAGTTCTTCGAGAGCCGCGATCCGCTTTGGGCGCCGTACCTGATGCGCGACGTGTTCCGCGAGGCGGCGTTCCTGGGCCTGCCGTTCCGCTGGCCGCGGCCGGACCCGGTGCAGCAGGCGCCGGGCGTCGGCTATCGCATGGAGCAGCCCTACATCCACCGCCTGACCCACCTGGGCGTGGCGGCGGCGGAGCGGGGCCGGGGGCTGCCGTTCCTCAAGGAAGCGAGCCATACGATCTGGAGCGGCGAGGTCGACAACTGGCACGAGGGCGATCACCTGGCCCGGGCGGCCGAGCGCGCAGGCCTGGACTACGCCGAACTCAGCGCCGCGGTGGACACAGATCCGGACCGGTTCGCGAAGATCGTCGAGGCTAACCAGGTCGACCAGCGGGCCGCCGGCCACTGGGGCGTGCCGATGATGGTGTTCGGCGGCGAGCCGTTCTTCGGCCAGGACCGTTTCGACCAGCTCAAATGGCGGATGGAACAGGCCGGCTTGGCCAAGCGCGCATAGCTGGCGGCTATCAGGCAGCCGCGCTAAAGGCCTTGTCGGTGACAGCGGCCTTGGACAGTTCCGCCATGGCCTTGATCAACGGCGAGCGCCATCGCTCGGCGGTGGTCAGCATCCAGCAGGCGTAGGGGACCTCCAGGGTCGAAGACACCGCCGCGAGGCGTCCGTCCTTCAGATGCTCCTCGAACAGGAACGAGGCGCCCATGGCGATGGCGTCGGTGTCCAGCGCCCGCTGGATGATCAGCGAATAGTCGTCGCTGATGAAGGCCTTCAGGTTTTCGCCTTCCTCGCGGGTGGTCTCGCCGGCCCACTGTTCCACGCCCGGCAGGACGTTGGGCAGGGCGAACGGCCAGGCCAGCAGTTCACGCGGCCCGGCCAGGGCCAGGGCCAGGGCCGGGTGGTCCGGGCGGGCGACGAGGATGATGGCGTCCTCGAACATCTTCTTGCGGATCAGCTCGCCGTAGCGGGCGGCGTGCTCGGAATAGCCGAAGGCGATGTCCACGCGGCCGTCGTGCAGCGCCTTCATCACGCCCGGTCCGGTCTCCTGGACGGTCTCGACGTGGAGCTTGGGAAAGCGCACGGCGATCCGGCGCAGCAGCTCGGGCAGGGGCTTCAGCCGCGAAGCCGGGCCGACGGCGATCCGGATGCGGCCCTCCTCGCCGCGCGCCAGTTGCTCGAGGTCGCGGGAAAGCGCGGCCACGCCCTGGAGCAGGGTCTCGGCCCGCTGGGCGACGAAGGCCCCGTAGGCCGTGGGCCGCGCCGCGCCGTTGGTGCGTTCGAACAACTTCAGGGAAAGCTGCGCCTCCAGCCGCGCGATGCTCTTCGAGAGGGTCGGTTGCGAGATCTGCAGCCGTCGCGCCGCGCCGCTGAAACCGCCCGCGCGGCAGATTTCCAGAATCTGTTCGAGGTGCCTGAGCTCCATGCCTGTGGGCTATAGCACCACGTCTCTCAATTGGGCAGATCGGAACGCACGATCCGGCTAGCGTTCGGCGGCTTGAGGAGTCCCGGCATGAAGCGCACCCCCCTGATCTTCGCAGCGATCCTGTCGCTGGGCGCGGCGGCGAGCGCGCCGGCGACGGCGGTCGATGCGGCCAGGGCTGCGCCGCGCCCGAACATCATCGTCATCCTGGCCGACGACCTCGGTTACGGCGACACCTCGGTCTATGGCTCGAAGATCATCAAGACGCCGAACATCGACGCCCTGGCCGCCGACGGCGTGCGCTTCACCTCCGGCTATGTGACCCACCCGGTCTGCGCCCCGTCGCGCGCGGCGATCCTGACCGGGCGCTACCAGCAGCGGTTCGGGTGGGAGTTCAATCCGGTGGGCCGCGACCGGCGGGGCGGGGTCTCGCTGGCCGAGCCGTTCGTGGGCGACATCCTGAAGACCGCGGGCTACCGCACCGGCATGGTCGGCAAATGGCACCTGGGCGAGGCCGATGGCTATCAGCCCACCGACCGCGGCTTCGACGAGTTCTTCGGCATCACGGCCGGCGCTACCAGCTTCTACACGAAGGGCGAGCCGGGCGACGACACCTACACCCCCCGCGGGTCGGAGGGTTCGTTCCGCGCCACGGCCAACGATCCCCTGCCGCCGACCGCCACCGACGACGAACGGATGGCCTATGTCCGCAGCGTGGCGACCGTGCGGCGCGGCAAGCAGGTGGTGGAGGTGAAGGAATATCTGACCGACGCCTTCACCGACGAGGCCGTCCGGTTCATCGGGGCCAACAAGGACCGGCCGTTCTTCCTCTACCTCGCCTACAACGCGCCGCACACGCCGTTGCAGGCCACCAAGAAGTACCTGGACCGCTACCGCGACGTGCCCGACCGGGGCCAGCGGGTCTACGCGGCCATGGTCTCGGCGCTGGACGACGGGGTGGGCGAGATCCGCGCCAAGCTGAAGGCCGAGGGGCTGGAAAAGAACACCCTGATCATCTTCCTCTCCGACAATGGCTGCGCCGCCTATGTCCAGGGCGCCTGCTCCAACGCCCCTCTGAACGGCCACAAGGCCACGCACCTGGAGGGCGGGGTCCGCGTGCCCTACATCGTCGCCTGGCCGGGCAGGATCGAGGCGGGGCAGGTGGACGACCGCACGGTCTCCACCCTGGACGTCGTGCCGACCGCCGCGGCCCTGGCCGGGGCCAGGCTGCCCAAGGGGACGGACGGGGTGAACCTGATCCCGTACGTGGCCGGGACCGACAGGCGGGTTCCGAACCCCACGGTCTACTGGCGCGCCGGGCCGAACTTCGCGATCCGCGACGGGAACTGGAAGATGTGGGAGGCCAATATCGCCGATCCGTCGGAGGTGGCCAGCAACGCCGCGGCGATCACCCCGGACGGGACCCATGCCGCGGTCTCGCCGCACGGCCAGCACGTGATGCTGTTCGACCTCAAGAGCGACCTCGGCGAGAAGACGAATGTCGCGAAAGCCAATCCCGGCGTGGTGGCGAAGCTGCAGGCCAAGCTGAAGACCTGGGACAAGCGCAACGTCCCGCCCCAATGGACGAGCATGCGCCAGTCGGTGAAGAAGCAGGACGGCGTACTCCTGAAGATTTACGACTGACCGATGCCCAAAGCCCTCGCCGCCGCCAACGAAGACGCCGAGCCGCTGGCCAGTACGCGCAACGCCCGCGAGGCCGAACGCCGCGAGGCGTTCATGCGCGTGGCCGCGGGCGTCTTCCGCCAGCACGGCCTCGCCGGCGCGACGATGGAACAGGTGGCCGCCGCGGCCGGCGTGACCAAGGTGGTGCTCTACCGCCGGTTCCCGTCCAAGGACGCGCTGATCCAGGGGATCTTCGCCGAGACCCTGCGCCGGCTGAAGATCGAGGACGCCAAGCCGTGGCGCGGGTACGGCGGCGGGATGCGCAAGTCGCTGGGCGCGGCGCGCGCGTTCGAGGACGGCTTCATCCTGCTGGTCCGGCACGGAGACCAGAACCCCGCCTACCAGGCCGCCCACGCGGCGCTGCGCCAGCGCACCGGCCAGCGGTTGCGCGCCCTCCTCTGGTATCCCGACCGGCCGCCGCCGCGGCCCGCGCGCCCGGCGCTGCTGGAGCTGTCGCTGGAGCCGATGATCTCGTTCTGCAACGACGCCCTGGCCTACTGGGTCGAACGCGGCGACCCGGCCAAGGACGAGCACTTCCTGCGCTGGTGCGGCCAGATGATGCGCGCCTGGCGCCACAACGCCGCCGAGCTGCTCAACCTGGATTCGCCGGAGCAGGAATGGCCGTTCGATACTGAGGGACAGACGCCTTGAACAACGACAACAATGGAGGGATCGCCATGGTCAGCCGCAGGGACGCCATTCTCGGAGCCGGGGTGGTGGGGGCCTCGATGGCCGCCGCGCCAGCGCTGGGCCAGTCGGTGGCCGCGCCGCCGGTCGCGCCGGAGCACGCGAAGTTCGCCGCCGAGATCGCCGCGGCCCAGGACCGCCTCGACGCCTTCATGAAGGCGTTCAACGCGCGCGACATCGCGGCCTACGAGGCCACGTTCAACTTCCCGCATGTGCGGTTCGCGTCCAGCAAGGTGACGATCATCAACCCCGGCTTCCACAAGCCCGAGATGTTCACCTCCGGGGCCCTGACCGATTGGGATCATTCCGCCTGGCAGCGCCGCAACGTCATCCACGCCGGCGCCGACAAGGTCCACATCGACACCCGCTTCAGCCGCTTCCGCAAGGACGGCACGGTGATCGGCGGCTTCGACAGCATCTATATCGTGACCCGCCTGGACGGCCGCTGGGGTATCCAGGGCCGCTCCAGCTTCGCGCCCTAGACTACCGTCAGCAGGGTGCTGGCGGCCCAGGTGTCGCGGGTCAGTTTCTGGCGGCGCATGAAGGCGGCCATGGCGGCCGTGGACGGATCGCGCGAGGTCTCCCAGACGCCGTGATCCTTGTAGCGGGTGACGAGCAGCAGGCGCGTGGCGCCGGCCGCCTTGTCCGCGGCGGAGCGTTCCACCGCGAACAGGCCGAAGATCGTGGTGTCGAACCGGGCCTCGAAGTCGCGCCAGCCCTCGACCGACAGGGCCACCACCTCGTCCTGAGTGTCCGCGCCGATCACGAACCAGCGGTGGACATAGACGCCGCCGGGCTTCGGCCGATCGGTCGCGGCCGGCCGGGCCGTGGCCGCCATCCGATGGCGTTCGGCCTTGCCGACCCCCTCCAGCGTCTGCAGGGCCGCCATCCCGGCCTCGCGTCCCGACGCGTCGGGACGCCAGCCGACCAGGAGCGCGGCCTGGCGCGCATGCCAGCCGAGCTGCGGCGTGAAGAGGCCCAACACCTCGCCGCCGGCCGTCGCGATCCCGGCGGCGCGGGCGCGCACATGGTCGGCGTAGGCCTTGGCCGGCGGCGTGCCCGGAGGCGCCTCGAGGTCGAGGAAGAGGTAGTCGTACATCGGCGTCCCTCCGGCGGCTTCGGCCATGGCGGGGGCGACGATCGATGCGCCCGCGCCAGCCAGCCAGCGCCTGCGGTCCAGGCTTGTCATGGCGCCACTCTCGGGCGCGCCGCACGCGCGTCAAGCGGACAAGGCGCTATGGCTCCAAGCCTCGCAGGCATTGGAAATCGGCGTTCGGGGCCGCTAGCGTCAGATCGCTGTCACTCGGCGGTAACGGGGCGCCGGGCGCGCTTGGCAATCCAGACTTTCTGCAAGTGGCAGGACTTTATTCCCAGCAGGCGACTGGGAATTAAACGCTAGCAATAAGCCCCCGATTCAGCGGGGCGAGGTTGAGGGGGAAGAGATGAACCAGCGGATACTCACGTCGCGCGCATCGCTCGTGGCTCTGTGCTGCGCGATCGCCGCGCCCGCGTTCGGCCAGGGCAGGCCGGGCGACGGCATCCAGGTCGAAGAACTGCTGGTCACGGCCCGCAAGCGCGAGGAGCGGCTGCGCGACGTGCCTGTAGCGGCCACCGCCCTCGGCGCCGAAGAGATCCGCGATCAGGGTGGGCTGGCCAATGCCCAGCAGCTGTTGGGCAACTCGCCAGGCGTGAACTTCGCCAACACGTCCAACGCGCTCACCTCGGACGTCTCGATCCGTGGGTCGGGCACGTCGCGCGCCACGAACGCCGAGGCGGGCGTGGGGCTCTTCCGCAACGGGGCGTACATCGGCGGCGGCAACGTGGCCGGACGCACGTTCGCCGGCATTGACCTCTTCGACATCCAGCGGGTCGAGGTGTTGCGTGGGGTGCAGGGGGGCCTGGGCGGCCGGAACGCATCGGGCGGCTCGGTCAATGTCGTTACGGCCAGGCCCACCGACAAGTTCGAGGGGTACGTCCTCGGCACGATTGGCTCGCACCAGAAGCGCGAAGTCGAGATGGCGGTCAACCTGCCCATCAACGACAACTGGTCCACGCGCTTCAGCGCGGCCCTGGGCGACCAGGACAAGGGCTTCTACCACGCGTACGTCATCGATCGGTATGCCGACGCCACCTCCCGTCAGTTCTTCCGGGGTCAGGTGCGCTATGACAACGGGCCGTTCACCGCCAACCTGATGGTCGAGCGTGCGAACGAGAACGTGCCGGGCCTCGTCTTCCAAGTTGTGACGTTCCCGAACGCCAACTTCCCGCAGGGTTATGTCACGGACAAATACGAGCTGCCCACGAACACCGACTCCACGGGTAAGCAACGCCTCAGCAATCTGGAATTCACGACCTCGACCGATCTCGGCTGGGCCACGCTGTCGACGATCGTCAACCTGCGCGACCGTCGCGGCCAGAACCAGTACGATCGTGACGCCCTGTCGCGCGACTTCTTCACCGCACTGTCGGCGATCCCGGGCCGGGTCTCCACCGCCGGCCTCGCGGCGATCCGGGCGGCCGACTACAACGCGGGCGGCGCCCAGATCGACCACGCCCGGATCAGCTACTACGACGCCCACCTCGTCGGCGAGACGAACGGGTTCAACTGGGTGGCGGGCGGCGAGTGGTATCTGCTCAACGACACGACGTCGAACATCCTGGGTAAGACGCCGACGGCGGCCAGCAACAACTTCGGGACCAACACGCGCGGCCGGTCGCGCTATTCGTCTTACGCCGTCTATGGCTCGCTGGATTATGATCTGACGGAGCAACTGAAGGTCTCGGGCGACCTGCGCTACACGCACGATGACCGGGACTTCCTGTCGCGGCAGTTTCTGTTCGTCAGCGACATTCCCGTCACGGCGGCCAACGTCAACCCGACCGGCTCGCGCACGCAGAGCAACGTCTCATATACGGCGACCGTGGCCTACAAGCCGACGTCCGTGGTGATGGTCTATGCCAAGATCGGCTCGGCCTACCGCGCTGGCGGCTTCAACGGCAACCTGGGGGACCCGCGGCAGAATCCGGCGCTGGCGCCGCCGGCCGAGTTCGACAACGAGACGGTCACCGCCTACGAGGTCGGGTTCAAGGGCAACCTGGCGTCCAACATCTACGTCACCGCCGCAGGCTACTCGAACCACTACAAGAACCTGGTGATCCAGGGCGACAACGGGTGCTCCGTCAGCAATCCCGCATGCCCCGTCCAGGCGACCTCCTATGCGTTCAACGCCGGGCCGGCGACGCTCTGGGGTATCGAGGTCGAGGCGACGGCGCGGGCTGAGGTGGCCGGTGGCAACCTGCGGGTCACCGTGGGCGGATCGCGGCAGGGCGGCCATGTGACCGGCGGCCGCTTCGACGGTTACAAGCAACCGCAGCAGCCCAAGTGGACGCAGACGTTCAGCGCCAACTATCGCCACGACATCACCGACGACGTCAGCGGCTACGTCAACTTGAACGGCAACGCCCGCCAGGGCGGGGTGCAGGAAGCCAACCAGACCACGCTGCTGCACGACTATGTGCTGTTCAACTTGCGGGCCGGCGTCAGCTGGAAGCAGTTCGACCTGACCGGCTTCGTGAACAACGCGGGACAGGAGAACTATCTGGTCTTCCACGCCCCGACGGCCACGGGGGACGTGCGTCGGTACAACCTGCCGCGCACCTGGGGCGCCCAGCTGCGCTACACGTGGTAGGCCGATGAACCGGCGCGCCGCCCTTCTGCTCGTCGCCGCGCTGGCCCTCGCGCCGGCGACGGGGCCCGCGGCCGCCTTGGCGCAGCAACCCGCCACGACCGTCGCGGCCTCGAGCGTCGAGATCGTCCGGGGCGAGTGGACCGACCCTGCGCGCGGCGGCCGGGTCGTGCCGTTCAAGGCCTATGTGCCCAAGGGCTCGGGGCCGTTCCCGGTGGTGGTGCACAGCCACGGCCTGGGCGGCAACCGCGAGGCCTCGACCTACATCCTGCAGGCGGTGGCCGAGGCCGGATTCCTGGTGGTGTGCCTGCAGCACGCGGGGTCGGACAGCGGCATCCTGGGGAGCGGGGGCCGGCCGGCGACCGAGGCCGGCGTCGTGGCCACAGGCCGGACGGCCATGAACCCGCAGGTGGCCCAGGCCCGCTACGGCGACCTGCCGTTCGCCCTGGACCAGGTCGCCAGGGACCCAGTGCTTGGGCCTAAGGCGGACATGAACCGGGTAGGGATGTCGGGCCATTCGTACGGGGCGCTGTCCACCCTGGTGGCGGTGGGCCAGCGGGTGCTGGGCGCGACGCCGCAGACAAGGTTCGCCGAGCCGCGGATCAAGGCGGCCATCGTCTACAGCCCGAACAAGCCGCGCGGCGACGATCCCTCGACGGCCTTCGCCGCCGTGAAGACCCCGATGCTGCACTTCACCGGCACGGCGGACACGACGCCCTTCGACCTGGAGAAGAACCCCTTCGAGCGGACGACGCCGTTCCAGGCCATCAAGGGGGCCGACCAGTATTTGATCGTCCTGACCGACGCCGACCATGCCCTGTTCGGCGGCCGTCGCGTGACGACGGGCCAACTCAAGCCCATCGATCCGCCGCAGATGGAGATCGTGAAGGCCGAGACCATCCGGTTCTGGCGGGCCTATCTCAAGGATGACAAGGCCGCCGCCGCCGAGCTCTGCGCGCTTCCGAAACGGATCGCCGGCGCGGGCGACGGCTATGTGAAGGCCCAGCGCTGCGGACCGCCGACGCCCATCGCGCCGGTGGACGGCCTCCGCTAGCCTGCAGCGCATGGATTCCAACGCACCGCTTTCCGCCTCCCGCCGCGCCATCCTGGGCGTCGGGGCGACATTGTTGGCCGCCGGGTCCGCCGCCGGGGCCCCAGCCAAGGCCGGCGGGTCGGAGACCCAGGCCATGGGCGTCCTCGAGCGCTACGCCGGCTTCGGCGACAAGGCGGCGGGCGGACCGGGCGACATCGCCTGCGGCGAGTGGCTGGAAGGCCAGCTGAAGGCCCTGGGCTACGCCTGCGAGCGACAGCCGTTCGAGGTCCCGGCCTATGAGGGCGAAGCGCCGACGCTGTCGATTGAGGACGCCCAGGCGTGTCTGATTCCCCAGGCGATCGTCGTGCCGACGCCGGGGTTGACCGGCCGCCTCTTCGTCCCGAACCGCGGCCAGGGCGAGATCGCCCTGCTGGTCCTGCCCT
Organism: Phenylobacterium sp.; assembly: GCF_004297125.1. Taxonomy (GTDB): domain Bacteria; phylum Pseudomonadota; class Alphaproteobacteria; order Caulobacterales; family Caulobacteraceae; genus Phenylobacterium. The sequence continues at coordinate 369,822 of NZ_SCVD01000020.1, read as the reverse complement.
ACGCCCGCTGGTCAACGGCCAAGGGCGAGGTCGAGCGACGGGTGAAGGCGGCCGTCGCGGCCGGCGCCAAGGCCGCCGTGGTGGTCACCACCGGCCCCACGGGCGAAGGCCTGGCGCTCAACACGCCGGTCGACAAGCCGCTGTTCGACATTCCCGTGGGCGTGCTCGCGCCGCGGGAGGCCGATCCCTTCGTCGAGGCCGCCGCGAAGGGGGCGACCGCGACGCTGCGGATGGCCGGCCGTTCCTTCCGTCGCCCGGCCTGGAACGTCACGGCGACCCTCAAGCGGGGAGCGGCGAAGACCCTGGTGATCTCCACTCCGCGCTCGGGCTGGTTCGGCTGCGTCGGCGAGCGCGGGTCCGGCCTGGCGGCCTGGCTGCTGCTCGTGGAATGGGCGGCCAAGGCCAGGCTTCCGGTCAATCTGGCCCTCGTGGCGACCAGCGGTCACGAGTACGAGTACGCCGGCGGCGAGCAATTCATCGAGCATCTCGCCCCGAAGCCCGCCGACACCGCGCTGTGGGTCCACCTGGGCGCGAATGTCGCCGCGCGGGACTGGCACGAGCGCGGCGCCCAACTCGCCCCGCTGCCCAGCGCCGACCCACAGCGCTATCTGCTGGCCAGCCCGCATCTGGTCGACGCCTGCAAGGCCGCCTTCGCCGGCCAGCCGGGGCTCGAGCAGACCTATCCCGTGGATCCGAAGCAGACGGCCGGCGAACTGGCGAGCATCGTGCGGGCCGGCTACGACCCGGCCATGGGCATCTTCGGCAGCCACCGCTTCCACCACGCCCGCGGCGACGACCTGCGCTGCGTTTCAGCGTCTCTTGTCCCGCCCGTGGCGGACGCTTTCGCCCAGGTGATCGAGCGCGCGCTGACGAAGCCGGCCTGATCCGCCTACATTAACGGGATGACCGAGACTCAGCCGCCTCATCCCGCCGCGCCGCAGATGGCGTCGCCCACCTATCGCCTCGCGTCGACCGACCAGGACTTCATCATGGGCCCCTCGATGCGGGGGGTCCGCTTCCTGCTGGAGTTCGCCAAGGTCGACGAGGCGCTGCGCAACTGGAGCGTCCGTTCCACCATCGTCGTGTTCGGGTCGGCCCGGATCCGCGAGGACGGTCCGGATCCGCACCCGCGCTGGTACGGCGCCGCGCGCGAGTTCGCCGCCATCGCTTCCAAACGCGGGGGCGCCCACCTGTCGGCGAAGGGCGAGCGCTTCAACGTGATCTGCACCGGCGGCGGACCCGGCATCATGGAGGCCGCCAACCGCGGCGCCACCGACGTCGGCGCGCCGTCCATCGGCCTCAACATCACCCTGCCGCACGAGCAGTACCCGAACAACTACTCCACGCCCGAGCTGACCTTCCGCTTCCACTACTTCGCGATGCGCAAGATGCACCTGGCCATGCGGGCCAGCGCCCTGGTGGTCTTCCCGGGCGGTTTCGGCACGCTGGACGAACTGTTCGAAATTCTGACCCTGCGCCAGACGGACAAGTCGCCCGCGATGCCCATCGTGCTGTTCGACGAGGGCTACTGGCGCTCGATCATCAATTTCGAGGCTCTGATCGCGGCGGGCATGATCGCCAAGGCCGACCTCGACCTGTTCCGCTTCGCCGAGACGCCGGAGGACGTCTGGAGCTGCCTTCTGGCCGGCGGCCTGCGTCCCTATGAGGACATCCCGGACCCTCCGCCGGCCGACGGACACGATCTGGCCTAGCACAGGCTTGCGCGCGCCGGCGCGGCGGCGCCAACTGGCGGGCTGGACCAAGGGGCGACTATGGACATCGGCGTCTTCATTCCGATCGGCAACAACGGCTGGCTCATCTCCGAGACCTCGCCGCAGTACATGCCGAGCTTCGAGCTGAACAAGACGATCGTCCAGAAGGCCGAGGGCTACGGCTTCGACTTCGCGCTCTCGATGATCAAGCTGCGGGGCTTCGGGGGCAAGACCGAGTTCTGGGAGCACAACCTCGAGAGCTTCACCCTGATGGCGGGGCTGGCGGCGGTGACCACGAAGATCAACATCTTCGCCACGGCGGCGACGCTGACGATGCCGCCGGCCATCGTGGCGCGGATGGCCTCGACCATCGATTCCATCGCGCCGGGCCGGTTCGGCATCAACCTGGTCACCGGCTGGCAGAAGGCCGAGTACGACCAGATGGGCCTGTGGCCGGGCGAGAGCCACTATTCGGACCGCTACAACTACCTCGCCGAGTACGCGACGGTGCTGAAGGGCCTGATGGAGACCGGCGTCTCGGACTTCAAGGGCAAGTACCTGACCATGAACGACTGCCGGGTCAGCCCCAAGCCGACGCCCGGCGTGAAGATCATCTGCGCCGGCTCGAGCGACGAGGGCCTGGCCTTCACGGCGCAGTACGCCGACTACAGCTTCGCCCTGGGCAAGGGGACCAACACGCCCACCGCCTTCGCCTCGGTGAACAAGCGGCTGGAGGCGGCCAAGGAAAAGACCGGCCGCGACGTGGCCGCCTACATCCTCTTCATGATCATCGCCGACGAGACCGACGAGGCGGCGCTGGAGAAGTGGCGGGTCTATCGCGAGGGCGCCGACCAAGGGGCGCTGCAATGGCTCACGAACCAGGCTGCCCCGAACGCGCAGGGCGGGACCAGCAACACCAACACCACCCAACTCGCCGCGCCGGAGTCCGCCGTGAACCTCAACATGGGCACGCTGGTGGGCTCGTTTGAGAGCGTGGCCCGGATGCTGGACGAGGTGGCCGAGGTCCCTGGCACAGCGGGCGTCCTGCTGGTGTTCGATGACTTCGTGCAGGGCGTCGAGAACTTCGGATCGAAGATCCAGCCCCTGATGAAGAGCAGGAAGCATGTCGCAGCCTAGGCCTACCGTCCCCATCGACGGCGCGGTGACCCTGCCGGCGCGGCCGGAGAATCTGCCGATCGATCCCAAGGCCACGGCGCTCATCGTGGTGGACATGCAGAACGCCTACGCCAGCGCGGGCGGCTACCTCGACATCGCCGGTTTCGATATCGCCGGCGCGGCGGCGGTGATCGACAGGATCGCGGTGCTGGTGGAGACGGCGCGCAAGGCCGGCGTCCAGGTGGTGTTCTTCCAGAACGGCTGGGACCCGAAGTACCAGGAGGCCGGTGGGCCGGGCTCGCCCAACTGGTGGAAGTCGAACGCGCTGAAGACCATGCGCGACAGGCCGGAACTGGAAGGCACGCTGCTGGCCAAGGGGACCTGGGACTACGCCCTGGTCGACCGGCTGAAGCCTGAGGCCGGCGACATCGTCATCGAGAAGCCCCGCTACTCGGCCTTCTACAACACCGCGCTCGACTCGATGCTGCGGGCGCGGGGGATCCGGAACCTGGCCTTCTGCGGCATCGCCACCAACGTCTGCGTGGAGAGCACCCTGCGCGACGGCTATCACCGCGAGTACTTCGGCGTGCTAATCGAGGACGCGACCCATCAGGCCGGCCCGGCCTTCCTGCAGGAAGCCACGGTCTACAACGTCGAGAAGTTCTTCGGCTGGGTGTCGAACACCGCCGACTTCTGCGGGGCGGTCGGCCAGACCCCGCCGGGATCCTAGAGGAAAGCCAGAATGCCCAAGACCGTCATCACCCCGCCGGGGACCGGCACGCCGATCGCACCCTTCTCGCCCGGGACCCTGGCCGACGGCGTCGTCTACGTCTCCGGAACCCTGGCCTTCGACAAGGACAACAACGTCGCCCACGTCGGCGACGCGGCCGCCCAGACGCGGCAGGTGCTGGAGACCATCAAGTCCGTCGTGGAGACCGCGGGCGGAACGATGGAAGACGTCACCATGAACCACATTTTCCTGAAGGACTGGGCGGACTACGCGGCCATGAACAAGGTCTACGCTGAGTTCTTCCCGGGCGAGAAGCCGGCGCGGTTCTGCATCGTCTGCGGCCTGGTGCGGCCGGATTTCCTGGTGGAGATCGCCAGCATCGCCTACATCGGCAAGCGCTGATGGCGGGTCCCGAAGCCAACGGCCGGGTGGCCGACCACGACGTCGCCCCGATGTTCCTGCACCGCTGGTCGCCCCGCGCTTTCACCGGCGAGCCGATGCCGGACGAATTGCTGATGGGCCTGTTCGAGGCGGCCCGCTGGGCGCCCTCGGCGTTCAACGGCCAGCCCTGGCGGTTCGTCTATGCACACAAGGGGACCGAGGCCTGGGACCGGCTGTTCGACGTGCTGATCCCGTACAACCAAGCCTGGGTGAAGCAGGCCTCGGTGCTGATCTACGCGATCTCGGACCGCTACAGACGGGTCGAGGGCCGGGAGCCGGCGCTGGTCCACAGCCATTCGTTCGACGCCGGAGCAGCCTGGGCGTGCCTGGCGCTGCAGGCCAGCCACATCGGCTGGGCGGCCCACGGAATGGCGGGCTTCGACCTGCCCCGGTCCTACGAGGTGCTGGGCGTTGCGGAGGACCAGTACCGGGTGGAGGCGGCGATCGCCGTCGGGCGGCCCGCCGACGCGGCGATCCTGGAGGAACCCTATCGGTCGCGCGAGGCGCCGAGTCCGCGTAACCCGGTGTCCAGCTTCGCGTTCGAGGGGCGGTTCAGGGCGTAGCGGCGACGGGGTTCGGGCCCTCGTCGCGGGTGTTGTTTGGGGGGAGTGAGATGCAAGACCAACCGGCCGCGCCGCGGCCGACCTTCGCGACCGACGGCGTCCACCTGCTGCGCACAGCCCAGCAGGTGCAGTACCAGCTCAGCCAGATGGCCGACCAGAAGGCCAACATGGTGCTGGCCGCCACCTTCGTGATCTTCACCGTCTCGATCAGCCAGATCCACAACGTGGCCCGGCCGCTGCCGCTGTTCATCCTGGGGGGCGCGGCCTTCGCGTCGGCCTTCCTGGCGGTGCTGGCCGTGTTGCCCTCGGTGAAGACGCCGCCACGGCCCGACGGCCCGGCCAACCTACTGTTCTTCGGCTCCTTCACCCAGGTGCCGGAGGAGGAGTTCATCGAGCGGCTGTTCACGGTGCTGGCCGATCCGAAGACCGTCTACGAGGCCTTCGCGCGCGACATCTATCAGAACGGCAAGGTGCTCGCGTTCAAGAAGTACCTCTACCTCGGCTACGCCTATCGCATCCTGCTGGCGGGGCTCACGGCCAGCCTGGTCGCCTTCGTGACCCCGTATTTCCTGGCCCTGTTCGGGCGTTAGGGCTCCCAGCCCGGCGGCGCCAGTTCGAAGCCTTCGAAGCGGAAGCCGGGCGTCACGACGCAGGCCACCAGGCACCAGCCCGCGTCGGCCTCCGCCGCCTGCCATTCGCTCGTGCGAACCAGGTGCTGCGGCGACTGGCCGGCCTCCGGGCCCAGGCGGGTCTCGACGATCGCGCCGTCACTTGCCGTGCGCAGCTTCAGCGGGGTCCCGGCCTGGAAGATCCACAGCTCCTCGGCGTCCACCCGATGCCAGTGCGAGTGCTGGCCATGCTCCAGCAGGAACAGGATCGAGGTCCCCGCCGCTCGCCCGTCCGGCATTGTCGCCTCCGAGCGCCAGGTCTCGCGGTACCAGCCGCCCTCGGGGTGGGGCCTGAGGCCCAGGCGGTCGATCAGGTCGGCGGCGGTGCTCATCGCGGCCATCAGAGCGCCAGTTCGCCCGTTGCGCCAGCCGGAGCTTGACCGGGGAGGCGAGGTCGGGCGCCTTCATGCCCCATGAAACGAATCCTGCTGGGCCTGATCTGCGCGCTCGCCATGGCCGCGCCGGCCGCCGCCGCGACGCCCGACCTTTCGAAGATGGGCGCCGGGGAACTCGCCGCCTTCATGAAAGCGTTCCCCAAGGGCGGGGAGCTGCACAACCATCTCTCCGGCGCGATCTACGGCGAGACCCTGCTGAACTGGGCTGCCGAGGACGGGTTGTGCGTGGACATGACCGCGCTGGCGATCCGGCCGGCGTGCGCAAGTCCCGACTTCAAGCCGGCGGCGGCGGTGATCGCCGACGAGGCCCTGCGCTCGCTGGTGGTGGATAGCCTCAGCACCCGCCATCCCGGCTTCCGGGACCGGTCCGGCCACGACCAGTTCTTCTCGTCGTTCAGCCGCATGGGCATGAAGCCTTCGCGGGAGGGTGACGCGCTGGCGGTGGTGATGGGCGACCTGGCGCGGCAGAACACCTTCTACCTGGAGCTGATGGTGACGCCGCAGTTCTTCCCGTCCCGCAGCCTGGGCGCGCGGGTCGGGTGGAAAGGCGATCCGGCGGCCACGCGGGCGGCGCTCAGCGAGGCGGGACTGGAGAAGCTGGTCCCCACGGTGGTCGCCAACACGGACGCCATGCAGGCTCGCGCCCGCGAGGTGCTGAGGTGTGGGACGCCCGAAGCCAGGCCGGGCTGCCAGGTGACCGTGCGCTTCCTCTTCCAGGCCATCCGCCAGGGCAAGCCCGAGGAGACCATGGCCCAGCTCCAGCTTGGCGTGGCGACCGTCGCGGCGGACCGACGCTGGGTCGGCCTGCAGCTCGTGGCGCCCGAGGACAGCCAGGACGCAGTGACCCACTACGACACCCACATGAAGATCGTGGACCTGCTGACCGACCGCGGCCGCACGACGCCGGTGGCGCTGCACGCCGGCGAGCTGACCCTGGACGTCGCGCCTCCCGAGACGCTGAGCTACCACGTCGCCGCCGCCGTGCGGGTGGCCGGCGCGCGGCGGATCGGTCACGGCGTGGACCTGCCCCACGAGACGGGCGCCGAGGCGCTGGCGGCGGAGATGGCGGCGAAGGGCGTGCTGGTGGAGGTCAACCCGATCTCGAACCGCGAGATCCTGGGCGTGAAGCCCGAGGACCACCCCTACGCTTGGCTGCGGAAGCGGCGCGTGCCGGTGGCGCTGTCCACCGACGACGCTGGCATCCTGCGTAGCGACCTGTCGGGCGACTATGCCCTGGCGGTGAAGACGGGCGCCGGGTACGGCGACCTGAAGACGGCCGCCCGCAACGGGATCGCCTTCAGCTTCCTGGCGGGCGAGGGGCTCTGGGCCGATCCCAACGTCTATCGGAAACCGGTCGCGGCCTGCGCCGGACAGGTCGGGAACGCGGAGCCCAGGGGCGCCTGCGCAGACCTCGTGGCCAAGAGCGACAAAGCCCGCGAGCAGTGGCGGCACGAGCGGCTGCTGAAGGCGTTCGAGGCGAGCTTCTAGGCCTCGAAGGCCATGTAGACGAACCGGGCCACGAACAGCGCCGCCAGCGCGAAGAGCAACCAGTCGGCCTTGGCCACGCGGCGGCTGGCCAGTTTCAGCACGGCATAGGCGATCACGCCGAAGGCCAGGCCGTTGGCGATGGAGAAGGTCAGCGGGATGGTGACCAAGGTCAGGAAGGCCGGGATCGACACGACCGGATCGTCCCAATCGATTTCGGTCAGCGGCGCCATCATCATCGCGCCGACCAGGATCAGCGCCGGCGCGGTGGCCGCCGCCGGGATCACCTGGGCCCAGGGGGCGACGAACAGGGTGGCCAGGAACAGGAGGCCGGTGACGACGGCGGTGAGGCCGGTGCGGCCGCCGGCTGAGACGCCTGAGGCGCTCTCGATGTAGCTGACGACCGTCGAGGTGCCGGCCAGGGAGCCGACCACCGTCGCCCCGGCGTCGGCGAACAGGATGCGGTTCAGGCGCGGGATCGAACCGTCCGGGCGCAACAGCCCGGCCTTCTTGGAGACCGCGACCAGGGTGCCGACATTGTCGAACAGGTCGACGAACAGGAAGACGAACAGGATCTCCAGCAGCGCCAGGCCGAACCCATGGCCGCCGACGCCGAGCGCCGCCGGGATGTCGAGCTTGAGGGCCGTGCCCGTCATTTCTTCCAGGCTGTAGGGCTGCGGCGCCCAGGTCGCGAGGCCCAGGACCCAGCCCAGGACCGCGGTCGCCACGATCCCGATGAAGATCGCGCCGCGCACTTTCAGCACCAGCAGGACCGACAGGATCGCCAGGCCCAGCAGCGCCAGCACCGTGGCGGGCGCATGGATGTCGCCCAGCGCCACCAGGGTCGCCGGATTGGCCACCACCAGCCCCGCGCCGCGCAGGCCGATGAAGGCGATGAATAGGCCGATGCCCGCCGCGATGGCCGAGAACAGGGCCCTGGGGATCGCGCTGACGATCAGCTGCCGCACGCCCACCAGGGTCAGCACGAAGAACAGCACGCCGGAGACGAAGACCAGCCCCAGCGCCGTCTGCCACGGGATGCCCATGGCGCCGACGACGGTGAAGGCGAAGTAGGCGTTGAGGCCCATGCCGGGCGCGAGCGCGATCGGGTAGTTGGCGAGGAAGCCCATCAGCAGGCAGCCGACGCCGGCCGCCAGGCAGGTCGCCGCCGCGACGCCTGCCAGCGGCATGCCGGTGGTGCTGAGGATCGCCGGATTGACCAGCACGATATAGGCCATGGTCAGGAAGGTGGTGGCGCCGGCCAGCACCTCGGTCTGGACGCTGGTTCCGCGCTCGCGGAGCTGGAAGGTCTTGTCGAGGACGCTCACGGCCTGGCCTTGGGAAGGGTGGTTTCGTAGGTGGGCCAGCCGGCGACCAGCGCCCTCACGACCGGAGCTCCGACGAGGTAAGCCGCCTCGAACCCGGCGTCCGAGCCGCCGTCGGCGAATTCGATGCGCATCGGCTTTCCCTCGCCCGGCCAGGTGTAGTTGCTGGCGGCCCGCAGGACGAGGACCCGGCGAGGGTCGACGCGGCCGTCCCTGGCGAAGAGGTTTAGGGTGTCGAGCACGGCCTGGTCCTCGCCATCGCTCATGGCGAAGGCACCGGCGCCGTCCGTCTGCAGCCGGACCCATTCGCGCGCCCACTGCGTCCGTCGGACGCCATGCCAGAAGCGGACCGTCGCCAGACTCGCGCCGACGAAGACATGGGGCGGCTTCTGGGCGGCGGCCTCGGCCCGGAAGCCGGCGCGCTCCGCGGCCAGCTTCGAACCGTCGGGCAATCGTGTGTCGCGGGTCAGCTGGTAGGCCCATTGGGTCAATCCCGGGTCCAGGCGCCAGGCCATGCCGCTCGCCCCCTCGCCGCTGCCCTTCTCGGCCGGGCCGCTGGCGTTGAAGGCGTAGAGGCCCCACGGCCAGCCGGGCGTGATCTCGCGGTCGTCGATCTCGTAGACCGGATCGCCGTCCACCACCCAGTCAGACCAGGCCACGCTGCCGATCGACCCCGCCTTGGGATCCACCCCGGCGATGCCCGCCATCAGGAAATAGCTCCGGGAAAAGTCGAAGCGCGGGTCGGCCAGCAGAGCGGCCATCGAGCCCCGCGCCCGGCCGAACATGCCGGTGGTGATCCCCAGGACGCCGTCGTTCGAAAGGCGCGCCGGACGCTCGACGCCGGGGATCTTCACCGTCTGGTTCAGCGGATACCGCTCGACCCAGTGCTGGAACTCGCCGGGCTTGTCGCCCGTGTCCGCGCCGATCTCGAAGGCGGCGATCACCACCACCTTGATCGGGATGGGCTTGGCCTGGGCCAGCGCCGGCAAGGGCGCGAGCAGGCAGGCGATGACAGCGACGAGACGAAGCACGCGGACCCCCGGAAATAGCGGGGCCATAGTCGTCAGGCCGCGGGCTGCGCCGCAAGCCCTCGTTCGTGCGCCAGCCGACCCATCAGGTAGGTACGCTCCACCACGCGGTCGTCTGCCAGCACGGCGAGCACGAACAGGGTCTCGGCCAGGGTCCTTGTGCGGGCCGTACGACGGGCCAGCAGCGGCGTGGCCGCCAGGTCCAGGACCACGAAGTCGGCCTCCTTGCCGGGCAGGAGGTTGCCCACCCGGCCGTCGATGCGCAGCGCACGGGCGCCGGCCAGCGTGCCCAGATAGAAGGCGTGCAGCGGGTCCAGGTTGTCGCCCTGGAGCTGGCCCACCTTGTAGGCCTCGCCCATCATGTGGAGCAGGGAGAAGCTGCCGCCGCCGCCGATGTCGGTGCCGAGCGCCGTGTTCATCCCGCAGGCGCAGGCCCGCTTCAGGCTGAACAGGCCGCTGCCCAGCAGCAGGTTCGACGACGGGCAGAAGGCGGCCGAGGCGCCGGCCTTGGCCATCCGCCCCATGACTCCCTCGTCGCAGTGGACGCAGTGGGCGAACACCGACCTCGGACCCACCAGGCCGAAGCGGTCGTAGACGTCCAGGTAGTCGCGCGCCCAGGGGAACAGCTCGCCCACCCGCGCGATCTCGGCGCGGTTCTCCGACATGTGGGTGTGGAGCAGGACGTCGGGATGAGCCGCCAGCACCTCACCCGCCATGGCGAGCTGGGCGTCGGTGGAGGTCACGGCGAACCGTGGGGTCACGGCGTAGCCCAGGCGGCCGCGGCCCCGCCAGGCGCGGATCAGGGCCTCGGTGTCCTCGCGGCCGCCGTCGACGGTGTCGGTCAGGCCGGCGGGCGCCTCGCGGTCCATGAGCACCTTGCCGGCGATCAGGCGCATGTTGCGGTCCAGCGCCGCCTCGAACAGCGCCTCGGCCGAGGTCTTGTGGACGGTGCAGAAGGCGAGCGCGCTGGTGGTCCCGTTGGCCAGCAGCTGGTCCAGGAACACCTGGGCCACCGCATCCGCATGCGCCCGGTCGGCGAAGGCCATCTCGGCGGGGAAGGTGTGGGTGTGCAGCCAGTCCAGGAGCTGTGTTCCCCAGGCGGCGATCACGTCCACCTGCGGATAATGGACGTGGGCGTCCACGAAGCCGGGGGTGATCAGCCGGCCGGGAAGCTCGGTGACGGTCGCGTCCTCAGGCAGGGTCGGGGCGAGGTCGGCGAAGGCCCCGAACGCCGCGACGTGGCCGTCCTCGACCACCAGCAGGCCGTCGGGGTGGTAGGCGTGGGCCTCCGCCGCCGGGACGCGCGACGGGTCGTCCAGCATGTGGAGCAGGGCGGCGCGGTAGGCCTGGCGGCTCATGGCGCGACGGCGATCCAGTCGGCCTCGGCCAGTTCAACCTCGTCCAGGTTCTCGCCCGAGCCGCCTTCGCGGTCGACGACCAGGAAATCGCTCTGCACCTCAAGGGCCAGCAGGAAGTGGTGCCAGGTCCCCTTGGCGTAGTTCACGCCCTGGCTCGCCTCGGCGCGGAAGACGCGGACCGCCGCCGCATCGAAGTCTCCCGGCGGCGCCACGGCCACCAGGAACGGACGGCCCTGCATCGGCACGAAGGCCTGGCTGCCCAGCGGGTGGCGCTCGAAGATCTTCAGCACCGGCGGCGTCAGCGGCTTGGAGCGGAAGATGCTGATGATCGCCCGCCCGTCGCCGACGGCCACGTCCGCGAGGGCGTTGAAGCGGGTGGTCCAGCCGTAGTTGATCGGCATCACCTCGGCCCGGTCGGACGCCTCGATCACGTCGCCAAACGGCGCGAAGGCGTCGGCGGTGAGAGGTTCTGGCGTGAGGCTCCTCACGACCCCACCTTCGCGCCGGCCTTGATCCAGGCGCCGAGCTGAGCCCGTTCGGTCTCGGTCATGTGGGTCTCGTTGCCCAGCGGCATGGACTGGGTGGCGACCGCGCGGGTGTAGATCTTCTCGGCGTGCTGCTGCAGGCCGGCATCGGTGTCGAACATCGTGCCGTTTGGCGCGACCGGCACGCCGCGGTGCGTCGGATGGGCGGCGTGGCAGGCGATGCAATGCTTGTCGACGATGGCCCGGACTACGGCATAGGCCGGGACCTCGGCTACGGTCGGCGGCTTGGGCCGCGCGCTCTCGTTCAGGACGGCCACGGTGACGAAGACCAGGGCGCCGTAGACCAGGACCTGCGGCTCCATGCGCCCGGCGTTCCTTAGGTTGAAGAAGTGCCGGATCGCCCAGCCGGCGATCCCCAGTCCCGCCAGCCACAGCCAGTTCAGCGGGGCGGCGAAGATCATCGGGTAGTGGTTGCTGATCATGATGAACAGCACCGGCAGGGTCATGTAGTTGTTGTGGACGCTGCGCTGCTTGGCCTGCTTGCCCAGCGCCGGGTCGGGCGCCTGGCCGGCCAGCACCTGGGCCACCACCTTGCGCTGGTTCGGGATGATGATCAGGAAGACGTTGGCCGCCATCACCGTCCCGACGATCGCGCCCACGTGCATGAAGGCGCCCAGGTCGGAGAAGATCCGGGTCAGGCCGTAGCCGGCGGCCGTGAGAACTGCGAACCAGACGACGCTGAAAAGCTTCAGGTTCTGGCCGATGGGCGAGCGGCAGAGGCCGTCGTAGACCAGCCAGCCGGCGACCAAGCTGCCGAGACCCAGCGCGATGGCCTGCCAAGTCGCCAGGTCGAGCTTGGCCTTGTCGATAAGGTTGAGGTCGGCGCCGACGTAGAAGATCAGGCTGAGCAGCAGGAAGCCCGAGATCCAGGTGGTGTAGGCCTCCCATTTGAACCAGTGCAGCTCCTCCGGCATGTCGGCGGGGGCCACCATGAACTTCATCTGGTGGTAGAAGCCGCCGGAGTGGACGCTCCACAGCTCGCCGGCCACGCCCCCGCCGCGCGGGACCTTGGGCGGCTTCAGATGGCTGTCCAACCACATGAAATAGAACGACGATCCGATCCAGGCGATGCCGGCGACCAGGTGCAGCCAGCGGATCGCCAGGTTCGCCCAGGCTTCGATCTCGGCCATCATTCGGCGGGGTCTTCGGTCAGTTTCAGGAGTTCCGCGGCGAGGGCGACGGCGATCACGGTCGGCGCCTTGCTCTTCAGCTCGGCGATGCCGATCGGGCAGGTGAGGCGGGCCAGGTCGGCGTCGGTCGCGCCGTCGTCGCGCAGGCGCCGCTCAAACCGCACCCGCTTGGTGCGGGAGCCGATCAGGCCGAGGTAGCGGAAGTCGCCGCGCGCCAGGACGGCCCGGGTCAGCCGGTAGTCCAGGTCGTGGCTGTGGGTGAAGATGGCGAACAGCGTGTCGGCCGGCGCGGCCTCGACGGCTTCGACCAGCTCGTCCTCGCTGAGGATCGCGGCGCGGGTTCCGCTGGCCTCGGGCCGCAGGTCCTCGCGGCTGGCCAGCCAGTCCAGGTGGAAGGGCAGGGGGGCGAAGGCGCGGGCCACCGCCTGGGCCACGTGGCCGGCGCCGAACATCACCAGCCGGGGCAGGGCGGGGCGGATCGTCTCGGACACGCGGCGGACCTCCGGAATCGGGACGCGAGGGCCGTCGGTCGGCGGCGCCTCGGCTTCGACGGCGCGCCTCATCCCGCCGCCCTCGAAGGTGGCGGTCAGGGCGAAGGGTTCGCGCGCGGCGGCGGCCGGTTCCAACCAGTCGAGGCTCTCGCCGTCCACCCGCTCGACCAGCAAGCGCACATGGCCGCCGCAGCATTGGCCCAGCAGCGGGCCCAGCGGATAGTCCTGGAGCGCGTGGCGACGGGAGGTTTGGCCCAGCAGCCGGCGGGCCTGGTCCAGGCCCTGGCGCTCCAGCGAGCCGCCGCCGATGGTGCCGGTGAACCGGTCGGGCCACACCAGCATCCGTGCTCCCATCTCGCGGGGTGTCGAGCCCTGGGCGCCCACGATGGTCACCATGGCGAGGGCCTCGCCGCGCCGGGCGGACGCGAGGGCTTCGCCGATCCACTCAGGCATGAGCAGACCCCAAGAGAGCAGATTGGCGCCGCACGTCGTTGCACGCGGCCAGGATACGTTCCGGCGTGGCCGGCGCGTCGAGGTTCGGCATCACCTTGTGGCCGCCGACGCTGGCGACCGCGTCGGTGAGGGCCGAGAACACCGAGATGGCCAGCATCAGCGGCGGCTCGCCCACGGCCTTGGAGCGGTGGATGGTGTTCTCGCGGTTCTCGCCGGGCTGCCAGATGGCCATGTTGAACACGTCCGGCCGGTCGCCGGCGGTGGGGATCTTGTAGGTGGACGGGGCGTGGGTGCGTAAGGCGCCGGCGTCGTTGAACACCAGCTCCTCGGTGGTCAGCCAGCCCATGCCCTGGATGAAGCCGCCCTCGATCTGGCCCAGGTCGATCGCCGGGTTCAGCGAGCGGCCGACGTCGTGGAGGATGTCCACGCGGACGACCTTGTTCTCGCCGGTCAGGGTGTCGATCACGACCTCCGAGCAGGCGGCGCCGTAGGCGAAGTAATAGAACGGCCGGCCCTTGTGGTGGATGCGGTCGTAGTGGATGTCCGGGGTCTTGTAGAAGCCGGCCGCCGACAGCGAGACGCGGGCCACATAGGCCTCGTGGACGAAATCCCTGAAGCTCAGCAGCTCGGCGCCCATGCGGACGCCGTCGCGGGTGAAGACCGGAGAATGTCCATAATTCTCAATCGACCAAGCGGATAATCTCGCCTTGATCTGCTCGCAGGCGTTCAGCGCCGCCATGCCGTTCAGGTCGCTGCCGGACGAGGCGGCGGTGGCCGAGGTGTTGGGGACCTTGTCGGTGCGCGTCGAGGTGATCTTCACCGCGTCCAGCGGGACCTGGAAGGCGTCGGCGGCGACCTGGGCGACCTTGATGTTCAGCCCCTGGCCCATCTCGGTCCCGCCGTGGTTCAGGTGGATCGAACCGTCGGTGTAGACATGCACCAGGGCGCCGGCCTGGTTCAGGTAGGTGGTAGTGAAGGAGATGCCGAACTTCACCGGCGTCAGGGAGATGCCCCGCTTCAGGTGACCGTTGGCGGCGTTCCATTTCGCGATGGCGGCGCGGCGGGCGCGGTAGTCCGAACTGGCCTCCAGCTCGGTCATGATCTCGCGGGCCACGGCGTCGGTGACGGTCTGCCCATAGGGCGTCAGGTCGCCGGAGACGCCGTAGAGGTTGGCCAGGCGCACATCCAGCGGGTCCTTGCCGAGTGACAGCGCCACGGCGTCCAGCGCCCGCTCGATGGCCATCATCCCCTGCGGGCCGCCGAAGCCGCGGAAGGCGGTGTTGGAGACGGTGTGCGTGCGCGCCCGGTGGCTGACGATCTCGGCCGTCTGCAGGGCATAGGCGTTGTCGGCGTGGAACATCGCCCGGTCGTTGATCGCGTGGCTGAGATCGGCCGAGAAGCCGCAGCGCGAGGCGAATTCGAAGGCGGCGCCTTTGAGCTTGCCGTCGCCGTCGAAGCCGACGCGCCAGTCGATCTCGAAGTCGTGCCGCTTGCCGGTCATGACCATGTCGTCGTCGCGGTCGAGGCGGATCTTGGCCGGCCGGCGCGTCAGCTTCGCGGTCAGCGCGGCCATGGCCGCCCACTGCACCGACTGGGTCTCCTTGCCGCCGAAGCCGCCGCCCATCCGGCGCACCTCGACGGTGACGTCCACGTCGGCGCAGCCCAGCACGCGGGCCAGGATGTGCTGGGTTTCGGTCGGGTGCTGGGTGGAGGTCCAGACGTGCAGGTCCCGGCCCTCGCCGGGCACGGCCAGGGCGACCTGGCCCTCGAGGTAGAAGTGCTCCTGCCCGCCGACCTGCAGGTGGCCCGAGAGGCTGTGCGGGGCGGCGGCGATGGCGGCGCGGGCGTCGCCCAGCCTCATGGTCTGGGTGGGTTCGATGAACGAGCCGGCGGCGACGGCGGCGTCGGCTGTCAGCAGCGGCGGCAAGTCTTCGTATTCGACGATCGCCAGAGCCGCGGCGGCGCGGGCCTTGGGCAGGGTCTCGGCGGCGACACAGAACAGGGCCTGGCCCAGGAACTTCACCTCGTCCGTGGCGAACAGAGGATCGTCGCCGGCGAAGGGGCTGATGTCGTTCTTGCCCGGCACGTCGGCGGGGGTCAGCACGGCCACGACGCCCGGCGCGGCGCGGGCGGCCGTCAGGTCCAGCCTGGTCACCCGCGCATGGGCCCGCGCGGCCTGCCCGACGTAGAGGTGCAGCAGGCCGGGCGGCTCGGGGATGTCGTCGATGTAGAGCGCCTCGCCGCTGACGTGGCGCGGGGCGCTGTCATGGCCGATGGGCGCGTGCAGGACGGGGAGCAGGCGCGTGGCGCCGCCTGAGTCAGCCATAGGCCACCGCCTCGGCGTCGAGGACGCGCGCCGCGCCGCCGCTTTCGAGGTAGGCACGGCGGATCATGTTCTGCGCCGCTTCCAGTCGGTAAGCGGCGGAGGCGCGCATGTCGGCGATCGGCGTGAAGTCCTGGGCCAGGGCCGCGACGGCCGCCTCGACCGTCTCCCGTGTCCAGGGCTGGCCGGAAAGGGCGCCCTCGCAGGCGGTAGCCCGCTTCGGCGTGGCCGCCATGCCGCCGAAGGCGATGCGGGCGTCCGTCACACGGCCGGCCTCGACGCCGATGGACAGGCCGAGGCAGGCGGCCGAAATATCCTGGTCGAAGCGCTTGGAAAGCTTGGCGATCTTGAAGATCCGGCCCGCTGCGATCTTCGGGACGATCACCGCCTCGACGAACTCGCCCGGCCGCCGGTCCTGCTTGCCGTAGGCCAGGAAGAAGGCCTCCAGCGGCATCTCCCGCCGGACAGCGCCCTTGCGCAGCACCAGCGTCGCGCCGGCCGCGATCAGGGCGGGCGGCATGTCGCCGATGGGCGAGCCGTTGGCGAGGTTGCCGCAGACGGTGCCGAGGTTCCGGACCTGCAGACCGCCCAGCCGCCGCAGCAGTCCGTCGAACTCCGGGCTCAGCTTCGCCAGCACCGGGTGCGCGTCGGCGTAGCGGACGGCCGCGCCGATCCGGAGGGCGTCGCCGAGGTCCTCGATGTAGCGGAGGTCGGCGCAGTCGTTCAGCGACACGACGGTCGGCAGCGCCCGCTGCTGCTTGGTCACCCACAGGCCCACATCAGTGCCGCCGGCCAGGACCGTGGCGTCGGGGTGGGCCTCCAGCACGCCGGCCAGCTCGTCGGCCGAACGGGGGGCGAAGAACCGCCGGCCCCTGTGCTCGAGCACCAGGCCCTCGGCCGGCTGGATCGCGGCGAGCGCCTGCGCGATATCTGCGGCCGGCGCCTCGCCCATAGCCTGGCCAGCCGCCAGGATCGGGCCGTAGCCGGTGCAGCGGCAGAGGTTCCCCGCCAGCGCGTCCTTCAGGCTGGCCGTGTCGGTCGGGGCGCCCTCGCGCTGGACGGCGTAGAGGCTCATCACGAACCCAGGCGTGCAGAAGCCGCACTGGCTGCCGTGCAGATCGACCATGGCCTGCTGCACCGGGTGCAGGGCGCCCTCGCGGCCCAGGCTTTCGACCGTGAACAGGGCTCGGCCGTCCAGCATCGGGGCGAACAGGATGCAGGCGTTCACGGCGCGGAAGCGGACGCGGCCCGCCTCCAGCTCTCCCAACACGACGGTGCAGGCGCCGCAATCGCCCTCGGCGCAGCCCTCCTTCGTGCCGGTGCGGCGCAGGTGATAGCGGAGCAGGTTCAGCACCGTGAGCGTCGGATCGATGTCCGACAGCTCGCGGACCTCGCCGTCGAGCAGGAAGCGGATCGGACGCCCCACCTCTAGCTGCCCCGGTAGGTGGAATAGCCGAACGGACTGACCAGCAGTGGCACATGATAGTGCGAGCCCACGTCGGCGATCCCGAAGTCGATGACCACCACGTCCAGGAACGCCGGGTCCGGAAGGACCACGCCCATGTCGCGGTAGTATTCCCCGATGTCGAACTCCAGCCGATAGCGGCCGACCAGCAGCTCGGCGCCGGTCAGCAGGGGCTGGTCCACGCGGCCGTCCTGGTTGGTGATCGCCGCCGCCACCGGCTCGCCGCCGCGCGACAGGCGCAGGCTGACGCCCGCGGCCGGCCGGCCGTGCATGGTGTCGAGGACGTGGGTCGTCAGGCCGCTCAAGCAAGGGACTCCGTGATCCAGCCGCCCAGAATCCGCCCTGAGACCTGGAATTGCAACCGTGGCGCAGGATTGCGACGGTGCGTCCTCAGCCAAGCCTGCTAAGCGGTCAGCCATGCCCGAACCCAGCTACCCTCGCGACCTCATCGGCTACGGCAAGGACCCGCCCCACGCCGACTGGCCCGGCGGCGCCCGGATCGCGATCCAGATGGTGCTGAACTACGAGGAGGGCGGCGAAAACTGCGTCCTGCACGGCGATGCCGCCTCGGAGGCCTTCCTCTCGGACATGATCAATCCCGCCGCGATCCCGAACGCGCGGCACATGAGCATGGAGCAGATCTACGAATACGGCAGCCGGGCCGGGGTGTGGCGGCTGCTGCGCCTGTTCGACCGCTACAAGACACCGGTGACGGTGTTCGGCGTCGCCATGGCGATGGAGCGCAATCCCGACGTGGTCGACGCCATGCTGGAGGCCGGCCACGAAGTCGCCAGCCACGGCTGGCGCTGGATCAACTACCAGGACGTCGCCGAGCGGCTGGAGCGCGAGCACATGGCGCGCGCCATCGACATCCACAAGCGCCTGACCGGCGAGCGGCCGCTGGGATGGTACACCGGCCGCACCAGCCCCAACACGCGCCGCCTGGTCGCCGAAGACGGCGGGTTCCTCTACGACGCCGACGACTATTCCGACGATCTGCCGTTCTGGACCGAGGTCGGGCGGCGGCGGCACCTGATCGTGCCCTACACGCTGGAGGCCAACGACATGCGCTTCTCCGGCACGGGGCTGAACACCGGCGAGCAGTTCTACTCCTACCTGAAGGACGCCTTCGACGTGCTCTACGCCGAGGGCGAGGAGCGTCCGAAGATGCTGTCGATCGGCCTGCACTGCCGGATCGTGGGCCGTCCGGGTAAGATGGCCGGGCTCGAGCGGTTCATCCGCTATGCGCTGGAGCACAAGGACGTGTGGTTCGCCCGCCGCATCGAGATCGCGCGCCACTGGCGGGAGCGGCATCCCCATGACTGAGGCCGACTTCGTCGCGAAATTCGGTCCGGTCTACGAGGCCTCGCCCTGGGTGGCGCAGGGGGTCTGGCCCGATCCGCCGGCCGACCGCGACGGGCTGGCCGCCGCCATGGCCGCGGTGGTCGACGCGGCGCCCCGCGAGCGGAAGCTGGCGCTGATCCGCGCCCACCCGGAGTTGGCCAGCCGCGCCCGGATGGCCGACGCCTCGGTGAAGGAACAGGCCGGCGCCGGCCTCGACCAATGCAGCCCGGAGGAGTTCGAGGCGTTTCAACGGCTGAACGCCGCCTACAACGCCCGCTTCGGTTTCCCCTTTATCTTCGCGGTGAAGGGCGCCACGCGGGCCGACATCCTGGCCGCCTTCGAGGCCCGGCTTTCCAACGACCCCGAGACCGAGTTCGAGACCGCCATCGCCCAGATCCACCGCATCGCCGGCTTCCGGCTGGCCGAGCTGCTCTAGAGACCGCCCATGTTCGATGACCTTCGCCGCCAGTTCGTGGACCTCGCCCAGCCCCGCCTGGGCTCGGAGGTGGTCTACGCCACCGACGACTTCTTCGCCGACAAGGCCCGGCTCATCGACCCGGCCGAGCCGGTGTTCATCCCCGGCAAGTACGACGACAACGGCAAGTGGATGGACGGCTGGGAAAGCCGACGCAAGCGCACCCCCGGCCACGATTGGTGCGTGGTGAAGCTGGGCGTGCCCGGCATCGTCGCCGGCTTCGAGATCGACACCCGCCACTTCACCGGCAACTACCCGCCGGGCGCCGAGGTCGAGGTCTGCGTCTCCGGCGAAAAGGTCCCTGGCGACGATGCGGCCTGGGTGAAGGTGACGCCCCGGCTGGACCTGAAGGGGAACGACCGCGCCTGGTTCGCGGTGGACCATGCGACCCCCGCGACCCACGTGCGCCTGCACATCTATCCCGACGGCGGCGTGGCCCGCCTGAGGGTCTGGGGCCGGGTCGATCCCGAGTGGTCGAAGGTGGCGGCGGGCGAGACCATCGACCTGCTGGCCATGGGCTGGGGCGGGCGCGGGATCATCGCTAACGACGAGCACTTCGGCCGGGTGGAGAACCTGACTGCGCCGGGCCGGGGCGTCGACATGGGCGACGGCTGGGAGACGCGGCGGCGGCGCGAGCCCGGCCACGACTGGGCGGTGCTGGAACTGGGGACCTTCGGCCAGGTGAGCGAGGTCGTCGTGGACACCGCCCACTTCAAGGGCAACTATCCCGACCGCTGCTCGATCCAGGCGACCCGGCGGGCCCACGGCGCGCCGCACGAGATCGCCGCCCAGGCCGAGGATTGGCCTGTGCTGCTGCCCGAGGTGAAACTGCAGGCCGACCACATCCACAGGTTCAGGGCCGAGCTGGCCGACCTGGGCCCGATCCGGTTCGTGCGGCTGAACATCTACCCCGACGGCGGCGTCAGCCGGCTGCGGATGATGGGGACGGTGGTCCGCTAAGCCGCCAGCTTCGCTGGCAAGCCCCCCGCCTTGGCGATGAAGGCGATGACCTCGTCCACGCCCTGCAGGCGGGTCAGGTCGGTGAAGACGAAGGGCCGCTCGCCGCGCTGGCGGCGGGCGTCGCTGTCCATCACCCCGAGGTCGGCGCCCACATGCGGCGCCAGGTCGGTCTTGTTGATGATCAGCAGGTCGGAGCGGGTGATGGCCGGGCCGCCTTTGCGGGGGATCTTCTCGCCCTGGCAGACGCTGACGACGTAGAGCGTCAAGTCCGCGAGGTCCGGACTGAATGTGGCCGCCAGGTTGTCGCCGCCGCTCTCAATGAAGATCACGTCCAGGTCGGGATGGCGACGGTTCAGGTCGGCGATGGCGGCGAGGTTCAGCGAGGCGTCCTCTCGGATCGCGGTGTGCGGGCAGCCGCCGGTCTCGACCCCCAGGATCCGGTCCTCCGGGAGGGCCTGGAGCCGGTTCAGGATCAGGGCGTCCTCCTGGGTGTAGATGTCGTTGGTGACCACCGCGATCGACCAACGCCCGCGCATGGCCTTGCACAGCTTCTCGACCAGAGTGGTCTTGCCCGAGCCCACCGGCCCGCCGACGCCCACCCGCAAGGGTCCGTTGCCGCTCACGATCCGAACAGCCTTCCGTCGAGGGTCTCGTGCCGCATGGCGGCGATGTCGGACATCAGGGTCGCCGAGCCCAGGTCGTCCAGGGTCGACTCCGCGGCCCGCGAGGCGGTGCGCAGGATCACCGGCTCCAGGGCGGCGATCACCTGCAGGGCGTCCGACTGGCCCAGCGGCACGGCGCGCACCGCCACGCTGACCAGGTTCGCGGCGAAGGCGTGCAGCCAGGCGGTCAGGGCTGGCTCCAGCGGCAGGCAGGCCGCGCCGGCCGCCGCGCCCAGGGCCACGGAGTAGGGCGCGCGGATGATCGGCGGCGGGTTCCAGGCGGCGACCGCGGTCAGGAAGGCCTCGCCCTGGGCCATGGTCTCGCGGCGGCGCTCCAGCGAGGGCGACATCGCCTCGGCCAACTCCGCGATCTCGTCGAGGGCGGCATGGTCCTCGGCGGTCACCGCGGTCCAGGCGGCCTTGACCAGCACGGCGTCGGTCCAGCCGGAACCGTGCTCCAGCAGGCCGGCGATCCAGCCGGTGAGCGAGCGCACGTCGCCGACCGCGCCTTCGCGGATCGCGGTCTCCAGCCCGTGCGAGAAGCCGAACGCGCCGACCGGGAAGGCCGGCGACAGCCACGTGAGCAGGCGCAGGAGGCGGGCTTCAGTGGCCATGGCCGTGCTCGTGCCCTCCGTGGTCGTGATAGGCGCCGCCCTCGGGATCGAAGGCCGCTTCCACGTCGCGGATGTGGGCGCCCTGGTGTTCGAGCATGTGGGCGATGACGTGGTCGCGGCGGATCAGGATGCGGTCGGCGAACACCTGGGCGGCCAGGTGGCGGTTGCCGATGTGCCAGGCCAGCCGGATCAGTTCGGCCGGCGAATGGGCGGTGATCTCCAGCAGCGGCTCAGGCTTGGCCACCACGGCCAGGATGCCGCCGCCCGGAAGCTGCAGGCCGTCGCCGTCCTTGAGGTGCGTCGCCTCGGCCAGGTCCAACAGATATTCCGCCCCCGACGCGCCGGTGAGCACGATGCGGCGCCGGTGGCGGCCGTCGTAGTCCAGGGTGACCTGGTCGGCCGGGTCGCCGGTCCAGGCGCCGGCGGGCAGGATGTCGGTGATGGCGGTCATCAGAACAGGAAATACCTCTGGGCCAAGGGCAGCACGTCGGCCGGCTCGCAGGTGAGCAGTTCGCCGTCGGCGTGGACCTCGTAGGTCTCGGCATCGACCTCGATCACCGGGGTGGCGCTGTTGTGGATCATCGAGGCCTTGGAGAGGCCGCCGCGGACGTTCTCCACCGCCACCATCTCCTTCCAGAGCCCCAGCCGTTCCGGGAGGCCGCTTTCGATGGCCAGCTTCGAGGTGAAGACGACGGACGAGCGGGCGACGCTCCGCCCGTAGGCCGCGAACATCGGGCGGTAGTGGACGGGCTGCGGCGTGGGGATCGAGGCGTTGGGGTCGCCCATGGGCGCTGCGGCGATGGACCCGCCCAGGATCACCAGGTCGGGCTTCACTCCGAAGAAGGCCGGGTTCCAGAGGACCAGGTCGGCGCGCTTGCCGGCCTCCACGCTGCCGATGTGGGCGCTCATGCCGTGGGCGATGGCGGGGTTGATCGTGTACTTGGCGATATAGCGCTTCACCCGGGCGTTGTCGGCCGGGCCGTCGCCGGGCAGCGGGCCGCGCTGCTTCTTCATCTTGTCGGCAGTCTGCCATGTTCGGATCAGCACCTCGCCCACACGGCCCATGGCCTGGCTGTCGGACGAGATGATCGAGAGCGCGCCCAGGTCGTGCAGGATGTCCTCGGCGGCGATGGTCTCCTTGCGGATACGGCTCTCGGCGAAGGCCACGTCCTCGGGGATCGACGGGTCCAGGTGGTGGCAGACCATGAGCATGTCGAGGTGCTCGGCCAGGGTGTTGCGCGTGTAGGGCCGAGTGGGATTGGTGGACGAGGGGATCACATTCGAAAGCCCCGCCACCTTCAGGATGTCCGGCGCGTGCCCGCCGCCCGCGCCCTCGGTGTGGAAGGCGTGGATCGTGCGGCCCTTGAAGGCGGCGACGGTGTCCTCGACGAAGCCGCTCTCGTTCAGGGTGTCGGTGTGGATCATGCACTGGACGTCGTAGTCGTCGCAGACGCTGAGGGCGCAGTCGATGGCGGCGGGCGTCGTGCCCCAGTCCTCGTGGAGCTTGAGCGCGCAGGCGCCGGCCGCCACCTGCTCGACGAGGGCCGCCGGAAGCGAGGCATTGCCCTTGCCCGAGAAGCCGATGTTCATCGGAAACGCCTCGGCAGCCTCGATCATCCGCTGCAGGTGCCAGGCGCCGGGCGTGCAGGTGGTGGCGTTGGTGCCGGTGGCGGGACCCGTGCCGCCACCCAGCATGGTGGTGATCCCGCTCATCAGCGCCTCTTCGATCTGCTGCGGGCAGATGAAGTGGATGTGGGCGTCCATGGCCCCGGCGGTGAGGATCTTGCCCTCGCCGGCGATCACCTCCGTGCCCGGGCCGACGACGATGGTGACGCCGGACTGAACGTCGGGGTTGCCGGCCTTGCCGATGGCGTGGATGCGCCCGTCTCGCAGGCCCACGTCGGCCTTCACGACGCCCCAGTGGTCGACGATCAGGGCGTTGGTGATGACGGTGTCGACCGCCCCGGACGCCCGCGTCGCCTGGCTCTGGCCCATACCGTCGCGGATCACCTTGCCACCGCCGAACTTCACCTCCTCACCATAGGTGGTGAGGTCGCGCTCCACCTCGATGAAGAGCTCGGTGTCGGCCAGGCGCACGCGGTCGCCCACCGTGGGGCCGAACATGTCGGCGTAGGCGGCGCGCCCAATCCTCGCCATCAGGGGTTCCTGGCCATCAGAGCTCGCCCATCACGTCCTGGCGGAAGCCGTAGACGGTCCGGCCACCGCCGAACGGCACGAGGCTGACGTCCCGCTCCTGGCCGGGCTCGAACCGCACGGCGGTTCCGGCGGCGATGTCCAGCCGCTGGCCGCGGGCGGCGGCGCGGTCGAAGCGCAGCGCCGGATTGGTCTCGGCGAAGTGGTAGTGGCTGCCCACCTGGATCGGCCGGTCGCCGGTATTGGCCACGCGCAGGGTCGTGACCGGCGCCCCGGCGTTCAGCTCGATGTCGCCGTCCGCCGGAATGACCTCGCCCGGGATCACTTGCGCGCCTTCGCCCGGCGCCAGCTCCAGCCGGCGACGACGGCCAGCACCACCAGCGCGGCGAAGGCGATCTGGTGGTCGGGCTGGCTGACCAGGTGCCGCAGCGCCTGCGCCAGCGGCATCTGCTCGTGATGGCCCTCATGGGCCGAGGCGGGCAGGACCGCGACGACCGTGGCGGCCAGGCCGGCGACGGCGGGGATGATTCTGTTCCAGGTCTTGCGTTGCATGGGCGTTTCCTCAGCGTATCGGGTGGTGAACGGTGACCAGCTTGGTGCCGTCGGGAAAGGTGGCTTCGACCTGGACGTCGTGGATCATCTCGGCGATCCCCTCCATGACCTGGCCGCGGCCGATGACGTGGGCGCCGGCCTCCATCAGCTCGGCGACGCTGCGGCCATCGCGGGCGCCCTCGACCACGAAGTCGGTGATCAGGGCGATGGCCTCGGGGTGGTTCAGCTTCACGCCACGGGCCAGCCGCTTGCGCGCGACCTCGGCGGCCATGGCGACCAGCAACTTGTCCTTCTCGCGCGGCGTCAGGTTCATTCAGGTCCTCCAGACCCGGGGCAGGGGCTCGCCGTCGCGCAGCATCTCCAGCGCCGGCAGCAGCGCCTGACGCAGGGCGAAGCCGTCGGGCGCCACGACTCGGGCGAACAGCTTGCCCTCAAAGGCGCTGGCTCCGCCACGCTCGCCCAGCGCGGCGCGCAGGGGCGCCAGATAGCGCCCCGCATCGTCGTCCACCAGCAGCAGGGAGGCGAAGGCCCGTCCGCCGGCCAGCACGGGGGCGCAGGCGCCAATCTGGGCGATCGCCCCGTCCAGCCGCAGGTCGTCGGCGAACATCAGGCGGCCCTCGCGCCGGATGCGCCAGCGGTCGTGGACCGCGCCGTGGCGCACGGTCTCGTCCATGGCGGTCCGCCCCAGCACGACGGCCTCCACGGCCAGCAGGCGCGCCCCGTCCGCCAGGTCCGCCTCAAGCCGGCGGGACAGGGCCCCGCCGTCGAACAGGATGGTCTCCTGCGGGACCCAGTCGAGGCGCGCGCGTTCGCCGAGGATCAGGGCCACCCGCTGCTGCGCCTGGCCGTCGCGGGCGCGGTAGACCTTCTCGCAGGCCTGGGTGGACAGGGTCAGGCGGGCGCCGTCGCCCACGGTCGCCAGCCACTCCATGTAGTCGCCGCCGGTCAGGCCGCCCGACGAGTTGATCAGCACCGCCTCCAGGCCTTCGGCCCGGGCGTCGCGGGGCAGCCGGATCTTGCCGCAGCCGTCCTGGTAGAGACGCGCCAGCCGCGTCCGGCCTTCGTCGGCGGCCACGATGATGCGGCCCGCCCCTCGGGCGCGCTGAAGTTTGGGAAGTTCCGGCAGAGAAGCAGGCCCCTGGATCACCGGCTCACCGTGAGGCGCGTGTTGAAGGTGTCCAGACAACGCTGGGGCGAGCGGTCGCGTCAATCGCCGACGCCTGCTTTTTGGGCGCCGCTTCCGGGCGGGCCTTCAGCATTTCTTGCCAACTCAAAGCACTAGGATCATGCTCGTCTCTCAAAGGCCCTGCGCCGGCGATCCCGGCGACAGGGCCTTTTCGACTCTGGAGGTTTGAGCCCCATGTCCGGTAACAGGACATCGCATATCCGTCTGACGTCGCACCCGGGCGCCGGCGCGACCAACCGCTTTCCGATCGTGTGGGACGCCCCGACCGCCCGCGTGCGCGGCCCTGTGGTGGCCACCGCCAACGCCGGCTCCGACCGCAACGCCATCGGCGCCCACGGCGGCGCCTATTCGATCTACCGCGCGCTCGCGGTGGCCTCCGGCGCCATGGACCCGATGGTCCGGCCCGAGCTGGTGAACACCCATCCCGTCGTGCCGGTCGGGCCGCATCCGCAATGGAGCGAACCGGGCAAGATCGTGTCGCTCGACCCCTGGGGCGCCCGGATCGCCGAGGATTTCGCCGCCGAGATCGCCGAGGGCGTCGATATCCGCCCGACCATCGCGGTGACCAAGGCGCGGATCACCCTGCCGGAGATCGCCGAGGCCATGCGCGCGGGCCGGCTGAAGGCCGACGGCCAGGTGCTGCACGAGAGCGGCGACGTGGCCGTGACCAAGGCAGCCATCGATCCTGTCTGGCATCTGCCCGGCGTCGCCGCGCGGTTCGGCGTCGAGGAACAGCAGCTTCGCCGCGTGCTCTTCGAACAGACCGGCGGCATGTATCCGGAGCTGGTCACCCGCCCGGACATGGCCGTGTTCCTGCCGCCGATCGGTGGGATGACCCTCTACATCTTCGGCGATGCGACCAAGCTGGGCGACCGGCGCGTGCCGCTGACCTGCCGGGTCCACGACGAGTGCAACGGCTCCGACGTGTTCGGCTCCGACATCTGCACCTGCCGGCCCTATCTCACGCACGGGATCGAGGAGGCGACGCGCCAGGCGCAAGAGGGCGGTACGGGCCTGATCGTCTATAATCGCAAGGAAGGTCGGGCGCTGGGCGAGGTGACCAAGTTCCTGGTCTACAACGCCCGCAAGCGCCAGCCGGGCGGCGACCAGGCGGCGACCTATTTCGAGCGGACCGAGTGTGTGGCCGGCGTGCAGGACGCGCGCTTCCAGCAACTGATGCCCGATGTCATCCACTGGCTGGGCATCCGCCGGATCGACCGTTTCGTCTCCATGTCCAACATGAAGTACGACGCCCTGGTGGGCGGCGGCATCGAGATCGGCGAGCGGGTGCCGATCCCCGACGACCTGGTGCCGCAGGACGCCAGCGTCGAGATGGAGGCCAAGAAGGCGGCCGGCTATTTCACGCCGGAAGGCGCGCCGTCCGAGGAAGACCTCAAGAAGACCGTCGGCCGCGACCTGAAGGAATTCTAGCTTTGAGCGAGAGTGAGACCGCGCGCGGATTGTTGTCCGCGGCGGCGGTGCGGAGCCGCGCCCATGAGATGCTGGCCATCGCCGAGGGCGGCGGCCTGGCGGAGTGGCGGCTGGACCTGGCGCGCCTGGACGCCGCCGCCGACCTGACGGCCGAGACCGTGCGGCTGAACTATCCCGACCTGAAGGTCCCGTTCCATGCGCGCTGGCGGCACTTCGTGGTGGGTGGTCGAGACCTCTGGGCAGAGCGGGAGAAGCCGTCGGATCCGGCCGAGCTGGGCCGGGCGGCGTTCGACCTGGTGATCCCGTCCGTGCTGCTGGACGCTGGCGCCGGCGCGGCGTGGCGCTATCGCGACGCGGCCACCGGCGCGGTGCTGGGCCGTTCCGAAGGGTTGGGCGTGGCGTCGCTGCGGTTCTTCGAGTCCGGGGCGATGTCGTCCGATCCCGGCGACCCGCTGCGGGCCGACGCGCTTGGCAAGGTCGATGCGGCGATGATCGGCGAGGCGTTCCAGGTGACGTCCGACAACCCTCTGGTGGGTCTGGAGGGTCGCGCGGCCCTGCTGCGCCGCCTGGGCGAGGCGGTGGGTCGGCCGGGCGCGCTGTTCGACGTCATGGCCAGGCACGCGGAGAACGGCCGGCTGCCCGCGCCGGTGATCCTGGAAGTGCTGCTGCAGGCCCTGGGGCCGATCTGGCCGGGTCGACTGACGTTGGGCGGCGTGCCGCTGGGCGACTGCTGGACGCATCCCGCGGTCGACGGCTTCGTGCCGCTGCACAAGCTCAGCCAGTGGATGAGCTATTCGCTGATCGAACCGCTCGAGGCCTCGGGCGTCCAGGTCGTGGATGTCGATGGGCTGACGGGCCTCGCCGAATACCGCAACGGCGGCCTGTTCGTGGACACCGGCGTCCTGGTCCTGAAGGATTCGGCCGACGCCGGCCGCGCCCATCCGGTCGACGGCCCGTTGGTGGTGGGCTGGCGATCTCTGACCGTGGCCCTGCTGGACAAACTGGCGCCCCTGGTCCGCGAGCGGCTGGGCGTGACCGCCGAGGACTTCCCGCTGGCGCGGGTGCTGGAGGGCGGCTCGTGGGCCGCGGGCCGGCGGATCGCCGGGCAGAAGCGGCCCGACCTGTCGCCGCCCATCGCTGTCATCTCCGACGGCACGGTTTTCTAAGGGGATTCTTGAAGATGGTTCGGGAGATGAAGGGCGTCACCGTCGTCGACCATCCGCTGGTGCAGCACAAGCTGACCCTCATGCGGAAGAAGGACACCTCGACCAAGAGCTTCCGCCAGCTCCTCAAGGAGATCGGCGCGCTGCTCTGCTACGAAGTGACCCGCGACCTGCCGATGGAAGAGGTCGAGATCGAGACCCCGCTGATGCGGATGAAGGCGCCGCAACTGGCCGGCAAGAAGCTGGTGTTCGCGCCGATCCTGCGCTCGGGCATGGGCATGCTGGACGGGATGCTGGACCTGGTGCCCGCCGCCCGCGTGGCCCACGTCGGCCTCTACCGGGACCCCGCCACGCTGGCCTGTGTGGAATACTACTTCAAGGCGCCGCTCGATATCGCCGAACGGACCGTGGTGGTGATCGACCCGATGCTGGCCACCGGCAACACCGCCATCGCCGCCGTCGACCGGCTGCTGGAGGCGGGCGCCAGGTCGATCCGCATGGCCTGCCTGCTGGCCTCTCCTGAGGGAATTTCGAAGTTCCGGGGCCATCATCCCGACGTGCGCCTCTGGACCGCCGCGATCGACGAGCGCCTGAACGACCACGGCTACATCCTGCCCGGCCTGGGCGACGCCGGGGACCGCATGTACGGCACGCGCTAGACCATTCGTCGACCAGGTTGGGTGGGCCCCCGCACGACGAACGGTCCATCTCTCAAGCAAAGGTCTGGAGCTATCGCCGGTTCAAGCGAACCGGCGATAGCTCCGACGACAAGCTCTTGCCGAGGATTCGGGCGCCCGGGGCAGGTCGTGCTTCGATGGTGGGCGTTCGGCGGCAAAACGGCCTGCGGACACCGGTGTCTGCTGTCGCCAGGTGAACCCCGGTCACATTGTGGGCTTGCCCTCTCGGGGCGTTCTCCTTCCTCGAACTTGGGGCCGCGCGGCGAACCGCGCGGCCCTTTTTCGTGGCGGAGCGTCAGGCCGCCGAGACGCGGGCCTGGATCAGCTTGATCGCCTCGTGGGCCGCCAGCGCGGCGCCTTCCTGCCAGGCGTTGATGTAGCTCATGTGCTCGCCGGCGAAGTAGAACGGGCCGTCCGGCCTGCAGAGCACGGCATAGTCTCCGGCCCGCTGGTTGGGGCTCCAGTTCACCGCCACGCCCTCGCTGAACGGGGTGTGCTTCCACGAGACCGAGAACGGTTTCTCCAGTTCCTTGCCGCGGCCGGGGTGGAACTTCTCGATCACCCGGCGCGAAACGGCGAAGCGCTCCTCCAGCGACATCGCCGCGTACTTCGGCGGGTTCATGAACCCTGAGAAGCCGATCGAATAGGCGCCGACCAGCACGCCGGTCTTCTCGCCGAAGCCGCCGGACGGATACCAGACCAGCTCGTTGGGCTCGTCGGTCCAGCCCAGGCCGCCGAACTGGAAGTCGTCCTGCTCCCAGAACCGGCGCGACTGCCAGCCGACCTTGGTGCCGTGGGCATAGGTCTTGCCGCCGGAGACCACGGCCTCCTGGACCCGAGGCGAAAAGTCGGCCGGGATCTTGGCCAGCACCGGCAGCGGGATGGTGATCATCACATGGTCGGCGTCCAGGGTGCGGGCCGCGCCGTCCACGGCGTAGGCGATCTTGGCGCCCTTGCCGCTTCGACGGATTTCCTTGACCACCGCGCCGAAGGTCACCGTCGGCTTCACCTGCTCGTAGAGGGCGTAGCTGATGCGATCCATGCCGCCCACCGGCTGCAGCATGGTCGCCTGCATCTCGACCAGTTCCTCGAAGAAGCCGGAGATTCCCCAGAACTGGGCCTGCATGAGGTCGGAGAGGCGAAGCGGATCGGCGCCGCTGGGCGGGTGATCGTAGCCGCCCGGCCAGTTCTTGAAGCCGGCGCGGGCCTCGCGGTTGGAATAGACGTGCTTGGGGTCCAGGTCGCCGTAGGCGCCGAGGTAGCCCAGCAGCCGCTGCTTGTCGACGCCGGTCAGCTCGCGGTCCAGGGCGCCCTTGTCGATGGCCTTGGCCAGCAGTTCGGAGAAGGCCCCGCGGGTGTCGTTGATCGCCTGGCCGTTGCTGACCACCTTGCCCTTGTAGTCCAGCTTGGCGTTGCGGTTTCCGTTGACCATCACCTCGAGCGGCACGTTGAGGTCGCGGCAGTAGCCGAGGATGGCGTGGTGGGTCTGCGGGATGCGGGCCGGGCCGGCGTTCATGTAGTGGTGGGTTCCCGCGTCCCAGTCGACGACTTGGTCGGGGCGGTCGTCCTGCTGGATCACCGTGCCGCGCCGCACGCTCCAGGCGCGGCCGCCGGGCCGCTCGCGGGCCTCCAGGACGGTGACCTCGTAGCCGGCCTTGCGCAGCTCGTAGGCCGCGACCAGCCCTGCGATGCCGGCCCCCAGAACGGCCACCTTGATCCCCTTGCCGCTGCCGGCCGGCAGTTGCGGCGGACCCGCATAGGCTTTGGACACCGCCAGCAGGCCCAGGCCCTGCATGGTGACGAACATCGCCCCGTAGCCACCGGCCTTGCCCACGCGCTCCAGGAACGCCCGCCGCGAAATCCCCATGGTCGCAAACCCCCGTCAACGCAGGGTCAAGTGTCACCGCGCCGCATCGACTGGCAATACGTCGTTCGCTGTCCGTGGGCCTTCGCGTTGCGAATTGCCCGCCTCAGAGCACAGCGTCGATCTCGGCTGCGGTTAGGCCGGCGGCTTCCAGCACTTCACGCGTGTGCTCGCCCAGCTTCGGCGCGGGACGGCTCACGGGCGGCGCGCCTTCGGGGAAGCGGGCGGGGGAGGCGGGCACGCGGCAGGGTACGCCCCAGCCATCGTCCACGACCTCGAAGCAGCCGGCGTCGCGGGCGAAGTCCGCCTCCGCGAGTTCGGCCAGGGTGCCCATGGGAGCCCAGGCCAGGTCGCCGGCGGTCAGCCGCTCGCCCACCTCGGCCAGGGTCATCCGGGCGAAGGCCTCGTCGACGACCGCCCGGATCTCGCGCACCGTGTCCATGTCGGTCACCGGCGGATCGTAGCGCGGCTCGGCCAGGATCTCAGGGCGGTCCAGGGCGATCATCAGATTGGTGAAGCAGTCCAGCGTCCGCGGCAGCAGCAGCAGCCACCGATCGTCCTTTGTGCGGAAGAAGCCCGACATCGGACCCGGCCGCTCGTCGCGCGGCTGGGCGGTGACCACCTCGCCGAAGCGGAGCTGGATGGCGAGGTCCCAACTGATCGCATAGGCGCCGGCCCGTAGCAGGCTGGTCTCGACCAGCCGTCCGCGGCCGGTCGAATGGCGTTCGTGCAGCGCCGCCAGGATCGCCGAGACCGTGGCCAGGGCCGTCACATGATCGCCGAAGCCCGGCCGCGACGCGAACGGCTCCTGGTCCGGGGGGATCGTGGCGTGCGCGACGCCGGAGCGGGTCCAGAAGGCGGTCATGTCGAAGGCTGGCGTGTCCGCTTCCGGTCCGACCAGGCCATAGCCGGTCACCGCCCCGTAGATCAGGTTCGGCATCTCGGGCTTGAGGCTCTCGTAGTCCAGGCCCAGCCGCTTCATGGAACCGGGCCGCACATTGGTGATGAAGATGTCGGCCTGGCGCAGCAGGGCCTTCAGCGCGTGGCGGCCTTCAGGCCTGGAGATGTCCAGCAGCACGCCCTTCTTGCCGCGGTTCTCGTTGGTGAAGATTGGATTGCCGGGGTTTTCGGGGGTGTCGGGATAGTAGACGCGGGTGGCGTCGCCGATCGGGCTCTCGACCTTGACGACCTCGGCGCCCCAGTCGGCCAGCACGGCGGCGGCGCTGGGCCCGGCGACCCAGGTGGCCATCTCCACGACCTTCAAGCCCTCGAGCAGCATGGCGCACCTCCCGCACAACAGTTGGAGCCAACTAAGCCCGCGGCGCGACTTGCCACAACTGACCCTGCGGAAGGGGCCATGGAGACGCCGCCCGAACTCCGCTAAGACGATGGCATGGGGATGACAGTCGACGATGGGGCCTCGTCGAAGAACCAGGCGGGGAGCAACCCGGCGGAACGGCGCCAGCCCACCCGGCGCTACGAGGCCAAGCGCAACGCCATCGTCTGTTCGGCGGTGGCGGAGATGAACCGCAAGGGTGTGCGCGGCATGACCTTGGGCGACGTCGCCGCGCGCCTGGACCTCGTGCCGACCGGGGTCATCTACTACTTCCGCAACAAGGAGGAGCTGGCCGCCGCCGCCTTCCTGAAGGGCGTTGAGGCCTATGAGGCGCTGATCGCCGCAGGGGCCGGCGAGGCCACCGTCGCCGAACGGCTGTCGGCCTTCATCCACGCCTGGTTCGACCATGCGCGACAGGTCGAGGTGGGCGAGGGCGACGCCCTGCCGGTGTTCAACGACGTCCGCGCGCTGAACTCCGAGGTCGTGAACAAGGTCTATGTGGACATGTTCCGCAGCTTCCGGCGCCTGCTGGCGGGGCCGGACCTCCTGCCGCGCCTGCACCGCAACGCGCGCGCCCACCTGCTGCTGAGCGAGATGTTCTGGATCGTCGCGTGGCAGCACCAGACCGAGCTGTCCGACTATCCGCGCACCGCCGACCGGATGGCCGGCATCCTTACCCACGGCCTCGTCGCCAAGGGCGCCGCCTGGCCGGCGCCGAAGCCGCTCCGCCTGACCCGCGAGGACGGACCCAGCGCCAGCGCCTCGTCGGAGCTGTTCTTGAAGGCGGCCACCTGCCTGATCAACGAGGAGGGCTATCACGGCGCCTCCGTCGAGCGGATCTCCGCGCGGCTGAACGTCAGCAAGGGCGCCTTCTACCACCACAACGAGACCAAGGATGACCTGGTCGTCGCCTGCTTCGAGCGCACCTTCGACATCATGTGGCGGGCGATCCATGCGGCCGAGCAGCAGGGCGGTTCCGGCCTCGAGGTGCTGGCGTCCATCGTGGCCGCCCTGATCGAGCACCAGGTGAGCGGCGAGGCGCCGCTGCTGCGGACCTCCGCCCTGACCGCCGTCCCCGAGGCGCTGCGGCCGCAGCTCATGCAGCGCTTCAACCGGCTCTCCTACCGGTTCGCCTCGATCCTGTGCGACGGGATCGCCGACGGCTCCGTCGCCCCGGTGGACGTGAACATCGCCTCGCAGATCATCAGCACCGCGATCAACGCGGCGGCCGAGCTGCACTACTGGACCCCGGGCATGGCGCCCGAGACGGTGGTCCAGCACTACGTGCGGCCGCTATTCGAGGGCCTGGCGTCGCCGGCGGCCGGCTAGGCAATACCGGATACTCAACTGGCGGGCTCCACCGCTCAAGCCGGATGTCCGTACCAGAAGCTCAAATGGATTGACGTCGCCGAGCGGCTCCCCCACGTATGCGGCACAGGCAGACGGCGAACGCCGCGCACTCCCGGAGGACCTCCCCTTGGCCACCGACACCACGGCGCATCCCGGCGCGCGCCGGCTCGGCGCCTCCACACGGCTGTTCTACGGCTTCGGATCGGTGGCCTTCGGGATCAAGGACAACGGCTTCTCCTATTTCCTGGCCTTCTTCTATGCCCAGGTCGTTGGCCTGCCGGCGCAGACGGTCGGCCTGGCGATCATGATGGCGCTGATCCTCGACGCCTTCATCGATCCGATCATCGGCCAGCTCTCGGACAACACGCGCTCGAAATGGGGGCGACGACATCCGTGGATGTATGGCGCGGCGATCCCGGTGGCGCTCTCCTTCATGCTGATCTGGAACCCGCCCACCGGCTGGAGCCAGGGCGGGCAGGTGGCCTATCTGGTTGCGGTCGCGGTGCTGATCCGCAGCTTCATCAGCTGCTATGAGATCCCCTCGGCCGCGCTCGCCGCCGAGCTGACGACCGAGTACGACGAGCGGACCAGGCTGCTCAGCTATCGCTACCTGTTCGGCTGGGCCGGCGGGCTGGCCATGTACGGCCTGGCGCTGGCGGTGTTCCTGAAACCCACCGCGGCGTATCCGGTGGGCCAGCTCAATCCGCAGGGCTATGCGACCTACGGCATGTTCGCGGCCGGCCTGATGCTGTTCGCCATCCTGGTCACCTCGATCGGCACCCACGGGCAGATCCCGTACCTCCGCGACCCGCCCCGGCAGCGGGCCACGATCCGCCGGCTGGCGCGCGAGATGGTCGGGACCCTTCACAACCGCAACTTCCTGATGATCCTCGCCGCCAGCTTCTTCCTGTATGCGGGTATCGGGCTGGGTTTCGCGATCAACCTGTACTTCGCGACCTACTACTGGGAGTTCGGGGCGGGTGAGATCGCGCTGTTCAGCTTCTCCAGCCTGGCGGCGGCGGTGCTGGCGTTCATGGCC
This sequence comes from Phenylobacterium sp., assembly GCF_004297125.1. GTDB lineage: Bacteria > Pseudomonadota > Alphaproteobacteria > Caulobacterales > Caulobacteraceae > Phenylobacterium. The sequence goes on along the minus strand of NZ_SCVD01000020.1, from coordinate 335,787 downwards.
GCTCCGCGCCTGGCCAAACGCTTCGACAAGCGGCCGACGGCCATCCTCCTCATCCCGGCTGGCCTGGCCTTCCAGATCGGTCCGATCGCCTTGCGGCTCGTGGGCGCCTTCCCAGAGAACGACTCTCCGCTGATCTTCGGCACGATCTTCGTCACCAACATCCTGTCGGTGGGCCTGGGGATCGTGGCCAACATCCTCTTCTCGTCGATGATCGCCGACGTGGTCGAGGACGCCGAGCTCAAGACCGGGCGGCGGCAGGAGGGCCTGTTCTTCGCGGCCATCGCCTTCGCCAACAAGTCCACCACCGGCCTGGGCATCTTCGCCTCCGGCATGATCGTCGGCGCGATCGGCTTCCCGACCGGCGCCAAGCCGGGGACCGTGGCGCCGGAGGTCGTGCGGGGTCTCGGCCTGGTCTACGTGCCGACCCAGATGGTGCTGTATGGCGTCGCCGCTCTGCTGCTGCTGGGCTACGGCATCAGCCGGGCCAGCCACATGGAGACCCTGCGCAAGCTTGCGGCCGCTGCCGACCTGGCGCAGGAGGGCGAGCCCGCAGGCGGGCAGTCCAAGCTGAGTTGATCCCAAGTCCAGGAGTTGGTTCGTGACCGCCGAAGAATTGCTGTCCCAGGATTTCGGGACCATCGCCGACGTCATCCGCGCCCACGCCGTGGAGCATGCGGCCAAGCCGGCGCTGGTCGATGCTAAGCGCACCATCAGCTACAACGAGCTCGACGCCCTGATGGACCGTATCGCTGCGGCCCTGCAACGCGACGGCGTCGGCAAGGCGGACGTGGCGGCGATCTGCGCCACCACCTCGGCGGAGTATGGCGCGACCTTCTTCGGGATCCTGCGCGCCGCGGCCACGGTGGCGCCGCTGGCGCCGTCGTCCACGCCCGAGAGCCTTATCGTCCAGCTCAACGACAGCGGCGCGAAGGTGTTCTTCCTGGACGCCCAACTGGCTCAGCACATGGCGGGCGTCCTGGATCAGGTGACCGCCAAGCGGGTCTCGCTGGACGGTTCGGACGCCGGTGTCCCGTTCGAACAGTGGCTGGCGCCGGAGGGCTCGAAACCCGCCCTGCACCAGGTCGATCCCGACCAGGGCTTCAACATCATCTACTCGTCCGGCACCACCGGGGCGCCGAAGGGCATCGTCCAGCCGCACCGGATGCGCTGGGGCCAGATGCGGCGAGGCGTCTATCCGGCCGACGCGGTGACGATGATCTCGACCCCGCTCTATTCGAACACGACGCTGGTCTCGTACCTGCCGACCATCTCGAACGGCGGCACGGCGGTGCTGATGCCGAAGTTCGACGTCAAGTCCTTCCTGGAGCTGTCGCAGAAGCACCGCGCGACCCACGCCATGCTGGTGCCCGTGCAGTACCGGCGGCTGATGGAGTATCCGGACTTCGACCGCTACGACCTCAAGTCCTACCAGATGAAGTTCGCCACCTCGGCGCCGTTCTCCGCCGAGCTGAAGCGGCAGGTGCTGGACCGCTGGCCGGGCGGGCTGGTCGAGTTCTACGGCATGACCGAGGGCGGCGGCTCCTGCGGCCTGCAGGCCCACGAGTTCCCCGACAAGCTGCACACCGTGGGTCGGCCCCTGCCGGGCCACGACATTCGCCTGATCGGCGAGGACGGCCGAGAAGTCGCGCAGGGCGAAGTCGGCGAGGTGGTCGGCCGCTCGGGTGCGATGATGGTCGGCTACCACAACCAGCCGGGCAAGACGTCCGAAGCCGAATGGTACAGCCCGGACGGGCTGCGCTTCATCCGCACGGGCGACGTGGGCCGCTTCGACGAGGACGGCTTCCTCACGCTCATGGATCGCAAGAAGGACATGATCATCTCGGGCGGCTTCAACATCTATCCGAGCGACCTGGAGGCCGAGCTGGCGCAGCATCCGGCGGTGCTGGAGGCCGCCGTGGTCGGGGCGCCGTCGGACGCCTGGGGCGAGACGCCGGTCGCCTTCGTAGCCCTGAAGCCGGGCGCCACGACGACCGCCGATGAGGTGAAGGCCTTCGTGAACGGCCGGGTCGGCAAGACCCAGCGGCTGGCGGACCTGCGGCTGGTCGACGCCCTGCCGCGCAGCCACATCGGCAAGGTGCTGAAGCGCGAGCTGCGCGACGGCTACCAGCCGGCTAGCCCGCAGGCTTCGTGAACTCGGTCTCGATGATCACTTCGACGTCGTCGCCGACGCCGAAGGTCGTCCCGGGAGCCGGGACGCCGAAGGCGATCCCGAAGTCGGAGCGCTTGAAGCTGCCGTGGGCGGAGAAGCCGATGCGGGGGTTCGGATCCATGCCGCCGCCCTTGTAGCCGCCGTTGTAGGTGACCTCCAGGACCACAGGCCGTGTCACGCCATGCAGGGTGAGGTCCCCGGTCACCCGGGCGGTCTCCGCGCCGGTCGGTTCCACCTTGGTCGAGCGGAAGGTGATCTGCGGGTGCTTCGCGGCGTCCAGGAATTCCTTCTCGACCTGGGCGTCGAAGTCGAGCTTGGCCGGATCTGGGTAGGACGTGGCCAGGGAGCCCGCATCGATGGTCGCGGTCACGCTCTGGGCGGCCGGATTGGCCGGATCGAAGGTGAGCTGGCCGTCGACCCTGGTGAAGCGCGCCGTATAGCGGGACAGGCCCATGTGCGGCACGCGGAACACCACGCTCGTGTGCTCCGGGTCGAGGGTGTAGACGCCCGCAGGGGCCTCCCTGGGAGCCTTGGCGACGGCCGGAGCCGCCTTGGTCTCGGGCGCCGCAGCGGCCGTCTTCGGCGCGCCCGCGGGCCGAGGGGAGCAGGCGGCCAGCGTAGCCAGGGCGATCGGGATCAGGACGGCTCTCATATCGGCTCCATGGGTCATGGTTGTCGATTGAAAGACGCGCAGGCAACCTTGTTCCCGACATCGGGCGTTGCGAACCGATCTTCTGAGGCTTGGATCGCCCGCTCACTCCGGCGTTGGCCGGAACGAGCGGAACGGCGACCTAGCCCTCTTCCGCGACGACGCGGACGAGTTCGACGATCTTGCGCCGGATGGCCGGCTCCGCGATGCGCGGAAAAGTGGCCATCAGCTCCATGCCCTCGCTGGAGAGCATGAACTCCTGGGCCGCGTCGCGCTGGGCGGCGATGGCGTCCTGGTCGCCCAGGCCGTCGTAGAAGTAGGCCACCGGCGTCTTCAGCGCCGAGGCGATTTCCCACAGCTTCGACGCGCTCACGCGGTTGGCGCCGCGTTCGTACTTCTGGACCTGCTGGAAGGTGATGCCGAGGGATTCAGCCAGGCGCTCCTGGCTGACCCCCATTTCCTTCCGGCGCATGCGGATGCGCAGGCCCACGTGTCGGTCGACCGGATGGGGCCCGTCACCCCGCCCGATCTCGGTCACGCCCGGCAGGGGCGAACCTTCGATCTCTCGTTCCAATGGCCTTGTCATGTTCCCCGACTTCGGTGATGCGGGAGCCGCATCACCCCCCGATGATGCAGCCCCCGCGCCCGTACCTCCCCCGAGGTACGTCTATAAGTTGAGGCAGCGTGGCCCAGCTTGGAAACGACCGCCTACCCATTTTGGGGGCATGCCGCGTTCCCGTTTCGGTCAGGCTGCCCCGCGAAGGGCAAGAATTTCGCGTTCCCACTCGGAGAGAACACCGAAATCCGCGAGTCCGGCGTACAACCGGTGAAGGTGCGACTGATTGTCCAGCATGTACTGGACGAACGGTGCGCGGGCCAGGATGCGGGCCGACGCCAGGTATCCGTCCTCCTTTCGTTCGCATTGGTCGGCGGCGATGAGGCGTTGGAGATGGCGCCGGACCGTTTCCTGCGGAATGCCCAGGCGGTCCGCCAGCGACGTGGCGCGGACGGGCCGCCGCATGTGGTCCGGCACGAAGCCCTCGGCTGACCAGTCGCCGTCCGCGTCGCCGGCCTCGGTGTCGGGCAGGTGCTCGGTGTTGGCGTGGATCATGTCCATGAGGATCAGGCCGGAGACCAGGTCGCCCATGTAGAGGCTCACCGGCTCGGCGAGGCGCAGCAGGTAGTCGGACGACAGGCGGATCACCAGCCGGACGGGCGGATGGTCGGGATCGAACGCCGGCCCGCTGGGGCGCGGCAGGTCCTCAAGCAGGCCGACGCCGCGCAGCCGGAAGTACAGCGCGCGGACCAGGCCGTAGTTGGCCTCGGCTCCTATCCGGTAGAAGGGCGAGTTGAGCGGGGCCGCCGGGATGACCACGCCGCGCGGGGCGGTGCGGACGACGCCGGCCTCCACCAAGGCGGAGATCCGGCGGCGCGCGGTCTCGAACGGGATCCGCAGCGAGTTGGCGATGGCGCTGATGCTGACCGGCCGGCGCATGTCGTCCGGCGGCGGCTGGTCCAGGGTGGCGTAGCGGCGCTGCAGCTCGGCGTTGCGGGTGATCTGGGCGACGTTGGCCTGGCTGATCGCCACCATCAACAGGCCGTCGATCACGTCGCGCCCGAACCCGCCCAGCTTCGCCAGGTCGAGCGCGAAGCCGTTGGCCAGGCGCGCCGCGACGCGGATGCTGCTGTTGGGGGCGTCTCGCGCCATGCCCTATGTGACCCGCCTCGACATGGGGCGGCAATAAACCATGTTCTGTGAAGCTTGGCATCCGCGCGCAACCGCGGCGCGACGTCAATTCACCTGTAGCGCTCGAACCAGGCGAGAATAGCCCCGGCCTTGGCGGCCGATTGCGAGGGTCGCGCGGCGATGCCGCCGTGGCTGGCGCCCGGCACCCGGACCAGGGCGGTGGGCACGCCGCGAAGCTGCAGGGCGGCGAAATACTGGTCGGCCTCGGACGGCGGCGTGCGGTCGTCCTGCTCGCCCACCACCACCAGGGTCGGGGTCTTCACATTCCCCACGAGCGAGAGCGGCGAGCGGGCCCAGTACCCCTGCGGATCCTCCCACGGCATCTTCCCGAACCAGTAGGCGGCCATGAAGTTGTAGCCGTCGGTGGTCAGGACCTCGCTGGTCCAGTTGATCACCGGCTTCTGGGTGGCCGCGGCGCGGAAGCGGTCGGTCTTGCCGACGATCCAGGCGGTCAGCGCGCCGCCGCCGGATCCGCCGGTGACATACAGCCGCTTGTCGTCCACCGAGCCCTTGGCGATGGCGGCGTCCACCACGCTCATCAGGTCGTCGTAGTCGTGGCTAGGGTAGTTGCGGTCGATCTCGTTGGCGAACGCGTCGCCGTAGCCCGTCGAGCCGCGCGGGTTCGAATAGACCACGATGTAACCGGCCGCCGCATAGAGCTGGACGTCGGTGGAAAAGCTCGGGCCGTAGGCCGAGAACGGGCCGCCGTGGATCTCCAGGATCAGCGGGTACTTCTTCGCCGGGTCGAAGTTGGGCGGCAGGGCCATCCAGGCGCCGATCGGCTTCCTGTCGTAGCTGGACGTCACCGGCAGGACCTCGACCTTGGCCAGGGTCTTGGTGGCGAACAGGTCGGCGTTCAGGTCGGTGACGCGCTGGGCCTTGCCGCCGCGCCAGATGGCGAGGTCGGATGGCCGGGCGGTGGAGGCGTCGGTGAAGGCCACCACGCCGTTCCGGCCCACCGAGAACGCGCCGCCGGTGTAGGGCCGGTCCAGCCCGCCGCCGCCCAGGCCCGAGACCACCGTCTCGATCTTCCCGTCCAGGGTCACGCGGGCCACCTTCGGCACGGCCTGGTCGTCGTAGAGGACGTAGAGGCTCTTGCCGTCGGCGGCCCACTGCGGGGCGCCCACGCTGCGGTCCAGGGCGCCGGTCAGCACGCGACTGTTCTTGCCGTCGCGGTCCATGACGTAGAGGCGCTGGTTCTCGTAGCCGCGCTTGCGCGCGTCGTCGAAGCCCACATAGGCGATCTTCGAACCGTCCGGCGAGACGGCCGGGGCGCCGTCGGGACCCACGCGGTTGGTCAGGCGGGCCAAGGCGCCGTCGGCGACGCTGACGGCATAGACCTCGGACTCCTGCGGGTCGCGCTCCCAGTTCTCGGCGCGGTTGGTGGAGAACAGCACCGACTTGCCGTCGCGGCTGAAGTCGATCGGGCCGGCGTCGTCGAACTTGCCGAAGGTGAGCTGCCGCGGCTGGCCGCCGTCGGCGGAGACCGCGAAGACGTGCCGGTAGCCCGACTTCAGGAAGCCCTCGCCGTCGGCGCGGTAGGTGATGCGGTCGATCACCTTCAGCGGCTCGGCCCACTTGGCGCCTTCGGGCCGCTTGATCGGCGGGGCGAGGGGCCGGCCCTCGTCCAGGGTCAGCATGGTGAAGGCCAGCGTCTTGCCGTCCGGCGACCAGGCGATGTCGTTGGGCGCCTGCTCCAGGCTGGCCACCTTCGCCGAGCGGCCCGAGGCGATCCAGCGGACGTAGAGCTGCGCGCCGTCGGGCCCCGCGGCCACATAGGCTAGGCGCGAGCCGTCCGGCGACCAGCGGGGCGACATGTTGGCCGCGTCGTCCACCACCAGCGGGGTCTGGACGCCGGTGGCTGTGTCCACCAGCCAGATCGAGCGCCGCGCCCGGTCGGTCATGATGTCGTTGGCGAGCCGCACATAGGCCACCGCGCCGCCGTCCGGGCGCACCTGCGGATCGCTGGCCATCTGCAGGCCGAACAGGTCGCGCGCCCCGAAGATCCTCGAGGGACCGTCCGGCGCCTGGGCCGAGACCGCGCCCGCGGTCGCCAGAGCCATCACCGTCGCCAGTACCGCCAAGCGCATCCCGAACTCCCGAAGCTGAACAGGTCGCGCAGGAAAGGCGGGCGCGCGGCCTTTGTCCAGCGGCAGCCGGCGACCGGGCGTCGTGCAAGGTGGGGCGAATGGATCCTGCCCCGTGGGTTTCCGGCGGATGCCGCGACCGACGCTGCGCGAGGCGGCGTCGGTCGCAGACCCCGACTAGCGCAGCTTGGCGCTCAGCGAGACCCCGACGATGCGGGGCTCGTTGTAGACGGCGGCCATATAGTTCTCGATCACGCCCTTGAGGTTCTTCTCGTTCGTGATGTTCCGGGCGAAGAGTGCGACCTCATAGGCGCCGTCGCCCCCCGCGTAGCCGATCCGGGCCCCGCCCTCGAAGTTGCCCTTCGCGGTGAACTCCTGGGTCTTGTACAGCACGAAGCTGGTGTACCCCTGGACGTTCCAGTCGGTGGCCACGAAGACCTTGCCATCCTCGCCGACCGGCATGTCGTACCGGGCCGTGAAGCTGAGGTTGTACTTCGGCGCGTTGGGCAGCGGCTCGCCGTCGATCTGGGCGAAGGTGTTGGCCCCCACCTTGATCGTCGGGTTCTCCACGGTGCAGACCACGATGCCGTTCAGGGCGCAGACCTGGGCGTAGACCCGCTTGTCCTGGATCTCGGTGTGCAGAAGGCTGACGCCGCCGGTCAGGGTGAGGTTCTGGATCGGCCGCCACTCGGCGTCGGCTTCCAGGCCATAGGCCTTGGCCTTGTCGGCGTTGAACAGCACGCCGTTGCCGTTGGAATCGTTGCCGTTCAGCTGGATGTCGTTGACCTCATAGGCGAAGGCCGTCGCATTCAGGCGGAGGGTGTTGTCGAACAGCATCGACTTGAAGCCGGCCTCGTACGACAGGATCGTCTCGGAGTCGGCCGTCGTGAAGTCGGCGTTGAACACCGCCGAACGGCCCTGGATGGTCGGGCCGCGGAAGCCCTTGGCGACGCGGGCGTAGAGGCCGAAGTCATCGTTCACCTGATAGAGCGCGCTCAGGTCCCAGGACAGCTTGCTGTCCGACAGGCGGACGTAACGTCGGCCCGTATAGGTGACCACGCCGGCGGCGGTGTTGGCCGTCTGGATCAGCTTGGTCTTCTTGGTGTCTTCGGTCTGGCGCAGGCCGCCCGTGATCGTCAGTTGGTCGGTGACCCGATAGCTGGCCTGGCCGAACACCGCCCAGGACATGTTGATGTTCTTGAGACGCACGTAATTGTTCGGGTTGCGGGCCGCCGTGTTGAGGAAGTAGGCGCGCTGGTAGAAGTCGGTCAGGTCCTCGCTGTCGAACAGCATGCCGCCGACCTGCCACTTCAGCCGGCCGTCGCCGTTGCTCGCGAGGCGCAGTTCCTGGGTGTACTGGTCCAGGTCACGCAGCTGGCCCATCGACTGGCCAAAGCCGATGCCGCCGAAGTTGGCGGCCGCGCCGCCGTCCGTGTCGCCGCGGCTGTAGCCGTCGCTGGTCTCGTAGGCGCTGATCGAGGTGAGGGTCACCGGGCCGAAGTCGTAGGCGATGTTCAGCGACGAGCCGTAGGTCTTGTAGGCCTGCGGGTTGTTCCGGGCCTCGTCGTAGGCGACGCGATCACGCGGGGCGACCGGGTCGTTCGAGCCCTTCACCAGGGCGTTGCGCAGGAACAGCGTCGACGTGCCTTCGTAGTCGCGGGCGTGGGCCGAGGCGAGGACGGTCAGTTGTTCGCTGGGCGTCAGCAGGAGCTGGGCCCGCACGTCCTTCTCGTCGAAGCCGCCCATGGCGTCCTTCTTGGGCGTCACGGTGCCGTCGGCGCTGGCGCCGGCGAAGGTGTTGTCCACCCAGTCGTCGCGATGCTGGTACAGCGCCGAGATCCGGAAGGCGGCTTTGTCGGCCACGATCGGCCCACCGATCCCGCCGTCGAAGGTGAAGGTGTTCTTGCTGCCGTAGGTGGCCTGGGCGCGGCCTTGCAGGGTCTGCGTCGGGCGCACCGTGTCGAACTTGACGATGCCGGCGGTAGTGTTGCGGCCGAAGAGCGAGCCCTGCGGGCCCCGCAGCACTTCCACCTGCTGGACGTCGAACACCGGGTTCGACTTCAGCACCACATGCTCGAGGACCACGTCGTCCTGGATGATCGACACCGGCTGCGAGGCGCCGAGGTAGAAGTCGATGTTGCCCAGGCCGCGGATGTAGAAGCGCGGGAAGATCCGGCCCGTGGTCGTCTCGGCGTAGAAGCTCGGGACCTTGCCCGAAAGTGACAGCAGGGTGTCGTCGCCGCCGGCCGCAGCGGCGCGGACGGTCTCGGCCGAGATGACCGCAACCGACAGCGGCACCTTCTGCAGGTTCTCGGACCGGCGCTCGGCCGTGACCACGACTTCGCTCAGTTCGCCGCCGGCGTCCTGGGCGGACGCGGAGGTCGCGAAGGCCAGGGTGGAAACGGCGGCCGCCGCCAGGAGCGCATGCTTACGAAGGCCAAATACAGGCACTGGTATCCCCAATTCTCGATAGGTGGGCAGCCGCGTCGACATCGGCTCCCGAAGGCGGACGGCGGTCGGGGGCGTTTCGTGGGAATCCCCGCCACCGCCGGACGGGCGCCTACTACGAGCGCTGCGTGACAGTTGGAAGGCGCCCCGGTGAAAGACGGACCGCCTGTGGCTGGAAAGACGCACCGCCACGCAGCCAATCGCCGCGATGCGCATTGACGGATTGGCGGCACGGGCCTTGCGGAGGAGCACGCCATGAAGCGGACCCTTCTCGCACTGGGACTGAGCGTGCTGGCCAACGGCGTGGCGCAGGCGCAAGAGGCCCCATGCCGGGCCCCTCAGGCTGCCGCCGGACAGCAGGTCCGGGGACCGGTGCTTCACGTCATCGACGGTCACACCCTTTGCGTCGCCACTGCGGCCGACCCGTCCGGCTGGGTGCGGCTGGAGCTTCAGGATGCGCCGGCCGCCGCCAGCTGGGCCGAATTGATGAGCGTCGGCTTCGGCAGGGATGTGGTCTGCGTCGTCGGCGAGGCCGGCGCCACCTGCCGCGCCGAGGGCCGTTCGCTCGCCGCCGCCCTGCGCGCGCCCGAGGTCAAGGCGACCGCCGCCGCCTGGCGGGCGGGAACCGCCCCGCCGCCGGGCTCTGCGCTGCGCCTCGCCACGGCGGACTGACACGCCGCCAGCGGGGCTGGCCGCCGCGCTTGCGGCTCGCTACATCCCACCCATGGCCGAAGCCTTCAACGAGATCACCCTGCCTGCGGAAAAGGCGGAGCGCTATGCGGCGGTCTCCGCCGAGATCGCGTCCGTGCTGGAGGGCGAGCCGAACCTCGTGGCGCGGATGGCGACGGTGTCGTCGATGCTGGCGAACAGCTTCGCGCACTACTTTTGGACAGGCTTCTACGTGGTCGACGAGGCCAAGGGCGACGAGCTGGTGGTGGGGCCCTACCAGGGCACCTTGGGCTGCATGCGCATCGCGTTTGGGCGCGGCGTGTGCGGGACCGCGGCCGCCACGGGGCGGACCCAGGTGGTGGCGGACGTCCACGCCTTCCCCGGCCACATCGCCTGCGACGGACGTTCGGCCAGCGAGATCGTGGTTCCGGTGGTGGGCGCCGACGGCCGGCTGATCGCTGTGTTCGACGTGGATTCAGATCGGCCCGCGGCCTTCGACGGCGTGGACCAGGAATGGCTGGAGCGGATCCTGGCGCGCACGTTCTCGTCGCGCGCGGCCTAGGAGCGTGCGGGGCGCCGGGGGCAGCGCCCCGCTCCGTCCCGAGGTCTACTTGGCCGTGGTCGCGGCGGCCTTGCGGTGCGTGGCCTTGGCCTTGGCGTGATGGGCGGCCTTGTGCGCCGTCTTTGCGGGCGGGTTGGGGACCGGGGTCGAGGCCTCGACATTGCCGGACATGCCTTGGGCCAGCGCCAGGGCCGGGGCGCCGGCGGCGATCGCCAGGGCGGTGAGAGCTGAGACGGCGAGGCGGAGCTTCATGGTGTGATCCTTTGCGCTGCGGGTCACGAGCGACCCATGCGCCGATGAATCGCGCGGCCAGCTTTCAGCGGCCCATGCCGCGCCTTACAAATCTGCGAGGGGCGGCTCCGGGATGACGCCCCCGTCACCCAAGTTGTCTTACGCAAGGGCGCCCCGGCTACATATCGATCCGAAGCGCCGGAGGCGGCGCCAATATCGGAGTTATCGAGATGGCCGAGGCCTATATCGTCGCCGCGACCCGCACCGCCGGGGGCCGCAAGGGCGGCCGCGTCCGCGGCTGGCACCCCGCCGACCTGGGCGCCGCGGTGCTGAACGAACTGATGGACCGCACCGGGGTCGACCCGGCGGCCGTCGAGGACGTGATCATGGGCTGCGTGATGCAGGTGGGCGAGCAGTCCACCAATATCGGCCGCAACGCCGTGCTGGCGTCCAAGCTGCCGGAAAGCGTGCCGGCCACCTCGGTGGACCGCCAGTGCGGGTCTTCCCAGCAGGCGCTGCAGTTCGCGGCCCAGGCCGTGATGAGCGGCACCATGGACATCGTCATCGCTTCGGGCGTCGAGAGCATGACCCGGGTGCCGATGGGCCTGTCGGTCTCGCTGCCGGCCAAGGAAGGCTTCGGCATCCCCAAGAGTCCGCGCCAGGAAGAGCGCTATCCGAACATCCAGTTCAGCCAGTTCATGGGCGCCGAGATGGTCGCCGAGAAGTACGGCCTGACCAAGGACCAGCTGGACGAGTTCGGCTACCACAGCCACCAGCGCGCCATCGCGGCGACCCAGGGCGGCGCCTTCAAGGACGAGATCCTGGCCATCGACGGCATCGACGCCGAGGGCAATACGGTGCGCCACGACAGCGACGAGGGCATCCGCTACGACGTCAGCCTGGACGGGATGCGCGGCGTGAAGCTGCTGCGCGAGGGCGGCCGGATCACGGCGGCCACCTCCAGCCAGATCTGCGACGGCGCCGCGGGCGTCATGGTGGTCTCCGAGAAGGCGCTGAAGGAACACAACCTGACGCCGCTGGCCCGCGTCCACCACCTGTCGCTGCTGGGCCACGACCCGGTGATCATGCTGGAAGCGCCGATCCCGGCGACGGAGCGGGCCCTCAAGCGCGCAGGCATGTCGATCGACGACATCGACCTGTTCGAAGTGAACGAAGCCTTCGCCTCGGTGCCGGTGGCCTTCATCCAGAAGCTGGGCGCCGATCCGGAGCGGGTCAACGTCAACGGCGGGGCGATCGCCCTGGGCCATCCGCTGGGCGCCTCGGGCGCCAAGCTGATGACCACGCTGCTCTATGCGCTGAAGGCGCGCGGCAAGAAGTACGGCCTGCAGACCATGTGCGAAGGCGGCGGCATGGCCAACGTCACGATCGTCGAGCGCCTCTAGCTCTTCGATCCGAAATACGGTTTTGAGGGACGGCCGGGGAGACCCCTGGCCGTTTCTCGTTTCGAGGGTTGGCGGATGGCCGGACGCGTCGTGGTGATCACCGGAGCCTTCGGGGTCCTGGGCCAGGCTGTGGCCAAGGCCGCGGCGGGGCAGGGCGCGCGGCTGGCGCTGATCGATTTCGCGAAGGATGCGCCGGCGGGCCTGCCGTCCGGGCCGGAGGTGCTGGTTCTGCCGGGCGTGGACCTGACCGAGGCCAACCAGGCCGGCGCGGCTCTCGACGCCGCGGCCGACCGCTTCGGCGGGATCGACGCCCTGCTCAACGTCGCCGGCGGCTTCACCTGGGAGACGCTGCAGGAGGGCTCGATCGGCAGCTGGCCGGCCATGTACCGGCTGAACGTGCTGACCGCCGCCAACGCCAGCCGCTCGGCCATCCCGCACCTGAAGCGCAGCGCCGCGGGGCGGATCGTCAACGTCGGCTCGTCGGCGGCGCTGAAGGCGGCCATGGGCATGGGCGCCTATGCGGCGGCCAAGGCAGGGGTTCACAGCCTGACCCAGGCGCTGGCCGAGGAGCTGAAGGGCGACGACATCACCGTCAACGCGGTGCTGCCCTCGATCATCGACACGCCGCAAAACCGCGCCGACATGCCGGGCGTGGACCCCGCGACGTGGGTGGCGCCGGACGATCTGGCCGCCGTGATGCTGTTCCTGGCCAGCGAGGCGGCGCGGGCGGTGACCGGGGCGCTGATGCCGGTGACCGGGCGGGTCTAGACGCGGCTGCGGCCCAGGCGCGGCTCGGTCCCGGCCAGCAGCCGCCGGACGTTGGCGCGATGCAGGACCAGCACGTAGAGGCCGCCCGCGATCACCATCAGCCGGTAGGGCAGCGGATGCTCCAGGCCGCACACCAGGGCGATCGCGGTCACGGCCGCGAGCATCGACCCCAGGGACACGATACGGGTCGCGGCCACCACCACGCCGAACACCGCCAGACCGCCCACGCCGACCGGCCAGGACAGCGCCAAGAGCACGCCCAACCCCGTGGCCACGGACTTGCCGCCGGTGAAGCCCAGCCAGACCGAACGGCTGTGCCCCAACAGCGCCATCAGCCCGGCCAGGCAGACCAGCCAGGGCGTCCAGGCCTGCAGGTCGGGCGGCGTGACCGAGGGCCAGGCGTAGAACCAGCGGGCGAAGAGGATGGCGGCCACGCCCTTCAGCACGTCGAGCAACAGCACCGCGGCTCCGGACCCCTTGCCCAGGGTCCGCAAGGCGTTGGTCGCGCCGGTGGATCCGGACCCGAGTTCGCGGATATCGACGCCCTTGAGCCACTTTCCCGCCAGGTAGCCCGTGGGCGTGGCGCCGAGAAGATAGGCGACCGTCAGGCCGGCCAGACTTGCGATCAAGAACATCATCGGGTCGGTCTCGGCGCTCCGGCTCAGGCGGTCATAGCCTGGCTCGGCTCGAGCCGGGCGTCGTCGTAGCTGCGCCAGGCGGACCGCGGCAGGCGCCAGTAGACGCCAGCTTCACGCGCCATCATCGCGGCGCCAATCAGTTCGCGCCGGAGCGTGGCGCTGTCCCAGTGGCGGCGCTGGAGCGTCGCGTTGACCTCGGCCTCCGGGTAGCGCCGGTCCTCGTCGAACTGCTCGACCAGCCACTGTAGGATCACCCAGCGCTTGCGGCGGCTGGCCGGCAAGGCCTTCAAGCGGCCCTCGGCGTCGAGGAAGCCGGACAGCACGCGGCTTTCCCAACTCTCCTCGGGCACGAGCGCCGCGACCTCTTCCTGGCTGACCAGCCGCCGGTTCATGGCCGCCAGCGCCCCGGCGTCGAGGGCATGCCAGCGCATGACCCCGTCGGGCCGCACGGTGACGAGGCCGATCTCCTTCAGCACCGCCAGATGATGCGAGACCGTCGGCTCCTTGAGCACCAGGGTCTCGGCCAGCTCCTGCACGGTGCGCTCGCGCTGGGCCAGGAGGCCCACGATGCGCAGGCGGCTCTCGTTCGCCATGGCCTTGAAGAACGCCAGCAGATCGGCGTCGGACATCGCGCGTCTCCTTAGATGCTCATCTAATTAGATGAATTCTGAGATAACGACAATACGTTGCTGCGTAAGGGATTGAGGCTTCGGCGCCGCATATCCGGGCGATGTGCGCCCGGCCCGGCCGGAGGAGCCTGGACCGTCATGCGACCGTCGCACAGTCACGCTAGGGGCGGCCCCACGCGTTCTGCGTAGGGGATAGATCATGACCATGTCACGTGCGCGGCTGCTGGCCGCGGCGAGCGCCTTCGCCATGTGCGCCGCTCCGGCGATGGCCCAGGAAGCCGCGGCGATCGAGGAGATCGTCGTCACCGCCCAGAAGACCCAGCAGGCGGCCATCGACGTCCCGATCTCGCTGACCGCCTATGGCGCGGAGCGGCTGGACGCGCTGGGCATCCAGGACTTCGCCGACCTGTCGCTGTTCACGCCGGGCTTCGAGGTCCAGGACCAGTCGCCGAACAACCCGGGCTTCGTGATGCGCGGCATCACCTCGGACTCGACCGACAGCTATTCCGAGGCGCGGGTCTCGGTGTTCCAGGACGGGGTCTCGATCTCCAAGGCCCAGGGCTCGTACGTGGAGCTGTTCGACCTGGAGCGAGTCGAGGTGGCCAAGGGGCCGCAATCGACCCTGTTCGGCCGGGGCGCCCTGATCGGGGGGGTGAACATCATCCAGAAGAAGGCCTCCACCGAGGGCTTCGACGCCTATTTCAAGGTCGAGGGCGGGAGCCACGAGTACAAGTTGGGCGAGGCGGCGGTGAACGCGCCGATCGGCGAGCGCGCGGCGCTGCGCCTGTCGGGCCGGATCAAGGCGCGCGACGGCTATGTGAAGAACGCCCTGGGCGGCGACGCCTTCCAGTCGGTGGACACCAGCGCCTTCCGCGCCGCCCTGCGGCTGGAGCCCAGCGACCGGGTCTCCATCGACCTCATCGCCAACTACCAGAAGGACGAACCCACCGGCACGTCGTTCAAGTCGGGCGGCTATCGGCCGACCGATCCGGCCACCGGCCAGGTGCTGGGCGACACGCGGCCGCAGAGCGCCGCGGCCCTGGCGGCGCCCGCGAACTTCGAGAAAGGCGCCTTGGGCGTCGACCGGATGGTGACCGGCTACACCGGCATCGCCGAGTTCAAGCTGACCGACAGCCTGACGCTGAACTCGATCAGCGCCTACCGCCGCTACGACAGCGAGGAGATGTTCGATCCGGACGGCACGTCGCTGGCGATCCTCACCGGCCTCAACGACGCGCGCGGTGAGCAGTGGAGCCAGGAGTTCCGCCTCAACTACGACAACGGCGGCCGCTTCCGCGGCTTCGTCGGCGGCGACCTCTTCAAGGCCAAGGACCGGCAGCGCGTGCCGCTGCAGTTCGACGAACGCATCGGCCTGGCGGTGGTGACCGGCCAGCTCAACGCCGGGGCGGCGGGCCTGGGCCTGCCGGCCGACGTGCCGGCGCCCGCCGCGGTGTTCGGCAACACGGCCTTCACGGGCGCGCTGCTGCGCGGCCTGGTGGCCGGGCTCAGCGGCAACCGGGTCGTGCTGAGCGCGGCCCAGGCCACAGCGATCGCCGCAAACCTGCGCGCCAACCACGTGGAGGAGACCTCCAGCACCAGCGACCTCGATTCGTTCGACGTGTTCGCCGACGGCACGCTGAAGGTGACCGACAAGCTGGAAGTCTCGGCCGGCGTCCGCTTCACCCGCGACGACAAGACCACGGGCTTCGGCTCGCGCGTGGTCGGCGGGCGCAGCGTGCTGGGCGGGGCGATCGGCGCGGCGCAGATCGCGGCGTCCGGCTCGCCGGCCGCCCTGGCGCAGGCCCAGGCGATCCTGGGCGCGCTCTCGCTGCCGATCGTCCAGCAGATCCCGGAGAACCAGCTGCCGCTGTTCGGCGTGACGTTCCAGCCGACGACCGGGAACGGCCAGATCTTCGAGCAGGACCTGAAGGACGACGGCGTGACCTGGCGGGTCGTGGCCCGCTACGCCGCCACCGACGACGCCAACCTCTACGCCTCGTTCGCCCGCGGCCGGCGGCCGGAGGTGCTGGCCGCCTCGGGCCCGGCGGCGCCGGGGACGGCGCCGCGCTTCGGCCGGGTGGAGGCCGAGACGGTCGACAGCTATGAGGTCGGCGCCAAGCTGGCCCTGCTGGACCGCCGCCTGCGCCTGGACGCCTCGGCCTACCGCTACGACTACGACAACTTCCAGACGGTCGAGCAGCAGGGCACGCTGTTCGTGATCACCAACGCCGGCAAGGCCAAGGCGTACGGGTTCGAGGGCCAGGCCGACTGGGCGGTGACGTCCAACTTCGACCTGCTGGCCACCTATGCCTACAGCCACGCCCGGTTCGCCGCGGGCGCCTATGACGGCAACCGCTTCCGCCTGTCGCCCGACCACTCGGCGTCGGTTGCGGCGTCCTTCCGGATCCCGGCCTTCAACGGCGAGATCGAGATCCGGCCCAGCTACACCTGGCAGTCGAAGACCTTCTTTGACGACACCAACGATCTGCCGGCCTTCCAGACCGGCAACTTCGTGCCCGACAAGGTCCAGGACGAGTTCCAGAAGGCCTATGGCCTGGTGAACCTGCGGGTGTCGTGGAGCGCCGAGGACTCTCCGGTCACCCTGGAGGCCTTCGCCACCAACCTGGCGGACGAGGACTACATCATCGACGCGGGCAATACGGGCGACAGCCTGGGCCTGCCCACCTTCATCGCCGGGCCGCCGCGGATGGTGGGCGTCGGGGTGACCTACCGCTACTGAGGCCTGTCGGCACATCCGGGCTGGATGCTTCCGCCGGCGCCGCTCATTCTGGGCGTCGCCGGCGATCGAGCGCCGGCGTGGAGATTCCCGATGCCGATAGCCGCCCTGGACCGCTGGCGCGACTACATGAAGACCCACGACCGCGCCGCGCTGTGGGAACTGCTGGACCCCGAGGCGGTGTTCGAGAGCCCCGTCGTACACACGCCGCAGCGTGGGCGCGAGATCACCTTCAAGTACCTCGCGAGCGCCGAGAAGGTGCTGGGCGGGCCAGGGTTCCGATACGTCGGAGAATGGCGCAGCGACACCGGCGCGGTGCTGGAGTTCGAGAACGAGATCGAGGGGATCACGATCAACGGTGTCGACATCATCACCTTCAGCGACGACGGCGCCCGGATCGTCCACTTCAAGGTGATGGTCCGCCCGCTGAAGGCGATCAACCTGCTGCACCGCCTCATGGGCGAGCAACTGGCCAAGGCGGCCGGTTAGCGTCTTCCGGGTCCGGGCGGGATCGCCTGCCCGGGCGCCCTACGGCGCGGGCGTCAGCTTCATCACCGTCTCGGCGTCGGCCTCCACCGCCGCGCGGCTGAAGCGCAGAGGGACGTAGGAGCCGGCCGCCCAGAGGGGGAAGAGGTCGCGGTAATGCGGGCTGGCGGGGTCCGCGGACTGGCCGGGGGTGTTGATGGCCATGGAGTTGTCCCAGGCGCCCACGTCCAGCACGATCCGCACCGAGGCGCCGGCGGCCTGGCTGAAGTCCTCGGTCCTCCAGGTGGCGGCGCGGGGGGTCGACGACGAGCCGGGGACCTGGAGCGGGCCCACCGTCATCTGGGCGGCAAGCTGCGGATCGGCGAGGGGTGCGATGGCGGGGACGAACTTCGCCTGGTGCAGGCGGCCCCAGGTCCAGGTCGCCATGTCGGGTCCGAGCCGGACCTTCAGTTCGCCCACGGCGTCGGCCAGGCTGGAGAGCAGGATGGGATCGCGCGTCCCAGCGGGCGCGGCTTCGAGCCAGGTCAGGATCGGGTCCGGCGAACTGGCGCCGATCAGCTTCCGGGCGGCGGGCGTCACGCCGGATGCGCCGACCGCGTGGCGGCCCAGGTGCTTCACCGCCCAGGTCTCGTAGATGGCGGCGGCGGCGCTGTCGGTGGTCTCGTTGCCGTCCCAGACCTTCAGAAGGGCGAGCGCCCGGGCGACGTCGGGGTCGGTAGAGCTCAGCGCCTGGACCAGGGCCACGCCGCGGCGGGCCTGCGGGCTGACACTGTCGGTCTGCAGCGCCACGGAGTCGGCCAGGGTCGATTTCGGGAGCGACGACAGCACCTCCTGGACCCGCATCGCGCGGGTGGGGTCGGCCCACTCGAAGCCCAGCTTGCGAGCGTGGCGTGGATACTCAGGCTCGGCCGGGATGTTCATGGCGTTGGCCGTGCCGAAGTAGCCGGCCTTGGGGTTGCGGCTGACCGGCAGGCCGCCGTCCTCGACGAAGCCCTTCCACTCGTAGCGCCCGTCGCCGGGCACGGGCATCAGGCCATCCCAGCCCGGCCGCACCGGCGTGCGCCCCGCGGCCGACCAGCCGATCTCGCCCTTGGTGTCGGCGTAGACCAGGTTCAGCGGCGGGGCCCCCCACCTGTTGCGCGCGGTCTGGAAGTCGTCCCAGCCCTTGGCGCGCCACATCCGCGAGGAGCCGAAATAGCCGGCCAGGCCGGGCTCGTTCCAGATCGTGCGGATGGCGAAGGCGCGGCCCTTGGCGTCGTCCTGGTTCACCACCGGGCCGTGGCGGGTGAAATGGAATTCCACCTCGCGCGGCGCCTCGCCCTTCACCTCGATGGTCTCGCGGACCACCTTCATGGGTTCCCAGCCGCCCTTGTAGCGATAGGCGTTCCCCCGGGTCTCGTAGACGTAGAGGTCCTCCTGATCGATGTAGAAGATGGTGATGCCGAAGGCGGTGGTCCCGTTGTGGCCCAGGGAGACGCCGGGCAGGGCGGGCTCGCCGGCGCCGATGATGCTGAGGCCCGGCGCGTCCAGGTGGGCGATGTAGCGCAGGGACGGCGCGCCCACCGGGCGGTGCGGGTCGTTGGCCAGGATCGGACGGCCCGTGGCGGTGCGGGATCCGGCGATCGTCCAGTTGTTCGAGCCCTCGGCCGAGCGCTCGTCCATCACCTGGGCCAGGGTCCGGGGCGCCAGCGGCTTGAAACTCACCGGCTCGGTGGCCAGCACATAGTCGGCCAGTACGTTCTCGGGCACGTCGCAGGGATCGAGGCCCTTGGGCACGGCGAACTTGTGGGCCGGCTCCAGCTTGCGGCGGAGCGCGTCGGCCTCCACGCCGCCGGCGCAGACGACCCGGGCGCGGGCGACCTCGGAGGTGACGTTGGAGACCAGGGCGTGGCTGCGGATCCGCAGGATCTCCTCGGGCTTCCAGTCCTCCGGCTGGCTGGCGGTCAGCTTGAACTCGACGGGGAGGGGGCGCTTGCCCGCCCGCACCTCGGCCACATAGGCGTTCACGCCCGCGGCGAAGGCCTCCGCCGCCTCCTTGCCGCCGGGATCGTAGGCGGCCCACTCGGCGGCCATGTCGCCGCGATAGAGGAAGAGGCGCGCGGCGCGGTCCTGCGCCACATAGGCCGGGCCCAGGCTGGCCGACAGCCGGCCCAGGCCGCGCTTGCGCCACAGGTCGATCTGCCAGAGCCGGTCGCGGGCGGCATTGTAGCCCTGTAGGAAGAAGGCGTCGCGGGACGAGGCGGCGTAGATGTGCGGGATGCCCCAGCGGTCGACGATCAGCTCGGCTGGGGCGTTCAAGCCCTGGACCGCCCGGGCCTCCTGGCGCACCGCGGTGGAGACCTCCGCCTGCGCCGCGCCGGCCAGAAGCGCGGCCGCTGCGCCCAAAAAGACACGCCCGATCATACCGTACCCTCCATCGTCGCGACGATTGTGGACCGACGCCGGGCCCGGCGTCACGCGGCGCTTGCGCTTCCGCGCAGGTCACCCATTAGGCTGCGCCGTATTAGGAAGGGGAATTCCACATGATCGGCTACGCCACCATCGGCACCAACGACCTCGAGCGGGCGACCAAGTTCTACGACGCGGTGCTCGCTCCGCTGGGCGGCAAGCGCACCTTCGCCAACGGCGAGCGCATGCAGTTCTACGGTAGCAAGGACACGCCCGGCATGATCGCCGTCAGCAAGCCCTACGACGAGAAGCCCGCCACCGTCGGCAACGGCAGCATGTTCGGCCTGCCGGCGGCGTCCAAGGAACAGGTCGACGCGGCATACGCCGCCGCCATGGCCGCGGGCGGCGTCTGCGACGGCGCGCCCGGCCAGCGCCTGCCGACCTTCTACGGCGCCTATTTCCGCGACCCGGACGGCAACAAGGTCTGCGTCTTCAAGATGGGCTGAATGGCCGATCTGGAATTGAAGCCGCCTTCGCTGGAGGCGCTGCCGCAGTATGCGGACGCGCTCCGGCGGGGCTGGTCTCCCGACAACATCCACGGGCGCAAGACGGCCGAGGAGCAGCTTGTCCGCATCGCCGAGGATCCGGCCGCCTTCGTGGCCTCGCAGGACGACCCGGAGGCCCGCGGCCCGCCGATCCGGCTGCCCGACGGGTCCGAAGTCCCGCGGCTTCCCGGCTACTACCGCTGGATCTGGGACGGCGAGTTCTGCGGCACGGTGGGGTTCCGCTGGGCGCCGGGCACGGCGGAACTGCCCGAGCATGTCTTCGGACACCTCGGCTATGGTGTCGTGCCGTGGAAGCAGGGCCTCGGCTACGCGACGCGGGCGCTGGGCCTGATCCTGCCCGCGGCCAGGGCGATGGGATTGCCGTACGTCGAGCTCACGACCGACGACGAGAACATCGCGTCGAAGCGGGTGATCGAGGCCAACGGCGGGATGCTCGTCGAAACCTTCGCGGTTCCGCCGGCCTATGGCGGCGAGGGCGTGAAGCTTCGGTACCGCATCGGGCTGTGACGGCTCAGGACATCGACAGGATGCGGCTGCCCGTTACCTTCCACGATCCGTCACGCTGACGCGCCAGAAATACGAGCTGCGAACCACCTGCGAGCTGGTTGCTCCAGGTGAAGGCCGCGACCACGGCTTCCATGCCCGTGCGGTCCAGCACCGGCATGGCGATGCGCCAGAGAAAGCCGGTCTTGCCGTTCAGGCCCATGCCGCGGATGCGGGGTTCGCCGGCCGCTTCATCCACGACCTCGCCAAGGGTGGCGGCTCGCGCCCGGGCGTTCGCGCAGGCCAGCGCCGGGCCGAGCCGCCGGTGGTCGAACCGCACCAGCGCCGCGGTCCCTTGCGGCCCGACGGGAATGCCCACGCTGCCGGAGTGAGCGGTCGCGAACATGCCGGTCCATTTCCGCGGAAACTCGGTGCTGAAGAGCAAGGGATCGCCGCCTTGAACCGCCAGGTTCCGCAACGCCGCCTCGGCCGCGGCGCAGACCGGCGAGACCTTCGGCGCCGCTTCCGCGCCGGACGCCAGGGCGAGCGCCGCGACGGCCCCGAGCCTCGAGCCGAACCGCTTCACCGCCCTTGGGCCGCCACGCGCCAAACGACGCCGCCCACATCGTCGGCCACCAGCAGGGCGCCCTTGCTGTCCACCGCGACCCCGACCGGCCGGCCCTGGATCTTGTCGTCGGCGTTGAGGAAGCCGGTGAGGAACACCTGCGGCGGCATCTGCGGCCGTCCGCCCGCGAAGGGCACGAAGACCACGCGATAGCCGTTCAGCGGCTTCCTGTTCCATGACCCATGCTGGCCGATGAAGGCGCCGCCCTTGTACGCGGCGGGGAAGGCGTCGGCGCGGTAGAAGGTCAGGCCCAGCGACGCCGTGTGCGGACCCAGGCCGTAGTCCGGCTTCAGGGCCGAGGCGACCAGCGCCGGGTTCTGCGGCTTCACCCGCTTGTCCACGTTCTGGCCCCAGTAGCTATAGGGCCAGCCATAGAAGCCGCCGTCCTTCACGCTGGTGAGGTAGTCCGGCGGCAGGTCGTTGCCGATCTCGTCGCGCTCGTTGGAGACGGTCCACATCACGCCGGTGGCCGGCTCGAAGTCGATGCCGTTCGGGTTGCGGATGCCGCTGGCGAAGACCCGGGCCTTGGCGGTCTTCAGATCGTATTCCCAGATCGCGGCGCGGCCCTGCTCGTTCTCCATGCCGTTCTCGCCGATGTTCGAGTTCGAGCCCACCGTGGCGTAGAGCCTGGCGCCGTCGGGGCTGGCCACGACGTTCTTGGTCCAGTGATGGTTGATCGGGGGGCCGGGCAGGTCGAACACCTTGGTTCCGGTTCCCGGCACGGCGGTGGCCCCCGGCTGGTAGGGGAAGGCCACCACGCCATCGGAGTTGGCCACGTAGAGCAGGCCCCCCACCAGGGTCATGCCGAACGGCTGCTTCAGGCCGGTGGCGAAGTCGGTCTTCGTCTCGGCCACGCCGTCGCCGTCGGCGTCGCGCAGCAGGACGATCCTGTTCGGGCTGGGCCTGGACGAGCCCACCTTCTTCATCAGCATCTTCTGGAAGAAGCCCTTGACGCCCTGGTTGGACTTGTCGGCCTTGCTGGGCTCCGAAGCCGAGAGCGCGGCCAGGACGTCGCCGTTGGGCAGGACGAGCAGCCAGCGCGGGTGGTCCAGCCCCTCGGCGTAGCGGGTCACCGTGAAGCCCGCCGGGGCGCGGGGCGCGGCGCCCGCCGGCCAGCCGACGACGTCGGGCACGCCGACCGTAGGGATCAGGCCGGCATGCGGCCCCTTCAGCGGTGGGTTCGGGCCGAACCCGACGAACGGGTCGCCGGACCCGGATGAACAGCTCGCCAGCAGAAGGGCGGCCGCCCCGATCAGCCATGACGGTCTCATGGGCCCGCTCCTTCGTGCGACTGGAGGCTCAACGCTGACGCGACGGCGCCGTTGCGTCCATGCCGCAAAGGGGTGCAGTGGTTCAACCCAGGGAAACGCAAACGGGACAGGCCATGGACCTGACGCTGACGCCGGAGCTGGCGACCTTCCGCGAGGAGGTGCGCGCGTTCCTGGAGGCTCACGGGGGCGAATACGAGGCCGGCGCGCCGAAGGACCCGAAGGCCTGGCAGCGGCTGCTGATCGACAACGGCTATGCCGCCCGCACCATCCCGCGGGCCTACGGCGGCTTCGGCGCTGCGCCGGACGGCCTCAAGACCCGGATCATCGCCGAGGCCTTCATCGACGCCGGCGCGCCACGCGGCATGAGCGGGCAGGGCATCTCGATGCTGGTCCCGACCCTGCTGGAGGTGGGCTCGGAAGAACAGAAGACCCGCTGGATCCCGCCAACCCTGAGCGGCGATATCATCTGGTGCCAGGGCTATTCGGAGCCGGGGGCCGGATCGGACCTCGCCAACCTGCAGACCAAGGCGGTCGAGGACGGTGAGGATTTCCTCATCAGCGGCTCGAAGATTTGGACAAGCACCGCCGCTCAGGCGCAGATGATGTTCTGCCTGGTGCGGACCGAGCCCGACAAGCCGAAGCACGAGGGCATCTCCTACATCCTGTTCCCCATGGACACGCCGGGGATCGAGGTCAGGCCGCTGAAGACCATGACCGGCCAGGCGGAGTTCAACGAGGTGTTCTTCACCGATGTGCGCGTGCCCAAGACCAATGTGGTCGGCGGACGGGGGCGCGGCTGGCAGGTGGCCAACACCACGCTTAAGCATGAACGCGGCATGCTCGGCGATCCCAACGCGACGGAAGCCCGTCTGAAGCAGCTGATCGAGCTGATGAAATCGGAGACGGTCGACGGCCAGCGGATTATCGACAATCCGATCTTCCGCGACCGGCTGATGCAGCTCCAGGCCCGGGTGCTGTCGATGAAGTTCAACGGCTTGCGCACCATGACCGACGACACGGCGGGGCTGGCGCGGCTGGTGGTGAAGCTGCAGGGCTGCGAGCTGAACCACCAGGTGGCGGCCCTGGCCATCGACGCCCTGGGCGAGCTGGGAATCCTCTACCAGGACGGGCCGCACCTGCGCGCCAAGGGTCGCTGGCAGTGGAACTACATGTTCGACCTGGGCCTGATCATCGGCGGCGGCACCGCCCAGATTCAGAAGAACATCATTTCGGAACGGGGCTTGGGCATGCCGCGCGAGCCCAAGACGGTCGAGGCCTGAATGCGGTTCGCGCTCTCCGAGGACCAGACGATGCTGCAGGACAGCCTGAACCGCACCCTGGCCGACCTCGTGCCGCTGGAGCGGGTGCGCCGGTTCGCCGACGACGAGGGTCCGCAGCAGGTGTCCGACATCTGGATGCGGCTGGCCGAGATGGGCCTGCCGGGGCTGATGATTCCCGAGGAGCAGGGCGGGCTGGGCCTGGGCATGCTGGAGGCCGCCCTGGCCAGCGAGGCGTTGGGCAAGGTGGCGGCCGCGGCCCCGTTCCTGGGCTCGGCGGTGCTGGCGCCCCTGGCCCTGAAGCTGGCGGGAACCGACGAGCAGCGCCGCCGCTGGTTGCCGAAGCTGGCGACCGGCGCGGTCACCGCCGGCGTGGCGATCTCCGAGCCCATCGCGGGCGCGCGCGATGGCGCGGGCGTCACCGCCGCGGATGGGCGGCTGACGGGCCAGGCGCTGTTCGCGCTGAACGCCACGGGGGCGGACCTGCTGGTGGTGGCCGACAAGAACGGGGGCCTGCACCTGACGCACATCGCCGAGGCGGCCGAGCCGATGCCCAGCATCGACGTTACGCGGCGGCTGACGGCGCTCACCTTCAAGGACACGCCCGCCGAGGCCCTGGCGTCGAACGGCGCGCTGGACCGCCTGCGCGACGCGGCCTGGATCCTGCTGGCCGCCGACACCCTGGGCGCGGCTCAGGCGATGCTCGACAAGGCCGTCGCCTATGCCAAGGAGCGCAAGCAGTTCGGCCGCACGATCGGCAGCTTCCAGGCCGTCAAGCACCTCTGCGCTGAGATGGCCGCGGAGCTAGAGCCGGCGCGCGCGCTGGTCTGGTACGCCGCCTACGCCTTCGACCATGCTCCGGACGAGGCCCCGCTGATGGCGGCCCACGCCAAGGCGCACACCTCGGAGATCGGCCGCTTCATCGCGCGCACGGCGACCGAGGTGCACGGCGGCATCGGGATGACGGACCTCCTGGGCCTGCACTTCTGGTTCAAGCGGATCGGCCAGAACCGCCAGTTGCTGGGCGGGCCGGAAAAGGTGCGCGAGATCGCGGCGCGGATGCAGGGCCTGGCGGCCTGACGGGAAGGACCACGACCATGGCTGACGGCTCGGTGCAGGGACACGCCCACGACCGCTACGCGGACGTGCGCACGACGTTCGAGGCCGGCCTGGCGAGCGGTGAGGACATCGGGGCCTCGTACTGCGCCACGGTCGAAGGCGAGACGGTGGTCGACCTCTGGGGCGGCTTCGCCGATCCGGCGCGCACCCGGCCCTGGGAGAAGGACACCATCGTCAACGTCTACTCGACCACCAAGACGATGACGGCCCTGACCGCGCTCTTGATCGCCGACCGCGGCGAGCTCGACTTCGACGCGCCGGTGGCCCGCTACTGGCCGGAGTTCGCGGCCAACGGGAAGGCGGACGTGAAGGTCAGCCACCTGATGAGCCATTCGGCCGGGCTGTCGGGCTGGAAGGAGCCCATCACCGCGCAGGACCTGTACGACTGGGACAAGGTCACCACCCTGCTGGCGGCCCAGGCGCCGTACTGGGAGCCAGGGACCGCGTCGGGCTACCATGCGCTGACCCAGGGCTACCTGGTGGGCGAGGTGGTGCGGCGGATCACCGGCAAGTCGCTCGGGACGGTGTTCCGCGAGGAGATCGCCGAGCCACTGGGCGCCGACTTCTGGATCGGCCTGCCGGCCTCGCAGGACGGTCGCGTGGCCGAGCTGCTCCCGCCGCCGCCGGGACCGCGCGACCCGAACGCCAGCGCGCTGATGATCAACATGTGGGACAACCCCGGCATCGACGTCTCGGCCACGAAGACCCGGGCCTGGCGCGGCGCCGAGATCCCGGCGGCAGGCGGAACCGGCAACGCCCGCTCGGTGGCCGAGATCCACGCGATCCTGGCCAACGGGGGCGTCGCCAAGGGGCGGCGCTTTCTGTCGGAGGCCGGCTGCCGCAAGGCGCTGGAACTTCAGGTCGAGGGTCAGGATCTGGTCTTGGGCATGCCGGCCCGGTTCGGCATGGGCTTCGGCCTGGCGGGGGGCGCGGTCCCATTCCCGAACCCGAACACCATCTACTGGGGTGGCTACGGCGGCTCGCTGGTGATCATCGACATGGATGCGAGGACCACCTTCGCCTACGCCATGAACAAGATGGCGGCGACGACCCAGGGCGACATGCGCGCCCTGGGCCTGGCCATGGCGATGTGGACGGCGATGGGGGCGATTTAGGCGCCGCCGGCCTATTGCTTCACGTGCTCGGGCTTACCCTTGCGCTTGGTGTGGGCCATCTTCTCCAACTCCTTCTCGGACATCGACATCATCGACTTCGAGGCGCCCTGGAGCTTGCTCTTGGGCGTGTCTCCCCGCTTGGCGGACAGGGCCGCGCCGGCGGCCTTCTGTTGGGCGGCGGACTTGGCAGGCATCGGGTCAACTCCTCTTTCCGGACTGCGCTGACGCAACCCGCGAGGCGCGCGCGGGTTTCAAGAGTTGAATTCCTAGTGTTCTTGTAGACATAAGGCCGCATGGCTTCTCGCAAGAAGGACGACGCCGGCCGCCGGCCGGTGGTGGCGGTGATCGGCGGAGGCTTCAGCGGCCTGCTGACGGCGATCCATCTGTTGCAGGGCGACCCGTCGGTGGTCGTGCGGCTGGTGGAGCGTGCGCCGCGGTTCGGCCGCGGCCGGGCCTACAGCGCCTTGCACGCCGACCATGTGCTGAACGTGCGCGCCGCCAACATGAGCGCGTTCCCCGACCGGCCCGGCCATTTCGTCGAATGGCTGGCGGCCGAGGGCGAGGCCGCCGGGCCCGACGCCTTCGTGAGCCGGTCGCGGTATGGCGACTATCTGCAGGCCCTGCTGCGGGAGGAGATCGTCGATCCGGACGCGGCCGGCCGGCTCCTGCTGGAGGCCGACGAGGCGGTGTCGCTGATCTCGCAGGACGGCGGCTGGCGGGTGGAGCTGGCGCTGGGGCGGGCTTTCCGGGCCGACGCCTGCGTGCTGGCCGTGGGACTGCTGCCGCCCGCGCCCCTGCCCGGCGCCGACGAGACCGTGGACGCCGCCGCCGGCTATGTGGCCGAGCCCTGGCGGCTGGATCCGGCGACCGCGCCCGAGGGCGACGTGCTGCTGCTGGGCTCGGGCCTGACCATGGTGGACGTGGCGCTGAGCCTGGCTGGGCAGGGACGCCGGCTGCTGGCCGTCTCCCGCCACGGCCTGGTGTCGCGTGGCCACGGCGCCGTGCGGCCGGCCGCGGCGCCGCAGGGCGGCTTCGCCACGCCCGTCGAGGCGCTGCGCACACTGCGCCGCCTGGCCAGATCCGCGGATTGGCGCGGTGCGGTCGACGCCATCCGGCCGATCACCGCGGACATCTGGCGGGGCTGGCCGCCCGCCGAGCGGCGGCGGTTCCTGCGCCACGCGCGACCCTGGTGGGAGGTGCATCGCCACCGGATGGCGCCCGCCGTGGCGACGCGGGTGGCGAGCCTGGCGGCGTCGGGCGAGCTCACCGTGGCGGCGGGGAAGCTGGAACGCCTGTCCTGGGACGGCGCGGGCTTCCACGCCCGCATCCGCGGCCGCGGCGAGACCAAGCCGCACGACTGGCGGTTCGACGTGGTGATCAACTGCACCGGCCCTCGCGGCGATCCGGAGACCGCGGCGGCCGGCCTGCTGGCGGACCTGCGCCGGCGGCGCGCGATCCGGCGCGATCCGCTGGGCCTGGGCCTCGACGTCACCGACGAGCTGCAGGTGGTGGGCGCCGACGGCAAGCCGACCGCCGGCCTGTTCGCGGTGGGGCCGTTGACCCGCGCCGCGGTCTGGGAGGCGCTGGCCGTCCCCGACCTGCGCAACCAGACGGCGCAGGCGGCCCGCGCGGTCCTGTCCAATCTCGCCGCCGCCGGATAGCCTGTCTTCCAAGGTGCAGGAGACGGCGTGGCGAACCCGGTGAGCGAGGACCTGGCCCGGCGGCGTAAGCTGCCTCGGCTGCGCGTGCGCCTGCGGGAGCTCTATCACGGCGATTCGCCGCAAGCGGTCCGCTTCCGCCTGTGGGTCATCGCCATCGACCTGCTGCTGATCGCGTTCTTCATCGCCGCGCCGTTCCTGCGCGGCTTCCCGGCCTATCTGTTCGTGGACTACGCGGTGGCCTTCGTCCTGGCGCTGGAGCTGGGCGCGAAGGCGTTGGCCGACACCAGCGTGAAGACGTTCTTCCGGCGCTTCAGCGTCTGGATCGACCTCTTCGTCCTCATGACCCTGCTGTTTCCGCTGTGGCTGTTCAACCTGGCGTTCCTGCGGGTGCTGCGGCTTTGGTCGCTGTTTCACAGCGAGATCTTCTGGGCGACCGTCGGGCGGCGATATGACGACACCCGGGTGGAGGACATCTCCAAGGCCCTGGCGACCCTGGTCACCTTCGTCTTCGTCACCACGGGCTTCGTCTACGCCGGCTTCGCGCGCAACCATCCCGGCATCGACGGCTATGTGGATGCGCTCTACTTCACGGTGACGACGCTGACGACGACCGGGTTCGGCGACATCACCCTGCC
This sequence comes from Phenylobacterium sp., assembly GCF_004297125.1. Taxonomy (GTDB): domain Bacteria; phylum Pseudomonadota; class Alphaproteobacteria; order Caulobacterales; family Caulobacteraceae; genus Phenylobacterium. The sequence continues at coordinate 307,423 of NZ_SCVD01000020.1, read as the reverse complement.
GGGCGTCTGGGGCCGCCTGCTGACGATCGTGATCATGATCAGCGGCATCACCCTCTTCGTGCGGTTCGCCCAGACCCTGATCCGGCCGTACAAGGTGCGCTTCACCTGCGAGGCCTGCGGCCTGATGCGCCACGATCCGGACGCCGTACACTGCAAAGCTTGCGGCGGGCTGCTGAACATCCCGAACGAGGAGTAGGCCCGAACGAGGGGGCGTCGGGTTGTCGACGCTGCGCGGCCAGCCCGGCCCGCTGCTGGCCCGAAATAGGTAATGTCCTGCCGGGTTGAGGCCCTGCGGGCGCGAGTACGACAGAATTTTGTCAAAGCCTTTAGAATTTCATGCCCCAATCACAACCTAGACACGCATCTGCGGGGGCAGGGGGCAATTGGTGGCGGGGGAAGCGGCGCAACCATCGGCGTTGGGCGGGTCGGTGGACCTGACGTCCGTTCTGGACGCGTGGCCGGAGTGCGCCCGCGTGCTCTCCGTCTCGGGCGAGATCCTTCATGTCAATCCGGCGGGCCTGGCGCTCGTCGAACTGGACCTGGACCGTGTCCGCGGCCGTTCGTGGGCGCTCATGTGGCCGCCCGAGACCCGGGCCCCGATGCAGGACGCCATCGCCCAGGCCGCGGCGGGCAAGGTCGGCAAGTTCCGCGGCGTCTGCCTCTCCCACGGTGGCAAGCGCCTGTGGCTCGACACCGTCGTCACGCCGGTTCGCGACGGCGCGGGCCAGGTGGTCCGGCTGCTGGCGGTCTCGCGGGACATTTCCAGCGCCATGGAGTCCGAGGCCTTCCTCGAGACGCTGGTCCGACTGCTGCCCAACCCGATCCTGGCCAAGAGCGCCCGCGACGGACGCTATGTCCTGATCAACGAGGCGGCCGAAGCGGCGTTCGGGCTCTCCAGCGCAGAGACGATCGGCAAGGACGCCTACCAGCTGTTCCCACAGAACGAGGCGCGTGGCTTCGCCGAGGAGGACGCCGCGGTGATCGCCTCGCGCGCCACCCGCATCTCCGAGGAAGAGCCGATCACCACCCGTGACGGCGTGCGCTATTTCACCACCAAGAAGTTCGCCACCTACGACGGCGACCAGCCGCTGCACCTGGTGACTCTGGGCGAGGACGTCACCGAGCGGCGCGAGGCCGGCGTGGCGCTGCGAAGCGCGCTTGCCGAGGCCGAGCAGGCCAACCGCGCCAAGAGCGAATTCCTGGCCAACATGAGCCACGAGATCCGCACCCCGCTGAACGGCATCGTCGCCGGGGCGGACATGCTGGCTCGCGCCGACCTGGACCCCCGGGCCCGCGAGTTGGTGAAGATCATCGCCTCGTCCGGCGCGACGCTGGAGCGCCTGCTCACCGACATCCTGGACCTGGCCCGCATCGAGGCCGGCCGGATCGCGATCGAGGCCACGAACTTCCAGCTCGGCGAGCTGGTCCGCACCACCGCGGCCCTGGCCAAGCTGCAGGCCGACGAGAAGGGCGTGGCGGTCAAGGTGGAGATCGCGGCCGACGTCGACCGCGCCTTCCACGGCGATCCTTATCGGATCCGCCAGGTGCTGCTGAACCTGTTGTCGAACGCGGTGAAGTTCACCGAGCGCGGCTCGGTCACGGTGGCGGTCGAAATGCGGCCCGACGGCGGCGTGCGGGTGACCGTCCGTGACACCGGTATCGGCTTCAAGCCGGAGATGAAGGAGCAGCTGTTCGGCCGTTTCCACCAGGCGGACGGCTCGATCACCCGGCGGTTCGGCGGCACGGGCCTGGGGATGACCATCAGCCGGGAGCTGACTCAGCTGATGGGCGGCAGCCTGGACGCCGAAGGGCGCGAAGGCGAGGGCGCCACGTTCTGGTTCGACCTGCCCCTGGTCCCGGCCGAGATGACGGAAGAGGCCGAGGAACCTGCGCTGGCCGAGACGCCGGACCGCTCCCTGCGCGTGCTGCTGGCCGACGACCACCCCACCAACCGCAAGGTCATCGAGCTGATGCTGGAGGACCTGGCCGAGGTGGTCAGCGTCGAGAACGGGGCCGAGGCGCTGATGGCGCTGGGGAACGACATCTTCGACATCGTGCTGATGGACATGCAGATGCCGGTGATGGACGGCCTGGAGGCCACCCGCCGCATCCGCGAGACCCAGGCCGCCGCCGGCCGACGGCCGGTCCCGCTGATCATGCTCACCGCCAACGCCCTGCCCGAACATGTGGCCGCCAGCCACGCGGCCGGCGCCGACCGCCACCTGGAGAAGCCCGTCACCCTGGCCGGCCTGCTGGAGGCGATGAACGAGGTGCTGGCCATCGATGACGCCGAGTCCTTCGACGCCGCGACCGGCTGATCGTCCGGCCGGCGTTCGCCCGCGCGAGGCGTGGCCGCGAAGGCCCATCCGCCCAGGATGAATGGGCCAAGGTCGCCGAGATGGCGAGCGCTTGAATTTCAGGGTCTGGCCTGGGAATTCGACGGCCGCATTGAACTGGCGTTCACCCCTGGCGGGTTAAATCGCCACATGTACCTTTCGCCTTCCTCCCCGATCCAGTTCGCCGCCTGACCCGATGATCGCCGCCCTGTCCGGATTGCGCCTTTTGCTCGTCGAGGATGAGACGCTGGTCGCCATGATGGTGGAGGATATGCTGGCCGAGTTCGGCTGTGTCGTCGCCGACGTGGCCGGCAGCGTTTCGCGCGGCCTGGCGCTGGCCGCCGACGACGCCCTGGCCCTCGACGGCGCGATTCTCGACGTCAACCTGGGCGGGGAGAAGGTCTTTCCCGTGGCCCAGGTGCTGGCGGACCGCGGCATCCCCTTCATCTTCGCCACCGGCTATGGCGTGGCCGGCGTCGCCGAGGCCTTCTCGCACGTCCCCGTGCTGGCCAAGCCCTATGAGGCGGGCGCGCTGGAGCGGATGCTTACGGCCGCGCTATCCGCGGCCGGACGAGGCGGTTCGCCACCCGCCTGACGATGATGGCCGGCGGCGCCGAAGCGCCGCCCGCACGATCAGTTCGGCTTGGCCGCGCCCATCTGCGCCATCAGCTCTTCCTTGCGGGCCTTCATGCGCTCGCCCATGGCGTCGAGGTCCTCGTCGCCCTTCTTGGCCTGGGCGAAGATGCCGCCCGGCTGCTCCTCTTCCTTCACGTGGTGCTTGATGTACTCGCCCAGCACCTTGACCTTGGCGTCGTAGTACTCGTCCGAGGGCTTCATCGCCTCGATCTCGGCGATCAGCTTCTTGGCTCCGTCATGTTCGACGTAGGCCTCGTCGAGCATGTCGTCCTCCACGTCGCCGCGCTCCTCCGGATAGAAGATCTCTTCCTCGATCGTGGTGTGGACCTTCAGGGCCAGCGCGATCTGGTTGAAGAGGGCCAGCTTTTCGCGCTCGTCCTCAAGCTGTTCGTACTCGTCGAACCAGCCTTCCACCTCGCGGTGGTCCTTCTTCAGCAGGCTCACCGCCAGCGGGTCGCGGCGGCCGGTGCGGCGCGTGCGGCGCGCCTTGGCGGACTTCGTGGATGTGGATTTCGCGGTCGTGGCCATGTGTCCCTCCAGGGTGATCAGCTGCTGCAAACACCGTGGAACGAAGGCGGTTCCTGAGTCGGAGGGACGACAGTGGCGGCTAGCCCGACGCCGCCGTGGCCGAAGGGGACTCATAGGCCGGGTCGTGCGCGAACGGCAGCGGATCGCCCGTGTGGAGCGCGTCCAGCACCGTGCGGAAATCGGTCCGGCAGCGGAAGCCGAGCGCCTGTTCGGCCAAGCTGGCGTCGTACACGCGCCCGAGGCTGACCGGCAGCCGCCAGCCCTGCCGGGCATAGAGCTCCGGGGCCTCGGGGAAGTAGCGGGCCACCACCCCGGCCGCATCCCGCTTGAGCGCCTCGGCGTCCGACCGCGCGAAGGGGGTCGGGGCCGCGAGGACGTACAGGCCGAAGCCGACCGACGGCGCGCGCTCGAGCGCGACCACATGGGCGTCGGCCGCGTCCTCCACCGTGAGACGTCGGTTCAGGAACTCGTTCGCCTTGAGGTTCGCCCCGGACAGGTCACGGTGCGTATCGTCCTCTTCCGGGAAGAAGCGCGCGGTGCGGAGCACGACGAGGTTCAGTCCGTGCTCCAAGTGATGCAGGCGGCACAGGCCCTCGGCGGCGAGCTTTGTGACGCCGTAGATGTTGCGTGGCGCCAGCGGGCCGGTCGTCTCGTCCAGCCAGGCGGCCGTGGCGCCGGCTTCGGCCCGGATGACCTGCGAGATCATCAGCGACGTGGTCGAGGTGAAGACGAAGCGGTCGTGCCTCGCCGCGACGGCCGCCTCCAGCAGGTTGAGCGTGCCGGTCACGTTGACGTCGACGAAGGCCTGGGTTGGAAACCTGGCGATGTCCGGCTTGTGCAGCGCGCCCGCGTGGACGACGGCCTCGACGCCGTGATCTTGAAACACCCGCTCGACGGTCGATCGATGGGCGACCGAGCCCACGACGTGGGTGTCGACCCCGGGCGCGATATCCAGCCCGATCACGGCGTGCCCGGCCGCCCGGAGCCGCGGGGCGAGAAAGCGGCCGAGCCAGCCTGACGATCCGGTGAGAAGGACGCGCATGGGACCCTCGAGTCGGGCGGACGTGGCCGCTATCTAGACGAGCAACGGGCTCCGCGCCATGGGCCGGTCCGGGAGTGGCCCGCTCACCGCAATGTGCTTGCGCGACCGTGAACCCGCCCGGCCGGCGAAGGGTTCACCAGTCGGGTCCACGCGCTCCGCGGGAGGGCGCGCCCGGACGCGTTCCGAGGGGGCTTCGCCAGCCATGGAAGGCACGGAGATGTCCGTCAGCAACGATCCGCCGCCGGATGGAGCCGTGGCGCCGTTCCGCGCCGACTTCGCCGCCCTGGTCCCGGCGCAGCAGGCCGCTTCGGAGACCGCCTGGAGCATCGTCACCCTCTGTGCGCAGCAGGCGCAGCTCGCGCTCGGCTGGGCCGAGGTGGCGGGAAAGGCCGTCGCCACCCTGGCGGATTCCAAGGCCCTGGACGACCTCATCCAGGCCCAGCTCACGCTGGTGCGCGGCCAGGTCCGCCAGGCCCTCGAGGCGGCCAGCGCCGCCGCGCGGCTCGACGCCAACCAGCTGTGGCCGACCCTTTTCCCGATCGCCGGCGCGGCAGGGCCCGGCCGGCCGGGCCCCGAACCTGAAACCCCTGCAGCGGAGGATCAGATGAAGATCAGCGAATGCATGACCCGCGACGTCCAGCTCGCGGATCCCGACGACACCATCGCCCACGCCGCCCGCCTCATGGCGCGGCTGGACGCCGGCGTCCTGCCGGTCAGCTCGAACGACCGGCTGGTCGGGATGATCACCGACCGCGACATCGCCATCCGCGCCGTGGCCGAGGGCAAGGGGCCCGACGCCAAGGTCTCGGAGGTGATGAACGCCGAGGTGAAATACTGCTTCGACGACCAGGAGGTCGACGACGTCCTGAGCAACATGGGCGACCTCCAGTTGCGCCGGATGCCGGTGCTCAACCACGAGAAGCGGTTGGTGGGAATCGTCTCGCTGGGCGACCTGGCCGACAGCCATGCCAGGCCTGCGGGTGAGGCCCTGAGCGGCATCTCGCGGCCCGGCGGGCAGCATTCGCAGACGGCGCACTGACCCGCGCCCGGACCTTCGCCGCGAATCAGCGGTGCGCTGCGGGAGGTTCCGCGACGCCCCGCCGGTCCGCGGCGGCTGCACGTTGATTGAGCAGCTGGGCGATGTGTTCGGCGTCGGTCGCGGGGAGGCCCGACTGGGCGGCCATCGCAACCACCGCCACGTCGCCCGTCCAGATGTCGATGACGCTATGGCCTGCGGGGTCGGGCCTGATGACGAAGCGAGCGGTCATCGCGGCAGCATGCGCGAGGATGCCCCATCCGCCAAGCTGCAGTCTCGGTTGATCCCCAGCTCAATTCGCGATCCCCCATGGACTTTCCGGCGGCGCAAATGTCCCTCCAGCGGATCGTGCTTCTCCGCGGGCGCCTCGTTTGATCGTCATCGCAAATCCGTTGCGGCTCCCCTTTGGGGGGCGGCAGCTCTTGTGCAGGGAGCTTGCGGGACAGTATGCCTCTGCCCGAGGCGCGGCGCCCGCATCTCAAGCAAAGCCAGAAAGACATGATGTCCGGTAGCCGCCAGCAGGCCCTTGTCGATGCGCGCAAGCTGGTCCGAACCTTCGCGTCGGCGCCCGATCCCCGGCGCCGCGCCCAGGCGGTGCTCTCCGAGCTTCGGCACGCCGACGACTGGCCACCGGCGGCCCGACGCGAGATCGAGGCCGCCGACGCCTGGCTGCGGGGCAGCCCGCCGGCCGACAGCCTCGAAGCTCGCCTCCGCCTGCTGCTCTCGCGGCTGGGCGCCTAGACCGGGCCGTGAACTCAAGGCCTGGCGAAGCGGGTCGCGAGACGCCATGGGCCGGTGTAACGGCGGACCCCGCCCCGGCAGCTTGAGCGCGGTCCTGGTTCGCGGGCGTCCGGCGTCCCGCCGGGGGGCCATTCCCGATCGTCACCTGCGCGCGCCCAACATCCACGTTGACCTGGGCGGGCAGGCCTCGACCGCCATGGCCAATGCCCATCCCTGATCGGATCGCCCCGAAGCCCTAAGGCCGGACCGCAGCACCTGGATCGCCCTGATGTCGATCCGGCGTTCCGGCACGTGGGTGCGACGCGGCGGCGCCAGCGCTGGACTCCATTGGCAAAAAATCAGTACTAATGCTCAAAATTTGGAGGAAGCCATGTTGCGTTGCCTCGGCGCGGAGGAGCGCCCGCTGACCAGCATTCCATTCGGGTGGATTGGGCAGACCGCCCTCGCATCCGCTTCACGCGGCATCGACATCGAGGGTCAGCTCCTGCAGCTTGGCATTAACGCCGGTGGAGCGTCGATCGGGCCGGAAACGCCCATCAGCCCAGCAGAGTACCTCTTGATGTGCGTACGCGTCATCAACGCGGTGGATGACGAGATGCATGGCGCCACCCAGGCGCGCATGCGCCGGGGCACCGCCGCCCTGGGCGTCAAGCTTCTGGGCACAGGGGCGAATCTGGGGACGGCCATCGGCTCTCTGTTCCGCTTCTATGAGATCGCCGGCGGGTTCTGCCACGCCGAACTGGCGCGGGACGAACGCAAGGCGATCATTCGCATTCGGGCGGACAGCGAGCTCAGCGACCTCACCACGGTGGTCGAGGAGATGATGGCGACCCATCTCCACATGCTGTTCTCCTGCTACCTCGACTTCTTCCTGCCGCTGAGCGAGTTCAGCACCACGTCGGTCCACCATCCCCGTCTCGGGGCCCGCCACCCCTACCTCGGCGCGCCTGTGGTGCTGGGGCGGATCACTCAGATGACCTTCCCGGCCTCCTATCTCGATCTGCCCTCCAAGGCCGTGTTCTCGGAGAAGGGGCCTCTGGACGCGGCGCTGCATTGGCTCGGCTGTTTCGGGCCTGGCCTCGGAGGCGAGGTCGACCCCACGCTTAAGGGGGAGATCAGCGCGCTCGTCTACGAGGCCCTGCTCTCCGAGGACCTCGCCTTGCAGGACTGTTGCGCCGTGATCGGCCTGCAGCCGCGGGCGCTCCGCGCCGCGCTGTTCGCCGAGGGATCGTCGTATCGGCGCCTTCGGCGCGGCGCCCTCGTCGAGCGGGTACGCCCCTATATCGAGGCTCAGGTCACGGCCGACGATATGGCCTTCGGCCTCGGCTACTCGGACGCGCGCAGCCTTCGCCGAGCCCTCAAGGGCGCGACCGGCATGAGCCTGGGTGAGATGAGAAGGCCTGTGGCCTGCCCGACCTCTCCCGTAAACGCGGCCCTTGTGCAGAACCTGCGCAGCGAAATGGCCCTGATGGCGTAGTCGGCCCGCGGCCGGCCCGCACAAGGAACGGCCCCTTCCGGCGAAGGGGCCGAGGCGCGAGCACGACGGGGAGGCGCCCGCGCTAGAAGGTCAGGGCGACGCCGATTCCGAAGTTGCGCGGCGGTGTGTAGCTCACGGCCTTTTCCGCGCCGAGGATGCCGGCGTACACGGTGGTCCCGCTGATGACGGTCTCGTCCGTTACGTTGTGCACGAAGCCGTAGACCCGCCACGGGCCGTTTTCCGGAGCCAGAGAGGCGGCGATGTTCAGCAGGCCGACCGGCTTCTGCGAGTTGCCCTTGTCGTTGAACTCGCTGAAGTAGACGCGGTCGCGCCATGCGTACTGCACGTCGAAGCCCGGCGTGAGGCCCGCGATGGGCGGGGCGCTGTAGTTGAAGCCGAGGTTCACAGTCCAACGCGGTACGTAGGGCAGGTCGTTGCCGCGCAGGTTCTCAACCGGTGATCCGACCGGCCCGGGGATGGTGCGGCCATTGGTGAACTTCCGGAACGTGGGCTTCAGGTAGCCGCCGTTCAGGGTTAGGCGCAGGCCCGCTGCGGGCGCCGCGACGATCTCCAGCTCGGCCCCCTGGATGCGCGCCTTGGGGGCGTTCGCCAGGCCGACCTGGATGTCGACGAGCTGGGAGATCTGAAGCTGGGTGTAGTTGCTGTGGAAGAGAGCCCCGTTGATCTGCAGACGCTGTTCCAGCCAGGACGACTTCCAACCGAACTCCGCGCTCTTCACCTCCTCCGACCGCACCGGGGCGGCCTGCGCCGCCCCCAGGTTGATGGCGGCGTCCTTCACGGCGGTGCCGTACTTTGCGTAGACGAAGAGGTTCGGCTTGAGCTGACCCTCGATCCCGACGCGGAACGGGGTGCTGTTGGTGTCCGCGTTGGTCGGGACGCCGTAGAGGAAGACCCCGAACTCCGGGAAGACCGAATTCTCGAGCGCGCGCTTGTCGGTCTCGCCATACCGGATCTGGCCGGTCACCGCCCAGATGTCGTTGAGCGCGTAACGAACATCGGCGTAGGCGGCCAACGCCTCGGTGCGGACCCGTCCGCCGACCGCGGTGTTGACCGGGAACGGCAGATTGGCCGCCGCCCCTGGTACGAAGTAGGGCAGGCGGCTCAGGAAGCTCACCTGGTTCAGCTGAGATTGATTGAACTGCAGGTAGGTCGCGCCGACGAGCCAGCGCAGGCGGCTGTCGTCGGAAGAGGCGAGATGGATGTCGCCATAGTAGTCCTGGCTGGTTGTGTGCCGGTAGTAGCTGCAGGCCAGGGCGCTCGTCCCGTCGCAGTCGTTGAGGTAGGTCTGCTCGGCGTCACGGTAGGCGCCGAGGACCGTCAGGACGTTGTCTCCCACCGGCTGGACGTATGACGCGTTGAAGGACGCCACCTCGAGCTTGTTGGAGCCGACATTGGCCTGGGTCCGGCGCGGATCGGCCGCCGGCGTGGCCCCGAAGATGGCCTCGGCCGGATACAGGAAGCCCGGCGTCGGCTTGACCCCAAGCGCGGCGCCGTTGTCGGACTCGTGGAAGTAGCTTGCGATGACGCGGAGTTCGCCCGCGGTCGGCAGCCTGGTGAGGGTCTGGAAGCGGATGGCCTGGGACTTGAGGTCGTCGAGCCGGCCCGGCGCTCCCGGCTGGCCTTTCAGGAGGTTCTTCGTGTAGCCGTCCAGAGCGCGCAGCTGATAGGAGAGCCGTACGTCCGTGTCGGCGACGCCGAGCGGTCCGGAGACGTATCCCTCGCTTTCGCGGCGACCGTCGTCACCGACCACGCCGTCGATCCGACCCTGCCAGCTGCTTGTCGGCGCCGCGGAGATGATGTTGATCGCGCCGCCCACGGCGTTCCGCCCATAGAGGGCGCCCTGTGGTCCCCGCAGCACCTCGACCCGCGCCACGTCGAACATGCTGGTGTTGTTCGAGGTGGTGTCCGACACATAGGCGCCGTCCTGGTACATGGCCACGCCAGGGTCGCCGCCGGCGATGATGAACGTGTTGCCGATGCCGCGGACGTAGAGCTGCGACGTGTTGCTGGTCGAGCTGAAGCTGACGTTCGGCACGTTGGTCTGCAGGTTCTCGAGCCGCTGCTCGCCGCGCTCCCGCTGCGTCGCGCCATTCAGCACGGACACCGCTTCGGCCGTCCGCTGCAGCGAGGTTTCCCGACGAACCGCCGTGACGATGACCTCTTCGACCTGCGCCGTCGTCGTGGCCTGCGGAGTCTCCTCGGCCCGGGCCGGAGCCGCCGCCGTGAACGAGGCGATCACCCCGGCAAGCGCGGACAGCGAAACCCCAACCTCTAGCTTGGACTTCATCTTTCCCCTCCCCTAGGGCTTGTGCGCCCGCTTGGCCGATCGCGTGAGGCTTCGGCTATTGTCGCCCTGACTCTCAAAGTCGGCGGATCGGGTCGAGGACACCTTGGGCCGACCGGAGGGACAGTTCTTTCCGGCGGTTCAGGCCGCGGCGCTGGGGCGCGCGGAGGCGCGGGCGTGCCAAGCCCGTAGATTGCGGAAGTCGGCGGGGTACGCGACGCCCACGAACGCCGCCCAGTCGATGTAGGACAGCAGTACGACGTCGGCCATGGTGTAGCGCTGGCCGTCGAGCCACTCGCGCCCGGCCAGGAGTTCGTCGAATTCCCTCATGACGATCAGGGCCTCGCCCTTCTGGCTCTCGCCGAACGCCTTGAACTGCGGCTTCACATGGGGGGCGTTCCACTCGTGGGTGTGCAGCCAGACCATGGTGATGGCGCGCTGCAGGCGCAGTTCGATGCGCCGGATCAGCGCCTCGATCTCCGCCGTATTGAAAGGGTCGACGCCGAACATCGGGGGGTCCGGGTGGAAGTGTTCGATGTACCGGCAGATCGCCACGCTTTCGACGACGACGCGACCATCGTCCAGCCGGAGCGCCGGCGATCGGCCGAGCGGATTGATGGCGCGGTATTCGGCCGTCCGATGCTCGCCCTTGGCGAGGTCGATGATGGTGGTCGGAAGGCTCAATCCCTTCTCCGCCAGGTAGGTGCGTACGCGACGCGGATTGGGGGCGGGCATCGGGGAATCGTACAGATGCATCTCGTCACCTCATGACGGCGGGAGGGGAGGGTGGGCGGATCCGCGGCGGGCGCGTCGAGGCTCAGCGCACCCACATGCCGGGCGCGGAGTCCCGGTATCCGCAGGCGCGATAGGCGGCGTCGATCATGCTCTGGGCGCGGTCGTTCAGGCCCACGCCGCCGCCGAGACGGTTCATGACGTAGCCGAACGACATCTTGGCCTCGCCGTCGGCGAAGCCGATGCTGCCGCCGAAGCCCGGCGTGCCGAAGGCCTGCTCGCCGATGATCACGTGCTCGCCCGGGCCCAGGCGGCGATCGCCCCACGATTTCGAGAAGCCCAGGGTGAAGGCTGTGGGGATCCTCAGGACCGTGTCGCAACCCGAGGCGGACCGGACTCGGCGCATGTAGGGCAGGGCCTGTGGAGAGACCAGCTTCACACCGTCCACCGAGCCGTCGCGCGACAGGGGAGCGTAGAGCCGCGCCAGGGCCCGCGCGTTGGTGATCGCGCCGGCCGCCGGGATTTCCGCGGCGTGACGTTCGACCGAATTGATCATCGCCGGGGCGGTGTCGCCGCCATTGTTCCACAGCATGTGACCCACCCAGTCCGGTTCGACCTCCAGCTTCTTGCCCATCGGCGAGTTCGGGCTGGCGTCCGGCAGGTACAGAGTGGCGACCCGCGGTTCCTCTGACGGCGGCAGGCCGAACCAGGCGTCGGCGCCCAGCGGTTCGGCGACCTCCTGGCGGAAGAACCGACCCAGGGACATGCCGGTGACGCGCCGGACGATCTCCCCCTCGAGATTGCCGAGCGTCATCGCATGATAGCCATGGGCGGTTCCCGGCTCCCAGATCGGCGTCGACCGGGCGAGCATCTCGGTCGGCGGCTCCCAGTCCAGCAGCGCGCCGTCCGGGAGCGGCTCCATCCAGAAGGGCAGGCCCGCCTGATGGCTCATCACCATTCCGACGGTGACGCCGGCCTTTCCGTTGGCGGCGAACTGCGGCCAGTACTTGGCCACGGGTGCGTCGAAATCCACGGCTCCGCGATCGGCCAGGACGTGCAGGCACATCGCCGCCAGGCCCTTGCTGGTCGAGAAGACGACCGCGAGGGTGTCCTCCTCCCAGGGGCATTCGCCGCCCTCATCCGCCTGGCCGGCCCAAAGGTCGACCACCGGCGCGCCGTCGAGGCAGATGGCGACCGACGCGCCGAGCTCGCCGCGGTCCGTGAAGTTGCGCTCGAACTCCGCCCTCACCTCGGCGAACTGGGGCGCGCAGGTCCCGTGGATCGTGATGCCCTGAGCCGCCATCGCTTCCCTCCCTTGATTTGAGAGGATGGCCTAGGGACGCCTCCGTAGGCCGTCGAGGACACCTCCGGCGTCAGGGGGGACCGCTTTTCCCGTCCCGGGGCTCGCACCTTCGGGCGCGGGTCCGCGCGGACCTAGCCCGCGAACCGGCGGTTCAGCTTGCGCATGCCGCCGATCCAGCGGTCGTAGTCGGCGGTCTTGTTGCGCATGTATGTCAGCACCTCGGGGTGCGGCAGGATCAGGAACTCCTCCTTCTCCAGCGACTGCACGACCACGTCCGCCAGGAACTCCGGCTCCATCATCCCGTCGATCGCGGCGACGCCGTCCGGGTTGCCGGCGGTCATCGCCGTCTTCACCGCCTGCGGGCACAGCACGCTGACCTTGATGCCTTGGTCGCCGTGAGTGATGGCCAGCCACTCCGCCAGACCCACCGCGGCGTGCTTGGTCACCGCGTAGGGCGCCGAGCCGATCTGGCTGAGCAGGCCCGCCGCGGAGGACGTGTTCATCAGATAGCCGCCGCCGCGGGCGGCCATCAGGGGCGTCAGATGCCGCGCAGCCCAGACGTGGGCCATGACGTTGATGTCCCATATCCGCTGCCAGTCGACGTCGGGCGTCTCGGTCCCGCCGCCCACACCGATACCGGCGTTGGAACAGAACAGGTCGATCGGCCCGATCTCGGCTTCCACCGTCTCGATCAACGCCCGGATGTCGGCTTCCCTGGAGACATCGGTCATAAAGGCCCGGCCGCCGCACATCTCCGCCGTCGCCTTCGCGCCCGCGTGGTCGCGGTCGGCACAGACGATGGCCTTTGCCCCTTCCGCCTCGAAACGCACGCAAAGCGCCCGCCCGATCCCGCTGGCCGCGCCGGTGACCACGACGATCTTGTCTTCAAGGTTCATTTTTCGTTCGCGCCCTCACCTGCTCAACCGCAGAGCAAGGCATCGATATCGCCCGCCGCGTGGCGCTCGGCCAGATCCTTGTTCACCACGCGGCCGCGCCGCACCGCCGGCCGTCCGGCGATCTGGTGCGTCCAGCGCCGCACATGTTTGTAGCTCTCGACGTCCAGGAACACGTAGGAGTCGTAGCCGCCGTCCGTGGTCAGCAGGCCGTGCCAGGGCCAGACCGCGATGTCGGCGATGGTGTATTCATCGCCGGCCAGGTACTCGCTCTCGGCCAACCGGCGGTCCAGGACGTCCAGCTGCCGTTTCACCTCCATGGCGAAGCGGTCGATGGCGTATTCGATCTTGGTCGGCGCGTAGGCGTAGAAGTGGCCGAAGCCGCCGCCCAGATAGGGCGTGGCGCCCATCTGCCACATCAGCCACGAGAGGGTCTCGGCCCGCATCGGCTGATAAGCAGGCAGGAAGGCGTCGAACCTTTCGGCCAGGTGGAGCAGGATCGATCCGCTCTCGAAGACGCGGATCGGTCTGGCAGGGTCCGAGCGGTCCAGCAGCGCCGGAATCTTCGAGTTGGGGTTGAGATCGACGAAGCCCGAACCGAACTGCTCGCCCTGGCCGATGTCGATCATCCAGGCGTCATATTCGGCGGGCTTTCCAAGGGCGAGCAGCTCCTCGAACAGCACCGTCACCTTGATGCCGTTGGGCGTGCCGCGTGAATACAGCTGGAACGGGTGCGTGCCGAGGGGAAGGGCCTGCTCGTGGGTCGAGCCAGCGAGCGGCCGGTTGATGCTGGCGAAGCGTCCGCCATTCTGCCTTTCCCATCGCCACACCTTGGGCGGGGTGTAGTCGGATCCATCGGACATCTGTCTCGCTCCTCCCGCGCCCGGCGGCGCGCTGGCCGGCGTCGCAAGTCGGCGTCTATCGCCGCTGTCGGACGTTCGGGGGAGGACAGGTTCGCCATGGGACGGGGACGGATTCGCAGAGCCCACGCGGCAAGGGCGCGCGACGCCACCGGACCGCGCCTCGTCATCGACGCGGGCTTCCGCGTACCCGGCGCACGATAGGCGCCGGCAGAGCGGCAACGGGCTGGCCCTTGGCTTCGACCCCGCTGCCTCCCCTCGTGGCAGAGCCGTTAAACGCGCCGCGGCCCGGGGGAGACGGGGGCGCCTTGGAGGCCGGGTGTCTGCATCCAATGGCGACCGTGGGCCAGGGCGGCCACGTCCGCACGCATGGCGGACCGCAGCGCCGCCAGGTCGGCGGCGGTCGCGCCGCACGCCAGGGTGCGCACCATCGAACCGACGAAGAGGTACTGCGCCATGGCCCCGGCGGCGGCGCCTGCCTCGGGGGGGAGACGTGTGAAGGCGCGGGCCCAACCTGCCGACAGGACATCCACGGCGCGAACGAGCGGTGACCGCAACTCCGGACGCCGCGCCGTCTCGAGCCAGGTCGACAGTCCCGCGATGTTCTCCGTCCCAAACTCCGTCAACTCGCGCTCATGGATGATGGAGGTGAGGTCGGCGAGATCGGCATGGCCGACGATATCGCGCGGGCGCGACATGGCCGCCCGGTAGCGTTCGCGTGACCGCAGGAGAAGCGCCTGCTGCGCGGCCACGGCCAAGGCCTGCGGCGACGCGAAATGGTAGGACGGCGCCGCCGGCGAGAGCCCCGCCTCCGCAGCCACCGCGCGCAACGTCAGGGCGCCCACGCCAGACGTCGAGACGAGTCGGGCGGCGGCGGCGAGCAGGCGCTCGCGCGTCTGGGCGGATTTCCGCGAGAGGGCGGGTTCGGGGGCGGCGGCGGACACCCGCGCCAGGTCCAGGTGGGGCGCGAGGCCGCCGATGAAGGCGCTGCGGGCCTGGGTGGCGTCCAGATCCAGGGCCAATCCGTAGAACAGCCCGCCGACGATGAGGTCGATCGCCCCCGTGGCCACCGTCGCGGCGTCGTCCGATCTCACGCCGCAGAGACGCGCGACTTGCGCCCAAAGCTCATGCAGTCGCTCGAACCAGGCTCGCACATGGACGCGCGCCTGCACGTGGCGTGCGCCTTCGAGCATGATCTCACACCACGCCAGCGTCCGTGTCCGGCGCCGGCTCACGCCGAGGGCGATGACCTGGACGACGCGCTGAGGCAGGCTGTCCGGACCACCGTCGCGGAGGGCGCGGATGACGCGGTCGAAGTCGCCGAGGTACCCCGCAAGCAGGTCGTTTGACGCCGCCGCGATGAGGTCGTCCTTGGTGGCGAAGTAATAGGTTGTGGCGGACAGGCTCGCGCCGGAGGCCTTCGCGACCTGCCGGTGGGTGAGGTTCGCGGCACCGGACGTCGCCAGGATCTCGATGACCGCGTCGGTAATGGCGCGCCGCGTGCGCTCCGAGCGCATCTGCTTCGGCGCACGACCGCGGACAGGTCTTTCGATCGCGACGCTCTTCACATCTCCCCCAGCCGCCAGCCTGCGACAACTGCCGACGCCGGACCGGACAGGCCCGCCTTCCGGAGCTCGAGCGCGCTCTGCTCCCAGCCCTGCCGGGGTAAGATCTGGTCCGTGGTGTCGGCCAAGTCGGCCCAACGCGCCGCGATCTCTTCGGCCTCCGCCACCAGGGCCAGGCGTTCCGCATGGGCGCGGCTCATCATCAGCGCGACGCGGTCGTTCAGGTTGATCATGGACTTAGGCCTTCTCGATGAGCCTCGGTGGCGGACAGCCCGCGGCCG
The DNA here is from genome assembly GCF_004297125.1 of Phenylobacterium sp. Classification (GTDB taxonomy): domain Bacteria; phylum Pseudomonadota; class Alphaproteobacteria; order Caulobacterales; family Caulobacteraceae; genus Phenylobacterium. Next base: position 291,688 of record NZ_SCVD01000020.1, on the reverse strand, counting down.
CCACCGGCGCCAGTTTTTGTGTTTCTGTACCGTTTATGCCGAAGGGCCGGATAGAGGCCTTCCGCTTGGGTGACAAGGGCCGGTGTGCGTGCCTTGCTTCCTTTCACACCCGCCGCCGCGTGGTCGCCGGTGCGAGGCGCCGGCAGCCCGGCGCGTGGAGGGCGGGCGCGCGCGACATTCGCCTGCGACCGGAACGGCGCCCGCGGATGTCCGAACCGGACCTCCCCGCGTCCGCAGTTTCTCCGCAGATGTCCCCCTCAACAAACAATACCGAGGGGGAAATTCAGATGATTCATAAGCAGCGCCGCCAGTGTGTGATCCCTGGCCTCGCGGTCCTGTTCGGAAGCAGCGCCCTTTCCGGCGCCGCTCTGGCGCAACAGGGCGCCGAACCTTCTCAGCCCAACCAGGGGGCCCAGCTCGAAGAGTTGGTCGTGACGGCGCAGCGACGGTCGGAATCGGTCCAGGACGTGCCCGCCGCCATCACCGCCCTGAGTGGCGCGGCGCTGGCCAACCGCGGCATCGACGACGTCTCCACCCTGCAGTTCGCAGTGCCCAACGTCACGTTCGGCCGCAGTCTGGGCACCACCCAGATCGCGATCCGCGGCGTCGGCCGCTCGACGACCACCGGCGCGCCCTCGGTGGCGGTGAACATCGATGGCGTCTACCAGCCGCGCAGCCCCAGCATGGTGCTGGCCCAGGCCGACCTGGACCGGGTCGAGCTGCTGCGCGGGCCACAGGGTACGCTGTATGGCCGCAACGCCAACGCCGGAGCCATCAACTTCCTCAGCGTCGCGCCGAAGTCCGACTTCGGCGGCCAGGTGCTGGCCAGCTATGCGACCTACGACGAATACCACCTCCAGGGGGTGCTGAACGCGCCGGTGGGAGATCGCGTCCGCGCCCGCCTGGTCATCGACCGCAACAAGCGGAGCGACGGCTTCGTGAAGAATATCGCCGGCGGACCGGACCTCGACACGCTGTCGACGACGGCGGCGCGCCTGCGGGTCAGCGTCGACATCGCGCCGGGCCTGACCAACGATCTGGCCTTCAGCGCGATCCATGCCAGCGGGGCGGCCGACTACTATGTGCCGTCGACCCGGCCCAACGCCACCGGCTTGGCGCTCAACCCGTTCATCGCGGCGGCGATCGTGCCGACCAAGAAGCTGCGGACCAGCGCCCTTGGCGTCACCGGTAGCGCGCGCAACATCGAGCAGATCAGCAACACCCTGACCTGGCAGGGGGAGGCGCTACAGGTGAAGTCGATCACCGCCTTCCAGCGCTACGACAACCAGTTCGACATGGACCGCGACGGGGTGGACCTGACGATCGTGGAGTCCCACGCCGACGAGCACGCGACGACTTTCTCCCAGGAGTTCAACCTGGGCGGCGCGACGGGTCCGGTCGACTGGGTGGCCGGAGCCTACTACGCGCGCGACAAGCTCTCGATCGTCACCTTCTACGCTTTCCCGCTCGGTTTCGCCCCGCTGCCGCGGAACTCGTTCCTGGTGCAGGACATGCCGGAAGCCAAGACGGTGTCGCGGGCCGCGTTCGCCGACGCGACCGTGAAAATCACCGAGCGCCTGAAGCTGATCGGCGGCCTGCGCTACTCGCGCGACGACATCGATGTCGTGCATCGCAACTACATCGGCAGCCTTGTGACGGGAGCCACCACGCTCAACACCTGCCCGCGGCAGGTGGACGACCTGATGTACGACGGCGTCACCTATCGGGCCGGCGCGCAGTACGAGGTCAGCGGCAACGTCAACACCTTCGCGACGGTGTCGAAGGGCTTCAAGGCTGGCGGTGTGAACAACTCCGGGTGCAACAACGCCTTCGCGCCGGAGTACATCAAGTCGTATGAGGCGGGCTTCAAGAGCGAGCTGCTGGGCCGCACCCTGCGCCTGAACGCCTCGGCCTTCTGGTACGACTACAGCGACTTCCAGCTCACCCAGGTGGTGGGCATCGCCGGCCGCATCACCAATGCGGCGTCCGCCCGGCTGAAGGGCGTCGAGGTCGAAGCGAACTGGGCTCCGGTCGAGCACTGGAGCTTCAACGCCAACGCGTCGATCCTGGACGCCAAGTTCCTGGACTTCACCAGCGTCGACTCATTGAACCCGAGCCTCGGCGCCCAGAATGTGCGGGGCAACCGCCTGCCGAACGCCCCGAAGTATTCGGGCGGCGTCGGCGCGCAGTACATGACGGGCCGCGAGGACTGGGGTCAGCTCACGGTGCGGGGCGACGTGGCCTATCGGTCCAAGCTCTATTTCCGGGAGTTCAACGATCCGGCCGAGAGCCAGTCCGCCTTCGCCGTCGTGGACGCCAACGTCATCTGGGACGCTCCGGACGACGCCTACAGCGTCCGCCTGTTCGCGACCAATCTGTTCAACAAGGGCTACTGGACGTCCATGCTCGCGGTGGATGGCTTCGGCAGCCGCGACGGCTCGTTCGGGGCGCCGCGGCAGGTGGGCGCCGAGCTCAAGGCGCGCTTCTGATGCGAGCATGGGTGTTGGGCGCCGTGGCGGGGCTTTTGGCCGCCTCGGCCGCATGTGCGGAGACGCCCGGCGTCGCTGCCTGTTCGGCCTTGAAGGGGTGGAACGCGCCGGCCTCGGCGATCGGCTTGCCGACGCGCGGTGCTTACGTCGTCACCGCAGCGGTCGAGGGGCGGCCTGGCGGCGACGCTGGCCATTGCAAGGTCGAGGCGGCGATCCGGCCGATCGGAGATGCGCCTGAAATCCGCGTCTCGCTCTCGCTGCCAAGCGCGTGGAACGGCAAGGCGCTCATGCTGGGCGGGGGCGGCTTCGATGGCGTCATGCCGGTCACCGATGGCCCGCTCTTCGATCTGCCCGCCGACAAGGTGCCAACCCCGCTGCAGCGCGGCTATGTGGTGTTCGGCAGCGATAGCGGTCACCAGTCGAACAGCGCCTCCGCGCCGATCCCGGCCGTCGACGCCGAGTTCGCGCTGAACGAGGAGGCGTTCCGGAACTATGCCGGGGATGCGATCAAGAAGACCCGCGACGCCAGCCTGGCGCTCACGCGGGCCTACTATGGGCGCGAGGCGGAGAGCGTCTATTTCGCAGGCGGCTCGAACGGCGGTCGCGAAGCCCTGGTGGCCGTCTCGCGCTGGCCGCGCGACTTCGACGGCGCCATCGCCCTGTATCCCTTCTGGAACGGAGGGACAGCGGCCCTGGCGTTCGGCCATGTCATGCACGGCTTTGCCAAGCCCGGCGCCTATGTGGGGCCAGACCTGCAGGCGCTGCTCTTCGAGACGGTGATGACGCAGTGCGACGCGCTCGATGGTCTCGCCGATCGGCTGGTTTCCAATCCCGACGCATGCCGGGCGGACCTGGCGCCGATCGCCTGCGGGCCCGCCGCGGCGACCCACCCGTGTCTGAGTCCGCCGCAGATCGCCGCCCTTCGCCGCTACGCCTCGCCAGTCCGCTTCGCCTATCGCCGGTCGGGCGAGCGCGCCTATCCGGGCTGGCCCGTCCTGCAGGGCGCCGACCTTCGGGGCGCGCAGCAACTTGGGCAGACCGCGCCGGTGTCGCCGCCCGTGCCCGAGATGCCGATCATCGGCCACTTCTGGGACGGCTTCCTGCGCTTCGTCGCGGCGCGCGATCCTGCTCTGAACGCGCTGAAGGTCGATCCGACGGCGCCCGGCGACCTGGCTCCGGCTCTCGATGCCGCGGCTCGCAGCCTCGACGCGCCGCCCATCGACCTGTCGGACTTCACCGCCCACGGCGGCAAGCTGATCGTCGTCCACGGTCTCGCCGACGCCATCGTCAGTCCCTGGTCCACCGACGAGTACTGGCGCCGGCTCGAGGCCCTGAACGGCAAGGCGCGCCTGGTGCGCTCGGCGCGGTTCTTCACGATCCCGGGCTATGGTCATGGACCGGGGGGACTCAGCGCCTTTGAGCCGATCTGGGACCCGCTGGCGGCGCTCGATGTCTGGCGCGAAGCCGGGACGGCGCCGGACGGCCTGACCATCGAGGATGGATCTCCGACGGCCCGGGGCCAACGCCCGCTTTGCGCCTTTCCGACCTGGATCCAGTATCGCGGGATCGGCGACCCCCGCCAGGCCGGGAGCTTCACATGTGCGGCCCCGGCCGTGTCGCGGCAGGGGCGCGGGGCAGTTCCGCCTACGCGTCCATGATGCGCGTGAGGTCGTGGATCTGACGATGCACAGCGGTCAGGCGTGCGTCGGACTTGCCCTCGGCTCGGATGGCGCTCGGGGACAGGCCGGTGCGCCCGCGCAGGAAGCGGCGGAAGCTGCGCTCCTCGGCGTAGCCGAGCTCCGCGGCGATGTCCGACACCGAGCGATCGGTCTCCGACAGGAGGTCACGGGCCCGCCCGACGATCGCTTCGGCCCGCAGGTCGCGGAAGCTGGCGCCGGTGGCTTTTCGCACCCGCCGGCGGGCCTGGCGCGCGCCGAGATGCGGCAGGATCATGAAGGCCTGTCGTGGCGTGTGGGCGTCGATCGGCGCGCCATCCAAGAGCGTGGCGGGCTCGCGATCGTCGCTTAGCGAAAACCGTAAGGCGTCCCACAACGGTTCCTCGAACGAGGCGGCGCGACGCTCGAGGGCCAGGCACGCGGTCGGCAGGCGCAGCGCCGTGCGTCCGTTCGCGACGACCGGCGTGCTGTCCCAGAAATGGCGTCCGCCGAGGCTGGGATGGTCCGGGCACGCGGTCGTGATGGAAATCACCGGCGTCCGGTCACGGATGTGCCAGGCCATGAACGCGTTGAGGGGCGCCAGCCAAATGTCCTCCAGCAAGGCGGCCTGGACCCGGTCGGGGCCCGTCGCACGGAGGATGATTTCCGCCTCGTCCCCGTGGATGCTCAGGTCGAGTTGGAAGGTCGCGTTCGCCACCGCGAAATATCGGCTGAGCGCCTCCAGGCCCGCGCCCAGCGTGCGCGCGCTGCCCATCACCCGAAGCCCGACCGAGGCGAAACCCGGCGGCAAGCGGCGGCTGCCGAGGGCATGGCCCTCATCGCGAAGCGCCATGATGCTGTGAAGCATCAGGAGCGTGTTTTCCGCCCGCGTGAGGAACTCGGCCCCGGGCGCGACGCCAGTCCGCCGCAGGAGATCGTCGAACAGACCTCCATTCTGCGACTCAAAGCGCCTGTGCACCCATTCGATCGGGATGGTCATTCGCGCCTCCGCGCACCACAGGACAGAATCGGATGCGCCGCGTCAACGCGATGGGCGCCACGTTGGGGCGCCCCGACCCGTCATAGCCCGCCGCGGACCTCCATGCTGTGCGCAGCAAAGGTCAGCGCGGAGCGCCCGCGGATCGGGCGGCGATGAGCTGGTCGATGTTTTCCAGGAAGAACTTCAGGACCGGCGAGGGGTTGTCGGCGCGATAGCCTGCCGCCACCTCGATGACGGGCGCGTTGCCGGTGAGCTGCCGGCTGACGACCGACGTCGGCAGCAGAGGCTCCACATAGGCCGGCAGCAGGGTGACCCCTCCGGTCGAGGCCACGAGCGATATGCCCGTCGCGAACCCATCCAGGAAATGCGTGGGTGAGACGGCGACGCCGCGGTCGCGCAGGTATCGGTCGACGACGTCCCGCAGTACGTGCGGCGTGTCCGAGTACCCGATGAAGGCGCGCGGATCGAGGTCGCGTGGATCGATCGCGGCCTGGGCGGCCAGCGGATGATCGCGAGGCAGGATCGCGACGATCGGCTCGTGGGCGATGACCTTGTAGCTGACCTCGGGCTTGGGCTCGATCCGCGAGAATCCGAGATCGATGTCGCCCCGCGCCACCGCGTCGGCCACATGCGGCGAGAAGTCGCTCGAGACCCGGAGGTCGATGTCCTTCAGCTGGTCCTGCAGCAGGTCCGTCAGGCGCCGCAGCCACTCCACCTCCTGGCCCGTCAGGAAGCCCACCGAGAAGCTGGTCTTCGGAGGCCGCGCCGCGCGCCGGGCGGCGGCCACCGCCTCGCCCGCCTGATGCAGCGACAGCCGGGCGTGCTCAAGGAAGGCCTGCCCCGCCGGCGTGAGTTCGACGCCGCGGGAGTTACGGACGAAAAGCTGGGCGCCCACCTCGTGCTCCAGATCGCGGAGCTGCCGGCTCAGCGAGGGTTGGGCGGTGTGCAGCCGCTTCTCGGCCGCGACGGTGAGGCTGCCCTCCTCAGCGACCGCAACGAAGTACCTGAGATGGCGAAGTTCCATGGCGATCCATGCCTGTGAGGCATGGCTGCCAAAGAAACAAGGTCGTTCTTCGGGCCCACACCCCTCTGTAGCTAGACGGGCGTCGAAGACGAATGTCTGCCGCGCGGGCATGGCGCCCGGTGGCGGAGGCCTTCGTGACCAAAGGAGCACACCATGACCACCATCTCGATCGTGACCGGCGCCAGCCGCGGACTCGGCCGCAACACCGCCCTCAGCATCGCGCGCCACGGCGGCGACGTCATCCTCACCTACCGGAGCGGCGCCGACGGCGCGCAGGCCGTCGTCTCCGAGATCCAGGCGCTCGGCCGGAAGGCCGTGGCGCTGCAGCTGGATGTCGGGGACCTCACGGAATTCCCAGCGTTCGTCGACCGTGTGCGCTCAGTGTTGACGGGGACGTGGGGGCGCGACCGCTTCGACCACCTCGTGAACAACGCCGGCCACGGTGAGATGACCGCCTTCGCGGAGACAACGGAGGCTCAGTTCGACCTGCTGTTCGACGTTCATGTGAAGGGCGTGTTCTTCCTCACCCAGGCGCTGCTGCCGCTGCTGGCCGACGGCGGGCGGATCGTGAACTTCTCTTCGGGCCTGACCCGCGTCACCTATCCGGGCTTCTCGGCCTACTCCGCCGCCAAGGGCGCCATCGAAGTCCTGACGCTCTATATGGCGAAGGAACTGGGCGGGCGCGGCATCACCGCGAACGCCATCGCGCCGGGGGCCATAGAGACCGACTTCCTGGGCGGGGCGGTGCGCGACACGCCGGCCTACAACGACGCCTTCGCCGCCATGACGGCCTTGGGCCGCGTCGGGACCCCTGACGACATCGGCCCGATGGTCGCAACCCTGCTGGGCCCGGACAGCCGCTGGGTCAACGCGCAGCGGATCGAAGTCTCGGGCGGCCAGAACATCTGACGGCGCGCCCCGGCCAGGCGATGGAGGCCCGGTGGGCCGACGACCGTTCCGGGCGCACCGCGGACAGATCAACCTGGTTCAGCGGCCGCGCTCGGAACCGGCGTCCAACGCCGTCAGTCCAAGGCGCACAAAGTCTGCGACGGCGTCGGCGATCTCGATGCGGCGCTGGGGCGTCGTCTCGATGAACGGCTTGGCGAGCCAGGCTGAGGGGCCGGTGGCGAGCACGAGAAACTCCTCGGCGTCCAGGCGGCGGATCTCGTTCTCGGCCTGCGCCTGGTGGATGCGCGTGCGGGCCGCGACCGTCAGTTGGTCAGCCATGTCGTCGACCACGGCCCGGGCGTCTGGCGCGAGGGCGTCAAGCCCGCTGCCATGCCGAAGCGGGGCGATCGCGGGGTCTTGCTGGGCGATCGCGTGGGCCCGTTGCTGCGCGTCCAGGGCCTCGGCCGCCGAGAGGTCGAGGAGCCCCGCGGCGTCGGAGATGTAGAGGGCGATGCGGAAGGCCCGCTCGTAGCATGCCTTCACGATGGAGGGCTTGTCGCCCACGTTGCGGTAGAGGGTCCGCGTGCTGGTGCCGAGCGCCGCGGCGATCTCCTCGAGCGAGGTGGTGTCGATGCCCTTGGCGTCGAACAGCCTCGATGCGGTCCGGAGGATGGTCTCCCGGCGCGCCTCGCGCAGCCCGGCCGGGTCGAGTGCGACGGTCTCGCCCGCCCGGAGCGGCGTGAGGTCCATGCGGACCGGCGAGCGGATCTCGCGCCGATCCGCCGCGACACCGTTGGCCACGAGGTCGCAGATCAAGGCGATGAGGCGCTGGCGGTCCAGGGCCTGCCAAGCCCGCCATCGGTGGGCGAGGGGCAGCCAGTAGACCATGCTGACGATGCAGCGGGCCGCGACGTCGGTGTCGCAGCGCCGTATCTCGCCCGCGCGGATCCCGCCCTCGAGGATGCCGCCGAGCCGCGCGATCACCCCGGCGTGGAGCGCCAGGATCGTGGCCCGTTCCGGCTCGCGCAGCAGGCCGATCTCGTTCAGGGCGGCGATCTCGGGCGCTGCCGGCGACAGGGTCGCGGCGACGAAGGCGTTGATCGACTCAAGCACGGTCTGGCCGGTCTGCGCCGACGCTTCGAGGTTGCGGGCCAGCACCTCGACGGACCGCCGGTAGACCTTGAAGACGAGGTCCTCCCGGTCATCGACGTAGTAGTAGAGCGCCGCCCGGGAGAGCTCGAGTCCGTCGGCGATGTCGGGGAGCGAGGTCAGGAGGACGCCATGGTCGTTGAACTGGCGCGCCGCCTCGTCGAGCAGGGCCTCGAACCGCGCGCGCAGCGGCGGCGCCTCCGGCGGACGGGCCAGGTCATCTTCCGAGACAGTGCGTCGCCCCATGCCGGCCACATAACGGCGAAGCGCGCCCTTCGCCAAGCCATTCGGCATCCGCAGGACGTTGGGTACGCATCCGTAGGCGAAGTCTCGGATCTCCTAGCTCCGAGCGGCGATCGAGGGCTCCGGTCTGTGTCCGCGCCTCGGAAATAGTGCGGCTTGACAGAAATTCGTCGTCGTACGTACAAGATGTACGCATACGTAAATAAGCCACCCGCAGAGGCGGCGATGTAGCAACGAAGGGCCGCGGGCCGGTCTTTGGGGAGATGATCATGACGACGCCGCAGAATCGCCTGACCGCCACCGCGTCCTGGATGGCGTTGATCCTGGCCGCGCCCTCTATGGCGCTCGCCCAGGCTGGAGGCGGGGCTGAGGGCGGCGCGCAACTCGAGGAACTGATCGTCACGGCGCAGAAGCGCGAGCAGTCGGTGCAGGACGTGCCCGGCGCGATCTCGGCGCTGGGGGCCGAGGCGATCCAGCGCCAGGGGATCACCGACGCCACCAACCTGCAGTTCCATGTGCCCAGCCTGGTCGCCGGGAAGCTGGCGGGGGTGACGGCCGTGAGCATCCGCGGCGTCGGCCTCAACCAATATGGCGCGACCGCCCAGCCGGGCGTCGCGGTTCACGTGGACGGGGTCTATCAGTCGCGGACCTTGACCGGCGGGCTCGGCCAGATCGATCTGGCGCGGATCGAAGTGCTGCGGGGTCCGCAGGGAACCCTCTACGGGCGCAACGCCACCGGCGGCGCGGTGAACTTCGTCACCGCTTCGCCGTCGAGCGAATTCGAGGGCTCGGTGCTGGCCGGTTACGCCAGCTACGACGACTACCATCTGAACGGCGTGCTGAACGTGCCGCTGAGCGACAAGGTCCGCACGCGGCTGGTGCTCGACTACACGGACCGCAACAAGGGCTTCGTGAAGAACGTGGTCCCGGGCGGCCCGGAGGCCGACAAGGGATCGGCCCTCAGCGCGCGCTTCAAGGTGGCGGCGGATCTTGCAGAGAATGCCGAGGTCGAGCTGGCGGCCTACTACCTGCGGCGGGAAGGGGGGTTCCCGTGGCTGCAGCTGAACTCGCCGCCGAGCGCCGGCGCGATCGCCGGCAATCCCTTTTTCGCGGGCGCGATCGCGCCGCTGAAACCACTGCGGTTCAGCGCCGATCTGAAGCCGTCCTCGACGCTGGAAACCTACGGCGGATCGGCGACGGCCACGGTGGACTTCGCCGGCGCCAAGCTGAAGTCGATCACCGCCTGGTCCTGGTACTCATATGAGGGGCTCTACGACTCGGACGGCACCAACATCGCGTTCTCGCCGCTGCTGGACGTCGCCAAGTCCACGACGGTCTCCCAGGAGTTCAACCTGAGCGGCGACGCCGGGCGTCTGGATTGGCTGGTCGGCGCCTTCTACATGAATGACAACCTCAAGGCCTTCACCCAGTTCGACTTCCCGGTGGGCTACCCGGCCGCGGGCTTGGCGCCCGCCGCCCGCCTGACCAGCGCGTCCTTCCCCTATCGGGTGAAGTCGGCTGCGGTCTTCACCGACAACGTCTTCAACGTCACCGACCGCCTGCGTCTCCTGGCGGGGGCGCGGTATTCGGAGGACAAGGTCACCTCGCGCTCGACGACCATCATCAACCGCGTGCAGGTCGCGCCGGGCGTCATCCTCCCCAGCATCGTCAGCTGCAACGTGGTGGAGACGGACCCCACGTTCCATTCGTTCACCCCGCGCGGCGGGGTGCAGTACGACGTCAGCGACGACGTCGGGACCTATGCCACGGTCTCGCGCGGCTTCAAGGACGGCGGAGTCAACGGCTGCGACACCATCTACCAGCCGGAGAAGATCACCGCCTATGAGACGGGCCTGCGGGTGCGCGCCCTGGGCGGCTCGGTGACCTTCAACCCGACCCTCTTCTACTACGACTACACCGACTTCCAGGTGACCCAGATCCGAGGCCTGAGCTCCCCGGTGGTGAATGCGCCCAAGGCGCGGGTGAAGGGTCTGGAAATCCAGGCTGCCTGGCAGGCGAGCGAGCACATCTCCTTCGACGCGACGTTCACCGCTCTGGACGCCCAGTACGGCGCGGGCTTCACAAATACGGACACCCTGAACCTGGCCGCCGGGGTGCAGGACCTGAACGGCAAGCGGCTGAACCGGGCGCCGAAGACCTCCGGCAGCCTGGGCGCCCAGTACCGGACCTCGATGTCGGACCTGGGCCGGCTGACGCTGCGCGCGGACATCTACGCCTCGTCGCGGATCTACTTCCGGGAGTTCAACACCGCCCTGGACAGCCAGAAGGCCTATGAGGTGATCAACCTGAACGTGGTCTGGGACAGCCCCGATGGCCGCTACACGGCCCGCGGGTTCGTGTCGAACGCCGGCGACGAACACTACCTCGCCCAGTTGGGGGCGACCGACGCCTATGGGGCGCGGTTCTCCACCTACGCCCCGCCGCGGCAGATGGGCGTCGAGCTGCGGGCGCGGTTCTGATGGCGTCCAAGCTGGCCGAAGATCCGCGCATCGACCCGCGGATCAAGGCGCTGTTCGCCCAGATGCCGCCGGTTCCACCGGCGGCGGACGTTGGGAGCCGCGTCGAGATCCTGGCGTTCGAGGCCAGCGAGATGGGGCAGATGATCGCCGCCGGCCAGGCGGCCTGGGGGGACGCCCTGGACACCGAGGATGTGGCTCCCTCGGAGGGATTGTCGATCTCGCGGGAGCGCTTCGTCTCCTCGCCGGATGGGAATGAAATCCAGGTCCAGGTGATCCGGCCCGAGGGCGACGACATCCTGCCCTGCGTCTACTACATCCACGGCGGCGGCATGGAGATCATGTCGTGCTTCAACGGGATGTACCGGGGCTGGGGCAAGATCATCGCCGCCCAGGGCGTGGCCGTGGTCATGGTCGATTTCCGCAACTGCGTCCGGCCGTCTTCGGCGCCGGAGGTCGCGCCCTATCCGGCCGGTCTCAACGACTGCGTCTCGGGTGTGCGCTGGCTGCGGATCAACGCGGAGCGTCTGCGGATCGACGCGGACCGCATCGTGGTGGCGGGCGAGAGCGGCGGCGGCAACCTGACCCTGGCGACCGGAATGCGGCTGGCGCGCGAGGGGGACGCCGGGCTGGTCCGCGGGCTCTATGCCCTGTGCCCCTACATCGCCGGGCTCTGGCCGCAGGACCACTTGCCCTCCTCGGTCGCCAACAACGGCCTGGTCCTCGACCTGCACAGCAATCGCGGCCGGGTGGGCTACGGGATCGACGCCTTCGCGGCGCGTGATCCCTTGGCCTGGCCGGGCTTCGCATCGGTGTCGGACGTCGAGGGGCTGCCCGAAACGATCATCAGCGTGAACGAGTGCGATCCGCTCCGCGACGAGGGCGTCGGGTTCTACCGCCTGCTGCTCAAGGCCGGCGTGCCGGCGCGCTGCCGCCAGGTGATGGGCACGGCCCACGGGACGGAGATCTTCCTCTGCTGCCCCGACATCAGCCGCGACACCGCCGCCGACCTCGCCCGCTTCTGCCGCGCATGAGCAGACCAGGCGCCGACCACGAAGGGTATGCCAGATGACCGAGGTCACGCGCCGCGCCGGGATGGGCCTGATCGTGGGCGCCGCCGCCCTGGCCGCCACAGGGGCCGCCGAAGCGGCCGGGACGCTGTTCGCCCACGGGGTCGCGAGCGGCGATCCCACGCCGGACTCCGTGGTCCTCTGGACGCGGGTGACGACCACGGAGCCGTCGCTGCCGGTGGCATGGGAGGTGGCGCGCGATCCTGGGTTCCGGTCCGTGGTGCGCTCGGGCACCGTCGTCGCGCGCCGGGATCGCGACCACACCGTGAAGGTGGTCGCGGACGGCCTGGCGCCGGGCGATCGCTATCATTACCGGTTCCGGGCCGCAGGGCAGGCCTCGGCCGTCGGACGGTCGCGAACGCTGCCCGCCGGACGGCTGGATCGTCTGGGGATCGCGCTGATGTCCTGCGCCAGCCGCTCGCTGGGATACTTCAATACCTATGGCGCGGCCGCGAAGGACCCGGCCATCGACTTCGTCCTCCACACCGGGGACTACATCTATGAATATGGCGACGACCTGCTGAAGCAGTCGGACCGCTTCCTGCAGTCGGCGGACCCGCCGCATGAGACCGTGACACTGGAAGACTACCGGCGCCGCCATGCGAGCCACAAGGCCGATCCCCAGTCACAGGCCCTGCACGCAGCCCATCCCCTGATCGCCCTCTGGGACGACCACGAGGTCGCCAACGACAGCTGGGTGGGCGGCGCCGAGAACCACCAGCCGGGAACCGAAGGCGCCTGGGCGGCGCGTCGCGATGCTGCGATTCAGGCGTATTACGAGTGGATGCCGGTGCGCGATCCCGCGGCGGGCGGTGACCCGCTGGAGGCCTGGCGGACCTACCGGTTCGGGGATCTGGCGACGATGTGCACGCTGGAGACGCGCCTGACCGCCCGTAGCCAGCCGGTGGACTACAGGTTGTGGAAGGACAGGCTGCGGACCGTGCCGGAGCGGGCGGCCTTCCTGCGCGACGTGCTGGGGGACCGCAGTCGCGAGATGATGTCCCAGCGCGGCAAGGCGGCGCTGAAGGCCGGGCTAGAGGCGTCCGTGGCCGAGAAGCAGCCCTGGCGGATCATCGGCAACGGGACCTTGCTGGGCCGCAACTTCGTCCCGAACCTGCGGCGAGGTGGCCTGCGGCCGGAGGACCATCCGGAACTGGCCTTTCTTGACCGGTACACCGACATCCTCTGGCTGGCGGAGAACGACCTGCCGGACACCACCGGCGCCTGGGACGGATACGCCGGCGCACGGCAAGCCTTCTACGAACTCTGCCAGGGCGCGGGAGCGAAGGACCTGCTGGTCCTCACCGGCGACAGCCACGCGTTCTGGTGCAACCGACTGGCGGACGACGCGGGCGTCGCGATGGGCGTCGAGCTCGGGACCGCGGGGGTGACCATGCCGTCCTCCTTCGCCATGGCGCGGTTCAAGCCCGAGCTGATCCGGACGCTGGACGGGCTCTACACACGGCACAATTCGGAGGTCCAATGGACCGACAGCAACCACTGCGGCTACGTTCGGGTGGTGCTGGGACCGGATGCGGCCACCGCGGACTTCATCGGGGTCGACACCTCCCGGTCCGCCGCGGACGCGACGGTCACCCTGCGGAGGGCCCGGGTGGTCCGCCGAAATGGCGGGCTGGCGCTGGCCGGCTGACGCCGGCGGTCAGGCCAGGATCCCTCGCGCGGCTATGCTGGCCAGGAGCTCCGCACGGCTCGCGACATCGTCGGCGGACTGGTCGGGGGCGTTGGCGCTCCAGCAGAACAGGCCGGGCAAGGCGAGCAGGACGGCCTCGACGTCGATGGGCCGCAGGCTGCCCTCGGCGATGCCGGCTGTGATCAGGGTGCGATAGCCGCCGATCATGCGGGCGACGTGGCCGCGGACCGCCGCCTGCTCGGCGGCGCCGACCTGGCCGTAGCCCACGTAGGGGACCATGATGCAGGCGGCCGGATCGCTGTTGGCCAGGACGATGTCGCGGATCGCCGTCGTCAGCGCCTGGATCCGCGGACCCTCGAAGGCCTCGGCGGCGGACATCAGGGCCGCAGAGTAGCGGTAGGCCCGCTCGACGCAGGCGTCGACCAGGTCCTGCTTCTGGCCGACGTGGTGGTAGACGATGCGCTTGCTCAGACCCAGGCGCTCGGCGACGTCATCGACGCGGGTGGCGCCGATGCCGCGGGTGTTGAACAGGGCGGACGCCGCGATCAGGACGCTCTCGCGCCGGGCCGCGCTGATGTCCGCCCGGGAGAAGAGGTCGGGTCTCACCGGCGCCAGCGGCGCGAGGCGTTCCGGCAACGGCGCCGCCTCCGCGGGCCGCGTGGCCAGGCCCCGCAGCAGGAAACTGTGGACGCCGCGCGTCAGGAGCGTGCGGTCGGCGGGCGAGCCCCAGCGGCTGAGCAGCGAGGGCCAGCTCGCCAGGCCCAGCAGGGTCCGCGCCAGCAGACGCGCGTCGAGGTCGCGGATGCGGCCCGCGTCGATCCCCCGCCGGATCTCGCCGGCGATCCGGGTCACGAGCCCGTCCTGCCGGGCGGTGACCGCGTCGCGCTGCTCCGGACGCAGCGCCGCGAGCTCGCTCATCACCGCCAGTTCGGGGGCGGCGGTGAGGTTGATGGCGAGGAAGCCGGTAAGGGTGTCGACCGGATCCTCATGGCTCGCCTGGGCCACGTCGAAGCGCTGCCCGAGCTCGTCGCAGGCCATCAAATAGCAGCGGAACTGCAGGTCCTCGCGATCCGCGAAATAGTTGTAGAGGGCCGGCCGGGTCAGCCCGAGGGTGTCGGCGATATCGGAGAACCACTCCACCGACACGCCCATGGTGTTGAGGTGGGCGGACGCGACGGTGAGGATCTCCCGTTCCCGCCCTGTCGCGGGATCAGCCACTGCGCTCACCGACAACGACATTCCTCGTGGGTGCGAAACCGGCGGCGAGCCTAGCGGTTCGGCGCGTCCGTGACGAGCGGCCTCGGTATCGTGCGGGCGCCCTATGGCGGCGCTCCCGAGAGCAGGACCCCGGCGTCCGCGAGCCGACGCACATCCGCGGCGCCCAGGCCCAACCAGTCTTCGAGGACGTCGCCGTTGTGCTGGCCCCGACGGGCGGCGGGACCTCGGACCTCGCTGGTCGCGTCGCTGAAGCGGTAGGGCGATTGCGGGATGGGGCGGCGTCCGCCGGCGCCGTCATCCACCTGCGCGATCGCGCCGCGCGCCCGCACCGTGGGGTGCCGTTCGAGATCGCGGGCCTCGCGCACCTCGCCCCAGGCGAGGTTCATGCGGTCCATGGCGGTCGTGACCGTGGCCCAATCGGGCAGGGCCGCGAGGAAGGCGGCGATGGCGGCGCGCCGCAAACGGATCTTCTCCGCCTGGGGCATACTGGGCGCCGCCGGGTCGGCGAGGCCATGGACCTCGGCGAGCCGTCGCCAGATCAGCCGGGTGTCGGCCGCGACCAGCAGCGGTCCGGCGCCGCTGGGCCAGACGTCAGGCGGCGCGCCCTGCAGATCCTCGGCGCCTTCGAGCGCCAGGTGCAGGTTGTCGTCGGTGACCAGGCTGGCGTCCAGCATGCCGAGGTCGATGTGCTGTCCGAGGCCGGTCCGGGCCCGCAGGAGCACGGCCGCAAGGATGGCGATCGCCCCGTGGAGGCCGGCGTTGGTGTCGGCCGCGTTCCAGGGCAGGTCCGACAGCGCGCCGACGGTCGACATCCGCGCGCTGCGGGCGAGCAGTCCGGATTCCGCGTGGATGACCGAGGCATAGGCGGCGCGACGGGACTGCGGACCGCCGGCGCCGAAGCCGGAGATCGAGAGCATGATCAGCCGTGGATTGGCCGCCCGCAGCTCCGGATACCCGAGGCCTAGGCGGGGCATGACATCGGGGCGGAAGTTCTCGATCAGGATATCGGCGCGGCCGGCCAGTCGCAAAGCCAGGTCCCGCCCCTCGGCGACGCGCAGGTCCAGGCAGACGCTGCGCTTGCCGGCGTTCTGCTGGTGGAAGAACCCGCCGATCCCGGCGACCTGCCGGCCCCACAGCCGGCTGACGTCGCCTTCCGGCGGCTCGACCTTCACCACGTCGGCGCCGAGGTCGCAGAGCATGCGCCCGGCGATGGGGCCGGAGAGAACGCGCGTCAGGTCGAGGACGCGCAAGCCGGCCAGGGGGCTGGGCGGCGCCGTGGCGGTCATGTCGCGGCCCGACGGGGCAGGATGACGATCGCGTGGCCGGGGCAGGTGGACTCGCCCTCCTGGTTGGTGACGTCGATTTCCAGCCGGACCTGCCCCTCGTCCCCGACCAGGTCGGCGGCGACCACGCGGCCGACGACCGTGAGCTCGTCGTGCTTCTGGTTCATCAGCCGGTAGCGGCAGGTGAGCTCGCGGACCTCGGCGGCGTCGCCGATCCAGGCCTGCAGGGCGTTCAGCATGTACGCGAAGCGCAGGTTGCCCATGCCGAAAGCGCCTGCGGGGTTGCCGGCGCGACGGCCGTCCTCGTCGTCCATGTGGAACGGCATGAACTCGTCGTTGACCGCGGCGTAGCGGTTCCAGTGCATGAAGTCCGTCGTCCGGGTCCACGCGGGCAGGATGTCGCCCAGGCGGACATCCTCGAAGTGCAGCGTCTGGGTCATCGGTCGCCTCAGTAGCGGACGAAGGTGGAGATGCGGCGGCGGACGAGGACGGCGTCCTGGTTGGTCCACTCGGTCTCGACATCGACGTAGAGCATCAGGCCGAAGCGGCCCTGGCGCTCCCGGAAGTCCTGAACCCGGACCCGTTCGGCGATGACATCTCCGGGCCGTTGGGGAACGCCATAGGTCTCCGTCTGGCCGCCGTTCAGGCTGGTGAGTTTCACGCCCTTCGGTGACGGCAGCGGCGCCAGCGGAATGCGCACGATCGGCCAGGCGAAGGGGTTGAAGTCCGGCGGGGCGACGATCCCGCCCCAGCGGGTGGCGGCGGCGTAGGCCTCATCCCAGTGCAACGGGGGCGGGGTCTGCGGCCACCAGGTGGCGATGGCCCATTTGCGGATGTCCGACGCTGAGACCGGTGGCGACCAGGTGGTCGCACGCCATTGGCCCTTCAGCGCCTCCAGCTCCGGTGTGATGAGGGTTTCGAGCCCTGAGGTCATCCGCGTCTCCCTTGGCGCGGCCGGCTCTGTTCCGGCCTTGACGGTGATTTTACGAAATGACCTATATGTGTACTTAAACGTAAATCAAGCAGCTTTGGCGGTATTGCCGGAGCCTGGGTCGGAACGAGGAGGCGGGATGTCGCGTGGGGTTGTGAAGGGCGAGGCCCGGGTCTCGGCTCTGCTGGACGCATTGGTGGCGCGAGGTGTCGTGCCGGGCGCCAGCGTGCTCGTGCGGCGCGAAGCAAGGCCGGACTTCTACCACGCGGCCGGCCTGCGCGATCGCGAGGCGGGCGAGCCCGTGACGCGCGACACGATCTTCCGCATTTTCTCTATGACCAAGCCGGTCACGGCGGCCGCCGTGATGGCCCTGGTGGATGACGGACGCGTCGGGCTCGACGACGACGTGCTGAAGTTCATCCCGGAATTCGAGGGGCTGGGTGTCTATGCCGGCGGGACCGGCGCCTCGATCCAGACCACCCGCGCCGGGCCGATGACGGTCCGGGATCTGCTCACCCACACCGCAGGGTTCTCGTACTGGTTCCAGGCCGGCTCGCCCGTGACGGCCCTTTACGAGGAAGTCCTGGGCGCCGGGCGGTTCGAGCCGTGGCGGTTCGATCCGGCGGCGGGCGGGCTGAACGGACTGGCGAAGGCCCTGGCGCGCGTGCCGCTCGTCAGCCCGCCCGGCGCCCGCTGGCACTACAGCATGGCGCTGGAGGTCGCCGGCCTGGTGGTGGAGCGCGCGAGCGGCCAGACCCTCGATGCGTTCATGGCCTCGCGGATCTTCGAGCCCCTCGGCATGGTCGACACCGCATTCTCCGTGGCGCCGGAGAAGGCGTCGCGACTGGCGTCGCTCTACGGTCCGGCGCCTGGCGGCGGACTGGAGCGGCTGGAACGCGGTCGCGAGAGTGCGCTCCTGCGTCCGGTGCCGGGCCTGTCCGGCGGGGGTGGGCTCACGTCCACAATCGACGACTACGGGCGGTTCGCCGAGATGCTGCGTCGCGGTGGCGCGTTCGACGGCAAGCGGGTCCTGTCGGACGGCTCCGTTGCGGCGATGATGACCAATCAGCTCCGCCCCGACCAACTGGCCGAGCTGCCGGAACTGGCCGCCTTCGGGCTGGGCGGAAGCGGCGATGGTCTGGGGTTCGGGCTGGGCGGCGCGGTGGTGGTCGCGCCGTCGAAAAATGGCGTCCCGACCGTACTCGGGGAGTACAGCTGGGGTGGCGCCGCCAGCACGACCTTCTGGGTCGATCGTGCGAACGGCTTGTCGGTGGTCTTCATGACACAGGTTCTGCCGCCCAGTCCTGAGATGCTCTGGGATAAGCTGCACGCTGCCATTTACGGCTGAGGATCGTCGGCAAACGACGCACGAGGCGACTCCTCCCCGCCTGGAGGCCTGCTCGTGACGCCGAGGCCATCGCCCCCTCCTGGCAAGAAAACGGGCGGAGCGTCGAGACCTGGATCGACCGGGAATTCCATGGGTGTGGCGTGAAAGCGAGCCCAGCTGATCGGCGTCACCCTGTCGGGTGCGCCCGCTGCTTCGAGCTCTGCTAGGCGGCGACGGCGCCCGCCTCCGCGATCCGGTCGCGAAGTTCGTCCGCGCTCAGGATGGCGATGGCGCCGCCTTCGGCGGCCAGCGCTTCGGCTCTCAGGAAGGTGTTCGTGCTCCGCACGCCGGCGGAGAACGGCCGGGGGCCGGCGACGACCAGCATGGTGGTCGTGCGGCCGACGTTGGCCATGAAGCGTCCGCCCGCGGCGGCGATCTCGGCCGGTAGGGCGACGTCGTGCGGCGAGGCGATGAGCACGATCTTCTCGCCGAGCAGCGGTCCGCTGGACGCTGGGCTGGGACGCGGACGACGTCGGCCGGGGTTGCGCCAAGGTTCGGCCATCCAGCCGTCCAGGTCGATGCCGGTGTGGTCGATGGCCTTGACGATCACCCAGCCGGCGACCCTGGCGTCACTGAGGGCGTCGTGGTGCCTGTGCTCGAGTCCGAGGCGCCCGGCCAGCGCATTGAGGCGGTGGGTCGGCAGGTCCGGCCAGGCGTGGCGAGCGACCTTCACGCTGTCGAGCCAGCGGCTCTGGATCATCGGTGCGCCGGCGATCCGGCAGGCGGCCGACAGTGCGCCGTGGTCGAACATCGAATGCGCGGCGGTGATGCGGCCGCCGAGGTGTCCGCGGAGCGTCGTATAGAGCTGGGCGAAGGTCGGCTGGCCGCGGACGTGCTTCGCGCCGATCCCGTGCAGGCGGGTGTTGAAGCCGCTGAAGACATCCTGCGGATCGACGAGCGTCTCGTAGGTCAGCACTTCGCGGCCGTCGCGGAATCCGACGATCCCGATCTGGCAGATGCTGGAGACGCGGTGGCAGGCGGTCTCGACGTCGATCACCACGAAGTCGAGTTCTGGGCGGGTCGACGGTCCCTCCGGTGCGAAGAACGGCAGCGGCGTGGTTCTCGGCTCGACGAGCGGGTCGAGCTCGGACGCCGGCTTCAGCCCGAACTGCTTCGTCAGGTCCTGCAGAATCGACACGGTCCTTGCCTCCGGACCCTATTGTGGCGGGTCGTTGGAGGAGGGGCCAGCGGTCAGGCCGCCGCGCCCGCACAGCGCGCCGTGTCGCGCATTGTAGCCGGACCCTTCCCGCCTCGGGGACACGATCACCTCGCCGTCCGCCATGTAGCGATCGTCGCCGAGGTCGTTCCAGGTCGCGGCGAAGTCGAAGCCGCGCTCGCGACGACGGCTTGAGCTTGGGCGGCGAGAGCTTGGGCCCGGTCTTAGGCGGCGGGCGCACCCGGCCTGGGCAGGGGAACGGCGCGCCGCAACACGTCGCGCATGGCGATGCTGGAGTTGATGCGCGCCACGCCGGGCAGGCGTGCCAGGATCTGGTTGTGGATCTGCTCGTAGGCGGCCGTGGTCTCGGCCGAGGTTCGCAGGATGTAGTCGACGTCGCCGGTCATCAGGTAGCATTCCTCGATCTCGGGGTGCTTGCGGATCGCCGCCTCGAACGTCCGCATGGCGTCCTCGGTCTGGCGCTCGAGGGTGATGCGGACGAACGCCACCACCTTCGTGGCCTGCGGGTCGGCGATGAGCGCCGTGTAACCCAGGATTACGCCGCGATCCTCCAGGGACTTGAGGCGCCGTAGGCAGGAGGAGGGGGATAGCCCCACCTCGGCCGCCAGCTCCGAATTCGGACGCCGGCCATTGAGGCGCAGCAGCCGCAGAAGATTCTGATCGATGGGATCGAGTGCGCTCATTCGTGCCATCTAATCAGTGGACCGTTGCAACGGCAAATCGACAACGCGCGATCGTAAGTCAAGTTGGTGAGATGTTCGAAGGGGGCCTCGCTAGACTTCTCCGGCGTTCGGGCAAGGGAGCTGGCGGTGAGGTGCGGGACTAGCGAAGATGTCAGCGCCCGGCTCACCATCGACCTGGGCGCCATCGTCGCGAACTACCTGACGGCGAAGGCGGCCGCCGCGCCGGCGGAGGTGGCCTGCGTGGTGAAGGCCGACGCCTATGGCCTCGGCGCCGGCGTGGTGAGCGCGGCGTTGTACACCGCTGGATGCCGCCGCTTCTTCACTGCCCAGCTCGGCGAAGCGCTCGCCCTGCGCGGCCTGCTGCCGCAGGACGCCTGGTTCTACGTCCTCAACGGACTCTGGCCCGGCACCGAGGCCCCCGCGGCCGACGCCGGGGTGGTTCCGGTCCTCAATTCGCTGGACCAGGTGCTGCGATGGCACGGCCTGGCGCGGGCGCGCGGCGCGCGGCTGCCGGCGATCCTGCAGATCGACAGCGGCATGTCGCGGCTGGGGGTGACCCGCGAGGACGTGGACGTGCTGCGCGCCAATCCCGACCTGCTCGCCGAGCTCGACGTCCACTATGTCATGACGCACCTGGCGTCCGCCGACACGCCCGACTCCGCCTGGAACGCCGCGCAGCTCACCGTCTTCGACGAGCTGGCCGACCGGCTGCCGCCCTTCCCCCGGAGCTTCGCCAACACCGCCGCGGCGCTCACCCGCCCGCAGCGCCCGGGCGACCTCGTGCGCATCGGCATCGGGCTCTACGGCGGGGCCCCGGTCGCCGGCCGACCCAACCCGATGCGGCGCGTGGTCGACCTCAGCGCGCGCGTCCTGCAGGTCCGCGAGGCGCCGCCGCGGACGGGCGTGGGCTACGGCATGACCTATGTGACCCGCGGCCCGACGCGCATCGCGACGCTTGCGGTGGGCTACGCCGACGGCTGGCCGCGGAGCATGGGCGGCCGCGGCGCGGCGTTCCTCGACGGGCGCCGGCTGCCAGTGGTGGGCCGCGTCTCCATGGACAGCATGATGGTCGACGTCACCGGCGTGGCGCCGTCGGCGCTGGAGGCCGGCGACTTCGTCGAACTGCTTGGGCCCCACCAGTCGCTCGAGGACGTGGCGGAACAGGCCGGGACCGTCTCCTACGAGATCCTCACCGGTCTCGGATCGCGTCTCCCTCGCACCTACGCCGCCCATGGGGCGGCGGTGTCCGACCTGCAGGTTCCCGCATGAAAGTCATTGTCCTCGGCGCCGGTGTGATCGGCGTCACCACCGCCTGGTACCTCGCCAGGGCCGGGCACGAGGTGGTGGTCGTCGACCGCCAGGCGGACGTGGCCTTGGAGACCAGCTTCGCCAACGCCGGCGAGATCTCGCCGGGCTACGCCTCGCCCTGGGCGGCGCCAGGGGTGCCGCTGAAGGCGATCCGCTGGCTGATGATGGCGCATGCGCCGCTGATCCTGCGGCCGAAGCCCGACGCGGCCATGCTGGGTTGGCTCCTGGCGACGCTGCGCAACTGCACGACCGAGCGCTACGCGGTGAACAAGCGCCGGATGGTGCGGTTGGCGGAATACAGCCGCGACCGGCTGGTCGCGCTGCGCGCGGAAACCGGCATCGCCTACGACGAGCGGAGCCAGGGCACCCTGCAGCTCTTCCGCAAACAGGCGCAGCTGGACGCGGCGGCCAAGGACATCGAGGTGCTGCGCGCCGACGGCGTGCCGTTCGAGGTGCTGGATCGCGCGGGCTGCGTCGCGGCCGAGCCGGGGCTGGCGCGCAGCCCGGGCGAGATCGCGGGCGGCCTGCGGCTGCCGGGCGACGAGACCGGCGACTGCTTCAAGTTCACCAACGCCCTGGCGCGGCTGGCGAAGGCTGAAGGCGTGCGCTTCGAGCTGAACCGGCGCGTGCTGCGGCTGCGGCAGGCCGGCGGCAGGGTCACCGCCGCGGTCACCGATCAGGGCGACATCGCCGGCGACGCCTTCGTGGTGGCGCTGGGCAGCTATTCGCCGGCGCTGGTGCGGCCACTGGGGCTGCGGCTGCCGGTCTATCCGGTGAAGGGCTATTCGCTGACGGCCCCTATCGCCGCCGCCGGGCTGCCGCCGGAGAGCACCCTGCTCGACGAGACCTACAAGATCGCCATCACCCGGCTGGGCGATCGCATCCGCGTGGGCGGCATGGCCCAGGTGTCGGGCTTCGACCAGGGGTTGGAGCCGCGCCGCCAGCGGACCCTCGAGCACTGCCTGGAGAGCCTGTTCCCCGGCGCGGCGGAGCTGAGCCGCGCGACCTACTGGGCGGGCCTGCGGCCGATGACGCCGGACGGCACGCCGGTGGTCGGCGGGACCGGCGTCCCCAACCTCTTCCTGAACACCGGGCATGGCACGCTGGGCTGGACCATGGCCTGCGGCTCCGGCCGGCTCATCGCCGACCTGATCGACGGCCGGGCCCCGGACATCGAATCCGCGGACCTAGCCATCGCCCGCTACGCGGCCTGATCCCGCTCAACCCTTCTCCTTCCGAGGAGCCCATGACCATCCAACGCATCCAGTCCGGCCACCGCATGAGCCAGGCCGTCATCCACGGCGACACCATCTACCTCGCCGGCCAGGTGGCCGAGCCCGGCGCCAGCGTCGCCGTGCAGACCCGTGGCGTCCTGGCCGCGATTGAGGCGCTGCTGGCGACCTGCGGCAGCGACAGGTCGAAGATCCTCAGCGCCACCATCTGGCTGGCGGACATGGCGGACTTCGGGGAGATGAACGAGGTCTGGGACGACTGGGTGGGCGGCCGCGACGCGCCGGCCCGCGCCACCGGCGAGGCCAGGCTCGCGACGCCCGACTACAAGGTCGAGATCATCGTGGTCGCCGCCCGGTGAGCGAAGCGGCGGGCGAGCTCGACGCCCGCTGGGCGGAAAGCCGAAGGGCGTCCTGCACGCCGAGGCGGACACCCTGTAACTGACCGTCCCGAACCAGCTGGGCGTCGACTACAACGGGCGCGCGCTGGAGAGCACCCTGAGGCATGTCGCGCCGGCGCTGGGCTGGCGCCGATCGCGGCGTGTGCGGTCTCTGGCTCAGGCCTGGCTGGGCTGTCCGATCCGCCCCCGCACGGAGGCGTCGCATCAGGGTTGTGTTGCATTTGGAATTGAAGATATTTATCTATCAACTCAAGCTTTGGAGCCTTGAGCCCGCTGGCGCCGGCATGCCATTGCGCCCCGCATGGGCTCCCGCGCGGCCGGCCCGCTGCGCCACCGGTCGCCGCGCCTTGGCCAAATCGCGGCGGGACCGTTAGTAAGTCAGGTGCGCCGACGGTCCGGCGCGTCGTCCTCGAGGTCGCCCCCCGATGAGCCCGGCGAAGGCCAAGACCGCCGAGAAGGCGCCGAAAGCGCCTCGGCCGAAATCGGCGCCGCGGCGACCGTCGCGCGGTCCCGGCATCGTGCGCTACAACTCCCTGGTGGACGCCACGGAGCGGCTGCTCACCGAGCAGAGCCCGGACGACATCGGCCTCTACCAGATCGGCGAGGCGGCCGATGCGCCGATGGCGTCGGTCTATCACTTCTTCCCGACACGGGAGGCCGCCTTCCTGGCGCTTGCCGAGCGCTACCTGGAGGGTTTCCTCGCCCTCGGGCTGCAGCCGGTGGAGGCCGCGGCGCTGCAGAGCTGGCAGGACCTAGTGGCCATCGACCAGCGCCTGGCCATGGACTTCTACAACAGCCATCCGCCGGCGCTGAAGATCTTCTATGGCGGCTACGGCGGCCTGGAGACCCGGCAGGCGGACATCGGCTACACGCGCGGGATCGCGCAGTCGCTCTACCACCGCCTGGACGCCGCCTTCCACATGCCGCCGCTGCGCGACGCGGCGACCAAGTTCCACATCGCGCTCGCGCTGATGGATGCCGTCTTCGCGATCTCCTACGAGGCGAACGGGCGGATCACCGAGGATTACTACCAGGAGGCAAAGTCCGCCTTCGTCGCCTACTGCGGCCTCTTCCTTCCCCCGCGTCTCGAGCCGCGCGAAGCCTGCCTTGAGGCCGCGGCGCGCGGCGAGCACATCCGGCTCCCCCAACTCTTCGTCGCCTGACGAACGGTCCGCGGTGACGGTGCGCGACCCAGGCCGGCGCCCCTGAGTCCGGCTGGACGTCTTGCTTGTTAGTGGATAATAATACATCAGCGAGGACAGCTTTGCGCCCGGGGCCCTGCGAACCGCAGCGGCGGGCAGGGGGACCCAAGAACATGACGCTCAACGCTTGGCTCGAAGCTTTCGCGGGCGCGCTCTCGCGCCGCAAGCCCGATGCGGCCGCCGCTCTGTTCGCCGAGGGCGGGCTCTGGCGCGACATGGTCGCCTTCACCTGGGACATCCGCACCCTCGAGGGGCGCGCGGCGATCCGCGCGCTGGTGGAGGAGACGCCGGAGACGGCGGACGCGCAATGGGCGGCGGAATCGCCGGAGGCCGGCGCGGCCGAGGAAGGGTTCATCGCCTTCGAGACCCCGGTCGGCCGTGGCCGCGGCTACGTGCGGCTGAAGGACGGGCTCTGCCAGACCCTGCTGACCGTGCTCGACGACCTGAAGGGCCATGAGGCCGCCCGGGGCCGCGCTCGGCCGAAGGGCGCTGCCGTGGATCCGCAGCGTCCGCTCGCCAACTGGAAGGACCAACTGGAGGCCGAGGCCGCGTCCCTCGGCGTCGAGGTGCAGCCCTATGTCCTGATCGTCGGAGGCGGGCAGGGCGGGTTGGGCCTCGCCGCGCGCCTGCGCCAGCTGGGCGTACCGAACCTCGTCATCGACCGCCAGGCCAGGCCCGGCGACCAGTGGCGCTCGCGCTACCACGCGCTCTCGCTGCACGACCCGGTCTGGTACGACCACATGCCCTACCTGCCGTTCCCCGACAGCTGGCCGGCGTTCACGCCCAAGGACAAGATGGGCGACTGGCTGGAAGCCTACGCCAGGATCATGGAGATCAACTTCTGGGGCTCCACGGACTGCGTGCGCGCCGCCTACAATGAGGCGGAGCAGGCTTGGCGGGTCGAGGTCCGGCGCGAGGGCGACACCCTCATCCTGCGCCCGAAGCACCTGGTGCTGGCGACGGGCAACGCCGGCAAGCCGAACACGCCGGCCTTCCCGGGCATGGAGACCTTCGCGGGCGTGCAGACCCATTCGAGCGGCCACGTCAGCGGCGCCCCCTATCGCGGCAAACGCGTCGCGGTGATCGGCTCCAACAACTCGGCCCACGACATCTGCGCCGACCTCGTGGAGCACGGCGCCGAGGTCACCATGGTCCAGCGCGACCCGACCCACGTCTCGCGGCAGGAGACGATCATCCCCCAGCTGCTGGCGCCGCTCTATTCCGAGGAAGCGGTGGCGGCCGGGATCACCACGGAGCGCGCCGACCTGCTGGTGGCCTCCATGCCGCTGCGCACCCTGCCGGACGTCTATCGCCTGGCCTATGAGGAAATCGCGCGCCTCGACGCCGACTTCTACGCCCGGCTGGAGGCTGTTGGCTTCATGCACAGCTTCGGCGAAGACGGCACGGGGATGCCGCTGCTCTACCTGCGGCGCGCCTCCGGCTACTACATCGACGTGGGCGCGTCCGAGATGATCGCCTCGGGCGTGATCAAGCTGCGCTCGCGGGTCGGCATCGAACGGATCGAGCCGGACGGCCTGATCCTCACCGACGGCAGCAAGCTGGAGTGCGACGTGATCATCTACGCCACCGGCTTCGGGACCATGGACCAGTGGGCCGCCGAACTGATCTCGCCCGAGGTGGCGCAGCGTATCGGCAAGGTCTGGGGCTACGGCTCGGGGACGGCCGGGGATCCGGGCCCGTGGGAGGGCGAGCTGCGCAACATGTGGAAGCCCACCGCCCAGCCGGGCCTGTGGTTCCACGGCGGCAACCTGGCCCAGTCGCGGTTCTATTCACAGGTTCTGGCGCTGCAGCTGAAGGCGCGCCACGCCGGGCTGAACATCAATGTGTACCAGCCGCCGGCGGCGGACGCGGTTCCGGCCTGAACTCAAAAAAGAAGAGGGCGCGCCTGGCTTGGCGCGCCCGTTCCGGCCATCAGGCCGAAGTACCCCTGAATGGCGATGCGCGCCGGTCCCCGGAGGCCGGCGCGCGTCCTTGGTCAGGGGAGGAAATGGTCGGCGATCATGTCCTCGAGGTCGTCCGGGCTGAGGTCGCGCTTGGCGGTCTCGACGCCCTCCTGTTTCGGACCGACGACGGCGCGGCGCACGGGCGGCTTCGGGTCCTCCAGCACCTCGCGAACCACCGGACCGATCGCGGCCGGGTCGGCGCCGTCGCGCTCGTCGGCGTCGATGATCGCCATCGCTCTGTCGAAGGCCGCCTTGTAGAGCGAGCCTTCGCCGCTCGCCGCCACCTTCTGGCGCGACGAGGTGAAGCCGGTGGCGAAGTCGCCGGGCTCCAGGACCGTTACGCGGACGGGGCCGCCGCGCAGCTCCAGGCGTAGCGCCTCGACATAGCCTTCCAACGCGAACTTGCTGGCGGCGTACATGCCCTGGAACGGGATGCCGACCAGGCCGGCGAGCGAACCCACGATGATGATATGGGCCAGATCCTGCCTGCGCAGGTGGGGCAGGGCGGCGCGGACCAGGCGGTGGTTGCCGAAGAAATTGGTCTGGAACTGCGCCAGGCCCTCTTCGCAGGTGGTGTCCTCCAGGGCGCCGGCGATCCCCATGCCGGCATTGCCGATGACGGCGTCGAGGCGGCCCTCGCGGGCGATCACCTCGGCGACCCCGGCGCTGACGGAGGCGTCGTTGTCGACGTCCATGGCGATCATGGGGAAGGGCCCGCCGGGCTGGGGCTGGCGTGAGGCGCCGTAAACCTTGTAGCCGTGGCCGGTCAGGTGTTCGGCGATGGCGCGGCCGAAGCCGGCGCTCGCCCCGGTGACCAGCACGACGCGTGCTTCAGATGACATGGCGGATCTCGCTTGCAGGGGTGTGAGGAGACCGCTCCGGGCGCCAGTGACGCCGGCCTCGGTCCCAACCGGGAGACGCAGGCTTCAGTCGAACACCTGGACTGAAATTCAGGTCGAACGTCCGACCGGGGCCGGGACGTTCAGGATGAAGGCTATTAATAGATAAAAGTACATCAATGGCAAGCCGCGCGCTAGGCGATGTCGCGGCCGGCGGTCCGGGGCGCGGCGCGGAGGCGCGGCGCGAGTCCGTAGACGGCGCCGGCAGCCGCGAGCAGGACGGCCGCGCCGACGAAGCCGCCGCGGACGTCGCCGGCCCGCACCGCGAAGGAGACGACCAGGGGACCGAGGCTCAGGCCCGTGAGCGCCACGGGCGTCATCACCATCGCCACCCGGCGCGACGGATCCAGGCGGATCAGTTCGCGGATCAGGAAGGGCTGCAGGGCGAGCCAGCACAGGCCGAACAGGCAGACGGCGGTGATATAGCCGGCGTCGGAACGGGAGAGCATGGCGACCACCACGCCCGCCTGGATGAGCCCGCCGGCGGTGAGCATCAGGCGGGCCGGCAGCCGCCAGCACAGCCAGGCGGACAGCAGCGCGCCGACGAACTGCAGGGACAGGCTGCCGGCGATGGCGGCGCCGATCACCGCCGGGGCGAGACCATGCTGGGCCCCCAGGCGCTCCACATAGTTCCAGGCCGCGCCGATCCCGGCGTTCTGCAGGAGGCCGCCCAGCAGAGTGAGCAGCAAGGCCGGAGACCAAACAATCCCTTGCACCCGCGCTTCGGGGTGGGTTTCGACCCGGTCCACCAGGAAGGGGGCGGCGCAGGCGGCGGCGACCGCGCCGGCGGCGAGCAGGGCGAAACCGGCGTTGAGGCCGAAGCGGGGAATGATGAGGGCGGGCAGGAGGTAGGCCGCCGCGATCTGCGGCGCCGTGGTGATCCCGAGGAAGAGGCCGTTCATCCGGTCCGGGCGGCGGGTATGGGTGATCACCACCACGGCGGCCCCGATCAGCAGGCCCTCCAGCAGGCCGGCCGCCCCTCGCAGCCCCAGGATGGCTGCGGAGGAGTGCGCGGCGTAGAGGCCGACGTCGACCGCCGCCAGCAGCAGGGCGGCGGCGATGACCTTCAGGCGCATGCCGCCGGCGTTCATCGCGAAAGGGCCGATCACTGAGCCGATCGCCAGCGCGAAGACCTCGACCATGGCCACGCGGCCGAGGCCCGCCTCCGTCAGCCGCCCGGTCTCGATCAGGCCCCCTAGCAGGATCGGCTGCACCCCCAGGACCAGCAGGGCGGCGGTCCCCACGACCATGGTGGCGCTGACTGAATTGAACGTTTCGTGGGCAGGAACGGCCCCCCGTGATGCTCGGATAGCCGTCATGCCGTCGATCTCCCCCTAATAGAAAACAGTGCAACAATATCGCCACTACGCCATTTGACAGCCTACGGGAATGCGTGTTGATAGATATTTATATACGAAATGTTGCAGCGAAGCCGGACACTCCGGCGACGGTCGAGGGGGTAGTCACATGGCGTGGACGAACAGGCGTGCGCAGGAACTCCGCGAGCGCGCGGAGCAGGTGATTCCGGGCGGGATGTACGGGCACGAATCGACGGTGCTGATGCCGGCGGAGTTCCCGCAGTTCTTCAGCCGCGGGAAGGGCGCCCGCCTCTGGGACGCCGACGAGAACGAATACGTCGACTTCCTCTGCGCCTGGGGACCGAACCTCCTGGGCTACGGTTTCGAGCCGGTGGAGGCCGCCGCCGCCGCCCAGCAGGCGCGGGGCGACACCCTCACGGGACCGTCCGAGATCATGATCGACCTGGCCGAGGCCTTTACCGGCATGGTCAGCCACGCCGACTGGGCGATGTTCTGCAAGAACGGCACGGACGCCACCTCGATGGCGATGGTGACCGCCCGGGCCCACACCGGCCGCAAGACCATCCTGGTGGCGCGCGGCGCCTACCATGGCGCGGCGCCGTGGTGCACGCCGCGGACCGCGGGGATCCTGGCGGAGGACCGGGCGCACGTCGTCCACTATGACTACAACGACGCCGACAGCCTGGCCGACGCGTTCAAGGCGCACGAGGGCGACGTGGCCGGTGTCTTTGCCACGCCGTTCCGCCATGAGGTGCTGGCGGACCAGCACGACGCGCTCCTCGAATACGCGCTCGCCGCCCGCGCGCTTTGCGACCAGACTGGCGCGCTGCTCATCGTCGACGAGGTGCGCGCCGGGTTCCGGCTGGCGCGTGGCAGCAGCTGGTCGGCGCTCGGGGTGCAGCCCGACCTCAGCACTTGGGGCAAGTGCTTCGCCAACGGCTATCCGATCTCCGCCCTGCTAGGCAGTAACGTGGCGCGGGAGGCCGCCAAGCAGATCTTCGTCACCGGCTCGTTCTGGTTCTCGGCGACGCCCATGGCCGCCGCCATCGAGACCCTGCGGCAGATCCGCGAGACCGACTATCTCGAGCGCCTGGTCGGCGCGGGCCGCCGCTTCCGCGAAGGGCTGCAGCAGCAGGCCGCCAGCCACGGCTTCGGCGTTCGCCAGACCGGGCCCGTACAGATGCCGCTGATCCTGTTCGACGACGATCCGGATTTCCGCATCGGCTACGGCTGGGTGAGTGAGTGCCTCAAGCGCGGCGTCTACCTCAGCCCCTACCACAACATGTTCCTGTCCTCGGCCCACAGCGAGGCGGACATCGCCCAGACCCTGGCCGCCACCGACGAGGCGTTCGAGGCGCTGAAGAAGCGCAGGGGAAGCCTGCAGCCACATCCGGCGCTCTCGGCGCTGATGGCCGGTCACTGACGAAGCGGGCGCGGGTGCGTCCAGGCAAGTCGGGGGCCGTCCAGCCCCCGAGCACAGCTCAAGAGGGGAAGAGCGCAATGCGGTCCAAGAACAATACGCACGCAGTCTGTCGGCGCTGGCTTGGCGCGGCCTCGGTCGGAGCCCTGCTGGCGGCGGCCGGACCCGCCCTGGCGGGCCAGGCGGACACCATCCAGGTGGAGGAGCTGGTCGTCACCGCCCAGCACCGCGCGGAGAGCATCCAGGACGTACCTATCAGCATCCAGGCGTTCAGCGCCGAGAAGCTGCAGGACCTGGGTGTCAAGACCACCGCGGATCTCGCGCAATTCACCCCGAACGTGTCGATCGCGCTGCCGGCCGGGGCCGGCAACCAGCCGATCATCACCATCCGCGGGATCGGGCTCAACGACTACAACACCAACAACGCCGGCCCGAATGGCGTCTACCTGGACGAGGTCTACCTGAGCTCCCCGTCGAGCCAGAGCTTCCAGACCTTCGACCTGGAGCGCGTCGAGGTGCTGAAAGGCCCGCAAGGGACCCTCTACGGCCGCAACACCAGCGGCGGCGCCATCAACCTGGTCAGCGCCAAACCCACCGACAGCTTCACGGCGCGGGCGCATGTCGAGTACAGCTCGTTCAACACCTTCAATGTCGAGGGCGCGGTCGGCGGGCCGATCACCTCAGACCTGAGCGGGCGGTTCGCCGCCACCTGGACCACGTCCGACGGCTGGGGGAACAATCTCGCCACCGGCAAGGACGAGAATGGGACCAACGCCGTCGCCATCCGCGCCCAGCTGCTGTGGAAACCCACCGACGATCTGAAGGTGCAGCTGGGCGTGAACGGCGGCTATGTCGACACCCGGCCCACCCAGTACCGGCACTTCGGGGCGCTCGACGCCACGGGCGCGCTCTGCTCGCCGGCGGACACCAATGCGGGTCTGTGCGCCGACCTCTACGGCTTCGGGACCCCCGCCAAGTTCCGGGACGTGTCGTCCAACCGCACCGAGCATCTGCGGGTGAAGGACTTCGGGCTCAACCTGCGCGGCGAGTATGCGGCGGGCGACATCGACCTGGTGTCGATCACCTCCTTCAACCGCAACAAGAAGCGCCACCCCGAGGACAGCGACGCCTCGCCGGGCCGGCTGCTGGAGATCACCTTCGGCGCCAAGTCGATGGCCTTCACCCAGGAGCTGCGCGCCTCCCGGACCACCGACCGCTACAGCTGGTTGGCCGGCGCCTATTACCTCCACGAGATCATCAAGCAGGACCAGCCGATCGACGTCCTGCTTGGCATCGACAGCGCCTTCGGCATCCCCGGGATCGGCGACGGCCTGGCCTTCACCGGCTACGGGATCAACCGCCAGAAGACCGAGAGCGGCGCGGTGTTCGGCCAGGGCGAGTACAAGGTCACCGACCAGCTCAAGCTGGTGGTCGGCGGCCGCTACACCACCGAGCGCAAGGACTTCGAGACCGACAGTTCGGTGCGTTACCAGCAGGGCGGCGAGGGCAACTACGGTCCGATCACGCCAGTGCTGGTGTCGGACCAGCACCAGACGGACTCGGCCTTCTCCTGGCGGGTCGGCGTCAACTACGACGTGGCCCGGGACACCATGCTGTTCGCCAGCATCGCCACCGGCTTCAAGAGCGGCGGCTTCAACGGCGGCTTCCTGAGCCAAGTGCCGGCCGAGGCGCAGCGGCAGCTGCAGCCGGTGAAGTCAGAGGACGTCACCGCCTACGAGGTCGGGCTGAAGAGCAGCTTCCTGGAGCGCCGGGTCACCCTGAACGCCTCGGCCTTCTACAACGACTATCGCGACATGCAGGTCTTCGTGCTGATCGCGCCGGTCGTGGCCGGCGGCTTCCCGGTCAGCGTGCTGGACAACGCCAAGAAGGCCGCCACCAAGGGCATCGATGTCGAGTTGACCGTGATCCCCATCCAGGGCCTGACGCTCTCGGCCCAGGGCGGGCTGCTGCGCGCGAAGCTGAAGGAGTTCGTGGCGAGCCGCGACGCCAGCGCCCCGGACTACTCCGGTAACCGGTTGCCGCTCGCGCCCAGGGCCTCGGCCAGTCTCAGCGCCGCCTACAAGGTCGAGGTGGGCCCGGGCGTCCTCGAGCTGCAGGCGAACGCCAACTACAAGAGCTTCGTCTTCTTCGATGTTTCCAACAACGACTACGCCACCCAGGGCGGCTACTGGACCGAGAACGCGCGGGTCTCCTACGCCCTGGAGGAGGGGCGCTGGGAAGTGGCGGGCTACGTCCGCAACCTCAGCAACAAGAAGTACTTCATCGACAAATTCGACCTGACCAACCCCTTCGGGCTGGTGCAGGGGATCATGGGCACGCCCCGGTCCTACGGGGTGGAGCTGAACTACAAGTTCTAGGGGCGAGGCAGGCGTCGGCCGCGGCGACCCGGGGAAGGGGTCGTCGCCCAGGGCCGCACCTCTAGGCCCGGGGCTGCGGCCGTCGTCGGCCGCGGCCCCGACGTCTTGAGCACGGATCGCGCCACATCCACGGACAGACGGCTATCGCGGTCGCTCGTCGCGGTCGCGTCTTACGGTCGGGACGGCGGCCCCGCGTTCCAGCCAGCCGGCAAGCCGCTCCCGGGCGAGGGCGAGGATCCGCGACTGCTCCGCCGGCTCCACCACCCGGTTGCGGACCACGGCCTCGACGACCTGGAGCGGGTCGGGGCGGCCGGAGGCGCGGTCGGGCGCCGGCGAGCGCGCCGTGGCGCGGGAAAGCTGCTGGCGGTCGCGCTCGCTGGGGCGGTGGCCGCGCACCTCCAGCCCCGCGCGGCGGGCGGCCAGCCACACCTCGCGGCGGAACTCCGTCTGTCCGCGCACGGCGACGTCCGTCCAGCCGCGATGGGCGGCGATGGCGACGAGGTCGCGGACCACGTTCGGGTCGTTGCGGTCGCTGGACAGGCTGCGCCCCTGGTCCCGGAAGGCCGGGGTCGCCACGCGCGCATCGACGAAATAGGCGACGGCGTCGCTGCCGGAACGCTCCGTGAGGTAGCGGCGACGGATGGCCTCGGGCACGTCTCCGGCCGTGGATGGTCGCCCGGGACGGCCGGACTCAACGGTGTTGATCGCGGTGTCGGCCATCTTCGCCTCCTTCCGGCGCGCGTTGCGCGGACGCATCGATGAAGCGCACGACCCAGGCCTCGATCTCGTCCGGGGTGGCCCCCTCGGGCGGGACCGGCTCGAAGCCGTCGGCCGCCAAGGTCGGGGCCAGCGCCTTCAGGGTCAGGGCCGGGGCCGACGATCGCGGCGCCGGCCCATCGTCGATGGGGGGCTCGGCTCGACAGGGCGCCAGCGGCGGCACGGCGGGCGGCGGCGACACCCGGTGGCGGAAGGCCCGGTCGCGGTAGTGGCGGATCTTGCGCGCCCGCACCGGCGGCAGGCCGGCCCTCAGCACAAGGATCTCGTCGGCCGGCAGTTGCATCAGCTCCTGCGGCAGGAGCAGCGCGCGGCGCTGGTCGCTCCCGCTGACGCTGCGGTGGCCGCGCGACAGGCCGGTGGGACGGCTGCGTGAGGGGCTGCGGACGGTGGTGTAGCCCAGGCGCTCCGAGAGGTCGTTGGCGAGGCGCAGCTCCTTGGGCGCGAAGGCGATCTCCCCTGGATCGGCCTCTACTATCTCAGCAAAGCGATGGACCTCGTCGCGGTCGAGTCCATAGAAGCCCGACTCCCAGTGCTGGTAGGTTCGGAGCGCCTTCCCCATCCGGCGCGAGCCTGACTGCAACCCCACACAGACTGATGCGCACCAACGAAGCGGCCGATTGGCTCGGACTGTGGGGGCGCACGCTCGAGAAGCACCGCACCTTTGGGACAGGGCCGGCCTACCGGAAGATCGGCGGTCGCGTGGTTTATGCGATCGATGATCTGCAGGCTTGGGCCGACCGTGGCGCGCGGGCTTCTACGACGGAGGCGACGGTTCATACCGTCAGCGCGGCTTGCCGACCTCGGTCATATCGGCGATGTGCAGTCCGATCAGCTCACCAAAGGTCGTAAGCCTCGCGATGCGCGAGGGGATGGGCGAACCACCGCGGTCGATTTGTCTTTCGGCCTCGAGACCCCAGTTCTTGGCGTCCTCGCGATTGACGAAGGTCTCCGACAGAGACTTGCCCTTGCGGCGGATCCAGACCCGGTAGTGGCCGGACTTTTGCTTGCGGATGGAGGCCATTTTTCGCGTGCAAATTGGGTGCAGTGCAGGATCGAAAGCGGGCGAACTGGGTCGAAAAACGTCGTAAAATCGGTGCACCCATTTTGCACCGAACACATTGAAGAATAATCTCAAACCATTGAAAAATCAACATCATTTACTCTGTATCGCGCCCATGATGGACTGGACGGATTATTCAATAAAATCAATAGGTTGAAACATGAAGTGTGCGAAATTTGCACGTTTTCGTTCGCGTACGTTCTCGTAGAATTTCGGGTTTGTTCGCGCTCAGTCGGTAGTTCCAGAACTGGACCGACTGGAGAATTTGCTTCGAAGAGCAAGTATGGGGGCCCAGATGCGCGGCCTGATCGACATGGGTAGTCGCCTGGTTGTCTAGCGTTCACGACGAAGGACGAAGGCGACGGCCGACACGAGCTGGGCCTCGGGATGCATGCCGTCGTCGCTGAGTTGGCCCAGCACGGCTTCGAACTCCCGATAGCTGATCTTGTCGCCTCTGGCCGCGAGCTCATCGAGCGCGTCGGCCGCAGCTTCGATGCGCGTGACGCGCTCGGTCTTCTCAGCGTCCGACGCCCGGTGCGCGGCGCTCCAGGCGGTTTGGGATTTGTGGGCGCGGACATAAGCCGCGACGGCCCGCAGGGCATCGGCGGCCGTGACGATCAGCGAGTAACTCGTACTGCGGCCGCCCCGCGGATCCTTGACCAGGATGCGCCGCCTCATGAGGTCGTTGATGTCGCGCGAAGCGGTGTCCTGCGAGGTCTTGGCGATGGTCGCCCATTTCGACGAGGTGAGCTTTCCCTCGAAGCCATTGAGCAATCGGTTGAGCATGCCCTGCTGGCGGTCGTTGAGGGTCTCGCCGGCCAGGCGTTCCCAAAACCGGGCCTTACGCAGGACCGCCGCCAGGGTCTGCTCTGCGCCGGTGATCGCTCGGTCGAGGCAGCTCAGGAACCAGGTCATCCACGGCGTAATGTCGAGGTTGCCCTTCTGGGTCGCCTCAAGGATGTCGTAGTAGGCGTTCCGCTCGATGCGGACTTGCGCCGACATCGAATAGAAGCGCTGCGGGCTGCCCTCCGAGCGGGCGAGCGCCATGTCGGCGATGGCGCGCGCGATCCGGCCGTTGCCGTCCTCGAACGGATGGATCGTGACGAACCAGAGGTGGGCGATCGCCGCCGTCAGGACCGGATCGGTCTTGGGCGGGTCGTTGAACCACTCCAGGAAGGCGGCCATTTCGGCCTCGAGCTTGTCGGAGCCCGGCGCTTCGTAGTGTACGCGTTCGCGCCCGGCCGGTCCGGAGACGACCTGCATCGGATCGCCCTCGGGCCTGCGCCAGTCGCCTACAACGATCTTGCGCAAGCCGCTGCGGCCGGTCGGGAAGAGGGCAGCATGCCAACCGAAGAGCCGGTCCTTCGACAGGGGCTCGGCATAGTTCTGGGTCGCGTCGAGCATCATCTCGACGACGCCTTCGACGTCGCGGTCGACGGGCGTGAGCGCGCCGATATCCATGCCGAGACGCCGCGCAATCGAGGAGCGGACCTGCTCTTCGTCGAGCTTCTCGCCTTCTATCTCGCTGGATTTGAGGACGTCCTCGGTGAGGGTTCGGAGAACCGCTTCCTTCCTGAGAGGAAAGCCCAACGTCTCCATCCTGCCGATGAGCCGGCCTTGATGGTGGCGCACGGCTCCCAGCTGCGAGGCAAGCGTTTCGTCACGCCATTGGAAGCGCGGCCAAACCCCGAGCTCGTAGATGTACGTCGACATATTTTCCGCGCTAGTTGCGGATAATATGGCCATCTCTCTCCGCAGTTGCAACCTTATTCTCCGCGCTGTATGCGGATATTATCTGTTGCAATCTCCGCAGACGCGGGGCCAGTCGGTGAATGGACGGATCAGCGGCGTCCGCCGCCCGCGACCGCCGGGTCCGGCACGCAGGCTCAGGAAGTGGCGCGGATGAGATCCCTGTGCTCGAAAGCGCTGGCCATGCGGTCGATCTGGTTGGCTGTGAGGCCATAGACGGCCGCCACGTCGCGCCACGTGCCGACACCCGCCGCAACCTCTTTGACGATCGCTTCGGCTTCGGCCTTGCCCAGCCGGAAGTAGGGGGCCACCGAGAGCACGGTGTCGAGCGACGACTCCGCGTCAGCCTCGTTGAGCGCGAGCGCATGCACGCGGGGCTTCACGTCGGTCGGCATGGGGTTGAGGTCGAAGGCGGGCGAGAGCCGCCAGCCGCCGGGCTCTCTTAGGAAGCCGTGGTTTCGCAGGTGATCGTCGGTGTTGGAGATCAGCACGTTGAACACCATCCGCCGCCAGAGTTGGGCGGCGTCGCCAGGGGCGTCGACCCCATCCTGGCGCAGCACGTCGACCAACTCGAGGTAGCTGCGGGTTTCTCCGTCGGATGCGCTGAGGGCCGTCAAGGCCGAGCAGTACGGACGGCGGTGGCCGTCGGCCGCGCGGTCGAAGCGGGACATCATGAAGACCGGCCGCCGGGCCACCTGGCGCAGCTGGAAGGGCGGCACGACGACGCCGGCCCGTTCGGCCAGGGTCATCGCGACCGACTCCCAGATCGGGATCGGCCAGTCGTCGGTCGGGCTCGGGAACTTCGCCATCAGCAACTGCCCGTCCGTGTCCAGTACGGAAGCCTTCGGTCGCGCGCCGCCCAGCGAGCTGCCGGGCGCCAACAACAGGCGCAGGTCCTCTTCGGTCTCCTTGTCGTCGAGGATCCGGCGGGCCGCGCCCAGGAGCTTCGGCAGGGCGACCAGGGGGGGCACGGGTTGCGCGTCCGCCGCCTGGAAGGCCTCGCCGCCCGTGTCGCGGAAGCGCAGAGCGCCAAGGCGGGTCTGATCCTCCACCAGCATCAGGAAGTCGGCCTCCAGCAAGGTGCGGGGGGCTCGGCCTTCGGCTTTGGCGGCGGCGCGCTCCCGGCGACCCATCAAGTTGCGGCCCCAGCGATCCGGCGCCGGGTCGCTGAAGGCGTTGAAGAGGCCGCCATCCCAGTGGGCGTCGCCGCGCACCAGCGGCAGGTTGGGCTCCAAGGCGAAGGCGCCGGGGGCAGCCAGCCAGGCGGGGTCATAGGCGAAGGAACAGGTCTGGCGCGCACCCTTCGCGCGCGCCCACAGACGACCGACCGGCCGCGTCTGGCCGCCCCAATCCATGTGGACCTCGATCTCGCGGTCCATGTCAGGCGCTCGTGGCTTTGGCGCGGACGCGCTTGGGCAGCTGCTCCTCGGCCAGCGTCAGGCCCACCTGGTCTGTGGTCGGGTCGGCGAGGGTCGCCAGCCGGTCCGAGAGACCGAGCACGAAGAGGACAGTGGCGTAGATGCCGAGAGCCACGCCGGGATCGCCGCGCTCGACGCGGGTGATGGTGTTGCGACCCACGAAGGCCCGCTCCGCCATCACGGCGACCGTCATCGCCCGACGCCGGCGCGCCGTGGAAATGTCGCGGCCCAGGGCGGTGAGCGCCCGGCGGACGGGCAGCGGCAGAGCGGACTGAGCCTTGGACGCTTTCATGTTGCACCAAAAAACGAGCGCTAAGTGCGATAGGGCCTTGTTTATGATGCGATGGATAAGGGGTCAAGCTTGTCGGCCTGATCATTGCACCATAAATAGTGCGCAATAGCGCCTTATGCACTGATTTTGGCGCCGCTGACCTTCAGGCTCCGTCGAGACAGCCCGCATCGAGCCAGTCCGCCGGGGGCCGGATCGGCGGCCGTCACGATGGCGGCGAGCGTGGATTGCGGACCATGCCTGGAAAGAGGCGCGGGAAGGTCGCTTTGGCCGTCAGGCGCAGCAGCCGCTCCGTTGCGAGGCCAGGTCTTCGAGGATCACGCAATCGGGTCCCGGTCCCCCGACGCATCGGGCGTCGCAGTCGGCGACCAGCTGCGCGAGACTGGCCTCGAGGTGACGCAGCTCCTCCAGCCGCCGACGGACGCCGACCAGCTGATCGCGGGCCAGGTCACGGGCGTCCACGCAGGAGCGGTCCGCGTCCTCGATCACCGCCACCAGGCTCCGCACCTGCTCGATGGGAAATCCGAAGTCCCGGCACCGCCGGATGAAGGTCAGGCGCCGCAGGTCCGCCGCCCCGTAGGTGCGATGTCCCCCCTCGCGCCGGTCGGGCCGGCGCAGCAGCCCGATCTGCTCGTAGTACCGGATCGTGGGGGCGCTGGAGCCGCTGCGCCGGGCGAGGGCGCCGATGGAGAGGGCGCGATCCATGGGACAGCTCCGAAAGAGGGCTTGAACTTCAAGCCCCTTGAGCTTCTAGAACCCCGTCTCCCTGGCGCCAAGCCGCTCCGGCCGGCGCCCGACAAGGAGACGACCTTGACCGAAGACCTCCCCCTCGCCTGCACCCTGGGGGCCGACGACGTCCGGGCCCGGATGGCCTGGATCGCCGACCTCAACGGCCGCAGCCTGAAGGCCCAGCGACGCGCGGGGCTCACCCTCGAACTGACCTACGCGGCCGCGGCGGCGGGCGAGGTCGCCCGGCTGGTCGCCCAGGAACAGGCCTGCTGCGCCTTCCTCGCCTTCGACGTGGCGGCCCGGGGCGGCGACGTGGTGCTCACGGTCACCGCGCCGGAAGCGGCCCGCGAGGCGGCCGACATGCTGTTCGCCGGCCTCGCCGCCGGCGAGCGCGGCGCGCGCGCCTGCGGGTGCTGCTGACCATGGCGATCCAGACAACGGACCACGGACCCGCCCAGGACGAGCGGCGCGGCAAGGCGGTGGGCGTGACGGCGGTGCTGGCGACGGCGGGCGCCGTGGGCGCCTGCGCGCTCTGCTGCACGCTGCCGGTGGCCTTCCCCGCCGTCGCCCTGGGTCTGCTCGGCGGCGGCGTGGCCGTCCTCGGCCTCGCCAACCGGATCATGATCCTGGCCGGCCTCGTGGCGGTGGTCTCGGCCTGGGCCTGGCTCTGGATGCAGAGCCGCCGCACCGGCAAGCGTCCCGCGCGCCTGACCCTGCGGCTCATGGCGGTCGCGACGCTCCTGCTGGTCCTCGCCCTGGCCTGGCCGCTGGTCGAGCGGCCCTTGCTGGCGCTGCTGCTGTAGGGTCGGGCTTGCGGCGGGGGCCCGGCGCCGCGAAGAAGGCCTCGGGCCGGCTCGCGGCGGGAGAGGCGGATGTCCTGGGTCTATTTCGCGCTGGCCGCCGTGGCCGAGATCGCCGGCTGCTTCAGCTTCTGGGCCTGGCTGCGGCTGGGGAGGTCGCCGCTCTGGCTGGCGCCGGGGATGCTCTCGCTCGCGCTGTTCGCCTACCTGCTCACCCGCGTGGACAGCGATGCGGCGGGGCGGGCCTACGCCACCTATGGCGGGGTCTACATCGTCGCCTCCCTCCTGTGGCTCTGGGTGGTGGAGCAGCGCCCGCCCGACCGATGGGATCTGATCGGCGCCGCCGTCTGCCTCATCGGCGCAGGCGTGATCCTGTGGGGGCCGCGCCCTGCATGACGCGCGGAGTATGCGCCCTAGAGCCGCTCGCTGCCCAAACGGGGCTGATGTGGCCTGACAGGCGGCCGGCCCGGCTCATCGACGCTTCGATCCCCGCAATCCGCGCAGATCGTGCACCATCCTCCGCCAGGCCAGCCACACACCGGTTGCCACGCCGAAACTGACGCCGGCCAGAAGGATCACCATTGCGGCCGCCCAAGCCGGCCCCGCCCGTAGCCCCGGCACGAAGTCGAAGCGGTGCAGGGCGAGGTGCAGCCAACGGTAGGCTTTGGCCGCGGGATCAAAGGTCGTCAGCAAGCGGCCGCTCGTCGGGTCCAGGTAGTATCGGACACCGGACTCGGTGACCACGCGCCAGGCGGGAAGCGAGGCGGCCTCGTGGTGCGAGAAGTAATAGGCGTCTTCGGCGTGGATCAGCCCCTGGCTGGCGACGTTGCCCAGGGACCTCCCCACCTTCGCCAGCTGGGCTTCGGTGAGCGGAGCCGGGCGCGCCAGCGCGTCGAGGCGTTGATCGCCGTTGAGGAGGTACAGGCGGCCTTGCAGCCGAGCGAGTTCCACATGGGCCGCGATCGGATTGGTCTGCGCCAGGTCGGATAGCGCCGACTGGACTTCGGCAAAGGTGATCGGTTCGCCCAGGAGGCGCGCCTCTGCGCGGTCCGGCGGGCTCTCCAGGAAGCCCCATGGGTTCATGGAGACGAGGCCGCTTGCGACCCAGGTCAGTGTGAGCACGCCAGTGGCGAGCCCGGTCAGGTGGTGCCAGTTCAGCAGACCTCGGTAAGGCGACGGCCCCCCGTGGCGAAAGGGCCGCCATGCCACAAGGCCGAGGTAGAGCCCCGTCACCGTCAGGAACACGCCGATCAGCGAGGTCCAGATGACGACCTGCGCCCAGAGCGCGGTGTGCTGCCGCAGGATCGCAGGATAGAGCCAGTGCGGTATCGCTCCGAGCCAGTTAAGCAAACGGGACGCCGTCGTGGTCCGCTGCACCACCTCGCCCGAGCGGCGAGACACATAGACCTCAGTACCCTGTCCGTCCGCCAGGCGAACGCGCCAGAACGGCCGGCGGTCGTTGAAATAGCCGGTGACCGTCCACTGGTCGCGCTCGACAGCGGTGGCCCGGCTCTCCCGGGAGAAGCGCTCGTGGCGAGCGGCCACCAGACGGGCCGTCGCCGCGCTGACGTCCTGGAGGGGGCGACCGCTCGACAAGTCGATGACGAGGCGCTCGCCGTCGGCCGTCTCAAGGCGCAAGACGGGCGCGCCAGCCAAGTCCTCGATGCTAGCAGCGTTGATCCGGACAGGCCCTTGTAGAACCTCGCCGAAGTCGCAGCAGCGAGACCAGTCAATCGGGGGCAGGGCGGCGAGGCGCTCGCGCGGGGACACCTCCGGATAACGCACGAACAGCATGACCATGCCGGAGAGGCCCCACAGCAGGATGAGCGCGCCCAGAGAGACGCCCAGATAGCGGTGGGTAACCACCAGCCACCTGGGCGCCCAGGCTTTACGACGGGCGTTGGAGGCGCCCTCAGAAGGAATAGGCGTAGCTCACGTGCAGGGTCCTCGGGACGCCGCGGAACCGGCCGGGGAAGGCGGACCCTCCGTCGGTGAAGAAGCGGCGCACGCGAGTGGAGTAGTCCTCGTCCAGGGCGTTCTCCAGCCGGGCGGAGAACCGCCCATGCTCGCCCAGCTTCACCCAGGCGTTCAGGTCCACCACTGTGAAGTCCCCGCGGTTCACGCGGCCGATGCCGGAGGGCAGGCTGTCGAAGACGTCCCCGGTCCAGTTCACGGTCGTGCTACCGCCGTAGGCGCCACCAGGCTCATGGAGGTCGAAGGCGGCCATGGCGGTGTCCTGCGGGATCTCGACCAGCTGGAGCGTGCTCCCGCTCTGGCGGGTTCGCGCATGAGTGTAGGAGGCCTTCATCGACAGCCAGTCGCTGGCCTCGCCCGTAACCACCGCCTCGAACCCGCGGACCTTAACTTTGCCGGGCAGGTTGATGAACTGGAAGACGTCCGGGTCCGGCGTCTCCCCGGCCAAGCTGATCAGGTCCTTGGTCTCGCGCCAGAAGCCTATCAGCTCGCCACGCCAGCCGCCGCCTTGGACGCCCACGGAGGCGTTAAGGTTGCGCGCCCGTTCAGGCTTCAGGTCGGGGTTGCCGATCTCGCCGTTGTTTAGCGGGTCCTGGGCGAACAGGGCCTCGGCATCCGGGAGCCGGAACGAGGTTCCGCCCGCGGCGCGCACAAAGAGGGCGTCGCTGATGTCGAACTGGCCGGAGACGTTCCAGATCGTGGCGTCGTCGCTGGACTTCGACATGTTGTGCCGGAAGCCGGCGGCGAGGTGGAGGCCTGGGATCATCTCGGGACCGGCGCGCACCTGGGCGAAGACGGCATGCGCCGTCTCCTTCCGCGGGAGGATGATCAGCACGTCGTCGAAGCCGCCGTAGCGCTGGACGTCGTAGCCGCCCCAAAGCTCCAGGCCCGGCTGCAGGGTGGCGCGGGCCAGGGTGTTCAGCCCGTAGTCCTCGAACTGCCACTTCTCCTTGTCGGACACCACGATGGGACCGCCCAGGCCGGTGTTCGTCTGGTTGAAGGTGCTGTCCCAGTCATGCCAGTAGCCCTTCACGAACAGGCTGAGCCGGTCGTTCACGTCCAAGTCGACCTTGGCCCAGGCGATCTCTTCGTTGCGGGTGTTGAGGTTCTCGGAAACCAGGTTCGGCCGCGCCAGCTCCGCGAAGCCTTCGGTATGGGTGTAACTGGCCGACAGCCGCAGGGCTTCGGTCATATCGTAGGCCCACTTGAGCCCGCCGCTCGTCATCCGGTAGCCGCGGTGGCGGTCGGCCAGGCTGGGCTGGACCTGATCGTCCGAGAACACTCGGTAACCGGTCGCCTCGTCGCGGCTGGCAAAGGCGATGAGGCGGTGGCCACCGAGGGCAGCCGAGTAGTAGCCGCTCGCGGTGATGGCCTCGTTGGTGTCGATCCCGATCTCGAGGCGACCCGAGGGCTGGTCGGTGAAGTCGCGGGTGACGATGTTGACCACCCCAGCCACCGCCTGAGTGCCGTAGAACAGCCCCTGGCCGCCTTCCAGCAGCTCGATGCGTCCGACCATGTGGGCCGGCGCGGTGTCGAGCGGCGGCGTGGTGTTGTAGAGCCGGTTTGAGATCCGGACGCCGTCGACGAGG
This sequence comes from Phenylobacterium sp., assembly GCF_004297125.1. Classification (GTDB taxonomy): domain Bacteria; phylum Pseudomonadota; class Alphaproteobacteria; order Caulobacterales; family Caulobacteraceae; genus Phenylobacterium. The sequence goes on along the minus strand of NZ_SCVD01000020.1, from coordinate 248,858 downwards.
TAGAGGATCTCGCCCGGCCGCGATCCCTGCAATGAGGCGACGTTGTAGCTGAAGGGGCCGCTCTGCGGGATGAGCGACAGGCCCGGCAGGCTGGACTGCAGCGCTTGGCCCACGTCGGTGTGGCCTCGCCGATCGATCTCCTCGCCGCTCACCATCTCGACCCGATGGCCGTAGCGGCCGAGTTCCTGAGGCAAGGTCTCTTCGAGGCGGCCGGTGACGACCAGTTCCTCCACTTCCGCGTCAGCAGCCCAGGCGTTGCCGACGGACGCCGCCAAGCTTATGGCGGCAGCAAGCAAAGCTCGTTTCCCGGTCGCGTCGGCCGTCAGTCTTACCATTGCGTGGTCATCCCCCAGTTTATGCGGGGAGCTTGCCGTCACTCGTCGGGGGGCGCCCCGTACTGAACGGTTTCGGCGCCGTTACAGCGGGTTACAGGCGGGACTGAGCGTTCGGCACTGTGCAGGCGGGGCAGCGGCCGTGGGCTTCCAGCACGACTGACCGCAGGGCGAAGCCCTGGGTCTCGGCTTGAGGTCGCACCCCTTGTGCGAGATCCATTCCTAGCTCCCGCGACGCGCCGCAGCACTCGCAGATCACGAACGCGGCGGAGTGGTTGTGATCGTGGCCACCGGCGCACGCGACATAGGCGTTCATGGACTCCAGCCGGTGCGCCAAGCCTTGGCTCTCCAGGAACTCCAGGGCTCGGTAGACCGTGGGCGGCTTCGTGCTCTTGCCGCCGCCATAGTTCGCGATGAGGTCATAGGCCTTCACGGGGCGTCCGGCCTGAGCCAGCAGCTCGAAGGTCCGCCGTCGCGGTTCCGTCCATCGCTCTCCGGCCGCCGCGCAGCGCGCCGCGGCCGCGTCCACCGCGCGGATCACGTCCGTGCCGGAGGGTTGGTCCGCCCCATTGTGCGGGCAGGCGTCGCTCACATCAGACCTCCGCGAGGTTCAGCGGCCGTCCATGCTCGCACTGGCTATCGTCGCTCAGCGCCTCGATCACCCGGCAGTCGCCCGCCCGGCCATGACACCCCGCGGCCACCATGCGCTGCAACTCGGCGCGCAGCGCTGTCAGGCGGCTGATCTTCTCTTCCACCTCGGCCAGCTGCTCCGCCGCCAGGGCGTTCGCCTCTTCGCAGGGGCGGTCCGGATCGTCGGTTAGCGCCAGCAGCGCGCGGATCGCCTCGACGGAGAACCCGAGCTGCCGCGCGTGCTTGATGAAGGACAGCCGGCGCACCGCGGCGTCACCGTAGACCCGCCGCTCGCTTTCAGTCCGGTCGGGCTCGGGCAGAAGCCCGATCTGCTCGTAGAAGCGGATCGTCGGGATCTTCACGTCGGTTAGGCGAGCGAGCTTGCCGATGCTCAGCGGGGCGGACTGCATCGGGCGAAAATAGGGCCTTGCTCCTCTAGTGGCTAGAGGATGCATGAATGGCGTCATGTCGAATTGTTCCACCTCCGACACGACCCCCGTCCATGGATGCTGCGGAAGCAATGTGGCCTTCGACGGCGCTTCGCCGGCCTACCGCCGCGCGCTGAGGGCGGTCATCGCAATCAACGTCCTGGGGTTCGGGGTTGTGGCGGTGGGGAGTTGGCTCGCCAACTCGGCGGCCTTGGCCGCCAATACCCTCGACTTCGCGGCCGACGCCGCCACCTACGCCCTCAGCCTGTGGGTGATCGGCAAAAGCGTGGATGTCCGTTCTGGGGCTGCCTTCTTCAAGAGCGCAAGCCTCGCCCTGATGGCGCTCGGCATCCTCGGCCTAGCCCTATGGCGGGCCCTGTCCGGCGCCGCACCCGAAGGGACCGCCATCTCCGGCCTCGGGCTGTTCGGGGCCGCGGCAAACCTGATGGCTGCGCTGCTGCTGGTGCGTTTCCGCGAGGGCGACGCCAACGTGCGGTCCGTGTGGCTCTGCACGCGTAACGATCTGATCCAGTGCCTGGCCGTCGCCGCGACCGGCGTCGCCGTGACGGTGACCGGGTCGCGCTGGCCGGACCTGGCCGTGGGCGTGCTGCTGGCCGCGGTGTTCCTGCGCTCGGCTTGGCAGATCGCGGTGCAGGCGCGCGACGAACGCCGGGCGGCCCTGGCCGAAGCGGATTTTGTAACGCATTCCCGTCGGCCGGCTGCGCCGGTATAGCCGCGTGATGGTTCTGGGCTCATCCTGGTGGCGGAAGGTCGGCATGACGCTGGCCGCGCTCGTGCTGACCCTGCTGACCTTCGGGCCGGCGCTGGACGGCTTGCTCTGCCGTGACGAGGACAGCCTGAGCGCGACGCTGGCGATGCTGACGCCCACTGCGGATGCGGGCGCCGACCTCGTGTCGCACCCTGACGGCGGCGCGCCGTCCCCAGAGGACAAGGGCGTCTGCCTGCACGGCCATTGCCACCATCCGACCCCGTACGTCGCCGCCGTGGGCGTCGCCGCCGAGCGGCCGGTGCGCCTCGCGGCCGCCGACAACGCCCTGGCGACGGGGCGCCCGCCAACCTCCGAGCCGACCTACGGGCTCAAGCGACCGCCCCGAGCCTGACGGATCGCACGCCACCGCGCGCGCCCCATCCGTCACGCTCACGAGGGATATCATGCTTCCGACTTTCCGCAGCCCGCCCCGCGCGGCGCTGCTCCTGCTCGCGGCCTTCGGCGCGTCCGCCGCCTGGGCCGAACCCGCGCCGCCGTACGCGGACCTGCTCGCCCAGGCGCGGGCGAATGCGCCGCGCCTCGCCGAAACCGCCGCCCAGGTCGCCCAGGCCGAGGGTCTCGCCCGCCAGGCCGGCGCCCGGCCGAACCCCGTCCTCGGCGTCGAGGTCGAGAACGTCTCGGGCTCGGGGCCCTATGGCGGGCTGGACTTCGCCGAAACCACGGCGTCGCTGTCGCAGACCCTGGAACTCGGCGGCAAGCGCCAGGCCCGCGTGCTGGCCGGCCGCAGCGGCGTGCTGGCGGCGCGCGCGGGCGCCGATCTCGCCAACACCGAGTTCGCGGCCCAGCTCGCCGTGGCCTACGCCGAGGCGGAGGCCGCCGCGGCCAAGCTCGGCCAGGCCGACGAGGCGCTGCAGGCGGCCGAGGCGGACGCGCGCGCCGCCCGGCAGCTGGTGGACGCCGGCCGCGAGGCGGAGCTTCGGGCGCTGCAGGCCGCCGCCGAACGCGACGCGGCCCGCGCCGAACGCGACGAGGCGCTCGCCGCGCGGGACACGGCCTTCGCGAAACTGTCGGCCCAGGTCGGCTCGCCGGTGGCCTTCGACGCGGTCTCGGAGAGCCTGCTGACGCGGGCCGCGACTACGCCGGCCGGCGGTGAGGCGCCCGCGCCCGGGGTGACGGCGGCGCGCGCGGCGCGAGACGCCGCGGCCGCCCGGGTCCGGGTGGAGGCGCGCCAGGCCGTCCCGGACGTCACCGTCTCGGCGGGCGTGCGGCGGCTGGCGGGCGACGACGCCACCGCCTTCGTGGCCGGGATCTCCACGCCGCTGCCGCTCTTCAACCGCAACCGCGGGTCCACGCAGGCGGCCCGCGCAGAGCTGTCAGGCGCCGAGGCGCGCCTGCGGCAGGCCGAGTTCGACGCCGTGGCGGACCTGCGCGCGGCCCAGGCGCAGGCGCGCAGCGCCGCCGCCCGGGTCGAGGCGGCGAGCGCCGGCGAGGCGGCCGCCGCCGAGGCCTATCGGCTGGCGCGCCTCGGCTACGAGGCCGGTCGCCTGCCCCTGCTTGAACTGTCGAGCGCGCGACGCGCCCTGGCCGCCGCCCGGGTCCGCACCCTCGACGCCCGGCTGGCGCGCGTCCGCGCCGAAGCCGAGATCGCCCGGCTGACCGGGCGCACCCCTTTCGGAGCCTGAGATGTCCCTGGACAAGAGAACCCTCCTGACCGCCGCGGCCGTGGCGGTCGCCCTGGGCGCGGGCTTCGGCCTCGCCAAATGGACCGACCGGCCGCCGGCCGCCGAGGCCGAAGCCGAACATGGCGAAGAGCACGCCGAGGGCGGCGGCGACGTGGTGAAGCTGACGCCGCAGCAGGCGAGCGCCGCCGGGATCGCCGTGGTCACCGTGGCCCACGGCGGCGCCGGGGACCTGCGGCTGACCGGCCGGGTCGAGGCCGCGCCGAGCGCGCGGGCCGCCGTCGCCGCGCCGGTATCCGGCTCGATTGTGCGCCTGCTGATCTCGCCGGGCGCCAGCGTGGAGCCCGGCGCGGGCCTCGTGGTCATCCGCAGCGCCGACGGCGCGGCTATCCGCGCCGAGTCGATCGCCTCCGGCGCCGAGGCCGAGGCGGCGCGGGCCGCCCTGGCGCGCGAGGAGCGCCTCTTCAAGGCCGGGGTCACCGCGCGCCAGGACTTCGAGGCCGCGCGGGCGGCGGCGGCGCGCGCCAGCGCCGAGGCCGTCGCCTCGCGGGCCAAGGCCGCGGCCGCCGGGGCGCCGGGCGCCTCCGGCGAGATCGTGGTCCGCAGCCCCATCGGCGGGGTGGTGACCGGCCTGCAGGTGGCTCCGGGCGGCTTCGTCGCCCAGGGCGGCCCCGTCGCCGAGGTGGCCGATCCGGCCCTGGTCGAGGTGGTGTTCCACGCGCCGCCCGAAGCGGCCGCGAAGCTCAAGGTGGGCGCGCCGCTCAGGGTGATCGGGCCCGACGGGTCCGAGGCCGATGCGGTGATCGTGGGCGTGGCGCCCATGGCGCAGGGCGCCACCGGGGCGGCCATGGTGCGCGCCCGCCCGAGCGGCGGGCGCCTCACGCCCGGGGCGGCGGTCAGCGCCGCCGTCGCCACCGAGGCCGGCGGCTACCCCACCGTCCCGGCCGAGGCCGTGCAGACCCTGGCCGGCCGGCCGGTGGTGTTCATCGCCGAGGCGGGCGGCTTCCGGGCGCAACCGGTGACGCCGGGGCGGTTCGGCGCGGGCTTCACCCAGATCGTCGGCGGGCTGAAGGGCGGCGAGCGCATCGCCGGCCGCGGCGCCTTCGTCCTCAAGGCCGAGCTCTCCAAGGGCGAAGCCGAGCACGAGGACTGACCGCCATGCTCAGCAAACTCGTGGCGCTCTCGGTGCGCCATCGCATCGCCGTCGTGCTCGTCACCCTGCTGGTGGCCGCCGTCGGCGTCTCCGAGCTGTTCCGGCTGCCCATCGACGCGGTGCCGGACATCACCAACAAGCAGGTGCAGGTCACCACCATCGCCCCGGCCCTGTCGCCGGAGGAGATCGAGCAGCGGGTGACCTTCCCGGTGGAGACGGCCCTGGGCGGGATCCCGGGGCTCCTCGAGACGCGCTCGATCTCGCGCAACGGCTTCAGCCAGATCACCGCGGTGTTCAAGGACTCCACGGACATCTACTTCGCCCGCCAGCAGGTGAACGAGCGGGTCGAGGCGGTTCGCGAGGAGCTGCCCGCCGACGCCAAGCCGGAGCTGGCCCCGATCACCACGGGGCTGGGCGAGGTGCTGATGTGGACGGTGGAGTTCCGGCCGGTGAAGGCCGCCCGGGCCGGCGTCCCCGGCCCGCAGCCGGACGGCTCCTACCTGACCCCAGAGGGCGAGCGGCTGGTCACCGAGCGCCAGAAGGCCACCTACCTGCGCACCGTTCAGGACTGGATCGTCACCCCGCAACTGCGGACCACGGCGGGGGTGGCCGGCATCGACACCATCGGCGGCTATGTGAAGGAGTACGCCGTCCGCCCGGACCCGGCGCGGCTGGCGGCCTACGGCGTCGGCCTCAACGAGCTGGTGGAGGCCGTCGAGCACGCCAACACCGTCGCGGGCGCCGGCTACATCTCCCGCGGCGGCGAGGCCTTCGTGGTCCGCGCCGACGCCCGGGTGACCTCGCTGGCGGACCTGGCGTCCGCCCCCGTCACCAACCGCGGCGGGCTTGTGGTGCGGGTCTCCGACGTCGCCCAGGTCGAGCTCGGCCAGGCGGTCCGCCTGGGCGCCGCTCAGGAGAACGGCGAGGAGGTGGTCATCGGCACCGCCCTGATGCTGGCCGGCGAAAACAGCCGGACCGTGGCGCACGCGGTGAGCGAGCGCCTCAAGGCCATCGCCCCGTCGCTGCCGCCCGGCGTGGCGGTGAAGGAGGTGCTGAACCGCACCGACCTCGTCGACCGCACCATCCGCACCGTCCAGAAGAACCTGGCCGAGGGCGCGCTCCTGGTCATCGCCGTGCTGTTCGTCCTGCTCGGCAACGTCCGCGCCGCGGTGATCACCGCCCTGGTCATTCCCCTGGCCTTCCTGATGGGCGTCATCGGGATGAACCGCTTCGGGGTGAGCGGGAACCTGATGAGCTTGGGGGCCCTCGACTTCGGCCTGCTGGTCGACGGCGCGGTGGTGGTGGTCGAGAACACCCTCACCCGCATGGGCCTGCGCCGTGAGGCGGCGGGCCGCGACCTGACCGTGGCCGAGCGCCTGGAGGAGGCGGTGGCGGCCGCCAGGCAGATGGTCCGGCCCGCCGCCTTCGGCCAGGCGATCATCCTGCTGGTCTATGCGCCGCTGCTGGCCCTGGAGGGCATCGAGGGCAAGATGTTCCAGCCGATGGCCGCCACGGTCATGCTGGCCCTGGCCGGCGCCTTCGTCCTGACCTTCACCTTCGTGCCGGCCATGACCGCGCTCTGGGTGAAGCCGCCGGCCAAGGCCCACGAGACCAAGGCCGAGGTCCTGGCCCGGCGCTGGGTGGCGCCGGCCACCCGCTGGGCCATCGCGCGGCCCCGGCAGGTGGGGGTGGGCGCCGGCGTCGCCGTCCTCCTGGGCTTCGTCGCCTTCCTCACGCTTGGGCGGGAGTTCATCCCGACCCTCGACGAGAAGGATGTCCTCCTGCAGGCGCTGCGCGTGCCGAGCGCCTCGCTGGAGCAATCCGTCGAGATGCAGCGGCGGCTCGAGAAGGCCCTGCTCACCGTCCCGGAGGTGGCCTTCGTGTTCTCCAAGACCGGGACCGCCGAGGTCTCCACCGACCCCATGCCGCCCAGCATCACCGACAACTTCGTGGTGCTGAAGGCGGAGAAGGACTGGCCGGACCGCAGCCTCTCTAAGGCCGAGGTGGTGGAGAAGATCGAGAAGGTCGCCGGGACTCAGATCGGCAACGCCTACGAGGTCACCCAGCCGATCCAGATGCGGTTCAACGAGCTGATCTCCGGCGTCCGCTCGGACGTGGCGGTCAAGGTCTACGGCGACGACTTCGCGGCCATGGAGCGCACGGCGAACGAGATCGCCGCGGTGCTGCGCAGGACGCGCGGCGCGGCCGACGTGCGGGTCGAGCAGGTCTCGGGCCTGCCCATGGTCACCGCCGAGGTCGACCGGGCGGCCGCGGCCCTCTACGGGCTGCATGCCGCCGACGCGGCCGATGCGGTGCAGATCGCGCTGGCCGGGCGCGAGGCCGGCCGCGTGTTCGAGGGCGATCGGCGGTTCGCCGTGGTCGTGCGCCTGCCGGACGCGGCCCGCAACGACCTGGCGGCCGTGGCCCAGACGCCGCTGGCGGTGAACGACGGGGCGAGCTTCGTGCCCCTGGGCTCGGTCGTCCGCTTCCGCGAGGGCGAGGGGCCCAACCAGATCAGCCGGGAGAACGGCAAGCGCCGCATCGTCGTCCAGGCCAACGTGCGCGGCCGCGACCTCGGCGGCTTCGTCACCGACGCCCAGGCCGCCGTGGCGGCGCAGGTGAGGCCGCCGCCCGGGGCGTGGCTCGACTGGGGCGGCCAGTTCGAGAACCTGCAGCGGGCCGAGGCGCGGCTGGCGATCGTCGTGCCCGTGGTCTTCGTGCTGATCGCGGTCCTGCTCTACTTCGCCCTCGGCTCGGCGGCGCAGGCGGCCCTGGTGTTCGCCTGCGTACCCCTGGCCCTCATCGGGGGCGCCTTCGCCCTGCTGCTGCGCGGCATGCCGTTCTCGGTCTCGACCGCGGTGGGGTTCATCGCGGTCTCCGGCGTGGCGACGCTCAACGGCCTGGTGCTGATGCAGGCGATCCGCGAGCGGCTCGACGCGGGGCTGGCACCCGATGCGGCGGCGCTCGACGGGGCGATGCGGCGGCTGCGGGCGGTCCTGACCACCGCCCTCGTGGCGATCCTCGGCTTCATGCCCATGGCCATCGCCCAGGGCGCGGGCGCCGAGGTGCAGAAGCCCCTGGCCACGGTGGTGATCGGCGGGCTGCTGACCGCGACCGTGCTCACCCTGGTGGTCCTGCCGGCCTTCGCCGGACGCGTGCTCGCGCGTCGGCGTCTGGCGCGGGACGTGGGGGCGCCGGCATGAGGATGGCGACCCCGCCAAGCGGGCGGCGTCGCCTCGCGACGGCGGCGATCCGTGGGTGACGCCGGCGGGGCGCGGTGACCTCGCCGATCACCTCCCGGCGCGGCCGCCACCAGCGCAACGCCCCCGGGGACCCTAGGCGGCGACGCCGGGTTTGCGGCTCCGTCCGCCCCGTGGGAGAGGCAGGATGACCCCTGCGTCCGGCGTGGCGGGGCGTCGGACGCGCGTCCCCGCTGCGGCCCGGCGCAGGCGTTGTCCCTGCCTGGGCGCCGGGCGCGGCGGTGGCGACCCTCGTCGAACGGCTGTACCGGACATTGGCGGGGACCGAAGCCTTTGCCCGCATGGGCGTCGCCCAAGCGCGCCCCGTCGCATTCGCGCGAAGGAACCGCCATGGCCAACGGAAAGCTCCGCCTCGAGATCCCCGTCCTGCTGCCGCGGGACGCCGGGGCCTGCGGCCGCTGCGTCGAGGCCTCGATCGCCAACCTCAAGGCGCGTGGCGGCGTCACCGAGGCGCACGTCAAGCGCGGCCCGTCACCGGACCGCGGCAAGTTGTGCATTCATTTCGATCCGGCGCAGCTTTCCCCGTCGCAGGTCCGGGCCATGGCCAGGCGCGAGGGCGCCGACGTCGGCGATCGCTACGCGCACCTGACCTTGCGGCTCGCCGGGCCCCTGCATGCCCGGGCCGCGCGGATTTTGGCCGAGCGCCTGCGGGCCACGTCGGGCGTGCTCTACGCCGAAGTCGCGCCCACGGGCTTCGCCGTGATGGAGTTCGATGCGGACGTCGTCAGCGAAGACGCCCTGCGCAGGCTGATAGATCGCGGCGCGGAGGCGATTCCTCCAGAGAAGGCCCGCGACGGCCACCCGCATGAGCCGAGAGGGTTCTTCGGAGAGCATACCGAGCTGGCCTTCGCGGGGCTCGCCGGCGTCGCGCTCCTTGTCGGCTGGGGACTCTCCCTGCGCGGTCCGGGCGTCCCGTCCCTCACCTTCTACGGGCTGGCCTATGTTTTCGGAGCCTTCTTCACGCTCCGGGAAGCGCTCGGAAACCTGCGCCGCCGCCGGTTCGAGATCGACACGCTGATGCTGGTGGCGGCGGCCGGGGCCGCCGCCCTGGGGCAATGGGCGGAGGGCGCGCTGCTGCTCGTCCTGTTCAGCCTCGGACATGCCCTGGAGCACTTCGCCATGGGTCGCGCCCGACGCGCGATCGAGGCCCTCGCGGAGCTCGCACCCGAACGCGCCACCCGCAAGCGCGCCGGCCAGGTCGAGGACGTCGTGGTCGCGGAACTGCAGCTCGGCGACATCCTCCTCGTCCGGCCGAACGAGCGCCTGCCCGCCGATGGCCTGGTGGTGGCCGGCGAAAGCAGCGTCAACCAGGCTCCGGTGACCGGTGAGAGCGTGCCCGTCGACAAGCGACCGGCGCCGGCGGACGCCGAGTTCGACCGGGCGGCGCCGGAGCATCGGGTCTTCGCCGGGACCATCAACGGGGCCGGCGCGCTCGAGGTGAAGGTGCCGCGCCGCGCTGCGGAGTCCACGCTCGCACGCGTCGTGAGAATGGTCGCCGAGGCCGAGGCCCAGCGATCGCCGACCCAGCGGTTCACGGACCGCTTCGAGCGCATCTTCGTGCCCTCGGTGCTTGTCCTGGTCGGCGTCCTCATGCTGGCCTTTGTCGTGCTCGACGAACCGTTCAGCGTCAGCTTCTACCGCGCCATAGCGGTGCTGGTCGCGGCCAGCCCCTGCGCCCTGGCGATCTCCGTGCCGAGCGCGGTGCTCAGCGGGGTCGCCCGGGCCGGCCGGGGCGGGGTGCTGGTCAAGGGCGGGGGCCCTCTGGAGAACCTCGGCACGCTCACCGCCCTCGCCTTCGACAAGACCGGGACCTTGACCGAGGGCAAGCCCAAGGTCACCGACGTCGTCCCGGCGATCGGGGCCACGGAGACGGAGCTGCTGGGCGCCGCCGCCGCGGTGGAGGCGCAGAGCGATCATCCCCTGGCGGCCGCCGTCGTTGCGGCGGCGCGTGAGCGTCTTGGCGATGCGCCCCTTCCGTTGGCGGAAGCTGTCGAGAGCCTGACGGGTCAGGGCGTTCGTGCGCGCGTGGGCGGGAAAGACGTTCACGTCGGCAAGCCGAAGCTCTTCGATGCGCTCGAGGGGGGCGGACTTCCCGAGGAGATCGCCGCCGAGGCCGGCAGACTCGAAAAGCAGGGCCGCACGGTCATGGTCGTGCGATCGGGTGACCGCTATCTGGGCGTCCTCGGCCTGCTCGATACGCCCCGTGAAGCCGCTGGGGAGGTCATCGCGCGGCTGCGCGGTCTCGGCCTGCGCCGGATCGTGATGCTGTCCGGCGACAACCAGGGCGTCGCGGACGCGGTGGCGGCCAAGCTTGGCCTGGACGAGGCCATCGGCGGCCTGATGCCGGAGGACAAGGTCGCCTTCATCAAGGCCATGCGCGAGAAGGAGGGCCTGGTCGCGATGGTCGGCGACGGCGTCAACGACGCGCCGGCCATGGCCAACGCCACCGTCGGGATCGCCATGGGCGCGGCGGGATCCGACGTGGCCCTCGAAACCGCCGATGTCGCGCTCATGGCCGATGACCTGCGGCATCTGCCGTTCGCGGTGGGCCTGAGCCGGCAGACGAGCCGCATCATCAGGCAGAACCTCTGGGCGAGCCTCGGCATGGTGGCCTTGCTGATTCCCGCCACCCTGTTCGGACTCAAGATCGGCGCCGCCGTCGTCTTCCACGAGGGCTCGACCCTGCTCGTCGTGGCGAACGCCCTGCGGCTCCTGGCCTACAAGCCCCCGGCGACTGCGGGGACGGCCGGCTGAGCGCGGCGGCCCTGCGGCGTCGCGTCCGCACGGCGAATCCCGGCGGGCGGCTAAGACGGGGCCATGAAACAGTACGCCGGCGACGAGATCGTCAGGATCATGACGGAGATGCCGGCCGAGCTGGTCGAGGCCCTGCGGGCCGCCCATCGGGAGCACCGGATCACCGAGCACGAGGCGCGCTGGTGGGGTTTCCTGCAGTACGCGCGCAGCGGCGCCTACGAGGGCGAGACCTTCGTCATCCGCATCAACGGCACGAACGACGAGAGCGTGCAGAACTTCCTGCCCTATGTGCTGAGCGTGCGCGGCGCCGATCAGCGGGCGGGCCTGATGCGGCGGCCGTGGCCTGAGAGCGGGTTCGACAAGGCGGGGTAGGGGAAGGCCTTCCCCTGCGCCCGAGCCCGGCGTCTCGGCCGACCCCTTCGAGCGGGGGCCGCGCCCCCCAGGCTGTGCGAAAACCCGTGGCGAGCGGCGTCTGCCGCATCGCCGCCGCTACACGGCGTAGAGCGCGTGGATCAGCGGACAGCCTGGGTCCTGACCGGCGTCGCAGGCCCGTACCGAGCCGGCAAGGACCCGCTCCATTCGCTTGAGGTCGGCGATCCGCGCGCGCACGTCCTGCAGGTGCGAGGCCGCGAGGTCCCTCACCTCGGCGCAGGACGCCTGGCCGCTGGCGGCGAGCCCCAGCAACGCGCGAACCTCGTCCAGCGTGAAGCCCAGCTCGCGCGCTCGGCGCACGAAGCCCAGGCGGCCCACGTCTTCGCCGCCATAGCTGCGATAGCGGCCCCTTCGCGGCGGGGCCGGCATCAGGCCGATCCGCTCGTAGTAGCGAATTGTCTCGATGTTGCAGCCCGTGCGGCGCGAGAGTTCGCCGATCTGGATCGCCTGGTCGGCCATGGAGGATCGCCTTTCGATTGGGGCTTGAGTCTGTAGTCGCTACAGATGGCATCCTCGTCCGCATCGCACCAGGAGGCGACGGCATGACGGCGAGCAGCGGGCTTCGACGAGACGGACCGAGCGGCAAATCCGCCGAGACCGGCCTGAGCTGGGCGGCGGTTGCCGCGGCGGCGGGGGCGGTCTTCGCCTGGGCCGCGTGCTGCGTCCTGCCGATGTCCTTGGCGTTGGCTGGACTCGGTCTGGGTGGCCTGAGTTGGATCGCCGGTCAGCGCACCTGGATCACGCTGGCAGCGCTCGGCGTAGTCGGCATGGGCTGGGTGCTGACCTGGCGGCGGGCGCGGAAATGCCGGGTGGACAGCGCCTGCGCCGCGCCCTCGCGGCTCGCTGTCGGCCTGCTCGGCGCGGCGACCGTCCTAGTCCTCTTGGCCCTCGCCTGGCAGCCGATCATCGAACCCTGGGCCCTGGCCCTGATTCGGAGCGCGCGCTCATGAGCGAGGTGCAGGTCCACCTCCGCTCCACGCTCACCTGTCCGCACTGCGGCCACCAGGCGACGGAGACCATGCCGACCGACGCCTGCCAGTATTTCTACGACTGCCAGGGCTGCGGCGCGGTCCTCAAGCCCAAGCCGGGCGACTGCTGCGTCTACTGTTCCTATGCCGACGTGCCCTGTCCGCCGATCCAGGAAGCGCGGGCCAGCGGCGGGGCCGCCGCCTGCTGCGGCGATGGGTGAGTGCGGCGCGGCTGCCGGTGCCAAAGACTGGGCCAGCGACTGGCGCGCGTTCGTCGCGCTCTGGGCGATCCCGGGCGTGGCGATGCTCGCGGCCGTGCTGCTGGAGCCCGTGCTTCGGGCCGTGGTCTGGACGGCCATGCTCGCCTGGATGGGCGTGGCCTGCCTGCTAAACGCGCGGCGGTGCGGCCGCATCCACTGCCGCGTCACCGGACCCTACCTCCTGGCGATGGCGGGCCTGGTGGTCGCCTACGCCCTCGGCGTGGCGCCGCTTGGCCCGCACGGTTGGAGCCTCCTGGGGGGTGCAACCGTCATAGGCTTCGCGGGCCTCTGGTGGGGCAGCGAGCGTCTATGGGGCAAGTTCGGGCGGCCATAGCGGCCAGCGGCCTGAACATTCACAACCTGCCGTCGTCGAAGCCTGCCGTCGGGCGGACCGTGACCTTGCGAAATGGATATCGCGATCAAATCACAGTAGAATCAACGAGCTATGAAACTACGGCGGGGGTTCGCGTGAGCTTCTTGGAAGGAACGGATCGCACCCAGGTCAGCCTGCTGCCTCCCTGCATCGAGGACTACGTCGCTCCCGAATCCCTGGTGCGAGTTGTCGACGCGTTCGTTGGCAGTCTCGACCTCGCGGAGCTCGGCTTTGTTCGTACTGTCGCGGCGGCGACCGGCCGGCCCGGCTACCATCCTGGCGACATGCTTCGGCTGTATGTCTGGGGCTACCTCAACCAGGTTCGCTCCTCCCGGCATCTCGAGCGCGCCTGCACCCGCGACCTCGAAGCGCTGTGGCTCATGAAGCGGCTAGCGCCCGACTATCGCACCATCGCCGCCTTTCGGCATGACAGCCCCGAAGCCATCGTTGCGGCGAGCGCAGCCTTCATACAGTTCTGCCTGGATGGCGGCCTGATCACCGGTCGGATGGTGGCGCTGGACGGGACGAAGATGCGAGCCGTCGCCAGCCCCAAGAACATCGCCGGCGCCGAGCGGCTGGCTCGCGACCTTGCCCATACCGAAAAGGAGATCGCCTACTACCTGGACCGGCTCGACGCCGTGGATGAAGCCGTGACCCAAGGCTTCGACGATCAGCCAATGCACCGGCAGGCGTTCACCGACGCGATCGCCGCCCTAGGCCGGCGCAAGGACCGACTGGCGCGGCGCCAGGAAGTTTTGGCGGAACGCGACGAGAAGGTGCTCGTCTTTGGCGAGCCCGATGCCAAGCCGATGGGCTACGCGCATTCCCCCAAAATGCCCTGCTACAACATGCAAAGCGTCGTGGACGTGGATAGCGGTCTGATCGTCCACCACGATGTCGCCAACGAAGCGAACGACAGCCAGCTTCTGCACCCAATGTCGCTGGCGACGATGGAGGTGTTGCAGGTCGACCGTCTGACTGTTCTGGCAGACGGCGGCTACTCGAACGCCCAGGCGATAGCCGAGTGCGAGCGCGACAGCATCGAGGTCGCGGCACCGATCAAGCGCGGCGCCATGAACACTGACTTCTTCCGGCCGACCCAGTTCGCCTACGACGAGGCGTCGGACACCATCCGGTGTCCGGCGGGCCAGACGCTGAAACCCTCCGGAAAACACACCCGCAATCGCGCCATCCGTTATCGAACGACCGCGTGCAGGGACTGCCGCTTGAAACCGCGATGCACCGCAGGCGCTCAGCGAACGATTCATCGCCTGTTCGACCAGGCAGCGCTCGATCGCATGGAGGCGAGGATCTACGCCAATCCAAGCCTGATGGTGACGCGCCGATGCACGGTTGAGCACCCGTTCGGCACGATCAAGCGAATGTCGGGAGGTGGCCGGTTCCTTACCCGCGGCCTCAGAGCAGTAAAGGCAGAGGCGGCGCTCTCCATCCTGGCGTTCAACATCATCCACGCGGTGAACGTCTTTGGTCCGGCGCGCCTGACACCGCCGGCCTAAACGGCCGGCTCGATGCGGCGTCCGCGCCAGCGGCGAGCGCGAGTTTTGGCACAGCCTGCCCCGCAACGCCCCCGCTGAGGGAGGCGGAGGGAGGACGTCGGGAAGCGGCCCCGCCTTGGGGGCCGGTTTCGCCGAGGGCGCCGCCATGGCCCGAATCCCTTCCCGCAACGCCGAGGCGCTCGCCCGGCTCGTGACCTCCGGGCCGGACGCCCTGGACGATGCGGAGGCCCTGCAGGTCGCGGTGGGCCTCGGCGCCGCCGAGACCGCCGCGCTGTTCGCGGAGTTCGGGTCGCTGCCGGAGGTGCTGGCCGCCACTCCGGCGGCCCTGGCGCGCCGGGTCCCGGCGCAACAGGCCGCCCGCATCGCGCTCCTGAAGGACGTGGCCCGGCGTCTGCTCGCGGCGCCCCTGCGGGCGCGCCCGGCGCTGAGCGGGTGGGACGCCGTCGCGGACTACCTGCGCACGGTCCTGGCCGGGCGGGGCCGCGAACAGCTCCGGGGCCTCTTCCTCGACAGGCGCAACCGCCTGATCCGGGACGAGGTCCTGGGGGAGGGCACCGTCGACCACGTGCCGGTCTACCCCCGGGAGATCGTCCGCCGCGCGCTCGAGCTCGACGCCTCGGCCGTGGTGCTCGCCCACAACCATCCCGGCGGGCTCGGCGCGCCGAGCGCGGCCGACGTGGAGTCGACCCGGCAGGTGGTGGAGGCCGGCCGGCTCCTGCGCATCGCGGTCCACGATCACTTCCTGGTCGCCGACCAAACCGTGGTGAGCTTCCGGTCCCTGGGGCTCCTGTGAGCGGGGTCCGGACCCTGGCCGGCATCGTCCGGGCGCTCGGCGGCGACCTCTACGCCGGCGGCCGGCGCGCCAACGTCCCGGGGCCGGGCCACCAGCCCGGCGACCGCTCGGTGTCGCTGCTGCTGACCGGCGGGCGGGTGGTGGCCCATTCCTTCGCCGAGGACGACTGGCGCGACGTCCTGGCCGACCTGGCCGCCCGCGGCCTGATCGAGCCGGACGGCCGGCTTCGCGGCGGGGCGGCGGGTGGCGTGGATGGCGGCGAGCCGCCGGTGCTCTCCGTCCGCGCCCGCCTCGAGGTGGCCCGCCGCCTCTGGGACGACGCCCGGCCGCTGGGCCGGACCCTGTCGGCGCGCCACCTGGAGCGCCGCGGCGTGGCCGCGCCGCCCGGCGGGCTGCGGCATCATCCGGGCGTGGCGGCGGCGGTCTACGCCGACGCGGGCGCGCGACGGCCGGCCCTGCTGGCCGCCATCCGCGACCCGGGCGGCGAACTCGTCGGCGTCGAGGTGACCTACCTCGCGCCCGACGGCGAGCGGGCGCGGCTGGCGATCCCGCGCAAGACCGTGGGCCTCGCGCCCTCCGGCGCGGCGGTCCGGCTCTGGCCGGCCGCGCAGCGCCTGCTGGTGGGCGAGGGAGTCTTCACCTGCCTCTCCGCGGCGCACCGCTTCGGCCTGCCGGCCTGGGCGCTGCTCTCGGCGCGCAGTCTGGGCCGCTGGCGGGCGCCGGCGGGGGTGGAGGTCGTGCTGATCGCCGCCGATCGCGGCCGACCCGGCGAGGCCGCGGCGGCGGACCTGGCGCGGCGCCTCAGGGGCCAGGGTGTGCGCGCCGAGATCCGGCTGCCGCCGCGGCCTTGGCGGGACTGGAATGAGGTTCCGGCGGGCCGGGGCGGGCCGGAGGGGGAGGAAGGGCCTCGCGGGGCGGGCGCGGCGGACGGGAGGTCCGGGCCGCCGGCCCGGAGACCCCGCCCATGACCACCAGCCCTGACGACGACGGCCTTGTCCTCATCCCCGAGGCTCTGCGGCCGCAGCTCGCCGCCAACGCCGCGGAGCCGGACGGCGACCCGGTCCCGGTCCTGAAGCTGTTCAACCCGGCGGGGCCGGGAACCTGGCTCATCACCGAGCTGGATCCGGACGGGGACACGATGTTCGGGCTGTGCGACCTCGACATGGATTGCGTCGAGCTCGGCTCGGTCAGCCTGCGTGAGCTCACGTCCGTGACCCTGCCGTTCGGCCTGACCATCGAACGCGACGTCCACTTCGAGGGTCGGCTGCCGATCTCGCGGTGGGCCGACATCGCCCGCCGCTGCGGTTCGATCCGCGAGGCCGAGGCGATCGTCCGCACGGTCACGCCGGCGCCCGACGCCGCGGCCTGACCCTTTCGCCCTTCGCCGGCGGCCGCGGTCGCCGGCGGACCTGTCCGGCCGCCTGGCCGGGCGATCCGCGCCGTCCCGGCGCAAGCCGCCCTCGCCGTTGTCCCGCAGATCGCGTGGGGGGCGACGGGCGACTCACACCCCTGACCCCAGGAGCAAGACCATGAGACTGGCGTTCGCCGACCCTCGCAACCTGACCCTCTCCCCCCTGAACATGCATCACGGCCGGCCCGACCCGGACGTCTCCGACATCCTGCCGTCGGTGCGCCGGAGGGGCGTGCTGCTCACCCTGCTGGTGCTGGAGGCGACTCGCGACGGCGTGGTGGTCGAGGACCACTTCGAGATCGTCGCGGGCCGCCGGCGGTGGAAGGCCGCGCTCGCCGCCCTCGCCGAGGGGGTCGAGATCGACCCCATTCCCATCGGCATCCTCGAGCCCGGCGACGACGCCGCCGCGATCGAGGCGTCGCTGATCGAGAACCTGGGCCGGCTGCCGCCCGACGAGGTGACCTGCTGGGAGACCTTCACCCGGCTGGTGACGTCCGGGCGCACGGCCGAGCAGATCGCCGCCACCTTCGGCCTGTCCGACGTGGTGGTGAAGCGGACCCTGGCGCTGGGCGCCCTCCTGCCGCGCATCCGCAACCTCTATCGCCGCGAGGAGATCGACGTGGCGACGGTCCGCTACCTGACCCTGGCCAGCAAGGCCCAGCAGAAGGCCTGGCTGGCGCTGCTCGACGATCCCGAACAGCGTGCGCCGACGGGCGGGGCGCTCAAGGCCTGGCTGTTCGGGGGGACCTCGATCCCGACCAAGCACGCCTTGTTTTCGCTGGACGACTACCCCGGCCAGATCCGCGCCGACCTCTTCGGGGAGGACAGCTACTTCGTGGAATCCGACCTCTTCTGGCGCTGCCAGAACGAGGCGGTGGCGGCCTGGCGGGAGGCCTTGCTGGCCGACGGCTGGAGCGAGGTCGAGGTGCTTGACGTGGGCGAGCCGTTCTACAGCTGGAAGCACGCCCGAACGCCCAAGGCCAAGGGGGGCAAGGTGTTCATCACGATCGGGGTCAAGGGCGAGGTCGAGGTCCACGAGGGCTGGCTCACCGACAGGGAGGCCAAGCGGGCGCAGGCCGCGGCCGAGCGGGCCGCCCGCGGCGAGAGCCCGGAGGCGGCCGAAGCGGCCAGGCTCGCCCGGCCCGAGGTGACCCAGGCCCAGGGCGCCTACATCGACCTGCATCGCCACGCGGCCGTGCGGGTGGCGCTCACCGAGCACCCGGCCGTGGCGCTTCGCATGCTGGTGGCCCACGCGGTGGCGGGGTCGGCCCACTGGCAGGTCAAGGCCGACCCGCGCGCGCCGCACGACCCGTCGGTGGCGGTCAGCCTGGCGGCGAGCCCGGCCGAGGCGGCCTTCGCCGAACGGCGCGGCGCGGTGACCACGATGCTCGGGCTCGGCGACGACGCCGAGGGCGTGCTGGGGCGTCGGGGCCTCGGCGGCGCCGCCGGCGTCTTCGCCCGACTGCTGGGGATGCCCGACGAGGCCGTGCTGGGCGTCGCCGCCGTGGTGATGGCCGAGAGCCTGCAGGCCGGCAGCGACGAGGTCGAGGCGGCCGGGGTCTGGCTCAAGGTGGACATCGCCCGCTTCTGGGCGCCGGACGAGGCCTTCTTCGACCTGATGCGCGACCGGGAGACGGTGAACGCCATGCTGAAGGAGGTGGGGGGCAAGAAGGTCGCCGACGGCAACCTCACCGAGAAGGTGAAAACCCAGAAGGGCATCCTCCGCGACTTCGTGGAGGGGACCAACGGCCGGGCCAAGGTCGAGGCCTGGACGCCGAAGTGGCTGGGCTTCCCGGCCCAGGCCTACACGCGCCGGCCGTTCGGGCCGGCCCGCCGCGCCCGCACGGTGGCCCCCCTGCTGCGGCGGGCCGAGGCGGCGCTGGCGAGCCAGCCGGCGGCGATCGCCGCCGAATAGGCTGGCCTCGTTCGGTCACGCACGCTCCCGTCGTCCGGCGGGGGCGTGCGCTGCCGCAACCCTGCGACCCTGCGCCACAGCTTGGTTCGCGGATCCTGGTCGTGCGACTTGCCGGCAGGCTGTACCGGGTGGCGCGCGCCTTCACGACGGGACGGCATGGACGAATACCTCGCCTACTTTCTGGACCTGCGGCTTCGGGTCCGCGGCCGGCAGGACGCGCTGGCGATCGTCGATCGCTGCATCGGCCTCATCGCGCGCGCCGACGGGGCGTCGGCCGCCGAGTTGGAGCGGCTCCAGCGCGAGGTCGATGACCTTCGGGGGGAGCTGGAGGCGCGGTTCGGGCCGAAGGCGCCGATCAGTCAGCACTGACGCCACCCTGGGGTGGAGGCGAGCGCCAGGCGCGCGCGCCGAGGGCTGCCCTCGCGCCAGGCGCCGACGGCTCGGGGACCGACTAGCCGGGCGTCTTCTTCGGATCCTTCGCGCGGGGATAGGTCCGCTCTTCCTGGATCGTGTTGTCGACCTTGCGGATCCGCACCGAACCACCGCCCGGTCCCACCGCGTCGCGGAGGCCGGTCAGGGCGTCGGCCTTCGTCTCGAACACGCGCTTCGCGCGATCCGAGCCCTCCTTCTCGAGGCGCCACGTCTCGCTCTTGGCGTCCTTGTGCAGCGTGTACTTGTCCAGGGCCATCACGCTCTCCCGGCTTGTCCTCAGATTCAGGTAGGTCGCCGACGCTCCGGCTCAAGGGCGCGTTCGCCGAACCCCGTCGGTCGGCGGGGGAGGGCCGGGAGCGTGGTCGGGCGCGGTCTCCCCCGCGCCGCCGAAGCGGAGGGTCGCGACGGAGCGCCACCGGCCCGGCCCGCCGGCAAGGGTGCGCTGTCGCCGCCTTGCGGCGCCCTGGCCCGCGGGCCCGCCCGGCGGCCGGAGGTCGCGAGCTTCGGCTCGCAGCCTCAGGAGACCGCCATGCGACCGCATCCCACCTTCCTCAACACCGCCGACCTCGACGGCTTCGACGCGCGGACCGCCGCGCTGCAGGACCCGCGTCCTCATCCCACCGAGCCGCAGCTCGTGCAGCTCGGCCGCGCCCTGCTGGGCGAGGCGCTCGACATGCTGCTGGGCGGCGCGCTCGAGGACCATGTCGTCCCGATCTGCGAGACCCTGATCGGCGGCCTGCACGCCGGCGTGCAGCGGCTCGAGCGCGACGCCGACCGCGAGCGCGAACAGCTGGCTGACCGGCTGCGGACCTTCGACGGCTCCGAGGTCGCCGACGTCGACCTGCAGGAGGCCAAGGCCCGCGCGGACGCGCTCGACGTGGCCGCCGCGGCGATGGGCTTCGTCCGGGACGCGGCCGCCGAGGCCTATGCGGTGGCCACCGGCGAAGTCTGGAGCCCCTGGCGCGGATCGGTGCGCGGCGGGATCAGCGCCGCCCAGCTCGACGCCCAGGCGGCGCTCCGCGCGATCGAGGACCGCAAGCGGGCCGTGGCCCACCCGGGCGACGAAGTTGTCGCCTTCCGCGCCTCGCCGCGCAGCGACGCGCCGGAGGACGCGGGCCGCATCTTCGACGCCCTCAACTGGGCGCGGACGGAGTACCCCGGCATGAGCCTGGCCCTCACCGGCGCCAAGGGCGGCGAGCGGCTGGCCAAGCGCTGGGCCCAGCAGAAGGGCGTGCGGCTCGTCCTGGCGCGCCCCGACTTCGAGCGGTTCGGCCGCGCCGCCCCGTTCCGCGCCAACGACCAGCTCATGGCGCTGCAGCCGGTGTGCGTGCTGGTGCTGCCGGAGAGCCTGGGCCGGGCCGCCGAAGCCGGCGCGCCGCCGTTCGGGCCGGCGATGAACCTCGCCGAACAGGCCCGGCGCCGGGGCGTACGCTGCGTGCGCATCGGGCCGAAGGCGGCGCGGGCGGTCGCGACGTAGCCCGAGGGCGCGGCGGGCCGTGTCGAATCCGGCGACCGGTCCGCCATTTCCTGGCGTGCATTGTGAATATTCGCGGGCGGCGCAGACGGCGCGGGTGTTCGGGAGGAAATATCGCCCTTGTCACGTCCAAGGCCCGCCGCGCCTCCTTCCGCCTTCGCCCTTCGCAGGCCGACGGAGTCAGTGATGGCCGAAGCCCAGGCCGAACCCTTCCAAATGGCGCTCACGGCGATCCGGGATCGCCTGCTGCGCGGCGCGCTGCCGCCGGGCGCCCGCGCGACCGCCGTCGATCTCGCCGACGACCTGGGGCTGTCCACCACGCCGGTCCGCGAGGCGCTGTCGCGCCTGGCCGGCGAAGGCGTGCTCGAGGACCGTCGGGGGCAGGGCTATTTCGTGCGGCGGCTGGGCGCCGTCGACGTCGCCGACCTCTATCGGCGGAGCCTGGCGCACCTGCTGATCGCCCTGGAGCCCCGGCGGTCGAGCCGCATGCCGGCGCCGACGGCGGAGGTGTCGTCGGACCCTGAGGAGCCGCCGTTCGACCCCGTGGCAAGCGTGGAGGATCGGTATCGCCAATGGGTGGGCGCGACCGGCAGTCGGTTGCTGATCGGGGCTTTCCGCGTCGTGCAGATCCAGCTCGGGCCGGTCCGGCGGATCGAGGCGCAGGTGCTGCACGACCTCGAGCCGGAAGCGCGGCTGCTGCTCCAGAACGACGTCTCGCGCGGCGAACGGCTGGCGGCCCTGCGCCAGTTCCACGCGGTGCGGATCCGCGAGTCCGACCGGCTCGCGGCGGCGCTGGAGGCAGCGACGCGGGGCTCCGGAAAATAGTGCGAATATAGATTGAATATACACATCCCAGGTTGTGGACTGAGGTTGTCGCAATCCTGCGGCAACACTGGGAGGTTGATATGACGAACCTGCTCGATCCTCGGAACTTCCAACTCCTGCCGCTCGGCGGCGCCAAGGCGTCCACCCACGGCCAGGAGAACAAGCCGGAGCCCGAGGACGAAGAGACGAGCTTCCAGCCGCTGTGAGCCCGTCGGCGCCGGGTCCTTCGGGGCCCGGCGCCCGCTCGCCATGGACGCCCGCAGCCCATCTCATCCGACCGCGCACCTCGCCCTGGTGGGGGACGACGTCGTGCTCCTCGACGTCACAAAGGACGCCTACTTCTGCCTGCCCGGCGCCGCCGGCGCCTGGCGCGCGCTGCAGAACGGCGAGGCATCGCGCGACGCCCGCCAGCTCGCCGACGTGCTGGCCGCCGCGGGCTACCGGCGGCGCGATGCTCCGCGCGAAACGCGCCGCGCGAGGCCCTTGCGCGACCTGCGCGACGCCCCCTGGCCCGAGGTCCGCGTCGCAGACGTCTGGCGCTTGGGCCGCGCCTGGGTCGATTACCTCCGCCACTACCGCCGACGCTCGTTCGAGCATCTCCTGCGATACGCTACGGTCGATCGACCGGCCGCCCGCGGCCCCGAGGTGTTCCGTGCCGCTCGCATCTTCGAGTGGCTGGTCGTGTGGCTGCCCGTTTCCGGCAAGTGCCTCGTGCGCAGCTTCCTGCTGATGCGCTTCCTGCACCACTCGGGACTCGCCGCCGATTGGGTCTTCGGCGTCGCCGTGTGGCCCTTCAAGGCGCACTGCTGGATAGAGGCCGACGGCGTCGCCTTGGACGACGCGCCCGAGCGCCTCGCCACCTACACCCCGATTCTGGCGACCTGATCCGGATGCAGCGCTACCTCGCCTTTGGTTGGCCGCCCGCGTCGGAGGGCGGGACCGCCTGCGCCGCGAGCTGGTCGGCGCAACTTGCCGCCCGCCCCGCGTGGCGGCCGGCGCTTCGCCGGGAGGGGCTCGAAGTCTGGACGATCGAAGGCCGCGGCCCCGCGCTGCACCACCTCGGCGACAGCGCGGTGGTGCTGGGCCACGTCCTGGAGAGTCGCGGAGGCGGTCGGGCTTGTCCGCCGGCGCTGCCCGGCGATCCGACCCTCGCCGCGCGCCGCCTGCGGGATGACGCCTGGGGCGCCTACGTCGCGCTGTTCACCGACCCGAACGATGGCCTTGTGGCCGCCTTCCGCGAGCCGTCCGGGGGCCTCGATGCGATCACCTGGCGACGCGGCGACCTCGTCGCCGTCGCGGACGACACGACCCACCTTCCGCCCGGCTTCGCGCCGGCGGAGGCGGGTCTCGACTGGGACGCGATCACCGCCGTCGTCGCCGACGCCTACGCCACCGGGCACCTCTCGCCATTGGCGGGTTACGCCGCGCTTGCGCCGGGCGTGCTCCGCGAGTTCGCGGGGCCCGCGGACCGGGACGTCGCGATCTGGCGGCCGTCCGATGTCGCCCGACGCGGGACGGCGCTGTCGGCCGAGGCCTTGCGCGACGTCGTCGTGCGGGCGGTCGAGGGCCTGGCCCGACCGCACGCGCGCATCCTCGTGGACGCATCCGGCGGCCTCGACTCCTCGATCGTCTGCGCGGGCTTGGCCCTCTGCGGCGCCGGGGATCGGGTCGCGGCGGCGGTCAACTACCACGTGGCGGATGCGGCGGGCGACGAGCGCCAGTGGGCCGGCGCGGTCTGTACGCAACTCGGCCTTCCGCTCGTCACCGTCGACCGTGAGGCGCCGCCGCTCGTCGAGGCGGACTTCGCCGAACTGGCCCGTCATGTCGGGCCGGCGCTGTCGGGCCTCGACACGCCGCGCGACCGCGATGCGGCGGCCCGCGCCCAGGCGCTCGGCGCGACGGCCATCTTCGGCGGACAAGGCGGCGACGCCGTCTTCTTCCAGCTCCCGACGGCGCAGGTGATCGCCGACCTCTTCAGGAGCCAGGGCGCGCGCGCGTGGCGCCATCCGCTGATCACGGCCTGGCCCCGATGGCTCCGCCGCTCGGTGTGGTCGGTGCTGTGGGAGGCGTCGCATGGAACGCCGCCCGGGCCGGACGGCGGGTGGTCGACCCTGCTGGGGCCACGCGTCCGCGCCGGTCCCGCCGTCGCGCGGCATCCCTGGCTTCGGGATCTCGACGACCTTCCGCCCGCCAAGCAGCTGCAGATCCGGGCGGCTGTCGGCACGGGCCACCATCACTGGGGCCGGTCGCGCCGCAGCCGCGCCGCCGACATCGTCCAGCCCCTGCTGTCGCAGCCGGTGCTCGAGGCCTGTCTCGCGACGCCGACCTGGACCCATGTCGAGGGCGGCCGCGACCGCGCCCTGGCGCGCGCCGCGTTCGCCAAGACGCTCCCGGCCTCGGTGCTCGACCGCCGCTCGAAGGGGGCGCTTGGCAGCCACTACGCGCGCCGCGCCGCCGCCAGCCTCGACTTTCTGCGCCCGCACCTCCTGGACGGGGCGCTGTGCGACGCCGGCGTCCTCGACCGCGCGGCGGTGGAGGCGGCGCTTCGGCCGGAGGCGTTGATCTGGACGGCGGCCGGGGCGCGCCTCACGCGGGCCGCGCTCATCGAGTCCTGGGTCCGCTACTGGCAGACGCAGGTTCCCGACGCGCCGCGGGGCGCGCGGCGGTGAGCTGCGATCCTGTCGGTCCGAGATAGCGGTCGAACCAGGTGTTGAAGCGCTCCCATTGGTCACGGCTGGCCCAGGGTGCGTCCTGCACGTGACCCTGGCCCCAGTAGCGCACGAGGACCGCGGGATTGCCGCTGCGCTTGAGCGCCGCATAGAAGCGCTCCGCCTGGACCAGCCCCGTCGCGCCCATCTCGAGATCGCCCACCGTGAGCATGAGCGGCGAACGGATATGGGGTGCGGCGTAGAAGGGGCTCGCGCGCCGGTAGGGCTCCGGGGCTGCAAACGGCGGCGCCCGCAGCGCGATCTGGCCGGCCTCGACCAACCCCACCGTGGACTCCCGGAACGCGTGGCTCTCCTCGTCCTGCATCCATTCCCAGGGGCCGCGCAGCGCCCACGCGGCCGCAAAGTCGTAGTCGCCGCTCATGGCGACGCCGGCCGCGAACCGATCCGAGCGCCGCGACAGCACCGCCGCGGCCGAGAAGCCGCCGAAGCTGTGGCCGATGACGCCCACGCGCCCCGGGTCGATCCAGCCGGCGGCGGCGGCGCGGTCGACCGCTGCGACCGCGGCTTCGGATAGAGCGTCCGCGACGTCCGCGTCCGCCGCGGCCGGCGCCGGGGTGCTGGGATAGATGACGGCGTAGCCGCGCGCGGCCCAGAGTTGCGCCGAGAACACCGGCGGCCCGGCGTAGGCGGCCTCGGCTTCGCGCGGCGGCTTGGCCGTCTGGATCCGGCCGCCGTAGATCCACAACAGGGCCGGCGGGGGCCGGGCGGTTGGGTGCAGGGGGTGCACGATCCAGCCCGCCAGGTCGCGATCGCCCATGCGGTAGGTGAACCGTTGCACCGACGCGACCGGTCGGTCTCGCCACGCCGAGTTGAAGGTGGTCAGCGGCGTCGTGCGACCGGACAGGCGCAGCGCGGTCGTCCAGCCGGTGCGCTCCGCCAAGACCGCCCGGTCGAGCGTCGGGCTGAGCGCTGTGGGCGCGTCGGCCTCCAGCACGACACCTTCCGCGCGCGTGTCCAGCACCAGGGTCCGCAGGCCCTCGTCGCCGCGGACCTGCACGGCGACGCGGTCGCCGCGACGGGCCCAGGTTGACGCGAGGCCCATGCTGGGCCGCGCCTCCACGAGCCCGGTCACCGCCAGGCCAGCCGGCGAGACCGGGCGTGCGGGCAGTCCGGGCGCCGCCGCCCACAGCCGTCCGTCCGCCACGAACAGCGCGGCGTCCGGGCCGCCGGCCAAGGCCGCGAGGCCGGAGGCCGCGGCCTCGCTGAGGGCGACGACGGCGCCGTCTGACCAGGCGAACAGCCGGGCGGGCGGCGCGGCGCCGTATTCCGCGGATGCGGCGGCAGGTGGGCCACGGTCGTCCGCGCGGACTCCAAGGAACGCCGGCGAGCGCCCGATCCAGCCGCCAGCTCGAAAGCGGCTGTAGGCGCCCGCCGGCGCGCGGGCCAGGGTCAGGCCCGCGGGGAGGGCGATGTCGGTCGGCCGGCCGGTCGCCGCCTCCACCGCCACGAGGCCGTCGCGACGCCCCCCGACCGGGCGCGCGGCGGCCAACACCTGCGAGCTGTCCGCCGACCAGGCGAAGCTCGCGTAATCCACGTCGTAGGCGTCCAGCCGGTGCGCGAGGCGCAGGCCCCGGGGCCCCGCCTCGAACAGCTGTAGCTCGCTGCGGCGCCCGGTGCGGGTGCTGAGCGCGTCGGGATCGTCGGCGCCGTAGCGGGCGACCGCCAGATGGCGGCCGTCGGGAGACGGCGTCACCGTATGGTAGGCGCCTTCGGCCAGGAGCTGCGCTCTCCCGGATGCCGGATCCGCCAGCATCAGCCCGCCGCCCTCCGGCGCCGTCGATGCCGCGACGCCCGGATTGCTGGAATGCACGGTCACCTGGGGCGCGGCGCCGGACCATGCCGCCCGCCAGCGCGCCAACTGGCGGACGGCGGCCACCTCGGCCGCGCCGCCGAGGGTCGGCGATCCCGGCGGGGCGGCGGGGAAGGCCAGGCGCTCGCCGACCCAGCGGACACACTGCACGGTGGGGCTGGCGGCGAAGCGGATCAGGCGATCGCGGCGAAGGTCGAAGACGGCGAGCGCCTTTCGGCCGCCGTCCAGCACGAAGCCCGCCACATAGCGCCCGGAGGGCGACCACGGTTCGCAGGGCGAGGGCAGGAAGGCGGCGTCCCGCCCGCCGATCGGGCGCGGGGCGCCGTCCGCCAGCCGCCACACGGTGGCCTGGGTCCCGGTCAGCTTCCACGGTGCGCCCCCCGTGGGTCGGTCGTTGCGTTCGACGCTGACGAGCACGGCGTCGCCTGACGGCGAGAACCACGCGCCGCGGACGGCGCGCTGCTCCGATAGCACCTCCTCGAAGGTCATCGGCGCGGGCGGCGATGGGGTCGCCGCCCGCGCACCGGGCGCGACCGCCACAACGGCGGCCGCCACCCGGACGACGGCTCGCCTCACCAGCGCTTGCTGATCTGCAGCGAGACGAAGCGGCCGACGACGTCGCCATTGGTCGCGTCGAATCCGAACCCCGTCGGGTTGTCGTAGAAGGGCGGCGCGCGGTCGAAGAGGTTGCGGACGTTCAGCACCGCGCTGACGCCGGACCAGCGGGAGGTGTCGGGCGCCGTGACCCGGACCGACAGGTCGACCGTGTCCTGGGCGCGTACGGTTTCGCCCAGAGCATCCTCGAACCCGCTCGTATGGTTGAGGGCGGCCCCGAGCGAGACCATGCCCCGCGTCCAGTCGGCGGTGAGCCGGCCGCGAAACCGGGCCGGGTTGCCCACGTCGCCGACGAACTCCCGGAAGGACGCCGCCGGGGTCACCGCGCGCTGGAAATCGAGCATCCAGGCGCCGTTTGCCGCCACGGTCAGGCGCCCGCCGACGGCGTCGCGGGCGTAGGACGCCTGGGCGTCGACGCCGCGCACCGTCAGCCCCGCGGTGTTCACATAGCGCTGATCGAGGATCGCCCCGTAGTCGGTGGGCGCGAACACGCCGAGCTGGGGATTGAACAGCGGGCTCGAGAGCAGTTCGGCCAGGGCCGCGAAGTCGGCCGGATTGGTGGCGGCCGAGGTCAGGCGCACGAACGGCGCATAGGCCGGGTCGGTCAGGATCGTGCCGCGTGGGGCGCTCACCAGGGGGCGGTCGATCCGGTCCTTGAACTTGGTCTCGTACGCCGTGACGGCGAGCCGCGCGCCCGGCAGCGCGCCGGGCGCCAGGTCGAACCCGATGGTCCAGGACTTCGCGGTCTCTGGACCGAGGTCCGGGTTGCCGCCCAATTTCGAGATGTTGCGGATGCGCTCCGTGCCTCGCGTGACCGTGTTCGTGGCGAAGCTCTGTGGGTTGTAGAGCTCGAACAGCGCCGGCGCCCGGTAGGACTCGCCGTAGGTGGCGCGCACGAGCAGCCCGGTCATCGGCGTCCACTGCAGGCCGAAGCGGGGGTTCACCGTCGTCCCGAAGTCGCTGTAGCGCTCGGCCCGCACCGCCGCCGAGACCTCGAGCCGCTGCAACAGCGGGCGGCTCGCGTCGTCCCCGATCAGGGGCGCCTGCACTTCCGCGAATGCGGAAGTGACGGTGCGGTCCTCGGTGAACGGACGGGTGGCCGCCGGCGCCGGGCCCGACGCGTAGCTGGAGCCGCGGGAGCGGAACGTCTCGCGCCGCGCCTGGAGGCCCAGCGCCGCGCGAACCGGTCCGGACGGCAGCCGGAAGAGCGTGCCGTCGGCCTGCAGGTTCGCCGAGCCCACCTGGCTGCGGTAGCGGGACTTGCTGACCGCGGAGGTGATCGCCGCGACGGTGGTGGACGAGTTGCCCGCGGCGATCGAGGCGTAGGGGTTGAAGAAGCCGTCGCGCGCCGCCGAATAGGCCGTCGCCGGATTGTCCGCCGCATTCCCCAGGGCCTCGGCGAGGATGCCGGAGTGGAGGCCGCCGGTCTGGGTGGTCTCGATGATCTCCTGGGCGCCGGCGACATAGCCTTCGACCCGCCAGTCGCCCCAGGCCTTGGCTTCGCCGCCGAGCGACCCCGACCAGCTCTCGACGCTGGCTTCGGAAAGCGGGTTCGGCGCGAGGCCGCCGAACGAATACTGGATCTGGTTGGTGGCCGCGCCGTTGGGCGAGACGAAGAACGGGTTGTTGCGTCCGACCGTCAGGGTCGAGGTCGCCGGCGGGGTCCGCGTGCGTGCCCGGCGGAAGCCGTAGCGAACGTCGCCCGACACGGTGATCGTGTCGGACACGTCCTGCGCCCATGACAGGTAGGCGCTGTGGCGGCGTTGATCCGGGAGGACGTCCAGCCCCTGGTTCTGGTTGAACCGGTTGACGACGCCCGCCTGGAAATCGCTGGGCCGGAGCCCGACCCCGGACGAGTTCGCGGGGATGGCCCAGAACGGCACGATGGCGGCCGTCACGGGGTCGGTGCGCACCACGTTGCCCGGGTAGCTGAAGCTGTCCCGATGATCCGTGCCGCCGAGGGGGCGGAGGTCGGCGCTCGCCGTGAACCGGCGCTGGCTCGCCGTCAGGGCTTCCCGGCGATAGCCCTCGTAGGCGAAGAGCACGCGGCCGCTGGCCCAGGTGCTGCCGAACGCGCCGGCGAAGACCCCTTCCCGCGGGCCGTGGTCGCCGGTTCCCGCGCGCAGGCGGATCTCGCCGCCGTCCAGAGTCTCTCGCAGCACGACGTTGACGACGCCGCCCACCGCATCGGAGCCATAGAGCGCCGAAGCGCCGTCCAAGAGCACCTCCACCCGGTCGACGACGATCGCCGGAATGGCGGACAGGTCCGCGAAGTCGCCGCGATTGCCGGAGCCGGCCAGGCGACGGCCGTTGACGAGCACCAGGGTCGCGTCGCTGCCGAGGCCGCGCAGGTTGATGCCGGTGGCGTAGCCCGAGTTGGTCGAAAGCGGGTCGGCGCGGACCACCGCCGTCGCGTCGGTGCTCTCGCCGCCGAAGTTCTGCGGCAGCGCCTGCAGCGCACCCGAGACGGTCGCATAGCCGGAGCGTTCGAGCGCCACCTGGTCGACCACCAGCACGGGTGCGGCCGGGCTGCCGCCGCGGATGTGCGTGCCGGTGACACGCACTTCGGCCACCATGTGCGGCCCGGCAGGCAGGGAAGCGCCGTTCGCGGTGGCGATCGGCTCAGCGCCGCCCGCCGACGCCACTTCGAAAGGGCGAGGCTCGGAGGTCCCGTTGGCGGCAGGCGCGGCGGCCGCCCGGGTTCGCCGCAGCTTCAGGACGACGACGCGAGGGCCGGTGCGCCGGGCGTCGATGGTTCCGGCGGCGAACAGGCGGCGAAGGGCGTCCTCGGTCGTGTACCGACCGCTCAGCGCCGGAGCGGGCCGGCCCGCGACGAGCTCGAGCGGAAAGACCAGCTGGTCGCCGGTCTGGGCGGAGAGGGCGGCCAGCGACTGTTCCAGCGTGCCGGCCGGGAGGTTGATGGGCTTCTCGCCCGCCGCCAGGGCGGGCGCAGCTGCCGCGACGAGGACGCTCGTCGCCAGAGATCCCAAGAGTACGCGGCGCAGACTCTGACCCAACGCAACCCGTCGCATGCAAGTTTCCCCCGCGGGTCGCGGTCGGGCCGGTCCCATCGACCGTGCCTTCTGACGTCGCGATCCGTCAGGCGCGGCAGACGCAAACGGGGCCGCGATACCCTACGGGGCGGCGAAAAAAATCTGTCACGCGCCGGGGGAGGTCGGCGCGGGGGCCAGGCGCCACGTCCCGTTCGGGGCGCGCGTGAGGCTGAGATCGTGGAAGCCCGCGACGCCGCGGGCGAAGGACTCCGCATCGCCCACGTCGAAGAAGCCGCTAACGGGCTGGGCGCCGAGGTTTGGTGCGGTGAGCTCCACCTTCTGGGCGCTGTAGCGGTTCACCTCGGCGACCGCCGCGGCCAAGGGCGTATCGCGGAAGACGAGCCGACCCGTCGTCCAGCTCGTGGTCCGAGTGGCGTCGACCGCCGCGGTGCGGATCGCGGCGCCGCGGGTGAGCAGGGCCTGCTGGTTCGGCTGCAGCACCACCGGCGCGCCCTGGGCCTGGCCCGGGCTTACCCGCACGGAGCCCTGCAGCAGCGTGACCTGCACGCCGCCGTCCCGGCGGCGGACATCGAACTTGGTGCCGAGCGCGCGGACCTGGATCCCGTCGACCACCACGATGAACGGGCGGCGGGCGTCGTGCGCCACGTCGAAGAAGGCCTCGCCGCGGGTGAGCGTGAGGCGGCGTTCGCCGTCGCGGAAGGCGACCTTCACCTGACTGTCGACATTGAGGTGGACGCGGCTGCCGTCCGTCAGTCGCACGACCTTCTGCTCGATGTCCTGCGTGCCGTAGGTGGGCGTGAACTGCTGGACGGCGAGGTAGCCGCCACCGACGGCGGCGATGGAGGCGAGGGTGATCGCCCCAGCCAGGCGCGGGCCGCGCAGCCACGCGCGCCAGCCCGACCGGCGCTTGCCGCGGTCCAGCGCCTCCTGGGTCATGCGGGTGATCTCGGGGTCGGCGACGTGCTCGCCCGACGCCTCCCAAAACGCCTCCGCCTCCTCGTAGGCGGCGTCGTTCGCCGGATCGTCGCGCCAGTCGCGGAACTCGCGGACGGTCTTCGTCGAGATGGAATGGTTGCCGAGGCGGGCCAGCCATTCGGCGGCCTCCTCCTGCGCGCGCGTCCGCTTGGGTGTTGGGTCGCTCATGCGTCGTCGCCTAACCGCGGTACCGCGCCATGCACAGCTTCAGCGCCTGGGTCATCCGCTTCTCCACGGTCTTGACCGAGATCCCGAGGTGCGTGGCGATGTCAGCATAGGTCAAGCCGCCGAACCGGCTCAAGATATATACGTCGCGCAGGTTGCGGGGGAGCTTCGCCACCACCTCGCGATGGAGGAGTGTTTCGTGTTGGTCGGGGAGGCTGATCCCCTCGGGGACGTCCTCGCCGGCGACGAGACGCGGGCGCTTCTGGGCCTGTTCGCGGCGCAGGTGGTCCTGGGCCGCGTTCAGGGCGATCCGCGCCAGCAAGGCCTTGGGGCTGCGCCAGTCGATGGGGTTTTGGGCGAGGCGCAGAAACGTCTCCTGCGCCAGGTCCTCGGCGACCTCGCGGCCGAACCGGCGGGCGATGAAGGCGACGACCCAGTTGCCGTAGGTGCGGTAGAGGTCGGCGACCTCGGCCGACCAATCGCCACCAGCCAGTGGCGCTTTGCTGTGCTGCTTCCGGACATCGAACATTCCGTGCGCAAGCGTAAGCGAATATGGAAAATCGTCATATGTAATATCGTCATCTACTTGGAAGGCCCTCCGCGGACGGGCCTTCATGCCGAAGACGATCTTCACCGGCGCAAATCAGGTGATCGTCGAAGTGCTTCGGCAGACGCGTGAGAGCGCGGGCCTGAAGCAGGAGGAGCTTGCCGCCCGCATTGGGCGCGATCAGAGCCATATCTCGCTTGTCGAAGGCTCCCAGCGTCGCCTCGACCTTGTGGAGTTTATGCGGATCGCGCGTGCGCTCGATCGCGATCCAGTGGACCTATTCAATGAGGTCTACCGTGCAGTTGAACGGTCTGGTCACGACTTCGGCTAGGTGTCCTAAGGAGCCGAACTGGACTGACGGGATGGAGTCCCGTTGGGTCGCGCACTCAGGCGACGCCAATCTCGGCCGCCAGATGCGGGTCCGGTGGCTCGCCGGCGGTTGGGGCGGGATGCGTTGCCTTCCGGTTAGGGAGGGGGCTCCGCTCCGTGCATCGGCTATCTGTGGCTTGCTCTCTGCGGCCACTTAGGCCGGCATTGAACATCGCGGTCCCTTCTCAAACGTCAGCGACGCGCCAATCTGAGCCGTTGCCGATGCGCGGCCACAGGCTCAGATGCTTGCCTGCGGCCGCGTCCGGGTGGCTGTCAGCGAGGCGACTGACGTGACCAGTTGAGGTGGTGGACGTCACCGGCGTCGACGAGGAAAGCCTGGAGCGGGGCCGGCAGGCTGGGGTCGTCGATCCGGACGGAGAGGCACGGCGGCTTCCCGTCGCGGCTGACCGTCCAGGCGGCGCCGACTTCGGTCTGACCGATGAAGACGCGGTGGTCCGGGGCCTTCTCGGCGGTGGGCTCGACGGGGCGGATCTCCACGCACTTCACATTGAGCGTCAGGGTGCGGATGGCGCCTTGGAAGCGGCCGTCTGGGGTCTTCGTGAAGGTTCCGATCGTGGTCATGGCGGTCTCCTGTGGTGGCGGGCCGCGCCAGCCGCGGCGCCGATGGCGGTCTCGAGGCCGGGACCTGAGGACGGCGGGCAGCCCTGGCCCGCAGCGGAGCGGAGGACGGCGGAGCCGTTGACGGGCGGCCGGTCCCGGCCGAGCTCGAGCCGATGGCGCCGTGACGGCGCGGTCCGGCGCGGGAGATCTTCCAGGCCGCTGCGATCGGTGGCTGGGCGATGATCGCGGGCCGAGCGGTCGCGCGCAGGTCGCGGGCTGGCGGGTCTGCGTGACGGGGGAGGGGGATCTGGCCCGGCGGTGGGTCGCCGCCGGATGGGGCGCCGGTCGCTGGGGGACGTCGTGTCCTGGCCGGCCTGCGCGGCCTCTCGTGGCGTGAGGGGGTCAAGGTCCGATCCCGTCGCAACGGCGGCGCCGGCTTTCCTCCCCTAAGCTGCGCTTATTCCTCGCGAGGCAAGAAAGCCGGCGCTTCGCCGTCCTCCGCTGCGCTGCGGGCCCTGCGGGCTGCGGCGCGATCCTGTCGACCTCGACTCGCCGTCGCCATCGAGGCCGCGGCAGGCGCGGTCCGAGAACAGGAGACTTTCCCATGGCGACCATCGGCACCTTCACCCTGAGCGGCGACGGCTCCTTCGCGGGCTCGATCAAGACCCTCACCCTCAACGTCAAGCAGGCCCAACTGCGGCCCGTCGACAAGGAGAGCGCGAACGCTCCCGACTTCCGCGTCTTCGCCAACGGCACCGAGTTCGGCGCGGCCTGGAAGAAGACCTCCCGCGAGAACCGCGACTACCTCTCGGTCAAGCTCGACGATCCCAGCTTCCCGGCGCCGATCTACGCGAACCTGGTCGACGCGGAGGAGGGCTACAGCCTGGTCTGGTCCCGCAGCCGGACCGTGAACTGAGCGCCCTGGGCGGTGGCTCCCGAAGCCGGAGCCGCCGCCCGCACGCCGGGGTTCGCCGGGCGGCGCTCCCCGAGATCGGACTCGCCAAGCGATGAAAGTTCTGTCTTTGTTCCAATCATGCTTCCGGACAACGACAACAGGCCGCCGGCCGAGGCGAGCCGCGTCCTGCCGATCCTCGGCCGGGTGGGGCCGGACGGCCGGCTCCAGCTTCTGCGTCCGCTCGCGGCCGAGGTGGTCGACCTTCCGCGGCCGCCGTGGCCCAGCGACCCGCGGCAGGCCTGACGATGGCCCCGGCCACAGCAAGGGCGGATGACCTGCTGGCCAGCGTTGCGGAGGCCGGATTCTGGGTCGCGCCGCGCGACGCCCTGCGGACGCTGGGCGAGATCGTCGCGCAGGGGCAGGCCCTGGCGGCGGGCTGCGCGCGGTGTGGCCACACCCGGCAATGGCTCGCGGGCGAGCTCGCCGCCGCGCCCGCCGCGCTGACGGCGGGCGCCGTGGCGGCGCGGCTCGTGTGCGGAGAAGGCGACTGTCGGTCCCGCACCGGCACACTGGCGGTGCTGCGGCCGCCCGATCGCCGCCCCGGGGCGCGACGGCGGCATCTCAGCGACCGCGACATCGCCCGCATCCACGCGATGGCGGCGCAGGCCACCGAGACCTATCGGCCGCCGATCCTCGAGGACCTCGATGCGCCGATCCGGGTGGGCGCCTGCCTGCCGGGTCAGGAGACCTATGTCGGCGCCCAGGTGATGGCCGCCTGGCGCGGCCGGCTCATCCTCGGATGGCCGCTCGGCCGCCGGGCGCGCGACCGTCGCCGCGCCGTCGACGACATGCTGGCCTGATCCGATGGGGACGAA
This sequence comes from Phenylobacterium sp., assembly GCF_004297125.1. Classification (GTDB taxonomy): domain Bacteria; phylum Pseudomonadota; class Alphaproteobacteria; order Caulobacterales; family Caulobacteraceae; genus Phenylobacterium. The sequence continues at coordinate 214,937 of NZ_SCVD01000020.1, read as the reverse complement.
GAACCCGGACGTCGTCGTCGCGCCGCCCAGCGCGATGACGGCGCTGACGCTCGCCGAGATGCATGTGCGCGGCTGGGAGGTGAAGGCCGCCTGCAGCCGCTGCGGCATCAAGCTGCGCATCAGCCTGCCGGCGATGATCCGCACCCACGGTCCCGACGCGGTCTGGTGGGGGCGCAAGGCCCGGTGCCCCGGCCTGGAATGCCAGGACGGGACCCTGACCTATGCCGCCCGTGCGCTGCGGGGCGGGTCCTGGGTGTCGCTGACTCCAGCACCGGGCGAGCTCGCGCTGGCCGCATTTCAGAAGCGGCAGCGCGTCTATCCCGGACCGCGATAGGGCGGATGCCGCCGCGACCCTTGGCCCGGCTGGGGCGGCCCGGAGGGCCGGCGGGTGAACGCCATGAGGGGGCGGTCTTGCGCCCTCGTGGCGGTCGAGGGGAGGGGCCAATCTGCAAGGCGACGGTCTAGGGCAGGATAGCCTTGCCGGCAGCTTTGTAGACAGGAGCCCTGTCGATGCCCGTGCTCAGCGCGCGCGTGACGGACGATGTGGCGGCCCGCTTCGATGCGGCGGCGGCCTCGACCGGCGGCCGCTCGGCGCTGCTGCGGCGCCTCGTCGAGGGCTCCGCGGGCGGGGCGGGGCTGGACCCCTCCGCGTCGTCCGGACTCCGTGACGCGCTTCGCCTGATGGTGCGCCTGGCGGCGCCGGAGGCGCGTCACGTGGCCGACCAGGCGCGGTCCCTGAGCCTCCCCCGCGCCGCCTGGGTGGCGGCGCTCGTGCGCCGGCACGCGACGGGCGCGCCGCGGTTTCCGCGGTCTGAGGAACTGGCGCTGTTGGCGATCCACGGCGAGGTCCGCCGCATCGGCGTGAACGTCAACCAGATCGCCCGGGCCCTGAACACGGCGGTCATGGAAGGCCGGGTTCTGGACACCGAGCTCGGCGCCGTCGACGACCTGCGCCGCGAGTTGCGGGCGCACATTGCGGGCCTGGGCGAGGCCTTCGCCGGCAACCTTGCCTACTGGGCCGTCGAGCTGTGAGCGATTTCCGCACCGTGGCCGGCTTCGAGGACGTCTGGCGACCGCCGGTCCGGCCGCGCGTGAGGCGGCCGGAAGAGGTGCTCTCGCCGGCGGACCGCGCCGCCGGGGTGCGCGCGCGGCTGCAGCGCATCGTGCGCCGGGCGCCCGAGGTGATGGTCAAGGTGACCGGGCGGACCCGCGATCCCGCCCATCTGGCGGCGCACCTGACCTACATCACCCGCAACGGCCGGCTCGCCGCCGAGGACCGCGACGGCTGCCTGATCGCGGGGCGGGACGACGTGGCGGACCTCGCCCGCGACTGGTCGGCGGCCGCGATGATGGACAGCCGCCGGCGCGCGAACTCGCCGTTCAGCGTGAGCCTCATCCTGTCGATGCCGGCCGGCACGGACCCGCTGAGGCTCCGGGATGCGGCGCGCGCGTTCGCCCAGGAGACCTTTGCGGACGCACGCGAGTACGTGCTGGCGCTGCACACCGACACGCCGCATCCGCACGTGCATCTCACGGTCAGGGCGTTGGCGGACGATGGTGGTCGACTCAATCCGCGGAAGGGGGATCTGGAAGCCTGGCGACAGGCCTTCGCCCGGGCGCTGCGGGAGCGCGGCGTCGAGGCCGAGGCCACGCCGCGGCGAGCGCGCGGCGTCACGCGGAAGGCCGAGCGAGGTCCGGTCCTGCGGCTTCGCGAGCGCCACGCCGCGGGGCGGCGCGGCCTGGGGCGAGTCGCGCGGGAGAAGATTCGGCAGGCGGCTGAGCTCGCGTTCGGCGAGCCGCCCGCATCGACGGCCTGGGATCGGCGGATCGCCGCCCGGCAAGCTCAGGTGCGTCGCATCTACCTGGCCCAGGCCCGGCTTCTCCAGGCATCGACCGATCCCGCTGACCGCGCGCTCGGCGCGGACGTCGGAGTGTTCGTCCGGAGCTTGCGGCCGCCCGACACGGAGCGCTTGGCCCTCGCCCGGGCGCTAAGAGACGCCAACGAGAAGTCGCGACCGTCGGTGCGCCCCCTCGGCCCGCAGAGGGACCGTTCGTGGCGCATCTGAGACTCTGCGGATCGGACCTGGGGGGCCGGAGGACTTCAGCGCCGCCGTTCCCGCGCCGGGCCGGCGGGGGCGCCCCGGTCCAGCCACTGCGCAAGCCGGGCGCGGGCTGCGGCGAGGATGCGGGCCTGTTCGGAGGGCTCGACGACGCGGTTGCGGACCACCGCCTCGACGATGCGCAGGCGATCGCGGCCCTCGAGGGCCGAGGCGCGAGGGCGCGGGGCGTCCGATTGTCGTTCCGCCTGTTGGCGATCCCGCTCGGTGGGCCGATAGCCGCGGACCTCCAGGCCGGCGGCGCGGGCCATGAGCCAGACCTCCCGGCGGAATTCCGTGTGGCCGCGGACGCTGATCGTGGTCCAGCCGCGGTGCTGGGCGATGGCGACGAGGTCGCGGATGACGTGGGGATCGTTGCGGCCGGTGGAGAGCCGGTGGCCCTCGTCGCGGAAGGTGGCCGTGTCGGCGCGGGCGTCGGCGTAGAAGCCGAGGCCGGCGCCGCCGCGACGCTCGGTGAGGTAGCGGCGCTGGATGCGCTCGGGCACGTCCCCGGGCGTCTCCGAGCGGGGGCGGCCTTCCGGTGTGACGATGTTGAGGTCCTCAGCCATGGCGGGGCTCCTTCGGAAGCGTGGGCTCGGTGGCGTCGAGGAAGCGCTCGACCCAGGCCGCGATCTCGGCGGGGGCGGCGCCCTCGGGCGGCAGCGGTTCCAGGTCGGCGGCGGCGAGCATCGGGACGATGGCGTCCAGGGTCAGCGGATCGCCGGCGCCGTGGGGGCGGGGGATCGCCTCCGGGTCGGGTTCGGCCGCCGCGGCGTCCGCGAGCGGCGGGACGATCGGGGGGGCGACCCGGCGACGGCGGAAGGCCGGCTCGCGGTAGTAGCGCAGCTTGCGGCCGCGGATCGGCGGCAGGCCGGCCTTCAGGACGAGGAGGTCCTGCTCGGGCATCTGGCTGAGCTCCTGGGGGAGCAGGAGGGGTCGGCGCTGCTCGGACTCGCTGACGCTGCGATGACCGCGGGACAGACCGGTGGGACGGCTGCGCGAGGGACTGCGCACGGTGGTGTCGCCGAGGCGTTCGGAGAGCTCGCGGGCGAGCCGCAGCTCCCGGGGCGCGAAGGCGATTTCCACGGCGCAGTTGGCGAGGATCTCCTCGGTGACGTCGGCGCCGTACTCGGCGCGCAGTTGCGCGGGGGACTGCAGGACCGGCAACAGCCGCAGCCCGTAGCCGGCGACGTAGGCGAAGGCCTTGGCGAGGACGTCCGCGCGGCCCAGCCGCGCGAACTCGTCCAGCAGCACGAGCACCTGGTGCGGATGGCGCTGCGGGTCGGGGCGCTCGCGGCAGGACCGGTCCACGAGCTGCTGGAACAGCAGCGCGTAGAGCGGCGCGACGCGGATCAGGTTGTCCGGGGAGGCGGCGAGGTAGATCGAGGCGCGGCGGCTGCGCAGGGCCGCGAGGTCGAAGTCGCTGGCGGCGGTGGCCGCGCAGACGCGCGGGTTCAGCCAGAGGTTCAGCTTGGCGGTCAGGCTCTGGCGGACGGAGGCGAAGGTGTTCTCCGACGACGAGGTGAAGTCCGTGAGCGCGCGCACGCAGCCCGCCGACAGGGGGCGGCCGTCCTTTTGGCGCTGCGCGATCAGCGCCGGGAAGCGGGTGCGCGGATCGCCGGCGACGAGCTCGGCGTAGAGCGCGCCGAAGGTGAGGGGCCGCTCCGGCGTCTCGGCCAGGCAGGCGCCCACGCCCACGAAGCCGGTGCGCGCCGACTCCGCCCAGAAGGGGTCGGCGTTCGGGGGATGCGGGAAGAGCATGGCCGCGATCCGCTGCAGCTCGTCCAGGATCGCGGTGGGGTCGTGGCGGTCGATGTGGCCGAGCGGGTTGTAGCGCGCGGTCCGCCCCTCCGGATCGAGGGGGTCGAACAGGTGGACCGCCTGGCCGTGCGCCGCGCGGAAGCCGGCGCTGGCCTCCCAGTTCTCGCGCTTCACGTCGAGCACCACGACGGAATCCGGCCAGGTGAGCAGGTTGGGGATCACCACGCCGACACCCTTGCCGGTGCGGGTGGGGGCGTAGAGCATCACGTGCTCCTCGCCGCCGAAGACGAGGAAGCGGCCCGCCTTGCGGCCGAGGACGACGCCCGTCGGCGCGCGCAGGCCCGCCTTGCGGATCTCGGCTTCCGACGCCCATCGCGCGGCGCCGTGGAGGGGCCGCCGCAGCTGGCCGGCCACGGCGACGAGGACGATGAGGCCGACACTCGCGGCGCCGAGGAGACCGACCCTGAGCCACCGCGCCACCTCCGGATCGTGGCGGTAGTACCAGAACCAGGCCGGGACGGCGGCGGGGTCGACGTCGCCGGAGAGCCGCTTCAAGCCGGCCAGGGCGATGGTTCCGGCGAACGCCCCCAGGACCATGAGCGCCAGGACGGCGGCGCCGGCGGCGAGGGCCGCCCTAAGCGGCCAGGGCGTGGCGGCGAAGCGGGTCATGCCAGACCTCCGCCAGGCGGAATCGGCCGCCGCGGCGCTCCACGTGGACGACGATGTCCACCAGCCGGGTCAGCAGCTGGCGGATGTCGTCGCGGTGGAGGTCGCGGCCCGCCTCGCTCTCCTTCACCAGCAGGGTCAGCTGCTCGAAGGCGAGTTCCGCCGAATTGGCGTGGACGGTGGTGATCGAGCCGGGATGGCCGGTGTTGACGTTGCGCAGGTAGAAGAAGGCCGCGGCGTCGCGGAGCTCCTGCAGCAGGATGCGGTCCGGCCGCATGCGCAGGGCGCTCTCCAGCAGCTCCCGCGGGCCGGTCCGGGCCAGGCCCTGGCCGTCCTTGGCGTAGAGCAGATGCACGGCGTTGCGGTGCGGGACGACCAGCTCGCGCGCGTCCTCGATGGTGATGAGGCGCTCCGCCTCCGGAATGAGCCGGATCAGCGCCTTGGCGAAGGTGGTCTTGCCGGACCCGGTGGCGCCCGAGACCAGGATGTTGCGCCGGCCTTCCACCGCCGCGCGGAAGAAGCCGGGCCAGTCCCCGGCGTCGCGCAGCGCGCCCAGCGCGGCGTCCGTGCGTCGGAGCGGGGCGACGGCCGGCGCGGCCTCGTCGAAGAAGCCGGCGGCGGCGAGATCCTCGAGGGCGAAGGCGGCCGGCGAGGGCTTGCGGAAGGTGAGGGACACCTGCTCGGCCGCCGGCGGCAGCACCACCTGGCACCGCTCGCCGGTGGGCAGCACCGTCGCGCACAGGGGCTGCTCGGGGCCGACGTCCTGGGCGGTGGCGGCGGCCGCGGCGAGCCCGATCCGGGTCAGGGCCTCGGCCGTGAGGTCCGGCGCCGCGACCCAGGACCAGCCCCGGGCCGTCTCCACGCCGAACTCGCCGGGGCGGTTCACCACCACCTCGGTGACCTCGGCCTGGTCGAGGGCGGCGCGGATCGGCGCCAGGTAGTGGGTGAGGATCGCCGCGTCGTAGGTCATCAGCGCGGCCGCAGCGCATAGACGGAGGAGAAGTCGAGGTCCTGGGCCACCTGGATCGCCACCTCGCCGCCCTGGGCCATGCGCAGGGTGGGACGGATCTCGGCGCCCTGCCGGACGGCGAGGCCCGCCGCATCGGACGGCAGGCGGACGCTTCCCACGGCGCCGTCCCGGTCGGTCACCGCCGCGGCGCCGGCGTCGATCACCGAGAGCAGCACGGCGGCCCCGAACCGGTCCCAGAAGTGGGTGTCGATCCGCCCGCCGAAGCCGGTGCGGCCCAGGGCGTCGCTGGCGGGCGAGGCGAGCGCGATGGCCACGCCCGCGGGCGTCACCGCGCGGGTCCAGAGCACAAAGACCCGGTCCTCGCCCTGCCGCAGGCCGGTGCGGTACTCGCCGAGCACGCGCGCGCCCTTCTCGAGCAGCACGACGGCGCCGTTGTCGGAATAGACGTCGCGGTCGACGAGGCAGGTGACATAGCCGGCGGCGGTGGTGTCGAGGGCGGTTTGCAGCACGCAGGGAATGGTCGTTCCCGCCAGGATCAGGAAGTTGCGGTCGCCGATGGGGGCGGCCGTGGCGCGGCCGATGGCCGAGCCCTGGCGCAGCCCGTCGAGCGCGCTCGGCGCCGGGCGCTCCGGCGCCAGGGCCGGCGCGAGGGGCTGCGCCGGCGCGGACGCGAGCGACAGGGCGCCCCGGGAATAGGCCATCAGGGGCGAGGCGCGCGCGAGATCGCTGGGGGAGGGCGAGGGCGCACCGTGGGGCGCTTGCGCCGCGCCGCCGGGGTCGAGGGCCGGGACGGCGTCGCCGCCGGGTCCGGCCGCGCCGGACAGGGCCGGGGCGCCTGGCCCGGGCCGGGCCAGGGTCGGGGGCGGCGGCTTGGCGGGCTCGAAGGCTACCACCTGGCGGGCCGGAGCCTGGCGCGGCGCCTCGCGGCGCGGCCGTTCGGCGCTCCAGGTGGCCAGCGCCACCGCCCCGCAGCCGACGAGCAGGCCGGCGAAGGCCAGGGCCTTGCCGCGGCCGGCCGGCGCCAGGGGGCCTGCGATCGGCGAGATCGTGCGGTCGAGGGGCGGTTCGGGATCGGCCGCGGGGGGCTGGAGGGCGTCGGTCATCGCGGGGGCGCCTGGCGCAGGGTGCGCTCGACGTCCGGCGCGGCCGTGGCGGTGCCGGTCGGCCGGCCCGCCGGCTGGTGGGCGAGATTGAAAATGCAGAGCACCGCGCGGCCCTTGCGCAGCCGCAGCTGTTCGGCGGTCCGATGCACGACGAGGAACTCGCCGCGCATGTCGAAGGGGACCAGGGTCTCGGACCCGTCCGGGGCGACGGCGTAGACGGCGGGCGCCGGCTGCGCGCCCGGGAAGCGCAGGACGGTGAAGCGGCCGTTGTCGCTGACCTCCGACGGGGCGATCGCCGCGGAGCCCTGCAGCTCGTAGGCGAGGTTGCGCGGGCCCTCGAGGACGCCGCGCTCGAGCTTCAGCTGCAGGACCCGCTGCTCCAGGGCCTGGGCTTCCGCCGACAGGGCGGCCTCGAGCCTCAGCGTCTCCGCAGCCGGATAGCGGAACTGCACCACGAAGAGGGTGTCGGCCGGGGCGCGGCCGCCGCGAGCCGTCAGTTCGAAGGCGTAGTGCCGCGTCTCGCCGCCGGCGAGTCGGGTGGTGACGATGAGGTTGGTGGGCGCCCGGGGCGCCGTCGGCTTGACGAAGAGGATGTTGGTCTCCGGCGCCACCTCCCACCCCGAGGCGTCGCCCAGCGCCACGTGGAGGATGGTCTCCTCGGGGGAGAAGCGGATCTGGGTGGCGGTGCGGAAGACGCCCGCGATCCGCACCACCTGCAGCGGGTCGTAGTCGACGGTCCGGATCCGCGGATCGGCGGCCCCGGCGCGCGGCGTCTCGACGGCGAGGGCCGGCGTCGCCGCGGCCGTGGCCAGGACGGCGAGCGCCAGGCCGAGGGGGCGAATCATCGGACCACCTCCGGGTCGGCGCGGTACGACGAGACCTGGAAGCCCAGCGGATTGCGCAGCCGGTCGCTCTCGCCCATGGGCGCCCGGGTGTAGGCGAAGGCCGCCGTGGCGATCCAGTCGGACTCCTCGACCTGGCCGCCGCGCCGGATCTCGCGGTGGAAGCGCACGTTGGCGACGCCCGGCGCCACGAAGCTGATCGCCCGCACGCCGACCTGCACGTCGGCGGCGGGGCCGTAGGCCACCTGGGGGCTGGCCGGATTGGTCGGCCGGTAGGCCAAAGCCCAGCGCTGCTGCTCCTCCGGGGTCGACATGATCGACACCTGCCGGAAGTTCGCTTCCGCCGCCTGCGGCAGCCAGCCCTCGCGGGCCCGCACATAGGCGGCGAGGAAGGACTTGGTGACCGCCTCGTCGTAGCTCACCGGGGCCGCCGTCGAGAGCCCGCGCAGGACCTCGACGGCGCCCGTCGTGCGGTCCACGCGCACCACATAGGGCTCGACGGTCTTGAGCGGCGTCAGGGCCGCGACGCCGGCGACCGCGACCCCCGCCAGGGCGGCGGCCGCCGCGGCCAGGCTCCAGGCCAGGCGGCGGGACCGGTGGGCCGCGGCCAGGCGATCGCGGTCCCAACTGCGCGCCTCCTCGAAATAGGCCTTGAGGTCCGGGGCCGGCACGCCGCTCATGGCCGGCCGCCCCGGCACGGCCCGGCGCCCGCGGCCGGGGGATCGAGCCTGGCGCCGGCGTCCGGCGCCAGCACGGAGCCGTGCGGATTGGCCGGGCGCCGGGCGCCGGAACAGCCGGGGGCGTCCGAACCCCCGACGGACGAACACGAGGCGATCAGGAGGGCGACGAGGATCGCGGCGGGCGGGGCGCGCCGGGGGGCGGGTAAGGGCGACATGGGAGGTTCCATGCGGGCACCCTGATCGCCCGTGCCCCCGGGCGGGAGGACGTAACCTCCCCCCGCCGTCATGCGTCGGGGAGGGGCGGGACCTGCCGATGGCCGACGATTCGGCCCGGCCGCCGCCGGCCGAGTCTGGGGCGGCGGCGACCGTCCTGGGGCCGGGTCCGTCCGGGGCTTGTCCTGGAGCGCGCCGCGCGGTCATCATGGGCGCGACGCAAGGGGGCAGGGGTGTCGGACGATCTCGTACGTGAGCTGTTGACCCGGTGGCGCGCGGACCCGCGGGGCGCCTATCGGACATGGTTCCTCTGGGAGGATCGTCTCAAGAACTTCCGCTCGATCCGCCGGGGCGTCCAACAGGTGGCCGGCGAGATCGCGGCCGGCGGTTTCGGGGTGGCCTACCGCGGATCCTCGCTCGAGACCGTGGTGCATTCGATCGCCGAGCAGCGGCAGGTCTTCAAGGGCGCCGACCACGCCTTCCTGTGGAAGCCGAAGCTGCGGATCCCCGACATCTACGAGAACCCGGACAATCAGCGCGCCTTCGGCCGGCTGCTCGACGCCTGCGTCTGCTGCGACACCGAAGAGCATGTGCTGGAGGAGATCCGCCGCATCGACGCCCTGAAGATCAAGGGCCTGGGGCCGGCGGTGGCGAACATCCTCTACTTCCTTCACCCGACCATCGCGCCGCCCTTCAACACCGCCATCGTGCGCGGGTACAACGCCCTGACCGGCGCCAATGTGAAGCTGGGCCGCTGGGACGAGTACCTGGCGATGCGCCAGGGGATACTGAGCTTCACGCGCCGCCACCGGGACCTGCTCTCGAACGACCTCGGCGCGGTCGCCGCCTTCTGCTTCGATCTCGGGAGCGGGCTCTACGCGCCGCCGCCGCGATCGGACGATCCGGCGGCCCGCGCGGCCTGGGAAGCCGATCTTGCCCGGGTCCGATCGGAGGCGGCCCGGCCCGGTCCGGGAGAGGCAGAGGACCGCACCCATACGCAGGTGCAGGGATGGCTGCGCGACCTCGGCCAGGCGCTCGGCTACCAGGTCTGGATCGCCCAGAACGATCGCGGGCGCGCCTACGCGGCCGGCCGCCTGGGGGACGGCTGCCTCGAGCGGCTGTGTCCCGGTCTGGAACGGGCGAACGGCGCCGAGTCCGTGCGCCTCATCGACGTCCTCTGGCTGGAAGGCGACAGCCGCATCGTCGCGGCCTTCGAGGTCGAGCACACGACCTCCATCTATTCGGGGATCGTCCGGATGCTGGATCTGGCCCTGGGCGGCGAGGGCGACGCGCTGCACAGCCTCTTCCTCGTCGCGCCGGACAAGCGCGAGGCCGACGTCCGGGCGCAGGTCGCGCGCCCGGCCTTCAGCCGGATCGCCGACCTAAGCGTGCGCTACCTGCCCTACAGCGAACTCGAGCGGCATCGCGACGCGATCGGCCGGTTCGGGGCCGGCGTCAGCGCCCTGGAGAAGATCTCCCACCGCCTGACCTGAAGCGCGGGGCGTCCGGGGCGCCGGCGGCCGCCGCCTCCGCCGACGGGTCCGGTCCGCTCCCCGGCGTCCGAACCGTCGCCGGCGCGTTGGCGACCGTGGCGTCCGGCGGCCCCCGATGGACCGGCGCCGGAGGCGGCCCCGCGATCTCCCGCGCGAGCTCGGCGATCAGCTCCGCCGGGTCGCAACCGAGCGCCTGCGCCATCGCGAGGAATCCAGCAGGTCGATCCGGCGCTGGCCGCGCTCGATGCGGGTCACGTGGGAGTTGGCCTTGCCGAGGGCCTGGGCGAGCGCCCGCTGGGAGAGGCCGGCGCGCCGCCGAGCGTGCAGCAGCACGGCGCGGGCCCGCGCGTAGTCGGAGCCGAAGACCGGGTTGGGACGGCGGCCGAACAGGGGCGACTCAATGCAGCAGCTGGCCGAGGAAGGCGCGGGTGCGCGCGTGCTGCGGCCGGTCGAAGAAGTCGCCGGGCGCCGCCGCCTCCAGGATCTGACCCTGGTCCATGAACACGACCCGGTCGGCGACCTGGCGGGCGAAGCCCATCTCATGCGTCACCGCCAGCATGGTCATGCCCTCGCGCGCCAGCTCGATCATGGTGTCGAGGACCTCCTTCACCATCTCCGGATCCAGCGCCGAGGTGGGTTCGTCGAAGAGCATGATCTTCGGCTGCATGCACAGCGCCCGCGCGATCGCGACCCGCTGCTGCTGGCCCCCGGAGAGCTGGGCGGGATGCTTGTGCGCCTGGTCGGCGACGCGCACCCGGGCCAGCAGCGAAAGCGCCAGCGCCTCCGCCTCGGCCGGGCCGGCGGCGCCGGACTGGACCGGCGCCAGGGCGCAGTTCTGCAGCACCGTCAGGTGCGGAAAGAGGTTGAAGCCCTGGAACACCATGCCGGCCTTGCGGCGGATGGCCTGCAGCCGCCGCGGGTCCGGGGTCGCCTCCTCGCCGTCGACGACCACGCTGCCGGCCTGGTGCCGCTCCAGCTGATTGACGCAGCGGATGAGCGTCGACTTCCCCGAGCCCGAGGGGCCGCAGATGACGATGCGCTCGCCGGCGGCCACCGACAGATCCACGCCGCGCAGGGCGTGGAAGTCCCCGTACCACTTGTGCACCCCGCGGAGCTCGACGGCGGGGCGGGCGGGGGACGGCGCGGGCGCGGTCATGCGGGGATCCGGGTGTGGCGCTCCAGGGCGCGGGCGAAGCGGCCGAAGCCGAAACACAGGGCGAAGTAGATCGCGGCGATGAACAGGTAGGTTTCCATGGCCGGCGAGCTCCACTCGGGGTCGGCGAGCGCCGCCTTGCCGGAGCTGATCAGGTCGAAGAGGCCCACCACCAGCACCAGGCTGGTGTTCTTGATCATCACGATGACGGTGTTGGTGAGGCTCGGGATCACCACCGCGAGCGCCTGTGGCAGCACCACCTGGCGCTGGGTCTGCCAGTAGCCGAGGCCGAGGGCCTGGGCCGCCTCCGTCTGGCCGGGCGGCAGCGCCTGAAGCCCGCCACGGACGACCTCGGCCAGATAGGCCGCGGCGAACAGCAGCAGCGCGATCATCGCCCGGAAGAACTTGTCCGGCAGCAGCCACTCGGGGACCAGCAGCGGCATGAGGATCGAGGCGATGAACAGGATGCTGAGCAGGGGCAGCGCCCGGGTGAGCTCGATGAAGAGGATGCACAGGCTGCGGATCGCCGGCAGGCCGCAGCGCCGGCCGAGCGCCAGCAGCACGGCCAAGGGAAAGGCGCCGCCGACGGCGGTGACGGTGAGGAGGAGGGTGACGGGCAGGCCGCCCCACATGGTGGTGGCCACGTACGAAAGGCCCGCGAACCCGCCGAACATCAGGGCCAGCGTCGCCGGCAGCGCGGCGGCCCAGATCGCCGCCAGGGCCGGCCGCCAGGCCGCCGGACGCAGGGAGTGGCCGAGTAGAAGCAGGAGGACGGCCGAGACCAGCATCGGCCGCCAGCGCGCCTCTATCGGGTAGATGCCGAAGAGGATCTGGCCGCTCTTGGCGACGACGAAGCTCCAGCAGGCGCCCTTGGCGTCGCGGCATGCGGCCGGCTCGGCCGGCAGCAGGACCGCGTCCAGCACCCCCCAGCGCAGCAGCGGCGCCGCCGCGGCGGCCACGGCCCAGACCACGAGCAGCGTCAGGACCGCGTTGAGCGGGCTGCCGAACAGCCGCTTGGCCAACTGGGCGCGCCGCGACGGTGGTCGCGGGGGCGCCAGGATCGCGGCGTCCGCCATCTCAGCGCTGCTCCGGCTGGACGCGGCGGTTGAGCAGGTCGAGGCCGGCCGCGAGCGCGAGGTTGATGGCCATGTAGACCGCCACGATGACCAGCGTGCCCTCGAGCGGCTGGTTGGTGCGGTTGATCACCGTCCCCATCACCGTCATGAACTCCGAATAGCCGATGGCGATGGCCAGCGTGCTGTTCTTCACCGTGTTGATGTACTGGCTGGTCATCGGCGGGGTGATCACCCGCAGCGTCTGGGGCGCCACCACCAGGCGCAGGATCCGGCCTTCGCTGAGGCCGAGGGCGCGCCCGGCCTCCCACTGCCCGCGAGGGATGGCCTCGATCCCCGAACGGACGATCTCGGCGATGAAGCCGGCGGTATAGACGGTGAGCCCGAACACGACCGTCGCGAACTCCGGGGTCAGCCGCGCCCCGCCCGCGAGGTCCTCGCCCGCCGCGCGCGGGAGCTCGAGGCTCCAGCCGCCCAGCAGGGCCGCGGCCACCCAGGCCAGGGCGACGGCCGCGAGCACGGCCCGGCCATACGGCGGGCGACGCGCCCCGGACGGCGTACGCCGCCGCGCGGCCCGGCTCGCCAGGACGGGCGCGGTGAGGGAGGCCAGCAGGGCCGCCGCCCACGCCCAGGCCGGCAGGCCCGTCTCCAGCTTCGGCACGGCGACGCCGCGCACGGAGGCCACGATCCCGGGCAGCACCTCCTGGGCCCCGCCCACCGGCATGGCCTGACTCCACAGCGCGTAGAGAAAGATCAGCAGCAGCACCGGCGGGGTGTTGCGCACCGCCTCAACCCAGACGGCGGCGAGCGCCGCCACCAGCGGATTGGCGCTCAGCCGCGCGACGCCCAACAGCGCGCCCACCACGGTCGCGGCGAGGCAGACGATCAGGGAGAGGAAGAGCGTGTTGCCGACCCCCACGGCGATGGCGCGCAGGTAGCTGTGGTCCGGCGAGAAGGCGATCACGGTGTCGGCGATCTTGAAGCCGGCGCGGTCGCCCAGGAATTCGAAGCCGGTGGGGATGCCGCGCAGCTCCAGGTTCGCCGCCGTGGTGACGGCCACGAGCACGAGAAGGGCGGCCACGAGCGCCACCGCGGCCGACTGCGCGGCGACGGCGGGCCAGGCGATCGGCGCCCGCGGCGCCCGGGCGGGCGGCGGCGCAGCTGGCGGGGCGAGGGCCGGGCCGGACATCGGCTCAGACGTCCCAGGGGAAGGGGAAGAGCAGGCCGCCGTCCTTGTAGGACCGGTTCAGTCGGCGGTCGGCCTTGATGCGGGTGGTCCCGCCCAGGTTCCGCTCCCAGATCTCGCCGTAGTTCCCGACCTCCTTGATGACGGTGTAGGCCCACCGTTGGTCGAGGCCGATGGCGCGGCCGAAGGCGGGGTCGGCGCCCAGCACGCGGCGGACCTCGGCCGGTCCGCTCCGCAGTTGCTCGTCCACGTTGGCCTGGGTGACGCCGTTCTGCTCGGCCCAGATCAGCAGGTTCACGGTCCAGCGCACCACGTCGAACCAGCGGTCGTCGCCGCGCGCGATGGCCACGCCCTGCGGCAGCAGGTGGTCGAGGTAGAGGAGCGTGTGGTCGGTGGGGTTGCGCGCCACCGTCGCCACCTGGCTCGCGCCGAGGAACCCGTCGGTCACGTAGACGTCGCAGCGGCCGGAGAAGTAGGCGTCGCGGGCGGTGATGGTGGAGTCGAAATAGACCCGCTCGAAATGGATGCCCTCGTCCGCCTCCACGCGCGTGAGCGTGTTGTCGGCCGAGCTGCCGCCGCTCTGCAGGCAGACGGTGCGGCCATCGAGACCCTTCGGCTCGGTCGCGCCGAGGGCCTTGCGGAAGATCAGCACATCGCTGTCGAACTGGGTGACCGCCACGAAGCGGATGGCCATGTCGCGGGTGAAGGTGACGGTGGTGGTCCGCTGCAGGACGTCGATCTCGCCGGTCTGCACGGCGGGGAGCCGCTGGGCGGCGTTGAGCGGGATGAAGCGGATCTTGTCCGCGTCGCCCAGCAGCGCCGCGGCGAAGGCGCGGCAGATGTCGACATCGAAGCCGCGCCACACGCCCTTCTCGTCCGGCCGCGAGAGCCCGGTGATGCCCTGGCTCGCGCCGCAGGTGACGTAGTCGCGCTTCACCATCCGCGGGATCGCGCCGCGCTCCGCCTGGGGCGCGGGCGCGCACGCCGCCAGCGCCAGGGCCAGCAGGGCGGCGATGGGAGCGGATCTCGCGCGGAGGGCGCCCATGGGCTCAGGCGCGGCGCTGGGCGGCGCCGCGCGCGGCGGCCAGTCGGGCGAAGGCGGCCGCCAGGTCCGCCTGCAGGTCGTCGGGGTCCTCCAGCCCGATGCTGAAGCGGACCACCGGGCCCTCGTGCGGGACGGGGGCCACGGTGCGCAGCGGCGGGCGATCCAGCACCGCCACCAGGCTGCGCGTGCCGCCCCAGCTCGCCCCGATGGCGAACAGCTCGAGCGCCTCGACCGCCTCGGCGAGCGCCGGACGGGTCCAGCCCTCCAGGAACACGGAGAAGAGGCCGGCGCCGCCGGAGAAGTCACGCCTGAAGACGTCGTGCCCAGGGCTGGACGCCAGGGCCGGGAACCGCACCTCCGCGACCCCCGGCTGGCCGGCGACCCAGGCGGCGAGACGCTCGGCGCTGGCGGCCGCGCGGTCCATGCGCACGGCCAGTGTCTCGAGCCCCCGGAGCACCAGGCTGGCTTCGTCGGCGGAGACGCCCTGGCCCAGGAAGCGGCTGTAGTCCTTCAGGCGCCGGTAGAGGTCCACGTCGCTGACCGAGACCGACCCCATCATGACGTCGGAATGGCCGGCCACGTACTTGGACAGCGCGCAGACCGAGAGATCGACGCCGTGCGCCAGGGGCTTGAAGCGCAGCGGGGTGGCCCAGGTGTTGTCGGCCGCCACCTTCGCGCCGCGGGCGTGCGCCGCCGCGGCGATCGCCGGGACGTCCTGCACCTCGAGCGTCATCGAGCCGGGGGACTCCACCCAGACCAGGGCGGTGGCGTCGGTGAGCTGCTCTGCGAGGCGGGCGCCGGCCATCGGGTCGTAGTAGCGCGCGCCGATGCCGAGCCCGGCCAGGAAGGTGGCGGCGAAGGGGCGCACCGTGTCGTAGATGCTGTCGGGGAACAGGACCTCCCGGCCGGGGGCGGCGGTGGCCAGGGTGCTCAGCGCAATGGCGGCGAACCCGGACGGCAACGCCAGGGTCCGCGCGGCGCCTTCCAGCCGCGCGATCCGAGTCTCGAGCTCCCGCGACGTGGGCGTGCCGTAGAGGCCGTAGGAGAAGCCGTCGTAAATCTCGTCCCGGCGCCCCTGGTAGGCGGCCACGGTGGGGAAGACGACCGTCGAGGCGCGATGGACGGGGACGGCCAGGCTCTCGAAGGGAGCCTCCGGGCCGCCGCCCGGCGTGACGCAGAGGGTGGGATCGCGCATCTCAATCAACTCCTTGCGGACCAGGCGTAGCCCGGCGGCGATATAGGTTCAAATTCATAGTTGCGGCGTAAGCATGCGTGGAGGTTATGCTTGGGGCATGAACCTCACCCTGATCGAAACCTTCAGCGCGGTGATGAAGACCGGGTCCACAACCGCCGCGGCCGAGCTGATGCGGGTCTCCCAGCCGGCCATCAGCCGCTCGCTGAAGCGGCTGGAGGACACCACGAAGCTGAAGCTGTTCGAGCGCAGCGGGCCGCGGCTGACGGCGACGCCGGAGGCGCACCTGCTCTACCAGGAGGTGCTCGACACCTTCGTGGGCATGGACCGGCTCAAGCAGTCGGTGGCGCGGATGCGCGCGGTGGGGACGGGATCCGTGCGGATCGCGAGCTCCGCCGCGCTCGGCCTGTCCTTCGTGCCCAAGGTGCTGAAGCGGTTCGCCGAGGGCCGGCCGGAGGTCTCGATCCGCTTCGAGATCGGCAACTCGGTGACGGTGCGCAATCTGGTGGCCAGCGGCGCCTACGACATCGGCCTCTGCGCCGAGGAGATCGATCGCGCCAACCTCGTGGTGAAGCCGTTCATCGAGACCTGCGGGGTGTGCGTGGCCCGGCCCGACCATCCCCTGGCGGGCGAGGCGGTGATCCGGCCCGCCATGCTGGATGGCCAGCCGGTGATCTCGCTCGCGCCCGACGACACGGCGCGGGTGCAGTTCGACGCGGCCCTGGCCGCCGCGGGGTCGACGCCGCGGGTGGTGGTGGAGACCCAGTTCGCCGCCACCATCTGCCAGCTGGCGCTGGAGGGCATGGGGATCGGCCTGACCAATTCCCTGACCTATGTCTCGGACCGCTTCGAGGCGCTGGGCCTGCTGGCCAAGCCGTTCGAACCGGCGATCGCCTTCCGCTCGCTGATGATCCTGCCGCCGCATCGGGCGCGCTCCCGGCTGGTGGACGAACTGGTGACCCTGCTGGAGGTCGAGCGGGACACGCTCGCCCGCGCCTGCGAGGCCCGGTTCGGACGGTTCGAAGCCGCCTAGGCGGCGACGGCGAAGGTGGCCGCCACCTCGACGGCGGCTCCCAGCGGCAGGCTGGACGCGCCCACCGCCGCCCGGGCATGGCGGCCCGGCTCCCCGAACACCGCCACCATCAGGTCGGATGCGCCGTTGATCACCTGCGGGTGGGCGGTGAAGCCGGCGGCCGCGTTCACGAAGCCGGTCAGCTGCAAGCAGCGGCGCACCCGGTCGAGGTCGCCGCCCAGCGCCTCGCGCAGCTGGGCGAGGATCGCCAGGGCGCAGAGCCGTGCGGCCGCCTGACCGTCGGCGACGCTGAGGTCCGTTCCCACCTGGCCGGCGACGAGGCGTTCTGCGTCGCGGGGCAGCTGCCCGGAGACGGCGGCCAGGCCGGCATGGACGACGACCGGGACATAGTTGGCGACCGGCGCGCCGGCGGGCGGCAGGACGAGGCCGAGCGTGATCAGTCGCGCCTCGGGTGCGTTGGAGGTCATGGGAAACAAGCCTTGGCGGGCCTGCGCCGAGGCGCAGGCCCAATGACGGGGGAGGACAGGGGCTGGGGAGGCTGGCGCGGCGCCTAGAACTTCCCCGTCAGGCGGACGTAGTAGAAGCCGCCGTTGAAGCCGAAGGGCGAGAACTGCGGATAGACGATGCCGTTGTTGATCTGCGCCTGGCGCCGGTCCTTGTCGGGATAGGCGTCCAGCAGGTTGTCGGCGCCCACGGCGATGCTGAGCTGCTCGGTGGCCTGGTAGCTCACCTCGGCGTCAAACAGCCACTCGGCCCCGAATTCCTGATCGAAGGAAAGCGCGGTGGGGGTCGCGTTGGGGACCGCGTCGATCCACTTGCCGTAGTAGTTGGCGCGCAACAGCGCGTTCCAGCGGCCGCTTTCCCACGTCCCGGTGACGTTGCCGCGCCAGCGCGGGTTGAAGTGGCCGATCTCGATGCGCCGCTCGCGATCGACGGCGCGGGCGTCCCGCAGCGCGGTGACCTTGCTCTTCGTGTAGTTGGCCGCCGCGGTCAGGCCGAGCTTGCCCATGTCGCTCGCCCAGGACCTGGAGAGGACCACGTCCAGGCCCTCGGTCTCGGTGTCGAAGAAGTTGCCGAAGAAGCGCACGCTCTGCAGGTCGCCGGCCGGCGTGCCGCGGGCCGCCAGGGCCGCGCGGTCGGCGGCCGTGATGGTGATCCGGGACGTCAGCGCGATGCGGTCCTGGACCTCGATGTTGAAGTAGTCGGCGGTCAGCACCCAGCCGCCCACGTCGAGGACGGCGCCCACGGCCCAGTTCGTCGATTCCTCCTCCTTCAGGGGTTTGGCCCCGTAGAACTGGGCGATGGGGTCGGTGGGCGGACGGGTGGCGATCAAGAGCAGGCCGCCGGTGAGCGGGTCGATGTTGGTGGCCACGTCGGAGATGTTCGACTGCCCGGGCGTGGGGGCGCGGAAGCCGGTGTTGAGCGAGCCGCGCACGGCGAAGCCGTCGAACAACTCGTAGCGGCCGGTGAGCTTCCAGTTGAAGGTGCTGCCGAAGTCCGAGAAGTCCTCGTAGCGGGCCGCCGCGCCGATCGTCAGCCGGTCCATCACCTCGGTCTCGAGGTCGAGGTAAGCCGCCCAGTTGCTGCGGGAGAACGACCCCGCCGAGGCGGGCGTGTAGCCGGGGAAACCGCTGGAGCCCACGGCCAGGCCGATGATCCGGCCGGTGTCGGGATCGAGGATGCTGGCGAAGCGGCCGGCCTGGTAGGACGCCGGCTCGCCCGGCTTGATCTCGAAGGTCTCGCGCCGGTACTCCGCGCCGAAGGCGACGTTCAGGGGTTCGGCGAACATCCCGGTCTGAAGCGGATAGACGAAGTCGGCGTTCAGGCGGCCTTCGCGCTGCTGCAGCTCGCCGGCGCGGAACGAGCTCGGGGAGGCCGGGCCCAGGGAAGGGTTGACGGTGTTGTCGAGCTTGAACTCGATCTCGTTCTGCGCGAGCCCGGCGCTCAAGTCGTACCGCAGGCCGCCGAAGGCCTCGCCCTTGGCGCCCGCCGTGAGGCTCATGTCGAGCATGTTGCTGCGGAAGACCGGCGCGAACCCTCCGGGGAAGCGGCTGGTGAAGCTGAAGCGGGGCCCCCCCGGGACGTTGGTCAGCGGCACGTTCGCGAACACGTCGGCGCGGCTGAGCGGCCGGTAGAAGAAGTCGGATTCGGCGGAGGCCTGGCCCAGGTTGCCGAAGGCGTAGGCGGTGACGGCTTCCGTCGCCGGGAGCTCGGCGTTGAAGAAGAAGCGTGCGGCGTCGACCTTGGGCGCGCCCCAGCGTTGGGCCGGGACCGGGACGGCGGTGTTGCCGGCGTTGATCAGAGCCTGGGCGTCGGGCCGCTGCTGGCCACGGGACGTCTTGGCCGCGCTGGACAGCTCGCCGCTGATGTTCAGGAAACCGTCTTCCGCCAGCGGCAGGCCGACGTTGAGCTGCAGGTTGTAGTCCTCGCCGTCGCCTTCATAGAATTGGCCGTAGCGGGCGATGGCCGTGACGCCTTCGCTTTGACGCTTGAGCTGGAAGTTGATCACCCCGGCGATGGCGTCGGAGCCGTACTGGGCCGCGGCGCCGTCCCGGAGCACTTCGATCCGGTCCACGGCGATGGCGGGGATCGTCGACAGGTCGACCCCCTGGGCCCCGGCCGCCAGCGGCTGGTTGGTGATCTGAACGACGGCCGAGCGGTGCCGGCGCTTGCCGTTGACCAGCACCAGGGTCTGATCCGGCGGCAGGCCCCGCAGGGTGAAGGGCCGCACGAAGGCCGAGGCGTCCTGGGCCACGAACTTCTGCACGTTGAGGGAGACCACGGTGGTCTTCAGCGCGTCATTGAGGTCCGAGGCGCCCTGCCGCTGCAGGGTTTCGCCGGACACCACGTCCACCGGCGTGGAGGACTCGGTCAGGGTGACTCCGGCCCGCCGCGTGCCGGTGACGACGACCTCGTCGATCTGCTCGGCGCCCGCTTGCTGGGCGGCGGCCGGCGTGCTGCAAACCGCGGCGGCTGCCGCAACCGAGATGGACGTCAGCAGCGCCACGCGCGGAGTTGAGCGTCTCGAACCCATGCGATCCCCCTTGTTGTTCTCGCCGCGGCTTTCGCGCGACGATGCGGGAGCGGACCATGGGCTCATCAGCACTTCAAATGCGGATTTGAGCGTCTTTATGCGTCCCAGTTATGATTGGCGACGTGGGGGCGCGGCCGCCGGAAGCTTGCCGGCCCCAGGCCGCCGCCGCGACCGGCCGCCCCCGGCCGCCGAACCGCGCCGGACCGGCGGACGCAGCTGGATGGGTCGCTTCCACGCGCGCGGACAGGGTCGAACGCGGGCTCAGCGCGCCCGCAGTTCCACCATGTCGCGCTTGGCCACGCGTCCGCTCACGACCACGCCGCTGGCGTAGTGATCGTCCGTGACGGACGCGATCCGGACCTCGCCGACATCGCGGCGCTCGATGACGGGCGGCGCGCCCTTCGAGAAGCCGCCGCGCGACCTGAACCGGACCACGGTCAGGGTCTGCCCGACCTCGGCGCCGTCGGCGCGGCCGACGCAGATCGTCACCGTCCGCCCCGCACGGTCCACGACCTGGCCCCGCATGACGTACTTGTGCCACACGCCCTGGGCCTGGGCCGGGCGGAGCGCCGGGGCGAGCCCGGCGGTCACGCCCAGCAGCAACAGATCCCGTCTATGCATCGGCGCCTCCTGAGGGTCGCGTCGCAGCGTCGGCTGCAGCGCGAGTTGGGCGCTCCCGCAACAACGATCCGGCCAGACCTCGGACGGCCCGTATCGCGTTGCGGAAGGCGCTGGGCGTCATCCTCCGCCAGCGGGCCCGGCGTGGCCTTGCGCGAGATCAACCGAGCGAAGCCCCGGCTCTCAGCCTTGCCTTTTCGGGCCAACAGGTAGGATACCGCAATCGCCTGAGGCCACGGGCCCGTGTTCGGAGGCTGCCGCTGCGTACCACCCGGCTCGACAGCCCCCTGCACGCGGCGTTGCTGTTCGCCGTCTTCGCCGCGTCGCTCGCAGGAACCGCCGTCCTGCCCCTGCTTCCGGAACTCGTGGCGCAGGCCGCGCCGGGGGCCACGTCCGCGGCGCGCCAGGCCCACATCTCCGCCCTGGCCGCCGCCGGGCCGGTGGGGATGATGGTCGCGGCGCCCCTCTGGGGTCTGACCTCGGACCGGATGGGCCGCCGGCCATTGCTGCTCCTGGGGCTCGGCGGGTTCGCCCTCACCCTGGCCGCGATGGGGCGGCCGCAGCTTGAGTCGCTCTACGCCAGCCGGCTCCTCAACGGCCTCTTCGCCGGCGCGGTCAGCCCGCTGGCCTTCGCCATCGCGGCGGATCGCGCCGGGAGCCCCGCGGACCGGGCCCGCGCCTTCACCAGCTTGAACGCCGTCGCGTACGCCGGCTACCTGGTGGGGCCGCTGCTCGGCGATTGGGTCACGACCGCTGAAGCCTCGTCCTTCCACGCCGCGGCGGCGACCGTCGGGGCCTCCATGCTCGCGCTGACGCTCAGCGCCGACCGGGGTGCTGCGCCTGTCGCCTCAGGCGACGAGGGCGGGACCGCCCGACGGGCTCCGCTCCTGATCGTGTCCGCGATGGGCGCGGGGAGCCTCGGCGTGCTGCATATCGCGCTCACCCTGCGGACCGACACCAGAGACCTTTCGCGGGAAGGCGCGGCCTGGCTGCTGAGCCTGTGCGGCGTGGTCATGCTTCTGGCGCAGCTGGTGTGGCTGCGGGTCGGATGGCTGGCGTCGCGAGCGCGCCGGCTTCTCAGCCCGGCGCTGCTGATGCTGGCGCTCACGCTGGTCGCCAGCAGCTACGCCCGCGCGCCCTGGGCGTTGGCCGCGGTCCTCGCCGCCATGGCCTGGGCCAGCGCGACGGTCAGTCTGCTGACGAGCTACCTGATCTCGCTCGGGCCCCGAAAGCGCCTGGGGCTCAATCTGGGGGCTCAGTGCGCCGCCGCCGCCGCTGGACAGACCCTGGCGGCGCTGCTCACCAGCTGGGAGATGGCGCGGGCCGGCGGCGCCTTCGTCTGGCCCGCCGCCGCGGCCGCCATCGTCCTGGCGGGCCTGCTGTTCGAATTCGGAGGCCGGCGGCGGCCGCGTTGAACCCGGGGCGCAGACGCCCGGCGTCGGGACGCCTGGCCTGACCCATCGACGGTCCGTCGGCCCGAACGGGCGGCTCGGCGAGCGCCAGGGACGGACACCGCCGAACCCCCGGAACGCCGTCCGCCGGGGCCCGGTTTGGGCCTCTTGTCCGTCCGCGCGCGAACGGGGGGGCGGCCCTGTCGTCCTGCCGGAGGCCGAGACGTGATGCGCGCGACGCCCTGCGGGCGGCCAAACTCGGACGCAGGGCCCAGCCGCTCTCCGCGGAGCCGGCCGCCGCGATCCGATGCGCCGCGCGGTTCGCGTCGCGACGGCGCCCCGCCCCTGGACAGGGAAGCCTGGCGCCCGGCCCGCATGCGACGGACGGCGGCGGCGTTTGACATGGGTCATGGGCGCGTCGGGCTTCGCGTGCATGATCGCTCATTGCGCAGAGGGAGGATCAACGCATGTCGAGGACAGGTTTCATCGTCGCCGCATTCGCGGTCGGCTCGATGCTTGCCGGCTGCGCGACCACGGCGGCCGAACCGTCACCCGAGCAGCTCGCGGCCTGCGAGAAGATGATCGGGATGGGGGAGGGCGCGACGCACGAGCACGCGAAGGACCGGACCGGAATGGCCAGCTCCATGGGCCTGACCCATGCCCAGTGCCGCTCGATGCTGCGGCGGTAGCGGCCGCCGCCCGCCGTCGCATCCGTTACCGGCCGCAGCTCCCTCGGCGCCCGCCGTCCCGCTGTCCGGCGGACATGGGCGCCCGTCGCCGCCCCACCACTCGCATTCGAGAGCGCGGATGGGGTGACGACGGAGCCGAGCACGTGGGGGACCCTTTCAGCAGGACGACCCCGTTCGCGCCCCCGATGCGCCTCCGATGCGCCCAGGATCCGCCAGGGCGCCGGCAGCGTCAGGTCGCCGTGGCCGATGGTCGAACAGGGGGCCGTGGAGACGCAGAGCGCCGGCTCGACGCTGGGGGTGCGGCGATCGCCAGACGCGCCGGATTCGCCCCAGCTCCCCGTCGTGTGCAGTCCGAACAGACCGAAGGCGACGCCGAGCAGGACCAAGATATGGTTGAGGCCGGCGCGCACCGTCGGCGGCCCGCGCCCGGTGGAACCGCATCAGGCGGGGCGGGACGCCGAGGCCCAGGCGGCGGGCCCGTATGCTGACGCCCGCGGCGCGCTTGCCGGAGATCAGCTGCAGGCCGAGGTCGGGCGCGACGTTCGCCTCTGAATCTCGTCCCGGGGGCGTATGGGCGCACCTCGCGTCGGCGGGGAAGGCGGGCGCTGCGCTACGGACGCTCCGGGAGCTCGTCCCGCCCACGCCGCGCGGCGGCCATCAAGGCGGCGCCTCGGCATGGCCGCCGAACTCGAAGCGCATCGCCGAGAGGACCTGGTCGGCGAACGTCTGCGCCTCGCGGCTGCGATAACGCGCGAACAGCGCCGCCGACAGGACGTTGACCGGCACCGCCTCCTCCATCGCCGCCTCGATGGTCCACTGCCCTTCGTGGGAGTCGGCCACCCGGCCGGAGAACTGGCTCAGCAGGGGGTCCTTGGCGAGGGCCGTGGCGGTGAGGTCGAGCAGCCAGGAGGAAACGACGCTGCCGCGCCGCCAGACCTCGGCGATGTCGGTCAGGTTGAGGTCGAAGCGTTCGTCCTGCGGCAGGCGCTCCGACCTGCGGGCCTTGAGGATGTCGAAGCCTTCGGCATAGGCCTGCATCAACCCGTACTCGATGCCGTTGTGGACCATCTTGACGAAGTGGCCGGCGCCGGCGGGACCGGCATGGACATAACCCCGCTCGGCGCGGGGGGCCTCGCCGTTCTGCGCCAGGCGGCCGGGCGTACGCGGAACGGCGCCGAGACCCGGCGCCAGGCTGGCGAAGAGCGGGTCGAGGTGAGCGACCGTCGCCGCGTCGCCGCCGATCATCAGGCAGTATCCGCGCTCCAGCCCCCAGACGCCGCCGGAGGTGCCGACGTCGAGATACCGCAGGCCCTTCTGGCCGAGCTCTCGGCCGCGCCGGATGTCGTCCTTGTAGTAGCTGTTGCCCCCGTCGATGACGATGTCGCCCGGCTCCGCGAGCTGCGCCAGCGCCCGGACGGTGTCCTCGGTGGGCGGCCCCGCCGGCAGCATCACCCAGAAGATCCGGGGCGACGCGAGCTCACCGGCCACCGCCTCCAGCGAGGACGCCGCGACCGCGCCGTCGGCGGCGATCGCCTGGACGAGCGGCGGGTTGCGGTCGAAGGCGACGACCTCATGGCCGGCGCGCATCAGCCGGCGCGCGATATTGCCGCCCATCCGGCCCAGGCCGATCACGGCTAGACGCACGGCGTGGCTCCTGGCCGACGCGATGCGGCGGCCTCAGCGCCAGCGCTGTCCCGCCGAGGCGACCCCGTCGCGGCCTGCGCGACGCCGAAGAGCGTCTCGCGCCTGGCGGCGACGGCGTCGAGCACCGCCTCCGTGGCGTCAGCGAAGAGCTTGACGCCATCGGCCACGAGGCGATGGCACACCGCGCCCAGCCCGAGGCCGAGGCGATCCGCCTCCGCGATGACGCGCCGCGCGCCGGCGATGTCCTCGGTCAGGGTCGGACGGACCGCGCCGTGATCGCGGAACGCCTCCAGGGTCTTGAGCGGCAGGGTGGTCACCGTGTCGGGCCCCACGAGCGCGTCCACATAGAGGGTGTCCGGATAGGCGGGATCCTTGACCCCGGTCGACGCCCATAGCAGCCGCTGGGGCATCGCGCCCTTCGCGGCCAGCGCCTGCCAGCGCCCGTTCGCGAGCAAGGTCCGATACCAGGCGTAGGCCAGCTTGGCGTTGGCGATGGCGACCTTGCCGCGGATCGCCGCGAGGTCGGCGCCCTGGGGATCCCCCGCCGCCCGCCGGGCGTCGATGGCCTGGTCGATCTGGGTGTCGATCCGGCTGACGAAGAAGCTGGCCACGCTGGCGATCCGGTCGATGGGCTCGCCGCGCGCCACGCGCGCCTCGAGGCCGGCCAGGTAGGCGTCCGCGACCGCCTGGTAGGCGCCGAGCGAGAACAGCAGGGTGACGTTGACGTTGACGCCGGCCTCGACCAGCGCCCGAAGGGCGGTCGCGCCGGCCTTGGTCCCGGGGACCTTGACCATCAGGTTCCGTTCGTCGACCGCGGCCCAGAGCCGCCGCGCCTCGAGAATGGTCGACGCGGCGTCGTCGGCGAGATCGGGGGAAACCTCGAGGCTGACATACCCGTCCTGGCCGCCGAGCCGGTCGTAGACGGGGCGCAAGTCGCCTGCGGCGGCCTTCACGTCAGCGATCGCCTGGCTCTCGTAGAGATCCTGGGCGCTCGCCGTGGCCCCGCCCGCGAGCGCCCGGAAGCCCGCGTCATAGGCCTCGCTGTGCGCAATCGCCTTCTCGAAGATGGATGGGTTCGAGGTGACGCCCGTGACCGCGTCCTCGCCGATGAGTTTGCGCAGGCCGCCCTCGGCCAGGAACCGGCGCTCGATGAAATCGAGCCAGATCGCCTGTCCGGCCTGCGCAAGTTCCTGCAGACGGTTGGTCATCCGATCCTCCCATGAAGCCGCGCGCCGGCGCGCGGCTGTTCCGACGAAGACGCCGCCATCCTCCCGGCCGCGCCGCCGCAAGTGCGGCCGTGCGGCGCCTGGCGGCCTCTCTCGTTCCCAGCGCTGAGACCGCCTGCCGCCATGGCGGCAGGCGCCCCCGCGCGCCCGACGCTATTCGTGCTCGTGGGCCTTCGGCGGGTCGGCCTTCGGCGCCGGCGTGTGGGCGCCGGACTTGGGCTGGGCCATGCCGCCGTGGCCCATCTCCATCTTTGCGCCGCCGCAGGCCTTGTCGTGGGCGGCCATGCCCATCGGCATGGCGTCCGTTCCCTTGCCGGTGGGCGCGTGACCCTTGCCGGCGGGCATCTGGCCGTGCCCGCCGCACATGTCATGCTTGGCGGCCGCGGCGGCGGCGGGGGCGGCTTTCGGCGGCGTCTTCGCCGGCGGCCCGTCGGCCAGGGCGTAGCTGGCGGACAGCAGGGCCGAGGCGGCCGCGATCGTGACGATGAGAGTCTTCATGGGTTGGCTCCAGGTTGGGCTTCTCACGTGAAGACGCTGGCGCCTTCGCCCCATTACGCAGGGCAGCCGCGGCGAAATGTCCGGACGGCGGGCGGAATGGCGGGCGCCCATCGGGTCGGCGGCGCGGGTGACGCCTCCTGGCGCGCGACTGTGAAGGATGGTTCCGAGCGCGAGGCGAACGAGGCGGGCGTCGTCCTCGACCGCGCTGGCGCGGTCCGGCTGAGCACCGACGGTCGGCGGCGCGAAGACCGAGCCCTCCGGGAGGTCCACCGACGGCCTTGACCGATAGGCGCGGGACCGGCGCGGCAGGCGGCGCGCAGCCAGGTCTGCGACCGCCCGGCCTCACGCCAGGACCTTCACCCTTCAGCCTTCGGCAAACTGTCCGTCCTCGTCAGCGGGGACCGGGCGCCTCCCGCTCCATTCGCGAGCCCTCCGGGTGGCCCGGGCCGTGCCCTTCAGCCTCGCCTTCGCCGGGCGGCGGCGCGGCGGCCGGAGCCGCGGCGTCGGAGGAGGCGGGGGCCGCAGGGGCGGGCGCCGCCGGAGCTTTTTCCGGCTTCCGGTCGCAGCCGGCGAGGACGAGGACGACCGTTGCGGCCGTCAGAAGAGCAGCCGTCCGGTAGGGGTTCGGCGCAGTCATAGGGAGCTCCTTCGCGGTTTGAACAGGTGGGGGACGGGCTCGGCGCGCAACTCGCTGGCGGGCTGCAGAACGCCACGGTGAAGATGGCGCTTCCAACCGTTGGCGCCGCACGGGCGGTGGACAGGGTGCTGAAAGCTTGGCGCGGCGGCGGGCCGGCCCTGACGATGGGCCGCGGCCGCCCCTTCATGGACGCCGGGCCTCGCACGTCTCTTCGCGGCCGCCCATGCGGACGGCGCTGAACGTCTTCGTCCAAGGCGAGGGACGCCGCCGAACCGGTGTCCGGCCAGGGCCGCGCTCGCGGCGCGGTCTGGAGATGCCGCCCCGGGGAGGATCATGGGCGACCCCGAGGCTCGTCGTCTTGCCACGCCCACATGCGCCACGTCCTTCCGCTCAGAACCATGCTCTCAGCCCGAAGACCACCGACAGGTTGCGCGTGGCCTGACCCTCGGCGCGGGCCAGACGCTTGGTTTCGCCATAGGCCTGTCGCCAGGAGACGCCGACATAAGGCGCCAGCTCACGGCGCAGCTCGTAGCGCAGGCGCGCGCCGATCTCGGTGTCGTTGAGGCCGTCGCCGAGACCGAAGCGCCGATCCGCCTGCAGCGCTGCGTTCGCCTCGAGGCGGGGCTGCAGGATCAACCGCTGGGTCAGCAGGACGTCGTAGGTCGCGGTCACCCGTCCGGAGACCTTCCCGTCCTCGCTGAGAAACAGGGCCGGTTCGAGTTCGAAGCGATACGGCGCCAGCCCCTGCAGACCCACCACGCCGTAGACGCGCGACCGGTCGGGACCCGGCCCCGATCGCCGCGCGTATCGCACGCCCGCTTGGAAATCAAAGAACGGGGCGATCAGCTGGCCGTAGAGCAGTTGGGCCTCCTGCTCGCTTTCGACCCGGTCCGACGTGCTCTGCGCGCCCTCGCTCTTGATCCAGAGGCGCTTCACGTCGCCCCCGTACCACCCGAAGACGTCCCAGCGCACCACGCCCGGATCGCCGCTCTCGCGGTACTCGAGCAGGTCGGCGAGAAAGTAGCCATAGTTGGCGCTGTCCGCCGTGGGCTGCGGCCATCCCTCGCGCGCAGCGACGTTGGGCAGGGTGGCGGGCGCCCGATCGGGAGCGGGGGCGGAGGTCGCCAGGCCGGCGGCGGGCGGCATGGCCATGGCCGGCGGCGTTCCGCCGGCCGGAGACGACGCGGGGGGCTCCTGGGCCTGGACAATCGCGGGGGCTGCAAAGAGGGCGAGGGCGAGGGCGGCCGAGCGCAACGGAATCTCCTACGGTCGGGGTGAAGAGACTTCGATGACGCGGAACATCCCCATCTCCATGTGCAGGAGGAGGTGGCAGTGCATGGCCCACTGGCCCGGCGCATCCGCCGTGATCGCGACGGTCAGGCGCTCGGCCGGCTTGACGCTGACGGTGTGCTTGCGGGGCTGGTGGGCGCCGGCGCCGTTCTCGAGCTCCATCCACATGCCGTGCAGGTGGATGGGATGCTCCATCATGGTGTCGTTGACCAGCACCAGCCGCAACCGTTCGCCATAGGCGAAGGGGATCGGCGCCCGCGCCTCCGAATACTTCTTCCCATCGAAGGACCACATGTAGCGTTCCATGTTGCCCGTGATGTGGAGTTCGATCTCGCGCGCCGGCGCGCGCTGGTCGGGCTGCGGCGCGACGCTTCTCAGGTCGGCGTAGACGAGCACCCGCGCCGCCGGATCGTCGAAGCCGGAGCCGGGCTCGTGCAGGCGGCTGCGCGCCGCCATCGCTACTGAGGCGTTCCCGACTCCATGCGTGTCGGGGCCATGGATGAAGGTCGGCGACTCGCCCGGCTTGGGCGCGAGCGGTGTTCCCATCCCAGCCATCGCACCGACCGCCTCGGTCGCCTTCGCAGCGCCGTGGGCGTGCGCGCCCTTGATCTGCGCCTCGGCCGCGGCGCGGCTGCGGTCCGCGGCGGCCATGTCCCCGGTCTGGTGGCCGGCCATGTCCATGACCGGGGCCTTGGGATCCGGCGCGCCGGCCATCCCCGGCATCCCGGCCATGTCGCCCGACATCTCCATCCCGGACATGTCCATGCCCATGTCGGCCATGGTGCGCAGCGGCCGCTTGCGGCGGGGCGGGATGGGCGCCGCCATTCCGGGGCGCGGCGCGAGCGTGCCGCGCGCAAAGCCGCTGCGGTCCATCGCTTCGGCGAACAGGGTATAGGCCTTGTCGTCCGGGGCGACGATGACGTCGAATGTCTCGCCGGGCCCGATGCGGAACTCGTCCACCTCGACCGGCTGGACATTCTGGCCGTCCGCCTGGACCACGGTCATCCTGAGGCCAGGGATGCGGATGTCGA
This sequence comes from Phenylobacterium sp., assembly GCF_004297125.1. GTDB lineage: Bacteria > Pseudomonadota > Alphaproteobacteria > Caulobacterales > Caulobacteraceae > Phenylobacterium. The sequence goes on along the minus strand of NZ_SCVD01000020.1, from coordinate 186,373 downwards.
AGTAGGTCATGGCCCCGGCGGCGATGAACCGGAGCCGCACCCGCTCGCCGCGGGCGAACAGTCCGGTCCAGTTGGCGTCCGGGGTCAGGCCGTTGAGGAGGTAGGTGTAGGTGTATCCCGTGACATCGGCGAAATCGGTCGGATCCATCCGCATCCTGGACCAGCTCAGCCGCTCCGAGAGCGTCGCCGGCCAGCCGTTGCGCGCGGCGTCCCGGAAGAGGTCCGTGACCGTCCGCTTCTGGTGATTGTAGTAGCCCGCCTGCTGCTTCAGCTTCCGGATGATCCGCTCCGGCGGCTCGAAGCTCCAGTCCGACAGCATCACGACGTAGTCGCGTGCGTAGGTGAACGGCTCAGGTTCGGCCGGATCGACGATGAAGGGCGCGTAGACGCCCAGCAGCTCCTGACCCCCCGAGTGGCTGTGGCACCAGTAGGTGCCGCTCTGCAGCAGCGGAAAGCGATAGGTGAAGGTCTCGCCCGGGGCGATGCCGCCGAAACTCACGCCGGGCACGCCGTCCATCGCGGGCGGGAGGATGATCCCGTGCCAGTGGATCGAGGCGATCTCGTCCAGCCTGTTGGTGACGCGCAGCACCGCCTCCTCGCCCTCGCGGAAGCGCAGCAGCGGTCCCGGAACGGTCCGGTTGATGGCCATGGCCCGGCCGGGGCGCTCCCCGACCATCAGCTGGAAGCGGTCGATTTCAAGCTCTAGGGCGCGCTCGCCCGGCGTTCCAGCCACAGGCGCGAGCGCGGGCTGGGGCGTGCCGGTGCGGGCATGGGCCGGCGCGGCGGGCGCCAGGAGGGCGGACGCGCCCAGACCCCCGGCCGCCGCGACGACCGCGCGGCGGCTGATGCGCTCAGGTGAACCGGGCATCGGACCTCCTCTCCAGCACTGCTGAGACGCGGAGGCGTTTCAGACATTACATCGCCGTCGCCGGCTGGCGTGGACGGCTGACCAAGGCGGCCCGTGGCCGCCGGGACCGGCGGACCCGCGTGCGGGCACGCCTGCGACGCACCGCGTCGCCGAATCCCGCGTCGGCGCGGCTATGCGTCGATGTCGCTGACGCGCATTTCCGCCCGCTGCCCGTGCCGGCGCAGCACATCCACCATCCTCTGGGCCTGGTCCACGGCGAGCGCCTTGCACCAACAGGGCGTCATCATCTGGTCATCGCGCCGAACCGCCCAGCCATAGGCTTCCTTGACCACGTCGAAGGTGATCGTCCCGCGGTCCTGGGCCCCGATCGTGTCCGGCTTCGCCATGGCTGGCCTCCTCAAGGGCGTCGGCCGGCCCTCAAGGGCGGCCGACGCGGTTCGCGCCCTCCAACAGACGCAGCCGCCCGGCGCGCATTACACCCGACACCCGCACCGCTGTTGCGCCGGCGGCGGAGGCTGTAACCCGGCGCGGCGGCCGGCGTCTCTTCAGAGGCGGTCGCGACGGGCGGCGGGTCGATCGGAGCTCAGGCCCGGTGTGTCGCCGGGCCCGGCTCGGACGCGCGCCGCACGAGCCGCAGGACCTCGGCTGCAGCGCGCCGCGGTCGATCACGCCAAGGGGAGGACGTCCATGAGCGTTCGCGCACCGCAGGAGCCGCCAGGCCCATGACCTCACCCGGCGACGGTTCTCCTGTCCCGAACGTCGATCCGGATGGCGACGGTCCCGCGCGCAAGGCGGCCGACGCCGCCGTCCGGCGCGAGCTTGTCGAGTGTCACCGGGACTTCCTCTCCTTCCTGCGCCGTCGACTGGCGAACCCGCAGGACGCGGAAGACGTACTGCAGGAGTTCATCGCGCGCGCTCTGGAGCGGTCCAAGCATCTGCGGGACGTCCAGTCGGTCCGCGGCTGGCTCAGCCGGATCCTGGCGACGACGCTCGTCGACCATTATCGGCGCGCGGCGCGCCGGAAGGACTCGCCGCGCGATCCGGCGGACCTGGAGGCGCTTGCGGTCGCTCCCGACCCCGAAATCGAGACCGCCGTCTGCTTCTGCCTTTATCGCCTGCTTCCGACGATGAAGCCGGCGCACAGCGACCTGATCTGGCGGATCGATCTGCTCGGCGAGCCTCGCGACCGCGTCGCCGCCACGCTCGGGGTGACCCTCAACACCGTCAATGTGCGCCTGCACCGCGGGCGCAGGACGCTGCGCGCGCGGCTCGAGGAGCTCTGCCTGACGTGCCCGCAGCACGGCTTCCTGGACTGCCGCTGCGAGGAGGGCGAGCGGATCCGCCAGATCCGCGCGCGGCGCGCGCCCGCGGACTGAACTGAGCGGGGAGCGCGGCGTCGGCCCCCGGCCTTCGGGGCCGCTTCGGGCGGCCTGGCCGGGCCGCCCCTATGCGGCGGTCAGGCCCAGGGCGGCCAGGGCCTGCTGCGCCTGCGCCTGGACGGCCTGCAGGTGATCCGGGCTGACCAGGCTCTCGGCGTAGATCTTGACGAGCGGCTCCGTCCCTGACGGCCGAGCGGCGAACCAGGCGTTCCTGGCCTTGACCCTCACGCCGCCGAACCGCTCCCCGCGCGGGGTGGCGACGTCCACCGCCAGCACCGGCTCGCCGCCGAGGTCGTCGAGCCGCAGGTCCCGGGGTCCGACGCCGGCGAGCCGGGCTCGCTGCGGGGCGGTGGCCGGCGCATCGACACGTTCGTAGTAGGAGGGACCGACCGCATCGGCCACGGAGGCGAAGACCGCGCTGGGGTCGCGGCCGGTGCGGGCGAGGATCTCGGCCGCCAGAAGCCCGAGGCTGAAACCGTCCTTCTCCGTGGTCCACAGCGTGCCGTCGCGCCTGCGGAACACCGCTCCGGCGCTCTCCTCGCCCGCAAATCCCAGGGCGCCGGCGCAGAGGCCCGGGACGAACCAGCGGAATCCCACGGGCGTCTCCACGAGGGGCCGGCGAAGTTTGGCGGCGAGCCGGTCGAGGAGCGCGCTGGTGACCATGGTCTTGCCGATCGCAAGGCCCGCGGGCCAGGCGGGACGTTGCTCGAAGAGGTAGGCGACCGCCGCCGCCAGGTAGCGGTTCGGCTCCAGGAGGCCGCCGGACGCCGTGACCACCCCGTGCCGATCGGCGTCCGGATCGTTGGCGAACGCGACATCGAACCGGTCCCGCAGCTCGATCAGCCGCGCCATGGCGTAGGGCGAGGAGCAATCCATCCGGGTCTCGCCGTCATGATCGGCCGTCATGAAGGCGAACCGAGGGTCGATGACATCGCTGACAACCGCGCCCTCCAGGCCGTAGGTCTCCAGGACCATGGGCCAGTACTCTGTGCTGGCCCCGCCCAGGGGATCGATGCCGATCTTCACCCCGGCGGCCCGTACCGCGGCAAGGTCCACGACCTGCGCCAGCTCGCCCACGAAGGCGGCCCGGTAGTCGTAGCGCGCCACCAGGGGCGAGCGGAGGGCGCGGACGTGCGGGACGCGCGGCACGTCCCGCAACGCGGTCGCCAGCGCGGCGTTGGCGAGGCGCTCGATCGCCGCGGTGATCGCCGGTTCCGCGGGGCCGCCGTGCGGCGGATTGTACTTCAGGCCGCCGTCCTGCGGCGGGTTGTGGGACGGCGTGAGGATGACCCCGTCGCCTAGGCCGGCGGTGCGGCCTGCGTTGTGGCGCAGGATCGCGTGGGAGACGGCCGGCGTCGGCGTGTAGCCGTCCCGGGCGTCCAGCATCACCGTCACCCCTGCGGCCACGAAGACTTCGACCGCCGTCCCGAGCGCGGGGCCGGACAGCGCGTGGGTATCGCCCGCCAGGAACAGCGGGCCGTCGACGCCCGCCGCACTGCGGTGAGCGCAGATGGCGGCGCAGATCGCCACGATGTGCGCTTCGTTGAAGGCGCCTGCGAAGGCGGAGCCGCGATGGCCGGATGTCCCAAAGACGACGCGCTGGGACGGGTCGGCGGGGTCCGGGCGGATGGCCGTGTAGGCGTCGAGAAGCCCCGAGACATCGATGAGGTCGCGCGCCGCGACCGAGCGCCCGGCGCGGGGATCGAGCCTGCGGGTCACGCCGCGCCGCCGTCGCGGGGGGCGCCCAGGCGGATGCGCAGGCGCCGGACGCCGTCGCCGCCGGTCAGGGGCAGACTCACGGGGCGCTCCGGCAACGCGACGCCGTCCAGCATCGCCTCGGCGACGCCCTGGCAGACGCCGTCGGGGTTCTCCACCTCGATCTCGTAGCGGGTCTCGCCCTGTCGGTACGTCAGGCTGAAACCTGGCCAGGCCCGAGGGATGCAGGGGTCGAACAGCAGCGCATCGCCGTGGCGGCGCAGGCCGAGCAGCGACTCTACGCCGGCGCGGTACATCCATCCGGCGGCGCCGGTGTACCAGGTCCAGCCGCCGCGCCCCACGTGGGCGGGGTGGGCGTAGATGTCCGCGGCGACGACATAGGGTTCGACCTTGTAGCGCTGGGCCTCCGATCGCGTGCGGCTGTGGTTGATTGGGTTGAGCATGGACAGGAGGCCGGCGGCGCGGTCGCCGTCCCCGATCGCGGCGAAGGCCATCGCCGTCCAGACCGCGGCGTGGGTGTATTGACCGCCGTTCTCGCGCACGCCGCGGGGATAGCCCTTGATGTAGCCGGGATCCTTGGAGCCCTTGTCGAAGGGGGGCGAGAACAGCAGCGCCAGGCCGGCGTCAGGATCGATCAGTTCGCGCTCGACCGCCGCCAGCGCGCGTCGGGCGCGGGCGGGGTCCGCCGCCCCGGAGAGCACGGCCCAGGATTGCGCGATGGCGTCGATGCGGCATTCCTCGCTGTCGGGCGAGCCCAGCGGGGCGCCGTCGTCGTACCAGCCGCGAAGGTACCAGTCGCCGGCCCAGGCGCGCCGCTCGAGCGCGGCGCTCAGGCTCTCGGCGTGCGCCGTCCAGCGCGCCGCGTGCGCGGCCTGTCCCCGGGCCGCGGCGAGCGGCGCGAACGCCGTCAGGGTCCGGTGGAGGAACCAGCCCAGCCATACGCTCTCGCCCCGGCCGCGATGGCCGACGCGGTTCATGCCGTCGTTCCAGTCCCCGCCGCCGATCAGCGGCGCGCCATGGCCGCCCACCTGCAGGCTGGCGTCGAGCGCCCGCGCGCAGTGCTCGAAGAGGCTGGCGCTGTCCCCCGTGCCCGGCCGGAAGAACGCCTCCGCGGCGTCAGGGTCGAGGGCGTCCCCCTCGAGGAACGGGACAAGCTCGTCGAGCACCGCGCCGTCGCCCGTCGCCGTGGCGTAGTCCGCCACCGCACAGGCCAGCCACACCCTGTCGTCGGAGAAGCGGGTGCGCACCCCCTGGCCGGAGTGGGGCAGCCACCAGTGCTGCACATCGCCCTCCGGGAACTGGCGCGCCGCCACGCGCAGCAGATGCTCCCGGGCGGTTTTCGGAGAGGCGTGGATCAGCGCCATCACGTCCTGCAGCTGGTCGCGGAAGCCGTACGCGCCGCTGGCCTGGTAGAAGCCGGCCCTGGCCCACAGGCGGCAGGCGACGGTCTGGTAGAGCAGCCAGCCGTTGAGCATGAGATCGAGGGCCGGATCGGGGGTCTGCACCTGCACGGCGCCCAGGAGCCCCTGCCAGTGGGCGTGGACCTCGGCCAGGACCGCATCCAGATCGGCCTGACGATAGCGGTCGATCAGCTGGCGGGCCGCGTCGGCGTCTTGCCCTTCCCCGATGAAGAACGCCAGTTCGGCGGTTTCCCCCGGCGCCAACGCCAGCGGCGCGTCGAGCGCGCCGCAGGGATCGAGCGCGGCCCCGGTCCGTCCCGAGAGCGCCTCGCCGCCCGCCAGGCCCGCCGGCCGGCGCAGGCTGCCGTTGCGACCGATGAACGCCCGGCGATCCCCCGTGCAGCTCGTCTGGCGCCCGCCGGCGGCGAGAAAGGCGACGCGCTCGGCGAAGCTGGGATCCCACCGGTTCTGCGCCATCAGGGCGCCGCTGGCCGCATCCACGTGGGTGACCGTGAAGGGCGCCATCGCGCTGCGGCTCTTGCCGAGGCTCCACTCCACATAGGCGCAGGCCGACAGGCGGCGCGGCCGCCCGGAGAGGTTGCGGACCTTCAGCCGCAGGATCTTCACCGGGTCGTGCAGCGCGGCGTAGACAAGGAGTTCCGTCTCGACGTCGCCGACCTTGGCGTCAAAGGCGCTGTAGCCGCGGCCGTGGCGACAGACATAGGTGGCGTCCGGATCGCGGGCCGGGTAGGCGGTCGGGCTCCACAGCGCGCCGGTCTCCAGGTCCCGGAGGTACAGGGCCTCGCCCCCGCGGTCGGCGACGGGGTCGTTCGACCACGGGGTCAGCTGGCGCTCGCGGCTGTTGACGGCCCAGGTGTACCCGGACCCCTCCGCGGAGATCTGGAAGCCGAACGCCGGGTTGGCGATGACGTTGATCCAGGGGGCGGGCGTGGTCTGTCCGGGACCCAGGACGACGACATACTCGCGGCCGTCCCGACTGAACCCGCCGATGCCGTTGTAGGCCTCCAGGTCCGGCACGCGCGAGGGGGGCAAGGGCGTGGGCGCGGCCTGCGGCGTCATGGCGGGCGGCCGGGGCCATTCGTGGAGCTGGCCGAGCCGGTCGATCTGGTCCTCCAGCCGGCCGCGCTGGGCCGACAGCACCACCCGCGCGGTCGACAGCAGCCGGGCCTGGATCGCGGGCGGAACGAGGTCGCCACGCAGCACGTACACCCCGCCGGGCGCCGGGTCCTCGTCCGGCGCCCGGCGGGATTGCGTCGCGCGCACCAGCGCTTCGAGGGCGCCTTGCAGGTCTTGGATGTATGACGCGGCGTGGTCGTTCAGGATCACCACATCCACCGCGAGCCGCTGCAGCTTCCAGTACTCCGCCGCATGGAGGAGGTCGCGGGCGGTGGCCAGGTGTTCGACGTCGTCGATGCGCAGCAGGAGCAGCGGCAGATCGCCGGAGATGCCCAGACTCCAGAGATCGGGTTGCCCGCCGGCGCCGGCGGCCACCACCTCGGAGGGTGGCCTGAGCGCGGGGGCGGCGTAGATCAGATGCCCGGCCAGGCGCTGGAAGGTCTCGGCGTCGCGGTGGGTGACCCCGAGATGGCGCAGCTGGACCTGCGCCCGGGTCCAGGCCAGGGTGGCGGCCCGTTCGCAGGCTGCGGCGTGAAGGTGCTGGTCCAGGATCTCCAGCATCGCTTCGCGCGACCCCGCGGCGAAGGTCCAGAAGGACACCCGCGCCGTCGATCCTGCGGCGACCCGAACGCGCCGTCGCAGGGCGAAGATCGGATCGAGCACCGCGCCGGTCTGGCCGCTCAAGGGGCGGCCTTCGAAGACGGCCGCCGGGGCGCGCACATCGCGGCCGCGGCCGAGGAAGCGGGCGCGGTCGGTCTCGAATTCCGGCTTGCCGATCTGATCGCCTTCGACGATCGCCAGGTGCGCGGCCCACAGCTCGGGCTCCTCGGGCGCGCGCCGGCGCCGGGTGGCCAGCAAGGCGCCGCCCAGCATCGGATGATGCTCGGTCTCCACGAACAGCTTCGAGAAGGCGGGATGGGCGGCGTCCGCGGCGTCGGGCGCGAGGACCAGCTCGGCATAGGAGGTGACATCGACCTCGCGGGCCGTGTCGCCGGTGTTGGTCAAGGTGACGCGCCGGAGCTCGCCGTCGTCCTCCGCGGAGACCAGCACCATGACGTCGGTCAGGAGCTCGCCGTCCCGACGCGCATATTCCGCGCGGTCGGCGAAGAACGTCACGCCGAACGCCGAGGGTTCCGCGGCCGTGGGCTGATAGCCGCCGGACCAGACCCGGCCGCTCGCTGTGTCGCGCAGGTAGATGAAGGCGCCCCAGTCGTCGCGCGCGGCGTCCTCCCGCCAGCGCGTCAGCGCCTGGCCCCGCCAGCGGCTGCAGCCGGCCCCCGCGGCGGTGAGCAGCACGCTGTAGCGGCCGTTCGACAGGAGATGCGTGGCGGGGCTCGCGCCATGGGGGGTCGAATAGTGACGCCCGAGCGTCGGCTCCGGCGCCTCGGACGGGCGCGGCCCCGTCAGCTCGGCGCCGGCGCTCGCGGGCCGGACGTCGCGCGGCATGCGTTCGTGCAGCAGGAGCTCGGCCGCCTGCACGAGCGGATCGGCATGGAAGCGCTCTCGCAACAGGCCCCCCAGCAGGGTGTTCGAAAGGGCGGTGATCGTCATCCCCTGGTGGTGAGCCATGAACGACCGCACGATGGCGACCCGCGCGCCTTCCGGCACCCGCGACGGCGTGTAGTCCAGGGCCTCGTAGAAGCCGTGCCGGCCCTTGGCGCCCGCGGCCGCCAGGACCGCGAAGTTGGCGACCGCCGCGCGGGGATCGATCATCGCCGCCAGCGCCGTGGCGTAGGGGGCGACGACGGCTTCCTCGCCGAGGCCTCGCTTGAGGCCGAGACCGGGAATCCCGAAATTGGAATACTGGTAGGTGAACTCGAGATCCCGGGCGTTGAAGCCGGACTCCGAGACCCCCCACGGTCTTGCGTGCTGACGGCCGTACTCGATCTGCCGCCGCACGACCGCGCGCAGCGACCGCTCCAGCAGGCTGCCGGCGGGCGAGCGCATCACCAGCGACGGCATGAGGTATTCGAACATGGAACCTGACCAGGAGATCAGGGTCGCGCCCTGGGGCGTCGGTGTCACGGCATGGCCGAGGCGGAACCAGTGACGCGCCGGGACGTCGCCCTTGGCGATCGCCAGGAAGCTCGCCAGCCGGGCCTCCGAGGCCAGCAGGTCGTAGCAGTTGGCGTCCAGCGCCTCCTCGACGACCCGGTAGCCGATCGACAGCAGCTTGCGGTCCGGATCGAGCAGGAACCCGTATTCCATCCTGAGCGCCATCCGCCTTGCCGCGGCTTCCGCCGCCGCGAGGCGGCGGTCCAGCTCGGGGACGTCCAGATCATCCAGGTCGCGGAGATGGCTGCGCAGCCCCGCCTCGGCCGCGGACAACCAGTAGGCCAGCTCCGCGGCGGCCTCATGCTCCGCCAGCAGATCCGTCAAGGGTTCGACCCGTCCCGCCCAGTCGCGGAGCATCTTGTCCAACGCGGCTCGGGCGTCCTGGCCCGCGTCGGCGCGTCCCAGCATTTCCGAGAAGTCCCACAGGGCCTCGTCCAGCGCCCGCCAGGTCTGATGCGCGGCCAAGGCCGGCGCGCAAAGCGGCGCCAGCTCCTCCCTCGCCAGGCCGATGGCGTCGGCCACGCCGGCCCATCGCAACCCGGCGGGCGGGGGCCTGACCCGCCACGCATGGCAACTCGCCGCGAGCGCGAGCAGGCCGCCCGCGAGGTTGCCGCTGTCCACGGTGGACACATACAGCGGCTCGAGCGCGCGCAGGTCGCGCGTGTCGTACCAGTTGAGGAAGTGGCCGCGCCGTCGCTCCATCCGCTGCAGGGTGGCCAAGGTGGCCTCGATACGCTCCAGGGCCTCCCCGACGCCGATCCACCCCAGGTCGCGCGCGCAGACGGTCGAGAGGAGGTACAGGCCGATGTTCGTCGGTGACGTGCGGTGGGCGACAGCAGGCGGATCCTCCTGGACATTGTCCGGCGGCAGGTGGTTGTCGTCCGCGGTGACGTAGGTTTCGAAGTAGCGCCAGGTGCGGCGCGCGGTCAGGCGAAGCGCGGTCGTGTCCGCCGCTGTCAGCTCGCCCGCTTCCGGCAGGGGCTGGATCCGGCTGGCCCGCTGAGCGGCCAGCGGTGCGAACAGCCAGGCGAAGGAGAGGCTGACCCCGACCGGCCAGGCGTCGGTCAGGCCGGTCGCAGTGGCCGCAAGGCCTGCGACGGCCAGGGGCAGGACGCCCCACATCCGTCGATAGACGTCCGCGACCTCCAACCCCATCCCTGCGGCGAGCTGCGCCGCCGGCACCCATTCCAGCAGCCGGCGGCGGCTGACGAACAGCCGCCACACGGTCCGGGCGATGGCGTCGGACATCAACCAGGCCTGGTGGGGCAGGAGAAGGATCAACAGGCCCGCGCGCGCGGCCGCGATCCTCAGGTCCGCGCCCATGCCTCTCAATCGGTCGCGCGCGCGGATTCCCGGCGTTCGGGGGGCCAGGTCGTCGACGAGCGGCATGAGCGCCGGCGCGACCACGCAGCCGAGCACGAAGAGCGTCCAGGCCAGGGCATGGCCGCCCGGAGCCGCCCAACCCGCCAACAGCGCGGCCACGGCGGCGGGCGCCGTAAGGGTCCGCCGCAGGTTGTCGAGCATCTTCAGACGGCCGATGACGGGCACCGGCCCGGGGGTCGGGCATCGGCCCGCCGGGACGCCCAATATCCAGGGCAGCAATTGCCAGTCGCCGCGCGCCCAGCGGTGATGCCGCAGAGCCGCGACGTCGTAGCGGGCGGGCGCGTCCTCGACCACTTCGACGTCGGAGGCCAGGCCGGCGCGCGCATAGATCCCCTCGAACAGGTCGTGGCTCAGAAGCGTCGACTCGGGGACGCGCCCGCGAAGCGCCGCCTCGAAGGCGTCGACGTCGTAGATGCCCTTGCCGCCGTAGGACCCCTCGCCGAACAGGTCCTGGTAGACGTCGCTGACCGCTGCGGCGTACGGGTCGATGCCGGTGGCCCCGGAAAACAGCCGGTGGAACAGCGAGCCGCGATGGCCCACCGGCAGCGCGGGGGTGATCCGCGGCTGCAGGATCCCGTAGCCCTCCGCCACCCGCTGCTGTTCGGGATCCAGCCGTGGCCGGTTCAGCGGGTGGGCCATCTTCCCGATGAGCCGCCGGACCGTGTCATGCGGCAGGCGGGTGTCCGCATCCAGCGTGATGACATAGCGCACGCCCAGCGGGACGGTGACGCGGCCGCCGGGCGGGGCGACGAACGTCGTGTCGGCCGCGCCGCGCAGCAGGCGGTTCAGCTCATGGAGCTTGCCGCGCTTGCGCTCCCACCCCATCCAGCGGCCCTCGCTGTCGCTCCAGAGGCGACGGCGATGAAGCAGCAGGAAGCGGTCTCCGCCCGGGGCTGCCCCGTATTTCCGGTTCAGGGCGGCGACCCCCCCGGCGGCCAGCGCGAGAAGCTCGCCGTCGGTCGGCTCGCTTTCGCGATCCGCGTCCGGCCAGTCCGACAGCAGCGCATAGTGGACGTCCCCCTCGGCGCTCGCGAGGTAGTGGATCTCCAGGCCCGCGACCTGCTCCAGGATCGCCTCCGGGCTGGAGAGCATCATGGGGACGGCGACCAGGGTGCGATGCTCCGAGGGAATCCCGCCGGCCAGCTCCAGCGCCGGAAGAAGCGTCGCCTGAACGCTATGGGTGACGATGGCGTTGACGAGCGCCACGGCAAGCTCCAGGGCGGGCACGATCCCGAGCGCCCCCAGGGCCGCCAGCCACACGCCGTTCAGCCCGAGGCCCCGCAGGTGGAGGAGCGGCGCCAGCAGCAGCACGACGGCGGCGGACACGATGCCCGCCGCGTAGCCTCCCGCGCCGAGGCGTCGGACGGCGCGCGTCAGGAGGTCGCGCGGCGGCGACCTGTATCCCAGCGTCCGTTCGAAGCGGCGGCGTTCCGACCCGATCAGATGGCAGCCGACGTGGCAGCTCGCCACCTCGCCCTTGCACGCCGCCGCGCGGGCGAGGGCGGCGCGAGCGACCTCGATCTCGCTGCGGCCGCTGCCCCGGGCCAGGGACTCGATGGCGGTGCGGTAGAGATTGCGGGTGGTGAAATCCATCTCCGCGAAGTCGCCGGCCCGCCTCAGCGCCGTGTCGACCAGGCTCATCCGCTCGACCAGGTCCAGCCAATCTACCTCCGAGATGCGTCGCAGGCTGGTGACGATGTTGCGAACGGTGCCGGCGTCGGCGACCTGGCGGTCGTGCTCCCCGCGAACCACGGCGTCGGCCGTGAGACCCTCCGCGGCCAGGCGCTCGTCGAGCCAGCTCAGCACCGGTCCGATGCTCGCGTCCTGATCGCGCAGTCGATGCAGCAGCTGCATCGTGAAGGCGTTCTGGAGGCTCCGCCGCGCCTCCAGATCCTGCAGGACCGCCCCGGCCGGCTCCCGGGCGCGGGCATAGGCGCCCAGCAGCCGATCCGCCGCCTCGTCGGCCGCCAGTCGGGCCGCGCGGCCGTCCAGGATGTGGTCGGCGAGACGCCGCAGGTTCTCGATGAGGATGACGCGCAGGGTGATGGCGACGGCCCAGAGTTCGCCGATCGTCAGGGGTTCGACCGTCTGGTAGGCGTGGACGTAGCGCTGCAGCATCTCGACGTCGAAGCGGCTGTCGGTGTGGGCGACGAACCCCCAGACCAGACCAAACACTCGGGGATAGCCGGCGAAGGGACCGGAGATGAGCTTGGGCAGCTGCCGATAGTAGCCGGGGGGCAAGTCCCGTCGGATCTCGCGGATCTGCTCTTCGACCACATGGAAGTTGTCGAGCAGCCATTGCGCCGCGGGCGTCGCCCCCGACCCCGCCCCCCCGGGACGCTGCAGGACGGCAAAGGCTTCGACCAGCCGGCCCTGATTGTCCCGCAGCCGTCGGGCGAGGGGGCGACCGGCCTGGGGACGCGGGGCCACGGGCTGGGCCAAGGCGAGGGTCTTGGCGTGCGCTTCGAGCCGCTCGAGGCTGAACAGTTCGGCGCGAATGGGCGTTCTGTCCGACCACAGGTCGCGGGACCCGCCCGCGAGGGCGCGTCGGATAAGGCCTAGCGGCATCGCGCAAACCCGCCGCGCTGATCGCAGCCGGAGATCCCGGCGTGTCGGCGCGAGCCAATGCCTCTGTGTTGTCCAGGGCCGCTGTTCATCCGCCATCAGACGCCCGCGCGCCGCTGCGATTACAGCCGCGCTGGCCCTTCGGGGCGCCTCCGTCGCGCCCTCTCTGCAACTTCAGACGCAGCCGGCGTCTGGCTGAAGCTGCGCCCTGGCCGCCTTCGCCTCCGCCCAGGCAAGGTGTTCATCGTCGGCGGCCGCTCGCCGGCGCGAGGGGCGGCCTTCCCGCCGGGCGCTGTAATGCCCGCGCGCGGGCCGCGTCCCTCGGTTCATGGAACGGCGACCCATCGGGGGCCCGGTGGTTGCGCCGGCGTGAACGGGCGCACGCCCGAGGGGTTCGAAGGGTCGACATGGCGAGGTTTGGAGCGACCGCAGGCGTCCTGGTGCTCTTCGCGCTCATGCCCGGGCTGAATTCCGCAGCCGCAACCGAGGTCTGGCACCGGTACATCATGCGGGGTCAGGTCGTGGAGATGCAGGGGGAGGTCGTCATCCTGTGCGTCGGGAGGGCTGAGGGGGCCAGGCCGGGCCAGGTCCTCACGGTCGTCCGGTTCATAGGAGCGCCGGGAGCCGTCAATGGCCGGCCGCCCATCCCGCGCCGCGACAACGTCGGTGCGGTCCGTATCGACCGGGTGATCGACGAGCATTTCGCCGAGGCGACGCTGGTCCACGGGCAGGCCAGGCCGTTCGACCTGGTCGAGCTCAAAGCGCGCTAGCGAAGATCCGGCTGGCTGGGCCGCCGCCGGCGCCCAGGGCGGCTCCCGGCTGGAGCGTCAGCATGGCGTCGCAGCGTCGAAACCGATGTGGACCTTGGGCCGCGCGCCGCCCGAGCCCCCGGCCCGGGCGGCTAGGGTGTGGGCCAGCTCGCGCTGGTGGCCAGCATCGCTATGGACTCGGCCAGGGCGTCCAGATCGCGGCTTTCGGCTTCCGGCGCGGCGCGGTCGCCGGCCGGCAGGTGAGGGCGCCGCGGCCAGCGGTCGCCGACCAGCGCCAGGCGGTCGAGAGGGCTCAGGGTGTCGATGCTGACGCCCAGTTGCTCAAGCGCCGCCGCATGACGCAGCAGCCTCAGCTCGGCTGCGCGCGGGGGGCAGGCCCGGCTCGGGCGGGCAGGGCCGGGCCCGGACCCGCAAGGGGTTGCGATCAGCTCCGGCGACCATTCCAGCTGCGCCAAGCCGCCGGCCATCGCCAGCCGCCGAACGGGAAGGGGGCTCTTCATTGAAGCCCAGGGCGGCGGCCAGCGGGGTTTCTGGCGTCGGATCGAATCTGATCCTTGAGCGCTACCCTGCTCGGATGAGCCCTGGCCGAGCGACCGGGCGGGAAGGATCTGAACCTCGCTGTGCGCCGCCGGGGCTCCAGCGACGGATCAGCCCGGGCCGATCGAGGCCGCCCGCCGAGGTCAAGGAGATCGCCCTGACGCTCCGGAGCCATCGCCGGCGCCGTCACACGAGAAGGGAGAAGAGTAGATGCAACATGCCCACGACAAAATGATGGAGCCGCAGATCATCCGGCGCCACTACCTGATGCTGGGGTTCAATCTCGCGCTTTCCCTGGCGATCATGTACTTCGCGATGTTTGCGATGATTCAGAACGGGGGAGAATTCGTTCAGAACATCAACTTCTTCTACATGGCGCTGGTCATGTGGGCTCCCATGGCCGCGGTGATGCTGCTCACCATGGGTTCGATGTACCCGAACGCCAAGATCAACATCGCGCTCCATGCGGCGTTCGCGGTGGTGTTCGTCCTGTCTCTGGTCGGCATCCGTCAGCAAGGCCTGGTCGGTGACCGCCAGTTCGTGCGCTCCATGATTCCCCACCATTCCGGCGCGTTGCTGATGTGCGGCCAGGCGTCTCTCCGCGACGCTGAGCTCCGCGCGCTCTGCTACGGGCCCGATGGCATCGTCGCGTCCCAGAAGCGGGAGATCGCCCAGATGAAGGCTGTGTTGAAGCGCCTCTAGCAGGCGGCTCGGCCCTGCCGAGACCGGGCGCGGTCCACGTTGCGCTCGCGCGTGTCCGGGGACGGGCCGTCGTAGGCGCGCATTTGCGCCCCGCCGCCGAATGGGCGCGACGGACCCCAAGCGGCCGGACCTGTGGCGCAGCGCGCGCCCGTGCGGGGGACTCACGCCGGCCGCCTGGCGCCTGGCCTGCGGCCGCTTGGCCGGCTTCACCCGACGCGCGGACGCCGGAGCGAAGACGCCTCGGGCCCCTGGACGGCGCGACCGCCCCGCAGGCTGGCCGGAGCCGACCGGCGGGCCGGCTGGCGCTGTAAGGTCGGGTCGCGGCCAGCGTCTCTCTTGCCAGCTGATTTCAGATTGCCGTTTGGAGGTCGCGATGAGCGGACGGGAATCCGTCAACCCGGCCAGCCCCGGACCGGGCGTCAGGCTGGCCGCGTTGGGCTGGAGCCTTTCCATCTTCCTTCTGCTGACGTTCCTGTTGTGCGCGGCGCTAGGCTACCTGCTGCCCGCGGGAACGCCCCATCTGCTGGTCGGCGCGGTCTGGCGCGCGCCTTCGAACGTGGCGTTGGGCGCGGCGGCCGCCTTCGCCCTGGGCTGGTACGCGGCGTTGGTCGCCGGCGGCCTCTACAACCACTTTCGCGGCCCGCGCTGAGCCGCGAACGGGCGAGCCCCCCCTCGCCCCCCCGCCTGGTCCTCAGGATCAGGCGCTGCGCCGGGAGCGGGCCCTCGGGTCCGCTCCCTAGCCGCCCTTTCAAGCGGCCGGTGACCGATGGGCGCCGCGCCGGCGAGGCCCGCCCGCGGAAGCGCTGCGGCCGCTCCTGGCGCTCCGCGCCGGCGTCCGCGCCGCGGCCTGGCGTGCTTAGGGTAGGTACGCCCGGCGCGCCGAAATCCCTCAGATTTCATCTAAATATCTAGATAAAAGTCAGACTTGATCATCGTCAAAGAAGGTTTGCAGAATGCACTGGAGTCTTCGCAACGACGGTATCGAGGGACGAGCGAATGTTTCACGCCGCAGCGACACAATTCGCGGACGCCGATACTCATGAAACGTTACATTCATGGGAAGCTTTGTCGACGCTTCCTGATTCCCGCCTCGCAAACTTGGCCTTGCGGTTGGCCGCCGAGCGGCCGCGCCAGCTGCGCTTCCTGCGCAGCCGACTGCCCTCGCTGCAGGACGCCGAAGACGCTTGGCAGGACGCCGCCGTCAAGTTCCTGCAGCACGCCGATGCGCTGGAGGCCGCCGAACGTCCCCAGATGTGGATGGGCGCCTCCCTGCGCCGGCTGGTGGTGGACCGCTACCGGCGCGCCGCCGTTCAGCGGCGGACCCTCGAAGGGTTCGCCGTCCAGCCGCCGTCCGAAACGAGCGACACGAGCGAGGACCTGGTCGCGCCAAGCGATTGCCTGAAGGCCGCCCTGGGCGCGCTGAAGCCGGAATACCGCCAGATCCTCGCCGAGACCTATCTCGAGGAACGCCCGCTGAAGGCGGTCGCCCGCCACCACGATCTCACCGCGAACAACGCCGCCGTGCGTCTCCACCGCGGCCGCCACGCCCTGCGCCAGGCCATGGCGGAGAAATGCGAGGCCTGCCCGCTCGCCGATTGCTGGGCCAAGTCCAGGACCGAAAAGCTGCTCAAGCCGCGTCGTGACTCCCGCGATGCGGCGCGCGCCGCCTGACCCGGGAGGCCGTGATGACGCGTTCGGTTCGAAGCGGGTTCGGCGCGCCGCCGCCGGGGTGCTGTAATGAGCGGCCTCGACCGGCGTCCTATCCCCCCGCGGCCCGCGCCGGGGCGGGGGCGAGCGACGGTATGGGAGCACTTGAGATGGAACGCGCCGAACCGCCGCCCGGCCTCGGTGGGTCGCACTCGAGGGCCCCGGCGGGCGCTGAGACGGACGGCCTAGGGACGGCGAGGCGCCCGAAGACGCGAGCGCTCGTCACCGGACTTGTCGTCGCCGCCTTTGGCGCCGGTCTCGTCTTTCTCCTCCTGGGGGAGCACCGTGTGCACGTGCTGGGCTGGGCGCCCTATCTGCTGCTGCTGCTCTGCCCGCTGCTTCACCTGGGCATGCATGGGGCGCATGGCGCTCATCACGGCGATCCCGAAGCCCGCGAGGAGACCGCCCAGCCCGGCGGTCGGACGCGCCAGAACCCATCCTGACGGAGGCCGCGATATGCCCGATAGCCCCGCCTACGGCCTCTGGTCCCTGGTGATCCTGAACTCGGCGCTGTTCATCTTCTTCGCCCTGACCTTCTTCAAGCCCCGCACGGCGCGCGACTGGCGATCCTTCGGCGCCTTCAGTGCGTTCCTCGTGGCCCTGTTCACCGAGATGTACGGATTTCCGCTGACCCTCTACTTCCTGGCGGGGTGGCTGCAGACCCGGTTCCCGGACGTCGACTGGTGGTCGCACGACGCCGGTCATCTTCTGGAGATGCTGTTCGGCTGGAAGGCCAACCCGCACCTGGGCCCCTTCCACCTGCTGAGCTTCGCCTTCATCGGCGCGGGATTCTGGACGATCTCGGCGGCCTGGCCGGTGCTGTACCGCGCCCAGCGCGAGGGCAAGCTCGCGACCACAGGTCCCTACAGCCGCGTCCGGCATCCGCAGTATCTCGGCTTCGTCCTGGTGATGTTCGGATTCCTGCTGCAATGGCCGACGCTGCTGACGCTGGCGATGTTCCCGGTCCTGGTGGTCATGTACGCGCGGCTCGCCGCGAGCGAGGAGCGCGAGACGGCCGCGCGGTTCGGCGAGGCCTATGCCGCCTACAAGCGCGCCACGCCGGGCTTCATCCCGCGCCTGCGCCGCTCCGCCGACGCCCCGCGCTCCCTGGCCTGACCTGCGCCTTCCCGCCGCGAGCCGCAGGTTCCATCTCCCGACGGGCGGCCCCGCAGCGGCAGGGGACGCCAGCGCGGCGAGCAACTGTTGATCTGGCCCAAATCCCTTGGAGCCGCCCCCCGCTAAGCTGGGGCACGAACCGTGGAGCGAAGATGACGAAGCTGACGTTGAGATCCCTCGGCGGCGCCGGGACCGTGACGGGTTCGAAGCACCTGCTCGAACTCGGCGGGCGCCGTGTCCTGGTCGACTGCGGCCTCTTCCAGGGGCTCAAGGCGCTGCGCGAGCAGAACTGGGCGCCGCTGCCGATCGATCCGGCGTCGATCGACGTGGTGATCCTCACCCACGCCCACCTCGACCACTGCGGCTATCTGCCCAAGCTGGTGCGGGAGGGCTTCCGTGGCGACATCGTCTGTTCCGCGGCCACGGCGGACCTCGCCGAGATCATCATGATGGACAGCGCGAAGATCCAGGAGAGCGACGCCGACTTCGCGAACCGCCATGGGTTCTCGAAGCACAAGCCCGCCCTGCCGCTGTACGGGAAGCACGACGCCGAGAAGGCGATCGACCGGCTGAAGCCGATCGGCTTCGACGTCCCGACCGACCTTGGCCACGGCTTGCAGCTGACCCTCCGCTACGCCGGCCACATCATCGGCGCGGCGATCGCCGAGGTGCGATGGGGCGGCAAGACCATCGTCTTCTCCGGCGACCTGGGCCGCTATGGCGATCCGATCACGCCGGATCCCGCTGCGGTCGCCCGGGCCGACTACCTCCTGGTGGAATCGACCTACGGCGACCGGCGGCACGAGGCGGTGGCGCCCGGCGAGGCCCTGCAGGCGATCATCGAGCGGACCACCGCGCGCGGCGGCACGGTGGTGATCCCGGCGTTCGCGGTCGGGCGCGCCCAGGAACTGCTCTACCACCTGTCGCAGCTGAAGGCGGCGGGCCGCCTGCCGCTGACACCCGTCTACCTCGACAGCCCGATGGCGATCGACGCCAGCGACCTTCTCTGCCGGCATGGCGGCGACCACAAGCTGGATGCGGACACCTGCCGGAAGTCCTGCGCGGTGGCGACCTACACACGCGATGTGGAGGACTCCAAGCGACTCTCCGCGAACCGGATGCCGAAGGTGATCATCTCGGCGAGCGGCATGGCGACCGGGGGGCGCGTCCTGCACCATCTCAAAGCCTACGGCCCCGACGCCCGGAACACGATCCTGTTCTCCGGCTACCAGGCCGCCGGCACCCGCGGGCAGGCGCTCATCGGCGGCGCCCGGGAGGTCAAGATCCACGGACAGTGGATTCCGATCCGCGCCGAGGTGGCGAACCTGCCGATGCTGTCGGCGCATGCCGACGTCGACGAGATCCTGCGCTGGCTGTCCGGCTTCGAGCGTCCGCCGACCCGCACCTTCATCGTCCACGGGGAAGCCGGCGGGCCAATCGGCCTGAAGGCGCGGATCGAGCAGGACCTCGGGTGGTCCTGCACGATCTCGGCCCAGGACGAGGCGTACGTGCTGTCGTGACCGACGACCCCCAAACGGTCCAGGCGCCGACGATGAAGGCGCGGCGGCTGGGGTTCTTCACCCAGCACGACGCCATCGTCCTGATGCGCGCGGACTGCCACGTCTGCCGCTCCGAAGGCCTCGGGCCCCGCTCCCAGGTGCTGCTGGCCGCGGAGGGCCGCGAGGTGCTCGCGACCCTCTACCAGGTGGCGGATGGCCTGCTCAGGCCAGGCGAGGCCGGCCTCTCCGAGGCCGCCTGGGAGCGCCTGGGCGTCGCCGAGGGCGCGGTGCTGACGGTGCGTCACCCGCCGCCGCTAGCCTCCCTGTCGGCGATCCGCCGGCGGATCTACGGGCAGCGGCTGAACGCAGGCGCGATGGGGGCCATCGTCCAGGACATCGCCCTGGCCCGCTACACGGACGTCCACCTGTCCGCCTTCCTGACCGCCTGCTCGGCCCTGCCCCTGGACCTCGACGAGACGATCGCGCTGACGCGGGCGATGATCGACGCCGGCGAGCGCCTGACGTGGGACGCCCCGCTCGTCGTCGACAAGCACTCCGTGGGCGGCCTGCCGGGCAACCGCACCACGCCGATCGTCGTGGCGATCGTGGCCTCGCACGGCCTGGTGATGCCGAAGACCTCCTCCCGGGCGATCACCAGCCCCGCCGGCACGGCGGACACCATGGAGACCCTGGCGCCGGTCGATCTCGACGTGCCCGCCATGCGCCGGGTGGTCGAGCGCGAAGGCGGCTGCGTGGTCTGGGGGGGATCGGTGCGCCTCAGTCCCGCCGACGACATCCTGATCCGGGTGGAGCGGGTCCTGGACATCGACACCGAGGGCCAGCTCATCGCCTCCGTCCTGTCCAAGAAGATCGCGGCGGGATCGACCCACATCGTGATCGACCTGCCCGTGGGGGCGACGGCCAAGGTGCGCTCCGACGACGCCGCGGCGGACCTGGCGGAGCGCCTGACCCAGGTGGCGCGCGCTCTCGGGGTCACCGTGCGCTGCGTCATGACCGACGGCGAACAGCCGGTCGGGCGGGGCATCGGGCCGGCGCTCGAGGCCCACGACTTGCTGGCGGTGCTGAGGAACGATCCCGCCGCCGCGAAGGACCTGCGCCGCCGAGCCTGCGGACTGGCGGGCGCCGCGCTCGAGCTCGCGGGCCGGGCCGCGCCTGGCGACGGCCTGGCGCTCGCCGAGGCGACCCTGGCCGATGGCCGCGCCTGGACGAAGTTCCAGCGGATCTGCGAGGCCCAGGGCGGCCTGCGCACGCCCCCGGTCGCGCCCCTGACGCAACCGATCCTGGCGCCGCGCGCCGGCCGGGTGGTCGGCATCAACAACCGGACGCTGGCGCGGCTGGCGAAACTCGCGGGCGCGCCGGACGCCAAGGCGGCGGGCCTGACGCTGCAGGTGCGCCTGGGCGACGAGGTGGGCCAGGGGCAGGCGTTGATGACCGTGCATGCGGAGGCGCCGGGGGAGCTCGCCTACGCCCTCGAGTTCGCCCGGGCCAATCCCGACATCGTCCTGCTGGAGGCCTGAACCATGCGCCTCATCTTCGCCCTGCCTGGCAACGAGGCCTTCGCCGCCCGGCTCGCCCGGGAGGCGGGCGCCGAGCTGGGCCAGCTCGAGACCCGCCAGTTTCCCGACGGGGAGCACTACGTGCGCCTGCGCACCGATCCGGCCGGCCGCCAGGTCGACATGGTGTGCAGCCTGGTACGCGCGGACAGCGTGATCCTGACGCTGTTGTTCGCCGCCGCCGCGGCGCGGGCGCAGGGGGCGGCGCAGGTGACCCTGGTGGCGCCCTATCTCGGCTACATGCGCCAGGACACGCAGTTCCAGGCGGGCGAGGCCGTCACCTCGACGACCTTCGCACGCCTGGTCTCGGGCGCGTTCGACCGCCTGGTGACGGTGGATCCCCACCTCCATCGGCGCAAGTCGCTGGACGAGATCTACGACATCCCCTGCGCGACGCTGCATGCGGCCGGCCTGCTGGGCGCCTGGATCCGCGCCGAGGCGCCCGACGCCCTGGTGATCGGACCCGACAGCGAGAGCGCGCAATGGGCGGCCGAGGTGGCCGCGGTCGCGGGCGCGCCGGCCATCGTGCTTCAGAAGGAACGCTTCGGCGACCGCGAGGTGCGGATCACCTTCCCCGACCTGTCGGCCTTCGCCGGCCGCCGGCCGGTGCTGATCGACGACATCGCCTCCTCCGGGCGCACGCTGGCGGCCGCCGCCCGGGAACTCCTGGCGCTCGGCTTTGCGGCGCCCCTCTGCGTCGTGGTCCACCCCGTGTTCGGCGGCGACGCCTTCGCGGAGGTGGCCCGGGTGACGGCGCGCGTCGTCTCGACGGACGCCGTGCCGCACGAGACGAACCTGATCTCCCTGGCTCCCCTCGTCGCGGCCGCCCTGACGACCGAGGTCCGCGATGACTGAGCTCGAGGTGGTCCTCCGCATCCTGGCCGCCGCCGCGGTCGGCTTCCTGATCGGCGTCGAGCGGTCCCGGCGGATCCGCTTCGTCGGCGCCCGCACCTTCGCCCTGATCGCCACCGCCGGCGCCATGGCCGGCGTCGTCGCCATGCGCCTGCACAGCGAGGACGCGCGCGTCATCAGCACCGTGCTGCAGGGCGTTCTGACGGGGGTGGGATTCGTGGGCGCCGGCGTGATCATGCACCCGGCCTGCGGACGTTCGATCCACGGCGTCACCACGGCGGCCGCGATCTGGGTCGCCGCGCTCGCAGGCTTCGCCGCCGGCCTGGGGGAATGGCTGCTGATGGCGGTGGGCGCAGGCCTCACCTTCGTGGTGCTGATGGCGCCCGAACCCTTCGGGCCGCGCCCGGACCGCCCGGATGAGGCCAAGGACGAGCCGCCATGCGGCTGAGCCGCGCTTGCGCGAGATCAAGGCGCCGTCCGCCCGAAGGGGCCAGCTAACTGAAACGGGAGGTCCCGATGTCGAACGCTCTGCCATCCGCCGCCCCGAGCCGCGGCCCTGAAACCCAGGCGGGCACGCCGCCTGGCCGCCTGCGCCCGGAAGCGGCGCGCCTGCCGCGCCATCGGCAAGCTCGGGCGTTCGTGCCGGCGCCGGCGCGGGCGGTGTTCGCGCGGCTGGACGACCAGACCCGTCTGGCCGAGCACATGGGCCGTCCATCGGCGATGATGGGCGGCGGCCGGATGACCTATGACCTCGACGAGGACCGCGGCCAGGCCGTCGGGTCCCACATCCGCATGGGCGGGGAGGCGTTCGGGCTGCGCCTATTCGTCGATGAGGTCGTGACCGTCCGCGAGCCGCCGCGGCGCAAGGTCTGGCGAACCACCGGCGAGCCCCGGCTGATCATCTTGGGCGCCTATGAGATGGGCTTCGAGATCGACGATGACCCGCACGGCTGCGACCTGCAGGTCTGGATCGATTACGCCTTGCCCGAGCGCGGGTGGGCCCGATGGGTCCCGGGCCTTGCGGCCCTCTACGCGCGCTGGTGCGTGGGCCGGATGGTGTCCGACGCCGTCCGACACTTCAGCGTCGCGAGCCGGGCGCGCGCCGCGTGAGGCGCACCGCGGTCGCCGCGCGCTTCGCGGCGCGAGTGCTCGCCGTGGGGGCGCTCGGCGGGGCGGCGGCCTGTTCCGGCGCGCCCGCCTCCGCGCCCAGCGAGGTCCAGGCCGCCGCCCCCTCGGACGAGATGGGCGAGGCCCACGACCAGTCGGCGTTCGCCAAGGACCCGGCCGAGACCCACCTGATGTCCCCGGACGAGCCGGACCTGCATCCGCAGCCCGAGGCCGCCGGGGGCGGACCCCGCTAGAGCTTCACCCCCCTCAGCCGCAGGGCGTTGCTGACCACGCTGACGCTGGACAGCGCCATGGCCGCCGCCGCGATGGCGGGCGAGAGCAGCCAGCCGAACATCGGATAGAGCACGCCCGCGGCCACCGGCACGCCCGCGGCGTTGTAGACGAAGGCGAAGAACAGGTTCTGCCGGATGTTGCGCATGACGGCGCGGGACAGCCGCCGGGCCTTGACGATGCCCTGCAGGTCGCCCTTCAGCAGGGTCACCCCAGCGCTCTCGATGGCCACGTCGGACCCCGCGCCCATGGCGATCCCCACCTCGGCGGCGGCCAGCGCCGGCGCGTCGTTCACGCCGTCTCCCGCCATGGCCACCTTGCGGCCCTCGGCCCGGAGCTTCTGCACCACCGCGGCCTTGTCCTGGGGCAGGACCTCGGCCTCCACCTCGTCGATGCCGAGCTTGCGGGCGACGGCGAGGGCGGTGGTCCGGTTGTCGCCGGTCATCATCACGAGGCGCACGCCTTCCGCCTTCAGGAGGCGGACCGCTTCCGGGGTGGTGGCCTTGATCGGGTCGGCGATCGCGAACACCGCCGCGGCCTGGCCGTCCACCCCCATGAAGATCGCCGTCGCGCCGTCGGCGCGCAGCGACTCGGCCTGCGCCTCGAGGCCGCCGGTGTCGACCCCCTGTTCCTTCAGGAACTTGCCGGACCCGAGCACCAGGCGCCGCCCGTCGATCGAGCCCAGGACGCCCTTGCCAACGGGCGAGTCGAAGTCGGTCGGCTCCGAAAGGCTGAGCCCGCGATCGGCCGCGGCGCGGAGGATGGCGTCGGCCAGGGGGTGCTCGCTGCCCCGCTCCAGGCTCGCGGCCAGCCGAACCGCCTCCGTCTCGTTCCAGCCCGGGGCCGGCACGATGGCCGTCACCGCGGGCCGCCCCTCGGTCAGGGTTCCGGTCTTGTCGATCACCAGGGTGTCGATCTTCTCGAAGCGCTCCAGGGCCTCGGCGTTCTTGATCAGCACGCCCGCCCCCGCGCCGCGGCCCACGCCCACCATGATCGAAATCGGCGTCGCGAGCCCCAGGGCGCAGGGGCACGCGATAATCAGGACCGAGACGGCCGCCACGAGGCCGAAGGCGAACCGCGGCTCGGGGCCGAAGACGGCCCAGCCGGCGAACGCCAGGACGGCGACCAGGATCACGATCGGGACGAACCAGCCCGAGACCTGGTCGGCCATCCGCTGGATCGGCGCGCGCGAGCGTTGCGCCTGGGCCACCATGTGGACGATCTGCGACAGCAGGGTGTCGGCGCCGACCTTCTCGGCCCGCATGACGAAGGAGCCGGTCTTGTTGATCGAGCCGCCCACCACCTTGTCGCCCGCCTCCTTGGTGACCGGCATGGACTCGCCGGTGACCATGGACTCGTCGATCGATACCCGGCCGTCCACGACCTCCCCGTCGACGGGCACCTTCTCGCCCGGCCGCACGCGCAGCTGGTCGCTGACCAGGATCTGGTCGAGGGTGACCTCCTCGTCGGTCCCATCCGCCCGGACCCGCCGGGCGGTCTTGGGGGCGAGGTCCAGCAGCGCCTTGATGGCGCCCGAGGTCTGCTCCCGGGCCCGCAGCTCCAGCACCTGGCCCAGCAGCACCAGGACCGTGATCACGGCGGCGGCCTCGAAGTAGATCGCGACGCTGCCGTCGGCGCGGCGGAAGGCCGGGGGGAAGATCTGCGGCGCCAGCGTGGCCACGACGCTGTAGGCCCACGCCACCCCGATTCCCATGGCGATCAGGGTGAACATGTTGAGGTTGCGGGTCCGCAGCGAGGCCGCGCCCCGTTCGAAGAACGGCCAGCCGGCCCACAGCACGACGGGGGTCGCCAGGGCGAGCTGCGCCCAGTTCGAGGCGGTCGGCGAGATCCAGCGGTGCAGGTCGAGGACGTGCCCGCCCATCTCCAGCGCCAGGACCGGCAAGGCGAGGACCAGGCCGATCCAGAACCTGCGCGTCATGTCGGCCAGCTCGGGGTTCGGGCCGCTCTCGGCGCTCGCCGTCTCCGGCTCCAGCGCCATGCCGCAGATCGGGCAATTGCCGGGACCCTCCTGGCGGATCTGCGGGTGCATCGGGCAGGTGTAGATCACGCCTGGGCGGGGCGGCGGTGGCGCTTGCGCCTGGGTCAGGTATTTCTCGGGGTCGGCGACGAACTTGTCGCGGCAGCCGGCCGAGCAGAAGTGGCGGACCATCCCGGCGTGCTCGGCGTGGTGGGCGCTCGTCGCCGGATCGACCTTCATCCCGCAGACCGGGTCCGTGGCGCTGGCGTCGCCATCCGGGACGGCGGCCGCGTGCGCGTGCGCGTGAGGGTGGGGCGGGCGATCGTTCATGTGGGGCTCCTGCCGTCCGGGTATATACCCCTAAGGGGCATTGCTCAAAGGCCGTCCGCGGGTATATTCCCAGGCTGCCGCGGGGGGGGCCTTGATGGAACGCACGGACAAGCCGCGACTGCTCAACCGGTTGAACCGCATCGAGGGGCAGGTGCGCGGGGTCGCCCGCATGGTGGAGCAGGATCGCGACTGCCTGGACATCCTCACCCAGCTCCATGCCGTCCGCGCCGCCGCCCGGCGCGTGGAGACCGAACTTCTGAAGTCGCATCTGCAGCATTGCGTCACCGAGGCGATGACGAGCGGCGATGCGGTCGAGCGCGACCGCAGGACGGCGGAGCTGGTCGGGCTGATGGACCGGCTCCGCGGCTGACCCGCAACCGTCGGGCGCAGGTCGGGTCGCTTGAGCGATATCAATGTTCGGTTTGAGGGGGCGGGTAGGGTTCGAGCGTATTCATTGAAGGACGGCCAATGGCTGTCCGCGAACCCAGAAAGGACACTTCGATGCGGACGCTGTTCGTCGCCATCGCCACCCTCGGCCTGGCCGCCGCCGGTCAGGCCTATGCCCAGCCCGGGCATGCCGGCCATACGGCCCCGGCGGAAGACACCGTCTCGGTCAAGGACCCGGCCAACCCCACGCACCAAGAGTGCAAGAGCGTGATGGGCCGCAAGATGGACGGCCGCGTCCTGCATGACCACTCTGCCGACAAGGGGGCGCCGAAGCCCGCCGTGCGGAAGCCGCTCAGCAAGGCCGAGATGGACAAGATGCACGGCAAGTGCGCCGCCAAGATGGAAGCCGCGAATCCTGGCGACGCCAAGAAGTAGCGTTCGGAGGCCACGGCCTGCGCGGCGCGCAGGCCGGTCAGCCTTGCTCCACCCCGCCGCATAAGCCTTGATCGGGAGCGATCCATGACCCGCCTGAACCATTACCTGCGCCCAGCGCTCGCCGGGGGCGCCGCCGCGCTCCTGCTCGGCCTCGCCGCCTGCGAGAAGAAGCCCGAGACCCCGGCGCCCGTCGCCGCAACGCCGGCCGCCGCGCCCGCGACGGACGCGGCGGCGCCCCCCCCCGCCTCGGGCGAAAGCGAAAACGAACATCACGGCGACGCGAACCAGACGCTCGAGGAGGCCCGGGCCCAGGGCCACCGCGAGGGCATGGAGATGGAGCGCGACGCCCACGAGCGCGGCATGGACATGGGCGCCAGGGCCCACGCCGACGGCATGAGCGCCAAGGGCGCCGACGCCATGCCGGCGAAGAAGGCCGACCCGCCCATGAAGATGGACGGTCACATGTAGTCCCGAGGTCGGGCTCGCGAGCGGGACCGACCCGAGAGACTTGGCCCGCCCACGCCGACGAACGCGCACCCGTTCGCGGCGTGGGCGGGCCTAAGTCCCGTGCCCGCAACCTGGTCAAGCGTCCGAGCGTGCGCCGCTTCGACCGTCGATGCCCTGGATCGTCGGCCTCCGGGGGGGGTGTTGCGCAGCCGGCTCCATCGAGACCCTTCCTTCAACATGCCCGATATCCGGAACATCGCGGATTGGCTTCAGCAGGCGACCGTGGTCATGGCCCTGGTCACCGACGCGATCGCCGTCGCGCTGATCGCGGTGGCGATCGCGGGTGCGTTCTGGCGGACCTTGGGGCAAGCCTGGAAAGGCGACGCCGAAGGGCGGCAGGCCGGCGAGGGCGCGCGTTTGCGGCTTGCCCGCTCGCTGGCCCTCGGGCTCGAATTCCTGTTGGCCGCCGACATCATGCGAACCGCGGTGGCCCCGACCTGGACGGAAATCGGGCAGCTCGCGGCGATCGCGGCGCTGCGGACGGCCCTGAATATCTTCCTCCAACGGGAGATCGAGGGGGTGGACCGCGCGGCAGGCCGGCGGCCGGCGCCGGGTTCCTGCAGCCCACCAGCCCCCTGAGGGCGCATCACGTCCCGGCCCGGCCCAGGCGCCCACCACGACGAGGCGCTTCTCGCGCTGCCGCGGGGCGTGGAAACCTGGAGCGGGTCTTGTCGGCCATGACGATCCTGCCGCCCAGCGGCCGTCGCGACTGGCGTTTGGGCCGACGCGTTATGGCCTGACGCTGGCCGGTCACCACTGTCGTCGGAACAGCCACCAGCTGGCGGAGAAGAGCGAGACGCCGATGAGGGCCAGGGCGACGGCGTGCGGCCAGAGCTCGCTCCATCCGGCGCCCTTCAGGAACAGCCCGGTGATGATGGCGATGCCGTGCCGCAGCGGACTGGCCTCCGCCCCCATCTGCAGCCATCGCGGCATGCTCTCGATCGGCGTCACGCTTCCCGAAAGGAAGAGCAGCGGAAACAAGCCGAAGAAGCTGGTGAGCAGCGCTTGCTGCAGCGTGCTGGTCACGCAGGCGACGAAGACCCCGATGGAGACGGCGCTGAGCAGGAAGATGAGGTTGAGCGCGACGAATGTCAGCAGGTCACCGCTCACGGGAACGCCCAGCAGCCGGGCGACGAGGAGCGAAGGGAACAGCGCCCCGGTGCTGACCACGACCGGCGGCAGTACCTTGGCGACGAACATCTCGTGGGCGCGGATCGGGGTGACGCGAATCTGCTCGAGCGTGCCGCTCTGCTTCTCCCGCACGAGCCCCGCCGCCGGCAGCACGACGGCCAGCATGAACCCGGCCTGTGCGATCATGGCCAGGGCGACGAAGTTGGTGTTGGTGAGGTTCGGATTGTACCAGACGCGCACCGCCGGCTGCACGCCCTTGGCCATGACCGTCGCGCCGGCATAGCGGGCGGCGGCGAACCGCGACGTCATCTCGACGATATAGGCCCGCGCGCGGGCGGCCACGTCGGCGTTCGAGCCATCGACCACCACGCCGACCGTGGCGCGCCGGCCTGCGGTGACCCGCGCGCCGAAGTTGGGCGGCACCTCGACCAGGGCGTCGAGCTGGCCGCGCCGGAAGCGGCGTTCGGCGTCCCGCGGCGAGGCGAAGACCCCGGCGAGGACGAAGGTGTCCGCCGAGGTCAGTTCCCGGACGAAAGCGCGGCTCACCTCGGTGCGGTCGTTGTCGACCAGGCCCAGCTTGAGGTTCTTGACGTCCATGCCGATGGCCATGGTGCACATCGCCACCTCCAGCGTCGTCAGCCAGAAGATAAGGAACAGCACCACCGGATCGCGCAGCATCTGCGCGAACTCCTTGCCGATCAGCCCATAGAGGCGACCCCACATCGTCAGGCGATCCGCTTCTTCAGAAGCAGGATCGCGACCGCGAGCACCACCACGGTATAGCCGACGAGGACGGCCACGTTCGGCCAGAGTTCGGCCAGGCCGGCGCCACGCATGACGATCCCGCGCGAGATGTTCACGAAGTACATGGTCGGGATCCGCGCGGAGTAGCCCTGGAAGAAATCAGGCATGGTGAAGATCGGATAGACGAAGCCGGAGAACAGGAACGACGGCATCAGGGTGATGATCAGCGTCACGAGCATGGCCGCGACTTGGGTGCGCACCAGGGTCGAGACCAGCAGGCCCACCGAAACCGTGGTGACGACGTAGATCAGGCCGAGCCCGGTCAGCAGCGCGAGGCTGCCGTGCATCGGCGTCTTCAAGACCAGGAAGCCACCGGCGAGCACCATGGCGAGCTGCAGGGCGGCGATCAGGACGTAGGGGATCAGCTTGCCGAACACGAACTCGGTCTTGGTCAGCGGCGAGGCGTAGATCTGGGCGATCGTGCCGAGCTCCTTCTCCCGGGTCACGGCAAGGGCCGTGAGCAGGGGCGGGAACGCCATCAGGATCACTGCGAAGAGGCCGGGAACGATGAAGTCGCGGCTGCGAAGCTGGGGATTGTACCAGACGCGCACCTCTGGCTGGACGGGGAGCTCCAGCGTCCCGCGGGGGAAGGCGTAGATGATGGCGCGCCCGTAGGCCGAGACCACGGCGGCGGTGGACGCATAGGTCCCGTCCACCAGGAACTCGACAGGCGCGCCCTGGCCGCGCGCGAGGCGCGCCCCGAAACCGGAGGGTATCGACAGGACCGCCCGCGCGCGGCCGTTCATCAGGGCGTGTTCGGCGACCCGTTCGTCGTCGGGGGCGCTCACCAGCCGGAAGTATGGGGTGTTGAGGAACTGATCGGCGAGCGCGCGGCTTGCCGCGCTCTTGTCGTGGTCGATGACGATCAGGGGCGCGTCCTCGACGTCGAACGACAGCGCGACGCCGAACAGGAACAGCATCAACAGCGGCATGAAGACGGCGATCCAGACCGTGATCGGGTCCCGCAGGATCTCGAGCGCCTCCTTCCGGCTGAAGGCGAGGATGCGCTTGAGGCTCATGCGGCGATCGCGCCCTGTCGTGCGCGGCGGATGAACTCGAGGAAGACGTCCTCGACGCGCGCAGCCTTCAGGCCGAGCTCCGCCTGCAGGGCGCCGAGCGGGCCGAGCGCGATCATCCGCCCGTCCATCATCAGGCCGAGCCGGTCGCAGTAGGTGGCCTCTTCCAGGTAGTGCGTCGAAACGATCACCGCGACGCCCTCCGCAGCCAGTGTCGCAATGAGCCGCCAGAACCGGAACCGCGACAGCGGATCGACCCCGGACGTCGGCTCATCGAGAAAAAGCACCTTCGGCCGATGAACGATCGCGCAGGCGAGGGCGAGGCGCTGGCGCACGGCGCTGGAGAGGCTTCGGACGAGGCCCTCCTCCTCCGCCAGCGGGAAGCCTGCGCGGGCGCAGGCCCAGGAGATCCGGGGAACCAGCTCCGACCCCGAGAGGCCGTAGCTGCGCGCGAAGAAGAAGAGGTTCTCCTGCGGGGTCAGGTCCGCGAACAAGGAGAACCTCTGTGAGACGTAGCCGATGCTGCTGCGCACGGCCGTGCTGTCCCTTGCGACGTCGAACCCGCCCACCCGCGCCTGGCCCTCGCTCGGCGCAAGCAGTCCGCAGAGGATCCGCATCAGCGTCGTCTTGCCGGCCCCGTTGGGCCCCAGCAGCCCGAGGATCTCTCCGGCGCGCACCTGAAGCTGGACGTCGTCGACCGCCAGGAAGTCGCCGAAGCGCCGGGTGACGTTCTGGGCATCGACGAGGACCGTCCTGGTGATGGCCCGCGGCGGCGGCGCGGCGTCGGGCTCCGGCGCGGCGTCCGGCGAGGAGAGCACGGTGAAGACGTCCTCCATCGTCGGCTCGGCCGCAGCCGCCACGCCCTCGATCGGCCGAAGCGCCGCGACGTCGCCGACCTCGCGCAGCTGCACCCGCACCTCGTCGCCCGACCGCCGCTGGAAGCTGAGCACGCCGGGCATCTCGGCGAGCGCCCGCTCCGCGGCGGCCGGATCTGGCGCCTTGACCTGGTACACGCGCCCGGCCGCGCGCTTGCGGAGTTCGGCCGGAGAGCCCATCGCCAGCGGCCGCCCCTCGCGCAGCAGCAGCACCTGATCGCTGGCGTCCGCCTCGTCCATGTAGGAGGTGGCGAAGACGATGGAGCGCCCCTGGCCACGGGCCGCGTCCAGGAGGCGCCAGAGTTCGCGACGGGAGAGCGGATCGACGCCCAGGCTGGGTTCGTCGAGGATGAGCAGCGGCGGCTCGTGGATCAGATTGGCGCAGAGCGCGAGCTTCTTGCGCATGCCGCCCGAGAGCGCCCCCTCGCGACGACCTTCGAAGCGCTCCAGACCCGCCATGGCCAGCAGCCTGGCCTTCCGCGCGGCATACTCGCCCTTCGGCACGTCGCGCACACCGGCGGCGAAGGCGATGTTCTCGGCGACCGTGAGGCGGTCGTACAGGGAGAAGCCCTGCGACATGTACCCGATGCGCGCCTGCACCCGCTGGGCCGCCTTGCGTACGTCGAAACCGAGCACCTGGCACTGGCCGAAGCTCGGCGTGAGGATGGCGGCGAGCATCTGCAGCAGGGTCGTCTTGCCCGCGCCGTCGGGGCCGACCACGCCGAACACCTCGCCCGGCGCGATCGCCAGGGTGACGTCCTGCAGCACGGTCCGTCGGCCGAAGCGGCGGCCGAGACCCTCGGCGGCGATGACTGGCTGCGAGGGCATCACCTACTCGGGAACCTTGAGGGTCGCGGGCCAGCCGCTGCGCTCATCCCAGAGGATCCACGCGTCCGCAGGCATGCCGGGCTTCAGCCGGCCTTCGGGGTTGGGAGCCTCGAGGGTGACGCCATAGACGGTGCGGCTCCGCTCGTCGGCCGTGTGGACGTCGCGCGGGGTGAACTGCGCCTGGGCGTCGACGCGCGCCACCCGGGCGGGGAACGCCCGGTCGGGGAAGGCGTCGACACGAATCCGCACGGGCGCGCCGAGCCGCACCTTGCCCAGGTCGCGCTCGCTGACGAACACCTTGAGCTTCACCTCCGTGAGATCCGCGAGCACCGCCACGGGCTGGCCGGCCGCCACGACCTCGCCGGGTTCGGCCAGCCGCTCGAGCACGGCGCCGGTGATCGGGGCGGGCACCCTGGTCTTGCCGATCTGCGAGCGGGCGAGCGCGTGGGACTTCGACGCGGCGGTCGACTGCGCCTCGGCTTCCGCCCGCTGCTGCCGCAGCACCTGGGTCTGGTCCTTGGCCGCCTGGTAGGCGTCGCGCGCGCTCTCGACCCGTTGGGCGGGCGACCAGCCCTGCTGGGCCAGCGTCTCGTAGCGATCGAGGTTCTTCTTCGCCGTGTCCGCGTGATGCTCGGCCAGGCCGATCTGCGCGCCGATCTGCGCGCCGGTCCGGCGGGCGGCCTCGTGCTGGGCGCTGATGCGGTCCTCCTGCAGCTGGTAGTCGGAGGCATCGATCTGGGCCAGCAACTCCCCGGCCCTGACGGACCGGCCTTCGATGGCGTTGTTGACCTGCAGCCGGCCCGGAACTTCCGAGGCGACGCGCACCTCGTCCGCTTCGATCCGTCCGCTGCCATAGATCACCTGCGCGGGCAGCGGATCGGGACGCATGCGCCAGTAGGCGTACCCCGAGCCGGCGGCGATGGCGATCAGGCCTGCGCCGACCAGGGCGACCGTTTTCCTGGGCGTCAATCTCATAGGCTGGACCTCAGCGGCTTGCAGGACGGATACTGAACGACGCGCCGGCCCGCGGCCTTGCGTCGGATCAACCGGATCGGCGACGCCGCGCGGTGCGTCGAAGACCCGGGGCGAGACGTGCGGCTCGGCTGACCGGCGCGGCGTGCGCCGTGCGCGCGACTAGTGGTGATCGTAGCGGCCCACCTTGCGGATGTTGTTCCAGTCGTCGGTGGCGTGGCAGGCGAAGCACTGCTCGACGCGGGCCGTCTCGCCGGCGACGCGCTGCGACACCATCTCGAAGTGCATCATCGTGTGGCTGGGCGGCGGGCGATGGCATTCGGCGCATTGGGTGGAGCTGTCGGGCGGGTGCCGCGATCCCGCGATCCGCCAGGTTTCCGTGCCGTGGCACTCAGCGCAGCCCGCGCCCATCAGGCCCTGGTGGGGGTCCTTGACCCCGTGGCACGCGGCGCAGTCGAGCCCGGCGATCCCCGCGGCCTTGGGCGGCGTCCGCGCTGGGTTCCAGACGCGGGCGTCGAGGAGGACGGCGTGATCCATCCGCGCCGGCGCGCGCCCGCCGAGGTGCTCCGTGTGGCAGCCGGCGCAGGTCGTCGCCTCGGCGTGGAACCGGGTGGAGGCCTTGTCGGTGAACCGGGTCGCCGCATGGCAGGTCAGGCACTGCTTGGCTTCGACCCCCTGGTGCGGCGTGTGGCAGGCCTCGCACTGGCCGGCCAGGAAGCTGTGGGCTCCCGACACCGGGCCAGGATTGACCAGGCCCTGCCAGCCCGGGACCCCGGCGCTGCCCTGGCTGTGCACCAGCCAGGGGATCAGGAGCCCCGCGACCAGGGCGGCCGCGCCCACCGCGCCGTAGAGGATCGCCGTCCACCTCATAGCCAGCGCAGCCCGTAGTAGAGGCCCGACCAGATGTGCAGGGCCAGGAGGGCGTAGAGCGCCATGGCGATGACGATGTGGAGCTTGAGCCAGCGGTCGAAAAGCTCCTTCACCAGGGCTTCGGCGCGGACCGCGAACTCCAGGTCGGCGATCGCCGCGGCCAGGCGCGCCGGGTTCGGGGTCTCGGCCCCGGCCTCAGGCCGCATCAGGCTGTCGCGCAGCCCGCGCCAGAATCCGCGGGCCGCCGGCGGCGTCGCCGCGGGCGCGGCGCGGTCGAGGGCCACGCGCAGCGCCGCCAGGTCGGACTGGCGGCCACGGATGGCGCGGCCGAGCTGGCTCAGCAGGTAGCGGCCGGCGTAGCCGCTCAGCACCACCACCAGCATCAGTCCGGTGAGCGACACGCCCAGGGGACTTTCGAACTTGTGGGCGGCGTGGACGAGGCCGAGCAGCGGTCCCAGGATCCCGGCGTAGATGTGGACCGCGAGCAGCGTGCGCATGGAGACGTGGCGCGTCACCCGCGCCTTCAGCGACGGCGTGCGCTTGATCACGAGGTAGACGA
This sequence comes from Phenylobacterium sp., assembly GCF_004297125.1. Taxonomy (GTDB): domain Bacteria; phylum Pseudomonadota; class Alphaproteobacteria; order Caulobacterales; family Caulobacteraceae; genus Phenylobacterium. The sequence continues at coordinate 153,023 of NZ_SCVD01000020.1, read as the reverse complement.
AAGGGGCCAGCATCAGGATGGCGCCGGCGATCCCGATGAGGCTTCCGGCCAGGCTGCCCGGGAAGCGGGCGCTCACATGGACCAGGAAGCCCAGCGGAAACCCGACCAGCAGGAGGACCAGGCCGCCGACGACCAGGCTCTCGCGTTCCTGATGATCAGGCCTCGACAACGAGGTCGCCCCCGGCGGACTTGGCCTGGCACGCCAGGACGTAGCCCGCGGCCTTGTCGGCGGGGTCCAACCCGTCCTCCACCGCCATGGTGACTGCGCCCTGCTTGAGCTTGACCACGCAGACGCCGCAGACGCCGGACCGGCAGGAGTAGGGGATCTCCACCCCGGCGCCCTCGGCGGCCTCGAGCACGGTCTGGTCGCTGGGCAGGGGCGCCGAGACGCCGGCGATCGAGAAGGTGACGGTCTGCGGCGCCACCTCCGCCGCCTTGCGCTTGCCGGCGCGCTTCGCGGGCGGCGGGACCGCCGCCTCGGCAGGCGGCTCGTGCACCGGCAGGGACGCGGGCCCGAACGCCTCGGTCCGCAGCTGTTCGGGGGGCACCCCGAGCTCCTGCAGGACGCCCTTCATGGCGGCCATCATGGCCGGCGGCCCGCACAGGTGGACCCGGCGGCGGCCCAGGTCCGGCACGGCCGCCTGGAGCAGCTCCCGCGTCAGCCGCCCTTCCGGACCCAGCCAGCTGGTGCCGGGGGTCCGCGTCTCGGCGGTGCAGAGGACGCTCAGGTTCGGGTGGCGCCGCTCGAGGTGCTCGAGCTCCTCGCGGAACAGCAACTCGTCCGTGGCGCGGGCGCTGTATATGAAGAAGATCTCCCCCGGCCAGACCAGGTCGGTCAGGTAGCGCAGTACCGACATCATGGGGGTCACGCCGACCCCGCCCGCGATCAGGACGATGCTGTCGGCGTCGGTGCCGGAGAAGGTGAAGGCGCCGTAGGGGCCGGCGACCTTCAGGCGCGCGCCGGCCGCCACCTGGTCGTGGAGGTAGGCCGACACCGCCCCCTGCGGCTCGCGCTTGACCGTCAGTTCGACGTAGCCGGTGCGGGTGGGCGCCGAGGCGATCGTGTACGACCGCTTGGCCGAGGCGCCGGGCGTGGGCTCCACCTCCACCTGCAGGAACTGCCCGGGGAGGAAGTCGAACGGCAGCCGCCCGCCCGCGGGGTCGACCAGCCGGAAGGTGGAGACGGTCGGGGTCTCCCGAACCACCTGCGCCACCCGCAGCTCGCCCTTCCAGGGCCGTGCGGCGACCGCCGGCCGAACCGTCTCTGCGGCGGCTGCGCCTGGTCCCGGCGCCGGAGCGGGCGCCGCGACTTGAGCGGCGACCCCGGCCGGCGCCGCCGGCCCGGGAGGCTGTGGTGCGCCGGCCGCCGCCGTGTCGCCCGGCCCTGCCTTCGCGGCGGCCAGGACCGCGCGGGTCCGTCCGCGGCGCAGCACCTGCAGCGCGACGAGTCCGGATGCGACCAGCGCCAAGGCCGTCATCAGGAGGAGGTGTCCCGCGTTGGCGCCGTACCAGAGCGAGGCGTGCGGCTGCGGCGTCGGGAGACCCAGTTCGTCGCGGTACCAGTCCAGCGCGACCTGCGGCCCGGCCGGGCCGCGCGCCAGGGCCAGATGCGCCGCGGTCCCGCTGCGGAGCAGAGCCTGGCCTTCGCGGGCCGTCGCGTCCGCCTGCGCGAGCGCCGCGGCGTCGTGCATCGAGGCCGCCCATTGCGCCTCCTTGGCGGCCCGCGCGAGCAGGGCCCCGCCCACGTCCATGCGGCGGCGGCCCTCGTCGGCGATCGCATGCCGCTCGGCGTCGGAGACATGAGGCAGGGCCAGGAGCCGGGCGTAGAGGGGCTGCCCGCCCGCCGACATGCAGCCCTCGCCCATGCAGCCGCCCATCATGCCCGCCATGCCCTCCGCGCCCGCCCGCTGCGCCGCCGCGGCGGGCGGCATGCCCGTCATGGCGGGAGCGGGCGCGCCTGCAGCCGCCGCCGGCGTGGCGGGGGCCCCGCCCCCCGGATGGTGGGCCGCATGCTCGTCCGCCGTGGGCGGCTGCGCCAGGGCCGCTTGCGCCGCGAACAGCGACAGGACGGCGGCGGCCAGCGTCCCGCCGAGGGCGGCGCGGGCGCGCCCCGCCGAACTGGCGACGCGGCGGCCTGGACGGCGCGGCGGACGGCGGGCCGACACTAGCGCATCGACCCGGCCATGTGGCGGCACGACATCGCACACTCGCGGCAGAGGTCCGCGCAGGCCTGCAGCGCCGCGGCGGCCTCGGCCTTGCCGCAGGCCTCGGCGCAGGCGTCGCAGACCTGCGCGCAGGCCGCGCAGAAGGCGGTGTGGACCGGCGAGCCCCGCGCCATGGAATTGGCCGTGGCCTGGCAGATCTCGGCGCAGTCGAGCAGGGTCATCACCAGGGCGGGCTCGGCGCGTCCGGCCCCGGAAAGCGTCTTGCCGACCGCGTCCTGACAGGCGGCGTGGCATTTCAGGCAGAGCGCGATGCAGTCGGCGAGCGACATGTGGCCGCCGGCGGCGGCCTGCGCCGCCGCCGGACCCGTTGCGCCCGCGATCGCCGCCAGGCCGAGGGCCACGGTCAAGAGGTTCCGCCGATGCGTCATCTTCGTCTCCCAGGTTGCCCAGTCGCCTGCGCGCAGGCCGACGGATTCACGCCGGCGAAAGCCGCCAGATTCGCAGCTAACCGGGTCCAGGGAGACAGGCGTTGACCGAGGTCAACGGAGGCTCGCAGCCGGGGCGTGCACGGTCCGCCAGAGGGGATACTGAGGCGGACCGTGCCAACTTCCCGCGCGCGGCTCGACGAGACCGCGCGACCTGGGAAGCCTACTTTTTCAGCATGGACCGGCACTGGGCATGGGTCATGCCCATGCTGTTGACCGCGCCGGACTTGTCCGAGCCGTGGCTGTGGGTCGCGCCCTCGCCCATCTCGCTCAGCATCTTCTCGCAGGCGGCCTTTTGCTCCGCTGTCGGCGGCGTATCGTCCATGGTCGCGCAACCCGCCAGGGCCATGGCGGCCATGCCCGCGGCGGCGACTCCCAGTGTCTTGATCATCAAACCCACTCCTCCTCGATTGATCAGGCTGAGCTAACATGGGCTACACCGAAGGCTTCGCCGAACAAGGTCAGGGCCGGCGACCAGGCCGCAGGCGCCCGCAAAACGATCAGGACGAGACTGAAATTTGGGCGAACGACACATCTGCTCAGCCGTCTCCCGCGCATGCCCGCTATAGGGGATACGCGCGACCGAGGCGCAACCCTCACGCCGGACCAGGCTGAGTCGCGGCGCGCCCGGCGCCAGCGGCGCTGCGTCGTCGTCCGGGCGCCCCCCGGACGAACGGGCGACGCCAGGGCGGGGCCGGGCTCAGTGCGCTGCGGCCGCGGCTCTCGAGGACCAGTGGACGTGCACGATCTTCCAGGTCGCGCCGTCGCGGCGCAGGAGCATGGTCTCGGTGGTGATGCGGTCCACGTCGCGGTCCTTGTAGCGGCCCTGGGTGCGCCCTTCGGAGGCCACCCAGGCCAACCCGCCCAGCATCCCGCCGGTGCGGCGCAGCAGCGCGCCGGGGACGGCCTGGGCGAACGCCGCGTCGCCCGCCAGGTGGGCCGCGGCGTATTCCGCCTTGGACCGTTCGGCGCCCCCGGCCTCGAAGATCAGCACGTCGTCGGCGAGCTGGGCCAGGGCGCCGGCGGTGTCGCCGCGGCGCAGCGCCGCGTGGAAGGCGTCGACGGCGCGGGCCGCCTCCCGCGGCGCGGCCGGCGCCGCACGGACGGCGGCCTGCGGGCGCTCGCCAGGGTGGGCGAGGGCGGGCGCCGGCGCGACGGCGAGGGCGAGGATGGCCGCGAGGGCCAGGGCTTCGGGGCGGGGCATGGTCAGGCTCCAGGTCAACGGCCAGGCCGCAGGGTGGGGTCGAGGGTTTCGGCCAGGATCTTGCGGGCGCGGTAGACGCGCGTCTCCACGGTCTTGACGGTCACCCCCAGGACGTCGGCCGCCGCCTGCTGCGACAGGCCATCGAGGGCGGTGAGCACCAGGGCTTCCTTGAGCGGAGCCGGCAGGCGCGCGATGCCGCGGTCCAGCAGGGCCAGCCGCTCGCGCTCCACGAGGGTCGCCTCCGCATCCGGCGACGGGTCCGCCGGACCCTCCGCGTCCGCGTCGTCGGGCGGCCGGTCGCCGAAGATTAGCCGGCGAAAGGCCCGACGCCGGGCCCGGTCGCGCGCCTTGTTGATGGCGATGGTGCGCAGCCAGGCCGCGAACGGGCGCGCCGGGTCGTAGCGGGGCAGGGCGGCCCAGGCGGCGATGAAGGCCTCGTGCGCCGCCTCGCGCGCTTCGTCCGGGTCGCCGAGGTAGCGGCGCAGCAGCCCGTAGAGGCGGTCCTTGTGCCGCCCGACGAGGGTCGCATAGGCCCGCTCGTCGCCGGCCGCCGCCTGGCGCGCCAGCATGGCGTCGCTGGGTTCGGCGGGCGGGTTCACGGGGTCTCGTCAGTGAGCGCCTTCACCACAGTGTCGTCGAAAACGGCCGCCTGGTCGGGCGTCAGCACCTGGCGCATCGCCAGCACGTGCAGGATGGTTTCCTTCTGCAGCTGCCCCATGGCGCGGTGGAAGCGGTCGATGGCCTGTTGCACCGCCGGAGAATAGGCGTGCTCGCGGCCGATGGCCTGGGCGAGCTCGGCGTTGGCGGCGCGCATTTCGGACTCCAGGGCCTGTCGCCGCGCCGCGAAGTCGCGCTCGAGCCCGGCGATGCGCCGCTCCTGGTCGGCGGTCAGGTTCAGCTTCTCGTGCACCACCTCGTGCAGGGGCGGCTCGTCGTGCATGCGCGAGACGATATAGGACGCCCCGCCCCAGGCGCCCGCGAACGCCGCCAGCACCGACAGAACGAGGGTGATCAGCAGGCCGCGGGCGAAACTCACCCGCGCCCCTCGAGCAGGGTGGAGGGGGCCAGGTGCGCGCCCGTCGAGAAGGTGTCGAGGCGGTGGGGTTCGCTCAGCGTGGTGGCGGCCGCCATCCCGCCGGCGGTCACGCCGAACGCCATCGCCATCGCCACGGAGGCGGCGCGGATCGGGGTGAGCGCGCGCGACGCGCGCGCCGCCTCGCGGTGGCGCGCGACAGCGGCCATCACGGTCGCCTCCAACCCCTCCAGAGACGCATCGGGCGCCTCCCGGGCGAGCTGCGCGAGCATGTGATCCAGATCGTTCGACATCGGTCGTCCTTGCACAGTCTTCACCTGGATATACGCCCGGGCCGCCTCGATCCCGCAAGCGCCGCGATCCCGGCGCGGCGACGTGTCAGCCGCCGTGGGCGCGCAGCCAGTCGCGCAGGGCCGCGATGCCGCGGGTGTTCTCGTCGATCGTCTTCTGCGCCAGCTGCTTGGCCTGAGCGTCGGCGCCGTGTTCGAGCTCTATCCGCGCCATCGCGATGGCGCCTTCGTGGTGGGCGATCATCTTCTTCGCGAAGGTGGCGTCGACCGTACCGCCCTTCGCGGCGGTCATCGACCTGTGCATCGACTGCATGGACGCCATGAAGGCCTCGTCCGCCATCATGTGATGACCCCCCGCGCCCTTGGCGGCGTGTCCCATCTTGTCCTGTTCCATCTTGCCCTGGGCCATCGTCCCGTGTTCGCCCGGCGGGTGCGCCCAGGCGGCGGCGCCGGCCAGGCTGAGGACCGCGCTGGCGGCCAGGAGTTGCGACGTCTTCATGGAATTCACCCTGGTGTTGTCCTGCCCTGCGCGGCCATCGCCCAGGACGTAGGCGCCGGGTTAAAGGCGCAACACGCCCGGTTCGTTGCGCAGGCCGGCGTCAACGGACGCCAGCCGTCCGACCATGGGAGGGTCGCCGCACGAAGATCCCGCGCAGCCCACATCTCGACGCGTGAGGGGGCGGGGCGGGCTCATGCGTATCCCTGGTTGGCGGCCGGCTTGACCTTCCCACGATGGAAAGGCGCGTCGATGGGGCGCCGACGCGGAGAGGGAGGCTTCGGATGAACATCGGCCATGCGTCCCGCGCGTCCGGGGTCAGCGCCAAGATGATCCGCTACTATGAGCAGGTCGGCCTGATCCGACCGGCCGAGCGCAGCGAGGCCAACAACTACCGCAGCTTCGACGAGCGCAACGTCAATGAGCTGCGCTTCATCAGGCGCGCCCGCAGCCTCGGGTTCTCGGTGGACGAAATCACCAACCTGCTCTCTCTCTGGCGCGACCGCGCGCGGCCGAGCCGCGACGTCAAGGCGATCGCCGATCAGCATGTCGCCGAGCTCGAGGGCCGTATCGCCGAGATGCAGGCGATGGCGGACACCCTGCGCCACCTGTCCGGCTGCTGCGCCGGCGACGACCGCCCCGACTGTCCCATCCTGGCGGATCTGGCGTCCGGCGATCCGCCGGCCGGGAGGGGCCGCCGCGCGGCGGCCCGTCCTTTCGGCGGCTGAAGGCCTATTGCAGCGACAGCACCTGGTCGCCGGCCGCGTTGAGCGTGAAGGTCACGGACTTGCCCGTCTTGGCGGCCTTGACCGCCTCGGGAGCCGCCTTGAACGTCATGGTCATCGCCGGCCACTTGAGGGCGGGGATCGGGCCGTGATGGAGGGTGATGGTCCCGGCCTTGGCGTTCACGCCCTTCACGACGCCCGAGCCCTGGACCGGAGCGGCGGCCTTCGGCGCGGCGGCGGCGTGGTCGGCGTGGTTTGCCGGCTGGGCTGCGGCCGGCGCGGCCACGGCGAGCGCACCGGCGAGGATCAAGGCAAGTTTCATGTCGGTCTCCTGAATCTCGGAAAATCTGCCCGCCCACTGCGCGGACCGTCGGTGAGATTACGCGCCGCCGCCGCGCATCCCTCAACCGGCCCCTCCGCCCCGTCCTTGACCTTGCCACGATGGGAAGCCCCATCTTCGGAACCGAGGCCAGCTTGGAGGTTTGAGATGCTTCGGTTCAAGGTCGATGGCATGGGATGCGGACATTGCGTCGGCGCGGTGACCCGCGCCGTGCAGGCGCTCGATCCCGCCGCGGAGGTCCGCGTGGACCTGCAGGCGGGAACGGTGGAGGCGCAGACCCGCGCCGACGCCGGGGCGGTGTCGCAGGCGATCACAGGGGCGGGATACGCGGTCCGCGCGCCCGCCTGAGGCGGCGGACGGAGTCCGGAGCCGCCGCAACCTTCCCCGGGCGACAACCTTCGCACGTCAATGGCGAGTTGCGCCCGGCCGGGAACGCCGGCCGCCCTCCGCGGGGTGGCCGGCCCTTCCGACACCAGGAGGCGCGCCATGCGCAGATGGCCCATCACCAGGTCTGCGCGGAGCGCCGCCGCCGCTGCGAAGCGGCGTGCCGGGCCGCCGCCGCAGCCCTCGCGCCCGCGGCCGCTACCCGTGGGTCGCGAACGGTCGGGTGCGGCCGGACCGGTCGAGCAGCAGCAGGGTCACGAAGCGCTCGGTCGCGCCGCCGGGCTGCTCCATCCCCGGGGAGCCTATCGGCATGCCGGGGACGGCGAGACCCAGGGCCTTCGGCCGCTCCCGCAGCAGTCGCGCGACGTCCGCCGGCGGGACGTGGCCCTCGACCACATAGCCCGCGATGACCCCGGTGTGGCACGACGAGAGCGTGAAGGGGATCCCGTGCTTCCCCCGCACCGGGGCCAGGTCCTCCACCTCGACGACCTTGGGCGAGAAGCCGGCGCGGCGCATGTGGGTGACCCAGCCGCCGCAGCAGCCGCACCAGGGGGTCTTGTAGACCGTCAGCTCGGCGGCCGCCGCGCGGGCGCAGCCCGCCGTCAGGCCCAGCGCTGCGGCGCCCAGGATCAGCGCGCGGCGACCCGGGCCTCGGGCGGGGGTGGGGGAGGGGTTGATCATCGGGAGACTCCTTTCGGCAGGGGGGACCGCCGGCCTGGCCGGCGGCGGCGCAGCAGCAGATAGCCCGCGGGGATGACGAGCATGGAGAGCAGCGGGGCGGTGAGCATGCCGCCGATCATCGGGGCGGCGATGCGGCTCATCACCTCGGCGCCGGCGCCGTGGCCCACGAGGATCGGCGCCAGGCCCGCCAGGATCACGGCGACGGTCATGGCCTTGGGACGGACCCGCAGCAGGGCCCCTTCGTGCACGGCGGCGGCCACGTCCTCGGGGCTGGGGTCCGGACCGCGCTCCGCCAGGGCGTGCTTCAGGTAGATCAGCATCACGACCCCGAATTCGGCCGCCACGCCCGCCAGGGCGATGAAGCCGACCCCCGTGGCGACCGACTGGTGGTAGCCGAGCAGGTAGATGGCCCAGACGCCGCCGGTCAGCGCGAAAGGCAGGGTGCCCATGATCAGGGCGGCCTCGTCCCAGCGGCGGAAGGTGGCGTAGAGCAGCAGAAAGATGATCGCCAAGGTCGCGGGCACCACCAGCTTCAGCCGCGCGGCGGCCCGCTGCAGGTACTCGAACTGGCCGGCGTAGGCGACGGACACGCCGGGCGGCAGCGTCACGTCCCTGGCGACGGCGCGGCGCAGGTCGGTGACGACCGAGTTCAGGTCGCGGCCCCGCACGTCCACATAGACCCAGGTCGACGGGCGGGCGTTCTCGGTCTTCAGCATCGGCGGCCCGTCCGCGACCTCGATGGCCGCCACGGTCCCGAGGGTGATCTGCTGGCCGGCGGGCGTCAGGATGGGCAGGCCGCGCAGCCCCTCGAGGCTGTCGCGCAGCTCGCGCGGATAGCGCACGCTGATCGGGTAGCGGGCGACGCCCTCCACCGTCTCGCCGACGGTCTGGCCCCCGACGGCGCCGCCGACGATCTCCTGGACATCGGCGATGTTGAGGCCGAAGCGGGCCGCGGCGGCGCGGTCGATCCGCACGTCCACGTAGCGTCCGCCGGTCAGGCGCTCGGCCAGGGCGGAGGAGACGCCGGGCGTGCGCTTGGCGACCCTCTCCACCTGGGCGGCCACCCGGTCGAGCTGGGCGAGGTCCGCGCCGGAGACCTTGACGCCGATCGGGCTCTTGATGCCGGTGGCCAGCATGTCGATGCGGTTGCGGATCGGCGGCACCCAGACATTGGCGAGGCCGGGGATCCGCACCACCCGGTCGAGCTCCTCGGTCAGCGTCTCCGGGGTCATGCCGGGACGCCACTGGTCGCGGGGCTTGAACTGGATGGTGGTCTCGAACATCTCCAGTGGCGCCGGGTCGGTGGCGGTCTCCGCGCGGCCGGCCTTGCCGAAGACGCTCTTCACCTCCGGGACCGTGCGGATCAGCCGGTCGCTCTGCTGCAGCAGGGCGGACGCCTCGGCCGCGGAGATGCCAGGCAGGGCGGAGGGCATGTAGAGAAGGTCCCCCTCGTCCATCGGCGGAATGAACTCCCCGCCCAGGCGGCTGAGCGGCCAGGCCGTGGTGGCGAAGGCCAGCAGCGCGACCACGAGCACCGTGCGGGGCCGGCGCAGCACCCAGCCGATGACGGGTTCGTAGGCGCGCGTGAGCCAGCGGTTCACCGGGTTGGCCGCCTCGTTCGGGATGCGGCCGCGGATCAGGAAGCCCATCAGCACCGGCACCAGGGTCACCGAGAGGATCGCGGCGCCGGCCATGGCGTAGCTCTTGGTGAAGGCCAGGGGCGAGAAGAGCCGCCCTTCCTGGGCCTGCAGGGCGAACACCGGCACGAACGAGAGGGTGATGATCACCAGGCTCAGGAACAGGGCGGGCCCCACCTCGGCGGCGGCGTCCGTGACCAGCCGCCAGCGGGTCGGCTCGTCCATGGCCTCGCCGGGGTTCTCGTGCGTCCACCGCTCGAGCCGCTTGTGGGCGTTCTCGATCATCACCACGGCGGCGTCGACCATGGCCCCGATGGCGATGGCGATGCCGCCCAGCGACATGATGTTGGCGTTGACGCCCTGCAGCCGCATGACGAGCAGGGCGAACAGCACACCGAGCGGCAGGGTCAGGATGGCCACCAGCGCCGATCGGGCGTGCCAGAGGAACAGGGCGCAGACCACGCCCACGACCACGAACTCCTCGAGCAGCTTCTGGCTGAGGTTGGCGATCGCCCGGTCGATCAGCTGCGAGCGGTCGTAGGTGGTGACCACCTCCACGCCGGGCGGCAGGCTGCGCCTGAGTTCAACGAGCTTGGCCTTCACCGCCGCGATGGTCTCGCGCGCGTTCTTGCCCGAGCGCAGGATGACGACCCCCCCGGCCACCTCGCCCTCGCCGTTCAGTTCGGCGACACCGCGGCGCATCTCCGGCCCGATCTGGACCGTGGCCACGTCGCCCAGGCGAACGGGCACGCCGCCGCGGGCGGTGCGCAACGGGATGGCGCGGAAGTCGTCGAGGGTTTTCAGATAGCCGCTGGCCCGGACCATGTATTCGGCCTCGGCCATCTCCAGCACCGAGCCGCCGGCCTCCTGGTTCGCCCGCTGGATCGCGCCCACGACCTCCTGATGGGTCACCCCGTAGGCCGCGAGGCGGACGGGATCCAGCACCACCTGGTACTGGCGCACCATCCCGCCGATGCTGGCGACTTCGGCGACGCCCGGCAGGCTCTTCAGCTCATAGCGCAGGAACCAGTCCTGCAGCCCGCGCAGCTGCGACAGGTCGTGGCGGCCGGAGCGGTCGATCAGCGCATATTCGTAGACCCAGCCGACGCCGGTGGCGTCCGGCCCGAGCGCGGCCTTCGCGCCGGCGGGCAGGCGGCCCTGCACCTGGTTGAGGTACTCCAGCACCCGGGAGCGCGCCCAGTAGAGGTCGGTCCCGTCCTCGAACAGCACATAGACGAAGCTGTCGCCGAAGAAGGAGTAGCCGCGCACCGTCTTGGCCCCGGGCACCGAGAGCATGGTGGTGGTCAGGGGATAGGTGACCTGGTTCTCTACGATCTGCGGCGCCTGCCCGGGATAGCTTGTGCGGATCACCACCTGCACGTCGGAGAGGTCGGGCAGCGCATCGACGGGCGTCGCACGGACGGCCATGACCCCCGCGACCAGGAGGGCCAGAGCGCCCAGCAGGACGAGGAACCGACCCCGCACCGAGGCCCGGATGAGGGCGGCGATCATCGCGCGGGCCTCCGCTCGAGCCGGCGCACGATCGGACCGCTCGCCGTTTGCTCGAAGGCGAAGGTCACCTGCTCGCCCGGCTTCACCGCATGGGCCAGGTGTGGATCGCCGAGCCGGAACGACATGGTCATGGCCGGCCACTGCACGGCCGGGATGGCGTTGTGGCTCAGGGTCACCTGGCTCGCCGTGATCTGCTCCACGCGGCCGACGCCTTCGATCAGGGACGCCGCGGCGCGAGCGGGGGGCGCGTCGCCGATCGGACGGGCCGCGACGCCGGACAGGCTGGCTTCGCTGTCGATGAGGAACTGGCCGGAGGCCACGACCTGTTCGCCTTCGCGCAGGCCGGCCAGCACCTCGGTCTGGCCGCCCGCCTCACGCCCGGTCCGGATTTCCGCCGGCTGATAGGTCCCGCGCGGCCCCGCCAGCATGACCAGCGTGCGCCGTCCGGTGCGGATCACCGCCTCGGTGGGGACGAGCAGCGCGGACTGCCCCACACCGCCGAACCGCACCGTGGCGAACATGCCGGGCCGCAACCGGCCGCCTGCGTTGGGCAGCTCGATCCTGACCGTGAGCGTGCGGCTGTCCGGCTGGACCTGCGGCAGGATCGCCGTCACCCGGCCGCCGAAGGCCTCGCCGGGATAGGCGGCAAGGGTGGCGCTGGCCGCTTCGCCGACGCGGATCTGGCCCGCCATCGCCTCGGGCGCCGCCGCGTTCAGCCAGACCCGGCCGAGGCCGTTGATCTCGGCCAGGGTCTGCCCCGCTGTCACGGTCATCCCGTCGCGGACCGAGAGCGTGCGGATCACCCCGCCCGAGGGCATGACGACGGTGGTCACGTCCCGCACGCGCCCGCCGCGTTCCACGGCCGCGATCAGGCCGGGGGGCATGCCCAGCAGCTGCAGGCGCTGGCGGCTCGCGCGGATCAGGGCCGCATCGCCCGATCGCCGCACGGCCAGGAACTCGGCCTGGGCGCCCGCCCAGTCGGGCACGAGGATGTCCGCCAGGGGCGCGCCCGCGCCCACGACGTCGCCGGGGGCGCGGCCGTAGACCCGCTGCACGAAGCCCGAGGCCCTGGACTGCACCACGGCGACGTCACGTTCGTTGAAGTCGATCACGCCCGTGGCGCTGAGACCGCCCGGCAACGCGCCGCGCTGAGCCCTGGCCAGGCGCAGGCCCAGGCTCTGCGTCTGCGCCGGATCGATGGCGACGCCGGGATCCGACGCCGCGTCGTCGGCGTATTTCGGCTGCAGCGGCATGTCCATGAACGGCGACTTGCCGGGGCGCGCGAAGCGCTGGCCCGGGTTCATGGGGTCGTACCAGTAGAGCACCTCGCGGCCGGCCGCCGCCGGCGCCGGAGCGTCCGCGGGCGCCGTCGCCCGGCCGATCAGGACGCCGCCGGCGAGGGCGGCGACGGCGAGGCCGGCCGCGGCGGCGAGCGCGACTGGAGACATGTTGAAGCGGGTCATCGATCGCTCCCCAGGGTGTGTGTGAGCCGCGCGGTCGCCCGGGCCAAGGCGGCCTCGCGCTCGAGCAGGGTGAGTTGCGCCTCGGCGCGGGCGCTGAGCGCCTCGGTGACTTCAGGCACGCCCGCGCGCCCGGCGGCGTAGCTGGCGGTCTCCAGGTCGGCCCGGGTCCGCGCCAGCGGCAGAAGGGTGTCGCGCGCCCGTAGCCACTGTTCCCGCAGCATGGCGTGGTCGGCGAGACCCGCCTCGAGCTCGGCGGCCAGGGCGCGCGCGGCGGCCTCGCGTTCGGCCCGTGCCTGGCCGAAGGTTGCGGTCCGCGCCGCGATGATCGGCTCCTGGCGGGTGCGGGCGAAGACCGGCAGGCTCACCGTCACCCCGACCGAGACCATGTCCCCGAACATCGGGTCGCGGCGCTGGTAGGCGAACTCCAGGCCAAGGTCCGGGCGCTTGCCGGCGCGCGCCAGGTCGACCTCGGCGCCCGCCTGGCGGACCGAGGCGTCGCGGGCCTCGATCAGCGGATGGCGGTCGAGGCCGGCGCGCAAGGCTGCGACGTCGAGCTCGAGCGGCGGCGGGGTTCCCGTCGGCTCCGCCGCCGGGTCGCCGGTCCAGCGCGCCAGGCGGACGCGCGCGACGGCGACGGCGGCGACCAGTTCGCTGCGGCGGTCGGCGAGTTCGGCGCGCAGGCGCCGCCCCTCCGGGCCGGCGGCGGGTCGCGCGGCGCCCGACGCCACGCTGGCGAAGGCCGCGTCCCAGAGCGGACTCAGCGTCGCCACCGCCTGGTCGAGCGCCGCGAGCCGTCGTTGCGCATAGTAGAGGTCGACCCAGGCGGCGGCCGCCGCGGCGCGGACCTCGCGTCCGCTCGCCCGCCGGGCGGCCAGGGCCGCGGCGATGCCCGTCTGGGCGCGTTCGCGCTCGGCCGCCCGCTTGGCCGCGTTGGGGAGGTCCTGCGTCAGGCCGAAGCGGGCCATGGTCATCTCCTCGGCGTCGAAGCGGCCCGCCCCGCGGCCTGAGACCGGCACGTTCTCGAGTCCGAGCTGCAGCTTCGGGTCCGGCAGGGCGCCGGCGGCCCGCGAGGCCGCGCGCGCGGCCTCCTCCTGCAGGGCGGCGGCCTGCAGTTCGGGGGCCTGGGCCTCGGCGCGGTCGAGGGCGGCGGCGAGCGTGATCGGCGCGGCGGCCGCGGGTGCGGCGACCAGCCAGGCCGCGGCGGCCGCGAGGCCGGGCCAGCGAGCGCGACGGCGTCGCCGCCGGGCTCGGGGGGACAACAAGGTCATGGAATCGTCCTGACGACGCGGAACCAAGCGCCCGAAGGCGCGCGCAGTCTCACGCGCCGGCGGAGCCTCGGGGCTGGCCGGCGGCGCGCTTCAGGCGAGCGGTCGCGGTGGTCGTTCCAGCGGCGGCGGCGGATGGGCGTGCAGCAACTGTGCGCCCGGGACGGCATAGGCGGTCCAGGTCGCGGCCGGCCGATCGACCACCAGCGACGTCGGCAGGTCGGCGACGACCCCGGCCATCACCACGCACTTCGCCGCGCAGGCCGGGTCCATGGGCGCAGATGGGTCGGGATCGCAGCACGGCATGTCCGCCATGGCCGCGGCGGCGTCCATGTGCTCGCAGGCGCGCGCGGCCGCCGCCGCGTTGAGCGGGCTGAGGGCCAGGGCCAGGACGGCGAGGAGCGCAAACAGCCGCGCGATCATGGGCTCATCATGAGCCTTCGGCGCGCAGTTGTCTTTGACTTCCCTCAAGCGGCGGCCGGAGGCGGGAGCGTGCCGAGCGCGGCGACCAGCGCCAGGACGAGGACGGCCGCGCCGGTCTCGAGCGCGAGGCTGCGGCGCAAGCCGGCCAGCGCCGCGGGATCGCCCGACGCCGCGCCGGCGGCCAAGGCGGGCGTCAGGCGGAAGCGGTTCACCGCGGCCAGGCCCAGCATGACGGCGAAGACGGCCAGCTTGGCGAGCATGAGGACGCCCCAGCCGGTGGCGGCGAGGCGCGCCAGGCCCTGCGGGCCGACCAGGAACCAGCTGTTGACGAGGCCGGTCAGGACCAGGGTGGCGACCACCGCCGAGCCGACGCCGGAGAAGCCGGCGAGCGCGCCGTGCAACGCCCGCGCCTGCAGGACGCCGAAGGGCTTGGCGCGAAGCAGAAGTCCGAAGGCGGCGAGGGCCCCGATCCAGACCCCGGCCGCCAGGAGGTGCAGGATGTCGGCGACCAGATGGACGAGACTCCCGGGGCCCTCGGTGGCGGCCCCGTGGCCGCTCCAGGCAAGGCTGGCCACGGCGGCGGCGCCCAGGACGCTGAGCGCCCACCACAGGCGACGGCCGGGCGTCATGACCAAGACCAGCACGAGCGCCGCCATGGCGGCCACGGCGCGGGCGAGGGCCGCGCGGCCGAAGGGGGTCTCGACGCCGACGCTCATCAGGAGCGCGCCGTCCCATGCGGCCGAAGGGTCACCAGCCATCACGGCCGTCTGCGCGAGCAGCCCGGCCACGGCCCCGGCGCACAGCGCCAGGCCGGCGCCGATGGCGAGCGGCCGTGGCCATGGCAGCGCATCCCGCGCAGGGGCCTTCAGGCCGTAGAGCAGGAAGAGCGGCGCGCCGAAGAGCACGACGGCGGCCGCAAACTGCAGGAGGCGCAGGGCGACGACGGCGGCGTGCATGCGCGCGCCGTCAGCGCACGGTGAAGTTGAAGGCGCCCTGCATGCGATGGGTGTCCGCGGTCACCGCGTGCCACTTCACCTCATAGACGCCGGCGCTCAGCGGCCGTGCGGGCGTCCCGACCAGCGAAAGCCCGTCCTTGCCTGGGGCCACCTTCACCGGCACGGCTGCGCCTTTCGAGGAGACCTCGAAGCCGGAGAACTTCGCCTGCAGCTTCTCATTGAACTGCAGCTGGATCTGGGCGGGGGCGGGCGATGCCGCATTGGCCGCGGGACTGGAACTCACCAGCTTTGCATGGGCGGAGGCGTGGCTGCCGACGAGCAGGGCGCTCGCGGCGACGGCCAGCGCGACGGGGGTTCTGAACGTCATTCCGATATCTCCGCAGGGTTGAGGGACGCCTCACCGGGTTGTACGCGCGGCCAACCTCCAGTCCCTCACGCGACAGGATGACGGGCCCGCCGCAATCGCTTTTTGAGGGGCGCAGCCGACCTCGTGCGTATACTGGCCATGTCGCCTCGCACCGCGGGGCCGCGGTGAACCTCCGGGACGGACGATGCACGATCTTCTCAGCCGCCGAGCACTCCTGCGCGGCGCGACCCTGGCGGGCGGCGGCCTCGCCGCCGCCGGCCTCCTGCCCGGGTGGGCGCTCAGCGCCGCGCCTGGCCTGCCCACGCTGCCCACGCTCTCCGGGGAGGACATAAAGCTCACGATCGGCCACAGCGCGCTGACCGTCGACGGCCGCCGCGGGCACGCGGTCACCATCAACGGCACCGTGCCCGCGCCGCTGATCCGCCTGAAGGAGGGCCAGAAGGTCCGCCTTTCGGTGACCAACACCCTGGATGAGGACACCTCGATCCACTGGCACGGGCTGCTGGTGCCGTTCCAGATGGACGGCGTGCCGGGCGTCAGCTTCCCCGGCATCAAGCCCGGCGAGACCTTTGTCTACGAGTTCCCGGTCATCCAGAGCGGCACCTACTGGTACCACAGCCACTCGGGCCTGCAGGAGCAGGAGGGCCACTACGGGCCCATCGTGATCGACCCGGCCGGCCCGGATCCGGTGGCCTACGACCGCGAGCACGTGGTGGTGCTGTCGGACTACAGCTTCATGCATCCCCACCGCATCTTCCAGCGGCTGAAGCAGCAGTCTGGGACCTTCAACTATCAACGCCAGACCATCGCGGGCCTGCTGGCGGGGCGGGACCAGACGCTGCAGGAGCGGAAGGAGTGGTCCAAGACGCTGATGGACCCTACCGACATCTCCGACGTCACGGGCGCGGTCTACAAGTTCCTGATCAACGGCCACGGCGCTGAGGACAACTGGACGGCGCTGTTCACGCCCGGCGAGCGGGTGCGCCTGCGCTTCATCAACGCCGGCGCCCAGACGATCTTCAACGTCCGCATCCCCGGCCTGAAGCTCACCGTGGTGGCGGCCGACGGCCAGAACGTGCGCCCGGTGGAGGTCGACGAATTCCAGATCGGCAACGCCGAGACCTACGACGTGATCGTGCAGCCGACCGAGGATCGCGCCTACACCCTGGTCTCCGAGGCCGTGGACCGTTCCGGCATGGGCCGGGCGACCCTGTCCCCGCGACCGGGCATGACCGCGGCAGTCCCGCCGCTGCGCCAACGGCCGCTCGGGACGATGAAGGACATGGGCATGGGCACGCACGCCGGCCACGGCGGCGTCCAGGCCGGCGCGCCGGCGGCGGCGGGCGCGGATCACGCGGCGATGGGCCATGCCCCGGCCGGCGCGGCGCAGCCCGCCCCCGGAATGGCGCCGCCGAGAGTGCGAGGGTCCGACGCCATGGGCGACATGGGCGGCATGGAGATGTCCATGCGCGATCCGCTCAACGCGCCGCAGGTGAAGATGGGCCCGGGCGTGCAGTCGATCGCACCGTCGCCCATGGACCGGACCGGCGAGCCGGGGCAGGGGCTGGAGAGCGTCGGGCATCGCGTGCTGGTCTACACGGACCTCATCGCCCTGGAGCCCAATCCGGACACGCGCGCCCCGTCGCGCGGCCTGGAAATCCGCCTGACCGGCAACATGGAGCGCTTCATCTGGGGCTTCGACGGGATGAAGTTCAGCGACGGTCCGAAGCCGTACAGCTTCCGCAAGGGCGAGCGGGTCCGAGTCACCCTGGTCAACGACACCATGATGACCCACCCGATCCACCTGCACGGCCACTTCTTCGAACTGACCCACGGGCCGGTGGGCCACATGCCGCGCAAGCACACGGTGAATGTCCTGCCGGGGGGAAAGGTCAGCTTCGACATCACCGCCGAGCCCGGCGACTGGGCCTTCCACTGCCACATGATGTACCACATGCACGCCGGGATGTTTCAGGTGTTCGCCGTGCGGCCCCTGGATGGAGCCGCCGCATGAGCCGTCTGATCTGCATGGCCCTGGTTCCGACCCTCTTCGCGGCCCCGGCCCTGGCCCAGACCCCCGATCCGCACGCCGGCCACGCCAGGCCGGCGCCGACGGCCGATCCGCATGCGGGGCATGCGGCCCCGGCCGCGAAGCCCGCGCCGCCGCCGACCGCCGATCCGCACGCCGGCCATACGATGCCGGCCCCGACGGCCGATCCCCACGCGGGTCACACGGCCCAGGCCGGGCCGCCCGCCGCCGATCCGCACGCGGGCCACACGATGCCGGCGCCGCCCGCGGACCCGCACGCCGCACACGCAGCGGCGCCGGCCGTGACCCAGACCGGGGCCGACCTGCCGGTGGGCGCGGAGGCCCCGCCGGCGCCGCCCGCCGAGTTCGGCGCAGACCGTGTTTACGGCGCGGGTCCGATGGCCGAGGGCCGCGCGATCCTGCGACAGGAGCACGGCGGAACCCGGCTCTCCAAGGTGATGGCCAACATGTCCGAGGCCCGCCTGGGGTCCGGCGGCGGCTATCACTGGGACCTGGAGGCCTGGTTCGGCGGCGACGTGAACCGCCTCGTCCTGAAATCGGAGGGCGAGGGAAGCTGGGATGACGGCGCCGAGGACGCCGAGGCCCAGGTGCTCTACTCCCGCGCCGTCGGCGTCTACACCGACCTGCAGGTCGGCGTGCGCCACGATTTCGAGCCGGGGCCGCAGCGCACCTATGCCGTGATCGGCTTCGAGAGCCTGCTCCCCTACTGGTTCGAGGCGGAAGGGGCGCTGTTCCTCTCCAACAAGGGCGAGCTCCTCGGCCGGGCGGAGGGGACCTACGACTTCCGGCTGGCGCAGCGGCTGGTGTTGCAGCCGCGTGCGGAGCTCAACTTTTCAGCAGCAGACATCCCTTCCCGCGGTGTCGGCTCGGGCCTCTCGGACGTCGAGGCGGGTCTGCGGCTGCGCTATGAGATTCGCCGGGAGTTCGCGCCCTATGTCGGCGTGGTCTGGAGCCGCAAGGTCGGCGACACCGCCCGTTTCGCCCGCGCCGCCGGCGAGGACGCAAGCGACACGCGCTTCGTCGTCGGTCTGCGGGCCTGGTTCTGAACCTCACACGGCCGCGGGATGGAAGCCCCGCAGCCGCAGCGCGTTGGCCAACACGCTGACGCTGGAGAGCGCCATGGCGCCGGCCGCGATCATCGGCGAGAGGGTGAGGCCGAAGGCCGGGTAGAGCACGCCCGCGGCCAGCGGGATCAGGAGCACGTTGTAGCCGAACGCCCAGGCCAGGTTCTGGCGGATGTTGGCGAGGGTGGCGCGGCTCAGGCTCGCCGCCGTGGCCACGGCCGTGAGGTCGCCGCGCATCAGCACGACGTCGGCGCTCTCGATGGCGATGTCCGTGCCCGCGCCCATCGCAATGCCGACGTCGGCGGCGGCGAGCGCCGGCGCGTCGTTGATCCCGTCGCCCACGAACGCCGCCGCGCCGTATCGGGCGCGGAGCGCCGCGAGGGCGGCGACCTTGCCGTCGGGCAGCACCTCGGCGACCACCTGGTCGATCCCCAGCGCGTCGGCGACCGCACGGGCGGTGCGCGCATTGTCTCCGGTGATCATCGCCACCTTGAGGCCGGCCGCGTGCAGGGCCGCGAGCGCCGCCGGCGTCGTCGGCTTGATCGGGTCGGCGACCGCGATCAAGGCGGCCAGCCGGCCGTCGACGGCCATGAACAGCGGCGTCCGCGCCTCGGCGGCCAGGCGGGCGGCTTCGGTCGCGAGGGCGGCGACGTCGACGCCCAGGCGCAGCATGTAGCGATCGGCGCCCACCTGCACGCGGCGGCCGTCCACCCACGCCTCGGCGCCGAAGCCGGGGACCGCTTCGAAGCCGTCGGCGGCCCCCCAGGCGAGATCTCTCTCGGCCGCCGCTTCGACGATGGCCGCTGCGATCGGGTGCTCAGAGCGCGCCTCCACCGCCGCGGCCAGCCGCAGCGCCTCGTCGGCCGCGAAGCCCTCGGCCGGGATCAGGTCGGTGAGCGCGGGCCGGCCCATGGTCAGCGTGCCGGTCTTGTCGAAGGCCACGACCTTGACGTCGCGCAGCGCCTGCAGCGCCTCGCCGCGGCGGAAGAGGACGCCGAGCTCGGCGGCCTTGCCCGTCCCCACCATGATCGAGGTCGGGGTGGCCAGGCCCATGGCGCAGGGACAGGCGATGATCAGCACCGCGACGGCATTGACCAGGGCGAAGCCGAGGGCCGGGCTGGGTCCGAAAGCGAGCCAGGCGGCGAAGGTGGCCACGGCGACGACGATGACGGTGGGCACGAACCGGCCGGTGATCCGATCGACCAGCGCCTGGATCGGCAGCTTGGCGCCCTGGGCGGTCTCCACCATGCGGACGATCTGGGCGAGCAGGGTGTCGGCGCCCACCCGGGTCGCGCGGAAGCGGAAGGCGCCGGTCTTGTTGACCGTGCCGCCGACGACCTCGTCGCCGGCCCCCTTCTCCACGGGGACGGGTTCGCCGCGGATCATGGACTCGTCGACGAAAGAGGCGCCGTCCGTCACCTCGCCGTCGACCGGCACGCGCTCGCCCGGGCGAACGGCGACGACGTCGCCGGCGCGGACCTCCGCGATCGGGACCTCGGTTTCGCGCCCACCGCGCACGACGCGGGCGGTCTTAGCCTGCAAGGTCATCAGCCGGCGGATGGCCGCGCTCGTGCGGCCCTTGGCCAGCGCCTCGAACAGCCGCCCGAGCAGGATCAGGGTCACGATGACCGCCGCCGCCTCGTAGTAGACGTGGTCGGCGCCGGCCGGCAGAAGGCCGGGCGTGAAGGTCGCCACCGCCGAGTAGGCGAACGCGGCGCTCGCGCCGAGAACCACCAGCGAATTCATGTCCGGGGTGCGCCGCAGGAGGTTCGGGACGCCCTTGCGATAGAAGCGCAGGCCCGGCCCGAAGAGGACCAGGGCCGCCAGCGCGAAGCTCATCCGGCGCCAGGGCTGCTCGCCGATCGTCGCGTCGAGCCAGTAGTGGACGCCCGGCAGGAAATGGCGGCCCATCTCCAGCAGGAACAGGGGCGCCGTGGCCAGCGCCGCCACGACTACGGCGCGCTTCAGGCCGGAGATCTCGGCGGCGCGGGCCGCCTGCTCTCGATCGGCCCGTTCGGGCGTCGCCGATCCGGCCGGCGCGGCCTCATAGCCGGCGGCGGTCACGGCGAGGATCAGGGTCGCGGGGTCGGGGCCGCCCTCCAGCACGCGCACGCGCGCCCGCTCGGCGGCGAGGTTCACCTCCGCGCCGAGCACGCCCCGGACCGCGGCGAGCGCGCGCTCCACACGTCCGACGCAGCTGGCGCAGCTCATGCCGCCGATCTTGAGCTCGACCACCGTCTCCATCGGCGCGTAGCCGGCGCGGCGGATCGCGTCGGCGACGGCTTGCGCCGAGCCCTGCGGGGTCAGTTCGACGCGGGCGCGCTCGGCGGCCAGGTTGACGCTCGCCGCGGCCACGCCGGCCACGCCTGCGATCGCCGCCTCCACCCGTCCGACGCAGCTCGCGCAGGTCATACCGAGGATGGGAATGTCGATCATCTCGAGACGGGACTGGGGCATGGGGCGACTCCTGAACGCGACGCCCAGCGCAGATGGGGCTTCCCATCATGGGAAGGTCAAGGGCGCGGATGTAGCGGCGACGGGATCGGAGGGCCTTCAAGTCTCCAATAATGGGAAGGTTTCCATGCCCTCTGTCGGAGGTCCGAGAGCAACTGGGGGGCGAGGTTGACATCGTTCCTGCGCGCGAGAGGTGAGAGTTTCTCATAACGGGAAGCTGTTCTTCTGTCCTGCGAGGCGTCTATAAAAGCGGCGCCGGGGGCATGGGGGCGCTATGCTTTCTTCAATACGAAGAAAGCGGCATTTTACTGGGATGTCCGCGGATGGAGGCATGTCCTTGCCAGGGGCCGCGGTTCGTGAACCCCGGCCTGATCGACGTTCACGCAAACGTCGCAAATTGCTGCCCGCCGCGGCGGCTTCTTATGTATATACATGACTTGACACCCGCTTCCCAGCGAACCGAGAACTCGAAGACCGGAGCCGGTGACACGCGTCGCGGGCCGCTCCGACGTCCAACTGAGGGGGTGGCATGGATCAGGTTTCAAAGCGTCGGCTGTTTGCGAGCGCCTGCGTCGCTCTAGCTATGAGCGGCGGCGCCGCGGCGGCGCAGACCGCCGCGGACAGCCGCGTCGACGAGGTCGTCGTCACCGGCAGCCGCATCAAGCGCGCGGACATCACAGGGGTCGGCCCGGCGACGGTCGTCACCGAGGAGACGATCGCGCGCACCGGCCTTGCGAATGTCGAGACCCTGCTGCAGCGCCTTCCGGCGTCGGCCGGCAACGCCGGCGGCCAGACCAACGCCTACTGGACCGGCAACGGCTACGGCACGGCCCAGGTGAACCTGCGCGGCATGGGCATCAACCGGACCCTGGTGCTGCTGAACGGCCGTCGGGTGGTCTACGGCGGCACCGGCGCCAACAGCGCGGTGGATCTGAACACCATCCCCGCCGCCCTCATCGGCCGCATCGACGTCCTCAAGGACGGCGCCTCGGCGATCTACGGCGCCGACGCGGTGGCCGGGGTGGTCAACATCATCACCCGCACCGACTTCGAGGGCGTGCAGGTCACCGGCAAGTACGGCGTCACCGACGAAGGGGACGGCGAGGAGTTCACCGGCGACCTGCTGTGGGGCCTGCGCGGCGAGCGCGGCGGCTTCACGGCGGCGGTGAACTACCAGAAGACCAAGCCGGTCAACATGGCCGATCGCGAGCCCTGCGGCCTGGGCGAGGTCGGCGGTCAGCTGGTCTGCGTCGGCAGCGCCTCGACCGTCGGCGGCCGCGCCGTGCTGCCGAACGGCCAGCAGATCAACTTCAACCAGACGCCCGGCGGCAACGGCAACTTCTTCGAGCCCTACAGCGCCGCCAAGCACAACTTCAACTCCAACCCGTTCCTCAACGCGGTGAGCGCCATCGAGCGGATCAGCGTCGGGGTGTTCGGGGACTACGACCTCACCGACGACGTCGAACTGTTCGGCGAGTTCATGTTCACGAACCGGGAGAGCGACCAGATCGCGACCCCCGGCACCCTGCGCAACCTGGTGATCCCGGCCGCCAACCGGACCAACCCCACCGGCCAGCAGATCACCCTCATCCAGCGTCGCCTGGCGGAGCCGGGCCCTCGCCAGTTCTTCCAGGAAACCGACACCTGGCGGCTGGTGGGGGGTCTGCGCGGCAAGTTCGCCGGAGACTGGACCTGGGAAGTGGCCGGCAACTGGGGCAAGACCAAGGGCGTCGACGGCTCCACCAACATCGCCAACCTGCAGCGCGTGGGCGAGACCCTCGCCGCCTGCCTGCCGGGCGCCACCACCACGGCGCCCTGCGGCGACTATCTGGGCGCAGGCGACCTCACGCCCCAGGTGCTGAACTACATCCTGGCCACCACCCGCGACAACGGGGGCAACGAGCAGAAGAGCGTCACGGCCGACATCACCGGCACGCTCTTCGAGCTGCCGGCCGGCCCGCTGGCGGTGGCCGCGGGCGCGGTCTACCGCGAGGAAGTCGGCTACCGGAACCCGGACGCCCTGACGGTGCTGGGCGTGGCCAACACCAACCAGCAGAGCCCGATCCGCGGCGAGGTGAAGACCAAGGAGGCCTATGCCGAACTGTCGGCGCCGTTGCTGGCCGACATGCCGCTGGTCGAGCGGCTCGAGCTTAACGGCGCGGTCCGCTACTCCGACTACAACCTGTTCGGCGATAACTGGACCTACAAGCTGGGCCTCGACTGGACGGTCATGTCGGGCCTGCGCCTGCGGGCCACCTACGGCACGGGCTTCCGCATCCCGAGCGTGCCGGAACTGTTCGGCGGCGTGGCCGAGGGTAACCTGACCACCACCGACCCGTGCAGCCGCTACTCGACCAGCACCAACGCCACCCTGGTCGCCAACTGCCGCGCCTCGGGTGTTCCGGCCGGCTATGTCCAGCTGGGCAATACGGTCCTGACCACCGTCGGGGGCAACCAGAACCTGCAGCCGGAGAAGTCGGAGAACCTGACCCTGGGCGTGGTGTACCAGCCAACCTACGCGCCGGGTCTGTCGATCACGGTCGATTACTTCGACATCGAGATCAAGGATGCGATCCGCAACATCCCCGGCTCCACGAAGCTGGCGGTCTGCTACGCCAGCGCGAACCTGTCGCACCCGTTCTGCTCGCCCACCCAGTTTCGTCGCAGCGCTCTCACGGGCGAGGTGAACTTCCTGTCCTCCCAGCCGACGAACGCCGGCAAGGAGACCATGAAGGGGGTCGACATCGGCCTGCAGTACGGCTTCGACGTCCACGGCCTGCGCGCGGACCTCGACTGGAACACGACCTACCTCGGCAAGTATGAGGTAGTGCCCTTCCTGGGCGCGGCCCCGATCGTCTTCGACGGGCGGATCGGCGGCGGCAACGGCGGCTATCCGCACTGGCGCTCGAACGCGGCCTTCACCCTGTCGGACGTCAATTGGAACGTCTCCTGGTCCGTGCAGATGATCGGCAAGGCCAAGGACTTCAACGCCGCGCCGACCGCCATCGGGTCGCGCACGTCCAACGTCTTCTACCACTTCGCCCAGGCCTCCTACCGGATCACCGAGCAGGCCAGCATCGCGGTGGGCGTGGACAACGTCTTCGACAAGGACGCCCCGTTCATCCAGAGCTGGACGGACGCCAACACCGACACCATGACCTACGACCTCCTCGGTCGGCGGGGCTACGTGCGGCTCCAGTACACCTTCTAAAGCCGCCCCCGAGAGCGCCGGCCGGGTCACCCCACTCGCCCGGCCGGCGTTCGACCCGAGACTTGACGAGACGACGACGCATGCGCTGGCCCGCCTTCGCCCGGAAGACCCACAAGTGGCTCGCCCTCCTGGTGGCGATCCAGGCCGTGTTCTGGACGCTGAGCGGCCTCTACATGACCGCCGTCCACATCGACATCATCCACGGCGACCGGCTGGTGAAGGCCGAGCCCGCCGTCCCGCTGGACGTCACCGGCCTGGTGGACCCCGCCCACTTGGCCCACCTGGTCCCCGGGCTTCGCGCCGCGCGGCTCGAGCGGCAGCTGGGAGCGCCGGTCTATGTGGTGGAGACGGAGGCCGGCAAGGCGCTGTTCGACGCCCGCACCGGCGCCAAGCTGTCGCCCCTGAGCGAGGCCCAGGCCCGCGCCCGCGCCAAGGCCCTGTTCGCCGAGGCGGGCGACGTCGTGAGCGCGGAGCTCCTGACCAAGGCGCCGCTGGAGGTCCAGACCCGGCCCATGCCCCTGTGGCGGGTGGAGTTCGAGGGCGCCTGGCGGCCCACGTTCTACATCTCGCCCTTCACCGGGGAGCTGGTGTCACGCCGCCACGACCTGTGGCGCACCTTCGACTTCGTGTGGATGTTCCACATCATGGACTATGACGACCGCCAGGATGTGAACAATCCGCTGATCCGGGTCTTCACCTGGATGGCCGTGGCCACCGCAGCCAGCGGCGCCTGGCTCCTGCTCTACAGCTTCCGCAAAAAGCGCCGCGTGCGCAAAGCCGCCTGAGGCCGCCGATGCTCCTGATCCGCTGGCTTCACAAATGGTTCGGCCTGGTCCTCGGGCTGCAGTTCCTGCTCTGGGCCGTCAGCGGCGCGGTGATGGCGCTGCTCGACCACCACGAGGTGTCCGCCGAGCGCGCGGTCCTGCCCGTCGCCCAGATCGCCGCGCCGGCCGAGCCCCTGTCGCTGGCGCGGATCGTCGAACGCGTGGGCGCTCCGATCCTCAAGCTGCAGCTCAAGCCGCTGTTCGACACCTACGTCTATGAGGTCACCACCGCTGCCGGCGTGCAGCTGCTCGACGCCGCCAGCGGAGCCCCCATTCCGATCGACGCAGCCAAGGCGAAGACCCTGGCCGTGGCGCGCTACAGCGGGGCTGAGCCGGTCCGCTCGGTCGACCGGGTCGACCGGCCGACCCTCGAGACGCGGGATGTCTCGCTGCCGGTCTGGCGGGTGGAGTTCGCGGACAAGGACCGCAACACCCTCCTGGTGTCGGCGACGACCGGCGAGGTGCTGGGGGCGAAGAACGACACCTGGCGGCTGTGGGACATCGCCTGGATGCTGCACATCATGGACTACCAGGAGCGCCAGAGCTTCAACCATCCGCTGATCATCACGGTCGCCTGCGGCGCCGCCTGGCTGGCGCTGAGCGGCCTGATCCTGCTCTTTCGCAGCTTCCGACGGTCGGACGTGTCCTGGCTGCTCGACCCCTGGGACGCCTTCGCGGCGCGCCGCCGGCGGGCCCGCGCGCCGGCGGAGGCCGCGCCGAAAGCTGCGCGGGACGTCTCCTGAGCGCCCCGCTCCGCCGTGGCCCGCCACGGCCGAATCGTGACGCGCTGCTTCCAGCCGACGGCATCAGGCGCGGGCCCATGGCCCCACCCAAGGACAGCACGCTCCACAAGCGGATCCGCGCGGAGATCCAGGCGAAGATTCTGTCCGGCGCCTGGCCCCCGGGCCACCGGATCCCGTTCGAGCACGAGCTGATGGGCGAATACGCCTGCTCGCGCATGACGGTGAACAAGGCCCTGGCGCCGCTCGCGGAGGCCGGCCTGATCGTGCGCCACCGCAAGGTCGGCACCTTCGTGGCGCGGCCCCGCATCCATTCGGTGGTGCTGGACATTCCGGACATCCCCGCCGAGGTCACCGCGCGGGGCGAGCCCTACGGCTATGAGCTGCTGGCGCGCGACGTGCGTCGCGCCGGAAGCGGCGATCTCGACCGGCTCGGCCTGGAACGGCCCGTCGAGGTGCTTGCCCTGCGCTGCCTCCACCGAGCCAGCCGGCGGCCCTTCGCCCTCGAGGACCGCCTCATCAACCTCGAAACCGTGCCCGAGGCGCGCGAGGTGGACTTCGCCGCCACAGCGCCCGGCAGCTGGCTGCTGGGTCACGTCCCCTGGACCGAGGCGGAGCATCGGATCAGCGCCGCCAGCCCCTCGAAGGCGGTCGCCGACCTGCTGTCCATCGAACCGACCTCCGCCTGCCTGGTGATGGAGCGGGGCACGTGGCGGGGTTCCGACCGCATCACCCACGTCCGTCTCACCTTCCCGGGCGACGCCTATGACCTTGTCGCGCGGTTTGCGCCCCAGGGCGCCGGCGGGGCTTCCGAGGAGCCGCCAAGGCCGCGATAGGCTCCCGCGCGCGGGCGCCGAGGACGCGCCGGGGCTCTGCCGAGCCACGCCTAGCTGGGGCTCCGGACCTGCCGGACGGACCCGCCCTCCGGCGGTGCGTAGCTGCGATGGCCGCCGGCCGACGCGCCGCCTCGGCCGCCGCCGCCCCGGACCCCGATCGCGTTGCCAAAGTCGGCCAGGCCGATACTGGCGCCGCCGGCGATCCCCGCGGCGATGGCCGGCGTCTGCAGGAAGAAGATCGCGCCCAGCAGGCACAGGGCGATGAAGATGAGACCTCCAGCCATCGGATCGTCGCCTTCAATCGCAGGCCATTGCTCCGCAACAATCGCCAGCACCAGTTGGACGATGGCCAGAACCAAGGCGAACAACACCAGATAGTTCACGGACTGGCTCAACCATCCGAAGAAGTACCGGCGACTGGCTTCGAAAAGTGCGCAGGCCACGAACAGCGGCCCAAGGGCGATCAACAACGCCAACGCCACCTTGGAAAGTGCGACGATGCCGAACCCCAGTGCGGCGGCGAGGGCCGCGCACACCCAGACGGTCCCGCTCAGGAGCAGCGGCACCCAATCCGTGAGCGTTGCCTGCTCGGCGATCTTCTCCCCGAGGTAGGCCGCTCGGTTGAAGAACTGATCGAAGGCAGCGCCGGCATCACCGACGCCTCCACCTCCGATACCACGGGCGAGAGCATCCGGTAGCCCGTGGAACAGCGGTTGGGCAATCCACGAACCATAGGCGGCCGTCGTGGCCAGAATGACTACCAGCGCCAGCTTCACCGAGCGGACGGCAAAATCCATCAAGGGCTCGGCGATGGCTCCTCGGAGGATCGCGAAGCCATATAGAAGGACATAGAGGACGAGGGCCGCGCGCAACGGACCCGCAACCTCTGCCATAAGCTCGCGGGCGCCGTTGCTCAGGAAGGCGTCGAGCCGAGCGTCGATATAGGCGTACGCGGGCGTGAAGATCCGCAGATCGCCGGCCATCATTCAAACCCTTGACGATAGCGCTCCATCCGGGCGTTGGCCTTGACGCGGTTCAGCGCGGCGCGCGCGTTCTCGCATTCGGTGTCGCGCGCCCCCGCAGCGCAGCGTTCTACGACCTTCTTCGCCGCCTCGGGGTTGGTCTCGAACCAGCTGACGTCGCGGGGCGTGGGGCTGCAGGCCGCGAGGCACAAGCCAAGCAGGACGACCGAACGGATCATTGGAAGCCGCTCCTGTAGCGTTGCATACGGGACTGGCGCGCGGCCGCGGCCCGTTCTCGGTCGCGCTGCGCCTGAAGCCGGGCCTCGGCGTCCTGCGCCATGGCCAGTCCCTGCAGCCGCATCTGGTCGTTCACGCCCATCGCCTGTTCGGCGGCGATGCGCGCCTGCAGGTCCAGGACCGCCCGGGCGTTCGGCGCGGCGTCCAGGGCTCCGAGCAATTCGTTCAGACCCTCGAGCCGTCGCCCGCCGGCGCCGGCCACGGCCCGCCCCAGGGCCAGGTCCCGGGCCGCGCGGTCGCCCTGGCGTTCGAGCTCCTGGCCGAGGGCATCGTCGGCGGGGGGCGCGTAGAGCCGGCCCTCGGCGCGGATCGCGGCCGCCGTGCGTCCGATCTCGCCGAGGGCGGCGAGATCGCCGTTGGCGGCGGCGACATATTTGTCGATGTCGGGCACGAGACCGCGCAGTTCCGGCGCCTTCAGGACGCCGGCCAGCGCGCCGGCGCCCGAGGCGGTGTTGAAGCCGTCGTAGAGCCGCTTGGCCTCGGCGACCTGCGCCTGCAATTCCTTGAGCTGGTCGAGGGCGGTGGTCGCCTGGCGCAGCAGGCTGGCGTAGCTGGCCACATCGTGGACCATCATCTGGGCCGAGGCGGGGTGGGCGAACGCCAGGGCGCCGAGGACGGCGAGCGGGATCAGGGGCTTCATGGGAGCTGCCTCCGTTGGGTGCAGAAGGGAACCATCCAGCCGGCGGGATCGTCGCCGTGCCGAGCGCGGATACGGTCGAGGAGGTCCACGGTCTCGGCGCGGCCGGACAGGATCGCGAGCTCGTCGTCGAGCCCGCCGAGGTCCAACTCGGCCACCACGGAGTCGAGTCCCTGCTTGACCAGGAATCGGCGCTGGACGGGCGCGAGCTCCTCGCGCACCAGCGCGAACTCTCGCTCGGAGAGGCCGAAGCCCTCGATGTAGTCGCGCGCCGTGGCCTGCGGGTTGGGCAGGAAGATCTTCGTCGCGCATTGCTCGACGATGGTGTGGGCGATGGGCGCGCGCAGGACGTCGGCCGGCGACTGGGTGCCGAGGACCAGCAGGGCGTTCTGCTTGCGGAAGGTCTTCAGGCCGTCCTGGGCGAGTCCGCGGAAGGCCTCGTCGCCCAGCGCCTTCCAGAACTCGTCGACGTCGATGATCAGGCGCCGTCCGTCCACCAGGCCCTGCAGGCGGTGGAAGAGGTACAGCATGAGGGGCGTGCGCACGTCCGGCGCATCGAGCACGTGGGTCATGTCGAAGCCCACGAGGCGCGCATCGAGCGGCAGGAGGTCGGCCTCGCCATCGAGCGCCCAGCCGAGCGCCTGGCCGGAGCGCCACCGATCGAGCCGCGCCCCGATCCCGCCGGCGTCGCGCTGGCCCAGCAGGGCCCGCAGCGCGGCCACGGACCGGTTGGCGGGCGGCAGGGGCAGGAGCGCGGCGACGGCTCCGTCGATCGCGGCCTCCTCCTGCGGCGTCAGCGGCCGGTCGCCGGGACGGACCATCTGGCGGACGAGGACGCCCAGGAAGGCGCGGTCCGCCGGGGTGTCGGCGAGCGCCTTCAGGGGCGCGAAGCCGGTCGGCCGCCCTGGGGCGAGGGCGAGATAGGTTCCGCCGCAGGCGCGCACGAAGATCTCCGCGCCCCGGTCCTTGTCGATGAACACCTGCTGGGCGCCGAGCTTCTCCAGCTGCGCCAGCATGAAGTTCTGGACCACCGTCTTGCCCGACCCGGACGGGCCGCAGATGAAGGTATGGCCGAGGTCGCCCACGTGGAAGCTGAAGGCGTAGGGCGAGCCGGCCGAGGTGCGCAGCGTGGTCACCGCCGGCCCCCAGTGGTTGCCCTCGGCCCGGCCGGCCGGATGGGTGTGGAAGGGCGCGAAGCTCGCGAAGTTGCGGCTGGTGATCGCCGCCGGGCGGAGGCGCAGGCGGAAATTGCCCGGGAACTGCGCCCAGAAGGCGGCCTCCAGTCCGAGGTCCTCGCGCGCGGCCACCAGCCCGGCGTCGGCGAGCAGGGCGCGGGCGCGCGAGAGGTGGTCGGCGAGCGCACGGGGGGTGTCCCCATAGACCAGCAGCGAGGCCTGGTGCTCGCCCATGACGAAGCGGTTCGACATCAGCTCGTCGAGCGCGGCGTCCAGGCCCTCGATCTGCGAGGCGGCCCGATCCCGCGCCGACAGCATCTGGTTCTGCTTGCGGGTCATCACCCCCTGCGCGGCCGCCTTCGACAGGAAGCTGAAGGATTGCGACGCCACCAGCGGGAACGGCGCGGAGAGCAGGCCGTCCCAGAGGCCCGGCCGTGTGGAGGCCGGGTACTCCTTGATCCCCAGCATCGCCGCGTAACGGGCGCTGGCCGTGTCGCGGACCTCGAGCGCCTCGCGGCCGAAGATCAGCCGGCAGGTGTAGAGCGCCTCGCCGAGGTGGCCGCGGACCAGTGGGACCCGAGCCGGCTCGCCGGTGAGCACGCGGCGCAGCATCTCCAGGGGCGCCGAGAACAGCAGGCCGCCGCGCTCGTAGAGCCCGAGGGGCTCGGCGCCATAGCGCGCCAGGTGCTGGACGAGCGCCTGGCCGGCGTCCTCGAGCTCGCGGACGGCGTCGTCGGTCGCCAGGTCCATCCCGCTCGCGCGGATCAGGCGGCCCACCCAGGCCTGCGTGCGGGCGGCGGCGTCGCGGCCCGGATGCGTCACGAGGGTCACGTAGAGCTCGTTGACGAACAGCCGCTGGCGTCCGAGGCGGGCGCGGTAGGCGCCGTCCAGCTGGCGGGCGAAGTCGGAGCGGAAGCGCCCGTCCCCGGGGGGATCGGCCTCGCGCCGTACGAGATGGTGCCAGACCGCCAGGCGATCCGAGGCGATGTTGCGCCAGGCGCCGTTGAGCTTGGCGTGGCGGTCGTTGAGGTCCCGGACGTCGGCGGTTTCGAAACTTGCGCCGTCGAGGCGGAAGGCGAGCATCAGGGCCCCGGTGTCGAGAGCGACGACGCGGTCGTTGACGTGGCGGGCGTAGGGCAGGGTGCGCGAGGCCTGAAGCTCGCGCCCGCGCGCCCGGTCGGGCGCGGCGTGCAGGGCCAGCTCAGACATGGGGGACGCCCCGGCCCGACGGCCGCCGCACGGGCAGGGGGCTCGCCGAACTGCCGCCCCAGAGGCCGCCGTTCCGCGCGCGACCCTTGGTCTCCAGGAAAAGGTAGAGCACCCGGAAGGCGTTCGGATCGGACCGACAGATGGCCTGGAAGATCGCGTGGAGGGCCGGGGCGATCAGCAGGTAGAGCAGCGAGCCGCCCCCCAGGAACGCCACGGTGGAGACGATGAGGTTGACGCCCATGGCCTCCATGGGGACCCCGAGCACCAGGGCCGGCCGCGTGCAGGCGAGGAACAGGATATCTTCCTGCAGCCGTTCGCTGGCCATCAGCCGCCTCCGCCGCCGGTGATCAGGTCGACGATGGTCGAGGCCCCGAAGATGACGATGATGCCGACGACCACCGTGCCGGCTCGGCGCAGGTCGATCTGTCCGAACATCCAGACGATGCCGGTGACGATCACCGCCAGCACCGCGAGGCCCCGGACCACGCCGCTGTTCAGCAGGTCGATGATGTTCTGGATGAAACCGCCGAGGTCGCCGCCCACGTCCTGGGCGAAGGCGGGGCCGGCCGCCAGCGAGGCGCAGGCGGCGAAGAGGGCGAGGCGGCGAGCGCGGCGCGGTGCGATCACGGCGTGACTCCTGTGGCGGACATGACGAAGCGGATGGGCCGCAGGCCGGCGCGGCCGAACGCGTCCCAGGCGGGCGGCGGCGCGGCGGGCCCGGGCGTCGCGGCGGGCGGGGCGGGTCCGCCCGCCTGCGCCAGGACCCGGGCCACATAGCCGTTGGCGAACCCCCGCGCGGCGTCCCCGGTGTTGTAGACGCTGAGCGCGACGCGCAGCGCCGCCTGCCCCGCGCCATGCCGGGCGCGGCCGCGCGCGTAGCCCTCCCTGAGGATCTGCGCGGCGGCGGCGAGGTTGCGGCACGGGTCGAACGCGGCCTCGATGGAGAGGTTGAGGCGCGCAAGGTTGCGGATGTTGATCTGCGCCAGGCCCAGGTCGATGTCGCGGCCCGCGGCCGCCAGGGCCCTCGCCGCGGCGGCGGCCTCGCCCGGCGTCGCGGCGGCGGGGCGCCGCACCGGGGGGCCGTTCACGCCGATCGCCAGCGGATCGAGTCGGCTCTCGGCGCGGGCCACGGCCAGCAGGGTGGCCGGCGCGACGCCGGGCGCGCAGTGCGTGGCCAGATCGACGACGGCTTGGGGATCCAGCATTGGGCCCGTCCTTTCGCCAGCAGGCTGGCGGGGCGGCGCGATGGGCGCGAGGGCGTAACCTCCACCCGCGTCCCTGACCAATGCGCCAGAATTTGGCGCGCGGGACGCCGCGTGGGGCGCTCAGGGTGACTTAGGTTGTACCGCGATCAGAATCCGGGAACTTCGCCCCGGATCGAATAATTGGATGAGTTCGGAAGCCGAGGCGTGTTGGGCGCCCGGTATTCGAAGGATCTGTGCAATGGTTGCGCTGCATGAAGACCGGTCGCCGGCCCTTGAGAGTGACGCCGAAACCCGTTCGGTGACCCTGTCGCCTCGCCAGACGGAGTGCCTGTTCTGGGTTCAGCAAGGCAAGAGTTCCCGAGACATCGGCATCATCCTCGGCGTGTCCCACCGGATCGTCGAACGCCATGTCTTCCGGGCGTGCGCCAAGCTCGGCGTGCGGACCCGCGTCCAGGCGGTGGTGCGGGCGAGGTCCCTTGGCCTGATCGCGGACCCGCCGCCGCGCCTGCCGGCCGATCGGCTCAGCTAGCGCGTCCTGTCGTCGGGATCCTCGTCCCCCGCGCCGCCAAGACCCTCGTCGAACATCCACTGCTCCAGGTCCGCGGCATATTCCTCGGCGCGCTTGATCAGCAGGTCAAAGCCGCGGGTGTAGGTGAGGGACAGCGACCGCGGGTCGAGGTCGCGGATCGCCTTGCCGCCCGGCCGCCGGTGGAACCGCCGAAGCGCCACCAGCAACAGCGAGGCGGCGTTGTTGCCGGACGTGTCGAGGGCGAAGTCCACGGACCCGAACTCCACGGCGAAGATGATGCCCCACGGGTCGGTGTTCACGATCTCCGCGAACCGATGGATCGCCTCGATCTCGACGCCGTAGTAGCCGGACTCCCAGCGCTGGTAGGTGCGGTAGCCCTTGTTCATCAGCCTGGCGGCCTCGATCGAGCGGAGGCCCGCGCGCTTGCGGAACAGCTTGAGGATTCGCGACAGGGTCGCCCGCCGGGCCGCCGCATCCTGATCCCGTAAGACATCCATGCCCGGCCACGCCAACAACCTGCACTTGTCACAAGTTGTTCATGCCCGGTGGGCCTGTGTCAAAGCGAAGGTCGGCTGTCCGACGGACGGGCGCTTGCCGGCCGGCCGGGCGAGGGTAGGGCTACGCCCTCGGCGGGCCGGCGGCCGGAGCGCATCCTGGTGGAAATCCGTTGGAGGTTGCGATCATGAGCGACGCCATCACCGTCACCCCGCACAGGCTGCTCCGCACGAACGAAGCGGCGGATTGGCTCGGTCTCTCCGGCCGCACGCTCGAGAAGCACCGCACCTTCGGCACCGGACCGTCCTACCGGAAGATCGGCGGCCGCGTCGTCTACGCCATCGACGACCTGCAGGCGTGGGCCGATCGCGGCGCCCGGGTCTCGACCACCGAGACGACAGTTCATACCGTCCGCGCGGCTCGGGCGGGCCGAGAACTCAGGACCTTTGCATAGCGGCTGCGATCGGCTGCTGATTCAGCAGCTCGGCGAGGTGTTCCGCGTCTTCGGTGGAGAGGGCCTGCTGCGGGATTCGCGCGATCTCGGCGACCTGGCCAAGCGCCAGATCGAAGACGCTGAATCCCCTGATATCGGGCCGGACGACGAACCGCTCGCTCATGTGGCGATGATGCGCCCTGGCGCTCCGCCGGCCAAGCGACCGCAGCGCGAACCTTGTGGATCGACGGTGTGTCACCTGTCGATGACCGGCGCGACTATGCGATGGACTGAAGGCCCTTCGCCTTCACCAGGGCCAGCAGCTTGAGCGAAGGGCCATCCGGCCGTTTCTCGCCGCGCTCCCACTTGCTGACCGCTTCCTTCCGGACGTTGAGGTAGCGGGCGAAAACAGGCTGCGAGACCTGCTCGCGCTCCCGCAAGGCGCGGATTTCCTCCGGCGACATCGCGGCGACCGGCGTGAGGCAGAGCTCGTCGAAGTGCCGCATCGTCGCCTTGTCCACGAGACCGATCTCGTAGAGGTCGGTCACCGATTCATGGACCGCCGCGAGGACCTTAGATCCCGACCTTCTCGCTGCCTTCGCCATCGCCTTCCAACTCTATCAATCCACCCGCCGCGACGGCTGCAGAGAGCGCCTTCGCATCGTATGCGAACACCATGGCCGCGTAGTCGTGGACCGCCGCCAAGTCCTTCGGGCTCAGGTTGGCCTTCTCATTCTTCGCGAACCCGACCACGAAGAAGCAGTCACTCCCGTGCCGGAAGGCCAGGAGCGTTCGGAACCCTCCTGATTTTCCAGCGCCAGGCCGGGCGACGCGCTTCTTGAACACACCGCCGCCGAGGTCGGCCTCGTACCGCCCGGCGACCACCTCTGCAGCGGCGCCCAGCAGGACCTCGTCGTCCAACTCCGCCTTTCGCGCAAAGCGCGCGAAGACCTTTGTCTTATAGACGCTCATTTTGAGCCAGACTTGAGAAGTGTAGCGCTAAGGGCCACATTTCGCAATCCGCTCATCGATCCAACCCCGCGGCGATCGCGTGCAGGGATTCGGGCTTCAGGTGCGTGTAGCGCCGAAGCATCTTCCAGTCCTTGTGCCCGGTGACGAGAGCGACCTGCTGGATTGCGAACCCGGCCTCGAAGAGCCGGCTGGTCCCCTCATGCCGAAGGTCGTGGAAGTGCAGGTCGTGGATGCCGGCCATCGTGCAGGCCCGTGTGAAGGCGGTGCCGGCGGATTTGTGGTGGTGCGGGAAGATCCGGTCGTCCTCGTTGGCGCGGATCGACCGCTGCTCTTCGATCATCGCCGCGGCGTCGTAACCGGACACAGACAGGAGGGGGATGCGCTGATCGTTGCCTTTCTTCGAGCGCGGGTCCTTTCGATCGCGGATCAGGAGCATCTTGGTGCGCGGATTGTAGTCGCTCCAGGTGACCCGGAAGATCTCCTCCTGCCGCATGGCCGTGGCGATCGCGAACCGGATCACCCGCGACATGGGGATCGTGTACCGCTCGTTCTTGTCGAAGTGCAGAAAGAGCTTCTCCAGCTCCTCGTCAGTCGGCCGCCGGTCGCGCTCGTTGCTCTTGCCGATCAGGCCCAGGCGCTTCAGCGCGATGCGGGCGAGATTGATCGGCTCGACACTGACATCGAGCCCGTGGACCGCCGCCGCATGTGAGACCACCAGCTTGATCGCGCCGATGTCCATGGACAGGGTGACCGGTCCGGCCCCCTGCGCGGCGCGGTCGCGCCCGAACTTCAGAAGCTCACTGCGATCCAGATCGACGATGCTCTTCTGACCCAATTCGCGCCTGAGCATGTCCAGGGTCGCCGCCTTCGAACGGCCGGGCGGCTTGCCGACCTCGTTCATGTCGGCAATGTGCAGATCGATGAGCTCTTTGAACTTGGTGATCCGAGACACGCGGGAGGGCATAGGCGAACCGCCGCGGTCGATTTGTCTTTCGGTCTCGAGGCCCCAGGCCTTGGCGTCGCCGCGATTGACGAACGTCTCGGTCAGAGACCTGCCCTTGCGGCGGACCCAGACCCGCCAGTGGCCGGACTTTTGCTTGCGTATGGAAGCCATTTTTCGCGTGCAAGATGGGTGCGGTAGAGGATCGAAAGCCGGCGAAACGCATCGTGGAACGTCGTAAAATGGCGAGCCAAGGCGTTCGTCCAGCGCATTGAGATATAAGTATAAAACATTGAAAATGCAACATCATTTACTTAGTATAGCACCTATGATGGACTGGACGGATCGGCACTGCCGGGTCCTGCATCGGACGCTGACGCACGAGAGTCTGCTCTACACCGAGATGCTGACCACCGGGGCGATCCTGCATGGCGACCGTGCGCGGCTGCTGGGCTTCAATCCGCAGGAGCATCCGGTGGCGCTGCAGCTCGGCGGGTCGGATCCGGCGGACCTGGCGGAAGCGGCGCGGATCGGCGAGGCCGAGGGCTACGACGAGGTCAACCTCAACGTGGGCTGCCCGTCGGACCGGGTGCAGTCGGGCCGGTTCGGGGCCTGCCTGATGCGCGAGCCGGAGCTGGTGGCGGAGTGCATGGCGGCCATGGCCGCGGCGGTGAAGATCCCGGTGACGGTGAAGTGCCGGATCGGCGTCGACGACCAGGACCCCGAGGAGAGCCTGTTCCGGCTGGTGGAGCTCAGCGCCCAGGCGGGCGTGACGCTGTTCGTGGTCCATGCGCGCAAGGCGCTGCTCAAGGGCCTGTCGCCGAAGGAGAACCGCGACGTCCCGCCGCTGAACTATCCCCTGGTCTGGCGGCTGAAGCGGGAGAGGCCGGACCTGACCGTGGTCATCAACGGCGGCATCGGCTCGTTGGACGAGGCCCAGGAACACCTGAAGCACGTGGATGGCGTCATGCTAGGCCGGGCGGCCTATCACACGCCGGCGATCCTTGCCGAGGCGGACGCGCGCATCTTCGGGAAGGGCGCTTCCGTCGATCCCTGCGCCGCGGTCGAGGCCTACAAGGACTATGTCGCCTCTGAGCTGGCGCGGGGCACGCACCTGGCGGCGATGACCCGGCACATGCTGGGCCTGTTCCACGGGATGCCGGGTGCGCGGGCCTGGCGGCGCATCCTCACTGTCGAGGGCGTGAAGGCGGGGGCCGGCCTGGAGGTGATCGACCGGGCCCTGGCCGCTGTCTCAGGGCTCGAAGCGCAGCGTGTCGCGGGTGGCCTCGAAGCGGGTGAGGCGGCCTAGGTAGCTCATCCCCAGCAGCGAGACGTCGAGGCCGTCGGAGACGACCAGCGCCTGGACGTTCTCGAGGCGGGCCCCGTTGATCGAGATCGAGGCCAGGGTGACCGCGGCCGCGCGGGCCTGGCCGCCAGCGGTGGTGACGTTGTGGCCGTACTTCAGGTCGGAGGGCTTGATGCCGAGCTTCTCGGCGTCTTCCGGGGTCAGGGCCACGGCGGTGGCGCCGGTGTCCACGAGGAAGCGGACGTTCTGGCTGGGGCCTTGCCGGCCGTTCACCTGGGCGTCGGCCCAGAAATGCCCGTCGGCGGCCTTGGCGACCGCGCCGGAGCCGGGCTTCGGCGGACCGGACGCGAAGCCCTCGGCCTCCAGCCGCGCGATCCGCAGCGGCTGAGGGCTGATCGCGGTGACGGCGCAGGCGCTCAGGAGCGCCGATACGCCAGCCACCATGGCGAATTTGCCGAAGGAAGACACCTCGATCACCTAGGGAAGCGGCCGTTCCGGCCTGTCTTGTGGGTGCGAAGCTACCTCTGGTTGGGTTTTGAAGCGGTGAACGGGCAGGGTTTCACGTTCGTGAATCCCCGCGTCAGAACATCGCAAGCTTTTCGGGTCGGATCAGGCTGCGGCGGTCGGGCAGTTCGGCCAGGACGCGGTCGCGTTCCTCGTCGGTCATGCGGGCCCAGCCGGCCACCTCGTTGAGCTTGCGGTAGCAGCCCAGGCAAAGGCCGCTCTCGCCATCGACGACGCAGACCTTGATGCAGGGCGTCTTGATCGGGGCGGGGGGCCCGGCTCTTTCCGGAGAAACCGTCATCACGGGATAGCGTAGGTGACGTTGGCCTGGGCCGCCAAGCGCTCCGGGCTCTCGGTCCAGATCCGCACATCGCAGACCGCCAGGCGGCGGCCCAGCCGCAGCATCTCGGCCTCGGCGTGGATGTCGCCCGGCTGGGCGCCGCGCAGGAAGCTGATGTTGAGTTGGGAGGTCACGGCCATGAGTTGGTCGCCGATATGGGCCAGCACAAGGGCGTAGGCCGCGCTGTCGGCCAGGGACATCAGGGTCGGGCCGGAGATGACGCCGCCGGGCCGCAGGAGGCCCTCGCGGTACGGCGCGACCAGGTGCGCGCGGCCGGGTCCCACCTCGGTCACCAGGGTCGTGGCGGCTTGGTTCATGCCCGGGAAGGCGCGTCGGAGCAGCGCGTTGACGCCTTCGGCGTCCAGTTTCGGTTCCAGCCTGGCCATGGATGTTTGTGACGCAGGTGACCGATTTATTACAAGTCGTTTATCTTCAGTGTAACAACCGCGTATCATGACTGAATATTAATCCTCGAACATTGAACATTGCGGCTTGTTCATTTGAGTTGACCGACCCTGACGGGCAGCATTGTTGCAGGTTCTGAGGGAGAAATTCTCATGAAGTTTGCAGTCATCGCGCTTGTCGCCGCCACCTTCGCCGCGGGCGCCGCCTCGGCTTCCGACAAGGTCAGTGACGTCGACTATCTGAAGGCC
The DNA here is from genome assembly GCF_004297125.1 of Phenylobacterium sp. Taxonomy (GTDB): domain Bacteria; phylum Pseudomonadota; class Alphaproteobacteria; order Caulobacterales; family Caulobacteraceae; genus Phenylobacterium. Next base: position 114,761 of record NZ_SCVD01000020.1, on the reverse strand, counting down.
AACCGCTGCAAGGGCCTGGCCACAAGCATCGACGGCGTGGTCGATCCCGCCGCGCTCGCCAACTTCATCAAGGCCGAGCGCGGCGCGCGTGCTTCCTACATCGTCAACCGCGGCGACGAAGAGTTCCAGCGCGCCCGCCGGGAAGCCAAGAGCGCCGACCGCAAGGAACGCCTGACGACCGAACTCACGACCGCCTGCCAAGCCTATCTCGGCACGGCCACCAGCGTCGCCAAGCAGTAGATCCCAAGCCCAACTCTCGGCATTCCGCCGGGCGCGCCAGCGAAAGCTGGCGCGCCTTTCTTTCTTTGAGAGGGCCACGCCAGCGAAAGCTGGCGTGGCCCTTCTTTTTGTAGCGCCGCCGGCGCGTCTCGGCGCTATGCCCGGAACCCGAGCTGGGCCATAGGGTTTGACCTGGGTGGCCGAGGCGAGGGCGTCGATGAGTGTGCTGACCCCCGGCGAGACCTGCTGGCGGACCGAGAAGGCCGACCGCGTCGCATTCCTGGTCGACACCGAGGCCTATTTCACGGCGCTCTACGAGGCCATGATGAAGGCCCGCCGCTCGATCCTCATCCTGGGCTGGGGCTTCGATCCGCGCGCGCGCCTGTTCCCGGACGGCTACGACGGCCCGGACGACCTCGACGAGGTGGGCCACGTCCTGCTGCGTCTCGCCGCCGAGCGGCCTGAGCTGGATATCCGCCTGCTGATCTGGAAGTCGGCCCTGCCCATCGCCGCCAGCCAAGAATTCTTCCCGCACAAGGCGCGCAAGTGGTTCCAGGGCTCGCGGGTCAAGTTTCACCTGGACGACCAGGTGCCGCTGGGCGCCTGCCATCACCAGAAGGTGGTGGTGATCGACGACCGGCTGGCGTTCTGCGGCGGCGGTGATATCTCCGTCGACCGGTGGGACACGCCCGGCCACCTGGACGAGGACCAGCGGCGGATCATGCCGGACCAGGAGTGCCACGCGCCGCGGCACGAGGTTATGATGATGGTCGACGGCGATGCGGCGGCCGCCCTGGCCGAGCACTTCCGCGCCCGCTGGGGCAACGCGACCCGGGACGAGCCGATGTCGCCCGCGCCCGACGCCGGCGGCGACCCCTGGCCGGACCACGTGCCGCCGCACCTGATCCACACCCACGTCTCCATCGCCCGCACCCACCCGGGCTGGCGCAGGCGGCCCACCATCCACGAGATCCGCGACCTGACGCTCGCCTGCATCGCCAGCGCCGAGCGCACGATCTACCTGGAGAACCAATACTTCACCTCGCCGGTGATCACCGAGGCGCTGGCCCGGCGGCTGGGCGACCCCGGGGGGCCCGAGATCGTGCTGGTGACCACGGGCGCCTCGCCCAGCTGGTTCGACCAGCTGACCATGGACCACGCGCGCGGCGCGATGGTGTGGCGGCTACGCGCCGCCGACGTCTACGGCCGCTTCCGCGCCTTCCACCCCGTCACGCGGGCGGGGACCAACATCATCGTCCACTCCAAGACCAGCGTCTTCGACGATCGGATTGTCCGGGTGGGCTCGGCCAACATCAATAACCGGTCCTTCGGCTTCGACACCGAGATCGAGCTGGCGGTGGAGGCGGAGGACGAGGACGCGCGCCGCAACATCGCCGCCTTCCGCGACCGGCTGGTCGGCCATTTCATCGGCGCGACCGGGGACGCGGTCGCCAAGGCCAGCGCCGACCGGGGCGGCCTGATCCCGGCGATCGACGCGTTGAACCGCGACAGCGGCCGGCTGAACCCGATCGACCTGTCGCGGCGCACCGCGCTGGAGGAGTTCATCGCCGCCTACCACCTGGGCGATCCCGCCGACGTGGCCGACGCCTGGCGCCTCGGCCGCCGCCGCGAACGGCTGTTCCAGCAGGCCCGCGCGCTGGCCGAGCGTTAGGCCAGGTCGAAGTCCATCACCAGCGGCAGGTGGTCGGAGGCCACGCGGGTCAGCGGGTCGAAGGGGGCGGAGACCTCGTGAACCTCGATCCCCGGGCTCACGAACAGGTGGTCGATCCGCAGCACGGGCAGGGGCGACGGGAACGTCGATGTGGGCTGCTTTCGCCGCGCCAGCCGCCGTGCGGGCTCCAGCCGCGAGGTAAGCGTGCGGTAGACGATCGAGCTGGCGGTGGCGTTGAAGTCGCCCAGCAGGATCGCGGGCCAGGCGCAGTCGGCGTGCCCCAGCCAGGCGGAGCCGGCCAGGTGGGCGGCCTGGATCTGCTGCTCGCGCGGCACCAGGCCCAGGTGGGTGTTGATGATCTGGACCGGCCGGCCGTCGATCTCCACCTCGACCCACAGCGCCCCGCGCGGCTCCAGGCGGGGCATGCGCGGATGGCCGGGCAGCGGACCCACCTTCACCAGGCGCTCGGGATAGCGCGTGAGGATGGCGTCGCCGTAGCGTTCCTCCTCGACCTGCAGCGCCGCGTGGAAATGATGCGTCATCTCGAGACGCCGTGCGATCTCGTGGGCCTGGTCGGCGTGGCCGGTGCGCCGGCGCCCGACGTCCAGCTCCTGCAGCGCCACGATGTCGGGGTTCAGCTCGGCCAGCACCGCGGCCACGCGGCCCACGTCGAGGCGCCGGTCGTTCCCGACGCAGCGATGGACATTGTAGGTGACGATGCGGGGCATGGGCGCGGTGACGTTTGGCGGGCTCTTGGGGCGAAGGCAAGGCCGGCGAAGCGATGCGGCTTGGCTGCTGGCGCAGGTCTTGCTTTAACGCTTAGGTAACCAAAGCGTAGGGACCGAAATGCTCCACCTGATCGCACTGGCCGCCGCGGCCCTCTCCTCCGCCTCCGCGATCCAGGCGGCTCCGGCCCCCGCCCTGGCCACCACTGCCCTGACCGAAGTGCGCTGGGTCGCCACCCCCAACGGCCAGGACATCGCCAACGTCTATCCCCCCACCGCGGTCCAGGCCGGCAAGAGCGGCGCCGTACTGTTGGAATGTCGCGTCGCGACGCAAGGTGGGCTGGAGGCCTGTAACGTACAGATCGAGGACCCGGTGGGCCTGGAGTTCGGCATGGCGGCCCTGGAGCTGGCGCCGCTGTTCAAGATGTCCGGCACGGCGCCCGACGGCAGCGCCACCGCGGGCCGCACCATCCGCATCCCGATCATGTTCTCCATCGTCTCGACCGGGGACCGGTAGGCGGCATTTGGCGGCCGTTACGCCGGCCGGTATGCGTACCTGATGGATCTGATCGCCGCTTCCCTGTTGCTGCAGGCCGCCACGGCGTCCCTCCCTGGGGAGGTGGCCGAAGCCCGATGGAAGCGCGTGCCGAGCGCCTATGAGCGCGCGCTCGCCTACCCCAGTCAGGCGTCGAAGACGCGCACGGCCGGGCAGGCGACGCTGAAGTGCAAGATCAACGACATCGGCGCGCCGGCCCATTGCAGCGTCCATTCCGAGGCGCCCGCCGGCTACGGCTTCGGCAAGGCGCTGATGTCCCTGAGATCCAAGATGCGCTTCCATGCGCCGAAGGCCGGTGAGGACCCTTGGGTCCTGATTGCGGTTCGGTTCGATCCCGATCCCAGGAAGGCGCTGCTGATCCACTGACGGGCGAGAGGCGGCGCGGGCCGCACCATCCGCGTTCCGGTCATGTCCTCGGTGGTGTCGATCAGGGACCGGTAGAACGCGGTAGCGCGGCGGCGGCCTTCAACCCTAAGCTTTGCCACGAAGATGGGGGGATTCATGCTTTCAGTTCTACTTGCAGCCTTGCTGCAGGCCGCTTCTGCGCCGCCGCCTACGCCCGCCGCGCCAGGGGTGATTACCAATCCCGACTGGCAGCGAGTTCCGACGGCCGAGGACATCTCGCGTTACTATCCGAAGGCGGCGCTCGAGGCGGACCTAGCGGGCCGGGCGGTCCTAAGTTGCACAGTCAGCGCCGAGGGCCGCCTTGTCGGATGCTCGGCCGCGACCGCCTGGCCCGAAGGGGCAGGGTTCGGCGAGGCAGCACTGGCGATGTCCGAGGTCTTCCGGATGCGGCCCGAAACTCGGGACGGACAGGCGGTGGCCGGCGGCACGGTTCGGATCCCTATCCGCTTCCTCATGCCCGCCAACCTCCGGAGCGCCCCTGTTCGGGCGCGTCATGCGGAGGTCGTGAGCGAGATCATCGAACTCGATTGTCGCTTCCAAGGCCAGAAACTGGATAACTGCTTCGCGCGCGGCGGGTCGCCGAAGGCCAGCGAAGTCGCCTTGAAGGTGGCGGGTCAGGTCACCCTTCCAACGCTTCCCACTCGACGGCAGCAAGGTCGCATCGTCTTGCCGTTAGTCTTCACCGACGCGTCTGGCGCATTTGCCCCGCCTGAATTCATCACCCAGCCGCGTTGGAGAGAGCGGCCTACGCCGACCGAGATCTTCCGCGCTTATCCGGAGATGGCGCGCGCCAAGGGCCTGGCGGGGAACGCGGTCATCGACTGCAAGGTCGAGGCGCGCGGAAAGCTCGCCGACTGCAAGACTCACGAGGAAGATCCTGCTGGCCTCGGGTTCGGTGGGGCCGCCTTAACCCTCATGCCCAAGTTTGAACTGGACGAGGTCGACTCCTACGGCCTTAAGGTCCAGGGGCGGCGGATACGCGTGCCGGTGCGATTGTCCTCCGCGCGGCCTCAGACGAATTAGGGTCCCGCTGCATCCGCTACGGGGAGACTAGGGATCCCCGAGACCAGTCCGACGATGACGGGCAGCTTGGAAAAGGGGCGGTGGTCACCCAGCGGCCGGTTCCACTTACGTTGACGTTAGCGTCATCTTTTCTCCTGACGGGGCGGCGCGTATAGGGTCGGGCAAACTGATCGCCGATAAGCGGCGCGCCAGGGAGATGGCCCATGAACCTCGACTTCACGCCTGAAGAGAACGCGTTCCGCGACGAGGTCCGGGCCTTCATCAAGGAAAACTACCCGCCCGAACTGCGTAAGGCGCAGGACGAGCACCGGCCGCTGACCAAGGACGAGTACCTGCTCTGGCACAAGGTGCTGGCGAAGAAGGGCTGGGTCGCGCCGGGCTGGCCGAAGGAGCTGGGCGGCACGGGCTGGACCCCCACCCAGAAGTACATCTGGTCGGAAGAGACCGCGCGCGCGGACTGCCTGCCGATCCTGCCCTTCGGCATGTCGATGCTGGCCCCGGTGCTCTACACCTTCGGCACCGACGAACAGAAGAAGCGGTTCCTGCCCGGCATCTACAACGGCGAGGTCTGGTGGTGCCAGGGCTACTCGGAGCCGGGCGCCGGCTCGGACCTGGCCAGCCTGAAGTGCAAGGCCGAGCGGATCACCGCCGACGACGGCAAGGAATACTACATCGTCAACGGCCAGAAGACGTGGACGACGCTGGGCCAGTACGCCGACTGGGGCTTCTTCCTGGTGCGGACGGATCCGAACTCGAAGCCGCAGTCGGGCATCTCGTTCCTGCTGATCGACATGAAGACCCCCGGCATCGAGGTCCGGCCGATCATCACGCTCGAAGGCGGGCACGAGGTGAACGACGTGTTCCTCGACAATGTGAAGGTGCCGGTCGAGAACCGGATCTTCCACGAGAACCAGGGCTGGACCTGCGCCAAGGCGCTGCTGGCCCACGAACGCTCGGGCATCGCCGGCGTGGCGCGCTCGAAGCGCAACCTGGAGAAGCTGCGGACCATCGCGGGCACCGAGCGGAGCGACACCGGCTCGGCGCTGCTGACCGACGCCTTCTTCCGCCGCAAGGTGGCGGAGCTGGAGATCGACCTGACCGCGCTGGAATTCACCGAACTGCGGACGCTGGCCGGCGAGTCGAGCGGCAAGGGCCCCGGCCCGGAAAGCTCGATCCTCAAGATCAAGGGCACCGAGATCCAGCAGCGCCTGCAGGAGCTGGCGCTGGAGGCTGTGGGCCACTACGGCGCGCCGTTCCTGCGCGACCTGTCGGGCTCGAACGCCGGGGTCGGGCCGGACTACGCCAAGGGCCTGGCCGGCGAAATGTTCAACGGCCGGAAGACCTCGATCTACGGCGGGTCCAATGAGATCCAGCGCAACATCATCGCCAAGATGGTGCTGGGGCTCTGATCCCGCTCCGAAAGCCTAGCTGACAGCCCCCAACTGCCGCGCTATGCGGTAGACGAACAAACGTTTGAGGAAGCCCGCCGATGGATTTCAGCTTCACCGAAGAACAGTCGATGCTGCGCGACACGGTCGCGGCCTACCTCGGCGACCACTACGACTTCGACAAGCGCCGGGCCGCGGTGTCCAAGGAGCCCGGCTGGCGGCCGGACGTCTGGAAGGCCTTCGCCGAGGAGCTGGGCATCCTGGGCGCGCCGTTCTCGGAGGAGCTGGGCGGCCTGGGCGGCGGCCCGATCGAGAACATGATCGTCATGGAAGAGTTCGGTAAGGCGCTGGTCGTCGAACCCTACCTCGGGACCGTGGTGATCGGCGGCGGCTTCCTCAAGCACTCGGGGCACGCCGCGGCGGCCGATCTGATCGGCGGGATCATCGAGGGCAAGGTGATCTTCGCCTTCGCCCAGGCGGAGCCGCAGAGCCGCTACAACCTGGCCGCCGTCACCACGACGGCCAAGAAGGACGGCGCCGGCTGGACGCTCAATGGCCAGAAGGCCGTGGTGATCGGCGCGCCGTTCGCCACCCACTTCATCGTCACCGCCCGCACCAGCGGCGGCGAGCGCGATGCGCAGGGTATCTCGGTGTTCATCGTCGAGAAGAACGCCAAGGGCGTCACCACCCGCGACTATCCCACGGTCGACGGCTTCCGCGCCTCCGAGGTCTACTTCGAGAACGTGTCCCTGGGCGCCGACGCCCTGGTGGGCCCGGCGGACCAGGGCCTGCCGCTGGTGGAGAAGGTGGTCGACGAGGCCATCGCCGCCACCTGCGCCGAGGCCTGTGGCGTGCTGCGCAAGCTGCACGAGGGCACCCTCGAATACACCAAGCAGCGCAAGCAGTTCGGCCAGCCGATCAGCTCGTTCCAGGTGCTGCAGCACCGGATGGTGGACATGTTCATCAACGTCGAGCAGGCCGTCTCGATGACCTACATGGCCAACATCAAGGTCGGCGACGACGCCGAGCGCGCCAAGGCCGTCAGCGCCGCCAAGGTGCAGATCGGCAAGGCCTGCAAGTTCGTGGGCCAGAACGCCATCCAGCTGCACGGCGGCATGGGCATGACCGACGAGATGGCCATCGGCCACTACTTCAAGCGCGCCACCATGATCGAAAGCGCCTTCGGCTCGGTCGACCACCACCTCGCCCGCTACGAGTTCCTGAGCCTGGGCAAGGCCGCCTAGTTGGGCAAGGAAGCCGAGGTGAGCGCCGTCTTCGCCGATGGCGCGGACCACGGCCGCCTGCAGTACGAAGCGCCGAAGCTGGTGTTCCGGGGCGCCCAGCGCCGCGTGTTCGAGGGTGAGGCGCTGAAGGGCGTGCGGGCCGAGGGCGGCGACCTGGTGCTGGCCGACGGGGCGCGGTTCACCCTGGGCGAGACGCGGGCGGCGAACTGGGCCGAGGCGATCCTCAATCCGAAGGGACGCCTCGACAAGATCGGCGTGAAGCCCGGGATGAGAGCCGCGGTGATCGGCGTCGCCGACGCGACCTTCACCGCCGAGCTGGCCGGACGCGGGGCTGTGCCGGTGACCGAGCTCAAGGACCTGGACCTGCTGTTCTACGCCGCCGACGGCGCAGAGGAGCTGGCCAAGGTCGAAGGCCTGATCCCGGCGCTGGCCGAGGCCGGCGCGATGTGGATCGTCTCGAAGAAGGGCAAGGCCGCCACCGTCAGAGACGTCGATGTCATGGCCGCCGCCAAGGCCGCGGGACTCGTGGACAGCAAGGTCGTGGGCTTCTCGCCGACGCTCACCGCGCTGCGGTTTACGCGCGCAAAGGCGCTACCTCCCGCCTAACCGACCGGCCTCCCGGCTTGCGGTCATCTCCCGGAGACACGGGAGACCCCATCATGAACCGCCGCGACATCAAGGCGTAGGTTGCTGCGGAGGGCGGCGTGGCTTAGCTCCCCGGGATGGCCCTCCGCGACTTTGGCCTGCTCATGGCCATGTGCGTGGTCTGGGCGGTCAATAACATCATCTCGAAGTACGTGGTGACCGACCTCGACGTGCCGCCGCTGTTCTATGCGGCCGCGCGCTTCGCCATCGTGGCCGCGATGCTGATCCCTTTCCTGCGGCCTGCGCCCCGGCCGATCTGGCGGCTGATGCTGACGGCCTTCCTGATGGGCGGCGGCAACTTCGGCCTGATGTTCGTGGGCCTGAAGTACTCGACCGCCTCGACCGCGGCGGTGGTGCTTCAACTCGGCATGCCCATCACCCTGATCCTCTCGGTGATCTTCCTGGGCGAGCGGATCCGCTGGCGTCGCGGATTGGGCATCGCGCTCACCTTCGCGGGCGTCCTTACGGTGATGTGGAACCCCGAGGGCTTCGCGCTTTCGACCGGCCTGCTGCTGGTGGCCGGCGCCACGTTGATGTCGGGCATCGGCGTCGTGCTGACCAAGCAGATCGAGGGGATGCGCCCTATCACCTTCCAGGCCTGGGTGGGGCTGGTGTCGGTCCTGCCGATGGCGCTGCTGTCGGCGCGGCTGGAGCCGGGGCAGGTGGACAAGGCCTTCGCGGCCGGCCTGCCGTTCTGGGCCGCACTGGTCTTCTCGGCCGTGGTGGTGTCGGTGGGCGCGCACACCGTCTACGTCACCCTCTTGCAGCGCTACGAGGCCAACCTGATCTCGGCGTTGATCCTGGTCACGCCCCTGGCCACAATCGGGCTCGGCGTCGCGGTGCTGGACGAGCCGTTCGGCCCGCGTCTGGCCATCGGCAGCGTCCTGGCGCTGGCCGGGGTGCTGATCATTGCGCTGAGGGCGAACCAGGTGATGTCCATGCTGCTCGCGATGCGGAACCGCCCCGAATGAACATGATCGAAGCGCCGTCGCCCAATTTCGACGCCCGGACCGCCACGCCCAGCATCCTGGTGCTGCACTACACCGGCATGAAGACCGGCGAGGAGGCCATCGCCCGGCTGCGCGACCCGGAGGCGCGGGTGTCGTCGCACTATGTGGTGGAGGAGGACGGCCGCATCTTCCGCCTGGTGCCCGAGGAGCGGCGGGCCTGGCACGCGGGGGTCTCATTCTGGCGCGGGCGGCGCAACGTGAATGGGGACTCCATCGGCATCGAGATCGTCAATCCCGGCCATGAATTCGGCTATCGGCCGTTCCCGGAGGCGCAGGTCGCGTCGGTGATCGCGCTCACCGCGGACATCCGCACCCGCTGGATGATCGAGGACCGCGACATCGTCGGCCACTCCGACGTGGCCCCGGCCCGCAAGGACGATCCGGGCGAACTGTTCCCCTGGAAGCGGCTGGCCGAGGCGGGCCACGGGCTCTGGGCCGAGTGGCCCGCCGCGCCGGGCGATCCGATCGGCGAGGGCGAGGAAGGGGCGGCGGTGTTCGCCCTGCAGGCGGGCCTCACCCGCCTTGGCTACGACCTGCCGCCGTCCGGGCGGTTCGACGCCGACACCACCGCGGTGGTCCGGGCCTTCCAGCGCCACTGGCGGCCGGAGGGGGTGGACGGGATCGCGGACGGCGAGACCCGCGCACGGCTGATCGCCCTGTTGCGGCTGGCGACTTGACCTGAGGCCGCGCGACGACCACGTTCCGCGCGGATCAGACGGCCGGGCGGTCGCGGCCCCTTCGGGGGTCGAGGAAAGTCCGGGCTCCACGACGACATGGCGGCGGGTAACGCCCGCCGGGGGTAACCCTAGGGATAGCGCCACAGAGAGCAGACCGCCCGCCTTCGCCCTTCGGGACGACGGCGCGGGTAAGGGTGAAAGGGTGCGGTAAGAGCGCACCGGGTCGCTGGTAACAGGGATCGCATGGCAAGCCCCGCCAGGAGCAAGACCGAATAGGGATCCCGCGCCGGAGCAATCCGGTAGGGCCGTCGCCGGCCTGAGGGCTCCGGGTAGGTCGCGAGAACCGGCCCGCGAGGGTCGGTCCAGAGGAATGACCGCCGCGTCCCGCAAGGGGCGGCACAGAACCCGGCTTACAGGCCGTCTGATCTTCCAACCCTCACCATATCGCTGGCGGAGCGCGCTCCAAGCGCTGCCGTTAACTATTCGTTCCAAGTATGTTCTGTGGAAAACTTGCCGAAGCTCGCCCTGCGACCACGCGACACCTTCGTTTTGGCCCAAATAGTCAGTGAGTGTCATTGAAACCCATCTGATCCCATGTTAACCCATTTGCAATTCGTCGGTCGGAGTGGCGGGTCGGGGCGCGAACTCAGGCTGATCGGCGAAGGGCAGGGGGCCGTACTGAGAGATGTTTCTCTCGACCTTCGAGAAGCAGTTGGACGCGAAGCGGCGCATCGTTGTGCCGCAGGACTACCGCGCCGCGCTCTCGGGTCCGGCGGACGGCGTCTTCGTGTTCCCCTCCATCCGCTCCGATTGCATCGAAGGCGGCGGCCAGGCCCTGTTCGATCGGTACGGCGCGATGGCCGACGAGCTGGAATTCGGCGACGAACTGCGCGACTCCATCGAGCGCAACGTGTTCGGGGAAATGCAGAAGCTCTCGTTCGACACCGCCGGCCGCATCACCCTGCCGGAACAGCTGTGCGAGCAGTACGGCCTCACCGACTGGGTGGCCGTCGTCGGCCTGCGCGATCGTTTCGAGATCTGGGAGCGCGACGCCTACAAGGCCCAGCGCGCCGCCGACCGCGAGCGCGCCCGCACCGGCCTGGCGGAAATGCGGACGCGGCAGCGCGCCGCCCGCCTCGGGGGCGCCGCATGAGCGCCCCCCATGTTTCTGTCCTCCTGGACGAGGTGCTCGAGAACCTGGCGATCGGGCCGGGCGACACCGTGGTGGACGGCACTTTTGGCGCGGGTGGCTACACCCGCGCCTTCCTGGCGACGGGAGCGAAGGTTGTGGCCTTTGACCGCGACCCTACGGTCCGTCGCTTCGCTGCGGGATTTCCGGACGACCGCTTCCGCCTGGTGGAAGCGCGATTCTCGGAAATGGACGCGGTGCTGGGCGAGGGCCACGCAGACGGCGTGGCCCTCGACCTCGGCGTCAGCTCGATGCAGATCGACGAGGCCGATCGGGGCTTCTCGTTCATGCAGGACGGCCCGCTGGACATGCGGATGGGGGCTGACGGCCCGACCGCCGCGGATCTCGTGAACACGCTGGAACAAGAAGAGCTGGCGCGGATCATCTTCGTCTACGGCGAGGAGCGCGAGAGCCGCCGGGTCGCCCGCGCCATCGTGCGTCGGCGCGAGGCGCAGCCCTTCACCCGGACTCTGGAACTGGCCGAGTTCGTCGAGAAGTCGCTGGGCGGGCGGCGCGGCGCCAAGATTCATCCCGCCACCCGCACGTTCCAGGGCCTGCGGATCGCCGTGAACGAGGAGCTGTCCGAGCTGGAGGACGGCCTCGTCGCCGCCGAGCGCGTGCTGAAGGCGGGCGGGCGGCTGTGCGTCGTCACCTTCCACTCGCTGGAAGACCGGATCGTGAAGAACTTCCTGAGCGTCCGGGCGGGCCGAACCCCGGCCGGGTCGCGTCACGCGCCGCCGGTGGAGAAGGGCGCAGAGCCCAGCTTCCGGCTGCTGTTCAACGGCGCTCAGAGCCCCTCGGACGAAGAGACCAGGGCCAACCCCCGCGCGCGCTCGGCGAAGCTGCGGGCGGCCGTGCGCACCGAAGCGCCGGTGTGGAGGGCCGCGGCATGAGCGTCTTCACGCGCCGAGTGCGGGGTTTCCGCCTGCTGGACCTCGTGGGCATCGGCCTGCTGGTGGCCATCATCCTGGGCGTCTACCTGGCCAAGACCATGGCGGGCCGCGAGCGCGCGGAGATCGCCAAGATCGAACGCCAGATCAATGGCGAAAGGGCGCGCATCCGCCTGTTGCAGGCCGAGGTGGCGCACCTGGAACAGCCGGGCCGCCTGGAACGCCTGTCGGTGACCTACCTGAAGATGGAGCCTGTGTCGGCGCATCGCGAGGCGACGCCCGACCAGATCATCGACCTGGCCCGCGCCGGCCCGCCGAAGAAGGCCAAGGCCGTGTCCGCCGTGGCCGGGATGGTCGACGGCTCCGACAGCATCCCCGGCGTGCCCCCGCCGCCGCCGCCCGAGGCCAACCCGGTGCGCGTCGCCCAGGCCCAGCCGGCCGCTCCCGCCGGGGTGGCGCGATGAGCCTGAGCCAGAACACCTTCGGCCGTTCTGGCCTGCCCCGCTGGCTGATCGAGCGCGTCTGGGGCCTGGAGCACGCGTTCGAGCGCGCGCGGGCCTCGGGCAAGGCCGAAGACGACACCCGCTTGAGGATCTTCTTCGTCCTGGCGCTGTTCTCCCTGGGCTTCATGACGCTGGCGATCGGCGCGACGCGCGCCGCGCTGTTCTCGGACGCCCGCGGCGGCATGGCGGCCGGGCCCCTCGGCGCCTCGCGCGCGGACCTGGTGGACCGTAACGGCATGCTGCTGGCGGCCGACCTGCTGCACTACGGCCTCTACATCGATCCGCGCGAGATCTGGGACCAGGACGAGACGCGCCGCGGCCTCCTGAAGCTGCTGCCCAACCTCGAGTCCGAGCGGCTGGAGCGGGCGCTCCGGGGCAACCGTCGGATCTTCGTGCTGGGCGCGCTCACCCCGCAGGAGCGTAACCGCGTCCACGAGCTGGGCCTGCCGGGCATCAGTTTCGAGCCCGAGCAGCGCCGGGTCTATCCGCTGGGAACATCGGCCGCGCACATCGTCGGCTTCTCCGACGCCGGCGGCGAAGGCATCTCGGGCGCCGAGGCGGCGTTCAACGACGACATCCGCGCCGCGGCCCGCGGCGGCAATCCCGTGCCGCTCTCCATCGACCTGCGGGTGCAAGGGGCGCTGGAGGACGAGCTCTACAAGGCGGTAGCCGAATTCAAGCCCAAGGGCGCCGTGGGCCTGGTGACGGACGTGCACACCGGCGAGATCCTGGGCATGGCGAGCTGGCCGGCCTTCGATCCCAACAAGCCCGGCAAGGCCGGCGTCTACGCCCAGACCAACCGCGCGGCGGCGACGGTCTACGAGATGGGCTCGACCTTCAAAGGCTTCACCGTGGCCATCGGCCTGGACGCGGGCGTGGCCACGCCCGAAAGCACCTTCGACGCCCGCAACCCCTACAAGCTGGGCTACCGGACGATCACCGACTACCACGCCGCCCGGAAGATCCTGACCCTCGTGGAGGTGTTCCAGCACTCGTCCAACATCGGCACCGCGAAGCTGGCCGAGAGCGTCGGACCCCAGCGGATGGAGCGCTATTTCGACGGCCTGGGCCTTACGAAGCCCGCCAAGGTGGAGCTGGTCGAGACCGCTCGGCCGCTGACGCCCAAGGTGTGGAACGAGGACGCGGTGGCCTCGACCTCGTTCGGCCACGGCATCAACGTGACCCCGCTGGCGCTGGCGCGGGCCTATGGCGCGGTGCTGAACGGCGGAAAGTTGATTCCGCTGACGATCCACAGGCTGGAACCGGGCGCCAAGGTCGATGGTCCCCGGGTCATGTCCGAGCGCACCTCGCTGCAGATGCTGTCGATCATGCGCGCCAACGTCACCGGCGGCAGCGGCAAGTCGGCCAACATCACGGGGCTGTCCGTGGGCGGCAAGACCGGGACGGGCGAGAAGTACGATCCCGCGATCCGCGGCTACAACCACGGCCGCCAGGTGTCGTCCTTCGCCGCCGTGTTCCCGACGACCGGCGGCGCGGACACCAAGCGTTACTTCGTCCTGGTCCTGCTCGACGAGCCGCATGCCTCGGCGAACAGCGCCGGCTATTCGACGGGCGGCTGGGTGGCGGCGCCCGCGGCCGGGCGGGTGATCGAACGCATCGCGCCTTTCCTCAACGTGAAGCGGCGCGCCGACATCGGCCAGGCCATCCCGGTCGAACAGCCGACGGTCGAAGAGATGGGCGAGGGGCAATGAGCCTTCGCCTGACCAACCTTGTGAAGCGTCACCTGGGCGTCGACCCGGAGATCACCGGCGTCACCGCCGACAGCCGCAAGGTGAAGCCGGGCTTCCTGTTCGCCGCCCTGCCGGGCTCGCGGGCCGACGGCGCGGCCTTCGCGGCCAAGGCAGTGGAGGCGGGCGCCGCGGCGGTGATCGCCGACCAGGACCTGAACCTCTCGGTCCCCACCGTGATCTGCCGCGACCCGCGCCGCGGCTATGCTCTGGCCGCCGCCAACTTCTGGGGCCGCCAGCCGCAGACCTGCGTGGCGGTCACCGGCACCAACGGCAAGACCTCGGTCGCCAACTTCTGCCGCCAGATGTTCGCCGGCGCCGGCCACGTCTCGGCCAGCATGGGCACCCTGGGCGTCACGGTCTCCCGGCCCGGCCAGGCGGACCTGCAGGTGACGCCGCCCGGCCTGACCACGCCCGACGCAGGCGACGTCGCCGAGCTGCTGATGCACATCGCCCAGCTGGGCGTCACCCACTTCGCCATGGAGGCCTCGTCGCACGGCATCGACCAGCGGCGGCTCGACGGCGTGCGGCTGTCGGCGGCGGGGTTCCTGAACCTCAGCCAGGACCACCTCGACTACCACCACACCATGGACGCCTACATGAAGGCCAAGCTTCGGCTGTTCGAACAGCTGATGCCGCGCGGCGCCACGGCGGTGCTGAACGCCGACAACGAGGCCTTCCCGTTCTTCGCGGCCGCCTCGGTGGTCTCGGGCCAGCGGGTCATGAGCGTGGGCGAGACCGGGCAGGCGCTGAAGCTGCTGGAGCGGACCCTGCTGCCGGACGGCCAGCGGCTGGCGATCCGAGCCGAGGGCAAGATCTGGGACGTGCGGCTGCCGCTGGCGGGCGCCTTCCAGGCCTCCAACGCCCTGGTCGCGGCGGGACTTTGCCGCGCGGCGGGCATGAGCCTCGAGGAGACCTTCGCCGGCCTGGAGCGGCTGACGGGCGCGCCCGGAAGGCTGCAACGGGTCGGCGCGGGGTCCTCGCGCGGCGAGGCCTATGTCGACTACGCCCACACGCCCGACGGCCTGGAGACGGTGCTCAAGGCCATGCGCCCGCATGTGCGCGGCAAGCTGATCGTCGTCTTCGGCGCGGGCGGCGACCGCGACAGGGGCAAGCGCCCGCTGATGGGCGAGGTCGCCGCGCGCCTGGCCGACGTGGCCATCGTCACGGACGACAATCCGCGCTCAGAGGTTCCCGCCGCGATCCGCGCCGAGGTTCTGGCCGGCGCCAAGGGCGCGAAGGAGATCGGCGACCGGCGCGAGGCGATCCGCGCGGCGGCGGCGATGATGCAGGACGGCGACGTCCTGGTGGTGGCCGGCAAGGGCCACGAGCAGGGCCAGATCGTCGGGGCCACGGTCCATCCGTTCGACGACGTCGAGGAGACGGCGAAGGCCCTGGAGCTTGTCCATGGCTGACCCGCTTTGGACCTCAGCGGACATTGCTAGGGCGACGGGCGGGGCGGAAGGCGGCGGGTTCTCGGCCACCGGCGTCTCCATCGACACTCGCACCCTGGAACCGGGCGACCTGTTCGTGGCCCTGGCGGGCGTGCGTGACGGCCATGAGTTCGTGGCCCAGGCGATGGCCAAGGGCGCGGCCGGCGCGCTGGTCTCCCAGGATGTCGACGCGCCCTTCGTGAAGGCCGCGGACACCCTGGTCGCCTTGGAGAGACTCGGTATCGCGGCCCGCGACCGGGCGGTCCGGGCCAGGCGGGGCGCGGTCACCGGCTCGGTCGGCAAGACCAGCGTCACCCAGGCGATCATGGCGGGGCTGACCCTGGCCGGCCGGGCGCACTCGTCGGTGAAGAGCTACAACAACCACATCGGGGTGCCGCTGACGCTTGCCCGCATGCCGGCCGACACCGAGCGCGCGGTGTTCGAGATCGGCATGAACCACGCCGATGAGATCCGGCCGCTGACCCGGTTCGTCCGGCCCCATGCGGTCGTGGTGACCACGGTCGGCCCGGTGCATACCGAGAACTTCCCCGACGGCGAAGCGGGCGTGGCCCGCGCCAAGGCCGAGGTGTTCGAGGGCCTCGAGCCCGGCGGCGTGGCGGTGCTGAACGCCGACAACAGGTGGTTCGATCTCCTGCGGGCGGAGGCGCTGAAGGCGGGGGCGATGGTCCGGACGTTCGGCACGGGAGAGGGCTGCGACGCCCGCCTCATCGACTTCCAGGTCCCCGGAAGCCACGCCGTGGTCCAGGCGCGCCTGCACGGCAAGGCGATGGACTTCCCGATCCTGCAGACCGGCTTCCACTGGGGGCTGAACAGCATGGCCGTGCTGCTGATGCTGGAGGCGCTGGACGTCGACCTGGACAGGAGCCTGGCGGCCTTGGGATCGTTCGAGCCGCTGGCCGGCCGGGGCGCCGAAAGCTCGGTCGCGGTGAAGGGCGGGGCCTTCACGCTGATCGACGAGAGCTACAACGCCAACCCGATCTCGATGGCCTCGGCCATCAGGACGCTGGGCGCGCGGGCCACCGCCGGCCGCCGGATCGTAGCGCTCACCGACATGCTGGAGCTGGGCCCGGAAGCCCAGGCCTTCCACGCCGGGCTGGAGGCTGCGCTGGAGGCTGCGTCGATTGACCTCGTCTTCTGCGCCGGTCCTCTGATGAAATCGCTCTGGGACGCCCTTCCGCCGACTCGGCGGGGCGGCTACGCCGAAACGGCTGCCGCGCTCGCGCCGCAGCTCGCACAGGCCGTAGAGGCCGGCGACGTGGTGATGGTGAAGGGGTCGAACGGGTCGAAGGCCGGGCTAATCGTCCAGGCGCTGCTCGCCGTCGGTTCCGGGGAGCGCGGCTGATGTTCTACTGGCTCTATCTGACGTTCGCCTCGGCCGGCTACGTTCCGATCCTCAACCTGCTGAAGTACCAGACCACGCGGACCGGCCTGGCGATCGTCACGGCCCAGCTGGTGGTCGTGCTGCTGGGCTCGCGGTTCATCCGGTGGATGAAGGCCAAGCAGGGCAAGGGTCAGCCGATCCGCGCCGAGGGCATCGAACGCCACATCGTCGAGAAGGCCGGCACCCCCACCATGGGCGGGGTGATGATCCTGGCGGGCCTGTTCTCCGGCACGCTGCTCTGGGCCGACCTGTCGAACGTCTACGTCTGGGCGGTGATGATCGTCACCGGCGGCTACGGCCTGCTGGGCTTCCTGGACGACTATTCCAAGGTCACCAAGCAGACCACCGCCGGTATCTCGGGCCGCTTGCGGCTGGTGCTCGAGGCGGCGATCGCCATGGCGGCGATCACCCTGATCATCGTCTTCGCCGCCAAGCCGCCCGAGAGCCCGGAACTGCTGACGTCGGTGACCTTCCCGATCTTCAAGCAGCTCTTCGTCGATCTTTCCTGGGGCTACCTGCTGTTCGGCGCCTTCGTCATCGTGGGCGCGGCCAACGCCGTGAACTTCACCGACGGCCTGGACGGGCTGGCGACGGTGCCGGTGATGATCGCCGCGGCCGCCTATGGCCTGATCGCCTACCTGGTCGGCAACTACGTCTTCGCCAACTACCTGCAGCTCCATTTCGTGCCCGGCGTGGGTGAGCTCGCGGTGTTCTGCGGCGCCCTGATCGGCTCGGGCCTGGGTTTCCTCTGGTACAACGCCCCGCCGGCCAAGATCTTCATGGGCGACACCGGCTCGCTGGCCCTGGGCGGGGCCCTGGGCACGATCGCGGTCGCCACCCGCCACGAGATCGTCCTGGCGATCATCGGCGGCCTGTTTGTCGCCGAACTGTTGTCGGTCGTGGTGCAGGTGGCCTCGTTCAAGCTGACGGGGAAGCGCGTGTTCCGCATGGCGCCGGTGCACCACCATTTCGAAAAGCTGGGCTGGTCGGAATCGACCGTCGTGATCCGGTTCTGGATCGTCGCGGTGATGCTGGCCCTGGTCGGCCTCGCCACCTTGAAGCTGCGATAGGGAGGGGCTCGGCCTAACCTCTGATGATCCCGGTCCGCGGCTTTGAAGGGAAGACCGTCGCCGTGTTCGGCCTGGCCCGCACGGGTCTGGCCGCGGCGCGCGCCCTCATGGCCGGAGGCGCCAAGGTGGCGCTTTGGGACGACAAGGCCGCCACCCGCGAGGCCGCCGAGGCCGAGGGCTTCGAGGTCACCGACCTGACCGTGGCCGACTGGTCGGAGTTCGCGGCCCTGATGCTGTCGCCGGGCGTGCCCCTGACCCACCCCGCGCCGCACTGGACCGTGGAAAAGGCCAAGGCCGCGGGCGTCGAGATCCTGGGCGACATCGAGCTGTTCGCCCGCACCGTGAACGCCGCGGTCGAGCACAAGCGGCCGAAGATCGTCGCGATCACCGGCACCAACGGAAAGTCCACCACCACCGCCCTGATCGGCCACATCTGCGCCGAGGCCGGACGCGACGTGCGGATCGGCGGCAACATCGGCACGGGCGTCCTCAGCCTGGACGACATGCACGGCGGGGCGGTCTACGTCCTGGAGCTGTCCTCCTACCAGCTGGACCTGACCTCCAGCCTGAAGGCCGACGTCAGCATCATCCTCAACGTCTCGCCCGACCATCTCGAACGGCACGGCGACATGGAGGGCTATGTCGCCGCCAAGAAGCGGATCCTGTTGAACCAGGGCAAGGGCGACACCGCCGTCATCGGCGTGGACGACGAGTGGGGCCAGCGGATCTGCACCGAGATCACTGCCGCCAACCGCCGCACCATCGTCCCCATCTCGGCCAGCAAGGCGATGAGCCGGGGCGTCTACGCCCTGGACGGCCTGCTGTACGACGCCGCCGGCGAGCGGACCTCGGAAGTGACGGACCTGAAGCGCGCGCGCTCGCTGCCCGGCCGCCACAACTGGCAGAACGCCGCGGCCGCCTACGCCGCCGCGCGAGGCCTGGGGATCGAACCGGCCACCGCCGCGCGCGCCCTGATGACCTTCCCGGGGCTCGCGCACCGGATGGAGACCGTCGGCGCGGTCGGCAAGGTGCGCTTCGTCAACGACAGCAAGGCCACGAACGCCGACGCGGCGCGCCAGGCCATGTCGAGCTATCCCAGGTTCTATTGGATCGCGGGCGGCCAGCCGAAGACCGGCGGCATCGACGATCTGGTCGACCTCTTCCCGCGCGTCATCAAGGCCTATCTGGTGGGCGAGGCCGCGCCCGCCTTCGCCAAGGCGCTGAAGGGCAAGGCCGAGGCCGTGCAGAGCGGGACCATCGCCGCCGCCGCGGAGGCCGCCTTCAAGGACGCCGCGGCCGCGGGCAAGGACGCCATCGTCCTGCTGTCGCCGGCCTGCGCCTCCTTCGACCAGTTCGCCGACTTCGAGGCCCGGGGCGAGGCGTTCCGCGCCGCCGTCGCGGCCATCGCCGCCGGCAAGGCGACGCCGGCAAAGCAAAACGGGGGGGCCGCATGACGACCGCCAGTAACGCGCATGCCTTCCCCCGGTCCGACCGCTCGCCGCTGGGCGTGTGGTGGTGGACCGTCGACCGCTGGATGCTGGGGGTCGTCGCGATCCTGATCGCCATCGGGGTGGTGATCTCGTTCGCGGCCAGCCCGGCCGCCGCCCAGCGAATGAACATCGGCGACCCGTTCCACTTCGCCGTTCGCCAGTGCGTGTTCGCCGTGGGCGCCATCGCCATCCTGCTCAGCGTCTCGATGCTGGACGTGAAGGGTGTGCGCCGCGCCGCCTTCTTCATCTGGCTGGGGGCCATCGCGGTGATGATCGCGCTGCCGTTCATCGGTCACAACGCCAAGGGCGCGACCCGCTGGCTCGAGTTCGGCGGCTTCACCTTCCAGCCATCAGAGTACATGAAGCCGGCCCTCGTGATCCTCGTCGCCTGGATGTTCGCCGAGGGACAGAAGGGGCAGGGGGTGCCGGGCGTCTCGATCGCCTTCGGCCTGTTCGGCGTCTCGGTGGGGCTGCTGCTGATCCAGCCCGACGTGGGCCAGACCGTGCTGATCACCGTCGCCTTCGGGGCGGCGTTCTGGATGGCCGGCGTGCCGATGTCTTGGGTGATGCTGCTGGGCGCGACCGCCATCGCGGGCCTGTCGTCGACCTACTTCATGTTTTCCCACGTGCAGAGCCGGGTGGACCGCTTCTTCTCGCCGGAGAAGGCCGACACTCACCAGGTGGACGCCGCCGCGGTCGCCCAGGCCGCCGGAGGGCTGTTCGGTCGCGGCCCGGGCGAGGGCGTGATGAAGCGCAAGGTGCCGGACCTGCATACCGACTTCGCGGCCTCGGTGGGCGCCGAGGAATTCGGCCTGGTCTTCCTGCTTCTGGTGATCTCGCTTTTTGCGTTCGTGGTCGTGCGCGGCCTTCAGCGCGCCATGAAGCTGAACGATCCGTTCGAACAGGTCGCGGCGGCCGGCCTGTTCGTACTGGTCGGCCAGCAGGCGATCATCAATCTGGCGGTAAACCTCAACATGATGCCGACCAAGGGCATGACCCTGCCCTTCATCTCATACGGCGGCTCCTCCATGCTGGCGATGGGCCTGACGATGGGTCTGGCCCTGGCGCTCACCCGGCGCCGGCCCGGCGCCTACGTGGCGACCGAAGGCCTGGCCAAGGCCGGGACGTTCAGCTGACCATGCGCAAGATCGCCATCGTCGCCGCCGGGGGAACCGGCGGCCACCTGTTTCCCGCCCAGGCCCTGGCCGAGGCCCTGATCGCGCGGGGCTGGGGCATCGTGCTGGCTTCGGACGAACGGGTGGCGGGCCTGGCGCAGGACTTCCCCGCCGAGCGGCGCATCGGCCTGTCGGCGGCCACCTTCAAGCCGGGCGACCCCATCGGGATGCTGCGGGCGGGCTTCGCGGTGATGCGCGGCGCCCTGCAGGCCCGCGCGGCGTTCCGCGAGATCAACCCGAACGTGGTGGTCGGCTTCGGCGGCTACCCGTCGGCGCCGGCCCTGGTGGCCGCGGTGCTGGACCGCCGCCCGAGCGTGATCCACGAGCAGAATGCGGTGATGGGCCGGGCCAACCGGTTCCTCGCGCCGCACGTTCAGACCGTGGCCTGCGCCTTCCCGACGCTGGCGAAGGCGCCCCGGGGCGTGGCCGAGCGGGCCAGGGTCGTCGGCAATCCGGTGCGGCCGCCGATCCGCGCCCTGGCCGAGATCGCCTATGTCCCGCCGGAGCCGAACGGCCCCCTGCGCCTGCTGGTCACCGGCGGCAGCCAGGGCGCGCGGCTGCTCTCCGAACTGGTGCCCGAGGCGGTGAAGGCCCTGCCGGAGGAGCTGCGCAAGCGGCTGATCGTCCAGCAGCAGACCCGGGCGGAGTCCATGAACACCGCGCGGCGGGCCTACCGCGACGCCCTGGTCGACGCCGAGATCGCGCCGTTCTTCCGTGACATCGCCACCCGCCTGCGCGACGCCCACCTGGTGATCGGCCGCTCGGGCGCCGGCTCGGTCTGCGAGTTCGCCGTCGCCGGGAAGCCCGCCATTCTGGTCCCGCTGGCCATCGCCATCGACGACGACCAGGGCCAGAACGCCAAGCTGCTGGCCGACGCCGGCGGCGCGGAGGTCGCCCGCGAAAGCCAGCTCACCGTGGAATCCCTGGCCAGCGCGCTGGAAAAGCTGCTGAGCAATCCTGACCGCCTGGCCCGGATGGCGGCCGCGTCCCGCTCCGTGGCCATCCCCGACGCCGCCGAGCGGCTGGCCGACGTCGTCGAGGCGACCGCCAGATAGGCCGCATATTCCCCGGCGCGGCCTGATGGGCTAGCACGTCGAGATGACGCGACGACCCGTTCCCTTCGAAATCGGCCCCATGCACTTCATCGGCATCGGCGGCATCGGCATGAGCGGCATCGCCGAGATCATGATGCGCACCGGCTACACGGTGCAGGGCTCCGACGCCAAGGCCAGCGCCAACACCGAGCGGCTGGAGAAGCTGGGCGCGAAGATCTTCATCGGCCAGGATCCGGCCAATATCGAGGGCGCCTATGCCGTCGTCTATTCGACGGCGGTGAAGCCGGACAATCCGGAGATGGTGGCCGCCCGCGAACGCCGGCTGCCGCTGGTCCGGCGGGCCGAGATGCTGGCCGAGCTGATGCGGCTCCAGTTCTCGATCGCCGTGGGCGGCACCCACGGCAAGACCACCACCACCTCGATGATCGCCTCGCTGCTGGACGCCGGCGGCCTGGACCCGACGGTGGTCAACGGCGGGATCATCAACACCTATGGCACCAACGCCAAGGTGGGGACCGGCGAGTGGATCGTGGTCGAGGCCGACGAGAGCGACGGCACCTTCCTGAAGCTGAAGTCCACCTGCGCGGTGGTCACCAACATCGACCCCGAGCACCTGGACCACTACGGCGACTTCGAAGCGGTGAAGAAGGCCTTCCGCGACTTCGTGGAGAACATCCCGTTCTACGGCTTCGCCGCGATCTGCACCGACCACCCGGAGGTGCTGGCGATGGCCGCCCGGGTCGAGAACCGCCGTCTGGTCACCTACGGCGTGAATCCCCAGGCCGAGGTGCGCGCCGAAAATATCAGAATGGGCCCGGACGGTGCGCGCTATGACGCGGTGATCCGGCCGCGCGAGGGCGAGACCCTGCGGTACGTGGATCTGCACCTGCCGATGGCGGGCCAGCACAATGTGCTGAACTCGCTGGCCGCGGTGGCCGTGGCCCGCGAGCTGGGCCTGGGCGAGGCGGCGATCCGCAAGGGCCTGGCGGAGTTCGGCGGGGTGAAGCGGCGCTTCACCACCACGGGCGTCGCGAACGGCGTGCGGATCGTCGACGACTATGGCCACCATCCCGTGGAGATCGCCTCGGTGCTGAAGGCGGCCCGCGCGGTGACCGCCGGCAAGGTGATCGCGGTGGTGCAACCGCACCGCTACACGCGCCTGCGCGACCTGTTCGACGAGTTCAGCGCCTGTTTCGCCGACGCAGACACGGTGGTGGTGGCCGACGTCTACGCCGCCGGCGAGACGCCGCTGGAGGGGGTCAGCAAGGACAGCCTGGTGGATGGCCTGCGCCGCTATGGCCACCGCCGCGTGCTGCCGCTGGGCGTCCCGTCCGAGTTGGCCGGCCTGATCCACGAGGAGGCGACCGCGGGCGACCTGGTGGTCCTGCTGGGCGCCGGCGACATCACGAGCTGGGCCTACGCCCTGCCGGCCGAGCTGGAAGCGCTGGGCAAATGAGCCGGGACTGGCGGGACGCGCTGCCGGCGGTCCGCGGCAAGCTGCTGCGGGACGAGCCGCTGGGGCCCTTCACCTGGTTCCGGGTCGGTGGGGCGGCGGAGCTGTTGTTCCTGCCCGCGGACCCGGCGGACCTCGCGGATTTCCTCAAAGGCCTGCCGGCCGACGTGCCGGTGACCGTGCTCGGCGTCGGCTCGAACGTCATCATCCGGGACGCTGGCGTGCCAGGCGCGGTGATCCGGCTGGCCGGCCGGGTCTTCGCCGGTGTCGAGGCCGATCCCGCCAACCAGCGGATCGTCGCCGGCTCGGCTGCACTGGACGCCGCGGTGGCGCGCGCGGCGGCGAAGGCGGGGATCGCGGGCCTCGAGTTCTACGCCGGCATCCCCGGCACGATCGGCGGGGCCCTGACCATGAACGCCGGCTGCTACGGTTCCGAAACCAAGGATGTGCTTGTCTCCGCCTGGGGCTACGATCGCTCCGGGACGCGGCGGGAGCTGCAATTGGCGGACTTCGGCTATACCTACCGACATTCCGAGGCGCCGGCCGACATCATCTGGGTCGAGGCGACCTATCAGGGCCGCGCCGACGACGCCGAAGCCGTCCAGGCGCGCATGGCCGAGATCACCGCGCGCCGCGAGACGACCCAGCCGATCCGCGAGAAAACCGGCGGTTCCACCTTCAAGAATCCGCCGGGCCATTCCTCATGGAAGCTCGTCGATGAGGCGGGCTGGCGCGGAAAGCCGTATGGTGGGGCCATGTTCTCGCCGCTGCACTCGAACTTCATGATCAACACCGGGGAAGCGACCGCCGCGGATCTGGAGGGCCTGGGCGAGGCCGTTCGCGCGGATGTGAAGGCGAAGACGGGCATCGATCTCCACTGGGAGATCAAGCGGATCGGCAGGCCCGCATGACCGCCGCGTCGCTGATCCTCGTGCGCCACGGCCGGCCGGTGATCGACCGCGACATCCCGCCGCCGCAGTGGGGGCTGTGCCCGGAGGGCCGCGACGCCGTGGCCGCCCTGGCCGAGAAGCTGATCCCGTTCGGCGCCAAGGCGGCGATCTCGAGCCCCGAGCCCAAGGCCCTGCAGACCGCCGAGATCATCGGCCAGCGCCTGGGCCTGGCCGTCGAGGTCGAGCATGGCCTGCATGAACACAAGCGTCAGCACGTGTCGTTCGGCACCGAGGAGGAGTTCCGCCAGCGGATCGCCCAGGTGTTCGCCAATCCCCAGGCGCCCGCGCCCGGCGGCGAGAGCGCCGAACAAGCCTGCGAGCGGCTGGCCGCCGCGCTCGCCAAACATACCGTGCGGCCGCTGCTGGCGGTGACGCACGGGACCGTGCTCAGCCTCTATGTCGCGAAGCTGCTGGGTCTCGACGCCCACGACCTCTGGCGCAACCTGCACACCCCCGACGCCTTCGTGTTCGACGCGAACGGCGAGTTGATCGAGCGGATCTAGGCCGCCAACGCCCTTGTGGAGGGTACAAGTCGCGCGCTGGC
The DNA here is from genome assembly GCF_004297125.1 of Phenylobacterium sp. Lineage (GTDB taxonomy): Bacteria > Pseudomonadota > Alphaproteobacteria > Caulobacterales > Caulobacteraceae > Phenylobacterium. The sequence goes on along the minus strand of NZ_SCVD01000020.1, from coordinate 90,295 downwards.
CGTGGCGCGCGCGACGACCGTGCCGGACAGGTCCATCAGCTTTCCCTCGAGGAAGGCGATGCTCTTGCCGGCCTGCAGCACCTGGCCTTCGCCATAGAGAGGTCCGGGGCGGGCCGGCGCCAGGAAGCTCACGTGCATCTCGATGGTGGGGGTGAAGAGGCGCCCCTCGGAATAGATGAACATCGCCGGGCCCATGGTGTCGTCCAACATGGCGGCGAGGAAGCCGCCCTGGATGTAGCCGGCCGGATTGGCGAACTCCGGCCGCCCCTCGAACCGCACGCGGATCCAGCCATCGGCCGGCCGGGCCTCGACGACCTCCCAGCCGAGCAGCTCGGCGCAGGGCGGGCGGGGCAGGCCGTCCAAAGCGGTCGGAACAGGCATGAGGACTCCTTTTCGCCCGCACATCCTGCCGACAGCCTGCTGCCACCATGGTGGCCACAAGGTGGACTTGACGGGAATCTCCGCCAGTGGGACCGCGGAGGGATGCGCATCCTTCCCCAGCTCGCCTTCGCCGCGGCCATCCTCGCCGCTTTCCCCGCCCTCGCCCAGGACCTCGCCGCCGGCGCGGCCGCGGTGCGCGACAAGGCGCTGACCGACACCCTCGCCTGGGACATCACCGAGTCCCTGACCTCGGAAGTGGGCGCCCGCATGGTGGGCTCGCCCGCCATGGAGCGGGCCAGGGACTGGGGCGTGGCCAAGTTCAAGGAACTGGGCTTCGAGAACATCAAGGTCGAGGCCTTCACCACCCCGGCCTGGTCGCGGGGCGCGGAGTCGGCCGAGGTGGTCGGGCCGTGGCCGCAGAAGCTGGCCATCATCGGCCTGGGGAACTCGGCCCCGACGCCGGCCGGAGGGATCACCGCGCCGATCGTGGTGTTCAAGACCTACCAGGCCATGCTGGACCAGCCGCCCGGCGCCCTGACCGGCAAGATCGCGGTCGTGACCCAGGCCATGGGCCGCACCCAGGACGGCTCCAGCTATGGCGCGGTCGGCGTACAGCGCCGGGCCGGTGCGGCGGAGGCCGCAAAGCGGGGGGCGGTTGGCTATCTGATCCGCTCGATCTCGACCGACGACACGCGCCTGCCGCACACCGGCGGCGGCGCGGCCGGCGGCATCCCGGCCGCGGCCCTGTCGCCGCCCGACGCCGAGCTGCTGGAACATCTGGCCGCCCGCGGCAAGCCGGTGAGCGTGAAGCTGGAGATGGCCTCCAGCAGCAACCCCGCCGCGCCGGCCTGGAACATCTCGGGCGAGATCCGCGGCAAGGAGAAGCCGGACGAGGTGATCGTCATCGGCGGCCACCTGGACAGCTGGGATCCCGGCACGGGCGCCATCGACGACGCCGCCGGCATCGCCATCACCACGGCGGCGGCCAAGCTGGCCGCCCAGCCGGGCAAGCCGCGACGCACGATCCGCGTGGTGATGTGGGGCTCGGAAGAGCAGGGCGGGTCGTCCGGCGCCTTCGCCGCCGCCCACAAGGAGGCGGTGGGCAAGATGATCGTCGCGGGCGAGAGCGACGGCGGCGCGGGCCGCATCTGGAGCGTCAGCGTTCCGGCCGCCGGCGCGGGACACCCGGCGATGAAGGCCTTCTACGGCACGCTTCCGAAGCTGAAGGTCGCGGTCAGCCGCGCGGCCCCCGCCTCGGGCGGCGCCGACATCGCGGGCATCATCGGACTGGGCGTCCCCTTCGTGGACTTCAATCAGGACATGAGCCGCTACTTCGACCTGCACCATTCGGCCGACGACACCCTGGACAAGATCGATCCGGACGAGCTGTCGCAGAACGTCGCGGTCTGGGCGGCCTTCCTTTACACGGTCGCCAACTCCGACATCGATTTCCGCGCCAAGCCCGCGCAGCCGTAGGCGATGCGGCCGCCGGCCGCGACGACGGGGCGCGTGAATTTGACGCCGATCAAGGCTAGCTTCGGTCGGCTATACGACTGAGTCCCATGGCAGACGGAACGACCACGTCGCACCTCTATCGGCCGAAGCTCGCGACCACCTTGTCCGAGGGCTATGACTTGCGCGACCTGCGCAGCGACGCCATGGCGGGTCTGACCGTGGCGATCCTGGCGCTCCCGCTCTCCATGGCCATCGCCGTGGCCTCCGGGGTTTCGCCCGACCGCGGGCTCTACACCGCCATCATCGGGGGCTTCCTGGTGTCCGCCCTGGGTGGCAGCCGCTATCAGATCGGCGGGCCGGCCGGCGCGTTCATCGTGCTGGTCTCCGCCACGGTGGCGAAGTTCGGCATCGACGGCCTGATTCTGACGGTCGTGCTTTCGGGCGTCATGCTGACGCTCGTCGGCGCCCTTAGGCTAGGCTCGTTGATCCGCCACATCCCGCACGCCGTGACCGTTGGCTTCACGGCCGGCATCGCGGTGACGATCTTCGCCAGTCAGATCAAGGACCTGGCGGGCCTGAAGCTGGCCGGCGCCGAGCCCGGGGCGGTCCTGCCCAAGCTCGCCGCGCTGGGACAGGCGGCGCCGACGGCCAACCTGTTCGCCCTGGCCCTGGGCGTGGCGGTGGCGGCGGTGATCCTGGGGATGCGCGCCTGGCGGCCCGCCTGGCCCGGCATGCTCGTGGCGGTGGTGGCCGCCACGCTCGCCGCCACCTTCCTGCACCTGCCTGTCGAGACCATCGGCAGTCGCTTCGGCGGCATCCCCCACGGCCTGCCGGCGCCGCATCTGCCGGCCGTATCGTGGCCGCTGCTGGCGGCGGTGTTTCCGGCGGCGCTCTCCTTCACCCTGCTGGGCGGGCTGGAGAGCTTGCTGTCGGCCAAGGTCGCCGACAGCATGACCGGGAGGGTCCACCGATCGAATATGGAACTGGTCGCCCAGGGCCTGGCCAACATCGGGTCCGCGGCGTTCGGCGGAATCAGCGTCACGGGGACGATCGCGCGGACCGCCACGAACATCCGGGCCGGCGCCCGCAGCCCGGTCGCGGGCATACTCCATGCGGCCTTCATCCTAGCCTTCATGCTCGTGGCCGCCCCGCTGGCGAGCTACATCCCGCTCGCCGCGCTCGCCGGCATCCTCGTCGTGGTGGCCTGGAACATGGCCGAGCGAAAGGAATTCGCCAGTCTCCTGACCAACTGGCGGGCCGGCGCCGTGCTGCTCGCCACCTTCGGCCTCACGGTGCTGCATGACCTGATGGCCGGGATCATCGCGGGCTGCGGCCTTGCGCTGCTGTTCTGGGCGGCCTCCAGGGTGCGCCGGAAATTCATGCGCCCTTGACCCGGCCGGCGCCGTCCGCCACCGGCTGGACATGTTCTCCCGTCACGCCGACTCGCTGATGACCCGACCGCGCGCCATGCCGAATTCCGTCCCCAGCCAGCGTCCGAGGCGGTAGGATGCCCACGTTCCTGCACGTCGGTTGCGGCCCCTTGCGCAAGGCGGACACCACGCCCGGGTTCGGCGCCGCGGACTGGAACGAGGTGCGCCTCGACATCGATCCGGATGTGAAGCCCGACATCGTCGCATCGACGACCGACATGTCCCCCGTTCCCGACGCCTCGATGGATGGGCTCTATTCCAGCCACAACATCGAGCACCTCTATCCGACCGAGGTGCCGACGGCGCTGCGCGAGTTCGCCCGGGTGCTGAAGCCCGACGGTTTTGCGGTGATCACCTGCCCGGACCTGCAGTCGGTGGCCGCCGTCGTTGCGCAAGGCAAGCTGCTGGAGCCCCTGTACGAGTCGAGCATGGGGCCGATTTCCGCGATCGACATTCTGTTCGGGCATCGGGCCTCCCTGGCCAAGGGCAACCTGTTCATGGCCCATCGAACCGGGTTTACCGCCCAGGTGCTCTGGCAGCTCCTTAGCGAGAATGGCTTTCCCAGCGTGATCGTGCGTCATCGCCCCAGTCACTTCGACCTCTGGGCGGCGGCGAGCCGCGCCGTCGTTCCGGACGACCGCCTGCGGGAACTGGCGCGCATGCATTTTCCCACCCCTCCATCCGCCAAACCCTGACCCGCGCGGCCGCCTCGGCCACCGCACCTCCGACGAGTTTCAAGAGATCCCCATGGCCGCACCTCTTTCCGGACATCACGTCGCCGTCCTCATGGGCGGGCTCTCCTCCGAGCGGGAGGTCAGCCTGGTCTCGGGCCGCGAATGCGCCGACGCCCTGGAGCGCCTGGGCGCGAAGGTCAGCCGCGTCGACGCCGGCCGCGACCTGGCCCAGGTTCTGACGGCCCTAAAGCCCGACGTCTGCTTCAACGCCCTGCACGGCGAGTGGGGGGAAGACGGCGCGGTCCAGGGCGTGCTGGAGACGCTGGCCATCCCCTACACCCACTGCGGGGTGCTGGCCTCGGCGCTGGCGATGGACAAGGCGAAGGCCAAGGCCGTGCTGGCGGCGGCGGGCGTCACCGTGCCCGGCGGCGGGCTCTTCAACCGCTTCGACGTGGCCGCCGGCCACGTGTTGCCGCCGCCCTACGTCGTGAAGCCCAATGCCGAGGGCTCGTCGGTGGGCGTGTTCATCGTCCCCGACGGGGCGAATCGCCCGCCGCAGGAGGTCGTGGCCCCCTCCTGGACCTTCGGCGAGGAGGTGATGGTGGAGCCGTACATCCGCGGAATGGAGCTGGCGGTGGGCGTCATGGACGGCAAAGCCATGACCGTGACCGAAATCGTACCGAAAACCGCCTTCTACGACTACGAGGCAAAGTACGGAGAAGGCGGGTCGGAGCACATCGTGCCTGCGAGGATACCGCCACATGTAATGGAAAAGGCGAAGAAACTTTCCGAGATGGCTCACGCGGCGCTGGGTTGCCGAGGGGTTACCAGGGCGGACCTCCGTTATGACGACATTAACGATGTTTTGGTCCTCTTGGAGGTGAACACCCAGCCTGGGATGACGCCGACCTCTCTCGTTCCGGAGCAGGCCGCGGCGGGCGGGGTGGATTTCGACCGTTTGGTGCTGTGGATCACGGAGGACGCTTATGCCCGCGGTGCGGGGGGGATCGCGCGCAAAGGCGAAACCTCGGGCCAAGGCGCCCGCTAGTCCTCAGGCCAAACGCCCCACGGCGAAGGCGGAGGGCGGCGGCGCCCGGCGTCTGAGCCCCCAACATATCCTGATGATCGCCGGCGGGGTCCTGACCCTGGCGCTGGGCGTCACCCTCGCCACCGGCGGGCGCGGCCAGCAGATCGCTGCGGCCGTCGGCATGGGCGTCGACGGCAAGTTCGGCGAGGCCGGCTTCCGCCTGCAGACCGTGCATGTCCAGGGCGCCTCGGCGTTGGCCACGACCGACATTGTGCGCGCGGCCAACGTCCACAAGGACGACCCCCTGCTGGGCATGGACCTGAACGCCCTGCGCGGGCGGATCGAGCAGGTGGGCTGGGTCGAGGAAGCCCGCGTCGTGCGCCTGTTGCCCGACACCCTGGTGATCTCGGTCAAGGAGCGCCGCCAGCTCGCGGTCTGGCAGCACGGCGGCCGCAGCGTGGTGATCGACGACAAGGGCCAGGTGATCCGCGAGGCGGATCCCGCCAGCTTCACTGACCTGCCGCTGGTGGTGGGCGCGGGCGGGGCGCAGCATGCCGGCGAGATCCTGCCGATCCTGGCGCAGCGTCCGAAGCTGATGGCCCGGATGGAGGCCCTGGTGCGAGTCGACGACCGCCGCTGGGACCTGCGCATGAAGGACGGCGCCCTGATCCAGCTTCCCGCGGTGGACGAGGAACAGGCGCTGATGCAGCTGGAACAGCTGGACCTGCGGTCGCGGATCCTGGAGCTGGGCTTCGAGCGCATCGACCTGCGTAATCCCGACGTCGTGGCCGTGCGTCCGCGCGCGCCGCAACCGACCCCCGACCTCACCGCCGCCACCGCAACCGCCGCCGTCGCTACGCCCGCCGAGGGCGTGTGACGAGAGACCTGAGCCCGCCCATGCTGAAGACCACCGACCGTCCCGATGAGGCCCGCAAGCCCGCCAAGAAGGCCGACCCGAAGAACGGGCGCGACGGCCTGAAGGCGGCCTTGGCGCCGCCCAAGATCGTGGCCGCCGTGGACCTGGGCGCGGCCAAGGTCGCGTGTTTCATCATGAAGCCCGACGGCGTGCGCCGCGGCGACCGGACGCTCACCACCTGCGGCGTCGGCTACGTGCAATCGCGCGGCGTGCGGGGCGGCGCGATCGTCAACATGGACGAGGCGTCCGAGGCCATCGCCCAGGCGGTGGAGCGGGCCGAGAACGTGGCCGGGGTCAATGTCCAGGGCGTGACCATCGCGACCGCCGGCGGTCAACTCAGCTCGTCCCGCATCCAGGGCCGGGTCTCGATCGGCGCGCGACCGATCGGCGACAACGACCTGGTGCGCGCGATCCAGAACGCCCTGGCGCAGATCAAGATTCCGGGCCGTCGCGCCATCCACATCCTGCCTGTGGCCTGGGCCGTCGACGGCCAGGGCGGGGTGCGCGATCCGCGCGCCATGTTCGGGAAGACCTTGGGCGTCGAGCTGCTGGTCGTTTCGGTGGCCGAGACCGTGTTCCACACCCTGGGCGCCTGCGTGGAGCGGGCCCACCTCCAGCTCGAAGGCGTTGTCGCCGCCCCCTTCGTCTCGGCCCTCGCGGCGCTGGAAGAGGACGAGATGGACCTGGGCAGCGTCTGCATCGACATGGGCGGCGGCTCCACATCGGCCTCGGTCTTCCGCGGCGGCAGCCTCGTCCACGTCGAGACGGTGCCGGTGGGCGGTCATCACGTGACCCAGGATATCGCCCGCGGCCTCTCGACCTCCATCGCCGGGGCGGAGCGGATCAAGACCCTGCACGGCTCGGCGATCGCCTCGGCCAACGAGGACCGCGAGATGATCGAGGCCCCGCCGCGGGGCGACGATCCGGGCGCGGGTCCCGTCGTGGCCCCGCGCAGCCTGCTGAAGGGCATCATCGCCCCGCGCGTCGAAGAGACCCTGGAGCTGTTGCGCGACCGCCTGAAGGCCGCCGGCGCGCCGATCGAGCCGGGCGCGGGCCTGGTGCTGACCGGCGGCGCGAGCCAGCTCGCCGGCGTGCGTGAAGTGGCCGTCCGGGTGTTCGACCGCCCGGTGCGCCTGGGCCGGCCGCGGCGCGTGCCGCACCTGGCCGACGCCGCGTCGGGCCCGGCGTTCACCGCCGCCGCCGGCATCCTGCACCGCGCCGCCTTCGGTCCGCGCGAAGCGGTGTCGACCAAGCAGCTCTCGTCGTCGAAGCTGCGCCGCGAGCCCTTGGACCCCCGGGCGAACCCGGTGGCCAAGGCCGCCCAGTGGCTGCGCGATAACCTCTAGTCGGCGACGTCGATGAAGACCGGGTTGGCGTAGAACCACAGGTCCGACCAGGGATCTTCGCCGGCCGGGTCGGGCTGGGGCTCCAGCTCGGCGCCGTTCGTGCCCCGCACCCGGAGGTAGGTGGGCTCGGTCACGTTGCGGATCGTGTAGGCCATGGCGATGCGCTCGCCGTCCTTCGCCCACTCGCCCGGACCGAAGCGCTTCTCCACCCGGGCCCGGGGGTTGCTGTCCGAAGTCCGGTCGGCCACGGGACCGGTGATCTCGCTGCGGATCAGGTCGACGCGCCGGACCTCGGGAGTCCTGCCGCCGAAGTTGGCGCCCGCCGGGTCGCGCACGCGGATGACGACGGTCACGTCGGAGCCACGCGCCACCCTCAACCGGCCGCCGATCTCGGCGCGCTTCCGCCCGTCGGCGGTCTGGACGATCACATCGACCTCCGAGACCAGGTCGCCCAGCGTCACGAACACCCGACCGTTGCGCAGGCCGTCCAGGACGTCGTCATAGGTCCGCGCGGCCCTGACGTAGGTCTTCGAATATTCGCCTGGCCAGAAGTCGTTGCCGCCGTCGGTGTAGTGGCGGTGCGAGTCGGAGGTGGACGTCACCCACCAGCGCCGGCCTTCGCCCAGCATGGAGTCCCAGAAGCCGCCCAGGCGCGCCGTCATCTGATCGAAGCCGCCCAGCGTCGGCGAACGCCCGTAGCTGCCGCGCCGGCCCTCGGGATCGCGCGAGCCGTCCGGTTTCAGGCCCCCGGCCTGGTGTCCCGGGGCGCCCTCCATGCCCACCGCGACCTGCGGGGCCGCATCGTTCCAGTTGCGCAGCTCGGACGGCGACACCTGGCCATAGACGCCGACGGCGGTCGCCGTGCGGGAGGGATGGTTGGCGATGACGACGGGCGGGGCCTTGATCGCGCCCATGTGCTTCAAGGCCTCGACCATGCGGGCCTCGGTGTCCCAAGCGGGGTCGGCTGGCCAGGGCTGGCGCCGATTGTAGCCGCTCTCGATCCCGAACAGCGTGTCGCGCTCGGCCGGCGTGCGCGGCACGATCACGCTGGAGTGCTCGGCGCCGGGCGTATCCAGCTCCATGCCGAAAAAGAGCAGGAGGCCGGACGTGTCCCGACGCGCCTTGAGGACCTCGGGGTAGGCTTGCTCCCGATTCAGCTTCGCATGGTCGGGGCCGCCGTGGTCCGTCGCCACCATCCAGCTCAAGCCGTGGGCCGCGGCCTGCTTCGCATTGGTGGTGATCGGGTTGCTGGCGTCGCCGCCCTTGATCGGCTCCGGCGGCGACTTGCCGTCGGTCGAGGCCTTGTAGCTCACGCTGAACCAGCTGTGGACGTGATGGTCGCCGGCCAGCCAGGCGCGGCGGGCCGGATCGACCTTGGACGGCGCGGCGCCGGGGATCGGCGCGAAGTGCGCGTGGGGCCCATCATGGGCGGCCGCGTCCCCACCAAACAGAACGCCGGCGGCGAGCAGGAGGATGGGAACGCGACGCGACATCATCATGACCTCACGACCAACGGGCCTAGAAGGTCGCCCGCGCCACCAGTTGGAACACCGGACCGGCTTGTTCCGCTTCGAGCTCGTACTCGTCGAAGTTTCGGTCGATCTGATCCTCGATCGTGGTGAATTTGTTGAACGCCTCGCGCTTCTTGCCGTCCAGGAGGTTCGAGCCGGTCAGGCGCACCACAAAGCGGTCGCCGAAGCGCTTCTCGACGAAGACTTCCAGGTCCGCGCCATATTTGGTGGTCACCTCCTCGCCGACGGTGCGGCCGAAGGCGTCACCCTGTTTGCGGTAGGTGGCGCCGAACGCCGCGCCCCACTCCGGCAGGTCGTGGATGAAGCCGACGTTCACGACATACTTGGCCTGGTCGTTGAAGCGGCGCGAACCGAATTCGTCGTCCACGTCGCTGTCGAGCCAGGAGTAATTGAAGAACACCCCGGTGTGCTCGAGGCCGAAGGCGGTGAGGGGGGTGGAGAGATCCAGCTCGATCCCCCAGACCTGGCCGTCGCCGGTGTTGCGGGGCCGCAGCACGAAGGTTCCGGGGCCCTCGCTGCCGACCTGGCCGTCGCTGGCGACTTCGATCAGGTTCTTGATGTCGCGGTAGAAGACGTTGACGCCGGCCACACCCTGGCGGCCCAGGCGGCGCTCGTAGCCCACGTCCACGCCCCAGGCGCTCTCCGGCTTCAGGTCGGGATTGCCGATGAAGTCGTTGTCGCCGTACTCGGCCAGCAGGGTGGCGGGCGACAGATAGTCGAAGTTCGGCCGGCGCACGGTGCGCGAGCCCGAGATGTTGATCCGGTCGCTGGGGGTCAGGTTCCAGCGCAGGTGGGCCGAGGGGAGGATGAAGTCGTAGTCGTTCTCGACCTTCCGGCTGGCGGCGGGGGCGGTGGCGTCCTCGATGGTGGTCTCGGTGTTTTCCCAGCGGACCCCGGCTTCCCAGGAAATGGTGTCCATGCGGCCCGAGAGCATCACGTAGGGGTCGATCCGGGTCTCTTCGATGGTGTTCAGACCGCCGGGTTCCGGCAGGAACGGACCGTAGTCGCCGGGCAGGGTCGGGCGGGCGGCCGGCGGGTTCGGGATGGTCACCCGGTTGCGGTCGGTGGTGATGTCGGTGTCGCGGTCCTTGCCCACGTACTGCACGCCCAGGTCCAGCTTCACCGCGCCGAGGTCGCGCTTGTGCGAGATCTCGCCCGATAGCTCGCGGTCCTTCAGGCGCGTGAAGGTCAAGTCGCCGGTGAAGCGGTCGTCTTCGGGGAAGGGGCGGGTGTCGCGGAGGTACTCGTACTCCTCCTCGATCTCGTCCTGGCGGTCCTTGAGTTCGGCGTAGGCCACCTTGAAGCGGGTCACGCCGCCCAGCATCTGCTGGTCGTAGCGGGCGCCCAGCGACCAGTTGTCGGTGCGGATCTTCACATTGTTGTCGTTGAGGGTCAGCAGGTCGGCGGGGCCGACCCGGCCGCCGGCGTACTCGATCGAGTCCTCGTCCTCGTAGCGGTTGGTGCGGACGAAGAAGCCCGACAGCTTCAGCGTGCTGGTCTCGCCCTTCAGGTCGTAGCTGGCATTGAGCGAATAGTCCGTGCCATCGCGTGTGTCGGTCTGCAACTCGATGTCGTTCAGCGCGCCGCCCGGCTGGCCGTAGCGGAAGCTCTCCTTGAGCTTGGGATTTCGGCGGCCCTGGACGTTGGCGCCCACGAGCAGGCGGCCCGGGCCGACCTGGCCGGAGTAGACGCCGCCGGCCGTGCCCTTCACCCGCTTGTCGTCCAGCATGATGCCGCCGGCGCGGACATAGCCGCCGTCCAGCGAATAGCCGTCGCGCAGCACGATGTTGAGGGCGCCGGCCACCGCGTCGCCGCTGCGGTTGGCGGACGAGGAGCGGACCACCTCGACCCGCTCGATCAACTCGGCGGGGATGCGGTCGACGAAGAACGAGCGGTCGACGCCGGCGCCGGGCACCCGCTCGCCGTTGATCAGGATCTGGGTGTAACCGGGATCGAGGCCGCGCAGGCGCGCGCCGTCGGATTCGAGTACGTCGGAGAGGAAGGCCACGCTGGGCACGCGCTTCAGGGCGTCGCCCGCCGTCAGCGGCTCGAACCGCTGGAAATATTCCAGGTCATAGGACAGGACCGGCTCGGGGCCTTCCACCCGATTGCGGAAGCTGATGTCGCCGGTGACGACAAGCTCTTCCACGGTCTTGGTGCGCTCGGCCTCATCCTCGGCCTCGGCGGACCACGCGGGCGCCCCCATCAGAGGCGCGAGCGAAACCACGGCGAAAAGCATCGCCTTTTTCATCTGATCTATCCCCATTACGGACCGTTGACGGAGCAATACGGCCACGCCTATTCCGGGCAGGACTTAGTTTCGTGGATTGATGGGGGCCAGTGATGTTTCGGCGGCAGTTGCGTGACACTTACGTGTCACTCTTCATTGCGGCGTTACTTGTAACGGCCTGCACGAAAACTGATCCGGAGGAGTTGTCGGACTCCGGGGGTATGACCCTCGGTGTCGGAAAACCTGTGCCGGCGGCGGCGGAAACCCCGTCGGTCGGCACCGAAGCGCGCGACGCGGCCGACGACCCGGAGATCTGGGTGGACCCGAAGAACCCTGGCCGGGGCGTCGTGATCGGGACGGACAAGAAGGCCGGGCTCTACGTCTACGACCTGGCGGGCAAGCAGCTTCAGTACGTGCCGGGTGGCATGCCCAACAATGTCGACCTGCGCGACGGCTTCCCGACGGCGCAAGGGCCTCGCGTGCTGGTGGCGGCCTCGGACCGTGGTCGCCCCGGCGCAGGGGCGGCGCTCTTCCTGCTGGATCCGGCGACCCTGAGGCTTGCCTTGTGGGGGGAGGTCCCGGTCGATCTGGCCGAGCCGTATGGCCTGTGTCTCGCCCGGCGGGGTGACACGTTCCTGGTGATCGTCAACGGCACGGACGGGCAGGTGAGGCAGCACACCGTCGCAGCGGGGGCCGACGGCAAGCCCCTGTTCAGGGAGGAGCGCCGCTTCGCCGTACCCAGCCAGCCCGAGGGCTGTGTCGTCGACGATGCGACCGGTCGCCTCTACCTGGGCGAGGAGGGCGCCGGGATCTGGCGCTTCGACCTCGGGACCGGGCCGGCCAAGGGCGAGATCATCGCCCGCGCGCCGTCCGGCATGCTGAAGCCCGACGTCGAGGGGCTGACGCTGCTGCGGGAAGGGGCGTCCACCTACCTCATCGCCTCCAGCCAGGGCGATTCGGCCTTCGCGGTCTGGAACGTCGAGGGCGCGGCGCCGCGGTACCGCGGCCGCTTCAGCGTCATGGCCAGCGGCGGCGTCGATGCGGTGACCGGCACGGACGGCGTCGCGGCCCTGGGCGGCCAGGTGGGCGCGTTTCCGCAGGGCCTAGTGGTCGTGCAGGACGACGAGGATCAAGGCGCGACGGGCGGCAGGCAGAACTTCAAGCTGGTGGACTGGCGCGCGGTGAAGGCGGCGCTGGGCCTCTAGGCCCGGGCCGAGCCTAGTACAGGATGCCCATCATCCACTGGAGCGCGACCGCGGCGGCCGCCAAGGCGGCGAGGGCGCAGCCAAAACAGATCGCGCCTTCGGCCAGGGTCTTGGGCGCATCGTGGACGGGCTCGCGAAAGGCCATCTGCATTTCCTCCGTCGCGTCGGTTCGCTCTCGAGGGCAGACCGTCCGCTGGAAGGGGAGCATGCGCCAAGAGCGGGGCCTTGGCCAGTGGAGTCCTGCGGCCCCTATGCCGTCGGATCGTGCAGCGGTTCGGCGAGCAGCTGCCGCATGACCCAGCGCAGCACACGCGCCATCGCCACGCGGTCCGCGCCGGGGTTGTTCACGCCGCGCACGGCCATGCCTTCGAACAGCATGCTGATCACCTCGCTCCGGGCCAGCCGCTCACCCTCGTCCCACTCCGGCGGCGCGAGTTGGCGCAACAGGTCCTGCTGCATCTGGCGCTCCTCGACATCGGCGGTTTCCAGGATGCGGGCGACGGCCGGATTTCTAGCGGCTTCAGCGACGACCTCGAGCATCAGGGCAGCCCGCTCGCGGTCGTAGAGTTCGTCGACGGCCGTCGAGCACTTGTCCAAGACGGCGTCCAGCAAGGGCCCATCCTGGCCCTGCATTTCGGAGAACCGGTCCCGCATCTCAGCCATGTCGCGCGCGACGATGGCGGCGATGATCGCCTCCTTGTTTTCGAAGTACCGATAGATCTGGCCGACGCTCAGGTCTGCGGTGTGGGCGATGTCGGCCATGCTGGCCCCATGGAACCCCGAGCGGCGCGCGCAGGCCGAGGCGGCGTCGAGGATCTGCTGGCGCCGCGCCTCGGCGTCGGTTCGCTTCGTCCCGGGTTCGGTCATGAGATTCCTGTTGTGCGCTGCAACAAAATCGAGTGGTGACGGATTGACTTAGGGGAAGCGCCCATCTAATCACGGGATTGAGAATGAACGTTCATTCTCATGGTTTCTCCACGGGGATATGTCAAGGCCTCGGCCCGGATATCCCTGCCTCCAGGTGCGTTAGATGCCCAGATCGATCCTCACCGGCGCGGCGATTGCGCTGGCTGTCCTCCTGTCGGCCTGCGGAGCCAAGGCGCCGGCCGGGCCGGACCCGAACGCGCCGGCGCCGGTCGGTGTGGTCGTCGTCCGCACCGAGCCCGTGGCGCTGACCATGGAGCTGAGCGGCCGGACATCGGCCTCGCTGGTTTCCGAGGTCCGGCCGCAGGTGAACGGCGTGATCCAGGCCCGGCTCTTCCAGGAGGGCTCCAACGTCCGCGCGGGCCAGGCGCTGTATCAGATCGATCCCGCGACCTACCGGGCCAGCCTCGACAGCGCCAACGCCGCCCTGGCTCAGGCCCAGGCGACCGCGACCTCGGCGAAGCTGAAGGCCGACCGTTACAAGGAGCTGGTCGCGATCAATGCGGTCAGCAAGCAGGACAACGACGACGCCCAGGCCGCCGCGCAAGGCGCCGCCGCCAACGTGCTGGCCCAGCGCGCCGCCGTGCAGCAGGCGCGCATCAACCTCGACTACACCCAAGTCCGGGCGCCCATCTCCGGCCGGATCGGCAAGTCGACGGTGACGCCGGGCGCCCTGGTCACCGCCAACCAGGCGACCGCGCTGGCCACGGTCCAGGACCTCGGCAAGATCTACGTCGACGTCACCCAGTCGGCGGCGGACCTGCTGAAGCTGCGCCGAGCCATGGCCGCCGGCGCCGTGGACGCGCCCACCTCGGCCCAGGTCCGCCTGGTCCTGGAGGACGGCTCGACCTATCCCATCGCCGGAACCCTGGCGTTCTCGGACATCACGGTGGACGAGGGCACGGGCTCGATCGGCCTGCGGGCGATCTTCCCCAATCCGAACGGCGCCCTGCTGCCGGGCCTCTACGTCCGCGCACGGCTCGAACAGGGCGTGGCGACGTCGGGCATCCTGGCGCCCCAGGCGGCGGTCAGCCGCGATCCGAAGGGCTCGGCCACGGTCTATGTGGTCGACGCGGCCGGCAAGGCGCAGCTGCGCCCGATCACCGTCTCCCGGACCGTCGGCGACAAGTGGCTGGTGACCAGCGGCCTGAAGCCCGGCGAGCGGGTGATCGTCGAGGGGCTGCAGAAGGTGCGGCCCGGCGGCGCCGTGAAACCCGCCGTCATCGGCGCGGCGCGCTAGGGCCCGGTCATGCTGTCACGCTTCTTCATCGACCGCCCGATCTTCGCCTGGGTCGTCGCCATCGTGATCATGATGGCCGGTGCGCTCGCCATCCGCACCCTGCCGATCGCCCAGTACCCCGACATCGCCCTGCCGCAGGTGGCCATCCAGGCCGTCTATCCCGGCGCCTCGGCCAAGACGGTCGAGGACAGCGTCACCCAGGTCATCGAACAGAAGATGAAGGGGCTGGACGGGCTGGAATACATCAACTCGGCCAGCGACGGCACGGGCGCGGCCACCATCACCCTGACCTTCAAGGCCGGCACCGACATCGACATCGCCCAGGTGCAGGTCCAGAACAAGCTGCAGACGGCCACCGCCCTCCTGCCGCAGGAGGTCCAGCAACAGGGCCTCAGCGTCGTCAAGTCGACGCGCAACTTCCTGATGGTCGTGGGCCTCTACGCCACCGACGGCAAGGCCTCCAACTCCGACCTGGCCGACTACCTGGCCGCCAACCTGCAGGACCCGATCAGCCGCGTCGACGGCGTGGGCGACGTGCAGTTGTTCGGCGCGCAGTACGCCATGCGAATCTGGCTGGATCCCGACAAGCTCGCGTCGCGCAGCCTGACCCCGGCCGACGTGATCGCGGCCATCCGCGCCCAGAACGCCCAGGTCTCGGCAGGCCAGCTGGGCGGCACGCCCGCGCTGCCGGGCACGACGCTGAACGCCACCATCAGCGCCCAGTCGCGCCTGCAGACGCCGGCCCAGTTCGAACAGATCATCCTGAAGGACACGGGCGGCGGCACGCACGTCTACCTGCGCGACGTGGCTCGCGTGGAACTGGGCGCCGAGAACTACAACTCGCTGGCCAAGTACAACGGCAAGTCGGCGGCCGGCCTGGCCATCAAGTTGGCGCCCGGCGGCAATGCGCTGGACACGGCCGAGGCGGTGAAGGCGCAGGTGGCGGAGCTGTCGAAGGCCTTCCCGCCCGGCATCGGCTACGAGATCCCGGTGGACTCCACCCCGTTCGTGAAACAGTCGATCGAGGAGGTGGTGAAGACCCTGGTCGAGGCGGTGATCCTGGTCTTCGTGGTGATGTTCCTGTTCCTGCAGAACTGGCGCGCCACCCTGATCCCGACCATCGCCGTGCCGGTGGTGCTGCTGGGGACCTTCGGGGTGCTGGCGGTCTTCGGCTACTCGATCAACACGCTCACCATGTTCGGCCTCGTACTGGCCATCGGACTGCTGGTCGACGACGCCATCGTGGTTGTGGAGAACGTCGAGCGGGTGATGAGCGAGGAGGGCCTCTCTCCAAAGGAGGCCACGCGCAAGTCGATGGACGAGATCACGGGCGCCCTGATCGGCGTGGCCCTGGTGCTGGCGGCCGTGTTCGTGCCGATGGCTTTCTTCGGCGGATCGCAGGGCGTGATCTACCGGCAGTTCTCGATCACCCTGGTCACGGCCATGGCGCTGTCGGTGTTGGTGGCGCTGGTGCTGACGCCGGCGCTGTGCGCCACGCTGCTCAAGCCCGTGGACAAGGGGCACAGCATCGCCAAACGCGGGTTCTTCGGCTGGTTCAACCGCAACTTCGACCACGCCAGCCTCCGCTATCAGGGCCAGGTGCGCACCATGCTGGGCAAGGGCGGCCGCTGGATGGCGGTCTATGGCGCCGTCGTCCTCGTCATGGCGCTGCTGTTCGTGCGTCTCCCCAGCGCCTTCCTGCCGGAAGAGGACCAGGGCACGATCTACACCCTCGTCCAGCTCCCTCCCGGCGCCACCGAGGAGCGCACCCAGGCGGTCCTGAAACAGGTGGCCGACTACTACCTGAAAGACGAGGCGGAGTCGGTGAAGGCCGTCTTCACCGTCTCGGGCTTCAGCTTCGCCGGAGCTGGCCAGAACGCGGGCATCGCCTTCGTCCGCATGAAGGACTTCGACGAGCGCAAGGCGGCCGACCGCAAGGTCGCCGCCGTCGCCCAACGCGCGATGGGCAGGTTCTCCCAGATTCGCGACGCCATGGTGTTCGCAGTGGTTCCGCCGGCGGTGCCGGAACTCGGCAATGCGTCGGGCTTCGATTTCCAGCTGCAGGACACCGGCGGGGTCGGCCACGAGGCGCTGATGGCGGCCCGCAATCAGCTGCTCGGCATGGCTGGCCAGGATCCGAAACTGTCCGGCGTCCGCCCGAACGGCCAGGACGACACTCCGCAGTTCGCCATCGACGTCGACCAGGCCAAGGCCGGGGCCATGGGCCTGACCACGGCCGACATCAACGCCACCCTCTCGGCGGCGCTGGGCGGCAGCTATGTGAACGACTTCATGGATCGTGGCCGGGTGAAGAAGGTCTTCGTCCAGGCCGACGCGCCTTTCCGCATGGCGCCCGAAGACCTGGAACGCTGGTACGTGCGCAACGGGGCCGGCCAGATGGCCCCGTTCTCGTCCTTCGCCTCGACGCACTGGACCATCGGCTCGCCCCGGCTGGAGCGGTACAATGGCCTCTCGTCGGTCAACATCCAGGGCTCCCCCGCCGCAGGGCAGAGCTCGGGCCAGGCCATGCAGGCCATGGAGACGCTCGCGGCCAAACTGCCCCCCGGGATCGGCTACGAGTGGACCGGCCTGTCGCTGCAGGAGCGGGAGGCGGGCGCCCAGGCGCCGGCGCTCTACGCGCTGTCGATCATCGTCGTCTTCCTGTTGCTGGCGGCGCTCTACGAGAGCTGGACCATCCCGCTGTCCGTCATCCTGGTGATCCCTCTGGGCGTCGTCGGCGCGCTGCTGGCGACCGCGGCGCGGGGCCTGTCCAACGACATCTACTTCCAGGTGGGCCTGCTCACGACCATGGGCCTGGCGGCCAAGAACGCCATCCTGATCGTCGAGTTCGCCAAGGACCGCTTTCAGGCGGGTGCCTCGCTGGTCGACGCCACCTTGGAGGCGGTTCGCATCCGTCTGCGGCCGATCATCATGACTTCGCTGGCGTTCATGTTCGGCGTGCTGCCGCTGGCGATCTCCAACGGCCCCGGCTCGGGCAGCCAGCACGCCATCGGCACCGGGGTGATCGGCGGCATGCTGTCGGCCGTGATCCTGGGGATCTTCTTCGTTCCGCTTTTCTTCGTGCTGGTGCAGCGCTATCTCGGTCGCAAGGCCGACCGCGAAGCTCCGCCAGCCGCTGCTCCCCACGAGGCTGTTTGAGATGCCCGCCAGATCCCTTCTCCTGGCCCTCATCGCGGCGACCGCGCTGGGCGGCTGCACCCTGGCGCCGCGCTACGAACGGCCTGGCCTGCCGGTGGCCCAAGCCTGGCCGGTGGCCGCGGATGGCGCTTCCTCGGCCGTGTCCGGCGCCGACCTCGCCTGGCGCGACGTCTTCCAGGATACGCGCCTCCAATCGGTGATCGCGCTGGCGCTGGAGCAGAACCGAGACCTGCGCGTGGCGGTGGCCAACATCGCCCGCGCCCGGGCCGAGTACCGCGTGCAGCGGGCCGACCTGCTGCCGGCCATCGACGGCGTCGCGGCGGGGACCCGCACCCGCACACCGGCTTCAGTCTCCCAGACCGGCCGGTCCGACGTCACCGACCAGTACAGCGTCAGCGCCGGCTTCTCGGCCTATGAGCTGGACCTGTTCGGCCGGGTGCAGAGCCTGAGCGCCGCGGCGCTGCAGTCCTACTTCGCGACGGAGGAGAACCGGCGCACGGTCCAGATCAGCCTGATCGCCGAGACCGCCAGCGCCTATCTGACCCTCGCCGCGGACCAGGATCTGCTGAAGATCACCCAGGACACCCTGGCCAGCCGCGAGGCCGGGCTCGACCTCGCCCGCAAGCGGTTCGAGGCGGGGGCGACCTCCGAGCTCGACCTGCGCCAGGCCCAGACCCTGACCGAACAGGCGCGCAGCGACGCGGCGGTGGCCACAGCTCAAGTGGACCGCGACCGCAATGCGCTCCGCCTGCTGGTCGGGGCCGAGGTCCCTGCCGATCTCCTGCCCCAGGGCGGCCTGACCGCGGTGGCCGTGCTGGCCGAGATCTCACCCGGATTGCCGTCCGGCGTCCTGGTCCGCCGCCCGGACGTGCTCTCCGCCGAGCACACCCTGCAGGCCCAGAACGCCAACATCGGCGCGGCGAGGGCGGCCTTCTTCCCGCGCATCAGCCTGACCGGCTCGGCGGGCGCGATCAGTCCGGAACTCGGGGACCTGTTCGGCGCCGGCACGCGGACGTGGAGCTTCGCGCCGCAGGTGGTGCTGCCGATCTTCGCGGGCGGCGCCAATATCGCGGGCCTGCGCGGCGCCGAGGCGTCGCGCGACGCCGCGGTCGCCCAATACGAGAAGGCGATCCAGACCGCATTCCGCGAGGTCGCGGACGCCCTGGCGACGCGGGCGACCATCGCCGACCGGATCTCGGCGCAGGATCGGCTGGTCGAGGCCGCCGCGGCGACGCAGCGCCTCACCCAGGCCCGCTACGACCGCGGCGTCGACAGCTACCTGTCATTGCTGGACGCCCAGCGCACGCTCTACGCCGCGCGCCAGACCCAGCTCGCGGCCCAGCTTGCCCAGGCGACGAACCGGGTGGAGCTCTATCGCGCGCTCGGCGGTGGCGCGGCGCCGGCCTCCGCCGCGCCGCGACCGGGAGATTGACGCACAGGTAATGGCGGATCTTTGCGACCGCGGCCTTGACCCCGGCGCTGCCAGCCCTGAGTCACACAGCCGCAGCGTTACTGTTGATTCGCCTGTGTTCCTCTTGTGGGTCAGGCGGAAAAACACGTTCAGCTAAGCTCGACGACCTTCCGACTCAGAGTATGCGGTTAACACTCGATTAAGGGTGTCGGCGCGTACTTAACGCATCGTTACTCAGGCGCGTCGGCGATGGGGTGTCGGGCGCGCTAGACCGCAATTTGGGGAAGGACAGGACGTCCAAATGGCCATTTCGCTTTCCGCGCCGCGCGCCACGGAACTGAAGCCCCGCATCGTCGTGTTCGGCATCGGCGGCGCCGGCGGCAACGCCGTCAACAACATGATCGAAGCGGGCCTCGAAGGCGTGGAGTTCGTGGTCGGGAACACGGACGCGCAACAGCTCCAGTTCGCCAAGACCGAGCGCCGCATCCAACTCGGCGTGCAGGTGACGCAGGGCCTGGGCGCCGGCGCCCACCCCGAGGTCGGCATGAGCGCGGCCGAGGAGAGCATTCCGGAGATCGGTGAGCACTTGGACGGCGCCCACATGGTCTTCATCACCGCCGGCATGGGCGGCGGCACCGGCACCGGCGCAGCCCCGATCATCGCCAAGTGCGCCCGTGAGCGCGGCATCCTGACGGTGGGCGTGGTCACCAAGCCCTTCCACTTCGAAGGCCGCCACCGGATGCGCCTGGCCGACGCCGGCATCGCTGAGCTGCAGCGCTACGTCGACACCCTCATCGTCATCCCCAACCAGAACCTGTTCCGGGTCGCCAACGAGCGGACCACCTTCGCCGAAGCCTTCGGCATGGCCGACCAGGTCCTGCACTCGGGCGTGCGCTCGATCACCGACCTGATGGTGCTGCCCGGCCTGATCAACCTGGACTTCGCCGACGTCCGGACGGTGATGACCGAGATGGGCAAGGCCATGATGGGCACGGGCGAGGCCACGGGCGAGGACCGCGCCCTGATGGCCGCCCAGAACGCCATCCAGAACCCGCTCCTCGACGAGGTCTCGCTGAAGGGCGCCAAGGCCGTGCTGGTGAACGTCACCGGCGGCCTGGACATGACCCTGCTGGAGGTCGACGAGGCGGCCAACGCCATTTCCGAACAGGTCGATCCGGAAGCCAACATCATCTTCGGGGCGGCCTTCGACCCGACTCTGGAGGGCATGATCCGCGTGTCGGTGGTCGCCACCGGCATGGACGGCGCTTCCATCGCGGCCATCGAGCCCAAGATCGAGCGCCGCTCGCTGCAGGCCGAGCCGCTGCGCGCCACCGTGACGCCGCGCGCGGCCGAGCCCGTGGCCGAGCCGGTCGCGGCCGCCGAGCCCGCGCTGGCCATGGACGCCCGCGAGGAGGAGCAGCCCGACATCTTCAGCGCGCCCGCCGTGGCGGCTGCGTCGGCCGAGGCGCCGGCCGTCCAGCCGATGACCCGCATCGTCGATCCGGAAGCCGCCGAAGCCAGCGACGTGGCGGACGAACCGCTGTTCGCCGAGCCGGCCTACGAGCCGCGCCGGCCGCGCGGTGGGTTCCTGAGCATTTTCGGCGGCCGCCCGCGCTACGACGCCCCGCAGGCTCCGGCTTCCGCGCCCCAGGCCTCGGCGCCGCGTCCGGCTCCGGCTCCGGCGCGCGGCGGCGCCCAGCCGATGGAAGTCGCCCAGCACGTCGAGGACCTGGACCAGAACGAGGACCTGGAGATCCCGTCCTTCCTGCGTCGCCTGGCGAACTAGTGTGTCCCGGACGACGTGATCGTCCCGAAAACTCCACGAAATCGTCACGCCGATTAATGGCGGGACTTGGTAGAACCTCCTGGGGGCAACTCCGGGAGGTTTCCCATGAGCGCCAACCGCATTATCTGGGTCTCGCCGCTGGCCAACGGCTGGGCGGTGCTATGCGCCGGTCTGGAGCCGATCGTGTTCCGATCCGGCGCCCGGGCCGAGGCCCAGGCCAAACGGCTCGCGGCCTGCCTGGCGAAGCTGGGGCGGGCCGTGCAGGTCCGGATCCTGGATCGCGCGCGCAACCTGGTCGGAACCCAGCTCTATCCGGCGGTGTAGATTCACCTCTGCGCCGCAAAATCGAGCAAAAACAGTGCTGGGTTGACCCGGTCCATTAACCAATCCTGAAGCGAAACATTGCGAAACACGATGTGCTTTGCTGCGCTGCATCAAGCAGCTTAGCCAAGGCGTTGGGGCATAAGGTCGGTCGTCGCACCGAGTTCGTTGCAGGAAGGTCCACCTTGGCCGCGTTCCAACACACCGTCAGGTCTCCGGCCCTGTTCGCCGGGGTCGGCGTGCATACCGGAGCCTACACGCGCGTCTCCGTGCGCCCGGCGGCCAGCAATACCGGCATCGTCTTCGTGCGCACCGACGTGAAGGACCGCGACAACGTCGTTCCGGTGAGCGGCGAGGCGGTCTGCAAGACCCAGCTCGGCACCGTCATCGGGAACGACGCGGACGTCACGGTCGCCACCATCGAGCACCTGATGGCGGCCTTCGCCATGCTGGGCGTCGACAATGCGATCGTCGAGGTCGATGGACCCGAGATGCCGATCATGGACGGCTCGTCGCTGCCGTTCATCCGCATCCTGGACCGCGCCGGCTTGCGCGAGCAGGAAAGCCCACGCGGCTACATCGAGATCCTGGAGACCGTCGAGGTCGTGGACGGCGACAAGCGCGCGACGCTGAAGCCGGCCGACACCTTCGAAGTAGCCTTCGAGATCTCGTTCGACAGCGCCGCCATCGGCCGCCAGTCCATCGACCTGTTCATGGACGAGCAGGCGTTCCGCGAGGAGCTGGCCGACTGCCGCACCTTCGGTTTCCTGCGCGAGGTCGAGGCCCTGCGCGCCATGGGCCTGGCCCGCGGCGGCTCGATGGACAACTGCGTGGTGCTGGACGGCGACCGGGTGTTGAACCCCGAGGGCCTTCGCCGCCCCGACGAGTTCGTGCGGCACAAGGCGCTGGACGCCATCGGCGACCTCTATGTGCTGGGCGGCCCGCTGCTGGGCCGGTTCGAGGGCGTGCTGGCCGGCCATGGCCTGAACAACGCCGTGGTCCGCGCGCTGCTGGCCCGTCCGCAGGCGTGGCGCATGCGCACCCTGGTCGAGGACCTGCGCCAGGCGGTCTAGCTTCTTGCGAATAATTCGCAACGGGAGGTAAGGTGGCGAAGGGAGACCTCGCCATGCCCGACGACGCATCCGCCGAACTGGATCGGCTGTACAACCCGCCGCACAAGTTCACCGTGGCCAAGTGCCTGGATTTCATCGATCCGCATGGTCGCCGCTTCATCGCCCTTTCGCCCTTCGCGACCATCGCCTCGGTGGGGCCGACGGGCAGCCTGGACGTCTCGCCGCGCGGGGGCGGGCCGGGATTCGTCCACGTGGCCGAGGACGGCAGGTCGATGATCATGCCCGACCGGCCGGGCAACAACCGACTCGACACGCTGCGCAACATCGCCGACGGCACGGGCGAGGTGGGATTCATGTTCATGATCCCCGGGGTCGATGACATCTACCGGGTCAACGGCCGCGCCAGCCTGCTGGTGGACGACGAACTGGCCAACGATTTCGTCGATTTCGGCAAAGTTCCCAAGACCCTGCTCAAGATCGAGGTGCGCGAGGCCTATCTGCATTGCCCCAAGGCGCTGATGCGCGCCGACCTGTGGGGCGAGAAATACCGGATCGATCGCGCCAGCCTGCCGTCGCTGTCGGAGATGGTCAGCGACCAGATCGGCCTGCCGAGACCCACCACCACGCACGAAGAGCAGGTGGAAGGTCTCAGACAATCGCTCTGATCTGCGACTGCGCCGCCGTTTGCTCGCCACAAGTCGTAGTGTAGAAGCGACTCTCCGCGTGGGGGCGCGCGCGCTGTCTTGAGGTGAAGGTGTCTTCGGTTCGAAATTCCACCCGTGCTCTGCTCGTGGTGACTGCTTGCGCTCTCGCCCTGTCCGCCTGCGCCGGCAACAAGAAGAACAAGCCCCGGCTGGCCTATGAGGAGCGGCCCGTGGAGCTGCTCTACGCGACCGGCGCCGACCGGCTGGACCGTCGGCAATGGAACCAGGCGGTCAACTATTTCCAGGAAGTGGAGCGCCAGCACCCCTATTCGGAATGGTCGCGCCGCTCGATCCTGATGCAGGCGTTCGCGCACTACCAGGGCAACGACTACGCCGAGGCCGTCGCCGACGCGGACCGCTTCATCCAGCTCTATCCCGGCAATCCGACGGCGGCCTACGCCCACTACATCAAGGCCATCTGCTACTTCGAGCAGATCGTCGACGTGAACCGCGACCAAGCCGCGACCGCCCAGGCGCTGGATGCGCTGCGCGACGTGGTCCAGCGCTATCCGCGCACGGAGTACGCCGCCGACGCCCGGCTGAAGATCGACATGGTCAACGACCAGTTGGCCGGCAAGGAAATGACCATCGGCCGCTGGTACCTGCGCGCCGGCGACACCCTGGCCGCCACCAACCGCTTCAAGACCGTGGTCGACCGCTACCAGACCACCAGCCATACGCCCGAGGCGCTGTACCGGCTGGTCGAGAGCTACCTGACCCTGGGCCTGATGGAAGAAGCCAAGCGGAACGGGGCGGTGCTGGGCTACAACTATCCGGGCGATCCCTGGTACGGCGACGCCTACAAGCTGCTGACCTCCAAGGGCCTGAAGCCCGCGGTGGAGCCCAAGGGCGGCGGCGGGCGCGGGATCTTCCGCATGCCGTTCCGGCGCGACAAGGACAAGACGGTCCAGCCGCCCGGCGCGACCGACTCGAACGTCGTCGTCCAAACCAGCAAGGCGACGGACCAGCGCACGATCTTCAAGCTGCCCCTCGGCAAGAAGGACGAGAAGCTCCCGCCGGTGGAAACCACGCCGGAGCCGAAGTAGCCGGATTGCGGGGGGCAGAACAAAACCTGTCCGCGCCCCTTCTTTCCCGAGCGATTCCGTACGATCTTCCGCAGCGATGCTGATCGGTCTCCAGATCCGGGACGTGGTGCTGATCGAGGCCCTGGACCTGTCCATCGGGCCGGGCCTGACCGCGCTTACCGGCGAGACCGGCGCGGGGAAGTCGATCATCCTGGACGCCCTGGGCCTGGCCACCGGCGCGCGCGGCGACGCCGGCCTGGTGCGCCGCGGCGCGGCCCAGGCCGTGGCCACCGCCGCCTTCGCGCCCGCGCCCGATCATCCCGTCTGGGACCTGCTGGAGGAGAAGGGCCTGGCCTACGCCCGCGACGAGGACCTGGTCCTTCGCCGGACGCTCAGCGCCGACGGCCGCAGCCGCGCCTTCGTCAACGACCAGGCCACCGGCGTCGGCGTGCTGAAGGAACTGGGCGAGGCGCTGCTGGAGGTGCACGGCCAGCACGAGACCGTGGGCCTGCTGGACGCTCGCACCCACCGGCCGCTGCTGGACGCCTATGGCGCGCTGGACGGGCAGGGGAGCGCGGTCGCCTCGGCCTGGAAAGCATGGCGCGAGGCGCGGGAGCGGGCCGAGGCCCTGCGCGCCGACGTGGCCCGCTCGGCCGCCGAGACCGAGGAACTGACCTTCCGCCTCTCCGAACTGGACCGGCTGGACCCGCGCGAGGGCGAGGAGACGGCGCTGGCCGAGGAACGCGCCGTGCTGGGCGCGGCGGAGAAGGCGCTGGCCGACATCCAGTCGGCGCGGGAGACCTTCGAGGGCCTGGGGGCTAAGGTGGCCGGCGCCATCCGCGCCCTCGAGCGGGCGAGGGAGCGGGCGCTGACCGCCGGCGCCGCGGTCGACGGCCCTGCCGTCCTGCGGCTGGCCGCCGCGTCCGAGGCCCTGGACCGGGTGCTGGTCGAGGCGGGCGAGGCGGAGGCCGCTATCGACGGCGCCGCGGGCGCCTTCGACTTCGAGCCCGACCGCCTGGAGAAGACCGAGGAGCGGCTGTTCGACCTGCGCGGCCTGGCCCGCAAGCTGAACGTCGCGGTCGAGGAGCTGCCGATCCTGCGGGTGCGGTTCGCCGAGCGCCTGCGCGCCGTGGAGTCCTCCGAGGAGAGCCTGAGGGCCGCGGAGGCCGAACAGGCCTCAGCGCGCGCCGCCTACTTGGCCGCGGCCGGAGACCTGACGAAGGCCCGCCGAGCCGCCGGCGACCGGCTGGCCGAGGCGGTCATGGCCGAACTTGCCCCGCTGAAGCTGGAAAAGGCCCGGTTCCGCGTCGCCGTCGAGCCGTTGGCCGAGGATCGCGCCGGTTCCGCTGGCCTGGACCGCGTGGCGTTCGAGATCTCCACGAACCCCGGCGCGCCGTTCGGCGACCTGGGCGCCATCGCTTCGGGCGGCGAGCTGGCCCGGTTCGCGCTGGCGCTGAAGGCCGCCCTGGCCGCCCGCACGGCCGGCGCGCAGCCGCTGATGATCTTCGACGAAGTGGACCAGGGCGTCGGCGGCGCCGTGGCCGACGCCGTTGGCCTGCGCCTGAAGCGCCTGGCCGCCCCTGAAGAAGGAAGGCCGGGCGCCCAGGTTCTCGTCGTCACCCACAGCCCGCAGGTGGCCGCCCGCGCCGAGGCCCACTGGCGCATCGCCAAGGCGGGCGACGCTGAGCGCCTCCGTACGGCGGTCGAGGTGCTGTCCCCCGCCGACCGCGAAGAGGAGATCGCGCGAATGCTGGCGGGCGCCCAGATCACCGACGCCGCCCGCGCGGCCGCCCGGGCCCTGATGGACGCGTGATGCAGGAGCCGGAGGTTGTCGTCGCCCGGCTCGGCGAGGCCTTCGCCGACCAGCCGCACGACCTCCGCGCCGACACGGTCGCTCCGGATCGCCGGCCCTGGGTCGAGGCGCTGGAGGCGCGCGGCATGGACCGGCTGTCGCCGCAGGATCTCGATCTGCTGGTCTTCCGCGCGATCAGCACCGCCGGCGGCGTGCCCACCTTCAAATATGCGCTGTCGCGCTTCCTGGCCGTCATGATCGAGGCCCCCGCCTATGCGGACGCAGCCACCAGCGACGCCTATGTGATCCTGCCGAAGCTGGACCACGCCGCGTTCGCCGACTGGCCGCCGCGGCAGCGCCGGGCGATCCTCGACGCCCTGGAGCTGTGGGCCGACCGCCGCATCATCGCCGCGACCTCGCTGGGCGACGACCCGGAAGCGAAGGCGATCCTCGATTGGGTCGCCGCTCAGCGCTAGGTTCGCCGGATGGATTCCCCGACGCCCATCGACGCCCTGACCGAAGCCGAAGCCGCCGACGAGCTGACCCGGCTCGCCGACGAGATCGCGGCGCACGACATCCGCTACCACCAGAACGACGACCCGACGATCTCGGACGCCGACTACGACGCCCTGAAGCGCCGGAACCTGGAGATCGAGGCGCGCTTCCCGCACCTGGTCCGCGAGAACTCGCCGTCGCTGAAGGTGGGCGCGGCGCGGTCCGAGAAGTTCCGGCCGATCGAGCATGGCGTGCCGATGCTCAGCCTCGACAACGCCTTCGCCGACGACGAGGCGGTGGAGTTCGACGCCCGCATCCGCCGGTTCCTGCGCCTCCCGCCCGACGAGACGGTGGGCTACACCGCCGAGCCGAAGATCGACGGGCTGTCGTGCTCGATCCTCTACCGAGGCGGCAAGCTGGTCCACGCGGCCACCCGCGGGGACGGACGCGTGGGCGAGGACGTCACCGCCAACGTCCGCACGATCACGGGCCTCCCGCACAGGCTGGCGGGCGAGGGCTGGCCCGACGAGATCGAGATCCGCGGCGAGGTCTACCTGAGCCACGAGGCGTTCGCGGCGATCAACGAGGCCGCCGCAGCCGCCGGCCAGAAGACCTACGCCAACCCACGCAACGCCGCCGCCGGCTCGCTGCGGCAGATCGATGCGAAGATCACCGCCGCGCGGCCGCTGCGGTTCTTCGCCTACGCCTGGGGCTCCCACTCCGCGCCGGTCGCCCGGACGCAGTGGGAGGCGTTGGGCAAGCTGAAGGCATGGGGCTTCCAGACCACGCCGGAGAGCTGCAGGGTGGAGAACGCCTCCGGGCTGCTGGAGGCCTACGCCAAGATGCAGGCCCTGCGGCCGCACCTCGGCTACGACATCGACGGGGTGGTCTACAAGGTGGACCGGCTGGACTGGCAGCAGCGGCTGGGCTTCATCACCCGCACGCCCCGCTGGGCGATCGCGCGCAAGTTCCCAGCCCAGCAGGCGCGTACGATCCTGGAGGCCATCGACATCCAGGTGGGGCGTACGGGCGCGATCACGCCCGTGGCGCGGCTTCACCCGGTGACGGTGGGCGGCGTCGTCGTGGTCAACGCCACACTGCACAATGCCGACGAGATCGCGCGGAAGGACATCCGGGTCGGCGACACCGTGATCCTGCAGCGGGCCGGCGACGTGATCCCGCAGATCGTCTCGATCGTACCCGAGGAGCGGCCGAAGGACTCGCAACCCTTCGAATTCCCCACCCACTGCCCTTGCCCGCTCCACACCGAGCTGGTGCGCGAGACCACCGCCGCCGGTGCCGAGACCGTCGTCCGGCGCTGCTCGGGCGAGTTCGCTTGTCCGTTCCAGAAGCTGGCGCACCTGCGCCACTTCGTGTCGCGGCGGGGGTTCGACATCGAAGGGTTGGGCGAGAAGCAGCTCACCCTGTTCGTGGAGAAGGGTTGGCTTCAGGCGCCCGCCGACATCTTCCGGCTGCACGAGAAGCGCGCCGAAATCCTGGAAATGGAGAGGTTCGGCGAGACCAGCGTCGGCAACCTGCTGGCCAGCATCGAGGATCGCCGGCGCATCGCGCTGGACCGCTTCATCTATGGGCTGGGCATTCGCCACATCGGCGAGACAACCTCGCTGGCGCTGGCGCGGCATTTCGAGACGGTGGAGCGCTTCGTCGAGATCTCGAAGGCGGCCGCCGAGCAGACGGCCGGGCCGTTGTACGCCGAGCTTTCCGACCTGGACGGCCTGGGTCCGACGGCGGTGGCCGCGATTCTGGAGTTCGCCCGTTCGGGCCAGGCGTTGCTGATCCCTCCGGAGATCTCGCTGGATGCGCATCTGCGCATCGCGATCCCGAAGCTGAACTCGAGGGCGCGGGCGGCGCTTGAGGCGCGGTTCGGCGACTGGTCCAGCCTGGAGGCCGCGGCCCGCCAGGCCGCCGCCGAGACGCCCGGCGACGCCTTCCTGGAAGTTGCCTCGGTGGACGCCGTCGGCGTGGTCGCTGCGCGGATGATCGCCGAGTTCTTCGGCGAGGACCACAACCGGGCCCTGGTCGACGACCTGCTGGCGGAGCTGAGCGTGATCCCGGCCGAGCGCCCGAAGACCGACACCGCCATCGCAGGCAAGACCGTGGTCTTCACCGGAGCCCTGGAGAAGATGACCCGCGACGAGGCCAAGGCCCAGGCCGAGGGGATGGGGGCGAAGGTGTCCGGCTCGGTGTCCAAGAAGACCGACATCGTGGTGGCGGGACCGGGCGCCGGGTCGAAGCTGAAGACCGCCAGCGAACTGGGGATCCAGGTCATGACGGAGGACGAGTGGCTGGCGCTCGTCGCAGGCTAGCCCCCGCGACGATTGGGCGGACTGCCCGTCGGCGGTTTGACCGCTAAGACGCGAGCATGGTTAGCGCGTCTGTGGAAACCGGAACCCCTCGGCCGATGCGGATCCTGCTGGTCGAGGATAACTCCGTGAACCGGCGGGTTCTCGGCGCGATGCTCCGCGCCGGTGGCTTCGAGATGGACGAGGCCGAGGACGGTCCGGCCGGACTGCGGATGATCGACGAGGCCGACTTCGATCTCGTACTCATGGACCTGAGGATGCCCGGCATGGACGGCATAACCGCCATCCGGCACATTCGCGCCCGCGCGGACACCAAGGCGGGCATCCCGGTCGTCGTGATCACCGCGGACGCCGGCTCGACGATCGAGGCCGAATGCCGGGCCGCCGGCGCCGACGACCTGGTCCTGAAGCCTGTATCGATGATGGCGTTGTTCAGCGCCATCGCGGCGTTGATCGGGGCCCCTGGCCAGGGCCAGGCGGGGCCGGCATAGATCCGACGCTCGATCGACCGGGGTTGGTTCATGATTCTCCTCGCCTTCCTGTTCGCCGCCGCGACTGCGGACCTGGATCCCCTATCTCCCGCCGAAGGTGGAAAACTGCAGTGCCACGCCCCGGACGTGGCGCGGAAGACCTGCGCGTCGATCGCAGCCTATGCCCGGGACCCGGACGGAACCCTGCAGAACACCGCCGCCATCCTGCTGCGCGCCGAACCCCTGATCGTAGCGCGATCGAAGGCGCCTGTGGTCATCAAGGGCGGGGCGGTGTGCGGGCGGATCACCGAAGGTGACTTCGCGGCGATGCTGTTCACGATCGATGGCCAGCCGGCCGACGCGCCAAACGCCGAGGCGATCCGCAACGCCATGCGGCCTGGATTCAACGCCATCCTGAACCGTGAGATCTGCACCCGCTACGTTCCAACGGGTGACCAGCTCAACGGCGAGGTGAGTGTCGACGGCAAACGGCGCCCCCAACTTGACCAGCCGGTGCGATGGGTCTCGCCAAGCGAGGGCTTCAGCGTCGCCCCCTGAACCGATCCGCCGCCCTACCGGCTGGCCTTCAGCTCGGCGCAGGCATCGGGTTCGGCGGTCCAAACGGCGCTCGCGATCTTCCACTGCCCGTCGACCTTGGCGAGGTCGAAGACATCGATCCCACAGTGGGTGGTCTTGCCGTCCAGCTTGAACTCATAGGGCGCCGTCACCGTCGCCATCAGGGTCCCGCGCAGGACCACCTTGGGCGACCACATGGCCTCGTGCAGCCCGGGGCGCAGGTTCTTGATGAAGTCCTCGACGGTCACCCGCGACACCTTCGTGCCCCCGCCGGGCGCCGGCCGGATGGCGGTGAACACGCTGGCCGGCAGGGCGGTGGCGGTGACCCCGGCGCCGTCGTTGGCGGCCATCGCGTCGAAGAACCGCTGGGCGGTTTTGACGGCGGCCTCCTCGTCGGCCGTGGACGCGGCGGCAGGGCCGGCGAGGGCCAGGACGGCGAGGACGGTCGGAATCAGCGGCTTCATAGTGTCTCCTCCGGCGCGGAGGAGACACGGGTTCCTGGCGTCACGCTAGCCCACCGGATAGGCGCGTACGGCCTTCATCTTCCAGGCTCCGTCCTCGCGGACCGCGAGCGAGATGTTGTTGAAACGGCGCACCTCCTTCCATGTCCCGTCCGGCTGGCGCTCTTCCACCCGGACCCAGAGGTCGGTGAGCACCAGGTCCGGGCCCAGCATGTCCTGCCCGCGGAACTCGCTGACGTGCCGCATCGTCCCGACGCGCTGGGCGAAGGCGCGGGTGAAGTAGGCGCGGATGTCGTCGCGGCCCAGCTGAACGGGCCCGCCGCCGCCGACCAGGAGGCTCGCGTCGGCGGCGTAGTAGCTGGCCATACGGTCGGCGTCCCGGGCGTCCCAGGCCGCATCCGCCGCGTCGCCCAGCGCGCGAAGCGCCTTGACGTCGGCGGGGGAGGGCGGGGCCGCCATGGCGGCGCCGGCGCCGGCGGCGGCCCAGGCGAGGGCCGCGATGAGCATGCTCTTCATGGGAGTCTCCACACGCCGGCATCCGCGCCGGCGGCGGGCTGTTGCCGCGGGGCAGGCGGCGACCGCAACGCGCTTTTCGCGGAATCGCGAGCCGTTTCGCGACTGGCGGTGGCGCTCAGGGGATGAGGCCGGCCTTGCGCGCAGCCAGGCCATAGGTCCGGCTGACCGGCGCGCGCACGCCGCCGCGGAGTACAAGGACGTGGCGGTCGCCATCGCGCTCGACGCGTTCCACCGCGTCCTTGGCGACCCACCACGACCGGTGGACCTGGATGCCCGCATCGCCGAGTTCGCGGACCGCGTCGGACAAGCGATGATGGATCAGGCTGTCGCCGCGATCGGTATGGACCCGCAGGTAGTGGTCCTCGGCGGCGAGGGCGACGACGGCGCTTCCCACCTCGGCCGGAAGCGCCCTGGCGAAACTGGCGGACTCGACCGCGGGCGCATGGGGACGCCGATGGAGGATCGTGGTCAGCGGCAGGAACAGTCCGACCGCGATCACGGCCACGCTCCCGTAGGTTTCGGCCAGGGAGCGTGGGGTCAGTACGCCACCGACGCGAAGCAAGCCCTCCACATAGGCGACCTCGAAGGTAGTGGGCACGGCGCCCAGGAGGGCGGCGGCGGTCGCCTGCAACCAGAGCGGCTGCCGCGCGAACCGGGAGGCCAGGCGCAGGGCGGCGAAGACCACGGCGGTCTGGGTCCACATCAGGACGGTCAGGCCGATCCAGTAGGCGTAGCGCTCGGTGATCGAGAGATCCCCATAGGTGCCGAACGGGCCCAGCACACCCAGCGCCGCCCCGGCCAGCGTTGCCGCCAGCCCGCCCCGCCACCAGGTGCTCACGCCGGAGAGACCGCCGTGACGATCCAGGTGGACGAGCCCAGCTTCACCCCCTCCGGACCCACCTGCGGGGCGAGGGCCGCGCGGACCGCGGCGATCACCGCGTCACGCTGGCCGGGGTTCTCGCGAAGGAGGGCGCCCAGCGGCCCGACCTTCAGCGCCAGCCCCACCGTGGTGTCCAGGTCGCCGGGGCCGATATCCTGCTCGTGCGGCGTCACCGCGACGTCCTGGAAGCCGGCGGACGCCAGGATGGCCTTCACCCGCTCGGGGTCGGCAAAGGCGAAGGGACCCGGCGCGCCTGGCTCGGGGGGCGGAGGCGGGCTGTCGACGTGGGCGAGCGCCGCCATCATCGGCAGACTCATGATGGGGTTCTCGGCCGGCGTACGCCAGCAGACGAAGGCCATGCGGCCGCCCGGCTTCATGGCCCGGCGGATGTTCGCGAAGGCGGCCTCGGGGTCAGCGAAGAACATCACTCCGAAGCGGGAGAACACCGCGTCGAAGCTCGCGGGCTCGAAGGGATAGGTCTGGGCGTCAGCTTCGAGGAAACGCGCGAGGTTGGTGTCGCGCACACGCCGCCGGGCGACGTCCAGCAGGACGTGGGAGATGTCGACGCCCAGCACCTCGGCCCCGCTGTGGGCGAGTTGCAGGGTCGTCTCCCCGGCGCCGCAGCCGATGTCGAGGACGCGCTGGCCCGAGCTCAGGTCCAGCTCCGCCATGGCGCGCCGACCCAGCGGCGCGAGCTGGCGGTCCAGCGGCGCCTGTAGGTCGGCCCAGGTCGGGCCGGCGGATTCGTTCCAGTAGGCGACCTGCTGGGCGTTGGCTTCGCTCATCAGATCGGCGCCGTCACATCGATCAGCCAGCTGCGGACTTCCGGCTCCACCAGCGGGCCGACCAGGTCGCGGACCCGGGCGTGGTAGGCGTCGAGCTGGGCCCGCTCGGCGGGGCTCAGCAGGTTGCGGTCGATCAGGCGGCGGTCGATGGGCGCCATGGTCAGGGTCTCGAAGCCAAGCATCGGCCGCTCCCCGCCGGGGATTGGGGCCGCGGGTGTCACGACCTGCAGGTTCTCGATGCGGATGCCGTAGCCGCCTTCCTTGTAGTAGCCGGGCTCATTGGAGAGGATCATCCCGGCCCTGAGGGCGACGTTGTTCGGCGCCTTGGAGATCCGCTGCGGCCCCTCGTGGACGCCCAGGTAGCTGCCGACGCCATGGCCGGTGCCGTGGTCGTAGTCCAGGCCGTGCATCCAAAGCGCATGGCGGGCCAGCACGTCGATGGCCGAGCCCGTGGTGCCGGCTGGGAAGCGGATCGCCGCCAACGCCAGGTGGCCCTTCAGCACCAGCGTGAAGCGCTCGCGCATCTCCCGGCTGGGCTCGCCGATAGCCACGGTGCGGGTGACGTCGGTGGTGCCGTCCAGGTACTGGGCGCCCGAGTCGACCAGCAGAAGGGAGCCCTGTTCGGAGCGCTTGTTCAGGCGCTCCGTCGGTCGGTAGTGGACGATGGCGCCGTTCGAGGCGGCGCCGGCGATGGTGTCGAAGGAAAGGTCCTTCAGCTTGCCGGTGGCGGCGCGGAGGGCTTCCAGCTTGCTGACCGCCTCCACCTCATCGGGAGGATTGATCTGACCCTCGGTGGCCAGCCAGTGCAGGAAGCGGGTAAGGGCCGCGCCGTCCCGGATGTGGGCGTTGCGGGTCCCCTGGATCTCCACGGCGTTCTTCTGGGCGCGGGGCAGGGCGCAGGGGTCCTCGGCGCGGATCACCGTGGCGCCGGCCTGGGCCAGGGTGTCGAAGTACCAGGCCGAGGATTGGGCGGGATCGACCACCACGCTCTGGCCCTTCAACTCGGCCAGCGCGGCGGGCAGCTCGTCCGGCGTCTCCAGCCGAACCTGATTGCCCAGCCAGGCCGGTAGGTCCGGCGTCACCTTGGCGGGATCGAGGAACAGGCGCGCCGTGCCGTCCTTGTTCAGGATCGCCTGGCCGATGGGCAGGGGCGAGCGGATGACGTCGCCGCCGCGGACGTTGAACAGCCACGCGATGGAGCTGGGCGCCGTCAGTACGGCGGCGTCGCCGCCCTTGGCCCCGATCTGCGCGCCGACGCGGGCGCGCTTGGCGTTGGAGTCCTCGCCGGAGAACTCCGCCGGGTGCGGTACGACCGGCGCGGCCGGCTGCGCCGGCCGGCTCTGGCCCCAGGCCAGGTCCAGCGGGTTGTCGTTGACGGGGGTAAGCTCGGCGCCGGTCTTGGCCGCGGCCGCCTTCAGGTGTCCGAGCGCGTCGGGGCTATGCAGGCGCGGATCGTAGCCGATCTTCTGGCCGCGGGCGGTGGCGGCCTCAAGGTAAGCCGGCACGCCGCCCTCCACCAGATCGCGAATCTCGAACAGGCCGGTGTCCACCTGGTCGCGAACCTGCAGGGTGTAGCGGCCATCCACGAAGACGGCGGCCTTGTCCTTCAGGATCACGGCCGCGCCGGCCGAGCCGGTGAAGCCGGTGGCCCAGGCCAGGCGGTCGTTGGCGGCGGGGAGGTACTCGTTCTGGTGCTCGTCCTCGTGGGGCACGAGGAAGCCGTCCAGGCCCTGCTTCGCCATCGCCTGGCGGATCAGGGGCACGTGCCTGGGCCCGAAGGAGCGGTCGGTGGTTTCGTCGAAGGTCTGGAACATGCGCGGGATTTAAGCCCTTCGACCGCGCTGGGCAAAGGGCCGCGCTTTCGCTTATTTAATCCGGGTAAAATTGACGACCGAAGCTCGGTCGCGTATTTCGGCGCAATGGACAAGCAGAGCCGCCGCGAGGCCATCCGCGACTACAAGGAGAAGCGATCCGTTCCCGGGGTCTATGCGGTGCGCTGCGCGCCCTCCGGCCAGGTCTGGGTGGCGGGTTCGCGCAACCTGGGCGCCCAGCAGAACGGCCTCTGGTTCAGCCTGCGCACCGGGGGCCATGCCAACAGGACCATGCAGGCGGCCTGGAACGCCCACGGCGAGGGGGCCTTCGCCTTCGAAGTGCTGGAAAGCATCGACGACGAAGACCTGACCCCGCTCGGGCGCGCCGATGCGATCAAGTCGCGCGAACGCCACTGGCTTGCGACGCTCGGCGCGACGAAGGCGGTCGGCTAGTTCTTGGGCTCGGGTTCGATCGTCACGGCGTTGTCGGCGGCCTGGGCGGCGTTGTCGATCGCCTGATCGGTCCGGGCGGCCGCGGCGCTGGCCGCGCTCTCGGTGGCCGACGCGGCGTTTGCTGCGGCGTTCTGGGCGGACTGCGCCGCAGTGGTGGCGGCCTGTTGCGCGTTCTGGGTGGCGGTGGCGAGGTTCGCTTCGGCGGCGCCTTGCTCGCGGGCGGCCTCCAGTTCGTTCGGCGTGGTGCCCGAGTTGCTCATGTAGAAGACGACGCCCACCAGGGCGATGACGGCCACGAGGGCGGCGACCCACCAGCCGGCGCTGCTGCTGCGTTCGCGGATAACCACCTGCGCCGGTTCGCCGGTCACGGTGGTGCGTTCGTATTGGTCGGACATTTTGGCGTCCTTCTCCCTAAGGCCCCGCTTGGGCTCGGGCGGAAGAACGCCGGCCTATGGCGCCGGTTCCAGGCGTCAGGCGCGACGCAGGACGAGTGTGGCCCATGCGTCGCGATGGATGCGGCGCACCAGCCGGAAGCCCTTGGACATGTAGGCGGCCAGGACCCGGCGCTCCTGGGTGCGCAGGAGGCCCGAGAGGATGGCGATCCCGCCGGGCTTCAGGGCCATCCTTATATCCTGGGAGAGCGCCACCAGCGGCGGCGCCAGGATGTTCGCGAACACCAGGTCGTAGGGGCCGTCGTTGCGGACCAGCGGGTCGTTGAGCCCCGAGGCATGGACGAACCGGGCATTGGCGCCGTTCAGCGCCGCGTTCTCGTTGGCGATCCGCACCGACGGCGCGTCGATGTCGGTGCCGACGGCGATGGGCGAGCCCGTGCGCGCCGCGGCGATGGCCAGCACGCCGGTGCCGCAGCCCACGTCCAACACGCGGTTGAATTTCTGGGCCTTCAGCAGGTCGTGGAAGGCCTGCAGGCAGCCGACGGTGGTGCCGTGGTGGCCCGTGCCGAAGGCCGCGCCAGCCTCGATCCGCAGGTTGATGGTGCTGGCCGGCGCCAGGCCCTTGTCGTGCGCCCCATAGACGAAGAAGCGGCCTGCGCGCACCGGCGGCAGGCCCGATAGCGCCATGGCCAGCCAGTCGGCGTCCGCGAGCTTCTCGGTGACGACGCGGAGCGTTGGGAACTTCGCCAGGATCTCGCCGATGGCGGCCTGTTCGTCGGGCTCGTTGGGGAAGGCGTCGATGCGCCAGACGTCGCGATCTTCGTCCTCCTCGAGGATGGAGAAGGTCAGGGCCTCGGTCGCAGGCGCGGACTCGAGCGCCTCCGCGGCGGCTTCGGCGTCGGCGCGCGGGCCGCGTGCGATGATCTGGTAGGCCTCTTCGCTCATGGGCGGGAGGCTCTAAAGGTCGGGAAGGCGAAAGGCGAGGGCGTTCAGTCCCCGGCCGGATAATCCTCGCCGTCAGCGGGAGGCGCCGGCGGGGCGGGAAGATCGCTCGCATGGACCACGTTGCCGTGCTCCGACGGATAGGACGTGGGCCCTCGCGGCTCTTCCTGCCAGCTTACGGGCCGCGCCTCCGGAGCTTCATAGGCCATGACGTCGGTGGCCTCGGACGCCGCCGCCTCAGGCTCCGCGCGTTCCTCGTAGGCCAGGGCCAGGTACTGCGGCGGCTTCAGGGCGTCGGTGCCGATGACGTAGTCCGGAACCCGGGGGCCGTAGGCGGCGACGCTGCCGCCGGACTGGGCGACTTCGCTCCGAGGCCCGCCGCCGGCGGCCTGGATCTGCGGGCCTCCGATCTCGTCCTCGTCCAGATCGGGATACATGGCCGAACCCATCAACAGCCCCGCGACCGCGGCGACGGCCACGCCGCCGAAGAGGGTCTTCACGTCCCGGTTCTGGATCAGGCTCCGCATGCCAGGAGATACGCGCAGGGCGCGGAATGGTTTCGGCCTAGAACCACTTCGCACGGCGGAAGGCGAAGAATAGGCCGAGGCAGACCGCGGTCACCGCGGCCAGCACCCCCGCTGGCCAGGATGTAGACCGCGTTGGGGCCCGTCGCCTTCAACCGTCCGCCTTCTCCACGAAGCTGTCGATCACCTTCTTCTCGCCGGCCTTGTCGAAGGTCACCGTCAGCTTGTTGCCCTCCACGCCCTTCACGGCGCCGTAGCCGAACTTGATGTGGAAGACGCGGTCGCCGCGCTTGTAGGCGCTGGCGGCGGAGCTTTCGGAGACGGCGACCAGGCGGCCGTCGCCTTCGATCGTCTGCTGCCGGCCGGGGTGGCTGCCGCGGTACTGGTTGGCCTGGGCCCTGCGCCAGCCGGGCGAGGAATAGCCGGCGCCGAAGGTAGGGTCCTCGTCCCAGCGCGAGCCGTGCTGCTGCATGCCGGGGCCGCCGCCGTAGTATCCGGTCTCGGAGCTGGCCTCGACATTGGCCGGCGGCAGCTCGTCCACGAAGCGGCTGGGGAGCTGGCTGGTCCAGCGGCCGTAGACCTGGCGATTGGCGGCGAAGGAGATGCGCGCCTCCTCGCGGGCGCGGGTGATGCCGACGTAGGCCAGGCGGCGCTCCTCCTCGAGCCCCTTCTCGCCCTTCTCGTCCATGCTGCGCTGGGACGGGAAGACGCCTTCCTCCCAGCCGGGCAGGAAGACCAGCGGGAACTCCAGCCCCTTGGCCTGGTGCAGGGTCATCACCTGGACGCTGTCGGCGGCCGAGCCGCGGTCCAGGTCCATCACCAGCGAGACGTGCTCCAGATAGGCTTCCAGCGTCTCGTAGCCGGCCATCGACTGGACCAGCTCCTTGAGGTTCTCCAGCCGGCCCTGGGCCTGGGGCGATTTGTCGAGCTTCAGCGCGTCAGTGTAGCCGCTCTCCTCCAGCACGGCTTCCATGAGCCGCGCATGGTGGATCTGCCCCGCCTGGCCGCGCCAGCGGTCGAGGTCGCGCAGGAAGTTGGAGAGCGAGGTGCGGGTGCGCGCGGCCAGTTCATCGGTGCGGACGATCTCTTCGGCCGCCTGGGTCAGGGTGCGGTAGCGCGTCGCGCCGGAGGCCTCGCCGGCCTCGACGATCTCGCCCGTCCGCCCGTCGAACAGCGGGCTGTCGTCGTGCAGGCGGGTCGGCCGTTGCGCCGCCAGGACGTGCAGGCGCTGGACCGTCGTGTCGCCGATCCCGCGCTTGGGAACATTGACGATCCGCTCGAACGCCAGGTCATCGTCCGGCGACTGGATCAGCCGCAGGTAGGCGATGGCGTCCCGGATCTCGGCGCGCTCGAAGAACCTCGGCCCGCCGATCACCACATAGGGAATCTGCAGCAGGACGAATCGCTCCTCGAACGCCCGCATCTGGAACGAGGCGCGGACCAGGATCGCCATGTCGCGGTACTTCCGGCCCGTGCGCTTGGCTTTCTCGATCTCGTCGGCGATCAGCCGGCTCTCGGCGTCGCCGTCCCAGATGCCGCGGACGACCACCTTCTGGCCGTCCTGGCTGTCGGTCCACAGGGTCTTGCCCAGCCGGCCCTTGTTGGTGGCGATGAGGCCCGAGGCGGCGGCCAGGATGTGGCTGGTCGAGCGGTAGTTCCGTTCCAGCCGCACCACCTTGGCGCCCGGGAAATCCCGCTCGAAGCGCAGGATGTTGTCCACCTCGGCGCCCCGCCAGCCGTAGATCGATTGGTCGTCATCGCCCACGCAACACAGGTTCTGGCTCTTCTGGGCCAGCAGGCGCAGCCAGAGGTACTGGGCCACGTTGGTGTCCTGGTACTCGTCCACCAGCAGGTATTTGAAGCGGTCGTGGTACTCGGCCAGCACGTCCGGCCGGCTGACGAAGATGGTCAGGTTGTGCAGCAGCAGGTCGCCGAAGTCGCAGGCGTTCAGGATGCGCATCCGCTCCTGGTACAGCCGGTACATCGCCTGGCCCTTGCCGTTGGCGAAGGCCTGGGCCTCGGCGGGCGGCAGCTGGTCGGGCCGCCAGCCGCGGTTCTTCCAGTGGTCGATCAGCCCCGCCAGCGCCTTGGGCGTCCAGCGCTTGGTGTCGATGTTCTCGGCCTCCAGCACCTGCTTGATCAGCCGCTCCTGATCGTCGGTGTCGAGGATGGTGTAGTTCGACTTCAGCCCCACCAGTTCGGCGTGCTTGCGAAGGATCTGGGCCGCCACCGAGTGGAAGGTGCCCAGCCAGCGCAGGCCCTCCGCGGACGGGCCGATGATGTGGGCGATCCGCTCGCGCATCTCGCGGGCGGCCTTGTTGGTGAAGGTGACGGCCAGCAACTCCCAGGGCCGCGCCCGTCCGGTGGCCAGGATGTGCGCCAGCCGGGTGGTCAGCACCTTGGTCTTGCCGGTGCCGGCGCCGGCCAGCACCAGAACCGGCCCGTCGACCGCCTCCACCGCCGCCCGCTGCTCTGGGTTCAGGCCTTCGAGATAGTCGGCCGGCCGCGCGTCGACGCGGGCAAGGTCGCTGATGCGGGGGGCAGGCAGGTCGGAAGATTCGGAAGAGGACATCGGAACATATGTAGCACGAAGCCTTGCCGACTTAAGGGGCGGAACGGCCCGCGTCGGCGATCCGTTTGGCAAGAGCCATGACCGAACGTCGCACCAGCCCGTGGATCGCCTTCGTCGCCGGCGCAGTGGCGATGCTGGCGCTCGCGCTCATCTGGTACGCCTGGCAAGGGCGCGACGACGTGGGCAGCGCGGCCGAGACGGCGATCCGGGCGGCGGACGGAATTCCGGCGATAGAACCGCCCCGGCTGCCGGACGCGCCCCGTATTCCCGACGCGCCGATCCCGGTTCCGAAGTAGCCCACCCAAGCCAGCCATGACGGGGGGCGGGTTGGCGGCTACAAGAGCGGCATGACGTCTCCGGCCGTCCCCGCGCCAGGCTCCAACATCCGCATCCTCCGCGTCGCCGCGGTGATCGTGCTCGCTTGGTCCGCCGTGGCGCTGTTGCTCGCGACCCAAGGCTACCTCACCAGCGGCGGCGCCCAGCCCTGGTGGCGGTCGCTGGGCTATTCGTTCGCGATCTTCTCGGTCTGGGCGGTGCTGACGGCGCCGATCCTGATGGCGGTCCGCCGGATCGAGGCTTCGCGCTGGAGCTTCACGCAGCGGCTGGCGGCCTATGCGGCGGGGGTGCTGGTGGTCGGCGCGCTGCACGTGGGCCTGTTCGCCCTGGTCTACTGGCCGATCTACAACGACGGCGGGCGCATCCCGACGCGCTGGGCGATGGGAGAGCGGATGTTCGTCCGCAACCTCGGGACCAATGTCATCTTCTATGCCGGCGTCGTCGGGGCGGGGCTGTTCCTGACGCGCCGCGAGCGTCGCCTCGCACCCGTCGCGCCGGACGTCCTGCGGGCCCGCAGCCGGGGCGCGGTGCGGATCGTGCCGCTGGATCAGGTCGACTGGATCGAGGCCGCCGGCAACTACGCCGAGGCGCACACAACGGCCGGCGCGGTGCTGCTGGATGAGTCGCTGGCCTCGCTGGCCGCGCGGCTGCCCGCCGACCGGTTCGCGCGTATCCATCGGCGGGCCATCGTGCGGCTGGACCGGATCGTCGAGGTCCGCAGCCTGGGCCGCGGCGACGCGGATGTCGTGTTGAGCTCGGGGCCGGCCCTGAGGCTCAGCCGGCGCTACCGAGACGCCCTCTCGGCCCTGCTGAACGGGCGCTGACCCGCTCGTCACCGCGGCGGTCCCGCTCGCGGACCGGCGGCTTCCGCCGCGTGCGGTCCGCCGCCATCCGCAGGTCATGCGAAACCTCCGACTGCCCTGCCTCGCCCTGGCCTTCGCCGCCGGCTTCACCGGCCAGCTCCATGCCGCGACCGCGCCACCCGATGGCGTCTATGTGGTGGGCGCAATCCAGCGCCTGCACGCCAGCGAGCCCTCGTTCTCGTTCGACCACCTGCGCCGGATCATCGAGGCCGTGCGTCCGGACGTGATGGTGCTGGAAGTCCGCCCCGACGAACTGGCCGCCCGCAAGGAGACGCCGGGCCGGCCGGAGTATCCAGCAGTGGTCTGGCCCTGGCTCTCCGGGCATCCCACCGCGGCGCTGCCTATGGAACCCGGCGGCGACGTGTTCGAGGCGATGACCGGCGCGGCCGGCCGCCGCTTCGAGGCGTTCGGGAAGGCGAAGCCCGACGCCGACGCCTACATGACCCGCCTGGCGCGCGCGCTGTCGACCGTGCTGCAGGACCATTGGCGCCATCCGGCCGACGCCCACGACGCCATCACCCTCGACCTCGTCCGCGCCCAGGGGCTGGCCCAGGCCCAACTCGGCGGGCCGGAGTTCGCGACCAGCCAGGCGGAGTGGGACGGCTACATGGTGGCCCGAGCCCGCGAGGCGATCGCCGCCAATCCCGGCAAGCGGATCCTGGTGCTGGCCAGCTACCGCAACCTGGAGGCCTTCCGCGCCGGGCTGAAGGGCGAGGCCCGCCTCGTGGACATCGAGCCGTGGCTGCGGAGTGTCCTACCCCCCGCGCGCGAACCCTAGGGCCGCCACGCGGCAGGCCGAGGCGAGGGGGCGTCCGGCCCGGCCGCGGTCGATGCTGACGATCAGGGCGGCGAGGCTGGAGCCGCGGCACACCGCCATCTCGTCCAGCACCGCCCAGAACTCCGGCTCCAGCGCGATCGAGGTCGCGTGGCCGGACAGCAGGACGGAGCGCTTTTTAAGGGTGGCCATGCGCCCTCTGTTTACGAACTTCCGGCTAGATTGCGCCAGCCCTTGCAAAAAAATGACGGGGGCGTCATCTTTGGGCCCAATAGGCTCACGCAGGATCTGCCCTTCCTATGGCCATGACCGCCGACACCACCGATTTCCGTCCCGAACCGCGGCCCATATCGACCAAGCTCGACTGGGGACATGCCTGGCGCTCGCTGCAGCGCCTGCTGGCCGACAAGGAAGACACCCGCCAGGTCTTCGAGATCATGCGCGCCCTGAACGGAGCTTCGACCGCCAACGGCTACCAGCGCCTGCTGACCACGCCGGAAGGCGGCCGCATCGCCTTCGAGCGGCAGGAGTTCGCCGACAAGCTGATGGATGACGCCTGGCTCGACAGCCTGCCCGAGGGCAGCGTCGGCGCGGCCTATCGGACGTTCATCCGCTCCGAGCGACTTTCCGCCGACGGCCTGGCCGAGATCAGTCGTGAAGGCCGCAACGACATCGACGAGCCGCACCCCTATGCCTGGTTCGGCCGCCGCACCCGCGACGTGCACGACATCTGGCACATCCTGTCAGGCTATCACCGCGACGCCCTGGGCGAGGCCTGTCTCGTCGCCTTTTCCTACGCCCAGACCAAGGGGCTGGGCTGGGCGCTGATCGCGTTTGGCGCGGCCTCGCGGGCCCGCAAGGACAAGACGCAGCCGTACGTGAAGGCGATCTGGCAGGGCTACAAGCGCGGCAAGGCCGCCAAGTGGCTGCTGGGCGAGGACTACGAACGCCTGATGGCCGAACCGCTGGAGGCCGCCCGCAGGCGCCTCGGCATCACCCCGCCCACCATCTACGACTCGATCCCGGCCGGCGTGCGCGACCGGGCCTTGCCCACCGCCGCCTAGGACCGCTAGTCAGGACGCTCGAGCGGGAGGGGGCCCAGGGGGCCATCCGGGCCGCGCTTGGGGGTAGGGCGTGTCTTTGCGAAGCGTTGTGGCGCAAGGCCTCGGATCGGTCCTCATGGTCGGCGCTGTGGTCGCCGCACTGGCCGGCGTCCTGTCGCACGGAGCCGGCTTCTATCCTTGGCTGGATCTGATCGCCCATTTCGCGCCGGTCTACATGGCGGTGGCGCTGGGCTGCATGGTGATCGCGATCCTGACCCGCCTGCCGGGACGGGGCGTCATCCTGGTCGCCTCGGCCGTGGCCATTGTCGCCGGCGGCGTGCTGGTCGGCCCGGAGGTCTCCCGGTCGAACGGATCGGAAGCGCCTTTCGACCGTGAGGGTCAGATCAAGGTCATCCAGATCAACGCCCTGCGCACCAACGCAGACA
Organism: Phenylobacterium sp.; assembly: GCF_004297125.1. Taxonomy (GTDB): domain Bacteria; phylum Pseudomonadota; class Alphaproteobacteria; order Caulobacterales; family Caulobacteraceae; genus Phenylobacterium. The sequence continues at coordinate 48,000 of NZ_SCVD01000020.1, read as the reverse complement.
TCGGCCGCGTCGCCGACTGGCTGATCGCCCAGGATCCAGACGTGGTGACCGTCAGTGAGGCGCGCCACGACCTGCGCGACCTGCTCGTCAGGCGGGCGGGCTGGAGCACCGCCGGCGCACACGGCTCGCTGATGATCTTCACGCGCGAGCCGTATGTGAAGATGGACCGCCCGAGGCTTCGCGCCGGCGGCGACCTGAGCTTTGTCAACGCCACCTATGCGACCCCGCGCGGCCCGATCGAGATCGTGACCACCCACCTGGATTGGCCCACCAGCCCTCTGGTCGCGGGACAGGTCCGGGACCTTGAGGACGTGGTCGGCCGGCTGCCGCGCGAGCGGATGATCCTGACGGGCGACTTCAATGCGGCCCCCTGGTCGGCGGAGTTGCGCCGCCTGGACACGACGTTGGGGCTCGTCCGCCGCGATCGCGCCGTGGCGACCTGGCCCGCGCAACTGTCCGGTCGCGCCTGGCGCGTTCCGATCCTGCCGATCGACCACATCTACGCCGGGCGCGGGTGGTCGACGGTCAAGGTGGAGCGGGGTCCCTGGCTGGGCTCCGATCATTATCCGCTGGTCGTGACCCTGGCGCCGGTCGTCCAGCCCTAATCCTCGCGCTTCTTGCCCTCGAGATCGCGCCGGGCGCGCTCGGCGTCGAGCCGGGCGACGGCCTTCCCGCCCTTGGTCTGGCCGAACCGTACGCGGTTCTCGGCGGCCTGCGTCTTGCCCGCGGCGCGCGCCTTGGCCTTGCGGGCCTTATTGAGGTTGATCAGCTCGGCCATGAACCCTGACGCCCGACGCCCGTTACCCCGTCCCTAGCGACGAGGAGATGATTATGATCCAGGCCTCCCAAATCCGCGAGCACATGGAAGTTGTCGGGTCCGACGGCGGCCATGTGGGCAAGGTGGACCACGTGATGGGTGACGAGATCGAGCTGTCCAAGCTGGACCTCGGCTCCGGCTTCAAGCACCACCTGATCCCGCTCACCTGGGTGGAGACGATCCAGGACGACAAGGTGCGCCTCAACCTGACCAAGGAGGCCGCCAAGGCCGGCTGGCGCGAGAAGCACTAGCCACCCTCGAGGACGGTCGGCGCCCGGCACGAGCCGGCGGCCGACCGTGCCTCGCAGGACGAGACCCATCGCGCCACCGCGGCGCCGATGGCGTCGGGGTAATCCTCCTGCAGATAGTGCGCGCCTGGGCCCAGGCTGACGAGTTCGCAGCCGTCGAGGCCGGCGGCGAAGGTGCGCGCGAAGTCGGGTGAGACCAGCGCGCCCGGCTCTCCCGTGAAGAGCAGTTTCGGATAGGTCGAGGCGGCCAGCGCCCGATGTGCCTCCACGAGCATAGCATGGACATCGGCCGGCTCGCCGGCGATGGGCAGCTCGTTGGGAAACCGCCACGTGGGGAGCCTGGACTCGCGCGTGGGGAAGGGCGCGCGATAGACCGCCATCTCGTGCTCGCTGAGGGTGCGCCGGATCGACCCAGGCAGCACCCGTTCGACGAAGGCGTTGCCGTCCAGGATCAGGGCCTCACCCTCACCCGGCGTCCGGAATTTTCGGAAGGTGTCGCGGGCCGCCTGGACTTGGTGGAAGTCGTCCCAGTCCGCGAACGGCCGGATGAACTCCATGAACGCCAGGCCCTTCACGAAATCCGGCCGGCGGGACGCCAGGTGGAAGGCCAGCGCCGTGCCCCAATCCTGGGCGACGAGGTAGGCCGAGCGGATTTCCAGCGCGTCGAGGAAGGCGTCCAGGTAACCCACATGGTCGCCGAAACGGTAGGCGATGTCGGGCTTGCCCGATTGGCCGAAGCCGATCAGGTCCGGTGCGACGACATGGGCCACGCTTGCGACGTGGGGCATGATTCCCCGCCAGATGAACGACGAGGTCGGGTTGCCATGCAGGAACACGACGGCCGGCGCCCCCTCGCGTCCCACCTCGCGATAGGCCATGTGGGAATCGAGCACCGGAACTCGGTCGAGAACGTCGTCGGGGTTTTCGTTCAAGCTCGGGCTCCGGCGCTCTGGACACCATGGCCCGCTCGTCGCCGCGCTCCAATCAGGCTGAGGGCAACGCCCGTGGACGGGGCGGGAACGGCGGCAGGTCGGTGTTGAGACGCGGAATCCCGGGGAAGTTGCTCGAGTTCGAAATGACCGGTCGGACGGATCCTGGCTATTTCACGTTGGCGCAGAAGCGCTGGATGCGCTGACAGGCGTCTTCCAGCACGCTGTTGGCCGTGGCGTAGCTGATCCGGAAGAAGGGCGAGAGGCCGAAGGCCGCGCCGAACACCACCGCCACGCCCTCGGTCTCCAGCAACTCGACCGCGAAATCGGCGTCCGACGTGATGACCTTGCCCGAAGGCGCCGTCCTGCCGATCAACTCCTCGCAGGAGGGGTAGACGTAGAAGGCGCCCTCCGGCGTCGGGCATTGGATGCCGCGCGCCTGGTTCAGCATCGAGACCACCAGGTCGCGGCGCTGTTCGAACAGCTTGGCGTTCGGCTTGATGAAGTCCTGCGTGCCGTTCAACGCCTCCACCGCCGCCCACTGCGAGATCGACGAGGGGTTCGACGTCGTCTGGCTCATGACCTTGGCCATGGCCTTGATCAGCGGTTCGGGGCCGGCGGCGTAGCCGATCCGCCAGCCGGTCATGGCGTAGGCCTTGCTGACCCCGTTCATGGTCAGGGTGCGGTCGTAGAGCGCCGGCTCAACCTGGGCGATGGTGGTGAACTCGAAGTCCCCGAACACCAGGTGCTCGTACATGTCGTCGGTCAGGATCCAGACCTGCGGATGGCGTAGCAGCACCTCGGCGATCGCCTTCAGTTCGGCGCGCGTGTAGGCCGCGCCGGACGGGTTCGAGGGCGAGTTCAGCAGGATCCACTTGGTCTTGGGCGTGATCGCCGCCTCCAACTCCGCCGCCTGCAGCTTGAAGCCGCGCTCGGCGGTGGTCGGCACGGCGACCGGCTTGCCGCCGGCCAGCAGCACGATGTCCCAGTAGCTGACCCAGTAGGGCGTGGGGACGATCACCTCGTCGCCGGGGTTCAGGGTGGCGATCATGGCGTTCCAGATCACCGGCTTGCCGCCAGGCGACACATTCACCTGCGAGGTCTTGTAGGTGAGCCCGTTCTCGCGCTGGAACTTGGCGACGATGGCTTCCTTCAGCTCGGGAATGCCGTCGACGTTGGTGTACTTGGTCTTGCCATCGCGGATCGCCCTGATGGCGGCTTCCTTGATGTTGTCCGGGGTGTCGAAATCCGGCTCGCCGGCGGCCAGCCCGATCACGTCCTTGCCCTGGGCCTTCAACTCGCGGGCCTTCGCGTCGGCCGCCAGGGTGGCGGACGGCTTCACGCGGGCGAGCGCAGCGGATTCCAGGAAGGACATGATGGAGTAGACTCCCGGCTGAGGTTCGGACGGGCGCGGGTGTAACCCATGCTGCGCCGCATTCAAACCCGCCGGGAGCCACTCTCTCCAGAGCCAGTGTGTCGGAAGCGGCGCCTCAGACGAAGTTGGTCAGGCCGATGTCCGCAAGGGTGCGGCCCGTCAGCAGGATCGAGGTGTCCGCGCCGTCGGCCGGATCTCCGACGTCGGCGAAGACGTAGAGGTCGCCGCCGACCTGGGCGACGACATAGACCACGCCAGAGCCCGAGATGTGCTGGTTGGCGATCGAAAACGCCGTCGCGTAGCTGTCCGCCACGAACTCGGAATAGGAGAGCGGCAGGATGGAGCTCGAGCTCAGGATGCTGACGGCGTCGAAGTGCAGGCTGTCGCCGCTTTCCCAGTCGCGGATCTCGGCTTCCACGCCGGCCGACGGTTCGGTCCTGGCGACGAAGTCGAACTCGTCGCGGCCTTCGCCGCCGAAGATGATGTCGCGGCCCGCGCCGCCGGAGACGATGGTGTCGGCGCCGGCGCCGCCGTCGAGCGTCGTGGCCTCCGGCCCCCGGCTGACCAGCTGGTCGGCCCCGTCGCCGCCGCTCAGGCTGTCCGCCCCGAAGCCGCCGCTCAAGTTGTCGTTCCCGAGACCGCCGATCAGGGTGTCATTGCCAAGCCCGCCGATGACCTCGTCGTCGCCGAGGTCGCCCGATAGGTAATCCGCGCCGTCGCCTCCGCCGACGAAATCGTCGCCCTGGCCGCCCAGCAGGGTGTCGTTGCCCGCGCCGCCGATGATCTCGTCCGCGCCGAGATTGCCGTTGGCCCAATCGCCGGCCTCGCCGGCCACGCCGCTGGCGTCGCGGCTGGCGTAGATCACGTCGTCGCCCTGGCCGCCGTGGATGGAATCCGCGCCTTCGCCCCCGGCCAGCAGGTCGTCGCCGCCGTTGCCCTGCAGGAAGTCGCGCCCCCCTTCGCCGGCCAGGCTGTCATGACCCGGACCGCCGTAGAGACCGTCGTCGCCCACGCCGGCCGTGAAGCGGTTGTCGCCGGTGTCGCCGATGTAGAGCTGCGAACCGTCGGCCATCACCAGACCGCCGGTCTTGGAGAGCTGGACCAGCTCGGTCGAAAACGCCACCGTCCGGCCCTCGTAGGTCACGAAGATCCGCGGGAGCTCCGGCGTCAGGGCTAGTGGATCGTACGACTGGTAGGCGACGCTGACCGTGCGCGCCGGCCCGCCGTTGAAGGTCAGGGTGTCGCCGGACCGGATGGCCAGCGCCTGTTCGGGGGTGATCGTATCGAAGGCGTATTCGAGCAAGCGACGGCTCCAGGCTTATCCGCTTTGTTGGTTCATGTTGCGTAAAAACGCAACATGCAAATTCGCCCCAGGAGCGTAGCATTCTTGACCGCGCCCCGCGAACACGCGACCCCTCCGGCCGAATGCGCCGGATATTCGCCTTCCTGTCGAACCTCGACGCCCAGGCGTGGCGCTCGCTGCTGGTCTCGTTCGTGCTGTTCGGCGGGGTGGGGGTAGTCTTCTTCTTCGGGGCCCAGTTCCTGGGCTTTGACGGCGAGCGGACGCTGGAGGGCTGGCTCGGCGCGGCGCGGGGGCCGTGGTCGTTGCCGGTGGCCGTCGCGGCCTTCGCCGCCCTGGCCTTCGTCGGCACGCCACAGATCGTGCTGATCGCCGCCGCGGTGGTGGCCTTCGGACCGCAACTCGGCGCGGCCTACAGCTGGATCGGCACCATGGTCTCGGCGCTGGTCGGCTTCTACCTGGGGCGCAGCGCCGGCGCGCGAGTGCTGGAGCGGTTCTCGGGCGACGGCGTGCGGCGGTTCATGCGGCTGGTCGGCCAGAACGGGTTCCTGGCCAGCCTGATCGTGCGGCTGGTGCCCTCGGCGCCGTTCATCGTCGTCAACATGGCGGCCGGGGTGACCCCCATGCGGGCGCTGCATTTCATCGCCGGGACGGGCATCGGCATCGTCCCGAAGATCGCGCTCACGGCTTCCGCGGGCGCGTCGATCGTCCAGCTGATGAAGGGCGAGATCGCCGGCCACTGGGTGGAACTGGTCGCCGTCGCCGCCATATGGCTGGCCATTGGGTGGTTCGCACGGCGCTGGCTGCAGCGACGGGGAAAGGGAGAGGAATGATCCGTCTGTTCTATTCGCTGGGCTCGTGTTCGCTGGCCTCGCACATTGCGCTGGAGGAGGCGGGCGCCGACTACGAGGCCGTGCGCACCAACGTCCGGGCAGGCGAGCAGCTCAAGCCCGAGTACCTGGCCATCAATCCCAAGGGGCGCGTTCCGGCGCTGGTCACGGAGCAGGGCGTGCTGACCGAGAACGTCGCGATCCTGGCCTGGATCGCCCAGACATTTCCGCAAGCGAAGCTGGCGCCGACCGATCCGTGGGCCTTCGCCCAGGCCCAGGCGTTCAACAGCTATCTCGCCTCCACCGTCCACGTGGCCCACGCCCACCGCCACCGGGGCTACCGCTGGGCCGACGAGGAGAGCTCGTTCGAGGACATGCGCCGCAAGGTCCCGCAGACCGTGGGCGCCTGCTTCCAGCTCATCGAGGACGAGTTCCTCAAGGGCCCCTACGTGCTGGGCGAGGCGTTCTCGATCTGCGACGGCTATCTCTTCACCGTGGCCGACTGGCTCGAGGGCGACGGGGTCGATCCGCGGAAATTCCCCAAGGTCTACGAACACCGGGAGCGGATCCGGGCTCGGCCCGCGGTCGGCAAGGTTCTTGCCGAAGAGGCGGCTTAAAGCCGCGTCGGGCGCAAGATGCTTGCGGCGGCGTCGTCGTTTCTGTAGATGCAGCGCCATGCGCACGCGGCTCGACAGCCTGCTTCTTCTCTCGCTGGGGCTTAGCCGCCCCTGGGCGCCTCTCTAGGCACGCGCATCTTCGCGGCCGGGCGACCAGGGGTCTGACACCTCCGTCCCCAGAACTGAACATCGCGAAGAGACCCAGAGAAATGACCGCTCCCGTAACCGATTCCGCTTCGGCCCCGTCCACCGCGTCCGAGCGCGACCGCGTCATCGTCTTCGACACCACCATGCGCGACGGCGAACAGTCGCCCGGCGCCTCCATGTCGCACGACGAGAAGCTGGAACTCGCGAAGATCCTCGAGGACATGAAGGTCGACGTGATCGAGGCCGGCTTCCCGATCGCCTCGAACGGCGACTTCGAGGCCGTCCGCGCCATCTCCGAGATCGTGACGGAAAGCATCGTATGTGGCCTGGCCCGCGCCGGCATGGCCGATATCGAACGCTGCGCCGAGGCGGTAAGGAAGGCCAAGCGTGGCCGGATCCACACCTTCCTGTCCACCAGCCCCAGCCACCGCGACCACATCCTGCACGCCAGCCAGGAAGACATCCTGGAGATGATCACCAAGTCGGTGACCCATGCCCGCAACCTGTGCGGCGACGTGGAGTGGTCGGCCCAGGACGCCACGCGCACGGAGCAGGACTTCCTGCGCCGCTGCGTCGATGCCGCGATCCGCGCCGGCGCCACCACCATCAACCTGCCGGACACGGTGGGCTACAGCTATCCGTCCGAGTATGCCGAGATGTTCCGCGACATCATCGCCAACGTGGACCGCGCCGACACCGTCATCTTCTCCACTCACTGCCACAACGACCTGGGCCTGGCGGTCGCCAACAGCCTGGCCGGGGTCCAGGGCGGCGCGCGCCAGGTCGAGGTGGCGGTCAACGGCATCGGCGAGCGGGCCGGCAACGCGGCGCTGGAAGAGATCGTCATGGCCCTGCGGGTCCGCGGCGACACCCTGCCGTTCTTCACCGGCATCGAGACCCAGCACATCACCCGGGCCAGCCGCTACGTCTCGGCGATCACCGGCTTCCCGGTCCAGTTCAACAAGGCGATCGTCGGCAAGAACGCCTTCGCCCACGAGAGCGGCATCCACCAGGACGGGATGCTGAAGGACCGCGGCACCTACGAGATCATGCAGCCCGAGGACGTGGGGCAGGGCTCCTCGAACCTGGTCATGGGCAAGCACTCGGGCCGCCACGCCTTCCGCGAGAAGCTGAAGGACCTGGGCTACGAACTGGGCCAGAACGCGCTCAACGAGGCGTTCCAGCGCTTCAAGGACCTGGCCGACAAGAAGAAGCACGTCTTCGACGACGACATCATCGCCCTGGTGGACGACGCCCTGGCCTCCAGCGCCGACAAGGTCCAGGTGAAGCACCTGCGGGTGATCGCCGGCACCGAGGGGCCGCAGGAGGCCTTCCTGACGGTGACCATCGACGGTGTCGAGAAGTCGGCCAACGCCACCGGCGACGGCCCCGTGGACGCGGTGTTCAACGCCATCCACGCGGTGGTGCCGCACGACGCCATCCTGCGCCTCTTCCAGGTGCACGCGGTGACCGAGGGCACCGACGCCCAGGCCCAGGTCTCGGTCCGGCTCGAGGACGACGGCCGCATCGCCACCGGCTCGGCGGCGGACACGGACACGCTCACCGCCTCGGCCAAGGCCTATGTCAACGCGCTCAACAACCTCTTCGCGAGGAAGGAAAAGAGCGCGCCGGGCAAGGTCGCCAGCGGGTTCTAGAACCCGAACCACTCACAAAATTTGTCATCCCGGAAAGCCGCATAGGCGGCTTGTCCGGGACCCATAAGCGCCCGATCGTCGTGGGTTCGCGCGTACCGTCAGGTGCGTGTGTGTCCCGGTCTTTCGCTGCGCGAAAACCGGGATGACACCGGAATGCTCTGGATACTCCTGACCCTGGTGGCCGCGCCGCTCCAGGTGGCGCGCAACGCCATGCAGCGCGGGCTGGTGGAAGACGCCGGCCCCTGGGGCGCCACCCTGGTGCGCTTCCTGTTCGGCCTGCCCTTCTCGATCGCGATCTTCGCCGTCGCCGCCCTGCTGAACTCCGGCGCCACACCGCACTGGGGCGCTCCGTTCTGGTCGGGCGCGATCATCGGCGCGATCAGCCAGGTGACAGCCACTGCGATCCTGCTGATGGCCATGAGCCGGTCGGGATTCGCCGTGGCGACCATGCTGCAGCAGTCGTCCCTCCCGCTGGCGGCGATCATGGGCTGGCTGGTGCTGGGCGACCGACTGAGCGGCGGCGTTTGGGCGGGCGTGGCGGTGGCGACGCTGGGACTGCTGGTGTTGTCCTGGCCCCGGCGGGGGCACGGCCGCGCCGACCTGGTCGGCGGGCTGCTGGGCCTCGCGTCCGGCGCGGCGTTCGCCGTCGCCTTCAACGGCTTCCGCGAGGCCGGGCAATCCCTCGATCCCCAACACCCGCTGTTCTCCTCGAGCGCGGCCCTCGTGGTCGCCCAGGCTATGCAGTCGCTGGTGCTGACCTCCATCCTGGCGATCACGCGGCCGCAGGCGCTCAGGTCGGTGACCGGGAGCTGGAAGTCCTCCTTGGCGGCGGGGTTCTTCGGCTCCGCGGCGTCGGCCTGCTGGTTCGGCGCGCTCGCGCTGGCGCCGGCCGCGCCGGTGCGGGCGGTGGGCCTGATCGAAGGGCCGATCGCCGCCGCCGTGGGCCGCAAGCTGTTCCGCGAGAAGCTGCGGCCACGCCAGTGGATCGGCGGCGGGCTGACGGCGGTGGGCCTGCTGCTCTGCGCCCTCGGCTAGTTCTTCTTCACGAATTCGGCCCGCAGGACGAGGCCCTTGATGCTCTCGTGCCGGCAGTCGATCTCCTGGGCGTCGCCCGTCAAGCGGATCGAGCGGATCACCGTGCCGCGCTTCAGCGTCTGCCCCCCCGCGCCCTTGACCTTGAGGTCCTTGATCAGGGTGACGGCGTCCCCGTCGGCCAGCAGGTTGCCCACCGCGTCGCGGACCTCGACTGTCCCGGCCGCCCTGGCGCGCTCGGCCGCATCGGCCGCGCTGATCCACTCGCCCGTGGCCTCGTCGTAGACGAAGTCGCCGTCCTCGCTCATGCCGTCCTCCCTGGTGTGGGGCAGGCCTTAGAGGGTTCGGCGGGTGGGCGCCAGCAAAGCTCTAGTCGTGCGAAAGCGGCGCGCCGCCGCCGCCCAGGTTCACGACTTCGATCGACGTGATCAGCCGCGCCCCGCGCGCCGGCCGCAGGTCGCCCTCGGCCACCACCTTGAACGGCCCGTCCTTGGCGTCCAGCGCCGCGCCGTCGGCCTTGTCCGCCAGGATGATGCGGTTCGGCCGGGTGCCCGGATCGAGCTCGGCCAGGCCATAGACCACCGCATAGCCGTCAGAGGCTCGCACCACGACGGCATGGGCCAGCGCTGGCCCGCGCAGCGCCTTGCCCGTCGGGACGCCGGCCTTGGCCAGCACCTCGATCAGCAACGGGCCCTCGTAGGTATGCTTCTGCCCGTGCGCATCGAACACGAAGCTTACTCGCGGGAGCTTCGCGACCTCTGCGGCGGTTACGGTCACGGCCTGGCCGGAGGGGCCCTTGAGAGCGAGGCTTTGGGCTGAGGCAGGGGCGGCGAGAGCCGCAAGGACCATGGCGAAGATCGGGTGCTTCAAGGGTAGTTCCTACTCGATGGCCAGGATGACGTGCGGCGCCTTCACCAAGGCGGTGACTGCATCGCCGACCGCCAGGTCCAGCGCCTGCGCGCTGTCCAGCGTGATCGTCGCCACCAGCGTCTTGCCGGCGCCGATATCGAGCCGGACCTCGCTGTTGACGGCGCCGTCCTCGCGGGCCGCCACGGTCCCGGCGATCTGGTTGCGGGCCGAGGTGCGCAGGCCTTCGCCCTTGGCCAGGATCACGAAGCTGGACTTGATGAGCGCGATGGCGGGCGCGCCTTCCGCCAACCCCAGTTCTTCGACGCTGTGGGCGGTGACGATGGCGACGATATCGAGGCCGTCGGCCAGCCTGAGGGTCACCTCGGTGTTCACCGTGCCGGTCGTGACGCGGACGATGCGGCCCCGAAGGGCGTTGCGGGCGCTGGTCTTCATGCCGAGGCTCCAGAAAACATCCGCGCCGAGACCCTGGTCCAGCTTGGCCAGAGCCGCGTCCATCTCGGCCTGGACACGCCGGAACGCAGCAAGCGCCGCCTGGCCACGGGGCGTGACCTGGGCCGCTCCGCCGGCCTTGCCACCGGGCGCAGCGCTGATCAGCGGCGCGTCGAACAGGTTGTTGAGAGCCTGAACCGCGTCCCAGGCGGCCTTGTAGGAGAGGCCAACCTTGCGGGCGGCTGCGCTGATTGACCCCAGCTCGCCCACGGCTTCGACCAGCGCCATCCGCGCCAGGGCCACCCGGGGCAGGCCCGCGCGCTCCAGGGTCACCGTGGCGCTCAGCATCCCTTCACTCCGTTATGTAGTCCGGCTACATAACGCACCATGCGCATCACGGCACTGCTTTCCGTCGTCCTGGCTCTCGTCTTCGCGAGTCCCGCGCTCGCCGCCGAGGTGAAGGTCGCGGTCGCCGCCAACTTCGCCGAGCCCGCCAGGGAGATCGCCGCACGGTTCAAGGCCCGCACCGGCCATGACGCCGTCCTCAGCGTCGGCTCGTCGGGCCAGTTCTACGCTCAGATCGCCAACGGGGCGCCGTTCGGGGTGTTCCTCTCGGCCGACCGGGAGCGGCCGGAGAAGGCCGAGGCCGAGGGACTGGGCGTGCCCGGCAGCCGGTTCACCTACGCCGTCGGCCGGCTGGTGCTCTATTCGAAGACGCCCGGGCTGGTCGACGGCAGGGGGGCGATCCTGAAGACGGGGAAGTTCAACAAGATCGCGATCGCCGACCCCAAGACCGCGCCTTACGGCGTCGCGGCGGTCGAGACGATGCGGAAGCTGGGCGTTTACGACGCGCTTTCGCCCAAGCTGGTGCAGGGGACCTCGATCACCCAGGCTTACCAGTTCATCGACACGGGCGCCGCCGAGCTGGGCTTCGTGGCCCTGTCCCAGGTCGTCGCGGTCAAGGGCGGCTCTCGCTGGACCGTGCCTGCGGCGAACCACACACCGATCGACCAGCAGGCGGTCCTGTTGAAGACCGCCGCGGGCGATCCCGCGGCCAGGGCTTTCATGAGCTTCCTGCGAAGCGCCGAGGTCAGGGCGATCATCCGAAAATACGGCTACGAGGTTCCTTGAACGCCTTCGCCGACGTCCTCTGGCTGACGCTCAGGCTGGCGGGCGTCACCACCGCGATCCTGCTGGTGCTGGCCACGCCGCTCGCCTGGTGGCTGGCGCGAGGCCGCGGCTGGCGCACCGAGATCGTCGGCGCCCTGGTCGCCTTGCCCATCGTGTTGCCGCCCACGGTGCTGGGCTTCTACCTGCTGATCGCGCTGGGGCCGAACAGCCCGCTGATGATCCCGTTCCAGGCGCTGGGGGTTCGCACGCTGGCCTTCACGTTCGAGGGCTTGGTGATCGGCTCGGTGCTCTATTCGCTGCCCTTCGCGGTCCAGCCCCTGCGCAACGCCTTCCGCGCCGTCGGCGAGGACAACCTAGACGCCGCCGCCACGCTGGGCGCCTCGGGCTGGCAGACCTTCTGGCGGGTGGCGGCGCCGCTGTCGGTCCCGGGGTACGTGGTGGCCGCCATTCTCACCTTCGCCCACACCATCGGCGAGTTCGGCGTGGTGCTGATGATCGGCGGCGGCATTCCGGGGACCACCAACGTGCTCTCCATCGAGATCTACAAGTCGGTGGAGGCGCTGGAATGGGGGCGGGCGCACGCCATGGCGGCGCTCCTGGCGGTGTTCGGCTTTGCGGTGGTGCTGACCCTGCTGAGGCTCGAGCGGCGTGTCGCGGCGCCCCCGCTCAACGAGCGGTAGACCGCCGTTCGGCGGCCTGCGTCGGGAATCGGGCGATTCCGCGGCGAAGGGTCGCGAAGCATTTCGCGCGCGACGCGAAAGCGCATACGGCTCATTAAGCCTTGAAATGCCCTATTCATCAGGGCAGAGGGGGGTGAAAGCCCGCCAGACAAAGCGTAGCGACTCGACGCATCCTCATGTGTCAGCCGCGCCGCCTTTGGGACCCTCGGCCGGTTCGTCACTTTCGCCCCTATCCCTCAGGGCTCTGCATGATCTCTTCGCTCTTCGGCGCCATCTCGAACGACATCGCCATCGACCTCGGCACCGCCAACACGCTGATCTACATGAAGGGCAAGGGCATCGTGCTCAACGAGCCCTCCGTCGTGGCGCTGCGCAACGTCGGCGGCCGCAAGGTGGTCCATGCGGTGGGCATAGAGGCCAAGCAGATGCTGGGCCGCACACCGGGCCACATGGAAGCCATCCGTCCGATGCGCGACGGCGTGATCGCCGACTTCGAAGTCGCCGAGGAGATGATCAAATACTTCATCCGCAAGGTTCACAACCGCAAGGGCTTCGTGAACCCCAAGGTGATCGTGTGCGTGCCGTCGGGCGCCACCGCCGTGGAACGCCGCGCCATCAATGACTCGTGCCTCAATGCGGGTGGCCGTCGCGTGGGCCTGATCGACGAGCCCATGGCGGCTGCGATCGGGGCCGGCCTGCCCATCCACGAACCCACCGGCTCGATGGTGGTCGACATCGGCGGCGGCACCACCGAGGTGGCCGTGCTGTCGCTCTCGGGCATCGTCTATTCCCGCTCGGTCCGCGTCGGCGGCGACAAGATGGACGAGGCGATCATCAGCTACATGCGCCGCAACCATAACCTCCTGATCGGCGAGACCACCGCCGAGCGGATCAAGAAGGAGATCGGCACCGCTCGCGCGCCCGCCGACGGCGAGGGCCTCTCCATCGAGGTCAAGGGTCGCGACCTGATGCAGGGCGTGCCGCGCGAAGTGCGCATTTCGGAAAAGCAGGCGTCCGACGCCCTCTCCGAGCCGGTCGGCCAGATCGTCGATGCGGTGAAGATGGCGCTGGAAGCCACGCCTCCGGAACTGGCCTCCGACATCGCCGACAAGGGCATCATGCTGACCGGCGGCGGCGCGCTGCTCCGCGGCCTGGACGCCGAGATCCGCGACCACACCGGCCTGCCGGTGACCGTGGCCGACGACCCGCTGTCGTGCGTGGCCCTGGGCTGCGGCAAGGTGCTCGAACATCCCAAGTGGATGAAGGGCGTCCTGGAATCGACGCTGGCCTGACGACCAGGCGGAGGGGGTAGGGGCTAGGCCTAGATGTCCTTGAGGGACAACCCGCTCGGCGAACTGAAGGTCCCGCTGACCTGGACGGCGGGCATCGTCTTCATCGTTGTGCTGATCGCGTCCGTCGCGATCCTGCTGTCCGACCGCCGCGAGGCGTTCGACACCGACGCCTATGGCAATCCCCGCACAATGGCGGACAGGGTCATGGCGCCGGTGGGCGATGCGCTGTCCACCCCCGGCCGGCTGACCGGGCAGGGCGTCGATGGCATCCGCGGCTACTTCTTCGCGGTCTCGGAGAACCGCCGCCTGCGCGTCGAGCTCGAGAACATGCGGCAGTGGCGCGACGTGGCCATTGCACTGCGCGACACGAACGAGCGCTACCGCACGGTGCTGGGCCTGAAGACCGACCCCCCGATCCCGATGGCGACGGCGCGGATCGTCACCGACTCCCGCGGGCCCTTCGCCAACTCCCGCCTGGCCAACGCCGGCTCGGAGAAGGGGATCAAGCCGGGCAATCCGGTGATGAGCGAGAACGGCCTGGTGGGCCGGATCGTCGGCGTGACCGAGGGGGTCAGCCGCGTGCTGCTGCTGACCGATGCGGCCTCGCGCACGCCGGTGATGATCGACCGGACCAATTCCCGCGCCATCCTGACCGGCGACGGCGGGCCGAATCCGAAGCTGGAGTACCTGCGCGGCCAGGACCCGGTGAAGAGCGGCGACCGCATTCTGACTTCCGGTGATGGCGGCGTCTTCCCGCGCGGCCTCCCGGTGGGCGTGGCGGTCAAGGGCCTGGATGGCCGCTGGCGGGTGGTGCTGGCCTCCGACAAGGCGGCCGTGGACTTCGTGCGCATCCTGTTGTTCGAGGATTTCACCCAGGTCGCCGACACCAGGAAGCTGCAGCACACGGCGCCGCCGCCGCCCACCCCGGGCGCCACGACCCTGCCGCCGCCCGTGCCCGCAACCGTGCCCGCGGCTGGGGCGTCGATCCCCGCCACGCCCGCGCCGGCCGGCGCGACAGCTGGCGGCGCGAGCCCGGCGCCGAGAACGACGCCGCCGGCCCAGCCTGTGGCCAGGGCGACGACGCCCGCAGCGAAGACGACCACGCCTACGCCGAAGGCTGCGACGCCGGCCCAGCCTGCGGCGAAGGCTTCGGTTCCCCCGGCGAAGACAGCGACCCCGCCAGCGAGGCCTACGGCGACGCCCGCGCCGAAAGCGCCCGCGCCCAAGACCACCCAACCGTCCGGAGGACCGCCGTGAGCAGCGGCGGGGCCCGTCCCCTCGCGCCCTGGCGCTGGCTGGGCGTGCCGATGCTGTACGTGATCGCCGCGACCATGGTCTTCGCCGTGCCGATGCGGTTCTGGGGCCTGGGCCTGCCCGAGCCGGTGTTCGCCCTTCCCGTGGTTTTCGCCTGGGCGGTGATCCGGCCCTCGATGCTGGCGCCGGTGGGCGTCATGACCATGGGCTTCTTCCTGGACCTGATCTGGGGCAGCCCGATCGGCTTCTGGGCGGTGTGCCTGCTGCTGCCCTACGGCATCGTTCTGGGCGCGCGCAGCATCCTGGCGGGCCAGAACCAGGTGATGATGTGGGTCTGGTACGGACTGTCGACGGCGCTGGCGATCGGCGCGGGCTATCTTTTCACCATGCTGGACACCCAGAACGCGCCCTATCCGGCGTCAGTGGGTTGGCAATTCCTCGCGACGGTCGTTCTCTATCCCTTCGCCGACCGGCTCATCGATCGCTTCGAAGACGCCGATGTGAGGTTCCGCTAAGGCCATGACGCAACCGGCCATCTTCTTCGCGGAGGTCAACGAGCGGCAGGGCCTGTTCCATCGCCGGGCGATCCTGCTGGGCGCCTTCGCCGGGATCGGCATCTCCGCCCTGGGCGCCCGACTGGCCTATCTCCAGCTCTTCGAGACCCAGCGCTACGAGAAGCTGGCGACCTCCAACCAGTTCAACTTCAAGCTGGCCCCGGCGCCGCGCGGCGTGATCGTCGACCGCAACGGCGCGGTCCTGGCGGCGAACCGGCCGAACTTCCGGCTGATGGTGGCCCGCGACAAGGGCATGGACACCGAGGCGACGCTCAAGACGCTCGCCAGCTTCGTGCCGCTGGACGACGCCCGGCAGCGGCGCCTGCTGAAGGACATCCACAACGCCCCCAAGCGCGCGCCGGTCCCGGTGATGGAGGACATGAGCTGGGAGCAGTTCTCGGCCATCAACGTCCGCGCGCCCGAGCTGCCCGGCGTCACCGCCGACGTGGGCGAGGTGCGGGTCTATCCCCACGGCGGCGCCTTCGCCCACGTGATCGGCTACGTGGCCAAGGTGAACAAGGACGACATCGACGCCATCGGCAAGGCGGGAGGCGTCCCCGACCCGATCATGCTCCATCCGGGCTTCCGGATCGGCAAGCAGGGGGTCGAGAAGGCGCTGGACGCCGAGCTGCGCGGCCGTCCCGGCGCACACAAGGTCGAGGTCGACGCCAATGGCCGCGAGGTCGGCCACGACGTGGACGGCGACATTCCCGCCGTGCCCGGCGACGAGGTTCAACTGACCCTCGACGTCGATATCCAGAACCGCGCGCTGGAGGTGTTCGGCGAGGAGAGCGGCGGGGCGGTGATGATGGACTGTCGCACCGGCGACATCCTCTGCATGAGCTCCGCGCCCAGCTTCGACGCCAACCGCTTCGTCCGCGGCCTGACCGGGGCGGAGTATCGGGCCCTGTCCGGCTACGAGCGCAAGCCACTGCTGGACAAGTGCCTGACCGGCCTCTACCCGCCGGGCTCAACCTTCAAGACCATGACCGCGCTGGCGGTGCTGATGGCCGGCATCGACCCCGAGGCGCGGGTCTCCTGCGGCGGCGGGATGAACTTCGGCGGTCGCTACTTCCACTGCCACAAGCGCGGCGGCCACGGCTCGCAGAACCTGCACGACGCGATCAAGAACTCCTGCGACACCTATTTCTATTCGATGTCGCTCAGGGTCGGTCCGGACCGGATCGCCCAGGCGGCGCGGGCGTTCGGCTTGGGGCAGACCTTCGACATCGGCATCCCCGGCCAGAAGAAGGGCATTGTCCCGGATCCGGCCTGGAAGAAGCGCTACTTCTCCAAGAACGAGGCCCAACAACCCTGGTGGCCGGGCGAGAACCTCTCCTACGCCATCGGCCAGGGCTATCTGCAGGTGAACTGCCTGCAGCTGGCCGTGATGACCGCCCGGCTGGCCAACCGTGAGTACAAGGCGCTGAATCCACGGCTCATCAAGTCGGTCGGCGGAAAGGAGCGGCCGCGCGGTTCGGACGCACCGGACCTTCCGTTCCCCCGGGAGCACATCGACCGGGTGCGGGCCGGCATGGCCGCGGTGACCGACCAGAGCCAGGGCGGCACCGCCTGGCGGGCCAGCCAGCTCGGCCTGGGAAACATCCTGATGGCGGGCAAGACCGGCACGGCCCAGGTGCGCAACTACGACAGCGGCGGTTCGCGCGGGAAGGGCGGCACCTGGGGCCTGCGCGACCATGGCCTCTTTGTCGCATTCGCCCCCATCGACCAGCCGCGCTATGCCATCGCGGTGATCGTGCAGCATGGCATGGGCGGATCGACGGCGGCGGCGCCGCGGGCGCGAGAGATCATGCGCACCGCCCTGCTGAAGGACCCCGAGCTGATCTCGGGCATCCAGAAGCCGCTGCCGATGCCGGAGATCATCCCGGATACCGAGCTCGACACGGTGCCCGCCGTCTCGAACGTCGAACGGACGATCTGAGCCGCGCCATGACGCAGCCCGCCATCTTCTTCGAAGAGGTCAACGAGCGGCAGGGGACGTTCCACCGCCGGACGGTCATCCTGGGCGCGTTCGCGGGCCTGGGCGTCGGCGCGCTCTGCGCGCGGCTGGCCTACCTCCAGCTCTTCGAGACCCAGCGCTACGAGAAGATGGCGAGCTCGAACCAGTTCAACTTCAAGCTCCTGCCGGCGCCGCGCGGCATGATCGTCGACCGGAACGGGGCTGTGCTGGCGGCCAATCGGCCGAACTTCCGGCTGATGGTTGCCCGCGACAAGGGCGTGGATCCCGAGGCCACGCTGCACACCCTGGCCGAGTTCGTGCCGCTGGACGAGGCGCGCCAGCGCCGCCTGCTCAAGGATATAAACTCCGCCCCGAAGCGCGCGCCGGTCCAGGTCATGGAGGACATGAGCTGGGAGCAGTTCAGCGCCATCAGCGTCCGCGAGCCCGAGCTGCCCGGCGTCACCGCCGACATGGGCGAGGTGCGGGTCTATCCCTACGGCGGCGCCTTCGCCCACGTGATCGGCTACGTGGCCAAGGTGAACCGCGAGGACGTGGACAATGCGGGCCCGTCTCCCGATCCGATCATGCTCCACCCCAGCTTCCGGATCGGGAAGCAGGGCGTGGAAAAGGCGTTCGATGCGGAACTGCGCGGGAAGGCGGGCGCGCAAAAGGTCGAGGTGGACGCCAACGGCCGGCAGGTGCGCGAGGACCCCCAGGGCGACATTCCCGCCACGCCCGGCAAGACGATCGAGCTTACGCTCGACATCGACGTGCAGCTCCGCGCCGAGGAGGTGTTCGGGGCCGAGAGCGGCGCGGCCGTGGTCATGGACGTTCGCAACGGAGACCTGCTCTGCCTGTTCTCAGGGCCCAGTTTCGATGCCAATAAATTCGTGCGCGGCCTGACGGGCGCCGAGTACCGGGCGCTGTCCGGCTACGACCACAAGCCGCTGTTCAACAAGGCGCTGACCGCGACCTATCCGCCGGGCTCGACCTTCAAGACCATGGTGGCGCTCTCGGCGCTCGAGAACGGCTACGACCCCAAGACCGTGCACGTCTGCACCGGCCACTGGTTCTTCGGCCGCACCTGGAAGTGCGACCAGGTGCATGGCGCGCAGGACATGCACAACGCCATCGCCACCTCGTGCGACATCTATTTCTACCAGACCGCGCTGGCGATCGGCCCGGACAAGATCGCCGACACGGCGCGCAAGTTCGGCCTGGGCGAGATCTTCGACATCGGCATCCCCGGCCAGAAGAAAGGCCTGGTGCCCGACACTGCCTACAAGGCTCGCCGGTTCCCCAAGGACCCCAAGTGGCATCCCGGCGAGACGCCCAGCATGGGCATTGGCCAGGGCTACACCAACCTGAACCCGCTGCAGCTCTGCGTGATGACGTCCCGTATCGCCAACGGCGAAAAGGCGTTGCACCCGCGCCTGATCCGCTCGATCGGCGGCGTGGAGCAGAAGTCGGGCGCGGCCTGGGGCGACTTGCCGGTCGACAAGGGGCACCTGCACTTCGTGCGCGAGGCCATGGCGGCCGTGACCACCGGCATCGGCACCGCGGCGCGGGTCTCCGATCTGGGTCTGGGGCCGATCAAGATGGCCGGCAAGACCGGGACGGCGCAGGCCTATTCCTACGGCGCCGGCCGTGGCGTGCATGGCACCGCGGGAGCCTGGAAGCTGCGCGACCACGCCTGGTTCGTGGCCTTCGCCCCCTATGACGACCCGCGCTATGCGATCAGCGTCCTGGTCGAGCACGGCGGGTTCGGGGCCAGCGCCGCCGCCCCGCGGGCGCGCGAGATCATGCGTACGGTCCTGCTGAAGGACCCCGAGGTGATGAAGCGCGTGGAGACCGTCACGCCCATGCCGCCCGCGCCTGACGAGGCTCCCGCCGCCACGCCCACCGACCCCGGAGCCAAAGTATGACCGTCTCCGCCCTGACCCGTCCCGGCGAACGCGACCGGCTGATCGTCAAGCTGGCCGAGCTGGACTGGGTCTTCGTTCTGGTGCTGAGCCTGATCGCAGGGGCCGGCGCCCTAATGCTGTTCTCGATCGCCGGATCGTCCTGGACACCCTGGGCAGCGGCTCATGTGGCGCGCTTCGGTATCTGCCTGCTGCTGATGATCGCGCTCGCCATGATCGACATCCGGGTGTGGTTCGCCCTGGCCTATCCGGTCTATGGCCTGGGCCTCCTGTTGCTGGTGGCGGTGGAGGCGGTGGGCGACGTGCGCCTGGGCGCCCAGCGCTGGCTCTCGATCGGCAGCTTCAGCTTCCAGCCATCCGAGGTGATGAAGCTGGGGATCGTGCTGGCGCTGGCGCGGCTCTACCACGGGGTCTCGGCCGAGCGCGCCAGGCTCTCCTGGTGGCTGCTGGTTCCGGCCCTGATGATCGGCGTGCCGGTGCTGCTGGTGGCGCACCAGCCGGACCTAGGCACGGCCATGCTGATCGCGCTCACCGGCGGGGCCATCGTCATGCTGGCGGGCCTGTCGTGGAAGGTCATCGGCGCGGCGCTGGCGGGCGCGCTGGCGGTGATCCCACCCTTCGTGATGTTCGGCATGCACGAGTACCAGCGCCAGCGGGTGCTGACCTTCCTGGACCCCGAGAGCGATCCGTCCGGCTCGGGCTACCACATCCTGCAGTCGATGATCGCCCTGGGCTCCGGCGGGCTGCTGGGCAAGGGCTACGGCCTGGGCTCGCAGAGCCAGCTCAACTTCCTGCCCGAGAAGCAGACCGACTTCATCTTCGCCACCCTGGCCGAGGAGTTCGGGTTCGTCGGCTGCGTCTCGCTGCTGGTCCTCTACGCGGCGGCCATCTTCATGGCGCTCCGGACGTCCTATCTCAGCCACAGCCACTTCGGCCGGCTGGCGGCGGCGGGCGTCACGGCCACCTTCACCCTCTACGTCTTGATCAACGGCGCCATGGTCATGGGCCTCGCGCCGGTGGTGGGCGTGCCCATGCCGATGCTGAGCTATGGCGGCACGGTGATGCTGACGGTGATGATCGGCTTCGGGCTTGTGCAGTCCGTGCGCGTCCACCGCTACGCGGAAGTCACCAGCGGCAAGGGCTCGTTCGTCTGACGGCGTCCCCAGGCCCGCCCGGCGCGTATTCGTGCTAGTCGGGCGGACGGCGCGGCCTCGCGCTTGCAGGGGCAGGCGAGACCAAGAGACCGGAGTGCGATCGGGGTTCATGTCGGGACAGGCGGATCGCAGGAATGGCTTCGGGGCGCTGCGCCTACTGTTCGCGACGGGCGTGATCCTGTCGCATGCGCCGCAGATGCTGGACGGCGACACCGGCCGTGAGCCGATGATGCAGCTGTTCGGCGGCGCGATCGACTTCGGCCGGTTCTCCGTACTCGGCTTCTTCCTGATCAGCGGCTACCTGATCACCGGCAGCTACATATCCGATCCGCGCGGCTATCTGGGCAAGCGGATGCTGAGGATCTATCCGGCCTTCGTCGTCTGTTCCCTGCTCTGCCTGTTCGTCGTGGCGCCGCTGGGCGGCGTAGCTCTCGGCGCGCTGGGCGCCGGCGACTGGCTTGCGGCCCTAGCGCGGCTGGTCTTCCTGAAGCCGCCCGAGGTGGATGGCGGGTTCGCCGGCCTGCACTTTTCGACCCTGAACGGCTCGATGTGGACCATCGTCTACGAGTTCCGCTGCTACCTCCTGGCGATGGCGCTGGGGTGGCTGGGGCTCTATGCCCGCCCGCGGATCTACCTGGCGATGACGGCGCTGCTGGTGGCGGCGACCTTCCTGTTCGAAGTTCCTCTCGGCGAGCAGCTCGCCCGCGCGACGCGGCCGCTCGACGCGGTTATCGGACAGCTTCCCGAGACCGTGATCCTGACCGCGACCTTCGCGTGCGGGGCCTGCTTCCGCCTGTTCCGCGTCCGTTACGACGGCCGGATCGCGGCGGGATGTGCGCTGGGGTTGTTCGCGGCCATGTTCGTGCCCGCGCTGGCCCAGCCGGCCCTCATGACGCTGGGGGCCTATGCGCTCTTCTGGCTGGCGATGACCGTGAAGTGGAAGCCGCTGCTGACGATCAACGCCAAGGACGACATCTCGTACGGCGTCTATCTCTACGCTTGGCCGATCTCGCTCCTGCTGATCTGGTTCTGGCGCGACGTCCCGCTGCCGGCCCTGATCCTCCTGACAATCGCCGGTTCGGCGCTGTGCGGGGCGGCAAGCTGGTTCGCGATCGAAAAGCCGGCCATGGCGCTGAAGTCGCGCCTGCCGGGGTACGGGCGGCGGGTGGCGCCCATCGTGCCGCCCGAGGTGGCTTCGGGATCCGAGCCGACAGCCTAGCTCAGAACGGTTCGAAGCAGTCGTAGTTGTGCTGGCGGCGGATGCGGTCGCCCTGGAATTCGAAGAACACGCCGAAGCGCGCCTTCATGGTGTCCCCCGGCTTCAGCGAGCGCAGCGGGACCGCCAGCACGCCGCGCCACAACACCTCGCAGGCCACCCGGTCGCCGGCCTCGATCAGGTTGGTGATCTCATAGGTCTCCGAGGTCAGCACGTTGCGCCCACGCGCATTGGCCTCGCGCAGCTCGGCCATGGTGCGCCGCGCCCCGGTGGGGACCAGGGCGTTCGGGAATTCCTCCTGCACCGCATCCTCGGTGAAGAAGGCCAGCGAGTCGCCGTGATCCTCGATGGCCTTCAGATAGGCGCGGACGATGTCGGCGCGGCTCATCGCGCGGCCTGCCTAGAGCCTCAGGGCCTGGTCCGTGGCCCGGACCAGGGCGTCGACGATGCCGGGCTCGGTGGAGGCGTGGCCGGCGTCCCAGACCACCTCGAACCGGGCGTTCGGCCAGGCGGTCCTGAGGCGCCAGGCGCTCTCCATCGGCGTCACCACGTCGAAGCGCCCCTGGACGATCCAGCCGGGGATGTCCTTCAGCCGTCCGGCGTTCTTGATCAGCCAGTCGGGGCTGTCGAAGAAGCCTCCGTTGACGAAGAAGTGGCATTCGATCCGGGCGAAGGCGATGGCGAAGTCGATCTCGTTGAACTTCGACGGCCGGGCCTCGGGCCCGCGGATGGAGATGGTGTCGCCCTCCCATTGGCTCCAGGCGGCCGCGGCCTCGGCCTGCACGCGGCGGTCGGGGTGGATCAGCCGCTTGTGGTAGGCGGCCATCATGTCGCCGCGCTCGGCCTCGGGGATCGGCGCGCAGAACCGGGCCCAGGCGTCCGGGAACATCATCGAGGCGCCGTCTTGGTAGAACCAGCGCAGCTCGCGCTCGGTCAGCAGGAAGATGCCGCGCAGGACCAGGCTCCCCACCCGTTCGGGGTGCTTGATCGCGTAGGCCAGCGCCAGGGTGGAGCCCCAGGACCCGCCGAACACGCACCACTTCTCGACGCCCAGGTGCTCGCGCAGGCGTTCGATGTCCTCGATCAGCGACCAGGTGGTGTTGTCGTCCAGGCTGGCGTTGGGACGGCTCTTGCCGCAGCCGCGCTGGTCGAACAGCGCCATCCGCCACTTCGCCGGGTCGAAGAACCTCCGCATGGTCGGATTGATCGCCCCGCCGGGCCCCCCATGCAGGATCACGCACGGCTTGCCGTTCGGATTGCCGCATTCCTCGTAGAAGATCTCGTGCGGGCCGCCGGTCGACAGCCAGCCGCTGGAGAAGGGCTCGTTGTCCGGGAACAGGCCGCGGCGGTGATCGTTCGCGGCGACCGCGGGGGCCGGGGTATTTCTTTCCATGCGCCCTTCTACTTCGGGAAGCGCCTGTCCAGCCAGTCCAGCATGAGGCCGTTCACTTCTGCCGGCTTCTCCTGCTGTGTCCAGTGGCCCGATCCGCGCACCATGTGGGTCTCGAGGTCGCCGATGAAGGCGGGCATCGGCTCGGCCATCGCGGGCGACAGCACGGCGTCGAGCTCTGCGGTGATCATCAGGCAGGGCAGATTGTCGATCCGGGTCGCAAGGTCTTCCGACCGTTCCCAGTTGCGCGTGAAGTTCCGGTACCAGCTCACCGGACCGAAGAAGCCGCCGTCGCGGAAGGAGTCGGCGAAGACCGCCAACTCCTCGGGCGTCAGCAGCTGTTCCGGGCCGGTCTGGCCGTCCCAGCCGCGCAGCATGTCGCGGAAGGCGAAGGTCGAGCCGCCGCCCTCGCCCGACAGGCCGGCGCCGGCCGCCGGGCCGGCCGGCTTGCGCATGAAGAAGCGCATCGTCTTGGCGGTGTCGGCGCCGAGCACGGCTTCGGGCTCGCCTGGGTTCTGGAACCAGACGATGTACATGTCCGGCCCGAAGCGGTTGCGCATGATCGCGATCGGGTCGGCGGGCGCGCGGGGCAGGAAGGGCGTGTTGAGGCCGATGACGCCGGCGACGCGTTCGGGGTGCATCAGCGGCATCTGCCAGGTGACGATGCCGCCCCAGTCGTGGCCGCAGAAGATCGCCTTTTCCACGCCCAGGTGATCCAGCAGGCCGACCAGGTCGCCGGTCAGGTGCTCGAGGTCGTAGTCGGTGACGTTCGCCGGCTTGGACGACAGGCCATAGCCCCGCTGGTCCGGTGCGATCACCCAGCGGCCGGAGTCGGCCAGCGCCTTGATCTGGTGGCGCCACGAGAAGGCCAGTTCCGGGAATCCGTGGCACAGGACGATGGGGACCCCCTCGCGCGGGCCGGCCTCGTAGTAGGCGATCTCGACGCCGTTCACCGCCGCGCGTTTCACCGGCGGCATCATGGTCTCAAGCGCCGACATATCGTCCTCCCGGTTCGTTGGCGGCGAGCATGCCGCATTTCGGGTTTCCCTGAACCCCTTTGGCCACTAGGGCATGGGCGCCGTGACGTCCGCCAACCCGTCTCCCACACCCGCACCCACGCCTTGGGGCCTCGTGATCCTGCTGGGATCCCTGACGGCCCTCGGGCCGCTGGCGATCGACATGTACCTGCCCAGCCTGCCGGCCATCGGCGCGGCGCTGAAGACGGACGCCTCCCAGACCCAGGCGACCCTGGCCACCTTCCTGGCCGGCATGGCGCTGGGGCAGATGTTCTACGGCCCGGCATCCGACCGGCTGGGACGGCGCGGGCCGATCCTGTTCGGCGTGGCCGTCTTCGTCCTCGCCTCGGTGGGCTGCGCCCTGGCCCAGACCATCGACCAGCTGCTGATCGGCCGCTTCGTCCAGGCGTTGGGCGCCTGCGCCGGCGGCGTGGTCGTGCGCGCCGTGGTGCGCGATCAGTTCAGCCATACCGACACCGCCCGCATGCTCAGCCTGATGATGCTGATCATGGGGCTGGCGCCGATCCTCGCGCCCATGCTGGGTGGCGTGCTGCTGGCGCTGGGGGATTGGTCCTGGAACTTCTGGTTCATGGCAGCGGCGGGGATCGTCCTGGGCGTGGCGGCCATCCTGCGCCTGAAGGAGTCGCGGTCGGAAGCCACGGCGATCCAGGCCAGCCAGGAAAACCCGCTGCAATCCTACCTGGCGGTTCTGAGGAAGAGACGCCTGGTCGGCTATGTCGTGGCCGGCGCGCTGAATGGCGCGACCTTGTTTACCTACGTCTCGTCTTCGCCGGACCTGATGATGGGAACCTACGGCATCTCGGTGGCCGTGTTCCCGTTCCTGTTCAGCCTGAACGCGGTGGCCATCATCGGGTCCAGCCAGCTCAACCGCTTCGCGCTGAGGACCCTGACGACCGACCAGGTGCTGTCGCGCGCCAGCAATGTTTCGCTGGTGATCGGCTTCCTGTTGGTGTTGGCCGCGGTGACCGGCGTCGGCGGCCCCTGGACGGTTCTGCCGCTGCTGTTCCTGTTGCTCGGCGTCTACGGCTTCATGGGCGGCAACACGACCGCCGGCGCGCTCAGCGTCGACCCCCTGCGGGCGGGGGCCACCTCGGCGCTTCTAGGCGCCGCGTCGTTCGGGGCGGGCGCGCTGGCCTCCAGCCTGGCGGCCCTGCTCCATGACGGCACGCCCCGGCCGGTCGCGCTGGTGATGCTGGCGGCGATGCTCGGCTCGGTGGCGGCCCTGCGGCTGCTGGCCTTTCCGCGCCGGGCGGAGACGTCTACCTAGATTGACGCCCGGTGCTTGGCGGCCCTCGCGCGGATGATCGGCGGACAGTCGCCGAAGCGGCGGAACATGTAATCGCGGGTCGCGACCGCGTTCGCCCAGCTCGCCGTCCTGGAGTATCGCGGATCGTTTCCCGGCCCGATCATTGAGCGCAGCAGGCGCGAAAATATGCTCAGGACCTGACGGACATATAGCCGGGCGTACTGACGCGGCGTGCAGTGCTTCTCGGCGAGCAGGAGCACGTTGCGGCGCATGAAGTAGATTTGCATCGGGCCTTGCGGCGGTCCGATTGTCGCGCCGCCTTGGTGGACGACGAGGGCGTCCTTGACGACCAGGCAGCGGTGGCCCGCCGCGCGTGCGCGATAACACCAATCCGTTTCTTCGTAGTTCAGGAAGAATCGATCATCGAAGGGGCCGACGCTATCCAGGATCGGCATCGGGACGAACAGGCTAGCCCCCATGATGAAATCGCTTTCGATCAGGGCAGGGGCTTCCGCGAACCGTTCCTCGGAGGGTGGGGTCCAGATGGGCAGCCCGTCCTTGGATTGGCGGCTGCCCCAGAACTGCAGGCTGCGGTCGTCGGAAAACCGGATGACGCTGCCCAGCACGGCCGCGTCGTCGAGCGACTTCGAGGTGGCGGCCAGGGTGTCGAGGGTCCCGGCCTCGGCCGCAGCGTCGTTGTTCAGGAAATAGACGTAGTCGGCGCCCCGTTCCCGGGCGGCCTGTACGGCGACATTGCAGGCGCCGGCGAAGCCCAGGTTCGTGGGGCTCTCCACCAGATGGAACCGGGGTCGGTCGCCGCGCAGCCGAGTGACGGAATCGTCGGTCGATCCGTTCTCGACCACGATCAGTTCCCAGGCCGGATAAGTGGATTTCGCCAGGCTCTCGTAGCCGGTGAGCGTGTCCTGCCAGCCGTTCCAGTTGACCATCACAACGGCGATGCGCGGGGGATCGGCGGGGCCGTCCGAAGTCTGGGGCAGTCGGTGCGGTATCACGGCGTCCAAGTTCAACGGCTTTTGTGACAGGTCTTTGGCCGAACGCCTCAAACGCAGGTTGCGAGCCTAGGGGCAAGGCGCCAAGAGAGCGTAAATGCGGCCCGGCGGCCGGACGCACAGATATCAGGCGGGAGGATCAATCCCCCGCGCAGCCCAGGCCAGCATCCCCCATCCGATCAGGAACAGCAGACCCCCGATCGGCGTGATGGCCCCGAACCAGCGCGGCGCGCCCAGGGCCATGGCGTAGAGGCTTCCGGAGAACAGCACCGTTCCGGACAGGAAGAACGCCGGCGCGAGCCGCGCGCGGCGGGCGCCGATGGTCATGAACGTGGCGCAGGCGAAGGTCGCCAGGGTGTGCAGGAAGCCGTAGGTGGACCCGGTCCGCAGCCACTCCTGCGCCTTGGGATCGTGGACGCCGTGGGCCGCGAAGGCGCCCGCCGCCACCGAGACGAATCCGCCGATGGCGGCCAGGGTCATCCAGTTGCGCCGTGTCCAGAAACCCATCGGCCTTTGCCCCGCTGCTTGAGGATCATCCCCATACAGCAGGTCGGCGATCCTTCCAGGGGGCTTCCTTCTCCAGCTGGCCGGCCAGGCGGTAGAGCGTCGCCTCGTCGGCGAAGCGGCCGGTGAACATCATGCCGATCGGCAGGCCGTCCGCGGATTGCCACAGCGGCAAGGACATCGAGGGCTGGCCGGTGAAGTTGGCGGGCGGGGTCGTGCCGTAGGTCGCGCTCTGCCGGCGGTCGAACTCCTTCAGGTCGTCGGTCAGGGGATTGAGCCAGTCGCAGCGCGGTGCAGGCGTGGCCATCACCGGCGTCAGATAAACGTCGAAGTGCTCGAAAGCCGCGAGGATCTGGCGGTTCAGCAGGCGAAGCTGTTGGAAGCCCCAGAAGGCCTGCTGCCCGTTGATCCGCTTGCCGGCCTCGTAGCCGCGGCGGGCGAGGGGGCCCAACTCCTCAGGGCCAGGCTCGCGGCCCAGCGCCTCGACCCAGCGTTGGACGTTGGCCGAGAAGTTGGAGGCGCTGGCCAGCCCCTGGGCGCGGTAGAGCAGGCGATAGTCGATGCCGAGGCCTCGTTCGAAGACCTCGTGGCCGAGGCCTTTCAGCAGCTGGGCGGTGCGTTCCAGGGCCTCGCGCATCTCATCGGGGATCGGCCGGCCGCTGGGGGTCTCCGCCGACCAGGCGATGCGCAGCTTGCCCGGCCGTTTCTCGATCTCCGCCAGATAGGGCCCGTCCTTGGCCGGCGCCTGGAACGGGTCGCCGGGCTGGGCGTAGCCCGTCGCGTCCAGCATGGCGGCGCTGTCGCGGACCGTGCGGCTGACCACGTGATGTACGGAAAAGCCCAGGGCGCCGTCGGGGACCTCGCAGATCGGAGTGCGGTCGCGGGTGATCTTCATGCCCACCAGGCCGCAGCAGGCGGCCGGAATCCTTATCGAACCCAGGCCGTCGCTGGCGTGGGCGAGAGGCACGATGCCCGCGGCGGTCGCCGAGGCCGCCCCGCCGGAGGAGCCGCCGGAGATGTGGTCGGTGTTCCACGGGTTGCGGCAGAACCCCAGCCGCTCGGAATTGGTGACGCCGGGGATGCCGAACTCCGGCGTGTTGCTCTTGCCCAGCATGACGACGCCGGCGGCGCGGTAGCGTTTCACCAGCTCGCTGTCGTCGGCGTCGGCGGCGACCTGCGCGAAATGGCTGCCGGAGGTGCGGGGCCAGCCTTTGACCTGGGCGCCCAGGTCCTTGATCAGGAACGGAACGCCCTTGAATGGCCCGTCAGGCAGGTCGCCGGCGGCCCAGGCGCGGGCGTCGTCATAGCCCTTGTAGACCACGGCGTTGAGGGCGGGGTTGTGCTTCTCGATGCGCGCGATCGCGGCCTCGACCAGTTCAGCAGGCGTGACCTGCTTCTTCGCCACCAGGTCCGCGAGGCCCAGCCCGTCATACTCGGAATAGTCGTCCATCAGCGGGCTCCGGCGGAAAGGAAGGCGAGCTTTTCGACCGGCGTCAGGTCACGCACCTGGCGCTTCAAGGCGCCGAACGCGCCCTCGGCGGCGTCGAGGGTCTGGGCGATGTCCGCCGGGGTCATGGCCGCGCAGAGGAACATGTTGTGCCAGGGATGCACGTAGACCCCCCGGCTCAGCATCTCGGAGGAGAAGCAGAAGCCCTTCCGCAAGTCCGGATCGTCGTCGAACAGGAACAGCGGCATGACGCTCGGGCCGGTCTGACGGAAGCCGAAGCCGGCCGCCTTGGCCCGCTCCGCCAGGCCCGTGCGCAAGGTGTCGCCGAGGGCCGAGATGCGCTCCAGGTAGTCGGTGTCGCGGATCAGCCGCAGGGTCTCCAGGGCCGCGGCCATGGTCGCCGCCTGGAACCAGAACGAGCCCGTCACATAGATCGAGGCGGCGGCGGCGCGCGCCTTGTCGGCGCCCAGCATCACCGACAATGGATGGCCGTTGGCCAGGCACTTGCCCCAGGTGGAGAGGTCCGGCTCCACGCCGATCCGGCTCCAGGAGCAGTCGCGGGAGAGGCGGAAGCCCGCGCGGACCTCATCGACGATCAGCAGGGCGCCGGTCCGATCGCAGAGCTCGCGCGCGCGCCGCGCATAGGCGGGGTCCGGTTCGGCCTGGTCGATGAAGGCGTCGTGCTTGAAGGGCGCGGCGAAGATCGCGGCCAGGTCGTCGCCGGCCTGAGCCACGGCGGCCTCCAGGCTGGCCACGTCGTTGTAGTCGCAGAAGACCTGGTGGGCCCGGTCGCTCTCGATCACGCCCGCCGGCCGGGGCGTACACCACGGGATCGCCCCGTGATAGGCGCCCTTCGCCCGGATCACCACGCGCCGCCTGGTGTGGGCGCGCGCGGTGGTCAGCGCCATCGTCGTGGCGTCCGTGCCGTTCTTGCAGAAGATCGCCCAGTCGGCGTGGCTGACCATGCCGGTCAGCGTCTCGGCCAGCTCGACCATCAGGCCGGTGGGGCCCGTCAGCGTATCCCCCAGGCCAAGCTGGCGCACATAGGCCGCGTCGATCTCCGGGTTCGCATAGCCGAACAGGTTGGGGCCGTAGGCGCACATGTAGTCCAGGTAGCGCCGGCCGTCGGCGTCCCAGATATGGGCGCCTTCTCCACGCTCGAAGAACTGCGGATAGTCGTCGGGCAGCAGCCCCACCGACTGGTGGCCGTACATCCCGCCCGGGATCACGACGGCGGCGCGCTCCCGCAGTTCGCGGTCACGGCTGTTCGTCCGATCCATCGCGGCCTCCCTTATCGTTGTTCAGGAGGACATTACGCGGCCCACGCCCGCTGTCGACCGGCCTTGCGCCGACTCCGTATAAGCCGGCCTCATGTCGCTCCCCGTTCGCCTCGGCCTGTTCTACTCGGCGATCTTCGTCGGGACCGGCGCGGCTTCGCCCTACATGCCGGTGTGGTTCGCCCATCATGGCCTCTCTGGCGCGCAGATCGGGCTGATCCTGTCGCTGCCGATGCTGGCGCGGGCCTTCACGGCGCCGCTGTTGGCGGTCTGGGCCGACAGCTTCAAGCTCCGTCGCACGGCGCTCAGCTTCCTCAGCCTTGGCGTGGCGGTCGCCTACGCCCTGATGGCCCTGCCGCTCGGCTTCGCGGGCTGGACGGTGGTCTGGTTCGCGGCCTCCTCGGCATTCTCGACCATCTCGCCGCTCACCGACGTGATCGTGCTGAACCGCGCCCGGCGGGACGGCTTCAACTACGGCTGGCCGCGCGGCATCGGGTCGGTGGCCTTCATGATCACCAACGTGGTGATGGGCGCGATCCTCACCTGGGGCTCGCCGGATCTGGTGCTGGTGTGGATCACGGCGGCCGTGGCGCTGACCGCCCTGGCGGCCGGTTTCCTGCTGCCCCCCGACCCGGTGCACGAGGAAGGCCACGTCGCCAAGGCGGCTGACCGGTTCGCCGGCGTCAATGGCCTGTTGCGCGACCCAGCCTTCATGACCGCGGCCATCGCGGCCGGGCTGATCCAGTCGGCGCACGCCTTCTACTACGGCTTCTCGACCCTGGTCTGGAAGCAGCAGGGGGTGCCTGAGAGCATGACGGGCATCCTCTGGGCCGTGGGCGTGGCCGCCGAGGTCGCCTTCATGTGGTTCATGGAGCCTTGGCGGCGACGGGTGGGGCCGCGCAACCTGCTGGTGCTGGGCGGCGTGGCGGCGATGGCGCGCTGGACGGCCCTGGCCTTCGCGCCGCCGCTCTGGCTGCTGTTCCCTTTGCAGGCGCTGCATGTGCTCAGCTACGCGGCGACCTTCCTGGCCTCGCTGCAGCTCATCGAGCGGCTGTCGACGCCTCGCACCGCCTCTGCCGCCCAGGCGCTGAACTCCGCCTTGTCCAGCGGCCTGCTCATGGGCGTGGCCACCATGGCCTCGGGGCCGCTGTTCGACCGGGTCGGCGCGCAGGGCTATTTCCTGATGACCGCGATGTGCGCCCTGGGCTTGATCGGGGCTTTCCGGCTCTATGGCGTGCGCAAGCTGGATCCTGTCTAGGAGCACCCATGACTCTTCGTCTGTTCGGCTGCGTCTGCGGCCAGTTCCATAGCCCTGGCGCCGGCATGGGCATGGCTGGGGACCGCGTGACCGTGCCGATCCCGTTCTATGTGATCGAGCATCCGGACGGCGTGGCCCTGTTCGACTGCGGGCTTCCGGCCGCCATGTGCGACCGGGAAGAGAGCTACCTCAAGGCGCTGCAGACCCAGGACCTGGACGTCAGCCTGACGCCCGAGGAGACGCTGACCGCCCACCTGGAGCGTCTGGACATCGATCCGGCCTGCGTGCGCTACGCCGTGATCTCCCACCTGCACTTCGACCACGCGGGCGGCCTGCGCGAGCTTCCGAACGCGACGGTGGTGGCCCAGCGGCGCGAGTGGGAGGCAGGGTTCGAGCGCGAGCTCTCCAACCACTATGGCCTTCGCAAGCGCTACTTCGATCTCGGCCATGCGGTGAAACTGGTCGATGGCGAGTACGACCTGTTCGGCGACGGCTCGGTGACGTGCATTCCCAGCTATGGCCACACGCCGGGCCACCAGTCGCTGCGGGTGCGTAGCGGGCAGGGGGATCATCTTCTGGTCGGCGACGCCTGCTATCATTGTGGCGTGGTCGAGAGCCGGCAGTTCCCGGACTATTCCGACCACATCGCGATGAACCAAGCCCTGGACGCGTTGCTGGCGCTGCGTGCGCCGGAGACGGTGATGGTGTTCGGCCATGATCCCGCGCAGTGGGGGGCGGCGCCCGTGCTGCCTGGCGCGCGCAGATCGTCCTAAGCGCCTGTCGCGACGGCGGCGCGGCGCCGCTCTTGCAGGCGAGCGGCCGGAAACTTGAGGGGGATATCAAAAGGTGCGAGGCGTAGTGCGGGTTGAACCTAGGTGGGCGTTTCGATGCGGCGGCTGACCCCGGAATTCATGATCGGGATCGGCGTATTCGTGGCGTCCATGCTGCTGTGCGCGCCGTTCGCGATCTACGTCCAATGGATTGGCGACGAGGGCATCCTGCTGCATGGCGCGGCCCAGATGCTGGATGGCAAGTTCCTCTACGCGGACTTCTTCGAGTTCTATCCGCCGCTGGGGTTCATCGTAACGGCCGCGTGGCTCAAGGCTTTCGGCGCATCCATTCTGTCCTTCCGGCTGTTTTCGATCGTCATCATCGCGGCCGTGACGACGCTGACCTATGTCGCCTGTTGCCAGGCGTCCCGCCGGCCACTGTTGAGCGCCGTGCTGGCTCTGGCCTGGGTGGAGATGTCCCAGGGACATGTGACCCAGGTGAACCACCACTATCTGGCGACGGCCTTTTCCATGCTGGCGCTCGTGGGGGCGCTCAGGGGTGATGCCCGCGGCGCGTTGATCGCTGGCTTGGCGTCGGGCGCGGCCGGCATGGTCACGCAAACCCGCGGCGCTCTGGCCGCCCTGGCCTCGATAGCCGCGCTCGGCCTTCACCGCCGGACTTGGTTCTTCGTGGTGGGCTGCGCGGCGATCCCTGTCCTCTGCCTGGTCTATTTGGCGGCGACGGGAACGCTTATCGCGGCGTGGGACCATGTCATCGTCTGGACGCTTACACAGTACGCCGGAATCCAAAGCGTGCCCTATGGAGCGGCCGTCAAGCTGCGCACTTTCCCGATCGTGGCGTCCATTCCGCTCGCGCTGGCCCTGGGCGTGGCGCTGGCCCTGACGAGCCGCGAGGCGCGTGGGGACTACCGGTTGCGGGTGTGCTTCTCGTTTGCCGTGGCGGGCCTACTGGGCGCGTATCCCCGACCCGACGTCTGGCACATCGTATTCGCCGCCCCCTTGGCCATTCCGCTGCTGGCCTACGGCTTGTCGGCCTTCTGGTCGCGGCTCGGCGGTCGCCTACGCATGGCGACGGCGGTGCTCGGCGTCGTAATCCTGCTGCCGAGCAGCGTGGGCTATACTGGCATGGTCCGGCTGATGGCGAACGAGACGGTCGAAGAGACCCCAGCGGGCGCTGGCATGTTCTTGGAGGACGATGTCGCGGCGGTCGCCACCGCGGTCCACGCCCTCCCCGCGAAGGATGGGGTCTTCTACTATCCCTACATGCCGCTGATGCCCCTGTTGGCCCAGCGCGAGAACGTCGCCAATCTCGACGTGATGACGCCGGGATATACGTCGACCGAACAGTTCCTGGACGTTTGCCGCCAAGTCGCAGGCCGTGCGAACTGGGTCGTTTACGACACCCAGTGGGCCGATCCGAAGTTTCTGGAGACGCCCTTCCCCGAGATCGCCGGCGCGGACTTCTCTGCGGCTCAACGCTTCGAGGGCATGATCAAGAACGTATTCACACCTGTCGCGCAATACGGTCGTTTCCAGGTTATGAAACGTCGTGCGGCGAGCGGGCCAGAGGTCTGCCGCTGACCCCAGGCAACCTAGTCGGCAGGCCAGCATACATGAGCGATCTACATGTTCCGGACGATGCGACCGCAGCGCCTGCGTCCGGCCGCAGCGGCGAGCTCATCTCCATCCTCGCGCCGATGTACAACGAGGAGCAGGTCATCGACCTGTTCTTTGATCGCGTCGACAAGGTCCTGCAAGGCCTCGACGTCCGCATCGAGTTCATCTGCGTGAACGACGGTAGTCGGGACCGGACCCTGGAAATGCTGCTCGACCGGGCGGCTCGCGACCCTCGGGTCATCGTGGTCAACTTCACGCGGAACTTCGGCAAGGAAGCCGCGATGACGGCGGCCCTGGATCAGGCGAACGGACATGCGGTGATCCCGATCGACGCCGATCTGCAGGATCCGCCCGAGCTCATTCCGCAATTCATCGCAAAATGGCGCGAAGGCTACGACGTGGTCTACGGAATCCGTGGAGAGCGGAATGCCGACACGCTAGGCAAGCGCACGACGGCCGGTGCGTTCTACGAGCTCTTCAACAAGCTCTCCGACGTGAAGATCCCGCCGAACGTCGGCGACTATCGCCTGATGGACCGCAAGGTGGTCGAGAACATCAAGCTGCTGCATGAGCGCAATCGCTTCATGAAGGGGATATTCGCCTGGGTGGGCGGCCGCTCGATCGGGATTCCCTTCGTCCGCGAAGCGCGCGCGGCAGGGTCCACCAAGTGGAACTACTGGCGCCTCTGGAACTTCGCCATCGAGGGCATCACCAGCTTTTCGGCGACGCCGCTCAAGGTCTGGAGCTACCTCGGCCTGGGGGTCGCGGTCCTGGGGTGCGCCTACGCCGCCTTCCTGATCTTCCGCACCGTTGTGGGCGGGGTGGACGTGCCCGGTTATGCCTCGCTGATGGTCGCCGTCCTGGTGCTGGGCGGCCTGCAGCTTCTCTCGCTTGGCTTTATCGGCGAGTACATCGGGCGTCTCTACATGGAGACCAAGCAGCGCCCGGCCTACCTGATCTCCGAAGTGGTGGGCGGTGCTTCGCTTGCGGAACTGGAGCAGGCGCGTCCTTCCGCGACGGCCGCAAAGGCGTCGGGGCCGCGGGGCCGCGCCTGATGAGCCGCGAGGCCTCCGCGCCGCTTCCGCCGACGTCGCGCGCGGAGAAATGGCGCCACAGCATCGCGCTCCTCATTCGCTTCGGGATCGTTGGCGTCCTCAACACGATCGTCGGCTATTCCGTCATCGCGGGCCTCGACCTGGGCCTCGGGGTCGACTCGCACCTCGCCAACGCGGTGGGCTACGTGGTCGGCATCGTGTTCAGCTACTTCCTGCAGCGCTCGTTCGTCTTCGCCAGCCAGCGGGGCCATCGGCAGACGGTCGTCAGCTATGCGATCGCCGCGGGCTTGGCCTTCCTGATCAATCAGGGCGTGCTCGCGGTCGCGCTCCGAGTCATCGGGGACCTTGAGTGGCAAAGGGCGCTGGCCCAACTCGTCGCCATGGCCAGCTATAGCATCGCGTTCTTCATCCTGATGCGCCTGTGGGTCTTCCGCGCCGAGCACCCCGCGGCGTGACGTAAGGGCGGCTGACGTGACGACACGGTTGCCGACGCCCCGACCGCCTCACAATGATGCCTCCAATCGGAGGAAACGAGATGCGCGCGCTGAACATCACCGCCCCTTGGGGGCCGGACGCGATCCAGGTCGTGGACCTGCCTGATCCCACGCCCGGCCACGGCCAGGTGCTGGTGCGGATGAAGGCCTGCTCCCTGAACTATCGCGACTTCCTGATGATCAACGGCATGTACGGACGGGCCGCGGCCAGGGCGACGGATGTCATCACCCCCTTCTCGGACGGCTGCGGCCATGTGGAGGCGATCGGGCCTGGCGTGACGCGCTTCCAGGTGGGCGACCGGGTCTCGACGCTGTTCTTCCAGAACTGGGTGTCCGGCCCGCCGAACCTGGAGAAACTGATGAGCGCGCTGGGCTTTCCGATCCCCGGGGCGGGCGCGGAACTGCAGGTCTTCAGTGAGGAGGGCCTGTCGAAGGTCCCGGACTTCCTCACCGACCGCGAGGTCGCCACGCTGCCGTGCGCCGCGCTGACGGCGTGGCGGGGCGTCTTCGAGGATGCGCGGCTGGAGCCCGCGGACACGGTGGTGCTGCAAGGGACCGGCGGGGTCTCGATCTTCGGTCTGCAGTTCGCCAAGGCGGCGGGCTATCGGACGATCATCACCTCGTCATCCGACGCGAAGCTGGAGCGGGCGAAGGCGCTCGGGGCCGATCATGTGGTGAACTACAAGACCACGCCCGAGTGGTCGAAAGCCGTGCGCGAAGCGACCGGTGGCAAGGGCGCCGAGTTCATCATGGAGGTCGGCGGCGGCGGAACGATCCAGGAGAGCATGAAGGCCATCAAGATCGGCGGCCACATCGCCGTCATCGGGATCGTGGCGGGCGCCGGCGAGCCGTTCAATCCCGCGTCCCTGATCGGCAACTCGGCCAAGCTTCAGGGCCTGTCCGTCGGCTCCCGCGACATGTTCGAGGCCATGTGCCGGGCCATCGAGTTGCACCAGATCCGCCCGGTGGTCGACAAGGTCTACCCCTGGACCGAGGCCAAGGCCGCCATCGCCGCGATGGGGGCCGGCGAGCACTTCGGCAAGATCGTGCTGGAATTCTAAATCCCCGGGTCGAAGGCGCCTTCCAGCCAGGCGAAGATCAGTTCGGCCGCCTTCTCGGGGTCGAGCGCCGTCGTGTCGATGCGGATCTCGGCGTTCTCGGGGGCTTCGTAGGGACTGTCGATGCCGGTGAAGTTCTTGAGCTCGCCGGCGCGGGCCTTCTTGTAGAGCCCCTTCACGTCGCGCTTCTCGGCTTCCGCCAGCGGAGTGTCGACGAACACCTCGACGAACTCGCGCTCGCCCAGCAGTTCGCGCGCCATCTGCCGCTCCGCGCGGAACGGCGAGATGAACGAGACCAGCACGATCAGGCCGGCGTCGACCATCAGCTTGGAGACCTCGGCCACCCGGCGGATGTTCTCGACCCGGTCCTCGTCGGTGAACCCCAGGTCCCGGTTCAGGCCATGGCGGACGTTGTCGCCGTCCAGCAGGTAGGTATGGCGGCCCTCGGCGGCGAGGCGCTTTTCCAGCAGATTGGCGATCGTCGACTTGCCCGAGCCTGACAGCCCGGTGAACCAGACCACTCGCGCCTTCTGGCCCTTGGCGGCCGAGCGGGCGGCTTTGGAGACGTCGGTGGCCTGCCAGTGGATGTTCTGGCTGCGGCGGAGCGCGAAGTGCAGCATGCCCGCGCCGACGGTCCGGTTGGACAGCCGGTCGATCAGGATGAAACCGCCGAGGTCCTTGTTGTCCGCATAGGGATCGAAGGCGATCGGGGCCGAGAGCGACAGGTTGCAGACCCCGATCTCGTTCAGCTCGAGCCGCGTCGCGGCCAGATGCTCCAGTGTGTTGACGTTGACCTTGTACTTGGGCTCGGCGACCTGGGCCGTGACGGTCCGCGTGCCCAGCTTCAGCAGATAGGGACGGCCGGGCAGCAGCGGCTCGTCGTCGAACCAGACGACGGTGCTCTCGAACTGGTCGGCCACTTCGGGCGGATGGCCCGCGGCCGACAGGACGTCGCCGCGGCTGACGTCGATCTCGTCCTTGAGTGTGACGGTCACCGACTGGCCGGCCACCGCCTCGGGCAGGTCGCCGCGGAGCGTCACGATCCGATCGACCGTGCTCTCGCGCCCGGACGGCAGGGCCTTCACCTTGTCGCCCGGGCGGATCACGCCCGAGGCCACCAGGCCCGAGAAGCCGCGGAAGTCGAGGTTGGGGCGGTTCACCCACTGCACGGGCATCCGGAACGGCTTGGCCTGCAGATCGTCCTCGATGGGCGCGTCTTCCAGCCAGCGCATCAGCGGTGGGCCGTCGTACCAGGGCGTCTTGTCCGACGGCTCGGTGATGTTGTCGCCCTTCAGCGCCGACATCGGGATGGCGGTGAAGTCCTTGATGCCGATCTGGGCGGCGAAGTCGTGATAGTCGGCGAGGATCTGGTCGAACACGTCCTTGGACCAGCCCACCAGGTCCATCTTGTTGATCGCCAGCACGACGTGGCGGATGCCCAGCAGGCTGACCAGATAGCTGTGCCGGCGCGTCTGGGTCAGCACGCCCTTGCGCGCGTCGATCAGGATGATGGCCGCGTCCGCCGTCGAGGCGCCGGTGACCATGTTGCGGGTGTACTGCTCGTGGCCGGGAGTGTCGGCGACGATGAACTTGCGCTTGTCGGTCGAGAAGAACCGGTAGGCGACGTCGATGGTGATGCCCTGCTCACGCTCCGCGGCGAGGCCGTCCACCAGCAGGGCGAAGTCGATGTCGCCCCCTTGCGTGCCGACCCGCTTCGAGTCGGCTTCGAGGGCCGCGAGCTGGTCCTCGAAGATCATCTTGGAGTCATAGAGCAGCCGGCCGATCAGGGTGGACTTGCCGTCGTCCACCGAGCCGCAGGTCAGGAACCGCAGCAGGCTCTTGTGCTCGTGCTGGTGCAGGTAGGCGCCGATGTCCTCGGCGATGAGCGCGCTCTGGTGGCTCATCAGAAATAGCCTTCCTGCTTCTTCTTCTCCATCGAGGCGGCCTGGTCGTGGTCGATCATCCGGCCCTGGCGCTCGCTGGTGGTGGTCAGCAGCATCTCCTGGATGATCTCGGGCAGGGTGGCCGCGGTGCTCTCGACGGCGCCGGTCAATGGGTAGCAGCCCAGGGTGCGGAAGCGGACCGACTTCATCATCGGCGTCTCGCCCTCGCGCAGCGGCATGCGCTCGTCGTCCACCATGATCAGCGTGCCGTCACGCTCGACCACCGGCCGAACGTCCGAGAAGTAGAGCGGCACGATCGGGATCTGCTCCAGGTGGATGTATTGCCAGATGTCCAGCTCGGTCCAGTTGGAGATCGGGAACACCCGGATGCTCTCGCCGGGGTTCTTGCGGGCGTTGTAGAGCCGCCAGAGTTCCGGCCGCTGGTTCTTGGGATCCCAGCGGTGCTGGGCGGAGCGGAACGAGAAGATGCGCTCCTTGGCGCGGGACTTCTCCTCGTCGCGGCGAGCTCCGCCGAAGGCGGCGTCGAAGCCGTACTTGTCCAGCGCCTGCTTCAGCCCCTCGGTCTTCCAGACGTCGGTGTGGGTGGCCGAGCCGTGGGTGAAGGGATTGATATCCTGGGCGACCGCGTCCGGGTTCTTGTGGACCAGCAGCTCGAAGCCCAGTTCCTTGGCCATGCGCTCGCGCATCTCGTACATCGCCCGGAACTTCCAGGTCGTGTCGACGTGCAGCAGCGGGAAGGGCGGCTTGGACGGGTAGAAGGCCTTGGCCGCCAGGTGCAGCATCACGGCTGAGTCCTTGCCGATGGAATAGAGCATCACCGGGCGTTCGGCTTCGGCGACCACCTCGCGCATGATGTGGATGCTCTCGGCTTCCAGCCGCTGCAGGTGGGTCAGGGTCTTGGAGGACAAGGCGCCTTCCAGGTTTTCTGGGCGGTGAAGGACGCTGGCGTCCATGGGCGGACCTTACAACAAAGCGAATGAAACCCGCGCGCAAAGGCGGGCGGGGCGGCCCCGGCCGTTGAGTTAGCGGCGGGGTCGGGGCGAGGCAAGGCGAGGAGCCCGCAGGAATTCTTGGGGCGACGACAGCGGAAGTGGGCGCGGCCGGCGGCTTGCAGGTCTGAAATGCAATGCCGCTGGCGGGTCCCGCTGGCTCGTGCCAAAAGCGGACCCAACGGAAGCGCGTACCCGTTTTTCGAGCCGGAACACCGGCCGCGGCGGGCAGGTCTGGGGGCTGTTTTCCAATGAGCGTAGCGACTTCGACGCCGGCGAAGGCGTCCGCCGGCTATAGCTATTTCGTCGTCTGGTTCCTGGCGATCGTCTACACCCTGAACTTCCTGGACCGGCAGATCGTGTCGATCCTGGGCAAGGACATCTCCGCCGAACTCCACCTGACGAAGACGCAGTTCGGCCTGCTGGGCGGGACGTCGTTCGCGTTGCTCTACACCACCTGCGGCATCGGCGTGGCCTATCTGGCCGACCGGGTCAGCCGCAAATGGATCATCGGGCTCGCCTGCGCGATCTGGAGCCTGTTCACCGCGCTCTGCGGCACGGCGCAGAACTTCACGCAGATCCTGCTTTACCGGATGGGCGTGGGCTTCGGGGAAGCGGGCGGTTCGCCGCCGTCCTATTCGCTGATCTCCGACTATTTCCCGGCCGAGCGCCGCGGCATGGCGCTGGCGATCTATTCGCTGGGCGTGCCTGTCGGCTCGATGCTGGGCGCGTTCATGGGCGGCAAGCTGGCCCTGGCCTACGGCTGGCGCACCGCCTTCTTCGTGGTCGGCGCGCCGGGGGTGATCCTGGCGATCCTCATGCTGCTGCTCGTGCGCGAGCCCAAGCGCGGGGGCCTGGACGTCGTCCTTGACGGCTCGGACGAGCATCCGCCGGCGCCCCCTCTGTTCGCGGCCCTCGCCGGCTTCTTCGGCAACCGCACCCTGGTGCTGACGGCGGTCTCCAGCGCCATGTCGGCCTTCGTCGGCTACGCAGGCCTGGTCTGGAACCCGCAGTTCCTCGAGGGCGTGAAGGGCATGGCCGCGGCGGACGTGGCGACCTACTACGCCCTGGCGCTGGGCGCGACGGGTATCGTCGGCACCGTGGTCTCGGGCTGGCTGGCGGACAAATTGAGCCAGAAGGATCGCCGCTGGTTCGCCTGGATCCCGGCCATCGCCTTCGCCCTGTCGATACCGTTCTGGTTCGGCATCCTCTGGGCGCCCACCTGGCAGATCGCCATGCTGTTCCTGCTGGGTCCCATGCTGATGAACCAGGCCTACCTGGCGCCGGCCCTGACGGTCGCCCAGAACGCCGTGGCGCCCGCTCAGCGGACCATGACCGGCGCCATCCTGCTGTTCGTGCTGAACCTGGTCGGCCTGGGCGTCGGGCCGGTCTATGTCGGCTGGATCGCCGACAAGATGGAGCCGGCGCACGGCGACCAGGCCCTGGCCTACGGCTACGCCGCGGTGATCCCCTTCGTGGTCCTGACGGTGGTGGCGCACCTCGCCGCCTCCTACTCCATCGCCCGCGACAAGCGGTTGGCGGCGGCGCTGGGCTAGGTCGTCCGAAAGCCGCCATTCCCGATTCATCTGTGTCCGAAAACCGCGAGACTTCACGCGGCTGAGCGCCCATCTTCCGGGGCATGGACATGGATTTCGAAGCCTGCCGGCGCGCCTTCCAGACCCGCGATGCGCGGTTCGACGGGCGCATCTTCGGCGCCGTGAAGACGACCGGCATCTACTGCCGGCCGATCTGCCCCGCGCGCACGCCCAAGCCGCAGAACATGACGTTCTATCCGACCGCCGCGGCGGCGCAGGAGGCGGGCTACCGCCCCTGCCTGCGCTGCCGGCCGGAAGCCTCGCCCGACCTCGGAGCCTGGCGCGGCACGTCCAACACCGTCTCGCGCGCCCTGGCCCTGATCGAGGGCGGGGCGATGGACAACGGCGACGTGGACACCCTGGCCGGCCGGCTGGGCGTCGGCGAGCGCCAGCTCCGCCGCCTGTTCCGCCAGCACCTCGGCGCCTCGCCGGTGTCGGTGGCCCAGACCCGCCGGGTCCTGCTGGCCAAGCAGCTTATCCAGGAAACCCGCCTGCCGATGAGCGAGGTGGCCCTGGCCAGCGGCTTCGGCAGCGTGCGTCGCTTCAACGAGACCTTCCAGCAGTTGTTCGGCCGTCCGCCGGGCGAGCTGCGCCGCTCGCACAAGGCCGAGACCCCGGCCGCCGACGGCATCATCGTCCGCCTGCCGTACAAGCCGCCCTATGACTGGGACGCCATCGTCCGCTTTCTCACCGACCGGGCGATCCCGGGGGTGGAGCGGGTGGAGGCCAGGCGCTATGCGCGCACCCTGCAGGTCGACGGCGCGTGCGGCGTCGTGATCGTGACCCCGCGCAACGATGGCGCGCTGCAGGCGGAGATCCATTTCTCGAAGCTGCAGGCGCTGCCGGCGGTGATCGCCCGGGTCCGCCGGGTCTTCGACCTTTCGGCCGACCCGACCCTGATCGGCGCCCACCTGAGCCAGGATCCGGCGCTGGCGCCGCTGGTGGCGGCGCGCCCCGGCCTGCGTGCGCCCGGCGCCTGGGACGGCTTCGAGCTGGCGGTCCGCGCCATCCTGGGCCAGCAGATCACGGTCGGCGCCGCCCGCGGCCTCGCGGCGAAGCTGGTCGAGAAATACGGCGAACCGGTGGAGGATCCCGCCGCGGCCGCCCTGGGCCTCACCCGCGTCTTCCCGACGCCCGAGCGGCTGATCGGCGAGGATATCGCCGCCCTCGGCATGCCCCGGGCCCGAGGTGCGGCGCTGGAGGGCCTGGCCCGCACGGTCGCCGCCGATCCTGCGATCTTCACGCCGCGCGCCGACCTGGACAGCGCCATCGCCGCGCTCAAGGCCCTCCCCGGCGTGGGCGAGTGGACGGCGCAGTACATCGCGCTTCGCGAACTCCGGGAACCGGACGCCTTCCCGCAGGCCGACATCGGCCTGATGCGGGCCATGGCCGACGAGGCGGGGGTCCGTCCCACCGCCGACCAACTCCTCGCCCGCAGCGAAGGCTGGAAGCCGTGGCGCGCCTATGCCGCCCAACACCTCTGGGCCGCCGATCCGGCGTTCGCCCAGCCCCAGAAGACTTTGGCCAAAAGGACCAAGACCCATGACCGCCAAGCTGCCTGAAACCCTGACCCTGGACCGCGTCCCGACGCCGATCGGGACGGCCCTCGTGGTCACCGACGAGGCCGGGGTGCTTCGCGCCTTCAACTGGACCGACTACGAGCCGGCCATGCTGAAATGGATCGGCCGCCGCTATCCCAAGGCCAGGCTGGTCGAAGGGCAAGGGCCGCTGCGCGCCAAGTTCGACGCCTATTTCGCGGGCCAGACCGACGCCTTCGACGACATCGCCTGGGAAGGCGCGGGCACGGCTTTCCAGAAGCAGGTCTGGGAGACGCTGTGCGCCATCCCGGCCGGCGAGACCTGGACCTACGCCAAGCTCGCGGCCCACATCGGCCGGCCCACCGCCGTCCGCGCCGTCGGCCTCGCCAATGGCTCGAACCCCGTCGCCCTGGTCGTGCCCTGTCATCGCGTGATCGGGTCCAACGGTTCGCTCACCGGCTACGGCGGCGGGCTGCACCGCAAGCGCTGGCTGCTGGAGCATGAAGGCGCGACCTTCCGGGAGCGGATTGCGGCCTGACACGGCAGGCTGGCGGTTCCGTCGGCCTCACCGCAACATTGCGAAAATTTAAGCTCGAGACCCCGCTGCAACCCGGCGGGGGCTGCCGTATAGCAACGGTAGGCGGAATCGCTGGGAGGCTCCCATGGCGACATTGACGGAAATGGTTGCCGCGGTGGTCGTGCATTCGTCCGCCGCCGCCTTCTCGCATTTCGGCGTCACCATCGACACGCCGCGGGTCGAGGCGCCTCGCGGCGCGAGCGTCGCCGCCGACCAGCGCACGGTCGCCCGCTCGCCACGCCAGGCCCAGCCCGCGGAGAAGGTCGAGAAGGCCTCCGTCTGCCCCGAGACGCAGCGCGCCCGCCTGCTCAAGGCCTGACGTCCCGCGACATTCCGCCATTCGGCGGCCGAATCGTCCTTCCGCCTGTTTGCGTCGGCCCGCGCCAAGGGTAATCGTGAGCGCCTGAAACCCAAGCGGGGCCAGCAAGCGTGCGCTGGCCGCGGAAACGGGAAGGAACAGGCGTCGATGAGGTTCTCGAAGCGGCCGAAGCCGGTGGATTTCGGGAGCCCGGCCGAGGACCCCCACGCGGCCGAGGCTCTAGATATCGACGACGCTCGCCCGACGGCTCTTCACGCGGCGGATATCGCTGGCTCCGGCCATCCGGCGGTGCTCGCTCGTCGCCGCGCCATGGCGCTGGAACACGGCGTTGATCCCGCCCCGACCTTCGTCACCGACGAGGAGGCGCCGTCCGGCTGGCCGACCTGGCTGATCGCCGTCGCCGTGGCGGCGCTGTGGGCGCTGGCGCCGATCGCCTTCGCCGTGGGCTATCGCAACAACGTGGCCCCGCTGCAGAGCGACCCCTTCGCGCTGACGGTGTTCGCCCTGCTGGCCATCGGCCCGGCCTTCTTCGTCCTGGGCGCGGCCTATCTGATCCGCCAGGGCCAGAAGCTGGCCTTCGAGACCCGCCGGGCCAAGGCCATGGCGGAAGACATGCTGTCGCCGGCGCTGGCGGCCGCCGCGCGGGCAGGGGACGTGACCGTGGCCGTGCGCGAGGAGATCGGCCGCGCCGCCGCCGCCGCCGAGGAAGCCCGCGAAACCCTGATCGCCATGCGCGATGCCCTGGCCTTTGAGACCGACAAGCTGACCGGCGCCACGGCCCAGTCCGTGCGCACGGCCCAGGAGCTGGCCACCACGCTCGGCCGCGAACGCACGGAAATGGGGGGGCTGGCCCAGACTCTGGACGCCCAGGCGACGCGTGTGACGGACGCCATCGCCCAGCAGGCGCGGATGATCACCGAGGCGACCACCGTCGCCGAGACCCAGATCCGGGAGGCGGAGGGCGCGCTGTCGGCCCGCGCGGCCGATCTGGCCGCCGCCGCCGGCGAGGCGAGCGGGGCCGCCCGGACGGCCGGCGAGGACCTGACGCGCCACATCGCCCGGCTCGAAACCGCCGGGGTGGGGGTCGCCGAGCAAGTCCGCGCGGTGGAGTCCGGCCTGACCGAGCAGCGCGCCGCCCTGGTGGCGCTGAGCCAGACCCTGAAGGGCGATCACGAGGCCTTCGCCGCCAACGCCGAGGCCCATGCCGCGACGCTGGGAGAATTCATCGCCGAGGCGCGGG
Organism: Phenylobacterium sp.; assembly: GCF_004297125.1. Lineage (GTDB taxonomy): Bacteria > Pseudomonadota > Alphaproteobacteria > Caulobacterales > Caulobacteraceae > Phenylobacterium. Next base: position 4,242 of record NZ_SCVD01000020.1, on the reverse strand, counting down.
AGTCGGCCGCGGAGATGAGCGAGAGGGCCATGACCGGCGGAGAGCAGCTTCGCCGGCTGATGTCGGACGCAGCCCTGCAGTTCCGCGACATCGCCGAGACCGCCAAGGCCGAGCGCGAGGAGTTCGGCCAGTCGACCCTGCATTCGCTGGAGGCCGTCTCGTCGGCCGCCGCCGATCAGCGGGCGCAGCTCGAAGCCCAGACCCGCGCCGCCATCGAGGCCCTGGCGAAGGCCGCGGAGGAGACCCGCGCCGCCGCCGCCCGTCACGCCTCCACCGCCCGCGAGCAGGTGGACCAGCTTTCGGAGGCCGCCTTCAGCGCCGGCCAGAAGGCCAATCAGGTGTTCGAGGCCCGGCTGGAGGAGGCCAAGGCCCTGGTCGAACAGTCCTCGAAGATGGTCGACGACGCCGGCCAGGCGACGGCGCGCAAGCTGGAGGATGGCGCCAGGGCCGCCCGGGCCACGCTGGACGAGCTGGCCGCGATGATGGACGAGCTTGAGCAGCGCGCCGCCAAGCTGCCGGCCGCGGCCGCCAGTCAGGCCGACCGTGTGCGCGCCGCCGTCGCCGACGGCATGGACGAGCTGATGGCGCAGGCTCGCCGTACGGCCGAGGAGGCCCAGGCCATCGACGCCGCCTTCCAAGACCGGGTGCGCCGCAACTTCGAGATGCTGTCCGAGGCCGTGAAGCTGATGGGCGTCGCCGCGGTGGCCTCGCCCGTGTCCGCCGCGACCCCGCCGCCGCCCCAGCCGCCGCTTCCGGCCCGCAAGGCCAAGGCCGCGCCGCCGCCCGAGGTTCTCGACGAACCCGACGACGAGGACGCCGAGACCCTGGAACTGGCCACGCCGGCCCCCCCGCCGGCGGGGGCGGAACTCGCCGACCGCATCGGGCTGCGCAACCGCATACGCCTGACGCCCACGGCGACCGACCGCGAGTTCTCGGCGGTGTTCGAAGCCGCTGGCGGCGCGCCCGCCGCCAGCGCTCCTGCGGGCGACGGCGAGGAAGTTGAAGAGGGCGGCGAGACCTGGACCTGGAAGGACCTGCTGGCCTCGCTGGACGGCGCGGACGGCGAGGGCGAACGGCTGGAGGACGTCCTGGGCGCCGAACTCGCGCGGATGGGTGTCGATCCCGCCAAGCTGCTGCCCTCGGGCCGGGTCGAGGAGATCGCTGCCGCGCTGCAGACCGGTGACCAGGAGGGCGGCCGCGAGGTGGTCCGCAAGCTGGCGCCGGCCGCCACGCGGCGCATCGCCCGCCGGCTGTTCACCGACGACGATGTCAAGCGCCGCACCGGCGTCTATGTGCGCCGCTACAAGACGCTGGTCGACGACGCCGTGGCGCGCGATCCCTCCGGCATGGCGCTGGCGGGCCTGCTGGGCGCGGAGGCGGGCCGCGTGTTCCTGCTGCTCGACGCGGCGGCCGGAGACATGATCTAGCGGCGGAACCGTACCGCAGGCGTCCGGCGTTCGTATGGACATGGAAGACCACCGCGACCGTGCGCACCGGGCCTGGAGACGGGCCGAGCGGATCAAGCTCCTGTCCGACCGGGTGGTCGGCTTCGGGCCGTGGGGCCTCGGCGTCGACGGCGTGCTGGCCTGGGTTCCGGTGGCTGGGACTGTCTATTCGGTAGGCGCCGCGGCCGTGTTGCTGACCGAAGCCGTCCAGTCCGGCGCCTCGCGCGCCACCCTGTTGCGGATGGCGGCCTACCTGGGCTTGGACAGCGTGGCGTCGGGCGTGCCGCTGGTCGGCTGGGCGGTCGACACCCTGTTCACCGGCCACGCCTTCGCCGCCCGCGCCCTGCAGAAGGACATCGAACGGCGGCATGGGCGGCCCGCCGACGAGACTCCGGCCAAGCTTGATCTGGGCTTGGTCACCGGGCGTTAGAACTTCCTCGTCGAAAATCTATGGTCTTGAACGGGTCTCCTTTCATAGTAAGGGAGGCCCGTCGTTTTCAGCGTTGGGGGCGTACTTGAAGATCCTGATCACAGGTGGAGCGGGCTTCATCGGATCCGCCGTCGTCCGCCGCGCCATCGCCGACGGCCATCAGGTGGTGAACCTGGATGCGCTGACCTACTCGGCCAATCTCGAGAACGTCGAGGGCGTCGCGTCGAACCCGGGCTATGCGTTCGAGCATGTGGACATCTGCGACCGCGCCGCCGTGGAGCGGGTGTTCGCGACCCACCAGCCCGACGCGGTGATGCACTTGGCCGCCGAGAGCCACAACGACCGCGCCATCGAAGGCCCGCTGGACTTCGTGAAGTCCAACATCCTGGGCACGGCGATCCTCCTGGAGGTCGCGCGCGCCTATTGGCTCAAGCTGGAGGGGGCCAAGAAGGACGACTTCCGCTTCCATCACATCTCCACCGACGAGGTGTTCGGGGCGCTCGGCGAGGATGGCGACTTCACGGAGGAGACGCCCTACGACCCCCGCTCGCCCTACTCGGCCTCGAAGGCATCGTCCGACCACCTGGTCCGCGCCTGGGGTCACACCTACAAGTTCCCGGTGGTGATCACCAATTGCTCGAACAACTACGGGCCCTACCAATTCCCCGAGAAGCTGATCCCGACGGTGATCACGCGGGCGCTCGAGGGCAAGACCATCCCCGTCTACGGCGACGGCCGCCAGGTGCGCGACTGGCTGCACGTGGACGACCACGCCGAGGCGCTGCTTCTGGTGCTGTCGAAGGGAAAGCTGGGCGAGACCTACTGCATCGGCGGCGACGCCACGAAGCGGAACCTAGAGGTCATCAAGATCATCTGCGCCCATCTCGACAAGATGGCGCCGGCCAACACCAGCCATGCCGAGAAGATCACCTTCGTCACCGACCGGCCGGGCCATGACTTCCGCTATTCCATCGACGCCTCCAAGCTGGAGCGCGAGCTGGGCTGGACGGCGCGGATGCCGCTGGACGCGGGGCTGGAGGATACGGTGCGCTGGTACGTGGACAACTACGCCTGGGTGGAAGGCATCCGCCAGCGCGGGTTCGACTCCGAACGCCTCGGCCTGGTGAAGGCATGAGACGCGGCATCGTCCTGGCCGGCGGCGCCGGCACCCGGCTGCACCCGCTGACCATCGCGGTCTCCAAGCAGCTGCTGCCGGTCTACGACAAGCCGATGATCTACTATCCGCTGTCGGTGCTGTTCCTGGCCGGCATCCGCGAGATCCTGATCATCACCACCGCCGAGGACCAGGCCGGCTTCAAGCGCCTGCTGGGCGACGGCTCGCGCTTCGGCGTCAGGTTCGAGTATGTCATCCAGCCCACGCCGGGCGGCCTGGCGGAAGCCTATCTGCTCGGCGAGGAGTTTGTGAACGGCGAGCCCAGCACCTTGATCCTGGGCGACAACATCTTCTTCGGCCAGAACTTCGTGCAGATGCTGAAGACGGCGGACGCCCGTACGGACGGCGCGACCGTGTTCGGCTATCCGGTGCATGACCCAGAGCGCTATGGCGTCGTGGAACTGTCGGCCGACAATCGGGCGCTTTCCATCGAAGAGAAGCCCACGAAGCCGAAGTCCAACTACGCCGTGACCGGCCTCTATTTCTATGACGGCCGCGCCAGTGAGATCGCCAAGACCCTGTCGCGCTCGGCGCGTGGCGAGCTCGAGATCACGGCCCTGAACGATGTCTATCTTCAGGAAGGCGCCCTGCATGTGGAACTGCTGGGCCGCGGCTTCGCCTGGGAAGACGCGGGCACCCACGACAGCTTGATCGGCGCGGGCGAGCTGATCCGCGTCTTCGAGCAGCGCCAGGGCCTGCGCATCGGCTGCCTGGAAGAGATTGCGTTCGAGAACGGCTGGATCGATCCCTCAGAACTGATGAAATCGGCTGAGTTCCAGGGAAAGAGCGAGTATGGCAAATACCTGCGGGCGCTCGCCGAAGGGGCAAAAGCTGGCCGCTGACATCCGGATGAGCGACGAAAACGTACTTCCACGCATCCGTCGTCGCTTGTTTGCTATAGTGTAGCTGGGGTTTCCTTAACTCACCGCGCGTACCTTGCGGACGTCGTAATCGCAGGTGGCTTTAAGTGGAAATCATAGTTTCGAGCACGGGATCCCTGATCTCAGCGCTGCGGACAGCGCAGAGCGGAGACACCATCCTGTTGTCGCCAGGGTCGTACTCGACGATCGGCTTGCAGGGCGTGAGCTTTTCTGGCTCGGGCGTGACGATCACCTCGGCTGACGCGGCCAATCCGGCGACGGTGGCGGGTGTCGAGCTGTCGAACTGCTCGGGGCTGACCTTCAGCAACCTGG